>NZ_PVWX01000009.1:0-3078 GCF_003004375.1 Bacillus sp. LNXM12-1 | reverse complement strand
ACGTGTTCTTTGAAAACTAGATAACAATAAGTAATACATTCACATTGAATGCAATGCAAAGTTCATCACACATAGTGATTCTTTCTAAAGTAAGAAATGGTTAAGTTAGAAAGGGCGCACGGTGGATGCCTTGGCACTAGGAGCCGATGAAGGACGGGACGAACACCGATATGCTTCGGGGAGCTGTAAGCAAGCTTTGATCCGGAGATTTCCGAATGGGGAAACCCACTGCTCGTAATGGAGTAGTATCCATACTTGAATACATAGAGTATGAGAAGGCATACCCGGGGAACTGAAACATCTAAGTACCCGGAGGAAGAGAAAGCAAATGCGATTCCCTGAGTAGCGGCGAGCGAAACGGGAACAGCCCAAACCAAGAGGCTTGCCTCTTGGGGTTGTAGGACACTCTATACGGAGTTACAAAGGAACGATATAAGCGAAGAGGTCTGGAAAGGCCCGCCAAAGAAGGTAACAGCCCTGTAACTGAAATGTTGTTCTCTCCAGAGTGGATCCTGAGTACGGCGGAACACGTGAAATTCCGTCGGAATCCGGGAGGACCATCTCCCAAGGCTAAATACTCCCTAGTGACCGATAGTGAACCAGTACCGTGAGGGAAAGGTGAAAAGCACCCCGGAAGGGGAGTGAAATAGATCCTGAAACCGTGTGCCTACAAGTAGTCAGAGCCCGTTAAAGGGTGATGGCGTGCCTTTTGTAGAATGAACCGGCGAGTTACGATCCCGTGCAAGGTTAAGCAGAAGATGCGGAGCCGCAGCGAAAGCGAGTCTGAATAGGGCGCATGAGTACGTGGTCGTAGACCCGAAACCAGGTGATCTACCCATGTCCAGGGTGAAGTTCAGGTAACACTGAATGGAGGCCCGAACCCACGCACGTTGAAAAGTGCGGGGATGAGGTGTGGGTAGGGGTGAAATGCCAATCGAACCTGGAGATAGCTGGTTCTCTCCGAAATAGCTTTAGGGCTAGCCTCAAGGTAAGAGTCTCGGAGGTAGAGCACTGATTGGACTAGGGGCCCCTACCGGGTTACCGAATTCAGTCAAACTCCGAATGCCGATGACTTATCCTTGGGAGTCAGACTGCGAGTGATAAGATCCGTAGTCGAAAGGGAAACAGCCCAGACCGCCAGCTAAGGTCCCAAAGTATACGTTAAGTGGAAAAGGATGTGGAGTTGCTTAGACAACCAGGATGTTGGCTTAGAAGCAGCCACCATTTAAAGAGTGCGTAATAGCTCACTGGTCGAGTGACTCTGCGCCGAAAATGTACCGGGGCTAAACGTATCACCGAAGCTGCGGACTGTTCTTATGAACAGTGGTAGGAGAGCGTTCTAAGTGCTGTGAAGTCAGACCGGAAGGACTGGTGGAGCGCTTAGAAGTGAGAATGCCGGTATGAGTAGCGAAAGACGGGTGAGAATCCCGTCCACCGAATGCCTAAGGTTTCCTGAGGAAGGCTCGTCCGCTCAGGGTTAGTCGGGACCTAAGCCGAGGCCGAAAGGCGTAGGCGATGGACAACAGGTTGATATTCCTGTACCACCTCCTCACCATTTGAGCAATGGGGGGACGCAGGAGGATAGGGTAAGCGCGGTATTGGATATCCGCGTCCAAGCAGTTAGGCTGGGAAATAGGCAAATCCGTTTCCCATAAAGGCTGAGCTGTGATGGCGAGCGAAATTTAGTAGCGAAGTTCCTGATTCCACACTGCCAAGAAAAGCCTCTAGCGAGGTGAGAGGTGCCCGTACCGCAAACCGACACAGGTAGGCGAGGAGAGAATCCTAAGGTGATCGAGAGAACTCTCGTTAAGGAACTCGGCAAAATGACCCCGTAACTTCGGGAGAAGGGGTGCTTCTTAGGGTGTTAAAGCCCCGAGAAGCCGCAGTGAATAGGCCCAGGCGACTGTTTAGCAAAAACACAGGTCTCTGCGAAGCCGTAAGGCGAAGTATAGGGGCTGACGCCTGCCCGGTGCTGGAAGGTTAAGAGGAGCGCTTAGCGTAAGCGAAGGTGCGAATTGAAGCCCCAGTAAACGGCGGCCGTAACTATAACGGTCCTAAGGTAGCGAAATTCCTTGTCGGGTAAGTTCCGACCCGCACGAAAGGCGCAACGATCTGGGCACTGTCTCAACGAGAGACTCGGTGAAATTATAGTACCTGTGAAGATGCAGGTTACCCGCGACAGGACGGAAAGACCCCGTGGAGCTTTACTGCAGCCTGATATTGAATGTTGGTACAGCTTGTACAGGATAGGTAGGAGCCTTGGAAACCGGAGCGCTAGCTTCGGTGGAGGCATCGGTGGGATACTACCCTGGCTGTATTGACCTTCTAACCCGCTGCCCTTATCGGGCAGGGAGACAGTGTCAGGTGGGCAGTTTGACTGGGGCGGTCGCCTCCTAAAATGTAACGGAGGCGCCCAAAGGTTCCCTCAGAATGGTTGGAAATCATTCGCAGAGTGTAAAGGCACAAGGGAGCTTGACTGCGAGACCTACAAGTCGAGCAGGGACGAAAGTCGGGCTTAGTGATCCGGTGGTTCCGCATGGAAGGGCCATCGCTCAACGGATAAAAGCTACCCCGGGGATAACAGGCTTATCTCCCCCAAGAGTCCACATCGACGGGGAGGTTTGGCACCTCGATGTCGGCTCATCGCATCCTGGGGCTGTAGTCGGTCCCAAGGGTTGGGCTGTTCGCCCATTAAAGCGGTACGCGAGCTGGGTTCAGAACGTCGTGAGACAGTTCGGTCCCTATCCGTCGCGGGCGCAGGAAATTTGAGAGGAGCTGTCCTTAGTACGAGAGGACCGGGATGGACGCACCGCTGGTGTACCAGTTGTTCTGCCAAGGGCATCGCTGGGTAGCTATGTGCGGACGGGATAAGTGCTGAAAGCATCTAAGCATGAAGCCCCCCTCAAGATGAGATTTCCCATTCCGCAAGGAAGTAAGATCCCTGAAAGATGATCAGGTTGATAGGTCTGAGGTGGAAGCGTGGTGACACGTGGAGCTGACAGATACTAATAGATCGAGGACTTAACCTATATTCTAATGTGAAGCATGAACATTGTTATCTAGTTTTGAGAGAACATT
>NZ_PVWX01000008.1:0-18490 GCF_003004375.1 Bacillus sp. LNXM12-1 | reverse complement strand
ATCAGGTTGATAGGTCTGAGGTGGAAGCGTGGTGACACGTGGAGCTGACAGATACTAATAGATCGAGGACTTAACCTATATTCTAATGTGAAGCATGAACATTGTTATCTAGTTTTGAGAGAACATTCTCTCCATCAGGTTTGGTGGCGATAGCGAAGAGGTCACACCCGTTCCCATACCGAACACGGAAGTTAAGCTCTTCAGCGCCGATGGTAGTTGGGGGTCTCCCCCTGTGAGAGTAGGACGCCGCCAAGCTTTTCTAAGGATCAGTTCCATACGGAATTGGTCTTTTTTGTGTTTTCTTCTAACAGCATCATGATATAAGCTGGGAACTTCTCTTCGGCAATCTCCATATAGCGTTCAATCATGACGTAATCATCACTAATGTATTGAGACAGCAGCTCGTACCACCATTCAGTTTCGTAGCGGGCAATCATACTGAGGTTATACATTAATAAGTAATGGCTGATGATCTCAGGAATCCCTAAAAATGAATCACGAGTTGACGGAATAAACCATTGATCCATTTCTAAATCATAATGAAGATGAGTAGCGAGCGCTGGATTTTCTTCTAGAGCTACATCAAACGTCAGCTTTTTGGCTTCTCTTTGCTTGAGTTTCCAACTTGTATGGAACTCAAAGTATTCAATAAAGCGTTCAGCAGACATGTTATAAAGCAATGGAATATGATCTTGAATCATCATCCCATTAACCTTTTCCACTTTAACTAATGTCGAGGGCTGCTTTTGAAACTCCAGAATATGACTCATTTCAGGTATCTTTGAAAGGAGATGAATCATCGTAAATCGCTCATCTTCAAGACCATTTAAATGAAATAGATGCTTTAACACATGCATGCATAGTCCATTTCGCTGAATTTTCACTTCATCTTCACTAAAGCGGTAATGCTGTTTCTTTCTCTTTCTCGATGTTACGCCATGGGCCAAAACAGAGGTTTGAGAAGGATAGTGAGGATCAACTGTCAGTAAACATGCCTTTAGCAACTGAGCCATTCCATAAAATAATAAAATGGGCTTCAGTTCGAGTGGAGCGATAGCTGCCTGTTCATAGAACGTATGGCCATGCTTTAAAAAGTAAATAAACCGTTCACAGTTTTTATAGGCTTGCTGGTTTGCATCTTGAATGCTCCGTTTCTCATATTGTTGATATAGAAACTTTTGGGAAGTTTCGAGTGAGTAAAAACGTTTTAAATCCTTCCATCCTGAACTTTTCATCTTCTTCCTCAACTCTCTTTATATTTTCTAAAAATTGCAACTGTTTGTTGCTTCCTTGACATGCTGTTTCCTAGTTGATAATCTACATATAATATTTTGCCGAAAAGAGGGGGATTTACTAATGTGGGAAAGTAAATTTTCAAAAGAAGGTTTGACGTTTGACGATGTTTTGCTTGTTCCAGCTAAGTCTGAAGTACTTCCGCGTGATGTCGATTTATCAGTTGAGTTAACAAGCACATTAAAACTAAACATTCCAATTATCAGTGCAGGAATGGACACGGTGACGGAATCACAAATGGCGATTGCAATGGCACGTCAAGGTGGTCTTGGTATCATTCATAAGAACATGTCTATTGAGCAACAAGCAGAACAAGTGGATAAAGTAAAACGTTCAGAGCGCGGCGTTATTACAAATCCATTCTTCTTAACACCTGAGCATCAAGTATTTGATGCAGAGCACCTAATGGGTAAATACCGTATTTCAGGTGTACCGATTGTAAATAACGAAGAAGATCAAAAGCTTGTTGGTATTATTACGAACCGTGACCTTCGTTTTATTTCGGATTATTCAATGAAGATTAGCGACGTGATGACAAAAGAGGAACTTGTGACAGCTTCTGTAGGTACGACGTTAGAAGAAGCTGAAAAAATCCTACAGCAATATAAAATTGAAAAATTACCTCTTTTAGATGACGAAGGAACGTTAAAAGGTCTCATCACCATCAAAGATATTGAAAAAGTGATCGAATTCCCTAACTCCTCTAAAGATGCACATGGCCGTTTAATTGTTGGTGCCGCTGTTGGTGTCACTGGCGATACAATGACTCGTGTGAGAAAATTAGTCGAAGCCAATGTGGATGTCGTTGTCATTGATACTGCACATGGTCATTCACAAGGTGTTCTTAACACTGTATCGAAAATCCGTGAAACGTATCCTTCTCTTAATATCATTGCTGGTAATGTTGCAACAGCCGAAGCAACAAAAGCATTGTTTGAAGCAGGAGCAGATATTGTGAAAGTCGGTATCGGACCAGGATCTATTTGTACAACACGTGTTGTTGCAGGTGTTGGTGTACCACAAATCACAGCAATCTATGACTGTGCAACAGAAGCAAGAAAACATGGTAAAGCTATTATTGCAGATGGTGGAATTAAATATTCAGGTGATATTGTAAAAGCTCTAGCATCTGGTGGACATGCTGTTATGCTTGGAAGCCTTCTAGCTGGTACATCTGAAAGCCCAGGAGACACAGAAATTTTCCAAGGTAGACGCTTCAAAGTTTATCGCGGTATGGGGTCAGTCGCTGCAATGGAAAAAGGAAGTAAAGATCGTTACTTCCAAGAAGATAATAAAAAGTTCGTTCCAGAAGGTATTGAAGGCCGTACACCATACAAAGGACCAGTCGTTGATACAGTGTATCAACTCGTTGGCGGTATCCGTTCTGGTATGGGCTATTGTGGAACACAGGACTTACGCTCACTTAGAGAAGATGCACAGTTCATTCGCATGACTGGTGCAGGACTTCGTGAGAGTCATCCACATGATGTACAAATTACAAAAGAATCACCAAACTACACAATTTCTTGATAAATTGTGACAATCAAATTACATTTGACAGGGTCTATGACTCTGTCTATTTTTTTTGTCTTTATTGTGATAAAATTTATACTGTTGTGTTGAAATAAGCCCTTGTGGATTAAATATATATGAAATACGTCGAAAAAAGATGAATACGGAGGTATGACGATTGAACAGCAAGATGTTGAAACAGCTTATGGTCTCTATCCTTGCACTGGCATTGATTGTGACAGCATTTACACCAATGTCCAAAGCAAAAGCAGCTGAAGATCCATTCAATGTGAATGCGAAAGCAGCAATCCTAATTGAAGCTTCTACAGGTAAAATTCTTTATAGTAAAAACGCAGAACAAAGACTGCCTATTGCAAGTATGGCAAAGATGATGACAGAGTATCTATTACTAGAGGCGATTGCTGAAGGCAAAGTGAAATGGGATCAAACGTATACGCCAGATGATTATGTATACGAAATTTCTCAGGACCGCAGTTTATCAAACGTTCCTTTGAGAAAAGATGGCTCGTATACAGTGAAAGAACTTTATCAAGCAACGGCTATTTATTCGGCAAATGCAGCAGCGATTGGCTTAGCAGAAGTGATCGCTGGATCAGAATCGAAGTTCGTTGAAAAAATGAACGCAAAAGCGAAAGAACTTGGTTTAACTAACTACAAATTCGTGAATGCAACTGGACTAGAAAATAAAGATTTACATGGCAAACAGCCAAAAGGTACAGGTCCTGATGAAGAAAGTGAAGTATCTGCGAAAGATATGGCATTGCTTGCACAGCATCTCATCAAAGACCATCCAGAAATTCTTGAAACATCAAGTATCGCGAAAACAAAGTTCAGAGAAGGCACAGACGATGAAATGGACATGCCTAACTGGAACTTCATGCTTAAAGGACTTGTGAAGGAATATGAAGGTGTAGACGGTCTGAAAACAGGCTCTACGGATTCAGCTGGTTCTAGCTTCACAGGTACCGCTAAACAAGGTGACATGCGTGTCATTGCTGTGATCTTGAATGCAAAAGGTAATCTTCATACAGCACGTTTCGACGTGGCGAAAAAACTGTTCGACTATGCATTTAAAAACTTCACGATGAAAGAAATGTACAAAAAAGGTCAACAGATCAAAGGACATGAAAACATCGAAGTCGATAAAGGCAAAGACAAAGAAGTACCTGTCGTCACGAAAGAAGCTTTCTCTGTGCCAGTAAAAAATGGCGACGAAAAGAGCTTTAAAGCAAAAGTAAATATCGAGAAAAAGAAACTAGAAGCTCCTATTAAAAAAGGAACGAAGGTTGGCATGCTGACGACTTCTTATTCTGGTGATGAGAAGGACTACGGCTATTTGAATAAAGATCAATCAGGTGTTGAGCTTATAACGAAAACAGGCGATGAAAAAGCAAACTGGTTCATCCTTGCAATGCGTAGTGTGGGTGGATTCTTCGCTGGCATTTGGGGCGGAATCGTTGACACAGTAAAAGGTTGGTTCTAATAAAAAACTGCTCTCATGCATAGAGAGCAGTTTTTTTATCGTTAAAAGAAAAGCGATTGTTTTTGATTTTGAGGAGTGGACAAGGCTTGCTGAAAAATACCACATAACTTTTCCACGCCCTCGGTCAGTGCTTTTTCATTCACATAAGAAAAGCTGAGGCGGATATAGTTTTGCTTCGGCTCTCCAGGATAGCACACAGAGCCAGGCAGAAAGGTAATTTGCTGCTTACGTGCCTCATGCAGCAGTGCACGTGTATCGACCCAGGAAGGAAAGCTAAGCCATAAATTGAGCCCGCCCTGAGGAATTTGCCACGTCACATCTTTTGGTGCATGCTTCGTTAATACATCTATCATTAAATCACGTCTCACCTTCAAGGCGGTTCTCAGCTTTTTCGTATGATCAATCATCTTCTTCGAAGTCAGAAATGGCAGAATGGCTTTTTGTGTGAGAAGAGGGCTGCCTAAATCATTATTGGCCTTTGCTGCTAATAAACGATTAAATATCGAGCCTGAGGCGGTGATAATCCCAATTCTGCATCCTGGAGCCAGTGTTTTACTTAATCCTCGCAAATAAATGACGTGTCCATCATGATCAAGACTTTTGATAGGTGCTGGCGGCTTCTTTTCGAAATAAAGCTCACGATAAGGATCATCCTCTACAATGAGACAATCAATACTTTGAGCCAGTAAGAGAAGTTGTTTTCTGCGTTTCATTGACATACTGGCCCCTGTCGGACTGTGAAAAGTAGGAATCGTGTAGATGAGCTTTGGTTTATATTTATCACAAATGCTTTGAAGCTGCTTCATGTTCATGCCTTCATGATCAACAGGGACTGTAATAATTCTTGCCCCTCTGCCCATAAAGACATCAATGGCGCCTGGATAAGTCGGTGCTTCCATGACAACTACATCATCAGGACCGATAAACGCACGTGCGACCAAATCAAGCCCTTGCTGAGAACCACTAGTTACAAGGATATTTTCAGGAGTAGAAGGCACACCCAGCTTTTCTAAAAAAGACTGAATGACTTGCCTAAGCTGAAGATCCCCTTGAATTTCCCCATACTTCGACATGATTTGAGGATGTCTGGCTAGTACATGCTGCATTTCTTTTTCTAAATACCGGTTTGGCAAAAGCCCTGGATCAATCATAGAGGAAGAAAGGTTGATCGCTTCTTCGACATAGTGATACTGAGCAAATTGAGACCGTGGTAAATAATCCGGAATGGATAACTGCCAATCAAAAGAGGTAGATGACGGAACCGGAATATCTGACTGCTTTTGCAGCTCATCCACAAACGTCCCTTTACCTTGCACAGTCGTTAAATATCCGTCGTCCTTCAGCCGTGTGTATGCCTTTGCTGCCGTGACAAGACTCACATTCAGCTGCTTTGCTAAATCACGTACAGTTGGCAGCTTATCTCCCTGCTGAAGCAAACCCGATTGGATATGATCAATGATCGAAAAGTAAATCTGATTCGAAAGAGATGTATCAGAATGTCGATGGATATCAATATGCATGAGAAACCTCCATTGAGTGCAAAATTGTTATACATGAATTTGAATTGTTATAGTTGCATTATAGCATGTAAATCACACTTCAAAGAAAAAATGACTTATTTTTAGCCAGAAATCGTTTATATACAAGGGTTTAGGCTTTTTTGTCGCTGATTGAATTGTTATACTATTCTCTTTATTGTTATACTGTCTCGCTTGTATGATAAAGAGGTAAATCAATCGAATTGACAAATGGGAGGAAACTATTGTGAGCAATAAGGGAACTGAACGAGTGAAACGTGGAATGGCAGAAATGCAAAAGGGTGGCGTCATTATGGATGTCGTCAATGCTGAACAGGCAAAGATCGCAGAAGAAGCAGGTGCGGTGGCAGTTATGGCACTAGAACGAGTACCAGCTGATATCCGTGCAGCCGGCGGTGTAGCCCGTATGGCAGACCCAAGAATCGTAGAGGAAGTACAAAATGCAGTAACGATTCCAGTCATGGCAAAAGCACGTATCGGCCACATCGTCGAGGCTCGTGTTCTTGAAGCACTTGGTGTTGATTATATCGATGAGAGTGAAGTGCTGACGCCCGCAGATGAGGAATTCCATTTAAATAAAAATGAATACACAGTACCTTTTGTCTGTGGTTGCCGTGACTTAGGTGAAGCAACCCGCCGTATCGCAGAAGGCGCTTCGATGCTTCGTACGAAAGGGGAACCTGGGACAGGCAACATTGTAGAAGCTGTCCGTCATATGAGAAAGGTCAATGCTCAGATTCGTAAAGTAGCAGCAATGAGTGAAGATGAACTGATGACAGAAGCCAAGAACCTAGGAGCACCTTATGAATTATTGCTTCAAATCAAAAAAGACGGCAAGCTCCCAGTTGTTAACTTTGCAGCTGGAGGCGTTGCGACACCAGCAGATGCTGCGTTAATGATGCAGCTTGGAGCAGACGGTGTATTTGTTGGATCTGGTATTTTTAAATCAGACAATCCGGCGAAATTTGCAAAAGCGATTGTTGAAGCAACGACTCACTTCACAGATTACCGTCTCATTGCAGAACTTTCAAAAGAGCTTGGAACAGCCATGAAAGGAATTGAAATCTCAAATCTACTGCCAGAAGAGCGTATGCAAGAGCGTGGCTGGTAATTAAGGGAGCGCAAATGAACATGCTAACAATTGGTGTACTAGGGCTTCAAGGAGCCGTGAGAGAGCATATTCAATCGATTGAAGCCTGCGATGCAGAAGGTAAGATCATTAAACGAGCAGAAGAGCTAGCATCCGTTGACGGTCTTATTATCCCTGGTGGAGAAAGCACGACGATGAGGAGACTCATGGATACGTACCAATTCATTGAACCGATTAAAGCGTTCGCTGCAGAAGGGAAACCGATTTTCGGGACATGTGCCGGTTTGATTATGCTGGCAAAACATATTGAAGATCGAGAAGATGCCCATCTTGGATTGTTAAATGTATCTGTTGCACGGAATTCATTTGGCAGACAGGTAGACAGCTTTGAAGCAGATCTAGAAGTAAAAGGGCTGGATGCGCCGTTTACAGGGGTGTTCATCCGTGCGCCTCATATCATCAGCGCAGATGTGAGCGTAGAAATCATGGCTGAATATGATGGCAGGATTGTGATGGCGAAAGAAAACAATATCTTAGGCTGTTCTTTTCATCCAGAGCTGACAGACGATCACCGGTTAACACAGCTGTTTGTTGAAATGGTGAAGTCTTACAAAACGAAGCTCGCTGTATAAAACGGTTGAAAAGAGATAAAACTTATAGTACATTAAAATCACAATCAAAGATCGAAAAAGCGTTGACGGGAAATAGTAAGAAGCCCCTCTTTCTCAGAGAGCCGATGGTTGGTGCGAATCGGTGAAAGATGCAGTCTGAATCCATCCTTGAGCGAAATGCTGAAACACGAGAAGTAAGCATTTACGGTGATACCGTTACAGAGGAAAGAGGAAAGCATGCTTCTGCATGTTTTCAATCAGGGTGGCAACGCGAGAGCTCTCGTCCCTTTCATGGGATGAGGGCTCTTTTTATTTTTCGATAAAAAAAGGAGTGTTACACATGCTGGATATTAAACAACTGCGCACGGACTTTGATCAAATCAAAGAAAAATTAGCACACCGAGGCGAAGATTTAGCGGATTTTGATAAGTTTGGTGAACTGGATCAAAAAAGAAGAGAACTAATCGGGAAAACAGAAGAATTAAAGAGCCGAAGAAATGAAGTATCACAGCAAGTGGCCGTTCTAAAAAGAGAAAAGAAAGATGCCGATCACATTATTCAAGAAATGCGTGAGGTAGGAGATGAGATTAAAAAGCTGGATGATGAGCTAAGAACAGTAGAAGAAAGCTTGCAGCACATCCTCTTCTCTATTCCGAATATCCCTCATGATACTGTACCGGTTGGGGAAACAGAAGATGACAACGTGGAAGTGAGAAAATGGGGCGAACAGCCGGCCTTCTCATTTGAGCCAAAACCACATTGGGATGTAGCGGATGAGCTAAACATTCTTGATTTTGAACGCGCAGGAAAAGTCACAGGAAGCCGATTCGTTTTTTATAAAGGGCTTGGCGCACGCTTAGAGCGCGCACTATATAACTTTATGCTCGATCTACATGTCGATGAGTTCGGTTTTACTGAAGTGCTCCCACCTTACATGGTCAATAGAGCTAGCATGACAGGGACTGGGCAGCTTCCAAAATTCGAAGAGGATGCCTTTAAAATCCGAGAAGAAGATTATTTCCTCATTCCAACAGCTGAAGTGCCGATTACCAACATGCACCGTGACGAAATCCTTGAAGGGGAACAGCTGCCAATCAATTATGCAGCATTCAGTGCTTGCTTTAGATCAGAGGCTGGATCTGCCGGAAGAGATACACGCGGACTCATCCGTCAGCACCAATTTAATAAGGTAGAGCTTGTGAAATTTGTTAGACCTGAAGATTCTTATGAAGAATTAGAGAAACTAACAAATCAAGCAGAAAAAGTCCTACAGCTATTAAACCTGCCATACCGTGTCATGAGCATGTGTACGGGAGATTTAGGCTTCACGGCTGCGAAGAAATACGACATCGAAGTATGGATTCCGAGCCAAGATACGTATCGTGAAATTTCTTCTTGCAGTAACTTCGAAGCATTCCAAGCAAGACGCGCAAACATTCGATTCCGTCCAGAGCCTAAAGCGAAGCCAGAGCATGTCCACACGTTAAATGGATCTGGTTTAGCAGTAGGAAGAACCGTGGCGGCCATTTTAGAAAACTATCAACAAGAGGACGGCACAGTAATTATTCCTGAAGTACTGCGTCCTTATATGGGAAATAAAGAAGTGATGAAATAAGATGCCGCTATGGCATCTTATTTCTTTTTACCAAAAGTCCTACAGTTTTCCTAAATTTAGCCGATAAAAAAATAAAAGCTTCTAGGAAAGAAGGAATAACCTTGAATAGGCTTGACTATTATGTTGAAATGGCTCAATTAATTAGAAAAGTTCTAGATGAAAGTATTCTTTTCGGCATCACTGATACAGAGAAGGTGCTTTGTTACTACCCGTCTAACACAATAGATTTTGGCGTGAAAGTTGGGGACCCATTGAACCCAGAAGACCAAAACGTGGCGACGACATTAAGAGGACAAGAATATGATGGTCATTTACCAGAGTCTTTATATGGTTATGAAATTGCTGTAAAAGGTTACCCGATTTTTGATGAAGATAGAAAAGTAATTGGATCTTTTTTAGTGGCATTTTCACATCATCGTGAAAAGAAATTAAGCGGTTATATGGAGCATATCAATGATGTAGCGAAAGAACTCCAAGGTGGAATCGAGCAAATTGCTGCGCATTCACAAGAGCTGGCTGCCACAAGTTTAGAAATAAGCGAACAGGCAGGAAGAGCGGAAGAGAAATCTGCAAATATTGAAGAAGTCGTCAAAACCATTGGCGGGATCGCTAGACAAACAAACTTGCTAGGTCTAAATGCTGCAATTGAAGCAGCAAGAGCAGGCGAGAATGGAAAAGGGTTTGCTGTCGTAGCTGATGAAGTTCGTAAATTATCAGATGGCTCAAAGGAAGCGGCTGAAACCATTAATACCTTCTTAAAGGAAATCCAAGACAGTATTAGCACTTTGTCTGAAAACATCTCACAAATCAGCAGCTCAACAAATGAACAAGCCAAACAAGTGACAGACTTTACGAAAATTATTGAATCATTAAATGAGTTTAAAGAAGAGATGAATCAGTTTATTGAAGAGATTAGACAGGATACAAAATAGATCAAGAGCAGCCGTTAATGGCTGCTTTTTTATGGGCAGATTCTCATACCAAAACAACTTATTGAAATTTTTTTCGAAAAGATGTTGACTTGAATTAAAATGATATGGTATATTAATTCTTGTCGATACGGAGGAATACCCAAGTCCGGCTGAAGGGATCGGTCTTGAAAACCGACAGGGGTGTCAAAGCCCGCGGGGGTTCGAATCCCTCTTCCTCCGCCATATTGATTTTTTACCTTAGTTGAATTAAAACGCAAGCATAAAAATTGGAATTGTCAAACCGCTGCATTCGCGAAATGCAGCGGTTTTTTTTATTTTGTTTTAGAGCGATTTTTTTGTATAACAGAAGCAATTTCATGAAGAATGGGTTCAAGTGAGCTTTCATCATGAAGTAAGTCGTAATCTTCAATGTTAATTTTAATCACTGGGCATAAATCGAATTGTTCGATCCATTCCGTATATCGAGTGTACATTTCTTCCCAATAGGCTCGATCAGTTTGAGTTTCCATCTCTCTGCCGCGTTCTTCAATACGATTCAAAATATGATCTAAATCCCCGTGTAAATAGATGAGTACATCAGGGTGAGGGAAGTAAGGTGTCATCACCATCGCCTCGAATAGACTCGTATACGTTTCATAATCTACTTCAGACATCGTACCTTTGTCCGCATGCATTTTCGCGAAAATGCCTGTGTCCTCATAAATTGAACGATCTTGCACATATCCTCCACCAGATTCAAAAATCCGCTTTTGTTCCTTAAAACGCTCGGCTAGGAAATAGACCTGTAAATGGAAGCTCCATCTTTGGAAATCTGAATAAAAGGGCTCTAAGTATGGGTTGTCATCTACTTTTTCAAGAGAGGTTTGAAAGCCTAGCTTGTCCGCTATCGTTTTAGTCATAGTGGATTTTCCGACACCAACAGTCCCGGCGATTGTGATCACTGCATCCTTTGGTATTTCGATATTGTTCATAGTACTTGCTCCTTTATGTTCTGTACAATTTGCTGGTAATCTTGCTGTGAGGAAACGAAGTCTGTATGATCTCCTTCAATTGTAATGATAGGAAGCCCTGGGTCAGTCTGTTTTAAATGTTCAATGGCCAGCTCATAATCTTCAATGAGTGTTTTTAAATAAGCTGGGTCGATGTCTTCTTCAAAAGAGCGTCCCCTCATCTGTATTCTTTCAAGTAAGGTAGGAAGGCTGGCTTTTATATAGATGATAGCATTTGGTTTAGGAAGGTCATCTGTTAGCAAGTGATAGATCTTTCTGTATTTGTCCATGTGCTTTTTTGATAATGTTCTTTCTGCAAATATCATATTTTTATAGACATGATAATCAGTGACAATCGGCTGCTGTTGACTCACATAGTTTTCTTCAATAGATTCTAACTGTTTGACCCGATTGCATAAAAAGAACATCTCAAGCTGAAAGCTCCATTGTTCCATATCTTCATAAAATTTATCTAAGAATGGATTTTCTTCTACAATCTCTTTTACTAAAGGAAATTGAAATTCCTTCGCAAGCATTGTAGCCAAAGTTGTTTTTCCGGCTCCAATTGGGCCTTCCACTGCAATAAAAGGGGCAGGATACATAGGCGTTCTCCTCTATCTATAAAGTTGTCAAACCAATGTATATTGTACCATACCCCTTCCGAGAGATAGAGCGAATGGGTTACGATGTCGTTCTTTTTTCAATATTAAATTGATCTGATAATAAGAGCCAATTTTGTGGGAAGGATAGACCTAATTTCCAATAAGCAATTCCGTTCAAGTTTAACTCTTTGATGAGATTGAACTTTGCTTGAATCGATCTAGCGTCTTCGAACCATACCTCATGCTCTTTATTAGTGGCATCTGTGTAACGAAAATAAGGTGCTTGCGCTGTTTCGTCGTATAGAATGGAGGCATTATTCTCTCTGGCAATTGCAATCGCTTGTTGAGGACTGACGGCTTTAGCAATGGGGCCGCCCTGGACGTAAGGAAGCGTCCAATCATAGCCATATAAATTCTGCCCCATAACAATTTTATTGGCCGGCATGACGGTCAGTGCATATTCAATGACTTGGCGGACAGGTCCAATGGGAGAGACAGCTTGTGCAGGGCCGCCGCTGTATCCCCATTCATAGGTCATTAACACAACATGATCGACGATCTTCCCGATGGCTTCATAGTCATGAGCTTCATACCATTTTCCCTTTTGCTGACTACTTGTTTTAGGGGCAAGTGCAACAGATATTGTCCATCCTTCTTGATGGAAGCGGGTTGTTGCCTCTCTTAAAAATTGAATGTAAGCATCTTTATCAGCGGGACGTAAATATTCAAAATCAAAATGGATTTCTTTTAATTGATACTTTTTAGCAACACGAACGATTTCATTTAAAAATGTGGCTTTGACAGATTGGTTATTCAAAAGAATTCGCCCAAGTTCATCACTGAATTTATCATTCTCTAGGTTTGTCACCACCATGGATAAAACGGTTCTGCTCTGAGCGGCTATTTGAGGTAGCTGATCTAACGGTGGTTCTTTCAGTGTTCCGTTTCTTTGTGCTTGGAAACTAAAGGCGCCTAAATGGGTTAAATATGGAGAGGCCTCTCTAGCTGCTTGTTTTAAGTTTTCACTGACTTGATTTCCCCTTGGTTCAATGTAAGCATTCGAATTAATGTTCCTTTTCGGTCTTTGAGGAATATAGAGCAAGAAGCGAATAGGTAGTATCGCTTCAGGCCGAATTCTATTCACACGTGCCAACTCCTCCACTGAAATTCGAAATCGTCTTCCAATTTGATAAAGTGTGTCATTTTGTTTGACCTCATAAAATTGTCCTCTAATTGGAATGACAATTGTTTGTCCAATGACGAGTTGATTTTGTGTTTCAATATCGTTGGTACGGATGATTTCATTGACTGTTGTTTTAAAGCGCATGGCAATTTCGTTTAAAGTATCTCCTCTTTTGACAACATAAATTTGAATAGTCAACGCCCCCTTTGTTATTGCTAACAATTTATGAGGGTTATGGATAAATCATGTTTGATTTTCATTCGTGATCTCTTTAGCAGTGGTGATTTTTGCTAGTAGAACGTTCTCCATCATCGTTAAAGCATATTCATTATCTCCGTCGTCATTTGATGCGATACAATCTTTAGGTACAATTAAGTTGTATTCTCGCATGTATGCGTCATTTGCAGTGAACAGAACGCAAATGTTTCCTGCAATTCCAGACAAAATGATGTCTTGTACACCTAATTCATTTAAGAGTGTTTCTAGTGCAGTTCCATAGAAGGCCGAATGCTTCGGTTTAATTAAGAAGTAATCATCTTTAGATGGTGCCATTTTCTCTAAAATAGGGGCGCTTCTTTCGTTTTTGCATGTTTCCATCACAGCTTGAATATCAGCCTTCCAGAGACCGTAGTGGTCGTTGATATAGATGATTGGCCAATTTTCCTTGAAAGCATGATCTTTAAGAGCTAAAATCTTATTGGTCATTTGCTCTGTTTTATCAGCGAGCACATGTCCCATTTCAAAATCAAAATTATTAATCATGTCGATAATAAGCAGTGCCTTTTGGTGCTTTGACAAAGTAAGACCCCCTTTAAAAGATTGTGCTAATATGTTAACCTCAATATCCTTTTAAAAAACATGAAAAGAGAGCCGTGCTATGACGAGAGATGAACAGTTTATGCAAGAAGCTATTTCTGAAGCCTTAAAAGCAGAACAAATAGGAGAAGTACCAATCGGTGCCATCATCGTTGTTGATGACCAAATTGTGAGCCGCGCTCATAATTTAAGGGAAACAGAGCAGCGTTCAATTGCACATGCAGAATTACTTGCTATTGATGAAGCGTGTAAAACGACTGGAAGCTGGCGTTTAGAAGATGCTGTACTTTATGTGACGCTTGAACCGTGTCCTATGTGTGCGGGAGCGATTGTCCTTTCTAGAGTGAAAAAGGTCGTTTTCGGTGCATACGATCCAAAAGGTGGATGTGCAGGTACTTTAATGAATTTACTGGATGATGAACGGTTCAATCATCAGTCTGAAGTCATTGGTGGTGTACTTGAAAATGAGTGCGGTGAGCTGTTAAGTCAGTTCTTCCGAAATCTCCGTCAGCGAAAGAAACAAGCCAAAAGTAAATGAATGGATGTCGTTTGCAATTTCAGCTATAAGAAGGTATACTTATGTCTGCGTCACTAACAATTTAATATTCATTTTGCCGTGCTAAGCGGGGAGGTAGCGGTGCCCTGTACTCGCAATCCGCTCTAGCGAGGCCGAATCCCTTCTCAAGGTTCGTTTACTTCAAGGTCTGCCTTAAATAAGTGGTGTTGACGTCTTGGTCCTGCGCAATGGGAATTCATGAACCATGTCAGGTCCGGAAGGAAGCAGCATTAAGTGAAACCTCTCATGTGCCGCAGGGTTGCCTGGGCCGAGCTAACTGTTTAAGTAACGCTTGGGGTAGCGAATCGACAGAAGGTGCACGGTAAATCAATATTAAATGTAACTCATCTAGTTAATCTAGGTGAGTTTTTTGTTGCTGTTTAAAGAATAGCTCAGCTGCTTTGTTTATACAAATAGGCAAAAAACCTTTTTAGAGTCTTTTTGTTTTTCCATTAATCACAATAGGAACAAAAGTTCTCCATGGTGTTGCAGAACAATTCGAAAATCTAGAAAACACGTTTTTGATTCATAGAAAGTAGAAAATCTATAGTTGAAATCATCATTTTCGTTTATTAGAAAATAAAGGTGTGCTTTTGAATTGATCGGTGCATCATGTATAATAAAAAAGATGATAAATGGAGGAGGGCGTATTTGTGAGTTATCAAGCTTTGTATCGAGTGTTCAGACCTCAAGTTTTTGAGGATGTTGTTGGACAAGAACACATCACAAAAACGTTGCAAAATGCCCTTTTGCAGAAGAAGTTTTCTCATGCTTACTTATTTTCAGGTCCTAGAGGAACAGGTAAAACAAGTGCTGCCAAGATCTTTGCGAAGGCAGTGAACTGTGAAAAGTCACCTGTGAGTGAACCTTGTAATGAATGTGATGCCTGTAAAGGGATTACAAACGGCTCGATTTCAGACGTGATTGAAATAGATGCTGCCTCAAACAACGGGGTAGATGAAATCCGTGATATACGTGATAAAGTGAAATTTGCTCCTTCGGCGGTTACATATAAGGTTTATATTATAGATGAAGTACATATGCTCTCTATCGGGGCATTTAATGCCCTCCTTAAAACGTTAGAGGAGCCGCCTGCTCATTGTATCTTTATTTTGGCTACCACAGAGCCTCATAAGATTCCTCTTACCATCATATCCCGTTGTCAGAGATTTGATTTTAAACGAATCACGACAAAAGATATTGTTGGAAGAATGAAGAAAATTGTAGATGCAGAAAGCCTAAATGTACAAGAGGGCTCGCTCGAGATTATCGCTAGTGCAGCTGATGGCGGTATGCGTGATGCACTAAGCCTCTTAGATCAAGCGATCTCATTTAGTGGTGAGCAGCTGACAATTGATGATGCGCTGCTCATTACAGGAGCTGTTTCTCAGCATTTCATTAGTCAGCTAGCCGAAGCAATTTTTGATCAAAATATTGCTGTAGCGTTAGATACCTTAAATGAATTACTTCAGCAGGGAAAAGATGCTGCTAAATTAATAGAGGACATGATCTTTTACTTTAGAGATATGCTGCTTTATAAAACGGCACCAGATCTGGAGGGGGTCCTTGAAAAGGTAAAGGTCGATGAAAATTTCGTGACGCTTTCGGATCGTGTGACACCTCAATTTCTATATGAAACAATTGAAGTGCTGAATAAAAGTCACCAAGAAATGAAATGGACGAATCATCCAAGAATTTTCTTTGAGGTAGCTGTTGTCAAGCTATGTCAGTCAACGGTTGGAATACCACAAGCTCATGCTAACGCTGATTTAACGGCGCTAACGGATAAAATAGACAGGTTGGAACAGGAGCTATCTAGGATAAGAGCTGAGGGTGTGCCAATGTCTCATTCTCATCATCCTCAAGAAAAAAAGGAAGCACCTCGACCACAAACGAGTAACAAAAATGGATACCGTGCACCTGTCGGCCGAATTCACGAGATTCTAAAAGAAGCAAAACGTCCAGAGCTAGAAAAAATTAAAGGTAAATGGGGAGAACTCCTTGCCCACTTGAAACAGCAGAATAAGGTGTCTCATGCTGCGCTATTAACGGATAGTGAACCAGTTGCTGCTGCTTCTCATGCCTTTGTTTTAAAATTCAAGTTTGAAATACACTGTAAAATGGTTGCCGAAGATAAAAGCGGTGTTCGAACCAACCTTGAGCAGCTATTAGAGTCTATGTTAGGAAAAAGAGTGGAATTAGTTGGCGTTCCTGACGCTCAATGGGGTAAAATAAGAGAAGAATTTTTAAGAGATCATCAGCCGGATGAACAGGCAGATGGTCAGGGGACTTCTGCTGAAGAGGATCCATTGATTGCAGAAGCAAAGAAGTTAGTAGGAAACGATTTAATTGAAATTAAAGATTAATAAAAATGAAAGAGAGTGGTGTTCATATGCGCGGTGGAATGGGAAATATGCAAAAAATGATGAAACAAATGCAAAAAATGCAAAAGGATATGGCTAAGGCTCAAGAAGAGCTTGCAGAAAAAGTCCTTGAAGGTACAGCGGGTGGCGGTATGGTCACTGTAAAAGTAAATGGACAAAAAGAAGTTGTTGATGTAGCAATCAATGAAGAAGTTGTTGATCCAGAAGATATCGATATGCTTCAAGATCTTGTACTTGCAGCAACAAACGACGCATTGAAAAAAGTCGATGAGTTAACGAATGAAACAATGGGTCAATTCACAAAAGGAATGAACATGCCAGGTTTATTCTAGGAGGAATAACTGAAGATGCAATATCCTGAACCAATATCAAAGCTGATTGACAGCTTTATGAAATTGCCAGGAATCGGACCGAAAACTGCGGTTCGTCTGGCTTTTTTTGTTCTTAGTATGCAGGAAGATGTCGTACTAGATTTCGCGAAGGCGCTTGTTAATGCAAAGCGTAATTTAACTTATTGTTCGGTATGCGGCCATATCACAGACCAAGATCCTTGCTATATTTGTGAAGATACAAGAAGAGATCAATCTGTTATCTGTGTAGTGCAAGACCCAAAAGATGTGATCGCAATGGAAAAGATGAAAGAATACAACGGCTTATACCATGTGCTTCATGGTGCCATTTCACCGATGGACGGAATTGGCCCAGAGGATATTAAAATTCCTGACCTGTTAAAAAGATTGCAAGACGATCAAGTGACAGAGGTGATCCTTGCAACCAATCCAAACATTGAAGGAGAGGCTACAGCCATGTATATCTCTAGACTGTTGAAACCATCAGGAATTAAACTCTCTCGCATTGCTCACGGACTTCCAGTAGGTGGAGACTTAGAGTATGCGGATGAAGTCACACTGTCTAAAGCTCTAGAAGGCAGACGTGAGATGTAGGAAGGAGAAGTACGGTACATGGGTTTTCTTCGCAGAAAATCAATTCGAAAAGAATTCGATGAGAAATTAATTCAACAGCTTTTTAAGCAAAAGGAAGAATGGAACAGACAAAAAAAGCTTGTCGCAAATAGCGTTGAGCCTTCACCGGACATTCTATTCGAATTAAAGCTTGCTCAAGCGAAGTACTTTTTCTATCTAAGAGAAGCGAAAAAGAGGAATTTACGTTTAAACAACTGGAGATAGCAGGTCTATTTTACATAGTCCTCTCATATGCTTGTACTATTCATATGAAGAGGAGATGAGAGGATTATGGAACCTGTTATTGTAATCGGGTCAATTTTGATAGCTGTACTATTGTTGTTTATGTCAGGTGTTCAAGCGAACCCCTTCAAATGGTTAGGGCTGATCGGAGTAAAGTTTGTGGCAGGTGCTCTTTTTTTATTTTGCCTCAATCTATTTGGAGAGAGTCTAGGATTACATGTCTCTATTAACCCTGTAACGAGTGGAATCAGTGGTTTATTGGGCATCCCAGGCGTAGCAGCCTTAGTCGTAATTGAAAAATTTATTATTTAATGAGAAATATTGTTGACTTTGATCCTGTATGGTGGTAAATTAATATACGTCGCTGATGACGAAGAAACGAAAAAACATTATAACAAAAAAGTTGTTGACATTAACAATTTAAATATGGTATGATGTTCTAGTCGCTTCTGAAGCGGTAAACAAGTTCTTTGAAAACTAAACAAGACAAAACGTACCTGTTAATTCGAGTTTTTATAAAAAAATCCTATGATACATCATAGGTAGTCAGTCAAACTGGCGAGGCAGGAAATGATCACATGCTAAGTTCGCTACATCGTGTAGCAACGCATGTGTGATATGCATCCTGCATACCTCGGAGAGTTTGATCCTGGCTCAGGA
>NZ_PVWX01000007.1:0-55619 GCF_003004375.1 Bacillus sp. LNXM12-1 | reverse complement strand
AGGTTACCCACGTGTTACTCACCCGTCCGCCGCTAACATCCGGGAGCAAGCTCCCTTCTGTCCGCTCGACTTGCATGTATTAGGCACGCCGCCAGCGTTCGTCCTGAGCCAGGATCAAACTCTCCGAAAAAGTACAAAACCGAAGTTTTGTTTTTCGTCAGCGTTTGACTGACTACCTATGATGTTTCATAGGATTTTTTTATAAAAACTCGAATTAACAGGTACGTTTTGTCTTGTTTAGTTTTCAAAGATCATTTTCATTATCGCTCGTAAGCGACTTTAATATCTTAACATTTCGTATCGGTTAAAGTCAAGAATTTTTTCAATTTCTTTTTTAACCTCGTTGCTGTTTTGCGGCAACGAATAATAATATACCATCTTGATTCTTTCCTTGCAATAGTTTTTTTAAAAAAAGTTTCATTTTATGAAAAATAAAAAGCGCCATAGTTAAAATGGCGCTTTGATTGATGTATTAACGGTTTCTCATTTGTGGGAAAAGCAGTACATCTCTGATTGATGGAGAATTTGTTAATAGCATGATTAACCGGTCGATACCGATTCCTAGTCCGCCTGTTGGAGGCATACCATATTCTAATGCTTCAACAAAATCGTCATCCATTAGATGCGCTTCGTCATTCCCTTCTTCACGTTCTTTTAATTGAGCTTCGAATCGTTCTCTTTGATCGATTGGATCGTTTAGCTCTGTGAATGCATTAGCATGCTCGCGGCGTACGATAAATAGTTCAAAGCGATCAGTAAAGCGAGGGTCTTCAGGATTTTTCTTAGCTAATGGAGAAATCTCCACTGGGTGTCCGTAAATAAATGTAGGCTGAACCAATGTTTCTTCAACTTTTTGCTCGAAGAACTCATTGATGATATGACCTACTGTCATGTTTTTCGTGATTTCAATTCCGTGATCAGCGGCATGCTGCTTCGCTTCTTCTACAGACATCTCCTGCCAAAAGTCCACACCAGTTGCTTCTTTGACCGCTTCAACCATATGGAGTCTCTTCCATTCAGGCTTGAGATCAATTTCATCTTCTCCATATTGAATAGTGGTTGTTCCTAGTACCTCTTCGGCAATATGAGCAATCAGGTTTTCAGTTAGGTTCATGATGTCTTTGTAATCTGCGTAAGCTTCGTACAGCTCGATCATAGTGAATTCTGGGTTATGACGAGTTGATACACCTTCGTTACGGAATACACGGCCAATCTCGTATACTTTCTCTAGGCCACCGACAATCAGGCGTTTTAAGTGCAGTTCAATCGCAATACGCATATAAAGCGGCATATCCAGTGCATTGTGATGAGTAATGAAAGGACGTGCTGATGCACCACCAGGGATGCTGTGCATTGTTGGTGTTTCAACTTCTAGGTACCCTTTAGAATCTAAGTATCTTCTCATGGATTGAATAATCTTGCTTCGCATGATGAACGTCTGCTTACTTTCTGGATTTACAATCAGGTCAAGGTAGCGCTGACGATAACGTTGTTCAACATCTTTGAGTCCATGATATTTATCAGGAAGCGGGCGAAGTGCTTTTGTGAGAACCTCAAAGCTAGTCGCTTTAATTGAAAGTTCTCCAACGTTCGTTTTAAATACCATTCCTGTTACACCGATGATATCGCCTAGGTCTGAGCTTTTGAATAACTCGTAAGCTTCTTCTCCTACACTATCTTTACGAACGTATATTTGAATTTGTCCTTCTAAGTCTTGTATATGCGCAAAGCCAGCTTTCCCTTTTCCTCGCTTTGTCATCATACGTCCAGCGATTGTCACTTGGGTAGACTTTTCTTCTAAGTCTTCTTTAGAAAACTCATCATATTCAGCGATAATTTGTGCGGATTGATGAGAGCGGTCATATCGTTCGCCGAATGGATCGATACCCTCTTCTCTCATTTTATTCATTTTGTCACGTCTGACCTGGAATTGGTCATTTAATTCTTCGTTATTAAGCCCTTCATTACTCATTTATATCACTCCAATAATGTATTTTGCAGAGAAAAGCAGAAAAACTGCCAGTACATGCACTAGCAGTGAGCTACAAAAAGAAAGATAGTCTTATCCTACTTTTATACTTTGAAGCTCTTTTGCCTCGGCTTCGATCGTAAAGTCATCAAGAACTTGTACTAGCTCCGCTCTCGTTTCACTTTGATTGATTTGATTTCTTACGTCCGCATTGCCTCGGACACCTTTTAAGTACCATGCTGCGTGCTTTCTCATTTCTCTGACAGCCACGTGTTCGCCTTTTAGGTCAATGAGTCTGTCTAAGTGAAGTTTGCACACTGACATCTTCTCACGTACATTTGGCTCTTCTTTTAGTTCACCCGTTTCTAAATAATGAACCGTTCGATAGATCATCCACGGGTTTCCTAGTGCGGCTCTTCCGATCATGACAGCATCTACACCTGTTTCATCAAGCATACGTTTTGCATCTTGAGGGGTTTTGACATCTCCATTGCCGATGACAGGGATGGAAACAGATTGTTTGACCTCTTTTATAATATCCCAATTCGCTGTTCCTTCGTACATCTGCACACGTGTACGTCCGTGAAGCGCAACCGCTTGTCCACCTGCTCGTTCAACAGCACGGGCATTGTCGATAGCGAAGATATGATCTTCGTCCCAGCCCATTCTCATTTTCACCGTAACAGGTTTATCTACAGCATCTACAACAGCAGAGACCATTTCATAAATCTTGTTTGGATCAAGCAGCCATTTCGCTCCTGCATCACATTTCGTAATCTTCGGTACAGGACAGCCCATGTTGATATCAATAATGTCTGCTGTTGTGTTCTGGTCTACAAACTTTGCCGCTTCGACGAGTGTGTCTTTTTCACCTCCAAATATCTGAAGGCTCAAAGGCTTTTCACGTTCATCAATGTATAGCATACCCATTGTTCTTGCATTGTTGATCAGGATCGCTTTGTCACTGACCATTTCAGCGCAGACTAAACCCGCTCCAAACTCTTTAACTGTCAGTCTGAAGGCAGAGTTGCACACACCAGCCATAGGCGCGAGCACCACTTTGTTATTAATGTCGATATCTCCGATTTTAAACATCATTTCCCCTCCTTCCTTCTTCAAGAATTGGCGAAAGTTCTTCCACCGTTATATTTAAAGCATCTGCTATTTGACCAACCAATTGGTTTGTTGGTAATCGATTGCCTCGCTCAATTTCTCCTAAGACAGAGACAGAGATGCCTAGTCTTTTCGCGAACCCTTCCTGAGTATACCCTTTTAGCTTTCGGTATGCACGAATTCTTCTACCCCACATGTCTTTTTCCATATGCTTACACCTTCTTGGTCTGTTACGGCATTTATTTGTACTTCGCCGATTCCTGGGCAAATCTCACTCATCGGAACAAGAACGAATAAACGTTCGTACATTCTAGGATGTGGTACTACAAGCTGTTCTGTTTCAATATTTTCACGATTATAAAGTAAAATGTCAAGGTCAGCCGTTCGCGGTCCCCATCTCACTTCTCTTGTTCTGCCTAACTCTTGCTCGATTTTCTGAGTAAGCACCAGTAGTTCATTTGGACGAAGCGAAGTGGAAATTTTCACAGCCATATTTAAAAAGTCATCTTGGTTTTCGTAACCTACAGGTGTTGTTTCATATATAGAGGAGATCAATTCTACTTGAACCTCTGGATGTTCGTGCAGTTTTTTGACAGCTTCTTTTAAATAGGTTTCCTTTTTACCTATGTTCGAACCTAAAGCGATGTATGCGGTATTGTTCATGTGCGTGATCTCGTCATTTCAATTGCAACGGACTGATAGTGTCCTGGAATTGGCGGATCTGGTTTGATTACCTTTACTGTACATTCCTGAACTGTCGGAAAGTCCTTTAACACTTGGTTCGCAATTCTTTCTGTCAGTGTTTCAACGAGGTTGACTGATTCACCTTCTACAATGCTTTTGCAGATTTGGTAGAGCTCTGCATAATTAATGGTCTCATTGAGGTCATCAGTTTGTCCGGCTTTACTTAAATCAAGTGAAGCTGTTAAATCCACACGGAACCGCTGTCCTAATTTATTTTCTTCTGCAAATACGCCATGATAGCCGTAAAATTCCATTCCATTTACATATACTTTATCGATGATAAGCGCCTCCCTTATTCAACATGGCATCCATCATTTTTGCCATTCTTGCGATTTCTTTTACATCATGTACACGAACCATCGCACTGCCTTTTTGAATCCCAAGGCAGACCGTGGCTCCCGTTCCTTCAGTACGTTCTTCCGGCGGCAGGTCTAAGACAGCTCCGATGAATCGCTTTCGAGATGTAGCTAAGAGCAGTGGATACCCAAGGTGACAAAAATGTTCGAGCTCATTCATGACCATGAGATTGTCCTCTTTATTTTTCGCAAATCCTACACCTGGGTCTAATATGATCATGTCATCACGGACACCCGCTTGTTTTGCAATTTGAACACTTTCTTTCAAATCTGCGATCATATCTGAAATCAGATGTGTGTAGTTTCGCTCTGGCCGATTGTGCATTAAAATAATCGGCACATTGTGCTTCGCTGCCACATGCGCCATTTGAGGATCTGCCTTCGCTCCCCATACATCATTAATGATGGAAGCTCCAGCTTTCACCGCTTCATCTGCAACATGGGCTTTATACGTATCAATGGAAATCGGTACATCCAATTGTTTTGTGATCTTTTCAATGACGGGAATGACTCTTGAAAGCTCCTCTTGTTCTGAGACAAATGCCGCTCCTGGGCGAGTCGATTCTCCGCCTATATCAATGATATGTGCCCCGTCCTCTATCAGCTGGGCTGCATGAGCCAGCGCTTTATCCACTTGATTAAACTTTCCTCCATCTGAAAAAGAGTCAGGTGTGACATTTAAAATGCCCATGACCAATGTCTTTTCTTCATAACTAAGGGTGTGGTGCTTGGCTTGTATGATTTTAGGCTGTTTTATCACTTGTTGTGTCATTGTGTCCACCTACTCTTTATAATCTAGACGTTCTTTTGTATATTGTGTTCTCAATTTTGTTGAGAAGATCCGGCTGTTTTGAGGAAAGGAGATTTCCCCTATACTTCTGAAAGGCACAATCCCTTGAACAGAATTGGTCATCCATGCCTCATCAGCTGATAGCAAATGGGAGACTGTATATCGCCCTACTTTTAGTGAAGCCTCCATCGCTTGGAGTGTTTCGATACAATATCGACGAGTGACTCCATTTAAAATGCCTGTATCAAGTGACGGTGTATAAATCACATCGCCTTTTCGCCAAAATACATTGGAAGTAATTCCTTCTGCCACATCATTTTCTTTTGTTAAAAAGATACCTTCTAATTTCGGATCATTTCCCACTTCTCTTTTAGCCAGCAGGTTGTTCATATAATGGTGAGACTTAAGGCGCCTCGGACCTTCCGGCGTATTTCTCCTCGTTTGAAGAATGACTCCCTGTTTCTCATCTAAAACAGATTCGGGCCGGAATGGAGAGATCATGACAAACACGACAGGCTCTTCATAAGGATCTGCAGAAAATCCATTGCCCCTGCCCGCAGAAACATTGAAGCGAATTCTCGCGTGTCCACCGGCTATTTCGTTTTTATTTAGTAAGGTATGAATAATGTCGAGTACAAATGGTTTCTCTATTGTGGATTCGATGCAAAGGTCACGCAATGATTGATTGAGCCTTTCAAGGTGCCAATCTAACAGAAAGACTTGTCCTGCCAGGCTGGTAAATGTTTCGAATACACCGATGCCATATAGAAAACCATGATCAAAAGGAGAAAGAGTCGCGTCTTTCTCCTCTATATACTGACCGTTCAGATAAATGATCATGCGTTTACTTCATGCCCCTTTTTACGATAGGTTTCAATGAAATTTTTAAGCATTTCTTTTCCGAAGGACGTCATAATCGATTCAGGATGAAACTGTACACTTTCAATCGGCAGCTCTTTATGGCGAATGGCCATGAGCTCACCTTCCTTTGTGCTGGCTGTTGCGTCAAAACACTCCGGCAGCGTCTCGTTTTTGACAATTAATGAATGATATCTCGTTGCGACAAGCGGATTTTGGAGTCCAGTGAAGACACCTTTTCCGTCATGAGCAATCTCTGACGTTTTACCATGCATTAAGCGTTCTGCACGAATGACATCCCCGCCAAAAACTTGCGCGATGGATTGATGACCTAGACACACACCGAAGATCGGAATACTTCCCGCAAAGTGCTTGATCGCCTCCATACTAATTCCCGCTTCATCTGGACTGCATGGCCCCGGGGAAATCATGAGAAAATCCGGCTTGAGTTCTTCGATTTCTTGAATGGTTACTTGATCATTCCGTTTCACGATCAATTCTTCTCCAAGCTCACCTAAATACTGGACCAAGTTGTACGTAAATGAATCATAATTATCAATCATTAATATCATGCTCTGCTCACCTCTAACTCAAAATAGTCTCTTCTTTGCTCAACTGTAATGCTTTTTTCACTGCATAGGCTTTTTTAATCGATTCTTTGTATTCGTGCTTTGGTACAGAATCGATGACGATCCCAGCACCCGACTGCATAAAGGCTTTGCCTTCAGTACAGTACGCCGTACGAATGACGATGTTAAAGTGCATATCTTGATTGAATCCAAACCAGCCTATAGATCCAGTATAAAGCCCACGCCTTGTCGGCTCAAGCTCTTCTATGATTTCCATTGTTCTCACCTTTGGAGCACCTGTAATTGTTCCGCCTGGGAATACAGCTCTCATGACATCTACTGCATCACAATCATCACGCAGTTCCCCTTGTACGTTGGATACAATGTGCATCACGTGTGAATATTTCTCAATCGCCATAAATTCGTTCACTTTTACTGAGCCATAAGTAGACACGCGTCCAAGGTCATTCCGCTCAAGATCCACGAGCATCACATGCTCTGCGCGTTCTTTTTCATTTTCAATGAGCTCTTTTGCCAGCGCTTGATCCTCAGCGTCGTCTTTGCCTCTTGATCTTGTACCCGCAATCGGTCTTGTTTCTAATTGATTCCCCTTTTTCTTAATAAGCAGCTCTGGAGATCCACAAACAATCTGGAAATCAGGCGTGTGCAGATAAGACATATACGGAGATGGATTGACTTGACGTAACGTTTTGTATAAATCATACGGATGTGTGTGGAGCTGTTCATCTTGTCTGATGGATAAATTCACTTGGAACACATCACCGCTTGCGATATATTGTTTAATTTTCTCTACTGCTTCTCCAAAGGTTTCTTCGGTAAACGGTGCTGCTGGTACAAATTCTGCAGAAGATTCATGAACAGGAGATTGCGCTGATTCTTCTGAAGAGCTTGTCCACTTTCGCTTCAAATCTTCGAGTCTTTGATGAGTGTCACTCACAGGTTCCGTTCCTTCTGTGTGAGTGATCAGCCACAGCACGTTTTCTTCATGATCAAAGACCGCAACATCATTAAATACGAGAAAATAAAGATCAGGTGTTTTCAGGTCATCAATGGACAGCATTTTAAAATGCTCGATATATCTTGCATAATCATAGCTTAAAAATCCAATCGCCCCGCCTTGAAAATCAGGATATTCCTCATTCATTTCGGTTTGAAGGGTTTGGAACCAATCCGTAAACGCTCTGAATGGATCGCCTTCTTTGAACAGCACCTCATCTTGATAATGGATGGTTGTCATCCCGTCTTTCCCCTTCGCTTTAGCAACCGGGTCAATGCCAGCAATGCTGTATGAACCGCCGCGAGCACTTTCAAGAAGAACATGGTGTGTTTCGCCAGCAGTTAATTGTTCGTATCTTTTCAGGAAAGCATCTTTCGTAAAAGGAATTTGGATGCCCATCGGCCTGCGTTGTGTCATGTTATCATCCTTTTTCATTTTCATTAATCTTATTGTAATGCAATCCAATTTATTTAGAAAATAGTATTTGCTTTCCATCTACAGATTTCATAAAAAAACCCCAGCAAATGCTGGGGTAATTGGTTTAATCGAATTGATAAAGAGGTGTACTGAGATAACGCTCCCCATTACTTGGGATGATAGCCAGAACCTTTTTCCCTTTACCAAGCTTCTTCGCTGTTTGAAGTGCTGCGTAAATAGCTGCTCCAGAAGAAATACCGCCAAGGATCCCTTCCTCTTTCGCTGCTTTTCTTGCAAGCTCAAATGCATCTTCGTTTTTCACTTGGATAATACCGTCATATACTTCCGTGTTCAAGATTGAAGGGATAAAACCTGCTCCTATCCCTTGGATTTTATGCGGACCTGGCTTTCCGCCTGATAATACAGGAGAATCTGTCGGCTCTACCGCATAAAGCTGAATCGATGGGATGGCTTCTTTTAGGACTTCACCAGCACCCGTAATCGTGCCGCCCGTACCAACACCTGCAATAAATGCATCAAGCTCGCCGTCAAACTGTTCAAGAATTTCTTTTCCTGTAGTACGACGGTGAATCTCCGCATTGGCTTCGTTGCTAAATTGCTGAGGCATGAAGTAACCATGCTCTTCTGCCAATTCTTCTGCCTTTTTAATGGCACCTTTCATTCCTTCTGCACCTGGTGTTAATACAAGCTCTGCACCATAAGCGCGTAAAAGGTTGCGGCGCTCCTGACTCATTGTGTCTGGCATCACTAGAATTGCGTTAATTCCTTTAGCTGCCGCTACCATCGCAAGACCGATCCCTGTGTTTCCGCTTGTTGGTTCGATGAGCGTGTCGCCGGCTTTTAAAGTACCTTTCGCTTCAGCATCTTCGATCATCGCTAACGCAATACGATCTTTTACACTGCTGCCCGGGTTCATATATTCAAGTTTCAAGTAGACATCCGCACTGTCTTCATCTACTAAACGGTTTAATTTAACGACTGGTGTATTTCCTATTAGTTCAAAAACTGAATTTGCAATACGAGCCATCACTAACACCTCTATCTCCGAGTAATTTTATTGTATTAATATTAAATTATCAATTTCAAAAAATTTTGTCAATGCTTTTAGTCCTGCTCGCCATCGTAAAACCATGTGACTTTTGCTTCTTTCCACAGGGTTTTGACATTCGCCTTTTCACCTAGGTCTTCCATGGCAATCTGCCTTTTGATCTGATCTTTGACTTCTTCATAAGAGAAGGAGCGGCCATCTAATTTTTCTTTTAGTTGAATAATGGCATACCCGTTCTTGGTCTCGATCGGTTCTTTTGTCCATTCGTCTGGCTGAAGCTTTTGAGCTTCCTGTATGTATAGGGCTGGTATACTTTCTTGTTCTTCTGTCACAAACCCAAGATCTCCGCCATATGGAGAGGTGTAGCGGTCAATGGAGCGTTCAGCTGCCACCGCTTCGAAGCTAGATCCGCCTTTCAGATCCTTCAATACATTTTCAGCTTCGCCTTTTGTCTTCACGACGATATGACGAATACGGTATGAATCATCATATTGATATAAGTCCTTGTTTTTTTCATAAAAGGATTTCGCTTCTTTTTCAGAAACGACAGCATCTCTCGTTAAAAGCTGCTCTAATAAAATTTGATAACGAATCTGTTCTTTCCATTCCTTTTCACTCGTATGTCCATCTTCGTAGAAATTATTAGATACCGCTTTAAGCATGAGCAATTCACGATTGATCTCTTTTGAAGACACCTCAAGCTTGTTTTCTTTCGCAAGCTGATTGACCACCTTCTGATTAATCATTTGCTCAAGTGTTGCCTTGCCATAGCGGTCTTCCATCTTCTTTAACCATTCTTGACGCGTCACCTTCTCTTTTCCAATCGACGCAATTTCTTCACCGCTCTTCCCATTTGAAGAAGCCTGTGACATTTGCGACTTTGTTAATACATATGCAATGACAACGGCATTGATCATAAGCAACACGAGGATAAATGTCCATACCACTCTTGCTTTTAGTCTCATTTTTCGTCTCCTTTCCATTCTAAAAAGAAAACCCGCTGCTTAGAGCTTAGCGGGTTATTTCTTCACGTAGCTCTTCTAGCTCTTCTTTTGTAAATACATACGTTTCGTTACAAAAATGGCATTGAGCTTCTGCTTGTCCGTCTTGTTCAATCATGTCGTCAATTTCGGCTTTCCCTAGGCTGATAATGCCATTAGCAAAACGTTCTTTTGAGCAGTTACAAGAGAATTCGACAGGTACAGTTTCTAAAATTTGAGGTTTTTCTCCGAGTACTTCTTCTAAAATTTCTTCTGGTGTCATCCCTTTTTCAATGAGTTTAGAAATAGGTTCAATGGTTGAGAGCCGCTTTTCTAGTCTTTCGATGACAGCATCTTCTGTTCCAGGCAGCAATTGAATGATGAAACCGCCTGCTGCAAGGATCGAGTTATCTGGATTGACCAGAACCCCTACGCCTACAGAGGAAGGCACTTGCTCAGAAGAGACAAGATAATAAGTGAAGTCATCTCCAATTTCACCTGAGACGATCTCCGTTTGTCCTGTAAAGTGATCTTTCAGTCCGATATCTTTGACAACACTCAACGTTCCAGATGTCCCAACTGCACGTCTGACATCCAGCTTGCCATGTTCATTTAAGTCAAAGTGGACTTGTGGGTTTGAGACATATCCGCGCACCTGACCTTTTGCGTTTCCATCAGCAATGATGGCACCGATTGGTCCACCGCCTTCAATTTTGACCGTTAGCTTATTTTCGCCTTTCAGCATAGCACCCATCATGACTGTAGCTGTCATTGTTCTGCCAATCGCTGCTGATGCTGTTGGCCATGTATGGTGCCTTCTTTGTGCTTCGTTGATTGTATCTGTTGTGTTTGCAGCATATGCTCGGACTTTTCCGTCATATGCTAACGCTTTAACTAAGTGATCCATTCGATTTTAAACCTCCTATAGTACACCGACACGATTACGTTCATAAATAAGTTGAAGTCCTTTTAATGTTAAGAACGGATCGACAATATCAATGCAGTCTGATTCATTTCCAATCAATGTTGACAAACCGCCTGTTGCAATGACTTTCGGTGTTTGTTTCGCTTGCTGCTTCATCCGTTTCACTATTCCCTCGACTTGCCCAACATATCCATAAAGGATGCCGGATTGCATCGCACTAATGGTGTTTTTTCCAACAATGTGATCTGGACGGACAATTTCAATTCTCGGCAGCTTCGCCGCTCTTGTATATAAAGCCTCTGTTGAGATGGTAATACCAGGTGCAATTGCCCCACCCATGTATTGTTTTTGTTCATTGATATAGCAGTAGGTTGTCGCTGTGCCAAAGTCTACCACAATGAGAGGTGCCCCATATAGGTGAATCGCCGCTACTGCATTCACAATTCGATCAGCCCCGACTTCCTTTGGATTGTCACACATAATGTTTAATCCAGTCTTCATTCCAGGCCCTACAATTTGGGGTGTTAAGTGAAAGTACTTCTCGCACATTCTTTCTAGTGCAAACATCATTGGCGGGACAACAGACGAGATGATAATTCCTTCTATTTGATCAAACATCAGCCCCACATAATCAAATAAAGACCTGATGGCCATACCAAATTCGTCTTCTGTTTTATGACGGCTTGTTTCAATTCGCCAATGGTAGTTTAGATCGCCGTTATGATAAACACCTAAAACGGTATTTGTGTTTCCTACATCTATCACGAGTAACAACTTCATCACCACTTTGAATAGTTTCTCAAAAAGAGCATTTTTCGACTTTCTATCATACCATACACGAATTGAGTTCCATTTGTAAACAATTCGAAACCGATCCATTTAGGAATCGAAATAAAAAAAGCTGCCGGTGATCCCGGCAGCTTTCACAGAAGGAGATTAGATCTCCTCATCTTCTTTTTTCTTGATGTTCACTTTCACATCATCGTTTTTCTCTTCGTCATCTGCGTATACACGCTCTGGAAGCTTTCCAGTTTCGTAAAGAGATTTAATTTGCTCAGCATCTAATGTTTCAACTTCTAAAAGGGCCTGTGCGATGATTTCTAGCTTATCTTTGTTCTCAGTGAGAATTTGTTTCGCACGTTCGTAGCTGTCCTTGATGAAACGCTGAATTTCTTGGTCAATCTCGTAAGCAATGGCTTCACTATAATTCGGCTCGTTGTTAAAATCACGGCCTAGGAACACTTGACCACCTTGTGCTTGACCGAACTGAAGTGGACCAAGCTTATCAGACATACCGAACTCAGTAACCATTTTTCTTGCAATGCCTGTTGCACGCTGGAAGTCGTTGTGAGCGCCTGTGCTTACTTCACCAAACGTAATTTCCTCTGCAACACGACCGCCGAGCAAGCCGACAATTTTATCAAGAAGCTCTGGCTTCGTTTGGAAATAACGGTCTTCTCTTGGAAGCATGACCGCATATCCGCCTGCCTGACCACGAGGAACGATCGTTACTTTATGCACCATGTCCGCTTCGTCTAGGATAAGTCCAATCACAGTATGACCTGCTTCATGGTAAGCCACGATATTACGTTCTTTCTTCGAAATGACGCGGCTTTTCTTCGCCGGTCCAGCGATGACACGGTCAGTCGCTTCGTCGATATCACGCATATCGATTTTCTTTTTGTTATGACGGGCAGCAACAAGTGCTGCTTCGTTTAGTAAGTTCTCAAGATCTGCTCCAGAGAACCCAGGTGTTCTGCTTGCAATGGCTTTCAAGTTCACTGTATCATCAAGCGGTTTGTTTTTCGCATGAACCTTCAGTACTTCTTCACGGCCAATGACATCTGGTCGGTCAACCGTAATTTGACGGTCAAAACGTCCCGGACGCAGCAATGCAGGATCTAGGATATCTGCACGGTTCGTCGCAGCAATGATAATAATACCTTCGTTCGCACTAAAACCATCCATTTCAACAAGAAGCTGGTTAAGCGTTTGTTCACGCTCGTCATGACCACCGCCAAGACCGGCTCCACGCTGACGACCCACTGCATCAATCTCATCAATAAAGATTAAGCAAGGTGCATTCTTTTTCGCATTTTCGAATAAATCACGTACACGTGATGCACCGACACCGACGAACATCTCGACGAAGTCAGAACCACTGATGCTGAAGAAAGGAACGCCTGCTTCTCCTGCAGATGCTCTCGCAAGCAATGTTTTACCTGTACCTGGAGGTCCTACTAGTAAAACCCCTTTAGGTATTCTTGCGCCAAGCTCCGCAAATTTACGTGGGTCCTTTAGGAATTCAACCACTTCTACAAGCTCTTGCTTTTCTTCATCTGCACCGGCAACATCTTTAAATTTCACACGTTTCTTCTCTTCTGTGTAAAGCTTCGCCTTACTCTTACCAAAGTTCATAACACGGCTTCCACCGCCCTGAGCTTGGTTCAATAAGAAGAAGAACAGGATAAAGATGATGATAAACGGAATGATGGTGGTCAGAACTTGCAGCCATCCATTTGTTTCAGGTGCTGGTTCTACTTTTACATCTGTATTCTTCAGTGCACTGTAAATCTGGTCAACACCTTGACCATCTGGAACATGGGTAATGAAGTATTGATCTTTCTTCGCGCCATCTAATTGACCACGAATTTCATAAACCCCTCTTACAGGCTGAATGGAGATACTCTCCACTTTTCCCGCACTTAAATTTTGCGAAAATTTGCTGTAAGACATGTTCTCAGGCTTTTGATTAGGGGATCCTAACCAACTGACTACCCCTATCACAAGTAATAAAATAAGTATATAAAAAATCGTATTACGAAAAACCCGATTCATTCCTTACCTCCTCCCACAGTAAGCACAACTATGTTCAATAGTATCATAGAAAATCATTCCAATACAACCAATAACCTCATGTATACGTATGCTGATTAGCCTTCGTAAACAGATGGTTTTAACACTCCAATATACGGGAGGTTTCGGTAACGTTCAGCGAAATCCAATCCATAGCCGACAACAAATGCATCTGGCACTTCAAATCCAACATAATCTGCTTTGATGTCTGCTTTACGACCGCTTGGTTTATCAAGCAATGTCACAATTTTTATGGAATTTGCTTTACGGTATCGGAAAAGCTCTACCAGATAGCTCAAAGTTAACCCACTGTCGATGATATCTTCCATAATTAAAATATCTCTTCCTTCAACAGAAGTATCAAGATCCTTAATGATCTTTACTTCTCCTGAAGATACGGTAGATTTTCCGTAGCTAGATACATCCATAAAATCAAGTTCTAAATATGTATCAATGTGTTTGATCAGGTCTGCCATGAATGGAAGAGCCCCTTTCAAAACACCAATAGCCAGGGGAAATTTACCATCATAATCGCTGGTTAATGTTGCACCCAGTTCCTTCACTTTTTGCTGGATCTCTTCTTCTGAGATCAAAACCTTTTCAATATCTTGTTTCATGCTTTTGCTTGCCCCCTACAAATTTTCATGCTGTCTATATTGTAATACAATGAGATCGCTGTTTGTCATATCAATTTCTTCAAAAACGGATTTTTTCAGACCTGGGATCCAGATGATTTGATGATCCGAGTCAGTGACGATCGGCCAGCTGTCTCTTTCTGCAAGAGGCACTTTTTTATCAATAAATATATCCTTCACCTTTTTTGATCCATTCATCCCTTTAAGTTTGATTCGATCACCATTTTTTCGTGAGCGAATGATCAAAGGGAGACGAACATGATCTTTTTGAAGCAAGAAAAAATGGTTTCCGTTCCGTGCATCCTTCGGAACATGATTTGATACCACGATAGACTGCCCATTCGGAAGGAAAAGCTCCTCTCCAAGCTCACCCTTTAAGTGAAGAGCATAAGACTGGTCTAGTACAAGCGATCGTTCAAAGGTAAACATACAGTAATCATAAGACTTGACAGCTTGTAAACCTTTTGGCAAATCTAATGATCCAGACGGTTGTTCGGTATGAGATAACCAGTCCAAAGTCCCTAGAATATGCTGGTTTGAAAACGCTGATTGAGTGTTTTCATAAAGATAGTTTAATATTAGTTGAATGCCTCTTCTTTGTAAAGGCAAAGGCAGGTCAAGCAAAGGCTTCGTTTTGATCTTAATTTGCTTAGGCGATTGATTCGTTATCACTTGGTTCATTTGTTCCTTTGTTAATGCCTGCAAGTATTGCTCATCCTCAGTCAGCATGTCACTTACAAACTGAAAGCTTTCATGTACATGAGGTGCCTCTTCTTTTAACACGGGAAGAATGTGTCTTCTTATCCGGTTTCTCAAGTAGTCATCAGTGTGATTGCTTTGATCAATGACATAGGGAATATGTTCTTTTTCACAAGCGGTCAGCACGTCGTCCTTGGAATATCCAATGAGCGGCCGAATCAGCCATCCATCTTGAAAAGGACGTTTTGCTTGGATACCGGCGAGTCCTATTCCAACAGTCCCTCTCGCAAGCCTCATCATCATTGTTTCTACTTGGTCGTCTCCATGATGTGCAAGCGCTATAAATTGAGCGTTGTATTGCTCCATCAATTGACGAAAGAAAGCATATCTGCACTCCCTTGCAGCTGCCTGTTTGTTTAAGTGGTTTTCTTTTGCATATTGGGTGACCTGTATGCGGGCCGATTCAAAAGGAATCTCTTGCTCCTTGCAGTAAGCCTCAACAAATGCCAAATCAGCAAAGGATTCTTCTCCTCTGAACATGTGATCTACATGGGCTGCAATCAGCTGATAGGAACCTTTTCGACGCTTGTTTAGTTCGTGCAGTAAGAGCATGGAATCTGGTCCGCCAGAAACCCCGACAATGACTGTCGTATTTTCAAGGTAAACATCATGTTTTTTCAAAAATGATTCAATTCTATTCACAACTTCCTCCTCACAAAGAGCAGGTAATTTAAAGATATACATATCCTATCACTTTCAGTAGCTCCAAGCAAAGATGAAGCCTGCTTTTTTACAGGTCTATAGCAGGAACAAAACTACATATGCACAGTAAAGAGCAAGTACACTGCACACGATCAGAACAGTTTCAAAAAGCCCGCCTGATTTTTTGCGTACTGGTGTTCTTTTTGCTGCTGCAACTCTCGACCGTGAAGTCACCTGTTGATTTTGTTGAACAGCGGGCTTTTGCCCGTTTTTTTGCTGCTGCTTCTTTTGACTCGCTTTTCTTGAAGCGATCAGCTGTCCTTCTTTCAGCATCGCACTCTTCATAGCCGCCGCTGATTGATATTTACCTTGTAGAGCAGCCTTTAACACCCTTTCATAACGCTTTAATAAAGGATGTCCTTCAATCGCTCTGTAAAGCTGCTTTTCCGGTTCTGCTCCTTTTTTGAATTCTTTCTTATACGCACAATTCACCATCACCATACTTAAGGCAAACAGATCATAGGATGGCTCTGCCTTTCTTGTGCCGAATCCCCAATAGCCTCGATCAAAAAACTCTGTATACTCCTTGATTGCCCTGCCTGCTTTTGTCGTTCCCCCTACATCAATGCACCGGATCGCGGCTGGGGGACCTGACACGATGAGATTATCTGGCTTCAAGTCACCAAAAATCCAGCCTTCCTGATGTAAATGAGCCAGGTTAGATAAAAGCTGAACCATTAAAACGACGATCCACTCATCACCTTTTTGTTTTACAAATTCAAGCAGTAACGGGCCTCTGACATACTCCATCACATAAAAGGAACGCTTTTGAAGCATACCGGGATAAATCGCATCATCCATATCATAAAAAGAAGGCCCCATGGTTTTCACAGGAGCCTTAGAAAAGGATTTTAATACATTGACTTCAGATGCAATGAGCATACTGTCATCACTCACTTTAAGGGCTACTTGACCATTTGGCGATTCGGCTAGATAGACAATACCGTTCGCCCCTTTTCCCAGCTCTTTTACAATGCGGTAATGATGGTGATGCCATTTCCCTTGAATCACCGTGCCTAACGGAATGTTAGAAGCCGAATTCATTATCATGCTCTTCCTTTGCTTCAAGCAGCCCTTTACGCGAACGAACTGATTTGAAATGCTGGAGTGCTTCTCGAAGCGCTGGTCCAGTTGGAGTAATTCCTCCCGTGGTCAGTTTCGGGAAAATAGATGATAACGAATCGAATCGAGGCGTCCAATTCAACACAATTTCAGCATCTGAGTTTTTCCCGGGAAATATACACATCCCAAACTGATTTTCACCAATCCTTGAATTTAAGCTAATAGAAAGATCGATGAGTGCTTCTTTAACGGTCGGCAGCTTCGGTTTCATACTTGCACTTGTATCAACAAGCACAAGTACTTGAAGATGAACCGTCTCTCCTAACTCATCGACTACTTCCATCACTTCCCCACGCTTATCAGGCGGAAGCTCTTCAATTTCAGTGTCTTTGCCAAGTATTTGCTGCAATTCTTTATTCACAACACCTTGTAAGGTTTGTGTCATCGCTTTTTTTGTGACCATTTGTACCGTTTGAGATAACTGCTGGACGTAGACAACCTGATGGATGCCTCCGCCTGCGAGGGCAATCCCCTCGACTTCTTTCATCGCTTCATGATCGTGTCTGTTTTCCTCCATAATGCCAATGACATTGACTGTAATCCCTTGTTCCCTTGCCAATGAGGCAATCGCAAGTGGATCTTCCCCGTGATTTGAGCAGCCATCTGTAATCAATAAGATTTGGTTTACGTGACCTTTTCGCATCTTCATTCCTCCTGGGATCGTAACTGAATGCTTTATATCCCCATCATCGCCAGAAGAAATTCATATTATACGATATTTTAAGAAATCTCTTGTTTCTCAAGATAGAATGTACCAGTCGGAATGGATGCCCATTTTGGTGTGTTGTGATCAAGCCTGATGACAACAACCGTCATATCGTCGTCAATTTGACCCGCTCTTGTTCGAATGACCTCTTCCATTAATAAATCAGCAATCTCTTGCGGATCTTCTGTTTTAAAGCTTTTCATTTTGCGCTTCACCCACAGATCATGATTTTCAATATGCTTTGGTCCTTCGAAAATGCCATCACTCATCATAATCAGCAGATCTCCTGCCTTCATCTGTTCACTCACTACCTCCACTTCAAATTCATCAATAATCCCAATTGGTAAGTTGCTCGCTTGTACCTTCATCACCTGATCACCCCGTTTAATAAAGCTGGGTGTTGAACCAATCTTGAGGAACTTACAGCTCGCATCCTGTAAATCAATAATTGATAAATCTAATGTAGAATAGATTTCATCCGTCGTTCGTAAAGATAAAATACTATTAATGGTTTTGATTGCCACTTTTTCATTGATACCTGACGCCAATATTTTTTCTAACAGCTTAATCGTTTCATTGCTTTCAAAATGAGCCCTTGCTCCATTGCCCATTCCATCACTAATAGCTGCGGCATATTTGCCCGCACCCAGCTCCATCATGCTGTAGCTATCCCCAGACACTAACCCTCCGCCTTTCGCTGCATGCGCTACGCCTGTAGCCACTCGATATGATTTTGCAGAGCCGAATACAACGTGGCAATAGCCTGTTGGGTGCTCTGCACACTGCTCTGCTTTGACTAAAATCTGTTCTTCTAAAATATCTGAGAGCATGGGAGCGATGATTTTTTCACATTCACCATGTCCTTGGCAATATGGGATTCTCATTTCAATATCGACATTCCCCTGCTCCAAGCTATAAATTTCTACTTGCTGAATTTCAATCCCAAAGTGCTGAAGTGCTTCTATCATCTGCTCTTCTTGAATAAAATGCTGTTCTCTTTCTCGTTTTATTTCCCGGGAAAAATCCTCCATCACTTGTGAGACCCCCATCAGCTGTTCGGCTACAAGTCGTCTGCTGTCTTGGACCTTTTTCTTCAGAGTCTGGTTGGCTTTATAGTAAGCGATCTCCTCTTCAATCAATTCCTCGACATGTTTTGATTTTGAGCAGTGCTGGCTAAATTTCTTCTTCAATTTCCGGTTATGCTCGTAGGTTTTTTCATCAGATTCATGCATAACTTGTTTCATCAGTTCATAGGTTGTATCAAAGTTCTGCACCCAGCATTTATTTTTCTTATAGCACGTTTGACAGGATCGTTCTGTGATCGTACTTAAAAAAAGATCTACATCCTCTTCCTGCTTCTTTTCTTCAGGAATGGATTCGTAAAATGTCGCAAAACTCTCAGACAGCGCATGAAATACATTAGAAAATTGGTCTACCTTTTTTGCTGTCACATCCCGTACTTTCCGGGCGTATTGCTGCTGTTCTTGTACATGCTCTACCGTACCAGGAATATATTTCGCTACCTTAGAGGTCACTGATTGTGGCGTGAGTAAGAAGAGCGCAACTGCAATAAGTGATTCATACAGCGTGGTCACAAGACCTGCTGATCCTTCTCCGTATAGGGAAATAAGTAAGGAACCCACAATTAAGCCAATGGCTGCGCCTGCTTTCTTCCCCTCTTTCAGCAATCCCCCTAATAAGCCTGAAAAGGCAAGAAGACTCATCTGATAAAGGTTTCCGATGTTAGCGAGACCGAGAATTAATCCTGTCACGACACCCACCGTACAACCAATACTTGCTCCTCCAATAAAGGCAAAGCTCAGCACTACATAACGTGACAAAATATGCTCTGCCTGCATCCCTTGAAATGTGATACCAGCCAGACCTGTTAAAACTGAGGCAATTAAAATCATAAAGCAAATAATTTCTTCAACCTTTAAGGAGTGTTTGATTTTCCTGACTGTAAAAATCGGCAGGCTTTGAAGGAAAATCAGTGTCAAAATGAAGGCAAGTCCTGCTTCAACACCCGCCATGACGTAATCGTAGCTTTGCATAGCACCTTGCTCTAGGTAAACAAATGCTCCTCGGGTGATCAGCATTGACAGCACAATGACAACCGGCAATGTTTTCACTGGGTCTTTGATGATGAAAGAAACCACCTTGGACATAAGGAGAAACACGATCAACGACGCAAACACAAACAATGCGTTTTGAGGTGATATCGTCATGGCTCCAGCGAGTAAAGCGAGACAAGCAAGCATGGCCTTATCTCTTTTGATAAGCAGCATGGAGCCGAAGAAAGGCAGAGCAAACGGCATAATTTCAGATAAAATAAAGGCTCGTCCTAATAAAAAACCAAGTACAACATAAATAAACCCTTTATAGAAAAAAAGAGAATGCGTGTGATGAAGAAACAGGTTTTTCATCTTTTTTAACCCTGCACTGATTCTTTCAAACCCCGCTCCTGTTAAATCAGTTCTTCTTTCTAGTTTTTCCATCTTTTCATCCCCCACCTGATATTCGTTGCTTGTCATTATAGCGAAGGTGAAAAAGAAATTTTGTCAAAAGAAGTTGTCGTTTCCATAAAACGTTCGACGCTTTATTCGTCAAAGAGGCATACTTTCATGAAAGTCGATGTCTTTCATCAGAATTTTACGAAGACACAAAAAAACAGCCTTCCTAAAGAAAGCTGTTTTGAAGATGACCCGTACGGGATTCGAACCCGTGTTACCGCCGTGAAAGGGCGGTGTCTTAACCGCTTGACCAACGGGCCTTGCTTTTATGTTCTACTAAAAAGGATAGCGGCGGAGGGGATCGAACCCCCGACCTCACGGGTATGAACCGTACGCTCTAGCCAGCTGAGCTACACCGCCATAATAAAAATGCGCTAAGAAGCACAAGATCTATAATACAAAGGAATCGCTTGTCCGTCAATAGGAAGTTCTAAATTAAATGAAGAAATCTCAAAAAATGTCGTATGGATCAAGAAAAAAAGCACCTGCGGACAGCAGGTGCTTTGTTGTGAAAGATATATAGAAAGCAGCAACAAGTTAACCTCTTCTTGCTCCGCGTCCCCCACGTTTTGATTCCGTGTTACGTTTTAAAGATGTTAAGCGGTCTTCACTATCTTTTAAGAATTTGTTCATTTTTTGCTCAAACGATTCCTTCGGACGGAAATCATTTCTGCTCGGTCTTGATTGTTGTTGTTGAGGACGATCTTTTGCTTTTTTAATGGACAAGCCGATTTTACCGTCTTTTTCAACGTTAATCACTTTCACTTCAACTTGTTCACCGACTTTTAAATGCTCATTAATATCTTTTACATAGTTATCGGCTACCTCACTGATATGAACGAGACCAGTTGAACCGCCTGGCAACTCCACAAAAGCTCCAAAATTTGTAATGCCCGTAACTTTCCCTTGTAACTTGCTGCCAACTTCAATCGACATAAAAAAAGTGCTCCTCCTTAGACTTATAAAAAAATCTCATTTGTTCAATTATACATAAACTGAATTTTAAGTGTCAACAAGGCTAATCGCTCTTATTGCCCACATCAAAGATTTTTTCGCCTTTTTTGGACATATAATAGTCTCGTCGTGCCAGTTCGAGTACGTATTCTTTGCTTTTCAGCTTTTTAATTTCATCAGAAATATCTTCCTGCTTTGTTTGTAATTGCTTCAATTCTTTTTCAAGCGCAACCTTCTTCTCTTCTTTTTCCTTTAATGAGGACGATTGCGACCAGAGGGCACTTGTCACCAAGACAGCAAACATGAGCACAATCACACCAAACACGGTAAGCCTTCTAAGGAGTCCACGGCGTTTGCGTTTTAAGCGCTGTGCTTGCTGTTCCATTTGTTTTTGGTAATCATTTTGAATTTGTGCGATATTTCTTTTTCTCTTGTTCAAGGTTGAAGGCCTCCTCTCTTACTTTGTCCAGAATTGTTTCCATTTCGTTTTGATGGTACCAGATAATTTCTTGGTCCCTTGTAAAATTCCTGCTCCTTTAGAGAAAAACAATCTCATTGATGTTCGCCATTTTTCGGGAATCCGATGAATAATGGTCACATTAAGTAACCAGATGAGCGGATAACAAACAATGGACAGCACCTTCCACACGAGCCGAAACGTAAAATGAACAAGACGTAAGAGCAAGTGGAGCAAGAACATAATAGCACTTATAATCAATGTCAGCAGCCAGCGGATTGGCTGGAAGACGATGGACATGACCAGCCGTTTAAGGACGAGAGCGGTCTGATACACACACATCATCATAAACTTGAGAATGTTCATATACAGCTGTTTCATCAATGCCTGATACATCGAAAAACCTAGTGCAACGGCTAGAAAGATATAAAGCCTGAATTCTCCTTCATTTGTCAGCAGCAGGACATAAAAGAATAAGAGGCCCTGTACCAGCCAAAAAAGGAGATCGTGTATAACCAAAAGCCATTTTGCTGTCTTTTCCCGATTCACAAACAGCTTGTACGTATCAAGCGATGCGCCCAGCCAGATGCCCATCGCTACCATCGAAAGCATCGTATAAAACTGGACTGTCAGCGTCATTTAAACAGCTTGCTAAAAAATCCTTTAGCTTTCTCCCCGTGCTGCTCATCTACATAAATTAAGTCAAAGACACGCCCTTTGATCGATACAACGCCTTTTTCGACGTCTAGGTTTTTCATTTGCAGATTTTCTCCACGGATAGCGAGAATCCCCATGACCGTCTCAAGCAGAAATTCTTCATTATCAAAGCTTTCCACCTGTTTGACACCGGTAATATCTAAATGCTTTCTGTTTCGCATTGTGACATTGTGCTCCGCTTCTGATGACAGCTTCGTGCCTTGAGGTTGATTATAATATTGATTCATTTATACATCCCCCATATCTCATACTTGCATTGTTACTGCATTGTATGTGACAGGAGGATCATTTAGAACAAGCCCTATTCTGCTGTTTTTTCTTCTTTTAGCACAGTATACATGCCAGCGGCTTCTTCTTTTTTCGTCGTGTCCTTTAACTCGTTGACTTGAACCGTCACAAGTTTTTGACCAAAACGGATTTGAAGCTCGTCTCCTTCTTTCACGTCAGAGCTGGCTTTCGCCTGTGTGCCGTTAATAGAAATTCTGCCTTGATCAGCTACTTCTTTTGCCAATGTTCTTCTTTTAATTAAACGGGACACTTTTAAAAATTTATCTAGTCTCATGTATGCTCACCTCTTTCTATACGTTTGGCATCGTTCCATAGATCGTCCATTTCCTCTAGCGTTAAGTCATCTAATGAACGTCCCATGTCCTTTGCTTTTTGTTCGATATGCTGAAAGCGACGCATGAATTTTGTGTTGGCGGAAGCGAGTGCCGTTTCAGGCTCTAGCTGATAGAACCTTCCAATGTTGACGAGAACAAACAAAAGATCTCCAAATTCATCTTTCATCTGCTTCGTTGCACTTTCGTCCGGCTTCTCTGCCACTTCAACGAGAAATTCCTGCTTCTCTTCTTCGTATTTGTTCCAAATATCTTTCACATCTGTCCAATCAAAGCCTACTTTGGCGGCTTTCTTTTGGAGCTTATATGCCTTTGTTAGTGCTGGAAGCGTCGCCGGGATGGATTGCAAAATGGAGGCTGCCCGCTCCGGCTTCTCCTGCTGCTTGATTTTTTCCCAGTTGGCGACCACATCTGCTGCTTCAGAAACATTTGTGTCACCAAACACATGGGGATGTCTACGAATCATTTTTTCTGTGACATGCTGGATGACGTCACCAATTGAGAAAAAGCCGTCATCTTCACCAATTTGGGCGTGAAGTAACACCTGCAGCAGCACATCTCCGAGCTCTTCCACCATATGGTCTGGATCATCTTCATCGATCGCTTCAAGCAGTTCATAGCATTCTTCAATTAAATATGGTTTAAGTGACTCATTGGTTTGTTTTTGATCCCATGGACAGCCGCCCGGACCTCTTAATGTACGTATGACGTCACGGAAAGTGTCAAATTGTTGATAAAGCAGCTTTTCATCTTGAATCGGAGGTACATAAACACTCGTTAAGTTATTTATCGACACATCTCGATCAAGTTCAAATAAAGGAACGGCAGTAATCTGTTCCTGACTGCTTCCAGCCGCAGTCACAATATAGACTTCATAATCGTCAGGAAGCTTTTCCATCAGCGTGAGTTTCACATTCGAAGCGGTCAGCTGATCATATACCTGACAAATGAGGACATGCTGGGTCAATTTCAGATCGTCCGCTCTCATATCTCCTGCATCAACGAATTGTAATCCCTCGATTGGGTCAATCTGCAAGGAGTTAAACGTCGCATCCAAAAAGCTTTGTCCACCAGCAACAGACACCTCAATCCCGCGCTCTTGCTGCTGAGAAACTAATAGCTGGACGGTCTTTTCTGCGACAAATGGGTGTCCTGGTACTGCGTACACAATATCCTTTTCCGCAGCCTCTGTAAATAAAATTTCAGTGATTTCCTGATAGACCGAATCAAACTGATCGTGTTTTTCATAAATTTCATCAAAAAAGGTCAGCGATGAGACCTCCTGCATCAACTCTGCGGTAAGCGGATGATCCTGCGTTCTCATAAATACTTCTTTCGCCTGCTTCAGCTGCTTGTATACACCGAGCGTCAGCTGATCCATGTCGCCTGCCCCGAGACCGACGACGGTAATCTTACCTGCCATTTCGATTCCCTCTCATCTGTTTAAAATATAAAATCTTTTCTCCTAATGGAATGAGTCTCCATTCCTCGTCCGTAAATACTTCTAGCTTAAGAATACTATATAAAAAGGCGAAACCACCAATAAAAACTGACGTCAGGCTCTCTAAAACGAAAAAAGGACGTTTTTCAAAGGGAATGACCCAAGAAAACAGTGCCTGATACCCTATTAAGACAATGGCCATGAAAGCAGCCGATAAAAGAATTTTCACTGGGAACAGCTCTCTCAACGAAATCCATCCTTTATGCCTCAAATAAACGGCATTGAGCAGAGCCGCAGCGAGAAAACCACATACGGTTGACCATGCGGCACCGTAGATGCCAAATAGCGGGACAAGTGCAAGCGTTAGTATCCATTTCACCAGCACACTGAGAATCACCACAACAGCCGGATACACAGTATGCCCGAGCCCTTGAAGTAAAGCTGCTTGCGTAATCGCAATCGATGTAAATGCGATGGAAATACAGAATATTTGCAGCGCATCGGTGCCTAAGTCATTACGAAAAAGCATGGTATTGACTGACGCTAGAATACAAATCAGCCCAACTGCTGAACCAATCCCTAAAACCGACGTGGTCTTAAACGATGTACGCACTTTTTGCCTTATCGCTTCATGCTCTCCATTCCTCATGGCCGCCGATAAAAATGGCACAAGAGAGGTTCCGATGCTAATGGCAAACACCGTCCCTAGCTGTAAGAACGGCTGTCCTCGGTCATACACACCTTTTGCCGCTTTTGCCGCGGCTTCACTCAGACCCTCACTGCGCAGCAACGCATACAGATGAAAGGCATCAACCATTTGCATCCATAAAATGAGCAATCCGCTGACACAAATCGTGAATGTATACAGCACCAAACTCTTCAAAACATCCTTTTTCCGAAGTGTCGCCTGTTTGCTTGTCATACTTGCAGCAGGCTGTTTTCGGTATGTCAGCCAAAGAAAAAGAAGTAGTATAAGCGAGGCCGCACTCCCCGCTATGGAGGAGAAGACCGCACCCGCCCCTGTTTCATAAAGCGAATAGCCGCGCCTCACGAAATAGAAGGATAAAACAAGCAGGACGCCTACCCTGATGAGTTGCTCCACCAATTGAGAAATAGCCGTTGGAAGCATCATACCGTCACTCTGAAAAACTCCCCTCAGCATCACGGTAAGCGGAAGAAATAAAAACACGAAAGCACTCATTTGGATGAGCAGGATTAATTGACTGTCCGCCATAAGGCTCGCAATTCTGCCTGCTCCTATGTAAAGACAAAGAAATAAGACCAAGCTCAGTAAAGTGATATAGACCAAGGATACCCTTGTAATGATCCTTCGATTCTCTTCCCCATGCTCACTCAGAAGCTTGGACACCATGACAGGAAACCCTGTGGTGCCGAGCATGATGGCAATGCCAAGGAAGGGATACACTTGCTGATAAATATAAAACCCTGTGTCTCCTACGATGTTCTGGAACGGAACACGATAAACGGCACTTAGTACCTTTGATAACAAGCCTGCGATGGTCAAAATCACCGCACCCTGGAAAAGCCAATGCGGCTGATTCACAGCATTTTTCATGGATGACTCCTTTAAAAATAGATCTACAGTTAAACGCACTCATTATATCATACGTGAATGAAAAGCCGTTTCTTTCTAAGGAGTAGACGGCACATTCCTCGTTTTGTTTCATCCCATATAAAAAACGCCGACAAAATCAAATGATTTCATCGGCATTCTTTCATTTTATCTATATGATATAGAATATTAGACCTAATGTTCCATTTGACGGGCTAAGAAGCCAGCTGCCGTTTCTGCCGCTTTATGCTCCACTTCTCCCATTGAACGCTCTTTAGAAAATAAGACGACGGCGCCAATCGGATCTCCGTTTGCAACAATAGGTGCAATGGTATAAGCAGATACGTCATCATCAATACCATCGACAAGTTGAATTTCTTTTTTGCTTTCTTCTAATACAGAATTACGCTGGTCCATTGTTCGTTCAAGTAAATCACTGATGGATTTGTTTAAGTACTCTTTTTTCGAACTGCCGGATACAGCAATATACGTATCTCGATCACAGATCAGGATGGAATGACCCAAACTGTCGAATAATGCATCAGCATATTCCTTCGCAAAGTCTCCTAGCTCACTAATCGGCGAATATTTCTTCAAAATCACTTCTCCATCGCGGTCGACGAAAATCTCAAGCGGATCTCCTTCCCGGATGCGCAATGTTCTGCGAATCTCCTTCGGAATAACCACTCTACCTAGATCATCGATGCGGCGTACAATTCCAGTTGCTTTCATTCACTGCTGCCTCTCTTTCGTTTGATGATGTGTTGGGTGAATGGAACAAAAGCGTCCACTTTATGCAACATTCACCACTTGACCCTGAGTTTAGTATCCGTCACATCAAACGTAATATACACGAGAGACAAACAAAATTTTATGAAGATGGAATGGTTTCTTTTTTCACTTCTTGAAGGCCTCGAAGCATATTCAGAACGATCTCAAGCCATTCCTCAGTCTTCTTGCCTTTCGTTTGAACAGAAATAATCAGCTTGCTGCCTTCCATTCCCAAGCCTATATCACGACCATATTTACTGCTGAGCGCAAATAATTTTTGACCGTCGATTTCACTGCTTGCTTGCTCTTCAAGAGTAAGCCTGACAATGCCTTTCTCCATCTTGATCAGTTCGACACGTTCCTGCACTGCGTATACTTTCATCGTCGCAATCGTGAACAAGTCCGCCACTTCTTGCGGATATTCACCAAATCGGTCGATCATTTCATCTTGAAGCTCTTTTCGCTCTTCGATTGATCCAATCGCTCTGAACTGTTTATACATCTCGATCTTTTGCTTCCCATCCGAAATGTAAGTGTCCGGGATGTAGGCATCGATTTGCAGATCGATTTCCGGTTCGAATTTATCTTGAGCCGTTGTATCGCCTCTTCTTTCCTCAATGGCTTCTTTCAGCATTTGAGAATAGAGGTCGAATCCAACAGAATCAATGAATCCATGCTGCTGTGCACCAAGTAAATTTCCTGCTCCTCGAATCGTTAAATCACGCATCGCAATTTTAAATCCTGATCCGAGCTCTGTGAATTCTTTAATAGCTTGAAGTCTCTTCTCTGCTACTTCAGACAGAACTTTATCTTTTCGATACGTGAAATAAGCATATGCGACACGATTCGAGCGTCCTACTCGTCCTCTTAGCTGGTACAGCTGAGAAAGCCCCATTTTATCCGCATCGTGGACGATGAGCGTGTTCACATTTGGAATGTCGACTCCCGTTTCAATGATGGTGGTACTGACCAATACATCTGATTCACCTTCAAGGAAATTGATCATCACTGATTCCAGCTCGTTCTCACTCATTTTCCCATGTGCATAGCTGACTTTCGCGTCTGGGACTAGCATGGAGATTTCATCTGCTTTGCGTTCAATATCTTCAACACGGTTGTAAAGAAAGTACACTTGACCGCCGCGTGCTAGTTCTCGCTCAATCGCTTCTCTGACTAAAGCGCCATTGTACTCGACCACATAGGTTTGAACAGGGAAACGGTTTTCAGGCGGTGTCTCAATAACCGATAAATCCCGTACGCCAAGCATAGACATATGCAGCGTACGCGGAATTGGCGTAGCCGTTAATGTCAGTACATCGATATTGGCTTTCATCTGTTTAATTTTCTCTTTATGCGTCACACCAAAACGCTGCTCTTCGTCAATGATCAACAAACCTAAGTCTTTATAGACAATATCTTTAGAAAGCAAACGGTGTGTGCCGATGACCATATCAATCGTTCCGTTTTTCAGCCCTTTTAACGTTTCGGTTGTTTCTTTTCTTGTACGGAAACGACTCAGCTGAGCGATTTTGACAGGGTAGTCTTGGAATCGGTCCATAATCGTGTCAAAATGCTGCTGCGCTAAGATGGTTGTCGGTACAAGCAGAGCAACCTGTTTTCCGTCAGCAATGGCTTTGAAGGCCGCTCGAATCGCCACTTCTGTTTTTCCATATCCCACATCTCCACAAAGTAGGCGGTCCATTGGACGCTCCCGCTCCATGTCTTGTTTGATTTCGTGAATCGAACGGATTTGATCATCTGTTTCCTGGTAAGGGAACGCTGATTCAAACTGGCGCTGCATCTCATGATCAGGCGAGAAGGCATACCCTTTGCTTGCCTCACGTTCCGCATACAGCTTAATGAGATCATCTGCGATGTCCTGTACAGATGTTTCCACTTTTTTCTTCACACGTTTCCAATCGCTGCCGCCTAGTTTGTACAGCTTTGGTTCTTTACCTTCTGATCCGACATACTTCTGCACCTGATCAATTTGTTCAACCGGTACATAAAGCTTGTCGCTTCCTTGATAATGAATATTTAAATAATCTTTATGAATGCCGCCGATTTCAAGCGTTTCAATTCCTAAATACTTACCGATTCCGTGGTTAATGTGCACCACATAATCGCCGACTTGAAGCTCTGAATAGCTCTTAATTCGCTCTGCATTGGTCAGCTTTTGCTTACGTGCCTGCTTCTTCACACGTTTCTTGAAGAGCTCGCCTTCTGTGATCACGGCAATTTTCGATAACGGCAGTTCAAAGCCTGTTTGCAGCTCACCTTGTAAAATATACACCTGTCCGCTTACAAGCTCGGCGTCCGGCTTGGCAAGAGCGGCTTCAATGTCATAATCATGTAAGACAGAAGATAGTTTATCTGTCCGCTCTTCATCCGCACCTAAGAAGACAACTGTGTATTGTTGTTTTTTGTAGCGTTCAATTTCACTCGCAAGCACATTCATCTGCCCGTGGAAATTCTGCATTTGCTTACTAGATACATTGACGATATTTTGCGGATTTGTCTGCTGGACATGTCTCAGAAACAAGGAGTAGTACAGAATAGACCGCGATTGCTGATTGATTAGTTGTTGGAACGGGAAAGAAAGGGATAAATCATGAAGGATATTACCTTCTTCAAGCAGGCTAATTGTCCAATCAGCTTCTTCCTGTTCAAGCTGTTCTTCCATCTCCTGAATTCTGCTAATTTCATCTAAAATAATAATCGTTTCCTGTGATGTGTAATCTAGCAAACTAGCAGGCTTTACATAGAAATAGGACAGGTACTTCGTCATTTCCTGTGTCACGATACCTTCTAGCAGCTTCTCTCGATCAGCAGAAATATGTTGATGAAGCAGTTCTTTTTGCTGGTCTGAGTTAAATTTCTTTAAGCTCTTCGCAAGTCCTTGATCAAGCTGTTCAATGGCTCTCACTCGTTCAGAACCTCTCACAATCAGCTCTTTTGCGGGACCGATTTTAATCTCTTGAAGTGTTTCTAATGAACGCTGTGTATCTGAGTGGAACGTTCGAATCGAGTCTACTTCTGTATCAAACAGCTCAATACGGATCGGATGATCTTCCGTTAACGAATAAATATCAATGATTCCTCCGCGCACACTAAAATCTCCGGGCGCAGCAACCATCGACGTCCGGTCATAACCGATTTGTACAAGTTGTTTTGAAAACGCCTCCAAATCAATTTCTTCACCGAGCTTTAAATGGATCTGACTCTCCTTCCAGAGCTCAACTGGCGGAAGCATTCTGCGCACCGCTGCAGCCGGTGTGACGATAATGGGGTTTTCTCCATTCGCCAGCCGGTTCAGAACATCTAGACGCTGTGCTCTGAGCTCAGGGCTGGCAACGGCAATTTCTGAAGCAATGAGTTCATTAACAGGATAAAGAAGGACCGAGCGATCTGAAATCACACTGGCAAGATCATCTGTTACCTTCTGCGCTTGATACAAGTTGTGAGTCACAATAAACATCGGCCGCTTAAGTTCGTCTGATATAGCGGCTGTAAATAAAGATCTGACGGAGCCTGATAGTCCGGCGAGCAGCTGTTCTTTTAACCCTTCCTTTAGCCCATTAAAAATGGACTGAAAATCATCACTTTGTTTGATAAATGATTGTATATTTTTCATTTGGCTCCTCCTCCCTGCTTGTTTAAAACAGAAAAACGCTTTGGTCTATTATCTACACCAAAGCTTTTTATTGAATAAAGGTATGATACTGATGGTAATCAGGATTTCTTTCGAGCGCCTCTTGGCAATCCTCACAAATGGTTTGTACATGTAAATCACCATTTTCCCTATAAGAAATCATATCGTTTCTTTCCTCATTTGTTAAGTGATGAAATCCAAGTGCTTCACTTTGAACAGCGGATTCATCTAGACTGCCAACCTTTACACCACAGTGCCGGCAGTAATAATGCAAAGCCATACGTGATCCTCCCATGCTGAGATTTTATAATCAGTATGTGCTTTGCTTATCATTCTTATACCTTCTTGTTAAAATCATTCATCACTTCTAAAAATGGCTTTGTTAAAGCCGCCTCGCAAGCTTCGACAGACGCCTGAATGGCTGATGCAATGTCAGGCTGCTCCTCTTCAGAAAAGCGTCCTAGCACGTAATCGACGACCTTCATGCCATTTTGAGGACGTCCAATGCCGATACGGAATCGGTCAAACTCAGGTGACCCTAAATGCTGAATCAACGATTTGATTCCATTATGTCCGCCTGCACTTCCTTTTGTACGCAAACGAATCCGCCCAGTTGGCAAATCAAGATCATCATAGATGACTTTCAAATGTTCAAGTGGAATATCATAGTAATCCATTAGCGGACGCACGCATTCTCCTGATAAGTTCATATATGTAAGCGGCTTTACAAGTAGAACCTTTTGCCCTGAAACAAACCCTGTTCCAAATTGTCCATGGAATTTTGATTGATTTAAGGGGATGTCCCATTTTTTCGATAATTCATCTATTGTCATAAACCCGACATTATGTCTTGTTTTTTCATATTCTTTTCCTGGATTACCTAATCCAACGAATGCAATCATGAAACCAATAACCTCCTTTGTCACAAAGCACACGCCTAAAAAATGAGCCAATAGGATTGCCCCATGTAAAAACGTATGAATTCTTTTCATTCTAGCACAAAAGACGCAACCGCGGGAGGGTTACGTCTCTAAATGACCAGTTATTCTCCATCGTTATCCTTTTCTTTAATGGCCTCAGGTTCTTTTGGTTCCTCTTCGCTATCTGGCTCAGGAACCTCTGATTGCTGAGGCGGCAAAATGGATGCAACGACTTCTTCTGGATCGTTATTCACTTGATATGATGACTGAACAGACAAATCAGCGACTGTTAGGACATCATTTACTTCTAAGTTTGTAATATCTGCTTCAATATGCTGCGGGATATCTTTTGGTTTCGCTGTAATGGATAGTTCAAATAGTGGCTGCTGGAGCACACCGCCATCTTTTACCCCTTTAGATTCGCCAATCAGCTGGACAGGTACATCTGCTTCAATTTCACGCTGTAAGTCGACCACTTGGAAATCTGCATGGACAAGCTCATTTTTCAGCGGATCTGTTTGTAATTCTGTGACCATCACGGATTTTGTTTCACCGTTCACGTCTAATGTGATGATTGTATTCTTTCCTTCATCACGTAAGGTCTTTAATAAATCGATGCTGTCTAGTGAAACAGCCAGGTTGTCTGTATTTTTTCCGTATATGACACCAGGAACGTGTCCTGAATGACGGATTTTTTGCAGTGTGGAACGTTTGAAATCAGTTCTTTTATTTGCTTTTAAAGTTGCCATATTCAGCACCATCCTATTTCATTTTTGTCACTACTCTCATAATTACCCATAAGCGAATCATTTTAAACCTATTTGCTCTGAATGATGACAGCAAAAAGACCCCAAGCTGATGCCTAGGGCCTTTTTTAATCAGAAAATTAGCTAAAAAGGTAGCTCACAGATTCTTCTTCATGTACACGGATGATGGCTTCTGCAAGCAAAGGCCCAACTGAAAGCGGAATGAATTTTTCAACTTTCTTGTCATCTGTTAAATGAATACTGTTTGTCACAACCAATTCTTTTATTTTAGAATTTGTGATACGTTCTACTGCTGGTCCAGACAATACTGGGTGAGTACAGCAAGCATATACTTCAGCCGCTCCATTTTCCACAAGTGCATTTGCAGCAAGTGTAATGGTACCAGCCGTATCAATGATATCATCGATGAGAATCGCCGTTTTGCCTTCAATGTTACCAATGATGTTCATCACTTCAGCAACATTTGGCTTCGGACGACGTTTGTCGATAATAGCGATTGGCGCTTTCAGGCGGTCTGCCATTTTACGCGCACGTGTCACACCACCGTGGTCTGGAGACACAACGACGATATCCTTCAAGTTTTTCTGTTCGAAATAGTTTGTTAAGATTGGCACAGCCATTAAGTTATCGATTGGAATATCAAAGAAACCTTGGATCTGCGGCGCATGAAGATCAAGTGCAATGACACGAGTAGCACCTGCTGTCTCAAGTAAGTTCGCAAAAAGCTTCGCAGTGATTGGCTCACGAGGTTTTGCCTTACGATCTTGACGTGCATATCCGTAATAAGGGATCACAATATTGACCGTTTTCGCAGAAGCGCGTTTTAGTGCATCCACCATAATGAGCAGTTCCATAATGTGCTCATTGACTGGCGCACTCGTTGATTGAATGACATAACAATCACAGCCGCGAATACTTTCTTCAATATTGATTTGGACTTCACCGTCACTAAAGCGTTTAACAGAGCTCTTTCCTACATCAACTCCGATACGATCGGCAATTTCTTTAGCAAGTTCAGGGTTTGAATTCAAAGAGAATATCTTTAAATTCGCATCAGCATAACGATTAGACATGGTAAACCTCCGGGTATTTGGATTATTTTTTATGAATATTTTTCACATAATCTTCTTTATTGACTTGTCTTGCTCTAGCAATAGACAATGCATCCTGCGGTACATTTTCTGTAACCGTTGAACCAGCTGCAACATATGCCCCTTTTCCGACAGTGACTGGTGCTACGAGATTTGAATTACAGCCAATAAAAGCGCCATCTTCAATCTTCGTTAAGAATTTGTTCTTCCCATCATAGTTGACTGTAATAGATCCACAGCCAAGGTTTACATCAGTTCCGACCTCTGCATCTCCAATATAGCTTAGATGAGATGCTTTGCTGCGGTCACCGAAAACCGTTTTCTTGATTTCGACAAAATTCCCGATCTTCACTTCATCGCCAATTTTCGACAACGGGCGAATATGAGCAAACGGCCCAATTGTCACATCGACTCCAACCTCACTATCGCAGACGACAGATTGCTTAATCACTGTGCGATCTCCGACGATGCTGTCAACAATTTCAGTGTTTGGCCCAATAGTAGCGTCTGCACCGATTTTTACATTCCCTTTGATGACCGTCCCAGGATAAATGATTGTATCTTCACCGATGACAGCATCTGGTGAAATATACGTGTTCTCAGGATCAATCAAGGTCACACCATTCTTCATATGCTGATGATTAATACGTCGCTTCATGAATTGCTCTGCTTGTGATAGAGCGATACGATCATTGACTCCAAGTGTTTCTTCAAAATGCGGTGTTTGATATGCTGCAACCGTTTGCCCTTCATTCTTTAAAATTTCAATGACGTCTGGCAAATAGTATTCACCCTGTGCATTTTCATTCGATACTTGCTCAATCACACGGAAGAGATCTTCATTTGAAAAACAATAGGTCCCTGTATTAATTTCATTCACTTGACGTTCCGCATCATTCGCATCTTTATGCTCCACAATTTTCACGACAGCACCGGTTTCGTCACGAATAATACGACCATAACCTGTCGGGTCATCCGCATGTGCAGTTAAAATAGTGACTTTCGCTTGATGTTTTTGATGCTCGCTCAACATAGCTTCCATTGTTTCCGCTGTCAATAATGGCGTATCACCACAAATGACAATGGTTGTTCCCTTTTCCTGCGCAAGGAACGACTTTGCTTGTTTGACGGCATGTGCTGTTCCCAGCTGTTCTTCTTGAAGTGCATACTCACTTCTGTCTCCAAGCTGCTCTTTGACGTTCTCTGCTCCATGACCGACGATCGTCACTAGCTTGGCTAAAGAAAGCTTTAACGCTTCATCTGCCACATGCTCGACCATTGGCTTTCCGCAAACTGGATGAAGTACTTTGTATAGCTTTGACTTCATTCTCGTTCCTTTTCCCGCTGCTAAAATCACTGCGAACCGCTTATCCATTGATTGGCCTCCAATATCCCTATTATCCATAGAAAAATATATCCTAAATAAGGACTGATTTCAAGGATACAAGAGGAAGTGCAATAATTTTCTAATGGATGAAAGACATAAGAAACAAGAGAAAAAACGCAAAAAAGACAGCATTTAAAAGAAAACATTCCATTTTCTCTTAAAGCTGTCTTTTTGGATTCACATATGATTAAGAAGCTCCAGCTTCTTCATATTCAATTGTTTCTTCCTCTTCGCCTAAGCGATGATATTCATTTAATACAGCATCTTGGATTTTACCCCGAGTACCTGAATTAATTGGGTGTGCAATATCGCGAAACTCTCCATCAGGCGTGCGTTTGCTAGGCATTGCCACAAACAACCCATTGTTTCCATCAATCACACGAATATCATGAACAACAAATTCGTGGTCCAGCGTGATGGATGCAATCGCCCTCATGCGACCATCGGTATTCACGCGGCGTAATCTTACGTCAGTAACTTCCACAGTAGTTCACCACCTTTTCCCAATATAAAAGCATTACTTAGGTATTCAACGATTGTGGTGATTCTCCTGCTCTTTTTTTAAACTTTTTTTGAAATATCGGGATATTTATACATTATTTGTCATTTTGGTGACGACGCTTACATTCTTTGCGTGAAAAAAAGACATCATGATGATGTCTTTTCCTGCATATGATGAAACCAAACGGCTTTCGTTGAGACTGCCTGTTTACTTTACTAATGCAATTACTTCAATTTCTACGAGTGCATCCTTAGGAAGTCTTGCTACTTCCACACATGAACGAGCTGGCTTATGTGTATGGAAATACTCACCGTACACTTCATTTACTTCTGCGAATTGTTCCATATCTTTGATAAAAACTGTTGCTTTCACGACTGTCTCAAAGGAAGCACCTGCTGCTTCAAGTACTGCCTTAAGATTACGGAACACTTGATGTGTTTGTTCTTTAATATCTCCATTTACAAAGTCTCCAGCTGGCGTTAATGGAATCTGCCCTGAGCTGTAAAACATGTTATTGACAATAATCCCTTGAGAGTAAGGTCCAATGGCTGCTGGTGCATGTTTGGTTTGAACAACTTTTGTCATATCAATCTCTCCCATTCAACTACATGTTTGATCAAAGCTTAAGCTTTCGAATGAAAAAACTCGTGGAAATTGCCTTCATTGATCTCAATGATCTTCTGCTTCATATCAATGGTTGAAAGCTTTAAAAGCGATACATATTCATCAACGAGACGTTCATTTACGCCTTCATCTTCTAAAAGAACACCGATCCCTGCAACATTTGCATTAAATTCCTCAAGCAAATTCATCATGCCGTTAATGGTTCCGCCCGCTTTCATAAAGTCATCAATGATTAGGACATTGGATCCTTTATCTAAACTCCGCTTTGCAAGTGACATGGTTTGAATTCGGTTAGACGAACCTGACGCGTAGTTAATACTTACAGTTGATCCTTCGGTTACCTTATTATCTTTTCTAACGATCACAACAGGCACATTTAAATAACCCGCAACAGAATAGGCAATTGGAATACCCTTTGTCGCAACGGTCATGACGACATCAATCGCACGGTCTGCAAAGATGGTCGCAAACAGCTTACCGATTTTCGCAAGAATTGATGGATTACCTAAAACATCGGTTAAATATAAATAACCGCCAGGAAGTACACGTTCAGGAGTCGATAGAGCCTCTCCGATATCGTTTACTACGTCGTCTGCTTCTTTTAGGTGAATCTTTGGAATATATTTCACTCCGCCAGCAGCACCAGGTACAGTAAGCAATGTGCCTATTCCCTGCTGTTCGAAGGTCTGTTTGATAATCGTTAAGTCTTCACTAATAGAGGACTTCGCAGATTGATATCTTTCTGCAAAAAAAGTTAACGGTACTAGTACGTGCGGGTGGGCTAACAAATAATTTGTTAAGTCCACCAATCTGCCGCTTCGACGAAACTTCATGAACTTACCCCCAGAACCCGAATAATTTATGATAAATATAACTTAATATACGGATTTAATCAAGGGCATTTTGTTCGCCGATCATGCGGACAGCGTATACTTGATCACAAAATCCTCTCAGTCCGTTATATATTCTTTGTACCTTCGATTCATATTGAATCAAGCCAAATACTGTAGGGCCGCTTCCACTCATTAAAACAGCGTCAGCACCGAAACGCTTCATCTGTCTTTTGATCATATCTACTTCTGGGTACATCTTTAATGTCACAGACTCTAGAACGTTGCCGAGTGAGCCGCACATCTCTTTATAATCTTTCGCTTCAATCGCTTCAATCATACGCTTTACATTCGGGTGTTCTACTTTGCTTGCGTCATATTGTCTATAGACTTCAGCTGTAGATACCCCAATCACCGGCTTCGCTAAAATCACCCAGCAATGCGGCGGTGTCGCAATATGCTTCAGCTTTTCTCCACGTCCTGTCGCTAGTGCTGTGCCTCCGTGTACACAAAAGGACACATCTGAGCCGATCTCCGCTCCAAGCTCAGCTAGTTCATCTAACGTGAGGTTCAACTTCCACAAACGATTTAAGCCGCGAAGAGCTGCTGCCGCATCACTGCTGCCTCCAGCTAAACCTGCTGCGACTGGAATTGTTTTCGTGATGACAATGGATACACCTTTTTGAATACCGAACCTTGTTTTGAGCAATTTAGCCGCCTGATAAGCCAAATTACGCTGATCATCTGGCACGAATCGATTATGAGATGATACACGGATTTCATCCTTGTCCAGCTCCGTCAGCTCTAGTCGATCTGCAAGGTCTATTGTTGTCATCACCATCTCCACTTCGTGATATCCATCCGGTCTTTTTCCATGAACATCAAGTGAGAGATTAATTTTTGCCGGTGCTTTTTCTAAAATACGCAAACATTTCACCTACTTCTCCATCTAAACATAAGTATCAATATTGTATCACATTTGATGGATCTGATGAATATAGGCTTTTACGCCGAGCACACTGACTTTTTCATCAAAAAAAGCCAGAGACACCCGAGGTATCCCTGACCGTTTTTCTATCGTTGATTCTCATCCTGAGCCATGTGCTGTTGAGCTAATTCAATGGCACGTTTGACCATATTACCTGCGTCACGCGCACGAATCTCTCCCCAGCCTCCATTTTTGACGGTATCATAAAATCCAAGATCCTTCGCCAGCTCGTATTTGAACTCATCTGACATAATACCTCGGCGTCTACCCAAACGAAACAGCCCCTTTAGTCGAGAATTCGAATCAGTGCCACTGCTTGTGTGGCTTTCTTATTTTGTATCGAATCCTTTCTTTTACCCCTTTCAAAAAATGGACAGACTCCCATTCAGAAAAAAAGGCAAAACAAAAAGCAGTAAACAAGAAGTTCACTGCCCATTAATAGGCGACTGAGCTAGCGGTATCATCGAACGTTAATTCGACCGTCTCAGTCAGTATATCTGCATAACTATAAGAAACTCTTTCAAACGAATTCTCATCTTGATCTAATTGAATCACAAATACAGAAGGGTACGTTTCAGCTAAAATGCCCGAACGCTCAATTGTTTTACGGCGGCCCCCGTTAGCCTTTAACGTCAAACGTTTACCTAAGTTACCATCAAGCGATCTTTTGATGTCGGACAAAGTCTTCGCCATTGCATCCACCTCACTGAGATAATTATACAACAACGGCTCGTTTTTGTCAAATAAAAATTAAATTATATCAACGAACACGAGCCATTGTCAACAAAATAATTTTGACAAACTTCTACCTTTTCTTCTCCCTATTTTTCTCAAATTCCGGTGAATTATGTATCCTTTTGCAATTTCTTTTTGAACATAAAAAAAACCAGACTGAAATCAGTCGGGTTATGTCGATTCATGGTCTCTTTTATATGGCATACCTACCCTTAGAACGCCCTTCGTCTCGATGCCTCCGAGGCCTTTTTCTCTTGTTAATGTATTTCGGAGCACATCCCACACGTTGATTCGATCTACAAATGGAGTGAAGCTGATCTTCGCAACGATATAGACGGGGTCGAGCGCATGGATATTCACACGGGAAGGCGAGCTCGCAAAATTGGCACCTGCTTGGATCAATGATTCGAAATGAGATTGACAGGCACCTGCAAAGATCACAAGCTGATCTAAATGAGGAATTTTCCGTCTTGCTTTTTGAACCGTTTCAACGAAATGACGAGAATGGCGATAGGCACCGATATCATGTACGCCGCCCTTTTGCTTGGAATACGCATCATGTCCTGTGATGACCAAAATATCAGGTCGATATTGATCAATTAACGAGTCAATCATGCTTGGCATTTTCTTCTCATGGCAATGTACACCGTACACAGGTACACCAATTCGTTCATATACATCCAAGCATTTCTTTAGGTATGAAGCATCTCCATCTAAATGAAGGACCTTTCCAGGCATGTGAAAATACTGCTCTTGATGCTGATATTGTCCAGAAGTATAATACTCTTGTTTTTCCCGCAGCAGCTGATAATCCTGTCTAAGTAAGTCAAGCGATTCATTGATTTTTCGTTCGTCATTTTTCTCTCTAGTCAGCTGTTCCTCTTTTTGAACCTTGACGAGATCTGACAACTTGGCATCAGCAATCAACCTCACTTCATTCCCATGCAATATGGCGGTGGCTTCGTGCTGATCGGTCTCATCAATTCGAATGATTCGAAACAAAATATCCATTTGATAGGATGCCCTTGTCACCATATCTCCTATTTGAAATTGCATGCTTTTCACTCCACAATCAGGCTCATATCCTGTTGGTATCGTCTTGCACTAAATATGTTCGTCTTTCATATGTGCTGTTCTTTCTAGCCTATGCCCGAACAAGCGAAGTGGTGAAAAACAAAAAAAGCCCTTAAAACAGGGCTTTTTGTAAAACATTCGACAAACGGGCAAATTCCTCAATGGATAATGACTCGCCGCGGCGCTTTCCATCAATGTCTGCTGTTTGAAGTGCTTCTTCGATGATGGCTTTATGTTTTTTTCCATCAGGTAAATTGTTCATGAGATTATTCATCAATGTTTTTCGGCGCTGACCAAAGCTCGCACGGATCAATTGAAAGAAAAACGCATCATTTTCTACTGAGACAGCAGGCGTTTCACGAACGGTTAGTTTAATCACAGCCGAATCCACATTAGGCTGTGGAACAAAAACCGTTTTAGGCACAACCATTACTGTTTTCGCTTCCGTATAGTATTGAACTGCGATAGACAGCGAATTGTATTCCTTTGATGAAGGGACTGCTGCCATACGATCTGCTACTTCTTTTTGCAGCATGACGACAATCCCTTTCAATGGAAGGTTTTCTTCAAGCAGCTTCATAATAATCGGTGTCGTCACGTAATATGGAAGGTTGGCGACAACCATCACTTCTTTACAGTCAGCAAAATTTTCCTCGATGACCTTCCTCACATCCGCCTTTAATACGTCTTGATGAATGATCGTGACATTATCATATGGAGAGAGTGTATCGTTTAAAATGGGCAATAAACGCTGATCGATTTCAAAAGCGGTGACTTTCTTTGCACGCTTAGCGAGCTGCTCGGTCAATGCACCGATACCAGGCCCAATCTCAATCACGCCGGTCTCATCCGTCACCTCTGCGTGATCGACAATACGATCGAGTATATTTGTATCAATTAAAAAGTTCTGCCCTAAGCTCTTTTTAAAAGAGAAACCGTATTTCTTCAGTATTTCCTTCGTTCTGATGGGTGTCGCAATATCTTTATTCATCGGCTTCCTCCTGCATGACGGTCTTTAAGGCCGCAATAAAATCATGTTTGGTTATTTGGAACATGTGAAGGCGCTTTTGCAGCTGCTTCGCATTGGTATATCCTATATTTAAAAGCATACCTAGTCGTTCGCGGCGGCGTTTCGATGCTTCTCCTCCGATAAGGCCTGCGTCAAATAAGTCATCTAATGTAATGTCACTTTCCGATTCTTCCATTTCCTCATGGACATGGGCTAGGCATTCTCGAATACTGTCCAAGGAAGCATGCTCGACACCAATTCCTTTGTCTCGCTTCGCCTTCGCAAGATGTTTTGGCAAAAATGCGTGCTTACAGCCAGGAACCGCTTCTGCGATGGTTTTCCGGATCTTCTCACCAGGGAAATCAGGATCAGTTAAAATAATGACCCCTCTCGTCTCCTGAGCAAGACGCACTTGTTGAATAACTGTATCACCAATAGCTGATCCGTTTGTTTCGATCGTATCTGCATCAACTGCCATCTTCACTCTGGCAGTGTCATCACGACCTTCCACCACAATGATTTCTTTGATTTTCATGTATTCCTCCGCTTGCAAAAACAATAAACAATTTTTGGTTAAAAAATGAAACCTTTCATGCTGTTTTTGCGTCTAATTAATTAGAAAACAGTGCTTCTATTATAACCAAAAAAACAGAGGGTGCGCAAAGCCCTCTGTTCATATAAATGATTTGATGTGTTTATTTGAGTACTCTAATTTTCACTCGTTTATTTCCCCATTGATAAGCTGCCGACTTATTTGGGACGAACACATCGATTTTATTCCCTTTTATAGCAGATCCAGTGTCTGATGCAACGGCATATCCATAGCCTTCCACATACACTTTAGAGCCTAGCGGAATGACACTCGGATCTACTGCTATAACCTTTGCACCCGGATTTGCTTTTAAATCAAAGCCTGTTGACGTTCTGCCCGTACATCCAGCACAGCTCGCTGTATAGGCTGTCGACGCCACATAAAATTCTTTTCCAGACGATTCATTGCTTCTTGAAACGGCAGGTGTCGCTTTAGGCTCTTTATTGGACACTTGTGTACCAATAGCCACTAAACGATCCTTGCTATCTTTTTCAGTCACTTCTTTAATCAATTCTTTAGACACCACTTTGCCGTTTTCTTTCACAATGGCATAGTGCTTCTTCAATTTACCTTCTTCACCTTTTTTAAGCACCTTCTCTTTTCCTTTTTCAAGAGAACGATCCTTTTTATGTTTGGTATCAAAAGCAATTTTCTCTTCCACTACATCGGTGACTTTTTCCACCCGAGTGATCTTTATATCTGCGCTCTTTTTAGAAAGGTTACTATGTAACGCAGGCTTGATCTTATCGTGCTTCTTGAGCCTCAGCTCTTGTTGCTTTAAAAAGTCAGCGACCGTAGTCGAAGTGGTCCACACCTTTTTATCTTTTCCTCCATCATTTACGCTGACCTGGAAGGCCTGCTGAACCACAAGATTCATATCCTTTTTAATCTTGTCATTCTTTCCTGGAGTTACTTGATCGTGCTTCCCAATATCTATCTTCTCATTCTTCAATAATGCTCCAACCGTCTGATCTGTTGTCCATATCGTTTTCTCTTTCCCATCTAGGGTCAGATGAACCGGTATAGCCGCATCATACACAATGTTCATGTTGTCTTCAATTTTTGTATTTAGACTTGGAGAGATATGATCCTCCGCCCTGGTCTTTATTCCAAGGTCTGAAAGCAGCTGTGCTACTGTCTCTTCATGTGTACGAATTGTCTTCTCTTTACCATTGATTGAAATGGTAATAGACTGCTTAGTGAGCTCATGCGCACCGTAAGCCGTCCCAGTTCCAGCTAAAAGCAAGCAAACAACTAGTAATAAAACCTTGCCTTTTCCTAGCTTAACAGAAAACAGATTTTTCATTTTTTGTACGATGAAAAACGCCTCCTTCTCCTCGGAGAGATTATATAGAGTATCTCAAAACCTGTCAACCCTTCCTCCCACTGTACAAAAATGCTCGATTGTAACCCTATTATGGGAGATTGATGGAAGGAAGGGAAGAAAGACTTATCGACAACTTATCCTATGAGGAGGCGCAAACGTGTAGAACATTTTCGTTATGTTTCACAATTGGACAAGCTTAAACAAGGATTGACATCATATACTGTCAGTTTATACCGAAAACTTTTTTCGCATTTTTTGTGGTCAATTCAGCAAGCTCTTCAAAGCTTGTTTCTCGTAACTCCGCGATCTGTTCTGCGATATATTTCACATAACTTGGCTCGTTACGTTTCCCTCTAAATGGCGCTGGCGTTAAGTAAGGGCAGTCTGTTTCAATTAAAAGCCGGTCACTTGGTATGTCCTTGACAACTTCCTTCGGTTTTTTGGCATTTTTAAATGTCACGGGTCCACCGAATGAAATATAAAAGTTCATATCCATACACGCTTTTGCGATTTCTAGGCTGCCCGTAAAGCAATGCATAATCCCTCCAACATCAGCCGCTCCCTCTTCCTTTAAGATCGTCACGACATCTTCCGTTGCGTCACGATTATGAATAATGATTGGAAGATTCACTTCCTTCGCAAGAGCAATTTGACGTCTAAAGACTTCCTTTTGTACATCTTTTGGCGACTTGTCCCAATAGTAATCCAGACCCATTTCTCCAATCGCAACGACTTTTTCATGTTGAGATAATTCTTTGATCCACAGCAAATCCTCATCTGTCATATCAATGGCATCGACTGGATGCCAGCCAATGGCTGCATAGATGAAATCATACTCTTCAATTAATTCCATTGCTCTTGTAATTGTCGGGCGGTCAAACCCTACCACCACGATTTTTTCGACTTTTTCACTTTTCGCTCTTTCGATCACCTGCTCTAAGTCTTCATTATATTGTTCAGCATTTAAATGGGCATGTGTATCAAATAACATCGTTGATTGCTCCTTTCGACAATTCTTCTAAAAAACAAAAGGTGTTCGACGAAATGTTACACGTGGAACACCTTTTGTTGATTTATAAAATTTTTGTTCCATTTGCTAGAGATCGGTCTACTTCAAGAACCTGCAATTTCCCATCAGTTTCTCCAGTTAAAATCATTCCCTGGGAAATTTCCCCTCTGAGTTTGACTGGTGTGAGATTCGCTACGCAAACGAGCTTTTTCCCCACTAATTCCTCAGGTTGATAATGCTTGGCAATCCCTGAAACAATTTGTCTTTTTTCAAATCCAAAATCAAGCTGAAGCTTTAAGAGACGATCCGCTTTTTTCACTGGGGCTGCTTCCAGTACCTGTGCTACTCGAAGATCAACTTTTGAGAAATCATCAAATGCAATTTCTGCTCCAAGCTCAGGTAATTCCGTTTCTTCTATTTCTACTTTCTCTTCTTCCTTTGGTGCACTTCCCTGCATTTTCTCTTTAATATACGCTACTTCTTCTTCAACCTCTAAACGAGGGAACAAAGGCTCTCCTTTTTGTACCGTCGCTTGTTGAATGGCACCAAAAGATAGAATGCTATCCCAGCTTTTAAGCTTCTCTTCTTCAATGCCAAGCTGGAAGAAGATTTTCTCAGGTGTTTTCGTTAGGAATGGCGTTAAGAGCACCGCTGTGATGCGCAGTGATTCTGCTAAATGATACATGACAGAATGCAGCTCTTTTCGTTTTGTTTCATCCTTTGCCAACACCCATGGAGCTGTCTGGTCAATATATTTATTGGTTCTGCTGATTAATGTCCAAACATTTGAAAGAGCCACCGAGAATTCAAGGTTTTCCATCGCTTCTTCATAGGCTTTGACTGTTTGCTCAGCTACCGCTTTAAGTTCCTCATCAAACTCATTAACTGGACCCTTATAGCTGCTTAATGTACCGTCAAAATATTTTTGTACCATCGCAACTGTACGGTTAAGCAAGTTACCTAAATCATTGGCAAGGTCATAGTTTACACGTTCCACGAATCCTTCTGGTGTAAACACACCATCCGCACCAAATGGTACTTCACGAAGGAGGTAATAACGAAGGGCATCAAGGCCATAGCGATCAATTAATGTGACGGGATCTACTACGTTCCCTTTTGATTTAGACATCTTCCCATCTTTCATCAGCAGCCAGCCGTGTGCGAAAATTTGTTTCGGTAGCGGCAGATCTAGTGCCATCAGCATAATTGGCCAATAAATCGTATGGAAGCGTACAATTTCTTTCCCTACGAGATGCACGTTAGCAGGCCAATATTTTTTATATTTTTCATCCTGATCAGTTCCGTAGCCAATCGCAGTTAAATAGTTGAATAACGCATCAATCCATACATAGATGACGTGTTTTGGATTGTTAGGAACTTTAATTCCCCAATCAAAGGTTGTTCTTGATACAGCCAAATCCTCTAAACCTGGTTTAATGAAGTTATTGATCATTTCATTTTTTCTTGATTCAGGCTGAATGAACGTTGGATTCTTCTCATAATAGTCTAGTAAACGATCCGCGTACTTACTCATACGGAAGAAATATGATTCCTCTTTAATTAATTCGACAGGATGTCCGCTGTCAGGGCTTTTCCCGCCAATGACTTCTCCTTTTTCATTCCGCTCAACATCCACAAGCTGTGTTTCCGTATAGAATGTCTCATCAGGAATACTGTACCAGCCTTCATATTGATCTAAATAAATATCACCTTGATCAAGCAGCTTTTGAAACACTTGCTCGATGATTTTCGTATGTCTTTTTTCTGTTGTACGGATGAAATCATCATTCGAAATGTCGAGTTTCTTCCATAATGATTGAATGTCTGCTACGACCGGATCTAAATACTCGATCGGTGTAATATTTTGTTCTTCAGCTTTTTGCTGAATTTTTTGTCCGTGCTCATCTGTACCCGTTAAATACATCACATCATAGCCTTGAAGACGTTTATAACGAGCCATAGCATCCCCTGCTACTGTCGTATAAGCATGTCCAATATGTAATTTTCCGCTCGGATAGTAAATAGGTGTTGTCAGATAAAACGTTTTTTTCTTTTCCGGCATGTCGGAACCTCCTGCATGTGTGTAAATGTCAAAAACTCCCGCCCAATGGACGAGAGCGGTTATCATCATTACATGAAAATGTGTTAGATCAATTCATTAAATTTTGCACTTGTGCTTTCTCTATGATACCATCTTAGCCTTTAAGATCAAGCATATATACATAGAACAAGATGAAATGATCGAAAAAGATGAGTTTTTCGAAAAAAACGACAAACCTGTCGACATTTTGTCGAATATTGTCGTATGAAATCTATTTCCAGATTTACAATTGTCTAATTTAGGGCAAAAGTCTTGTTAATCTGAACTCGTCATTTCTCATATTTTCATAGAAAAAACCCGAGAAATCCTTATAAATCAATAGTTTCAAGGTCTTTTGACTTTAAGAGTCATATTTTACAAACAATAGTAAACAAAATGATTGACGATTTATGGAAACCTTGTTATGCTATGAATGTAAGGAATTTGTCGAATAATGACGAAGATAATATTATATTAAGAATAAGAACTCTTTGGGAGGAGAATGAAGATGAAATCTACAGGTATTGTACGTAAAGTTGACGAATTAGGACGCGTGGTGATTCCAATCGAACTTCGCCGTACTCTAGGAATCGCTGAAAAAGACGCTTTGGAAATTTATGTTGATGATGAAAAAATTATCCTAAAAAAATATAAACCAAACATGACTTGCCAAGTTACAGGTGAAGTATCAGACGATAACCTTAAACTTGCTAATGGTAAATTAGTTCTTAGCCGTGAAGGTGCAGAGCAAATCATTAACGAAATCCAAAACCAACTTCAATCACAAAAATAAGTTTGATATAAAAAAGGTTCTTGCACCGTTTGCAAGAACCTTTCTTTATTGTTCAATATGATAGGCATCGTATATCATGCGCTTTGGTACACCACGTTCGACGGCTGTACGTTTAATGGCTTCCTTCGACGTTAATCCTTCTTCTATGTAATGGATCACGTGTTCCTTTTCAGATAAGGACTTCCACCAGACATCTTCATTTAGCTCTTCTTCATCTTGATCATTACCTTGTACGACAAGACAGAATTCACCCCGGATTTGATGCTCTGCGGCCCATGTCAGCACAGACTCTAAATCTCCACGAATAAACTCTTCAAATTTTTTCGTTAGTTCTCTCGTAATGGCGATATTCCGGTTGCCCCACACTTCCTTCATCAAAGTCAGCGTTTCTTTTAATCGATGGGGCGCTTCATAGAAAATGATTGTTTCTTGACGCTTCTTCAAAGCTTCGAGCTGTTTTTTCTTTTCCTTTTTTTGTCGGTCAAGAAAACCATAAAAGAAAAATGGCTGAGGTGTAATCCCTGATGCAATGAGTGCTGTAAGTGCAGCATTTGCTCCAGGTAACGGAACGACATAGCCGCCAATATTAGTAAAGTCTCGAACCACTTCAGCACCTGGATCTGAGATCGTCGGTAAACCAGCATCGCTCACGAGTGCGATGTTTTTTCCTTCTTTTAACCATTCGATTAACTTGTGGCCGCTGCTGTCTTTGTTATGCTCATGATAACTCGTTAATGGCGTATCAATTTCATAGACATGACAAAGTTTTTTCGTTTGTCTTGTATCTTCTGCGGCAATATAGTCTACATCTTTTAATGTTTGTATGGCTCGAAACGTCATATCTTCTAAATTGCCAATTGGGGTTGGGACGAGATACAGAATGCCCATATCTGATTGACCATCAAAGCTTTTCTGTGTTTTCATGTGCCGCCTCCTTTTCTAAACGCATTTCTTCTATATAAAGGTCTTTCTTTTTCCGTGTCCACGTTTTGAAACGATATTCTTGCTGCATGGCTTCTCTTTTGGTTGAAAAACATTCATGATAATACAGCTCAACCGGCCGTCTTGCTCTTGTATACTTTGCTCCCTTTCCACTATTGTGGATCGTCAGTCTTTTTTGCAAATCATTTGTATAACCTGCATACAGGCTGCCATCTGCACATTTCAATACATAGAAGTAATGATTATGCTTCTCCATACAGTATCGTCCTGATTTCTTCTGTATACTCTTGATCATCTCCATAAACAAAAAGAGGCGGGAGAATTTTCAGATCTGGTTTTCCATCTTTTATACCCTCTACTAAGATGGTATTGGCTTCTTTCCCCTGTTTGGGATAAACAAATTGAATTCGTTTTGGCTCAATTCGGTACTTCTTCATCAATTCCACAATCTCAAGCAGCCGACCCGGCCGATGAACCATCGCCAGTTTACCTCCTTGCTTCAGCAGCGTGGAAGAAACGCGAATGACATCTTCTAATGTACAATGGATTTCATGCCGAGCAATTGCCAAGTATTCATTTTCATTCATTTCTTCCTTAGAAGGTGTCTTAAAATATGGCGGATTACATGTGATGACATCTACTTTGTGGTTGCCGTAGCGTGCTGGCATATCATTCAAATCACCATGAATCAATTTAATTTGCTTTTCAAGTTGATTATACGCCACACTTCTTTTTGCCATATCAAACAGCCGTTCTTGAATTTCGACCCCAGTAATGGAGGCCTTAGATCGAGTCGAAAGCAGCAATGGCACAATGCCATTTCCCGTACAAAGATCAATGATCTCTCCTTTTTGGATTGGCACATACGCAAATTTCGCTAATAATACTGCGTCCAATGAAAAGGCGAAAACCGTTTTACTTTGAATAATCTTCATATCTTCGGCGAGCAAGTAATCTAATCGTTCATCTTCTCTTAACGAAACCATGATGTATCCTTTCTTTTCCTGTGAAAAAGGCTTCCGATTCAGCGGAAGCCTTTTCTCATTTTTTATTTAAAAATGACAGACAGAACAAACAGTCTCCCTCTTTACGAATGCTCCCATAATGTACATTACAAATATGGAAGCCCTCCTGATATAACCGAGCCAGGTTATCATGACCTTCTCCTATATCAGAATGACCTGGCTTCTGAGCAGAATCATTCTCTGTCTCAGACGATTTGTCCCGATCAGACTGATCCAGACGTTCACGCAAGTGCTGATTCTCCATCTGCAGCTGATGATTTTCTTCAATCACTTCACCGATATGATTTTTCAAATCACCTAACTGGCGATAAAGAGAACCGATTTGTTCTTCTAAATTGATCACCGTATCAAATAGTTCCTTTTTATCCAAGGTGGCACACCTCGTTACTCAGTTGTTTGTGCAGATACAACGCCTTCTTGTAATAATTCTTCCCACGTATATTCTATCACTTTTTCTTGCCCGGTTAATTCAACTTGCAAAATTCGTTCTAAAATGTTGAGCCCTACTACCTTTGCAGAGCCACTAGATGTCTGAATCGTTTCACCGATATCGGGCAATTGTTCTTTCGCTGTTTCATACTCATCATTCTCATATTTCAAGCAGCACATCAAACGGCCGCAAAGCCCTGAAATTTTTGTAGGATTTAGCGACAGGTTTTGGTCTTTTGCCATCTTAATGGATACTGGTTCAAAGTCTCCTAAGAATGTCGAACAGCAAAGCATTCGCCCGCAAGGACCTATGCCGCCCAGCATTTTTGCCTCGTCTCTTACACCAATCTGGCGAAGTTCAATTCTCGTCTTGAAAATTGAAGCAAGATCTTTCACTAGCTCGCGGAAATCTACTCTGCCATCCGCTGTGAAGTAGAAGATGACCTTGTTTCGGTCAAATGTAAATTCAACATCGACCAGCTTCATTTCTAGCCCGTGTTCACTTACCTTCTGAAGACATGTATCAAAGGCTGTCATCGCTGCTTCTTTGTTTTCCTCAACGATGAGCCGGTCTCGTTCGTCTGCTACACGAATCACCTTACGCAGAGGAAGAACGACATCGTGTTCATCTACTTTTTTATTAGCGATGACCACTTGTCCGTACTCAACTCCTCTGACCGTCTCTACAATGACACAACTATCATTTTCTATATGAAATCCATTAGGATCGAAATAATAGATTTTGCCCGCTTTTTTAAAACGAACACCAATTACGTTGTACAAACTTATCCCTCCTGCAACATCAACACCAATTGCTCCATCAGCCCTTGGGCATTCACGTTGGATTGAAGTCTCTTTTTCGCTTCTAATACAGCAAGGATCTGGTTCGTCACCATCTGCTGTGTGGAATGCAGCGCGTGCTGCTTCATTGTCTGGAATAAGTCTTGATAAATGACTTTATCTTCATTTCCTATTTGAATCGACAATACATCACGATATATAAATAAAAGCATATCCAGACCTGTTTCTTGAAGGTCTTTCTCTTTGAAAAAAGGCATCCATTGATCTTGTATATAAAAAAATGCATGTTCTTTTCGCTGGTGTAAGACTTCATACAATTTTATCACTTTCGCTCTAGACTCTGCAAACTGATCATTTCGACTTAATTCGAGTGCTTCTGCTAAATTGTTGGTTAAATTCGACAAAAGCCTTGCAAGATGCTGAGATACGCCTTCTTGTAATAGCTGCTGCTCCAAGGATTGCGGCTGCAGCGGCTGAAAGCTAAGCATCTGACATCTTGAAATAATCGTATCCAGCATTTTATGCGATTGCTCAGTGATTAAAATTGCCATCGTTTCCCGGTTAGGCTCCTCTAGGAACTTCAATAAACTGTTCGCGGCATTGACCGTCATTTTGTCCGCATGAAGAATGATATACATTTTTCGGTGAGATTCCACACCTGCTTTTGTAAATTCCTCTTGCAATGCCTGCACTTGCGCTTTCTTAATCGATTGACCATCAGGCTGCACGAGATGTAAATCGGGATGGTTTCCTGACTCAATCCTTTTGCAGTTTTGGCAGGATTCACATGGTTTCACTCCTGCTTTCAAGCAAAAAAAGCTCTTAGCCAAAAGCATCGCAGCATCCAGCTTTCCCGTCCCTTTTTTTCCTTCAAATAAGTAGGCATGCGCAAGTCGGTCTTTATCAATACTATTAAAAATCAGCCGCATGACGCGCGGCTGCAAATCATTCATGTCATCCCAGCTAATTGCCATGTTATCACTCTCTATGTGTAAAGGTTAATCAATAAACCTTTTATTTCTCCAATACGTTCAAGCAAATCAATAGAAGGTTTCTCTTGGTCCATCATATCCTCTGTTAATTCAATCAGCTTTTCATCTAATGCTTTGACTAAAGCGAGTGTACGCGTGTTGCCATAAATGTCAAAGCTCCTTGATGTTTCTATATTGAATCCATTATCGACTGTCTCTTTTACAAAGCGCTTCACAAGCCCTTTAAACCTTGCCAAGTCCTTTAGGTTTCGTGACTTTGTCAGCTTTTTACCGAACACTTCGATATCACTCAGCATAACCGTCAGCTGCTCTAAGCGCATTTTGCCGCTTTGCGTCTCCATCGATGCTTTAAAGGAGGCAGATGTTTGGCTTCCTTTAATGCCTTGGAGTTCACGCTTTTCTAAAAGCAGCCGCATATCTTGATTAATTTTCACAGCAACCCATCCTTAGAATTGATGAAATTGTTCAACTGGCAGAATAAAGACAGTAGCTCCACCAACTTCAACCTCAACAGGGTATGGTACATATGAATCTGCGTTACCACCCATTGGAGATACAGGTGCAATCATTTGATCACGTTTGCGGCAATTTTCTTTTATAAGCTGTAATGCTTTATCCACTCGGACATCATCACAACCAATGATAAAAGTCGTATTCCCAGACTTTAAAAACCCACCAGTTGAAGCTAATTTTGTCACGCCGAAATGATGTTCAGTCAATATTTTCAACAACTTGCTGCTATCTTGGTCCTGTACAACGGCAACAATTAATTTCATTTGATTGGCCTCCTTTGTTTTAGGCACAGGTGACATGCCGATGTCTTCCTCTATATTATAACAACGATTGGGAATGAGGTCATATTTGATTTTTCTTTAATGTGTCCTGAATCACCCGAAGTACTTCTTCATAGACATCCTGTATCGGCTGAGACGCATCTACTACACGGAATCGTTCTGGCGATTGCGCAATAAGCAGTTCATAGCCTTCTCTGACCAACTGGTGGAAATTCAGCGTCTCCATGTCTAATCTGTTTTTTTCTCTTCCTTGATTGGCGTGAATTCGTTTTAACCCTTCTTCAGGTGTAATGGAAAAATAAATGGTCATTTGCGGCATCGTACCATCAATAGCAAAGTCGTTAATTGATCTGACTTGGTCAATTCCAAGCCCTCTCGCATAGCCTTGATAAGCGAGAGAGCTATCAACAAAACGATCACATAAGACTGTGTCTCCGCGCTGCAATGCCGGTTCTACCTTTTCAGCCAAATGCTGCCTTCTCGCTGCTGCATACAGCAATGCCTCTGTTTTCGCATCCATTTTCGTGTTTTTTTCATTTAAAATGACTTCACGAATCTGCTCAGCAATCTCAATGCCTCCCGGCTCACGTGTCGCCATGACTGCATATCCTTGACGTTCCATTTCTTCGTACACTTTTCGAATCACTGTCGTTTTTCCGGCGCCCTCTGGCCCTTCAAACGTAATAAACATACCGCTCATAGTGTCTCCTCTTCTATATAAACATATAATTTTCTCTGATGAATGACCTGACTTGCTTGAACATGAACCTGATGTCCAAGCAAACGGCTTAACGCCTCAATTTGATCTATCTCAATACGCTCTCCCTTAATCATCAAAGGAATACCAGGCGGATAGGGAATAATTGATTCTGCACTCATCCGGCCTGCTGCATGTTCAAATGGGACAGCCTCTATGTCTTGATTTTGCTCATCAGTCTCAATAGATAACGTCTCATTTTGGATATGTTTTTTTCCTTTGATCAATGAATCACTTTGCTTAAGAGCCTGCTCGATCCGCTTGAAAGGAACGTCCTTCCTCTGTTCTAAGCTAAGAATAAGTAAAACCTGATGTTCGTCCGCAAGCTCTGGATGAACATCCACTGATTCAAGCACCCGTTTTAGTTCGTAACCAGTCAGTCCTTTTGTTGATCGAATGACGCATTTTAATGGATCGGAAAGCAGCGAGTCAGGCTCAACCACTTCAAGATGAGTCAGACGGTTGAACTGATCTTTCAGCTCTGTCAGTTCTTTCATGATTACATCCAATGTCCCTTTTCCTTTGATCTCCTCGACATAAGCCCTCGCCACATCTAATGAGGCCATAATTGGATAAGACGGCGAACTGCTTTGAAGCATCGTGAGAAATGTTTTCAAACGCTTCGCATCGATTCGGTCCCCTTGAAGATGAAGATAGGAACCCATCGTCATTGCCGGAAGGGTTTTATGTGCTGATTGTACCACCACGTCCGCTCCATAGGAAAGAGCAGATGGAGGAAATGCGCCGCCTAATACAAAATGCGCGCCATGAGCCTCATCAACCAAAACAACCACACCTGCTTCATGACACATGTGAATCAGCTTTGATAAATCAGCTGCATGTCCATAGTAGTTCGGATAAGTCAAAACGATTGCTCGGCAATTAGGATGTCTTGCTATGGCTTTTCTGACTGTATCATCCGTCACATGTGTTGGAACATGCAAGTGTGGGTCTATCTCAGCGTCTACCAGAATAGGCGTTGCCCCTGCAAGCTCGATCGCATGGAAGACAGACTTATGGCAATTACGCTGGACAAAAATCTCGTCTCCCGTGCGGCATGCCGCCATCACCATCGCCAAATTTCCGACTGTTGTGCCATTTACAAGGAAAAAGCTTTGATCTGAACCATATAGCTTAGTCAATAAATTTTCTGCCTCTTGAATCACACCAGTCGGGTGATGGAGATCATCTAGACCTTCAAGCTCCGTCACATCCAGCTGAAGGATTGAAGCATAGTGGGACCGCGCCTCATCAAAAAAGACATCTCCATTGTGATGTCCTGGAACGTGAAAAGAATAAGGCTTCTTTTCCGCATGCTGTGCTAATGCTGTATATAAAGGTGTTCTCAAACAAATCGACCCTTTTCACTTTAACGATATCTTAAGTCTATTATAACGTTCAAACAAGTGAACCGAAAGATGGTTTCTCATTCCTTTATTGGATTCGCCAGCTGCTGCTCTGCCTCATACATACTGCTTTTCAATTGAGCTCGCTCTTGGCTTCCATGCTCTTTCACCTGTAACGTTTCCTGTAATGTTTCAGCTAATTGACGTTGGACCTTTTTCAACGTATCTATAGGAGCAAAAGATACCTCTTCAAGAAGCTGTCCCTGCTGCTTCGATACCTTTTCATATGTTTTTTGGATTCGGTTCTCAAGAGCTGAATTAGCCCGCTGCTGAATATGCGTTAACGCAATCGACATTTGGTTGATCCATAGTGGAATAGACGCAGAAACAGTTGATTGAATATGATTGGCCAAAGTATGATTCGTATGCTGGATCATCCGAATTTGAGCATTACATTGCAATGCAATTTGCCGGCTTAACAGCAAATCATACTTTCGTTCCTTTAGTCTCTCCACATACTCTTCCTCATTGACTTCTTGACTCATCAATTGCTCCTCTATTGTCCGGTCAACAGAAAGTTGCGTTTCTGAAATAGGCCGCTGCTCTAACGTTGTCATTTTCGCTTCAACTGCTGCGACCTGCAGCGTCATCTCTTGAAAATAAGTTTGATTTTCTTCAAATAAACGCTCTAATAACATATGGTCCGAGATTAATACGCCTCTTGCATAACGAAGTCTTGCTGACAATCTCTCGATCTGTGATTTTGCATGTTGAAAACGCGATATGATCTCCTGAGTAGATCGTTTATCCCGTTGAAACCATTTTAAAAAAATGCCCTGTTTCTTTGGCAGTAAATCCTCAGGCTCCACTACATGCAGCTGCTGCAAAAAGGTCTCAAGCACGTCTCCTATTTGATCGATATCTTTTTTCTCAACATATTTCATCATCTGTTGTGATTGTTCCAATAGTCGTTCCTGCACACGTGTACCATAGAAAAGCAGTTTTTGCGGATTGTCAGGGATCTGCTTAGCACGCTGCACGGCTTCTTTTTTCTCCTCATCAGATAAGGTATCAAACACCCGAAACTGAAGATCTGTAGTGGAGGCAGGTGATGGTGTGGCGTGATCTTCCGGTTTCATCGAGTTTGACTCCTTTCATCTATTTCTTCATCATTTTATCTGCTACTTCAAGCTCAATATGAAGAGCTTCTATGTCTCTTCCTAAAACTTGCTGCAAATCATTGGTCAATTGCTTTTGCAGCTCTGTCAATGTCACTCGGGTTTGGCTCAATGTCATTTCCAGCTCATGACTACGATTAGGCTGATTATACAATAGTGCATATTTCTCAGTTAGTTCAACGACAGAATCCAAGCTTTCGAAATAAAAACGCTGTGCATCATAAAATCGATTTGGCTCTTTTTTTGTTATTGTATAGATTCGTCGTGCAAGCCGAAGAACTTCATAATTATGTTTGATCGTTTGTACGTTTTTCACAGCAAATAAAGCTTTTTTTAAACGCACGAGCTTTTGCCCTGCTTCTTTTAAATGCTGTTTGATATATACATAATCACTACGAGACAGTCCGTGTTTCTTTAAAAACAATTGGAAAGCAGTCCATCTGCCCCCTACAAACATCACACCCCATCCAATCATCGCATACAGTATCGATAATCCAGCATGATGATGGAAAACCCCTATACTGACGGTTAAAATCACAACCGAAAAAAAAGTAGAGAGGATGGCCCATATAAATGTATAAAAAATTGATTTCATGTTCATCGACTCCTATGAATAATCAGGCTCTCTGTTTATCTTATTATGAATTACGGATGATGTCCAAACTAAGTTCCAAAAAACAAGACCAATCCTTTATAGCTCATAAAAAAAGACCATCTAGTGGTCTATGAATACAAAGGCGGCGTATGAAGATTTTTAAGCTTTCTCACATAATCGGAATAGCTAGGATCCGAGGTCGATGTAGAAATTAACTTTCGCTCACAGTCTCGGCACAAAAACTGATGATATAAATAAATTCCCTTTGTCTTTTTCTCTTCACAAATCAAACAAATCGCTTCTCGCTCTTTTTTGCTCATTGTGACACCTCCACTTATAGCTTCAGTATGCCCTAGCGCTTTCAATTGTATACAAAATTAAGAATGTTTTAGATGGTAGTTTAGTATATGTATCCATGTCAGATCGGGTGTTTGTTCCTTTTCTTAAAAAACAAAAAAGACCAGTTCCGTATGGAACTGATCCTTAGAAAAGCTTGGCGGCGTCCTACTCTCACAGGGGGAAACCCCCAACTACCATCGGCGCTGAAGAGCTTAACTTCCGTGTTCGGTATGGGAACGGGTGTGACCTCTTCGCTATCGCCACCAAACCTGATGGAGAGAATGTTCTCTCAAAACTAGATAACAATGTTCATGCTTCACATTAGAATATAGGTTAAGTCCTCGATCTATTAGTATCTGTCAGCTCCACGTGTCACCACGCTTCCACCTCAGACCTATCAACCTGAT
>NZ_PVWX01000006.1:0-62653 GCF_003004375.1 Bacillus sp. LNXM12-1 | reverse complement strand
ATCAGGTTGATAGGTCTGAGGTGGAAGCGTGGTGACACGTGGAGCTGACAGATACTAATAGATCGAGGACTTAACCTATATTCTAATGTGAAGCATGAACATTGTTATCTAGTTTTGAGAGAACATTCTCTCCATCAGGTTTGGTGGCGATAGCGAAGAGGTCACACCCGTTCCCATACCGAACACGGAAGTTAAGCTCTTCAGCGCCGATGGTAGTTGGGGGTCTCCCCCTGTGAGAGTAGGACGCCGCCAAGCTTTTCTAAGGATCAGTTCCATACGGAACAGGTCTTTTTTGTGTTTTTGAGAGGTTTGACACCATATAAATGTGGAAATAATATTCTTAGTTGAGCGATTATCTTGAAAAATCGATCGAAAAAATTTATAGTAAGGTTAAAGTCAAATATAGTCAAAGTCAATGGAGGAGGAGGCGGAGTGGCACAAAATATTTCTGATATCATCGAGCAGTATTTGAAGGAAGTCTTGGATCAGAATGGTCGAGAAATATTAGAAATTAAGCGCAATGAAATTGCAGATAAGTTTCAATGCGTACCTTCACAAATTAACTATGTTATCAATACACGCTTTACGAGCGAGAGAGGCTATATCGTTGAAAGTAAGCGTGGCGGCGGTGGCTATATCCGCATCATTAAAGTCAAAATGAATGATGAAGTCGACTTATTGAACAACATTATTTCCCAAATATATCATCGTTTATCACAGGCTGCCTCTGATCATATCATCATGCGTCTTGTAGAAAATAACATTTTATCTGAAAGAGAAGCTAAGATGATGATCAGTGTCATGGACCGTTCTGTTTTGCACATTGATTTACCTGAACGAGATGAATTGCGGGCTCGGATGATGAAAGCGATGTTAAATGCTTTGAAATTAAAGTAAAGCGGGTGAAAAGATTGATTTGTCAAGAATGCAATGAGAGACCAGCCACTTTTCACTTTACGAAAGTTATAAATGGAGAAAAACAAGAAATGCACATATGTGAACAATGTGCAAAAGAAAACAGTGATTCATATGCTATGAGTGGAAACCAAGGTTTCTCGATTCACAACTTATTATCAGGTTTATTGAATATTGATCCTAGCTTTACCACAAGTGCTAATAAGGGATCTTCTATTTTTCAAGAAGCGAGAGAAGTGGATCAATGTCCTAAGTGTGGCTTAACCTTTCAACAATTCAGAAAAACAGGCCGTTTTGGCTGTGCAGAATGCTATCGTTCATTTGATCAGTATCTGAACCCTGTTTTACGGAAAGTCCATAGTGGAAATACAGTCCATAATGGAAAAGTGCCTAAACGGATTGCCGGCAGTCTTCATGTCCGCCGGAAACTTGAGATGATGCAGCAAGAGCTGAAACAGTTAATTGAACAAGAAGAGTTCGAAAAGGCAGCGGAAGTTCGAGATCAAATTCGTGCATTAGAGCATGAACAATCTCAGCAGAGGGAGGGAGATTAACAACATGTCGCTCCAGCATTTTATTCAAGACGCTTTAAGTCAATGGATGAAACAAAAAGGACCAGAAAGTGACATTGTTCTAAGCAGTCGAATCCGGCTAGCACGCAACCTAGAGCATGTTCGTTTCCCAACTCAGTTTTCTCAAGAAGAGGCTGAAGCTGTCCTCCAGCAATTCGAGCAAAAGTTTGCTAGCCAGGAAGTGAAGGACATCGGAAACTTTGTTCTGATTCGTATGAATGAAACGCAGCCTTTAGCAAAGAGAGTACTTGTTGAAAAGCATTTGATCAGCCCAAACTTAGCAGAATCAAGATTTGGCGGTTGTTTGCTTTCTGAAAATGAGGAAATCAGTGTGATGCTGAATGAAGAAGACCATATTCGAATCCAATGCTTATTCCCAGGTTTCCAACTAGCCAATGCATTAAAAGCGGCTAATCAGATAGATGACTGGATTGAAGAGCAAGTGGATTATGCGTTTTCTGAAAAGCGGGGATACTTAACAAGCTGTCCAACTAATGTAGGTACAGGTATTAGGGCATCGGTCATGATGCATTTACCAGCTTTAGCCCTCACAAGACAAATGAATCGAATTATTCCGGCCATTAATCAATTAGGTCTTGTAGTCAGAGGAATTTATGGTGAAGGTAGCGAAGCAATAGGGAACATCTTTCAAATTTCAAATCAAATGACACTTGGTCAATCAGAAGAAGATATTGTAGACGACTTAAATAGTGTGACCGCTCAGCTCATTGAACAAGAGCGATCTGCACGAAAGGCGTTATATCAAACATCTCAAATTGAACTTGAGGACAGAGTGTACCGTTCCTTAGGGATATTGTCCAATTGTCGTATGATTGAATCAAAGGAAACAGCAAAGTGTTTGTCAGATGTGCGCCTTGGAATTGATTTAGGTATCATTAAGGGGCTTTCAAGTAATATACTGAATGAACTCATGATTTTGACTCAGCCAGGCTTTCTTCAACAGTACTCAGGAGGAGCTTTGGAGCCAAATGAACGAGATATAAAACGAGCAGCGATTATTAGAGAAAGGCTGCGTTTAGAAATGCATAGGAATGGACAGGAGGATGAAACGATATGATGTTTGGAAGATTCACTGAAAGAGCTCAAAAGGTATTAGCACTTGCACAAGAAGAAGCCATTCGCCTAGGCCATAAGAACATTGGTACTGAGCACATTTTACTTGGTCTAGTACGTGAGGGTGAGGGCATCGCCGCAAAAGCGTTAGAAGCACTGGGCCTTGTTTCAGATAAAATCCAAAAAGAAGTCGAAAGCTTGATTGGAAGAGGGCAAGAGGTGTCTCAAGCTATTCCTCATTATACGCCTAGAGCGAAGAAGGTCACTGAGCTTTCAATGGATGAAGCAAGAAAGCTAGGTCATTCCTATGTAGGGACAGAACATATTCTATTAGGTCTTATTCGCGAGGGAGAGGGTGTAGCTGCCCGCGTTTTAAATAACCTCGGAGTGAGCTTAAATAAAGCACGTCAGCAAGTTCTGCAGCTGCTTGGCAGCAATGAAACAGGTGCATCTGCCGCTGGCTCTAACAGCAATGCAAATACACCAACATTAGATAGCTTGGCAAGGGATTTAACAGCTATTGCGAAAGAAGACAGTTTGGACCCTGTCATTGGACGAAGCAAAGAAATTCAGCGTGTCATTGAGGTCCTAAGCAGAAGAACAAAAAATAACCCTGTGCTGATTGGTGAGCCTGGTGTTGGTAAAACAGCCATCGCTGAAGGTCTTGCGCAGCAAATTATTCATAATGAAGTGCCTGAAATCCTGCGCGATAAACGAGTGATGACACTTGATATGGGAACCGTTGTAGCGGGAACGAAATATCGTGGTGAATTTGAGGATCGTTTGAAAAAAGTCATGGACGAAATTCGTCAGGCAGGAAATATCATTCTCTTCATTGATGAGCTTCATACACTCATTGGTGCTGGTGGAGCAGAGGGTGCGATTGACGCATCTAATATTCTCAAACCATCCTTAGCACGTGGAGAGCTTCAATGTATCGGGGCGACAACGTTAGATGAGTACCGTAAATATATTGAAAAGGATGCTGCGCTTGAACGACGTTTCCAGCCAATTCAAGTGGATCAGCCATCTGTTGATGAAAGTATTCAAATCTTAAGAGGACTTAGAGATCGTTATGAGGCACATCACCGTGTGTCCATTACGGATGAAGCGATTGAGGCGGCGGTGAAGCTGTCTGACCGTTATATTTCTGATCGTTTCCTTCCAGATAAGGCGATTGATTTAATTGATGAGGCAGGTTCGAAAGTCCGCTTACGTTCTTTCACAACACCGCCTAACCTAAAAGAACTAGAGCAAAAGCTCGATGAAGTACGCAAGGAAAAGGATGCTGCTGTTCAAAGTCAGGAATTTGAAAAAGCAGCTTCTCTTCGCGATACGGAACAGCGTTTGCGTGAAAAAGTAGAAGTCACAAAGAAATCTTGGAAAGAAAAGCAAGGACAGGAGAATTCAGAGGTATCAGTGGATGATATCGCAATGGTTGTCTCTAGCTGGACGGGAGTGCCTGTTTCAAAAATTGCACAAACAGAAACAGATAAGCTTCTCAATATGGAACAATTGCTCCATTCTCGTGTGATCGGGCAGGATGAAGCGGTTGTCGCTGTAGCAAAAGCTGTGAGACGTGCGCGTGCTGGCCTAAAAGATCCAAAACGTCCAATCGGCTCCTTTATCTTCTTAGGCCCAACAGGGGTTGGTAAAACGGAGCTTGCAAGAGCACTCGCAGAGTCTATTTTCGGTGATGAAGAAGCGATGATCCGTATTGATATGTCTGAATACATGGAAAAACACTCTACATCTAGACTTGTTGGGTCACCTCCAGGCTATGTTGGCTATGAAGAAGGCGGTCAACTGACTGAAAAAGTGAGAAGAAAACCTTATTCTGTTGTGCTTTTAGACGAGATTGAAAAGGCACATCCAGATGTATTCAACATTTTGCTACAAGTGTTAGAAGATGGCCGTCTGACTGATTCTAAAGGGCGTACCGTTGACTTTAGAAATACGATTTTGATCATGACATCCAACGTTGGAGCTAGTGAATTGAAGCGAAATAAATATGTTGGCTTTAATGTGCAGGATGAAGGACAAAATTACAAGGATATGAAAGGCAAAGTGATGGGCGAGTTGAAGCGTGCATTTAGACCAGAATTCATCAACCGTATTGATGAAATCATTGTCTTCCATTCACTTGAAAAGAAACATCTAAAAGAGATCGTGTCTCTCATGTCTGATCAATTGACGAAACGATTAAAAGAACAAGACCTTTCAATCGAATTGACGGAAGCAGCAAAAGCGAAGATTGCCGACGAAGGTGTAGATCTTGAGTACGGTGCGCGCCCGTTAAGAAGAGCGATTCAAAAGCATGTGGAGGATCGACTTTCTGAGGAGCTTCTGAAGGGTAATATTGAAAAAGGTCAACATATCGTATTAGATGTGGAAGATGGAGAAATTGTCGTAAAAACGACGGCTGCTACGAACTAATATAGTAAGAAAAAAGTGTGAGGCATACCAGTAAAGTGTATGCCTCCCTTTACTTATTTTCTGATCAGTATAAGGAGTTGTATTCTTCAATCTATGGCTAAGACAAAATCAAAATTTATATGCCAATCGTGCGGTTATGAGTCAGCCAAATGGATGGGGAAATGTCCAGGCTGCGGCACGTGGAACAGTATGACAGAAGAGGTCGTTCGCAAAGAGCCGGCAAACCGTCGAAGCGCTTTTAATCATTCTGTTCAAACCATTCAAAAACCTTCACCTATATCTGCAATTGAAACATCAGATGAACCCCGAATCAAAACGAATTTAGAAGAATTTAACCGAGTATTAGGAAGTGGAATTGTCAAAGGCTCTCTTGTTCTCATTGGCGGAGATCCTGGGATTGGGAAGTCCACATTATTATTACAAGTATCAGCACAGCTCTCAGACAAAAATCAGAATGTATTATACATATCTGGTGAGGAGTCCATTAAACAAACGAAGCTAAGAGCGGACCGCCTCGGCATAAAAAGCACCTCTTTACATGTTTTGGCTGAAACCGATATGGAGTATATAACGTCTGCTATACAAGAGATGAAACCCGCTTTTGTCGTGGTGGATTCGATTCAAACCGTTTATCAAAGCGATATTACGTCAGCTCCTGGGTCTGTATCTCAAGTGAGAGAATGTACAGCACAGCTGATGAAAATTGCCAAGACAAATGGTATTCCAATATTTATCGTTGGTCACGTGACCAAAGAAGGCTCGATCGCAGGTCCACGCCTTTTAGAGCATATGGTGGACACGGTTCTTTATTTTGAAGGCGAGCGTCATCATACGTTTCGTATCTTACGTGCGGTGAAAAACCGATTTGGCTCGACGAATGAACTAGGGATTTTTGAAATGAGAGAGGAAGGACTCACGGAAGTATTAAACCCATCCGAAATTTTCTTAGAAGAACGTTCGGCAGGTGTATCTGGATCGTGTGTTGTTGCCTCAATGGAAGGAACAAGACCTGTTCTTGTCGAGATACAAGCATTAATTTCACCGACAAGCTTTGGAAATCCACGGAGAATGGCTACAGGCCTTGATCATAATCGTGTGTCATTGCTCATGGCGGTTTTAGAAAAACGTGTCGGACTGCTGCTGCAAAACCAAGATGCGTATTTAAAGGTCGCAGGCGGTGTGAAGCTTGACGAACCGGCGATTGACTTGGCCATTGCCGTCAGTATTGCTTCAAGCTTTAAAGACGCAGCGCCGCATCAAGCGGATTGCTTTATAGGAGAGGTCGGTCTGACGGGAGAAGTCAGAAGAGTATCAAGAATTGAACAGCGTGTGCAGGAAGCTGCGAAACTAGGATTTAAGCGAATGTTTATTCCTCAGGCGAATATAGATGGATGGAAAAAGCCGAGAGGGATTGAGTTAGTCGGTGTAGAAAATGTAGCGGAGGCACTTCGAATTTCACTAGGGGGATCATAGAAATGGAAAAAGAGAAAAAAGGAGCGAGAGAACTCGATCTCTTAGATATCGTACAGTTTGTGGCACCAGGGACACCTCTTCGGGCTGGGATCGAAAATGTCCTGAGGGCCAATACTGGCGGGCTCATTGTTGTTGGTTATAACGACAAAGTCAAGAGTGTTGTAGATGGAGGGTTTCATATTAACTCTGCCTTCTCCCCAGCACACTTATATGAATTGGCTAAGATGGATGGAGCCATTATTTTAAGCGATTCTGGTCAAAAGATCTTGTATGCGAATACACAGCTGATGCCAGATGCAACCATCCATTCATCGGAAACGGGCATGAGGCACCGTACTGCTGAACGTGTAGCGAAGCAGACAGGCTGCTTAATCATTGCGATTTCTGAACGGAGGAACGTCATTACCTTATACCAAGGGAATCGTCGTTATACGCTGAAAGATATTGGCTTTATTTTAACGAAGGCCAACCAAGCCATACAAACACTTGAGAAATATAAAACCATTTTAGATCACGCCATTTCTGCGCTAAGCGCCCTAGAATTTGAAGAGCTTGTGACCTTTGGTGATGTATTATCCGTGCTGCATCGTTACGAGATGGTGCTTAGAATCAAAAATGAAATCAATATGTATATCAAAGAGCTCGGAACAGAAGGACATTTGATCCGTCTGCAAGTCAATGAACTGATTACGGATATGGAGCAGGAAGCGGCTTTATTTATTAAAGATTATGTGAAAGAAAAGATTAAAGATCCATATGTTCTGCTTAAACAGCTCCAAGATATGTCTAGCTTTGAGCTTTTAGATGACTCCATTCTGTACAAGTTACTTGGCTATCCAGCTTCTACAAATATTGACGAATATGTGTACACAAGAGGCTACAGATTGCTTCACAAAATCCCTAGACTGCCTATGCCAATCGTCGAAAACGTGGTTGAAGCGTTCGGTGTGTTAGATCGAATTATGGAAGCGGATGTACAAGATTTGGATGAAGTAGAAGGAATTGGAGAAGTAAGAGCGAAAAAGATAAAAAAAGGATTAAAAAGACTGCAAGAAAAACATTATATCGACCGCCAGCTATAAGGAGAGAAATTTTTCTTAAACACGGTTAAAAATGGATGAATATGGGTATATTAATGATGCTTTTGTTTTCTGTTGATTATGATAGGAAACTTAAACATATATCAATGTCAGGTGAGGGTGGATTGACAGATGAAAAATAAAGGAGGTGAAGGTATGTTAAAAAGAATCGTTCAGGCGTTTTTTATCATTTTTGGTGCAGTTGTAGGGATTTTTATCATTCCAGAGTTATTTCTGCTGTTAAATGTAAAGGACATACCTTTCATAACAAATGCTTACTCTTCAGCACTAATAGGAGCCGCTGTGTTCTTTATCATCGGCAAATGGTGCACAGGCTATGTGGTTAATTGGGTGAAATGGATCGAGGATTCTCTATTAAAGGCGCCTCTTCCTGATCTTATATCTGGAAGTTTCGGATTAGTATTTGGACTTATTCTAGCATATCTTATTGTAAACGTGATCCCGCTAAACAATATCCCATATCATATTTTTGGTACCATTATTCCGATTTTCCTGGCTTTCTTTTTAGGATACCTTGGATTTCAGGTAGGGTTTAAGAAGAAGGATGAAATGATGGGGCTGTTCTCCCGATCTGCAAAGGTCACCAAGAAAAAAGGAGCAGCTGATGATGAACCTGAAATAGAAGATAAAAAGCTGAAAATTTTAGACACAAGTGTTATCATTGATGGAAGAATCGCAGATATTTGTCAAACTGGATTCTTAGAAGGTGTCATGGTCATTCCTCAATTTGTGCTCGAGGAATTACAGCATATTGCAGACTCTTCTGATGTATTAAAGAGAAATAGAGGCCGAAGAGGTCTTGATATTTTAAATCGTATTCAAAAAGAATTAGATATCAAAGTTGAAATTTACGAAGGTGACTTTGAAGACATTCAAGAGGTTGATAGCAAGCTTGTGAAGCTCGCTAAATTAACTTCAGGTGTTGTTGTGACAAATGATTTTAATTTAAATAAAGTATGCGAACTTCAAAAAGTAGCAGTGTTAAACATCAATGATCTAGCCAATGCGGTGAAACCGGTTGTGCTACCTGGGGAAGAAATGAAGGTACAGGTCATTAAAGATGGGAAAGAGCATAACCAAGGTGTTGCTTACTTAGATGACGGTACGATGATTGTGGTCGAAGAAGGACGCAATTACATTGGAAAAGACATCGATGTGCTCGTCACAAGTGTGCTGCAGACTGCTGCTGGAAGAATGATTTTTGCGAAGCCAAAACTTCTGGAGAAGGCGCTCTAAAGGGAGAACGAACATGTATTATGAAGTAGTTATTCCGGCTGCGGGGCAGGGGAAACGAATGAAGGCCGGCCGCAATAAGCTTTTTATTGAGCTGAAAAGAATGCCGGTCATTATTCATACACTAAAGGTGTTTGACGCTCATTCGCAATGCAAACGCATGATCCTAGCGATCAATGAAGAGGAGCGTCAAGACTTTGAAAGGCTACTCAAGGTACACGCTTTTCAAACGCCTGTTTCACTTGTCACTGGCGGTGAAGAACGTCAGCAAAGTGTATACGAAGGATTAAAGGCTGTGAAAGATGCAGACATCGTGCTTGTTCATGATGGGGCAAGGCCTTTTATTAAGCATACACAGATTGACTTGCTCGTTAAAGCGGCGATTGAAAAAGGCTCCGCAGTTGTAGCGGTACCAGTGAAAGACACAATCAAGCGCGTTCAAGAAGGCAAAGTGGAACAAACCATTGAACGTCAGAGCTTGTGGGCAGTCCAGACCCCACAAGCTTTTCGTCATTCTATTTTAAAAGAGGCGCATGAATATGCGGAGCGGACCGGCTTTCTTGGAACAGACGACGCCAGTCTTGTGGAACAATTACATGGTGAAAACGTGTATATTGTCCAAGGAGATTACACCAATATTAAGCTGACGACACCGGATGATTTATTGGTTGCCAAGGCAATTATGGATGCGGAAAGAGGGTACTAGATCATGTTGAGAATAGGACAAGGCTTTGATGTACATCAATTAACAGAGGGAAGACCTTTGATTATCGGCGGGGTCACCATCCCATATGAAAAGGGGCTGCTTGGGCATTCAGACGCTGATGTACTGCTTCACACAGTGGCAGATGCCTGCCTAGGTGCGATTGCTGAAGGAGATATCGGCAGGCATTTCCCAGACACAGATCCTGAGTTTAAGGATGCGGATTCTTTTAAATTACTGCAGCATGTGTGGGCACTAGTAAAGGAAAAAGGCTACACACTTGTGAATATTGATTGCACCATCATGGCGCAAAAGCCCAAAATGGCACCTTACATTCAACCAATGTGTGAGAAGATTGCAGAAGCGCTTGAGGCAGATGTCACACAGGTGAATGTGAAAGCAACAACGACAGAGAAACTTGGATTTACAGGAAGAGGCGAAGGAATTGCCTCTCAGGCAACAGTGCTTCTTCAGAAAAAGTGAAATCCATTTTGATGAGAATGGGATTTGATGATAAAATACGTTTATAAAAAATTGGTGTCAGACAACATGATGCAGATGAAAGGAAGTTAAACTCATGGGAAATGAAGTGCGTGTTCGTTATGCACCGAGTCCAACTGGTCATTTACATATTGGGAATGCTAGAACGGCTCTTTTCAACTATTTGTTCGCACGCAGTCAAGGCGGCAAATTTATTATTCGAATCGAAGATACGGATCAAAAGCGTAATGTAGAAGGCGGAGAAGAAAGCCAGCTTCGCCACCTGCAATGGCTCGGTATTGATTGGGATGAGAGCATTGATAAAGATGGCGGCTATGGTCCTTACAGACAATCAGAGCGTAATGAGATTTACAAAAAATATTATGATGAGCTGCTAGAGAAAGACTTGGCGTATAAGTGCTATTGTACGGCTGAAGAGCTAGAGGAAGAGCGTGAAGCACAAATCGCCCGCAGTGAAATGCCTCGATATTCTGGTAAATGCAGCCATTTATCAAAAGAAGAAGAGGACAAGCTGATCGCTGAAGGAAGAGAGCCAAGTATCCGCTTCCGAGTGCCAAAAGGAGAAATCATCAAATTTGACGACATGGTCAAAGGCGATATTTCATTTGAGACAGACGGCATCGGTGATTTTGTCATTGTGAAGAAAGACGGCACGCCAACTTATAACTTCGCTGTAGCAGTGGATGATCATTTGATGAAAATGACTCACATTCTCCGCGGAGAGGATCACATTTCGAATACGCCTAAACAAATCATGATCTTCAACGCATTTGGCTGGGATGTTCCGCTATTCGGACATATGACGCTGATTGTGAACGAGAACCGCAAAAAATTAAGTAAGCGTGATGAATCCATTATTCAATTCATCGAGCAATATAAAAACTTGGGCTATTTACCAGAAGCCCTGTTCAACTTCATTGCACTACTTGGATGGTCTCCGGTGGGCGAAGAAGAACTGTTTACAAAAGAGCAATTCATCGACATTTTCGATGTAAACCGACTTTCTAAGTCACCAGCTCTATTCGATATGCATAAACTAAAATGGGTAAATAACCAATACGTGAAGGCACTTGATCTTGATCAGGTTGTTGCGTTAACACTTCCGCATCTTCAAAAGGCAGGCAAGGTAAGCGAGCAGCTGACAGAAGAAGAAAACACGTGGGTGCGCAAGCTTATTTCTCTGTATCACGAACAATTAAGCTATGGAGCAGAAATTGTTGAGTTAACAGAGTTGTTCTTTAAGGAGCAAATTGAGTATAATCAAGAGGCAAAGGAAGTTTTAGCAGAGGAGCAAGTACCAGAAGTCATGGCATCTTTTGCTGGTCAGCTTGAACGGCTTGAGTCTTTCACACCTGATGAAATCAAGGCTGCTATTAAAGCGGTACAAAAAGAAACAGGGCATAAAGGCAAGAAACTATTCATGCCAATTCGTGTGGCTGTCACAGGACAAACGCATGGCCCAGAACTTCCGCAAAGTATTGAACTACTAGGTAAAGAAACGGTATTAAACCGCATTAAACAAATATAAGGAAATCGTTGCGAGGGAGAAGTACAATGTTTTCGTCCATCACAGAAAGAGTCTTCACCGGCTGAAAGAGACTTATGGGCAGACGTTGGAAATGCACCCTCAAGACCCTTGAGGAACACGAGTACGTTAGTATGCAAGGGCGGTACCCTCCGTTATGGGATTAAGTTGAGAAGGCTGCAAAATGAGGGCTTTCTAAACAGAGTGGAACCGCGTTTTCAAAACGTCTCTGTCATTTGGCAGAGGCGTTTTTTATTTGTCCAAAAAAGAGAGCAAGTCCTAAGAGAGATTGATGGGGAAGAACGGGGGGAGCATGTGTTTTTCAAAATGCTGAAAGAAGATATTGATACTGTGTTTGATCAAGATCCTGCTGCTAGAAGCTATATTGAAGTAGTGCTAACCTATTCAGGGCTTCATGCGATTTGGGCTCATCGTATCGCGCACGCATTTTATAAGCGTAAGCTGTACTTTCTTGCGCGGATCATTTCTCAGGTCAGCCGGTTTTTCACAGGGGTGGAAATTCACCCTGCGGCAACCATTGGCAGGCGCTTCTTCATTGACCACGGCATGGGAGTGGTGATTGGGGAAACATGTGAAATTGGAGACAACGTCACTGTTTTCCAAGGCGTGACACTAGGGGGAACAGGGAAAGAAAAGGGAAAGCGGCACCCGACCATTTTAGACGATGCCCTCATTGCGACAGGTGCAAAGGTGCTTGGTTCCATTACAGTCGGAAAAGGGGCCAAGATTGGTGCGGGGTCAGTCGTGTTAAAGGACGTACCAGACCATTCCACCGTTGTCGGTATACCTGGGCGAGTCGTCGTTCAAAATGGAAAGAAAATCAATCGTGATCTCAATCATCAAGATTTGCCAGATCCAATTTCCGATCGTTTCAAAGAATTGGAACGAGAAATGGAAAAGCTAAAAGGTGAGCTGGCTTCATTGAGCAGAAAGGAAGAACAATCATGACAATCAATATTTATAATACATTGACACGTAAGAAAGAAGAATTTGTCCCGCTTGAACCAGGAAAGGTCAAGATGTATGTGTGCGGACCAACCGTTTATAACTACATTCATATCGGGAATGCCAGACCTGCTATTGTTTATGACACTGTACGTAAGTATTTAGAATACAGCGGCTATGATGTGAACTTTGTATCAAACTTTACAGATGTGGATGATAAACTCATCAAAGCAGCCAATGAACTCGGAGAAGATGTTCCGACGATTGCTGACCGCTTTATCCAAGCCTACTTTGAAGACGTCAGTGCACTAGGCTGCAAAAAAGCTGACCTTCACCCGCGAGTGACGGAAAATATGGATGATATCATTGCATTTATTGCGACATTGATTGAAAAAGGCTACGCCTATGAAGCGGATGGCGACGTGTATTACAGCACACGCTCATTTGAAGGCTACGGAAAGCTTTCTCACCAGTCGATTGATGAACTGAAGACAGGTGCTCGTATTCGTGTAGGTGAGAAGAAACGAGATGCACTGGACTTTGCTTTATGGAAGGCTGCAAAGGATCAAGAAATCTCATGGGATAGCCCGTGGGGCGAAGGACGCCCAGGCTGGCACATCGAATGCTCGGCCATGGTTAAAAAATATTTAGGTGATACGATCGACATTCATGCTGGCGGACAGGATTTAACCTTCCCTCACCATGAAAATGAAATCGCTCAATCCGAGGCTTTGACAGGGAAACCTTTTGCGAAGTATTGGATGCATAACGGATATATTAATATTGAGAATGAAAAAATGTCAAAATCACTTGGCAACTTTGTGCTCGTGCATGACATTGTGAAAGAACAAGATCCTGATGTGCTACGCTTCTTTATGTTGTCGGTTCACTACCGTCATCCAATTAACTACTCAATGGATTTACTAGAGAGTACAAAGAGTGCGTTTAACCGACTCAAAACGTCGTATGCTAATTTACATCATCGCCTTGAGAGCAGCACGAATATCACAGAAGACAATACTGAATGGCTGGCGAAGATTGAAGAGCAGCGTGCGACATTTATTTCTGAAATGAATGATGACTTTAATACGGCAAATGCAATTTCTGTTTTATTCGAACTTGCGAAACAGGCGAATTATTATATGGAAAATGATCATACTTCGGAGGAAGTGATCAAGGCATTTATCGGCTTATTCCAAGAAATCACGTCTGTTCTTGGCTTCTCATTAGAAGAAAAGCACACGCTTGACGAAGAAGTAGAAGCGTTAATTGAAAAACGCAATGAGGCTAGAAGAAATCGTGACTTTGCGCTATCTGATCAAATTCGTGACCAGTTAAAGAGCATGAATATTGTATTGGAGGACACTCCTCAAGGTACTCGCTGGAAAAGAGGAGAATAGGTCATGTTGAATTTTGAAAAGCTGAAAGACGGTAAACAGTTGAACGGACTTGCGCTTGCTTATATGGGTGATGCCATTTTTGAAGTCTATGTGAGGCATCACCTCCTCCAAACGGGGGCGACAAAACCAAATGAGCTGCACAAACGAGCAAGCAAGATTGTTTCAGCTAAATCTCAGGCAGCTATTTTATTTACGCTTCAGCAGCAAGGCTTTTTCACTGAAGCAGAAGAAGCGGTGCTGAAAAGAGGAAGAAATGCAAAATCAGGCACAGTGCCTAAAAACACAGACGTTCAAACGTATCGTTATAGTACGGCGCTTGAAGCGCTCATGGGTTATTTATTTATTGAAAAGCAGGACGAACGCTTAGAAGAGCTGATTAGTCAGGCGATTGAAATCGGAACGTCAGGGAGGAAGACAAATGAGTCAGCAACATGATTATGTGATTGGGAAAAATGCAGTGATTGAAACACTGAAGTCAGATCGGGAGTTATACAAGCTCTGGATGGCAGAAAACACTGTAAAAGGACAAGCCCAGCAGGTCATTGAACTCGCTAAAAAACAAAATATCACCATTCAGTATGTTCCGAGGAAAAAGCTTGATCAAATGGTAACAGGTCAGCACCAGGGAATCGTTGCACAAGTAGCAGCATATGAATATGCGGAATTGGACGACCTGTATCAAATCGCCGAAAAGCGGAATGAACAGCCGTTTTTTCTTATTTTAGATGAAATTGAAGATCCTCATAATTTAGGATCCATTATGCGTACAGCAGATGCTGTAGGTGCACACGGGATTGTCATTCCGAAAAGGAGAGCGGTCGGCTTAACGACAACCGTTGCCAAAGCATCTACTGGGGCAATTGAACATATTCCTGTTGCCAAGGTCACCAATCTTTCAAGAGCTCTTGATGAGATGAAAGAAAGAGGAATCTGGGTCGCGGGAACAGATGCGTCTGCCAAACAGGATTACAGACAATTTGATGGTACGATGCCGCTTGCTCTTGTGATTGGCAGTGAAGGAAAAGGGATTGGCCGATTGATCAAGGAAAAGTGTGATTTTCTGATTAAGTTGCCTATGGCCGGGAAGGTCACTTCGTTAAACGCATCAGTTGCCGCTAGTCTATTGATGTATGAAGTGTATCGAAAACGTTATCCGTTAGGAGAATAGAGATGGACATCCTCTTAGTCGATGGATACAACATGATAGGTGCATGGCCTCGGCTGCAGCACTTAAAGGAAAACAGCTTTGAAGAAGCCAGAGACGTGCTGATTCAAAATTTAGCAGAATATCAAGCATACACAGGGTATCGAGTCATTGTCGTATTCGATGCCCATATGGTCAAAGGAATCGAAAAAAAGCGGATCAACCACCGAGTAGAGGTCATCTTTACGAGAGAGAATGAAACAGCTGATGAGCGGATTGAAAAGCTGGCCCAGGATTTGAATAATGTTCGGACGCAAATTCATGTGGCGACCTCAGACTTCACAGAACAATGGGCAATTTTTGGACAAGGAGCTCTTCGGAAGTCGGCTCGAGAGCTTTTGAGAGAGATTGAAGTGATCGAACGAAAGATAGAGACGAGAGTCAAAAAGATTACTTCTGATAAACCAGTATCCAAGATTGAATTGTCAGAAGATGTATTGAAAACGTTTGAAAAATGGCGGCGTGGGAATCTGGAATAGCTTGACGATATTTCAACCATTAATGTATAATATTTCTATCTAGGTGCGGTCGGGGGGATCGAAGTGAATCTAAACAACAGCAAGGATAAATCCATCAGAGAGCAATTTTGCCAGTTGGAAGATGAACAAGTCATTGAAAGGGTTCATGTCGGAGATAGTGATGCGCTAGATTACTTAATAACGAAATACCGCAATTTTGTACGTGCAAAAGCAAGATCTTATTTCTTGATTGGAGCGGATCGAGAGGACATTGTCCAAGAGGGGATGATCGGACTTTATAAGTCTATCCGCGATTTCAGAGAGGACAAGCTTACTTCATTTAAGGCTTTTGCAGAATTATGTATTACCCGCCAAATTATCACCGCAATTAAAACAGCTACTCGCCAAAAACATATCCCGTTAAATTCCTATGTATCATTAGACAAGCCAATATATGATGAAGAATCAGACAGAACATTGTTGGACGTCATTTCCGGTGCTAAAGCGCTTAACCCAGAAGATTTAATCATTAGCAAAGAAGAATTTGATGATATTGAAATGAAAATGGGGGAACTACTAAGTGAGCTGGAAAGAAAGGTACTTGTGCTTTACCTTGATGGCAGATCCTATCAAGAGATTTCTGAAGATTTAAACCGTCATGTGAAATCAATTGATAACGCACTCCAAAGAGTAAAGAGAAAATTAGAGAAATATTTAGAGCTTCGCGAGATTAGTCTCTAATCAAACCTATATTGACAGCTTTTTCGACACTGTGATAAGGTACTAAGGAAATGATGTCGAGAAAATAGGTGTAAATATGAGGAAAAAGATTACTCTAGCCTGTAAAGACTGCGGAAGCCGCAATTATACGACAATGAAAAGTGATGCTTCAGCAGCTGAAAGATTAGAAGTTAAGAAATATTGCAAGACTTGTAATTCACATAAAACACATTTAGAAACGAAGTAAGATTTGCGTTCTTTAATCTGTGGAGGTCTTTTACATGCGTATTATCAGTTTCTTAAAAAGTGTCGGGAAAGAAATGAAAAAGGTCAGCTGGCCAAAGAAAAACGAAATGATTCGCTACACAATCACGGTTATTTTAACAGTCGTATTCTTTGCAATCTTTTTCTCTTTTCTTGATATAGGAATCTCACAATTAATCGAATTAATTCATTAATACTTGAATAATGGTCTGCTGAACGTGCTATAATAGATCATAATATGACTTGCCAAAAAACCCGTTTTACGGGTTTTTTCAATTGCTTGAAAATATTTACCGGTACTCGAGATTCGTCAAATAGACATTACGAAATGTGGGGAGGGAAGGACTGAATAGTCCTGAACGAAATGGAAAAGAATTGGTATGTTGTGCATACGTACTCTGGCTATGAAAACAAAGTAAAAGCGAATTTGGAAAAGCGTGTTGAATCAATGGGCATGCAGGATAAAATCTTCCGCGTTGTCGTACCAGAAGAAGAAGAAACAGATATTAAAAATGGTAAGAAAAAAGTCGTCAAAAAGAAAGTATTCCCTGGCTATGTCCTAGTGGAAATCGTGATGACTGACGACTCTTGGTATGTTGTTCGTAATACACCAGGTGTCACAGGATTCGTTGGATCAGCTGGATCAGGCTCAAAGCCGACAGCGCTGCTGCCAGGCGAAGCCGAAACCATTCTGAAGAGAATGGGTCTTGAAGAACGCAAAACAGAAATCGACTTTGAATTAAAAGAAACAGTCAAGGTAATCGACGGACCATTTGCTAACTTCACAGGCTCTATCGAAGAGATTGATTACGATAAAAGCAAAGTCAAAGTATTCGTTAATATGTTTGGTAGAGAAACACCCGTGGAACTTGAGTTCACGCAGATCGATAAATTGTAATTCAAAAGAGCTTGAAATGAGTGTATAGAAGTGGTAATATAGCAAAGGTACGTCTTGAGTTCGCTCAAGATCGCTAGCTAGTTATTTCGTCATTCATATAAAGAATGAAGTTGTTGAGTGGGAGGGGGATTCCCCTATTACCACATCACGGACTTTAAGGAGGTGTGTCTCGTGGCTAAAAAAGTAGTTAAAGTTGTTAAATTGCAAATTCCTGCTGGAAAAGCTAACCCAGCTCCACCAGTTGGACCTGCACTAGGTCAAGCCGGTGTTAATATCATGGGATTCTGTAAGGAGTTTAATGCTCGTACAGCTGACCAAGCTGGTCTTATCATTCCTGTTGAAATTTCGGTTTTTGAAGACCGTTCATTTACATTTATTACTAAAACTCCACCTGCTGCAGTTTTACTTAAAAAAGCAGCTGGTATTGAGTCTGGTTCTGGTGAACCTAACCGTAATAAAGTGGCAACTGTTAAGCGTGATAAAGTACGCGAAATCGCGGAAACAAAAATGCCTGACTTAAACGCTGCTAGCGTTGAATCAGCTATGCGCATGGTTGAAGGTACTGCACGCAGTATGGGTATTGTCATCGAAGATTAATTTATTGTCTTGTTGGGTTGCGAGTTTGGTTTTGACAAGTTCGCAACCCTTATTCGTGGGAGGTTATTCCGCTAAAACCACATAAGGAGGATTTTTATAATGGCTAAAAAAGGTAAAAAGTATGTAGAAGCTGCTAAGCTGATCGAACGTACTAAAGCGTATGATGTAGCTGAAGCTGTTTCTCTTACAAAAAAAGCAAATACAGCGAAATTTGATGCGACTGTAGAAGTTGCTTTTCGTTTGGGCGTAGACCCTCGTAAAAACGATCAACAAATCCGCGGTGCAGTTGTACTTCCTAACGGAACTGGTAAAACTCAACGCGTTCTTGTGTTCGCTAAAGGCGAAAAAGCAAAAGAAGCAGAAGCTGCTGGAGCAGACTACGTTGGAGATTCTGATTACATCACTAAAATCCAACAAGGCTGGTTCGAATTCGATGTAATCGTTGCAACACCTGACATGATGGGTGAAGTTGGTAAGATCGGTCGTGTACTTGGACCAAAAGGTCTTATGCCAAACCCTAAAACAGGAACTGTTACATTCGAAGTAGAAAAAGCAATCAATGAAATCAAAGCTGGTAAAGTAGAATACCGCGTTGATAAAGCTGGTAACATCCACGCGCCAATCGGAAAGGTTTCTTTCGAGGACGAAAAGCTTGTTGAGAACTTTGCAACAATCTATGATACAATCCTTAAAGCAAAACCTGCAGCGGCTAAAGGTGTATACGTGAAAAACGTTTCTGTTACAACTACTATGGGCCCTGGCGTGAAAGTGGATCCATCTTCTTTCTCTGCAAAATAAATCTTGACTTATCACAATCGTTTTGATAATATCAAAATGTTGTAAAATAGAATATGTCCATTTATACCGTAGACAGCAGGGGCCTTATGGCTTAATTAACCCGCCGAGGTGTATATGTCACAGTCTTACGTTAACGTATGCTTGTATATACAGCCTCCATGTCTTAATGGAGGCTTTTTATATGGAGAACCGTTCGTTAGGAACGTGATGGCCTGATCGGTATAAGTGTTACACAAAGAATGTACAGGAGGTGTAACCATGAGCAATGCAATCGATACTAAAAAAGTTGTCGTTGATGAAATTACTTCTAAATTTAAAGACAGTATGTCTACTGTAATTGTAGATTACCGTGGTCTTTCAGTTTCTGAAGTGACTGAACTTCGTAAACAGCTTCGTGATGCTGGCGTAGAATTCAAAGTTTACAAAAATACTTTGACTCGCCGTGCAGTTGAACAAGTTGAACTAACGGGTTTAAACGATTTCTTAACAGGTCCAAACGCTATCGCATTCAGTAACGAAGATGTTATCGCACCTGCGAAAATCATCAACGAATTTGCGAAAAGCCACGAAGCTTTAGAAATCAAAGCTGGTGTCATCGAAGGAAACGTAGCGACTGTAGAAGAAGTGAAGGCTCTTGCGGAACTTCCGTCTCGCGAAGGCTTACTTTCTATGTTGCTTAGCGTTCTTCAAGCTCCAGTTCGTAACCTTGCTCTTGCTACTAAAGCAGTTGCAGAACAAAAAGAAGAACAAGGCGCTTAATGCGTACTTAACGTAAAAAACTTAAAATGGAGGAATTACAAATGGCTTTAAATATCGAAGAAATCATTGCTTCAGTTAAAGAAGCAACTGTACTTGAGTTAAACGACTTAGTAAAAGCAATCGAAGAAGAATTTGGCGTAACTGCTGCTGCTCCTGTAGCTGTAGCTGCAGCTGGTGGTGCCGCTGCTGAAGAGAAAACTGATTTTGATCTAGTACTTGCTGGTGCTGGAGACCAAAAAATCAAAGTTATCAAAGTGGTTCGTGAAATCACTGGTCTTGGCTTGAAAGAAGCTAAAGAACTTGTTGACAACACTCCAAAACCACTTAAAGAAGGTATTGCTAAAGAAGAAGCTGAAGAACTTAAAGCTAAGCTTGAAGAAGTTGGCGCTTCTGTAGAAGTTAAGTAATCTTCGCCTAATCTTTTGGGAAAGCTCGCTTTTACTGGCGGGCTTTTTCTTTTCTATTCTCCTGAAACGATTGAATCCAGAGGAGGTCCATTCATCATGAGTGACCACTATTATACGGAAAAGCCATCAGTGAAAAGCAATAAACAGACATGGGACTTCACCTTGAGAAACCGTACCTTTACTTTTACAAGTGACAGTGGAGTGTTTTCTAAGAAAGAAGTCGACTTTGGTTCAAGGCTTTTAATTGAAGCTTTTGAAGAACCTGACGTGGATGGCGATGTCTTAGATGTCGGTTGCGGTTATGGACCGATTGGCTTATCGTTAGCAAACGAAATGACGAGCCGCACCATTCATATGATTGATGTGAACGAAAGAGCAGTCGAACTTTCAAAGGAAAACGCTAAACATAATCGCATTGATAATGTCCGCATCTATCAAAGTGATTTGTTCTCGAATGTTCATTCATCAGCTGCTTTTGCCTCTATACTGACCAATCCCCCAATACGGGCAGGGAAGAAAGTTGTACATGCGATCTTTGAAAAAAGTGCTGATCATTTATTGCCGGAAGGTGAGTTGTGGGTGGTTATTCAGAAAAAGCAGGGCGGACCATCTGCGATTGAAAAATTAGAACAGCTCTTTGGAGAAGTCGAGGTTGTATTGAAAAAAAAGGGCTACTATATTATCAAAGCTAAAAAAGTTTGACGCAGTTTCCTAGCTGTGTTAACATTATAAAATGCCAATGTGTATATTTTGCTTGATAGGCTTAAAAAACAACTATTTTGTATAAATTATGCATACTTGGGAAAACTAATAAAATCGGTATTTGTTTTTGGATGTGGTTTTCTTATTTTAGAAACCCTTTTTTCTTTTGTCTTGTAAAAGTATTTCTTTACTGACATTTGAAAGGCTGAAATACTTTTTACACATATAATACGCATGATTTGAGGGGTGAATCAGTTGACAGGTCAACTAGTTCAGTATGGACGACACCGCCAGCGCAGAAGCTACGCACGCATAAGCGAAGTGTTAGAATTACCAAATCTCATTGAAATTCAAACCTCTTCTTATCAGTGGTTTCTTGATGAGGGTCTTAGAGAGATGTTTCAAGATATATCCCCAATTGAGGATTTTACTGGTAACCTTTCTCTTGAATTCATTGATTACAGCCTAGGGGATCCTAAGTATCCTGTAGCAGAATCAAAAGAACGTGATGTAACTTACTCTGCTCCACTAAGAGTAAAAGTTCGTTTAATTAACAAAGAAACTGGAGAAGTAAAAGACCAAGATGTGTTCATGGGTGATTTCCCAATCATGACAGACACAGGTACTTTTATCATTAACGGTGCGGAACGTGTAATCGTTTCTCAGTTAGTGCGTTCTCCAAGTGTATATTTCAGTGGTAAAGTAGACAAAAACGGTAAAAAAGGTTTTACTGCGACTGTCATTCCAAACCGTGGCGCATGGTTAGAATACGAAACTGATGCGAAGGATGTAGTCTATGTACGCATCGATCGCACACGTAAGTTGCCGGTTACGGTTCTTTTGCGTGCTCTCGGCTTCAGCTCTGATCAAGAGATTCTTGACCTCATTGGCGAGAATGAATACTTACGCAACACGCTGGAAAAAGACAATACAGAGAATGCGGATAAAGCACTTCTCGAAATCTACGAGCGCCTCCGTCCTGGAGAGCCGCCAACTGTTGAAAATGCGAAAAGCCTGCTAGACTCTCGCTTCTTCGATCCGAAGAGATATGACCTAGCTAATGTTGGACGCTACAAGATTAATAAAAAGCTTCATATTAAAAATAGACTGTTCAATCAAAAATTGGCTGAAACGTTAGTTGACCCTGAAACAGGTGAAATTCTAGCAGAAAAAGGTCAAATTTTAGACAGAAGAGTTCTTGATAAAGTTCTTCCATACTTAGAAAACGGCATCGGATTTAGAAAGCTTTATCCAAATGGTGGCGTAGTAGAAGATGAAGTAGAACTTCAATCTATTAAGATTTATGCACCGTCTGATCAAGAAGGCGAGCAAGTGATCAACGTGATCGGGAATGCATACGTAGAGGAAGCTGTGAAAAACATCACGCCTTCTGACATCATTGCATCGATCAGTTACTTCTTCAACCTTCTTCATGGTGTAGGTGACACAGATGATATCGATCACCTTGGTAACCGTCGCCTGCGTTCTGTAGGTGAGCTTCTGCAAAACCAATTCCGTATTGGTTTAAGCAGAATGGAGCGTGTTGTTCGTGAAAGAATGTCGATCCAAGACACAAACACGATCACACCTCAGCAATTGATCAACATCCGTCCTGTGATCGCTTCTATCAAAGAGTTCTTTGGTAGCTCTCAGCTTTCTCAGTTCATGGATCAAACAAACCCGCTTGCTGAATTGACGCACAAACGTCGTCTGTCGGCGCTTGGACCGGGTGGTTTGACACGTGAGCGTGCAGGAATGGAAGTTCGTGACGTTCACTACTCTCACTATGGCCGTATGTGTCCGATTGAAACACCAGAGGGTCCAAACATCGGTTTGATCAACTCTCTATCTTCATTTGCAAAAGTGAATCGCTTCGGCTTTATTGAAACACCTTACCGCCGGGTTGACCCTGAAACAGGTAAAGTGACACCGAGAATCGATTACTTAACTGCTGATGAAGAGGATAACTACGTTGTAGCACAAGCGAATGCTATATTAGGTGAAGATGGTTCGTTTATCGATGATAATATCATTGCTCGTTTCAGAGGGGAAAACACAGTTGTTCCTCGAAACCGCGTTGACTACATGGACGTTTCGCCAAAGCAGGTTGTTTCTGCAGCGACAGCATGTATCCCATTCTTAGAAAACGATGACTCTAACCGTGCTCTAATGGGAGCGAACATGCAACGTCAGGCTGTGCCTTTGATGCAGCCGGAATCACCGATTGTTGGTACAGGTATGGAGTATGTATCAGGGAAAGACTCTGGTGCTGCTGTTATCTGCCGCTACCCTGGTGTTGTAGAACGTGTTGAAGCGAAAAATATTTGGGTTCGTCGCTATGAAGACGTTGATGGACAACAAGTCAAAGGGAATCTAGACAAATACAGCTTGCTGAAATTTGTCCGCTCTAACCAAGGGACTTGCTACAACCAGCGTCCAATCGTAAGTGTTGGAGATGAAGTCGTAAAAGGAGAAATCCTTGCAGACGGTCCTTCAATGGAAAAAGGTGAATTGGCTCTAGGACGTAACGTCATGGTCGGCTTCATGACTTGGGACGGTTATAACTACGAGGATGCGATCATCATGAGTGAGCGCCTTGTAAAAGATGACGTCTACACGTCTATTCATATTGAAGAATATGAATCAGAAGCTCGTGATACAAAGCTTGGACCGGAAGAAATCACTCGTGATATTCCAAACGTTGGGGAAGATGCTTTACGCAACCTTGACGAGCGCGGAATCATCCGTATTGGTGCAGAAGTAAAAGACGGAGACCTTCTTGTAGGGAAAGTAACGCCTAAAGGTGTAACAGAACTAACAGCTGAAGAACGTCTATTACATGCAATCTTCGGTGAAAAGGCTCGTGAAGTGCGTGATACGTCTCTACGTGTTCCACACGGCGGCGGCGGAATTATCCACGACGTCAAAGTCTTTAACCGTGAAGATGGAGATGAATTACCTCCAGGTGTAAACCAGTTAGTCCGCGTATACATCGTTCAGAAGCGTAAAATTTCTGAAGGTGACAAAATGGCCGGACGACATGGTAATAAAGGGGTTATCTCTAAAATCCTTCCAGAAGAAGATATGCCGTATCTTCCAGATGGAACACCGATTGATATCATGTTAAACCCTCTAGGGGTACCATCTCGTATGAACATCGGTCAGGTACTTGAGCTTCATATGGGTATGGCTGCACGTTACCTTGGCATCCACATTGCGTCACCAGTATTTGATGGTGCGCGCGAGGAAGATGTTTGGGAAACGCTTGAAGAAGCAGGTATGTCCCGTGATGCGAAAACAGTCCTTTATGACGGACGAACTGGTGAACCATTCGATAACCGTGTATCAGTCGGAATCATGTACATGATCAAACTGGCTCACATGGTTGACGATAAACTTCACGCTCGTTCAACTGGACCATACTCACTTGTTACGCAGCAGCCACTTGGCGGTAAAGCCCAGTTTGGTGGTCAGCGTTTCGGAGAGATGGAAGTATGGGCGCTTGAAGCTTACGGTGCAGCATACACACTTCAAGAGATCTTAACAGTTAAATCGGATGACGTTGTAGGTCGTGTGAAAACATACGAGGCCATCGTCAAAGGGGATAACGTCCCTGAACCAGGTGTCCCTGAATCATTCAAAGTGTTAATTAAAGAACTTCAAAGTTTAGGTATGGATGTCAAAATCCTATCTGGCGATGAAGAAGAGATAGAAATGAGAGATTTAGAAGACGATGAGGAAACGAAGAAAGCAGACGGATTAGCGTTATCTAATGACGAAGATGCTGCAGACCTCGCACCTGTCGATCTTGAACGTGACGCAGTCACAAAAGAATAGCAGAAACGATTAGAGCAAGTGACTAGGGTATAACCCGAAGATTAAAAGGGAGGTAGGCCCCTTGCTAGATGTGAACAATTTTGAGTATATGAACATCGGTCTCGCATCACCTGATAAAATCCGTTCTTGGTCTTTTGGTGAAGTGAAAAAGCCTGAAACGATTAACTATCGTACACTGAAACCTGAAAAAGATGGTCTCTTTTGTGAACGTATCTTCGGACCGCAAAAAGACTGGGAATGTCATTGTGGAAAGTATAAACGCGTTCGTTATAAGGGTGTTGTATGTGACCGTTGTGGTGTAGAAGTAACACGGGCAAAAGTCCGTCGTGAGAGAATGGGGCATATCGAACTGGCTGCCCCAGTTTCCCACATTTGGTATTTCAAAGGTATCCCAAGCCGTATGGGTCTTGTTCTTGATATGTCACCACGTGCGTTAGAAGAAGTGATTTACTTCGCTTCTTACGTTGTGACAGATCCGGGCAACACACCGCTTGAGAAGAAACAACTTCTTTCTGAGAAGGAATTCCGTGCTTATTTAGATAAATACGGTAATACGTTCCAAGCAGCTATGGGTGCAGAAGCAATCAATAAACTTCTTCAAGATATCGATCTTGTAAAAGAAGTAGATACACTGAAAGAAGAGCTGAAAACTGCTCAAGGACAGCGTCGTACACGTGCGATTAAACGCCTTGAAGTGCTAGAAGCCTTCCGTAACTCAGGAAACAAACCATCATGGATGATTCTTGATGTACTTCCGGTTATTCCGCCAGAATTACGTCCAATGGTCCAGCTTGATGGTGGACGTTTTGCTACTTCTGACTTAAACGACCTTTATCGTCGTGTCATCAACCGTAACAATCGTCTGAAACGTTTATTAGATCTTGGCGCGCCAAGCATCATCGTTCAGAACGAGAAGCGTATGCTTCAAGAAGCTGTCGATGCGTTGATTGATAATGGACGTAGAGGCCGACCGGTAACAGGACCAGGAAATAGACCATTGAAATCTCTTTCTCATATGCTGAAAGGGAAACAAGGACGTTTCCGTCAAAACTTGCTCGGTAAACGTGTTGACTATTCTGGACGTTCCGTTATCGTCGTAGGACCACATTTGAAAATGTATCAGTGTGGACTTCCAAAAGAAATGGCTCTTGAATTATTCAAACCATTCGTGATGAAGGAGCTTGTTGAAAAAGGTTTAGCTCACAACATCAAGAGTGCGAAGCGTAAAATTGAGCGCGTGCAGCCGGAAGTATGGGATGTTTTAGAATCAGTTATTCGTGAGCACCCAGTCTTACTAAACCGTGCACCGACTCTTCACAGACTTGGTATTCAAGCGTTTGAACCTACACTTGTGGAAGGACGCGCAATTCGTCTGCATCCACTTGTATGTACAGCCTACAACGCTGACTTTGACGGTGACCAAATGGCGGTTCACGTACCATTATCTGCTGAGGCTCAAGCTGAAGCTCGTATCTTAATGCTTGCTGCTCAAAACATTTTGAACCCGAAAGATGGAAAACCTGTTGTTACGCCATCTCAGGATATGGTGCTTGGTAACTACTACCTTACACTTGAGCGTAAAGGTGCTATCGGAGAAGGTATGGTCTTCAAAGATACTGACGAAGCCCTTCTAGCTTATCAAAATGGGTATGTGCATCTTCATACACGTGTAGCTGTTGCAGCTAGCTCGTTGAAGAATGTGACATTCACTGATGAACAGCGTTCTAAATTGTTGATTACAACAGTTGGAAAACTGATCTTTAACGAAATCTTACCGGAATCATTCCCTTACATGAATGAGCCGACAAAGAGCAATATTGAAGAAAAAACGCCTGACCGCTTCTTCCTTGAAAAAGGTGAGGATGTCAAAGCTGCGATCGAGAAACAAGAAATCAATGCGCCGTTCAAAAAAGGTATTTTAGGTAAAATCATTGCGGAAATCTTTAAGAGATTCCATATCACTGAGACATCTAAAATGCTTGACCGCATGAAAAATCTTGGTTTCAAATACTCTACTAAAGCGGGTATTACGGTTGGTGTGTCTGACATCGTCGTATTAGATGATAAGCAGAAGATCCTCGAAGAAGCACAAGCAAAAGTAGATAACGTCTTGAAGCAATTCAGACGTGGTTTGATTACTGAAGAAGAGCGTTACGAGAGAGTCATTTCGATCTGGAGTTCTTCTAAAGATGTCATCCAAGGTAAACTGATGAAGTCCCTTGATGAAGTCAACCCAATCTACATGATGAGTGACTCTGGAGCGCGTGGTAACGCATCTAACTTCACTCAGCTGGCTGGTATGCGTGGTCTGATGGCCAACCCGGCTGGACGTATCATTGAACTTCCGATTAAATCTAGTTTCCGTGAAGGTTTAACCGTATTGGAATACTTTATTTCCACTCACGGAGCGCGTAAAGGTCTTGCCGATACAGCCCTTAAAACAGCTGACTCAGGTTACCTTACGCGTCGTCTCGTCGATGTTGCACAGGATGTTATCATCCGTGAAACAGATTGCGGTACAGACCGTGGTATCTTGGCGAAGTCCATTAGAGAAGGAAATGAAATTATTGAGAAGCTTGAAGAACGTCTGATCGGACGTTTTGCAAGAAAACCAATTGTTCATCCTGAAACGGGCGAAGTCATTGTGGACGAAAACGAACTAATTGATGAAGATAAAGCACTTGAAGTAGTTGAAGCAGGAATTGAGGAAGTATGGATCCGTTCTGCATTTACATGTAACACGCCTCATGGTGTATGTAAACGATGCTACGGCCGTAACCTTGCAACTGGTACTGACGTTGAAGTCGGTGAAGCAGTTGGAATCATTGCTGCTCAATCAATCGGTGAGCCAGGAACACAGCTTACAATGCGTACGTTCCACACCGGCGGGGTAGCAGGAGACGATATCACACAAGGTTTACCTCGTATCCAAGAGCTATTTGAAGCGCGTAATCCGAAAGGGCAAGCGACCATTTCTGAAATTGATGGTGTCGTTGCTGAAATTAACGATGTTCGTGACAAGCAGCAGGAAATTGTGGTTCAAGGCGACGTTGAAACTCGTTCTTACACAGCTCCTTACAATGCGCGTCTGAAAGTTGTTGAAGGTGACAAAGTCACTCGTGGTCAAGTACTGACAGAAGGTTCGATCGATCCGAAAGAACTTCTTAAAGTGACTGACATGACAGCTGTTCAAGAATATCTGCTTCATGAAGTACAAAAAGTATACCGTATGCAAGGGGTAGAAATCGGAGATAAGCACGTTGAGGTAATGGTTCGCCAAATGCTTCGTAAAGTGCGTGTCGCTGATGCAGGGGATACAGATGTATTACCAGGCACACTTCTTGATGTACATCAATTCACTGAAGCGAACAAAAAAGTACTATTCGAAGGCAAACGTCCTGCAACAGGCCGTCCAGTTCTTCTTGGTATTACAAAAGCATCGCTTGAAACAGACTCATTCTTGTCTGCGGCATCCTTCCAAGAAACGACTCGTGTCCTAACAGATGCGGCGATCAAAGGAAAACGTGATGAACTGCTTGGCTTGAAAGAGAATGTTATCATCGGTAAACTTGTTCCAGCTGGAACAGGAATGCCAAACTACCGTAAGGTTAAGCCGGTTTCACAAGTGCAGCCGTCTGACGATATGGTTCCTGTAGAGTAATCTTTCTCGTGAGATTCCTATAAAATCATCAAAAAATGGTGAAGGATGTCAAGATAATCTGTCATATGATATTGACATCCTTCTGCCATGATGATAATATAACCAAGGTGCTCAAAATAAAACCTGTTACTTTGGAGGATATTCGATGTCTTATGATAAAGTATCACAGGCTCAATCCATTATTATTGGTACGAAGCAAACAGTAAAAGCTCTGAAACGAGATTCAGTAAAGGAAATCGTCGTAGCGAAAGATGCTGATCCTGCTTTAACAGCTAGTGTAATAAAACTAGCGCAAGAGAAGGGTGTAGACATTTTAGTGGTAGATTCCATGAAAAAGCTCGGCAAAGCCTGCGGAATTGAAGTTGGGGCAGCAGCTGTTGCCATTATGTTATAGCGTACTTGTTTTGTTTTTGCATGTGTAAATGCAAAAGCATTGTTTTTTGCCTTTTGATGAACCACCTGGGTATGTGGGTTATAAAAAAAGCAACGAAGGGAGGAATAACAACATGCCTACAATTAATCAGCTAATACGCAAAGGACGCGTGAGTAAAGTTGAAAACTCAAAGTCTCCTGCACTTAACAAAGGATACAACAGTTTCAAAAAAGAGCACACTAACGTAACATCTCCACAGAAGCGCGGGGTTTGTACTCGTGTCGGTACAATGACACCGAAAAAACCAAACTCAGCACTACGTAAATATGCTCGTGTACGTTTGTCTAACCTGATTGAGGTAACAGCTTACATTCCTGGTATCGGACATAATCTACAAGAGCACAGTGTAGTACTTATCCGTGGCGGACGTGTAAAAGACTTACCGGGTGTACGTTACCACATCGTTCGTGGTGCGCTTGATACTGCCGGAGTTGACGGTCGTATGCAAGGACGTTCTAAATACGGAACAAAACGCCCTAAACAAAGCAAATAATACAAACAAACATAAGGGTTTTTAGAAGTTGATATCAGATCAGTGGAGTCAGGCAACTGACAATGATATTGAGATGAGAGACAGATAGAAATCCTTTTAAATGAGAAGGGAGGCTATCAGATGCCACGTAAAGGTCCTGTAGCAAAAAGAGACGTATTGCCAGATCCAATTTACAATTCTAAACTTGTATCTCGTTTGATCAACAAAATGATGATCGACGGTAAAAGAGGAAAGTCACAAACAATTCTCTACAAGTCATTTGATATCATCAAAGAACGTACTGGTAATGAAGCGATGGAGGTTTTCGAACAAGCCTTGAAAAACATCATGCCAGTTCTTGAAGTTAAAGCACGTCGTGTAGGTGGAGCCAACTACCAAGTTCCTGTAGAAGTTCGCCCAGACCGTCGTACTACTTTAGGTCTTCGCTGGTTAGTAAACTACGCTCGTCTTCGTGGAGAAAAAACGATGGAAGAGCGTCTTGCTAACGAAATCCTTGACGCAGCTAACAACACTGGTGCTGCTGTTAAGAAACGTGAAGATACACACAAAATGGCAGAAGCGAACAAAGCATTCGCTCACTACCGCTGGTAGGATTTATACCAAACTAAAAAAACTATTCCCTAATAAGGAAGGAGAAATTACCCAATGGCAAGAGAGTTCTCCTTAGACAAAACTCGTAATATTGGTATCATGGCTCACATCGATGCCGGTAAAACGACAACGACTGAGCGTATCTTATACTACACTGGTCGTATCCATAAAATTGGCGAAACTCACGAAGGAGCTTCCCAAATGGACTGGATGGAGCAGGAGCAAGAACGTGGTATTACAATCACTTCTGCTGCTACTACAGCACAATGGAAAGGTTACCGTGTAAACATCATCGATACACCAGGACACGTAGACTTCACAGTTGAAGTTGAACGTTCTTTACGTGTACTTGATGGTGCGGTTACTGTTCTAGATGCACAATCAGGTGTAGAGCCACAAACTGAAACAGTTTGGCGCCAAGCAACAACTTACGGAGTACCTCGTATCGTATTCATTAACAAAATGGATAAAACAGGTGCGGACTTCCTTTACTCTGTAGGCACATTAAGAGATCGTCTTCAAGCGAACGCTCATGCAATTCAATTGCCGATCGGCGCTGAAGATCAATTCGAAGGAATCATCGACCTTGTAGAAAACGTAGCATACTTCTACGAAGATGACCTTGGAACTCGCTCTGATGCACAAGAAATCCCTGCTGAGTATAAAGACAAAGCTGAAGAGCTTCGCAACAGCCTAATTGAAGCTGTCGCTGAGCTTGACGAAGAGCTTATGGAAAAATACCTTGAGGGTGAAGAAATTACAATTCCTGAATTGAAAGCTGCAATCCGTAAAGGAACGTTGAATGTTGAATTCTATCCAGTTCTTGTTGGATCTGCTTTCAAAAACAAAGGTGTTCAGCTTGTACTTGACGCTGTGCTTGATTACCTTCCTGCACCAACTGATGTTGCTGCAATCAAAGGTACCTTGCCAGATTCAAATGAAGAGGTTGTGCGTGAGTCTACTGATGACGCACCATTCGCAGCCCTTGCTTTTAAAGTAATGACTGACCCTTATGTTGGGAAACTAACTTTCTTCCGTGTATACTCTGGAACACTTGATTCTGGTTCTTACGTGAAGAACTCTTCTAAGAACAAGCGTGAACGTGTTGGACGTATCCTTCAAATGCACGCAAACAGCCGTGAAGAAATCTCTACTGTATATGCAGGGGATATCGCAGCAGCTGTAGGTCTTAAAGATACATCAACTGGTGACACTCTTTGTGACGAGAAAAGTCTTGTTATCCTTGAGTCTATGGAATTCCCAGAGCCAGTTATCGATGTAGCAATCGAGCCTAAGTCTAAGGCTGACCAAGATAAAATGGGTATCGCTTTAGCTAAACTAGCTGAAGAGGATCCAACATTCCGTACACAAACAAACACTGAAACTGGTCAAACGATCATCTCTGGTATGGGTGAGCTTCACCTTGATATCATTGTTGACCGTATGAAGCGTGAGTTCAAGGTTGAAGCTAACGTAGGAGCTCCTCAAGTTGCGTACCGTGAAACATTCCGTTCTGGTGCAAAAGTTGAAGGTAAATTCGTACGTCAGTCTGGTGGACGTGGTCAGTTCGGACACGTTTGGATCGAATTCGAACCAAACGAAGAAGGCGCAGGCTTCGAATTCCAAAATGCAATCGTCGGTGGGGTTGTTCCTCGTGAATACATTCCAGCTATTCAAGCAGGTCTTGAAGATTCACTTGAAAATGGTGTATTAGCTGGATTCCCATTAATCGACATCAAAGCAAAATTATTTGATGGATCTTACCACGATGTTGACTCTAACGAAATGGCGTTTAAAATTGCTGCATCTATGGCATTGAAAAATGCTGTCAGCAAATGTAACCCAGTTCTACTTGAGCCAATGATGAAAGTGGAAGTCGTTATCCCTGAAGAATACATGGGAGACATCATGGGTGATATCACATCTCGTCGTGGACGTGTAGAAGGTATGGAAGCTCGCGGTAACGCTCAAGTTGTTCGCGCAATGGTTCCACTTTCTGAAATGTTCGGATATGCAACTGCACTCCGTTCTAATACACAAGGACGCGGTACTTTCACTATGCACATGGATCACTACGAAGAAGTGCCTAAGAGCATCAGTGAAGAAATCATCAAAAAAAATAAAGGTGAATAATTGATTTTGCCTTTAAACTAAAGTATAACTACTATTGAAGATCAGAAAGTGAGAGGTAACTCTTCACTTTCTATCACTCTATACCAAATACAATGAACCTTTAAGGAGGATTTTTAGAATGGCTAAAGAAAAATTCGACCGTTCCAAATCGCATGCTAACATTGGTACAATTGGACACGTTGACCATGGTAAAACAACTCTAACTGCTGCTATCTCAACAGTTCTTCATAAGAAATCTGGTAAAGGTACGGCTATGGCTTATGACCAAATCGATGGTGCTCCAGAAGAGCGCGAGCGTGGAATCACAATCTCAACAGCACACGTTGAGTATGAAACTGAAACTCGTCACTATGCACACGTAGACTGCCCAGGACACGCTGACTATGTTAAAAACATGATCACTGGTGCTGCTCAAATGGACGGCGCGATCTTAGTAGTATCTGCTGCTGATGGTCCAATGCCACAAACACGTGAGCACATCCTACTTTCTCGTAACGTAGGTGTACCATACATCGTAGTATTCCTTAACAAATGTGACATGGTTGACGATGAAGAGTTACTTGAACTTGTTGAAATGGAAGTTCGTGACCTTCTTTCTGACTATGACTTCCCTGGTGACGATGTACCTGTTATCAAAGGTTCTGCTCTTAAAGCTCTTGAAGGTGATGCTGATTACGAAGCAAAAATCTTCGAACTTATGGATGCGGTTGATGAGTACATCCCAACTCCAGAGCGTGACACTGAGAAGCCATTCATGATGCCAGTTGAGGACGTATTCTCAATCACTGGTCGTGGAACAGTTGCTACTGGTCGTGTTGAGCGTGGACAAGTTAAAGTCGGTGACGAAGTTGAAATCATCGGTCTTCAAGAAGAAAACGGTAAAACAACTGTTACAGGTGTTGAAATGTTCCGTAAGCTTCTTGACTATGCTGAAGCTGGTGACAACATCGGTGCACTACTTCGTGGTGTATCTCGTGAAGATATCCAACGTGGTCAAGTACTTGCTAAACCAGGTACAATCACTCCACATAGCCGTTTCAAAGCTGAAGTTTATGTACTTTCTAAAGAAGAGGGTGGACGTCATACTCCATTCTTCGCTAACTACCGTCCGCAGTTCTACTTCCGTACAACTGACGTAACTGGTATCGTACATCTTCCAGAAGGTACTGAAATGGTAATGCCTGGCGATAACACTGAGATGGAAGTTGAACTTATCTCTACTATCGCTATCGAAGAAGGAACTCGTTTCTCTATCCGTGAGGGTGGACGTACTGTAGGTTCTGGCGTCGTTTCAACTATCATTAAGTAATAAAACATATAAAAGAGACTCCTTGCAAAAGGGTCTCTTTTTTTGCTTTTCCAGATCAGAACGGCTACTATAAGCTATAGAATCTAATTGGAACCGAGAGGATCACTGGAATGGCGAAGATATATTTGAAGAAATGGTTAATCGGCGGGGTTGACCAATGGATTATGATCAAAGAAGATCACACAAATGAAGCGAAACCTGTTCTTTTATTTTTACACGGTGGGCCCGGCTCCGCTCAAATCAGCTATATCGACTCGTTTCATGAGGAACTTAATCAAGATTTTACAGTAGTTCATTGGGATCAGCGAGGCGCGGGACTTTCCTATCAAAAGAATCTCCCCGATACTTCCATGACCATTCAGCAATTTATTGAAGATACGATTGAACTGACAGAGAAAGTCCTTTCATATCTAGGTCAATCAAAATTGTACATCGCAGGATATTCATGGGGATCACTAATCGCCATACAAGCAGTACATAAGCGTCCAGATCTATATCATGCTTATTATGGAATTAGTCAGGTAGTAGATGTATTAAAAGAAGATATTATGTCGTACGAGCTCCTTTTGGAGAAATACCATCGGAATCGGTTGTTTACTTGGTGCCTGCGATTACTGACGCCTCCTCCGTGGAAACGAATATCAGCTCATGCTCTGTTCTCTCTCTATAAAGAGCTCGGCAGCGTAGGTCTCACACATAGGTGGAGGCCGCTTATTCAAATGCTGCGCGGATTTCTTTTTAGTAAGGAATATCAGCTGAAAGATAAGTGGAAGTTCCTTAAAGGACAGAAGTTTAGTCAGGACATGCTATGGGATGAATTGATGAATGAGAGCATTGAATACCGAGTTTCTACTATATTAATACCTTGCTACTTTATCATTGGCGCATATGACATGATTACACCAGCTGCTGTATCAAAACCATATGTTGACCAATTAACAGCACCAATCAAAGAATGGTTCACCTTTAAAGAATCTGCACATTCCCCGCATCTAGAAGAACCAGAAGAATTTATCCGTACCATAAAAAAGACTGCTGTACATCATCTTCAGGGAAAGCTTGATTTATAGGCTGAACCCCTGTATAATATGAAAAGTGTGCAAATCATAAATTTATCCGATTTATTATTGCAACACGCAGGCCAATTTGGTACAATAGTGCATGTTGGTCTTTGACTGCGATGAAGTGAGAGGTTGCTGACACACCCGGCCGCTTTGCCATGGCAAGGTGATCAGGTTTTTCTCACGGAGAACTGTCTAACGTAAGTAGGCGAAAAGGAGGGAAAATAATGGCAAAACAAAAAATTCGTATTCGTTTAAAAGCATATGATCATAGAATTCTTGATCAATCTGCTGAGAAGATTGTTGAAACGGCTAAGCGTTCTGGTGCTAGTGTATCTGGTCCAATCCCGCTTCCAACTGAAAAATCAGTTTACACAATCCTTCGTGCGGTGCATAAGTACAAAGATTCTCGTGAGCAATTTGAGATGCGTACTCACAAACGTCTAATCGACATCGTGAATCCAACTCCACAAACAGTTGATGCACTTATGCGTTTAGATTTACCATCTGGTGTAGATATCGAAATCAAACTTTAATTCAAATAGAAAACACATATTATAGGAGGTGTGACTAATGACCAAAGGAATCTTAGGTAGAAAAATTGGTATGACGCAAGTATTCGCAGAAAACGGTGATCTTATCCCTGTAACTGTTGTTGAGGCTGCTGCTAACGTTGTTCTTCAAAAGAAGACTACTGACACGGATGGCTATGAAGCAATCCAAATCGGTTTTGACGACAAACGTGAAAAGCTTTCTAACAAACCAGAGAAGGGCCACGTTGCTAAAGCGGAAACTGCTCCTAAGCGCTTCGTAAAAGAATTACGCGGTGCGGAGTTAGATGCGTATGAAGTTGGTCAGGAAGTCAAAGTTGATATTTTCGCAAATGGAGATATCGTAGATGTAACAGGAACATCAAAAGGTAAAGGATTCCAAGGGGCTATCAAGCGCCACGGACAATCACGCGGACCAATGACTCACGGTTCACGTTACCACCGTCGTCCTGGTTCAATGGGACCTGTTGATCCAAACCGAGTATTCAAAGGTAAACTTCTTCCAGGTCGTATGGGCGGAGAGCAAATCACTGTCCAAAACCTTGAGATCGTTAAAGTTGATGCAGAACGCAATCTACTATTGATCAAAGGAAATGTACCAGGAGCTAAAAAATCTCTAGTAACTGTAAAGAGTGCAGTTAAATCTAAATAACTCTCTTAGGAAAGGAGGAAACAAGTCATGCCAAAAGTAGCATTATTTAACCAAAACGGTTCTACTAACGGTGAAATCGAATTAAACGCTTCTGTGTTTGGAATCGAGCCAAACGAAAGCGTAGTATTCGATGCTATTCTTATGCAAAGAGCTTCCTTACGTCAAGGAACTCATAAAGTAAAAACTCGTTCTGAAGTACGTGGCGGAGGTCGTAAGCCTTGGAGACAGAAGGGTACAGGTCGTGCTCGTCAAGGTTCTATTCGTTCACCACAATGGCGCGGAGGCGGTATCGTATTCGGTCCAACACCACGCAGTTATTCATATAAATTACCTAAAAAAGTTCGCCGCTTGGCTATCAAGTCAGTATTGTCTTCTAAAGTAATCGACAACAACATCATCGTTCTTGAAGATTTGACTCTTGATGCAGTGAAAACGAAAGAATTCGCAGGCATCCTTAAAGGATTATCTGTTGAGAAGAAAGCGTTGATCGTCACTGCGGATGCAAACGAAACAGTTGCTTTATCTGCTCGTAACATCCCTGGAGTAACAGTTGTTGAAGCTAACGGTATCAACGTTCTTGACGTTGTCAACCACGACAAACTTCTGATCACTAAAGCAGCGGTTGAAAAAGTAGAGGAGGGACTTGCATAATGAAAGATCCTCGTGATGTTCTAAAGCGCCCTATCATTACTGAACGTTCTGCTGATCTAATGACAGAGAAGAAGTACACGTTCGAAGTTGATGTCAGAGCTAACAAAACAGAAGTGAAAGACGCTGTTGAAGAAATCTTTGGAGTGAAAGTTGAGAAAGTCAACGTTCAAAACTACAAAGGAAAATCTAAACGCGTTGGACGCTACACTGGTATGACTAGCCGTCGCAGAAAAGCGATCGTGAAATTAACTGCTGACAGCAAAGAAATCGAAATTTTTGAAGCGTAAATCTTAAAAAGAAGGAGGGAAATTCAAAATGGCGATTAAAAAGTATAAACCAACCAGTAATGGTCGTCGTGGCATGACTACTTCAGATTTTGCTGAAATCACGACTGACAAACCAGAAAAATCGTTGCTTGCACCGCTTCACAGAAAAGGCGGACGTAACAACCAAGGTAGATTGACTGTTCGTCATCAAGGTGGCGGTCATAAACGTCAATACCGTATCATCGACTTTAAGCGTGATAAAGACGGTATACCTGGACGCGTTGCTACAATCGAGTATGATCCAAACCGTTCAGCGAACATCGCTCTTGTAAACTATGCAGATGGTGAGAAACGTTACATTCTTGCTCCGAAAGGAATCCAAGTTGGTACTGAAGTTACTTCTGGACCAGAAGCTGACATCAAACCAGGTAATGCTCTTCCACTTATCAACATCCCAGTTGGTACAGTTGTGCATAACATTGAATTAAAACCAGGTAAAGGTGGACAATTAGTTCGTTCTGCTGGTACTTCTGCTCAAGTTCTTGGTAAAGAAGGTAAATACGTTCTTGTACGTTTGAACTCAGGAGAAGTTCGCATGATTCTTTCTGCTTGCCGTGCGACTATCGGTCAAGTTGGAAACGAGCAACACGAATTAATTAACATCGGTAAAGCTGGACGTTCTCGCTGGAAAGGCGTACGCCCAACAGTTCGTGGTTCTGTAATGAACCCTAACGATCACCCACACGGTGGTGGTGAAGGACGCGCTCCAATCGGACGTAAATCACCAATGTCTCCATGGGGTAAACCGACTCTTGGATTCAAGACTCGTAAGAAAACCAACAAGTCTGATAAATTCATTGTACGTCGTCGTAAAAACAAGTAACGGGGTTGTCTACGGTTCATTTAGGACCGTAGTTCAATCACGAAGGGAGGTTCCACAATGGCTCGCAGCTTAAAAAAAGGACCATTTGTTGATGATCATTTGATGGCTAAAGTCGAGAAATTGAATGAAACTGACAAAAAGCAAGTCGTAAAAACTTGGTCTCGTCGTTCTACAATTTTCCCACAATTCATCGGTCACACAATCGCTGTCTATGACGGACGCAAACATGTACCTGTTTTCATTTCTGAAGATATGGTAGGTCACAAATTGGGCGAATTCGCACCAAGCCGTACTTACAAAGGTCATGCTAGTGACGATAAAAAAACAAGACGCTAATGAGAGGAGGCTTTTAAATGCAAGCTAAAGCTGTCGCAAGAACAGTCCGTATTGCTCCTCGTAAAGCACGTCTAGTAATGGACCTGATCCGAGGTAAGCAAGTAGGAGAAGCAGTTTCTATCTTAAACCTTACACCTAAGGCTGCTTCACCAATTATTGAAAAAGTATTAAAATCTGCTATCGCAAACGCTGAGCACAACTACGAGTTGGACGCTAACAGCCTAGTGATTACTCAAGCATTCGTTGACGAAGGTCCAACACTTAAGAGATTCCGTCCACGTGCTATGGGTCGTGCGAGCGCAATTAACAAACGTACTAGCCACATTACAATCGTTGTATCAGAAAAGAAGGAGGGATAATCCGTGGGTCAAAAGGTAAATCCAGTAGGTCTTCGTATTGGCGTCATTCGTGATTGGGAATCTAAATGGTTCGCAGGAAAAGATTACGCTGACTTCTTACATGAAGACTTGAAAATCCGTGAATTCATCAGCAAGCGTTTGTCTGACGCGTCTGTTTCTAAAGTAGAAATCGAACGTGCTGCAAACCGCGTAAATATCACAATCCACACGGCTAAACCAGGTATGGTAATTGGTAAAGGCGGATCTGAAGTTGAAGCACTTCGTAAAGCTCTTAACAGCCTAACTGGCAAACGTGTACACATCAACATTCTTGAAATCAAGAGAGCAGATCTTGATGCTCAGCTAGTTGCTGAAAACATCGCTCGTCAACTTGAAAATCGTATTTCATTCCGTCGTGCACAAAAACAAACAATCCAACGCACAATGCGTGCTGGAGCACAAGGAATCAAAACAATGGTTTCTGGTCGTCTTGGCGGTGCAGATATTGCTCGTTCTGAATATTACAGTGAAGGTACTGTTCCGTTGCACACACTTCGTGCTGACATCGACTATGCTACTGCTGAAGCTGACACTACTTATGGTAAGCTTGGCGTAAAAGTATGGATCTATCGTGGAGAAGTCCTTCCAACTAAGAAGAATACTGCGGAAGGAGGAAAATAATATGTTATTGCCAAAACGCGTGAAGTATCGCAGAGAACATCGTGGGAAAATGCGTGGTCGTGCAAAAGGTGGCACTGAAGTACATTTCGGTGAGTACGGTATCCAAGCTCTTGAAGCTTCTTGGATCACGAACCGTCAAATCGAAGCTGCTCGTATTGCTATGACTCGTTACATGAAACGTGGCGGTAAAGTTTGGATTAAAATTTTCCCTTCTAAGCCATACACAGCTAAACCTCTAGAAGTCCGCATGGGTTCCGGTAAAGGTGCTCCAGAAGGATGGGTAGCTGTAGTAAAACCGGGCAAAGTTTTATTTGAAATTTCTGGTGTGTCTGAAGAAGTTGCTCGTGAAGCTCTTCGTCTTGCATCTCACAAATTGCCAATTAAAACGAAGTTCGTAAAACGTGAAGAAATTGGTGGTGAATCAAATGAAAGCTAATGAAATTCGTGACCTTACCACTGCTGAAATTGAACAAAAAGTAAAGTCTCTTAAAGAAGAACTTTTCAATCTTCGTTTCCAATTAGCGACTGGGCAGCTTGAAAACACTGCTCGCATTCGTGAAGTGCGTAAATCAATCGCACGCATGAAAACTGTGATTCGTCAAAGAGAAATCGCTGCTAATAAATAATAATTAGAGGGGAGGCCCCGCAAACATGAGCGAACGTAACCAACGTAAAGTGTATCAAGGTCGTGTTGTTTCTGACAAAATGGATAAAACCATCACTGTTGTAGTTGAAACATACAAAAAGCATTCACTTTATGGCAAACGTGTAAGATACTCTAAGAAGTTCAAAGCACATGATGAAAACAACCAAGCAAAAATCGGAGACATCGTAAAGGTCATGGAAACTCGTCCTTTATCTGCGACTAAACGCTTTCGTCTAGTTGAAGTTGTCGAAGAAGCCGTTATTATCTAATAAAGTTCGGATTTCTTTTTCCGAAAGGAGGTAACATTAATGATTCAACAGGAGACTCGTTTAAAAGTAGCTGACAACTCTGGCGCACGCGAAGTACTAACGATTAAAGTTCTTGGTGGCTCTGGACGTAAGACGGCTAACATCGGTGATGTCATTGTTTGTACGGTTAAACAAGCAACACCAGGAGGCGTTGTCAAAAAAGGTGAAGTTGTGAAAGCAGTTATCGTTCGTACAAAGAGCGGAGCTCGCAGAAACGATGGATCTTACATCAGTTTCGATGAAAATGCATGTGTCATTATCCGTGACGACAAGAGCCCGCGTGGAACTCGTATCTTCGGACCAGTAGCACGTGAACTTCGTGAAAACAACTATATGAAAATTGTTTCTCTAGCACCAGAAGTACTTTAATGAATACAATCCGCGACTCAAGGAGGTGCGATTAAATGCATGTTAAAAAGGGCGATAAAGTAGTGGTTATCTCTGGTAAAGATAAAGGTAAACAAGGAGTCATCCTTGCTGCTTTCCCTAAGAATGACCGTGTTTTAGTAGAAGGTATTAACCTTGTGAAAAAACACTCTAAACCAACCCAAGCTAACCCTCAGGGCGGAATTTCTGAACAAGAAGCGCCGATCCACGTATCAAACGTAATGCCGCTTGATCCTAAAACGGGTGAAGTGACACGTGTTGGGTATAAAGTTGAGGACGGAAAGAAAGTCCGTGTAGCGAAAAAATCTGGGCAAGTTCTAGATAAATAGTAAATAAGGAAGGGAGGTCTTTCTCATGAACCGCCTTAAAGAAAAGTATGTAAAAGAAATTACACCTGCATTAGTTTCTAAGTTTGAATACAAATCAGTAATGCAAGTGCCAAAAATCGAAAAAATCGTGATCAACATGGGTGTTGGTGACGCTGTTCAAAACGCTAAAGCAATCGATACTGCTGTTGAAGAATTAACGTTTATCGCTGGTCAAAAACCTGTCGTTACTCGTGCGAAGAAGTCTATTGCTGGATTCCGTCTACGTGAAGGAATGCCAATCGGTGCGAAAGTAACACTTCGCGGAGAGCGCATGTACGATTTCCTTGATAAACTTATTTCTGTATCTTTACCACGTGTACGTGACTTCCGCGGGATTTCTAAGAAATCTTTCGACGGTCGTGGAAACTACACGCTTGGTATTAAAGAACAGTTAATCTTCCCAGAAATTGATTACGATAAAGTAACAAAAGTCCGCGGTATGGATATCGTTATCGTTACGACTGCCAATACGGACGAAGAAGCACGTGAGTTATTAACTCAAGTAGGTATGCCGTTCCAGAAATAATCAATGAAAGGGAGGCGAAATCGTGGCTAAAAAGTCTATGATTGCGAAACAACAACGCAAACAAAAGTTTAAAGTTCAAGAGTATACGCGCTGCGAACGTTGTGGACGTCCACATTCAGTAATTCGCAAGTTTAAACTTTGCCGTATTTGTTTCCGCGAACTTGCATATAAAGGACAAATTCCTGGCGTTAAAAAAGCCAGCTGGTAATCCCCATAAATGGGAAGGAGGTTATTAAATAATGGTTATGACAGATCCGATTGCAGATTTGCTGACTCGTATTCGCAATGCGAACATGGTACGTCATGAGAAGCTAGAAGTACCGGCTTCAAAAATCAAAAGAGAAATTGCTGAAATCTTAAAGCGTGAAGGTTTTATCCGTGACGTTGAATATGTTGAAGACAGCAAACAAGGAATTATCCGTATGTTCCTTAAATATGGCCAAAACAACGAGCGTGTTATCACTGGTCTAAAAAGAATCAGTAAACCTGGTTTACGTGTATATGCGAAATCAAATGAAGTACCACGTGTACTTAACGGACTTGGAATCGCAATTATTTCTACATCACAAGGTGTTTTATCGGACAAAGAAGCCCGTGCTAAACAAGCTGGTGGAGAAGTACTTGCTTACGTATGGTAAAAAAAGTTTAAGATGAATGGAGGTGCTTGGTATGTCTCGTATAGGTAAAAAATTAATCGAGATCCCTTCAGGAGTTACTGTGACAAACAACGATAACACAGTGACAGTAAAGGGACCAAAAGGTGAACTAACTCGTACATTTCACCCTGATATGGAAATTAAAATTGAGGACAGCGTCTTAACTGTAAGCCGTCCGTCTGATCATAAAGAACACCGTGCTTTACATGGTACAACACGTAGCTTAATTGCAAACATGGTTGAAGGTGTATCTAAAGGTTTCGAAAGAGGTTTAGAACTTATCGGTGTCGGTTACCGTGCAGCTAAATCTGGAAACAAACTTGTTCTTAACGTTGGATACTCTCATCCAGTTGAAATCGTTCCTGAGGCTGGAGTTGAAGTCGAAGTTCCATCTCAAACGAAAGTAGTCATTAAAGGTATCGATAAAGAGCGTGTGGGAGCTCTAGCTTCTAACATCCGCGCTGTCCGTTCTCCAGAGCCTTACAAAGGTAAAGGAATTCGTTACGAAGGTGAATTCGTTCGCCGTAAAGAAGGAAAAACTGGTAAGTAAGATCGCTTAATGTGAAGAAAGGAGTGACTCGGATGATTACGAAAACTAGCAAAAACGCTACTCGTCTTAAAAGACACGCTCGTGTTCGTGCGAAACTTTCAGGTACTGCTGAAAGACCTCGCCTTAACGTTTTCCGTTCTAACAAGAACATCTACGCTCAAGTAATTGATGATGTTAACGGTGTAACACTTGTAAGTGCTTCTACTCTTGATAAAGAGTTAAAGATCGAGAATAGTTCTGACGCTGCAGCTGCTACTAAAGTTGGCGAACTTGTTGCAAAACGTGCTGTTGAAAAAGGAATCTCTAACGTGGTATTTGACCGCGGAGGATACTTATATCATGGACGTGTAAAAGCTCTAGCTGAAGCTGCTCGTGAGGCTGGACTTAAATTTTAATAAAAGAAGGAGGGACACATCCGAATGAGTCGTATTGACCAAAGCAAATTAGAGTTAGAAGAACGCTTAGTTACGGTTAACCGCGTAGCGAAAGTTGTTAAAGGTGGACGTCGTTTCCGTTTTGCAGCTTTAGTTGTTGTCGGTGACAAAAACGGTCATGTAGGTTTCGGTACTGGTAAAGCACAAGAAGTACCAGAAGCGATCCGCAAAGCTGTTGAAGATGCGAAAAAGAATTTAATTGAAGTACCAATGGTTGGAACTACAATTCCACATGAAATCATCGGTCGATTCGGTGCAGGAAACGTTCTATTGAAGCCTGCTTCAGAAGGTACAGGAGTTATCGCTGGAGGCCCAGTGCGTGCGGTTCTTGAGCTTGCTGGTCTAGCTGATATCCTTTCTAAATCTCTAGGTTCTAATACACCGATCAACATGATCCGCGCAACACTTCAGGGTTTAAGTGAACTTAAACGTGCTGAAGACGTTGCGAAGCTTCGTGGAAAATCTGTAGAAGACCTGTTAGGATAAGGAGGGAACATTAATGGCAAATAAATTAGAAATTACCCTCAAACGCAGTGTAATCGGTCGCCCAGAAGATCAGCGTGTCACTGTTCGTACTCTTGGTCTTAAGAAAACAAACCAAACAGTCGTACATGAAGACAATGCAGCGATCCGCGGCATGATTAACAAGGTGTCTCATTTAGTTTCTGTTAAAGAACAATAAAACATTTTTAATCGATAAGGAGGTGCCCAAATGAAACTTCATGAATTGAAGCCTTCAGAAGGTTCACGTAAAGTACGCAACCGTGTTGGTCGTGGTATTGGATCAGGTAACGGTAAAACTTCTGGTAAAGGTCATAAAGGTCAAAACGCTCGTTCTGGCGGCGGTGTACGCCCTGGTTTCGAAGGTGGTCAAATGCCTTTATTCCAACGTCTTCCAAAACGTGGTTTTACAAACATCAACCGTAAAGATTACGCGGTTATCAACTTAGACAGATTAAACAGTTTTGACGAAGGAACGGAAGTAACTCCTGAACTTCTTCTAGAGACTGGTGCAATAAGCAAGTTAAAAGCAGGAGTAAAAATTCTTGGCAACGGTAAATTAGAAAAAAAATTAACTGTAAAAGCCAATAAATTCTCTGCTTCTGCGAAAGAAGCTATTGAAGCTGCTGGCGGTACAGCCGAGGTGATCTAACTTGTTTAAGACAATCTCCAATTTTATGCGCGTGAAAGATATACGGAATAAGATTATATTCACTCTTTTAATGTTAATCGTCTTTCGTATAGGTGCTTTCATCCCTGTGCCTAATGTGAACGCCGAAGTTCTCCAGGCACAGGATCAAATGAGTGTTTTCGGGATCCTCAACACGTTTGGGGGCGGTGCACTTTTCCAATTCTCCATTCTTGCAATGGGGATTATGCCGTATATCACTGCTTCGATCATCATTCAGCTCTTGCAGATGGATGTTGTTCCGAAGTTCACTGAGTGGTCAAAGCAAGGAGAGGTTGGCCGCCGAAAATTAGCACAATTCACAAGGTATTTTACAATTGTTCTAGGTTTTATCCAGGCGTTAGGAATGTCATATGGATTCAACAATATGGCAGGAGGCATGCTGATTGAAAACCCAGGTGTTTCAACGTACCTCTTAATTGCGGTCGTACTCACTGCGGGAACAGCATTTTTAATGTGGCTAGGAGAGCAGATTACTGCTCACGGTGTTGGTAACGGTATTTCGATTATTATCTTTGCTGGTATCATCGCAGGTATCCCTCAAACATTAAAACAAGTGTACGCTCAACAATTTGTAGGTGGAGATGGACAGTTGTTCATGCAAATCCTGAAAATTGCCCTTATTGTTATTGCTATTCTTGTCATTGTTATTGGTGTTATTTACATTCAAATGGCAGTGAGAAAGATTGCGATTCAATATTCAAAAGGAACTGGCCGTGCACAAATGTCTGCTAGTCAAGCAACGCACCTTCCATTGAAAGTGAATCCAGCAGGGGTGATTCCAGTCATCTTTGCCGTTTCTTTCATTATTACTCCGCAGACGGTCGCATCGTTCTTCGGAACCAATAATGTGACAACTTGGATAACCAACAACTTTGACTATACTAAGCCAATCGGTATGACGATTTATGTAGCACTGATTGTTGCTTTCACATATTTTTATGCCTTTGTCCAAGTGAATCCTGAACAAATGGCTGAAAATCTGCAAAAGCAGGGTGGCTATATCCCGGGAGTTCGTCCAGGGAAAATGACTCAAGATAGAATTACGAGCATTTTGTACCGACTCACGTTTGTGGGCGCCATTTTCTTAGCCGTGATTTCAATACTTCCTATCTTTTTCATTCAATTCGCTGGATTACCTTCCGCTGCACAAATTGGCGGCACAAGTCTTCTCATTGTTGTAGGTGTTGCACTTGAAACAATGAAACAACTTGAAAGCCAATTAGTGAAACGAAACTACCGTGGATTTATGAAATAAAATAGAGGGCTGGGCTCCTGCCCAACCTCTCTAAGTAAGGAAGGGGAAATCCGAAATGAACTTAGTCTTAATGGGGCTTCCGGGTGCCGGTAAAGGCACTCAGGCAGAACGAATTGTTGATGATTATGGGATACCTCATATATCAACAGGAGATATGTTCCGCGCTGCTATGAAAGAGGAGACACAACTTGGGCTCGAAGCAAAATCCTTTATCGATAAAGGAGAGCTTGTTCCTGATGAGGTCACAATCGGTATTGTTAGAGAAAGACTTGGCAAAAATGATTGTGAACAAGGTTTTCTTCTGGACGGATTTCCGCGAACAGTCGCTCAGGCTGAAGCTTTAGAAGACATTCTAAAGGATCTTGGCAGAACGATTGATTATGTCATTAATATTAAAGTCGATAAAGATGCTTTGATGGAGCGTCTGACTGGCCGAAGAATTTGCAAAAATTGCGGAGCAACATATCATTTAGTATTCAATCCACCTGCGAAAGAAAATGTTTGCGATAAGTGTGGAGGCGAGCTTTATCAACGTGCAGATGATAATGCAGAAACCGTTTCGACTAGACTTGAAGTAAACTTAAAGCAGACTGAACCTTTACTGAACTTCTATTCAGAAAAAGGATATCTTGCAAATATTGATGGTGCAAAACACATTAACGATGTATATGCAGATATCAAGGACCTGCTTGGGGGATTAAATAAATGATTATCTGTAAAACTCCTCGCGAGCTTGAGATTATGAGAGAAGCTGGACGCATTGTCGCACTGACTCATGAAGAGCTGAAGAAACATATAAAACCAGGTATTTCGACAAAAGAATTGGATCAAATTGCCGAACGTTTTATTACAAAGCAGGGTGCAATCCCATCTTTTAAAGGGTATAATGGTTTTCGCGGGAGCATTTGCGTTTCGGTGAATGAAGAACTCGTTCACGGTATTCCTGGTAAACGGGTTTTACGTGATGGTGACATCATTAGTATCGATATTGGCGCAAAGTTAAATGGCTATCATGGTGACTCTGCTTGGACTTATCCAGTTGGGGTAATCAGTGATGAAGACCGCAAACTACTGGAAGTCACAGAGGAATCTCTATATAAAGGCTTACAGGAAGCAAAGCCAGGCGAACGTCTGTCGAACATTTCCCATGCTATACAAACGTATGTAGAAAACGAGAATTTCTCAGTTGTTAGAGAATATGTTGGACATGGGGTCGGACAGGATCTTCATGAGGACCCTCAAATTCCTCATTATGGTCCGCCCAACAAAGGCCCGCGGCTAAAACCTGGAATGGTGTTGGCCATCGAACCGATGGTGAACGCAGGCAGCCGATATGTGAAAACATTGGCTGATAACTGGACGGTTGTAACGGTTGATGGGAAAAAGTGTGCTCACTTTGAGCATACGATTGCGATTACAGATACAGGTTTTGATATACTGACTAAGATTTAGGTCTTCACTGAAGCCTTTCAGGCCCAAATCGGGCAGGTTGTCTGTATAGTCCAAAGGAAAGAACAAGATCAGTATACAGGTGTCATCGGCATGTTCGGTGGCTGCCATCTACTAATCGCAGACGGAGAAAAGCGTAAATTTCATTCTCCTAAGAAAAAATATCAATCATATAACCTTTTATGGTTGCGTATCTCCGGAAGTTCAGAACAGTATATTCAAAACAGGTCGGGTGATGGATGGACAATTGAGATGAACTCATTTGGACATTTGTCAGAGAGCAAGTTACTGATTTGAAGAAGGGAGAACACTTGAATGGCGAAAGACGATGTAATTGAAGTGGAAGGTACTGTAGCAGAAACTTTGCCAAATGCAATGTTCAAAGTTGAACTAGAGAATGGTCATACAGTTTTGGCTCATGTATCAGGAAAAATCCGTATGCACTTCATTCGCATTTTACCTGGAGACAAAGTTACGGTAGAATTATCTCCATATGACTTAACTCGTGGTAGAATTACGTACCGTTACAAATAAAGCAACTCCGGAAGAAGGAGGTTGGAAACACATGAAAGTGAGACCATCTGTTAAACCTATCTGTGAAAAATGTAAAGTTATTCGCAGAAAAGGAAAAGTAATGGTGATCTGTGAAAACCCAAAACATAAACAAAAACAAGGCTAATAACAAGGAGGTGCCCAAATCATGGCTCGTATTGCTGGTGTAGATATTCCACGTGATAAACGTGTTGTCATTTCTTTAACATATGTTTTTGGAATTGGTCGTACGACTGCGCAACAAGTCCTTAAAGAAGCAGGTGTTTCTGAAGACACTCGCGTTCGCGATCTAACTGAAGACGAACTTGGTAAAATCCGTGATATCATTGACAAACTTAAAGTAGAAGGTGACCTTCGTCGTGAAGTTTCACTTAACATTAAGCGTCTAATTGAAATCGGAAGCTACCGCGGAATCCGTCATCGTAGAGGACTTCCTGTTCGTGGACAAAACACAAAAAACAACGCGCGTACTCGTAAAGGTCCGCGTCGTACTGTAGCTAACAAGAAAAAATAAGTAAAGGAGGTAGTTAAAGAATGGCTGCTGCTCGTAAACAAAATACGCGTAAACGTCGCGTGAAAAAGAATATTGAAGCTGGAATCGCTCATATCCGTTCCACTTTCAACAACACGATTGTAACGATTACTGATGTTCATGGAAACGCAATTTCTTGGTCAAGTGCTGGTGCATTAGGATTCAGAGGTTCTCGTAAATCTACTCCTTTCGCTGCACAAATGGCTGCTGAAACTGCTGCTAAAGGTTCTATCGAACATGGTCTTAAAACACTTGAAGTAACTGTTAAAGGTCCTGGTTCTGGTCGTGAAGCTGCAATTCGTGCACTTCAAGCTGCAGGTCTTGAAGTTACTGCAATCAGAGACGTAACTCCAGTTCCTCATAACGGATGCCGTCCACCAAAACGTCGCCGCGTGTAATTTGTTTGTATAGATTTTGTGTCCCTGTCAATAATGGGTTATGATACAGTTATTTATGAGACGAATACACGACTCGTTGCCTGAGCACATACGGGACTAAACAATGAGGAATTTCGGATGGAATCTCATATGATTCTATTCGAGGTTTCGACGTTTTGAAGGAGGGTTTTATTAGATGATCGAAATTGAAAAACCAAAAATCGAAACGGTTGAAATCAGCGACGATGCCAAGTATGGCAAGTTTGTCGTAGAGCCACTTGAGCGTGGATATGGTACCACTTTAGGGAACTCCCTTCGTCGTATCCTTTTATCCTCACTTCCTGGTGCAGCTGTAACATCGATCCAGATAGATGGTGTCTTACACGAATTCTCAACGATCGAAGGCGTGGTTGAAGATGTTACAACGATTATCTTAAACATTAAAAAGCTTGCACTCAAAATCTACTCTGAAGAAGAGAAGACGCTTGAAATTGATGTACAAGATGAAGGTACTGTAACAGCTGCTGATATTACACACGACAGCGATATTGAAATCTTAAATCCAGATCTTCACATCGCAACTCTTGGCAAGAATGCGAGCTTCCGTGTTCGCTTAACTGCACAAAGAGGTCGCGGGTATAATCCTGCTGATGCAAACAAAAGAGACGATCAGCCAATCGGTGTGATTCCGATCGACTCAATCTATACACCTGTATCTCGTGTGACTTATCAAGTGGAGAACACCCGTGTCGGGCAAATCACAAACTATGATAAATTAACACTAGATGTATGGACTGATGGAAGCACAGGACCGAAAGAAGCGATCGCTCTAGGTTCTAAGATTTTAACTGAACACCTGAATATTTTCGTTGGGTTAACTGACGAAGCTCAGCATGCTGAAATCATGGTTGAGAAAGAAGAAGACCAAAAAGAAAAAGTGCTTGAAATGACAATTGAAGAGCTTGATCTTTCTGTTCGTTCTTACAACTGTTTGAAGCGTGCGGGTATTAACACTGTTCAAGAGCTTGCTAACAAGACAGAAGAGGATATGATGAAAGTTCGTAACCTTGGACGTAAATCTCTTGAAGAAGTGAAAGCGAAACTAGAAGAACTTGGACTGGGTCTTCGTAAAGACGATTGACTAGTTTCATTGTGAACTAGGATTTTCGTGTGTTTTTTATTCATACAGCATTCTCTAACTAAGGAGGGGACATCACATGGCATACAGAAAGCTAGGACGCACTAGTGCACAACGTAAAGCAATGCTTCGTGACCTAACGACTGATTTGATCATCAACGAACGCATCGAAACAACTGAAACACGTGCGAAAGAACTTCGCTCTGTAGTTGAAAAAATGATCACTCTTGGCAAACGCGGAGATCTTCATGCTCGCCGTCAAGCTGCAGCTTACATTCGTAATGAAGTAGCTAACGCTGAAACAAACCAAGATGCACTTCAAAAATTATTCGCTGACGTTGCAACTCGCTACGAAGATCGCCAAGGTGGATACACTCGTATCATGAAGCTTGGACCTCGTCGCGGCGATGGCGCACCAATGGCTGTCATTGAATTAGTTTAATCACATAGCGTGTATCTAAGAAAGGGCGGGACAGTTCATAACTGGATCTATGCCCTTTTTTAGATACTACGGCTTTTTAACAATAAGCAAAAGAAGAGGTTGAGCTGAGAGGAGGTCCGGTAGAGATGGGGAAGACATTAGTTGACGTAAAGGACATTGTATTTCGTTATCACAAGGATGCGGACAAGCCCGCTTTAGATCAAGTGTCATTGCATGTGAATCAAAATGAATGGCTCGCCATTGTTGGTCATAACGGTTCAGGTAAATCCACACTTGCCCGTGTACTGAATGGGCTCATTTTACCGGATGCTGGAACGGTCAAGGTTGGAGAGATTGAGCTGAAAGAAGAGAGTGTCTGGGATATTCGCAAAAAGGTCGGAATGGTCTTTCAAAACCCAGATAACCAATTCGTTGGCTCAACGGTTCGTGATGATGTGGCTTTTGGTTTAGAAAATAACGGGGTTGAGCGGGAATTGATGATAGAACGTGTAGATTGGGCTGTCAAACAGGTCAATATGCAGGAGTTTCTTGATCAAGAGCCGCACCATCTATCAGGCGGGCAAAAGCAGAGAGTTGCCATTGCAGGTGTTCTTGCCGCAAGCCCTGACATCATGATACTGGATGAAGCAACATCGATGCTTGATCCGATTGGCCGTGAAGAAGTGTTAGAGACTGTTAGACTATTGAAGGAACAAGGAACGGTCACAGTCATTTCCATCACACATGATTTAGACGAGGCCGCCAAGGCAGACCGGGTCATTGTCATGAATGGCGGGAAAAAATTTGCCGAGGGAACCCCAGAGGAAGTATTTGAACTAGACGAACAGCTAGTTCAAATTGGACTTGATCTGCCATTCTCCTATCGGTTGAGCAAACAATTGAAGCAGCAAGGTGTACCGCTTGCAAATGCCCATTTGACACAAGAAGGATTGGTGAAAGAGCTATGGACATTACGATCAAAGAACTAGAGCATCGTTATCAAATGAAAACGCCGTTTGAGCGTCTCGCTTTGTATGATGTCAATGCTTCCATCCAAGAGGGCAGTTATGTCGCTGTCATTGGTCATACAGGCTCTGGCAAGTCCACATTGCTGCAGCACTTAAATGGATTGCTCAAACCAACGAAGGGGAGCATTGCGCTTGGAGATACCGTCTTACAAGCCAATAAAAAGCAGAAGGATTTAAAGTCCCTCCGGAAAAAAGTAGGCATCGTGTTTCAGTTTCCTGAGCATCAGCTCTTTGAAGAAACGATCCTAAAGGATATCTGCTTTGGTCCGATGAATTTCGGTGTTCCTCAGGAAAAGGCAGAAGCAAAGGCGAAGGAAATGCTGAAGCTAGTCGGTCTTCCTGAATCCCTATTATCTCGATCTCCCTTTGAACTAAGCGGCGGTCAAATGAGACGTGTGGCGATTGCAGGTGTTCTAGCGATGGAGCCAGAAGTGCTTGTGCTGGATGAGCCGACTGCAGGGTTAGATCCACGCGGACGGAAGGAAATCATGGACATGTTCTATGAGCTTCATCAAAAGGCAAACCTTACCACGATTCTGGTTACACACAGTATGGAGGACGCCGCTCATTATGCGGATCAAATGATTGTGATGCATAAAGGAACGGTAAAGGCGACAGGTACGCCGAGAGAATTGTTTGCCAATCGTACAGACATGTCTTCGTTTGGTCTCGACCTCCCAGAAACGATTAAATTCCAGCAGACTGTAGAAGAAAAGCTGGGTATTACGTTTCCAAGGCCGCTTCTGACCATGGATGAAATGGCAGAAGCCTTAACAGCTCTTTATCAGGAGGACACGACATCATGATGGATAGTATGATTATCGGCAAATATGTGCCAGGTTCATCCTTTGTCCATCGTCTTGATCCAAGGACAAAGCTGTTATCAATTTTCTTTTTTGTCTTTATTGTCTTTTTTGCTAATAATTACATCACTTACGGGCTTTTAGGTGTCTTTACCCTCCTTGTGGTGATGGTTTCTCAGGTGCCGCTATACTTTATTCTCAAGGGAATGAAGCCGATCCTATGGATTGTCCTGTTTACCTTCATTCTGCATATATTCATGACAAAGGATGGCGCCTTGCTATTTCACTTTGGTTTTTTAAATATTTATGAAGAAGGTCTAAAGCAGGGGATTTTCATTTCACTCCGTTTTGTCTATCTCATCATGATGACGACACTTCTGACGTTAACCACAACGCCTATAGAAGTGACAGACGGTATGGAAAAGCTGCTTCATCCATTCCGTAAAATCAAACTGCCTGTTCACGAGCTTGCTCTCATGATGTCCATCTCTCTTCGGTTTATTCCAACTTTACTAGAAGAGACGGACAAAATCATGAAGGCACAAATGGCAAGAGGTGTTGATTTTACAAGCGGACCTCTAAAGGACCGCATGAAAGCAATTGTTCCTTTGCTTGTTCCGCTTTTCGTCAGTGCGTTTAAGCGTGCAGAGGAACTGGCGACCGCTATGGAAGCGAGAGGCTACCGCGGGGGAGAAGGGCGGACGAAATACCGTCAGCTTGTCTGGGGCATGAAAGACACGTTCACGCTGCTCCTATTCATCCTGTTAACAGCACTCCTTGTGCTTCTGAGAAATTAGGTGATTCCTAGATGAAGGTCAAATGTACCGTCTCCTACGATGGGACACATTTTAAAGGCTATCAGGTGCAGCCTGGGCAGCGGACTGTTCAGACGGAGATCGAGTCGGCTCTTGCAAGAATGCATAAACAGGATGAACTGATTCCGATTGTGGCTTCTGGCCGGACGGACAGCGGCGTCCATGCGAAGGGGCAGATCATCCATTTCGACACGCCGCTCTCGATTCCGATGGAAAGATGGCCTTTTGCCCTCAATAGTCTCCTGCCGGATGACATCAGGGTTCTAAAGGCTGAGGAAGTGGATGAGTCGTTTCATGCACGTTTTAGTGTCGTTTCGAAGGAGTACCGTTATAAGGTCTCAACGGAAACGCACCAAAATGTGTTCACGAGACAGTATGCCTGCCACTTTCCTTACCGGCTGGATGCAGACAAAATGAGAGAAGCTGCTGGACACCTCATTGGCACACACGACTTCACAAGCTTTTGTGCGGCCAATACAGAGGTTCAGGACAAGGTAAGGGAGATTTACACCCTCGAGTGGAAAAACGTCTCAGACGGGCTTGAAATGCGTGTGAGAGGAAATGGCTTTTTATACAACATGGTGCGAATTATCGCTGGAACGTTACTTGAAATCGGATCTGGTAAATTTCACCCTGATGAGATAAAAGCCATGCTTGCCGCCCGAAATCGCGAAGCGGCAGGCAAGACTGCGCCCAGTCACGGACTGTATTTATGGGAAGTTTTCTATGACAACTAAACCAGGTGTAACATGTTCTTGACACAGGAAGCAGAAAGTTATAAGATATCATATGGTATGTATTTCAACCCCACAAATAAGCCCCGGAAGACTTATCTTGTGTTTTGAAATAGAACGTAGCATTTGATTCAAGGAAAAATCATTGATTTATTTAGGAGGGAAACTCATGCGTACAACACCAATGGCGAACGCAAGCACAATTGAGCGCAAATGGCTAGTTGTTGATGCGGCAGGCAAGACTCTAGGTCGTCTTTCTACTGAAGTAGCATCACTTTTGCGCGGTAAGCACAAACCAACTTATACACCACACGTTGATACAGGTGATCACGTCATCATCATCAATGCTGAGAAAATCGAATTAACAGGTAAGAAATTGACGGACAAAATTTACTACCGTCACACAATGCACCCAGGTGGTTTGAAACAAAGAACTGCTCTTGAGATGCGTACAAACTACCCTGAAAAAATGTTGGAGCTTGCTATCAAAGGTATGCTTCCAAAGGGTCCATTAGGCCGTCAAATGTTCAAAAAATTAAATGTGTACCGTGGTTCTGAGCATCCACATCAAGCACAACAACCTGAAGTTTACGAACTTCGCGGTTAATTATAAGGGAGGTTAACAATTTGGCACAGGTTCAATATTACGGTACAGGTCGTCGTAAAAGTTCTGTAGCGCGCGTTCGCTTAGTTCCAGGTGAAGGCCGTATCGTCGTTAATAATCGTGAAATTACTGAATACATTCCATTCGCTGCTTTAATCGAAGACGTGAAACAGCCTTTGAACATCACAGAAACAGCTAACAGCTACGATGTTCTTGTAACGGTTCACGGTGGTGGATTCTCTGGTCAAGCTGGAGCAATTCGTCACGGTATCTCTCGTGCTCTTCTAGAAGTAGATCCTGAGTACCGTACATCACTTAAACGTGCTGGACTTCTTACTCGTGACCCTCGTATGAAAGAGCGTAAGAAATACGGTCTTAAAGGCGCACGTAGAGCTCCTCAGTTCTCAAAACGTTAATCAATTTTATATTGTATGGACGTTTTACAAAGGTTTGTTACAGACAAACCATATATGAAAAGCATCAGCATCCTGCTGGTGCTTTTTTTGTGTTTTTTATTTAATAAATAATGACTGGTCACTTCCTTTTGGATACGTATAAAATATGAGTATAGAAAGTTTTCTGTTTAAAAGAAGATTATTTATGGAGGTTGTCCTATGAATCTAACGACAGAAAGGTGTCTCATTCGACCATTTACTGATGATGATTGGCAGGATGTTTATGCATATACATCTGATCCGGCAGTGATGAAGTATATTCCGGAAGATGTATTTTCTAAAGAAGATGCGAAGGAATTTATCAAAAATAATCGTCATGAAAATGCTAAGTATGTCGCTGTCCTATTAAAAGAAGATCATACATGCATTGGGCATATCGCGTTTCATCCGTACTTTGGTGAGCACACATATGAAATTGGGTGGGTCTTCAATCCTGCATATCAAAACAAAGGCTATGCATCAGAAGCGGCTTATGCTGTACTACATTATGGCTTTCACACAATGAATTTACATCGAATCATTGCCACTTGTCAGCCTGGAAATGTGCCATCGTGGAGAGTGATGGAGAAAATGGGGATGAGAAGAGAAGGGTATTTTAAAAAGTGTATACCACAAGGAAATGAGTGGTGGGATGAATTTTACTATGCCATTTTACGAGAGGAATGGAAAACTTGATAAGTTTTCATGATATGAAGTGATTCGTCATTTCAAATATCTCTTGGCTTTCGCTATTGATATAATCAGATCAAATAAGCAGAAGAGGGGCGCGCGCATGAGGATCTTTGATGCACATTTTCATATCATTGATTTTGATTTTCCCATTCAAGAAAACCAAGGATATACACCGCCTAGTTATGTGGTGAATGATTATAGGAGAGAGACGGCTGATTTTGGGATTTTAGGTGGAGCAATCGTCTCAGGGTCATTTCAAGGCTTTGATCAAGGCTATTTGTTGAAAGCGCTAGATGAACTGGGCTCAGCTTTTTGCGGTGTGACTCAATTACCTTTTACAGCAACTGATGATGAAATTGTTCATTTGGGTCAACATGGGGTAAAGGCATTACGTTTTAATGTGAAGCGGGGCGGTTCGGAGGATATTTCGAAGCTCGATTATTTTGCGAGAAGGGTGTATGAGCTGGCGGGATGGCATAGTGAGCTCTACATAGACGCTAAGCATCTCCCTGACATCTCATCTACGCTTGAACAGCTGCCGGCCGTTTCGATTGATCATTTAGGCTTATCGGAAGAAGGCTTGCCGCATTTGCTCAAGCTGGTTGATAAAGGAGTTCGGGTAAAAGCAACTGGTTTTGGACGAGTCGATTTAAACGTTGAACATGCATTGACATCAATTTATCAAACGAATCCTGATGCACTGATGTTTGGTACAGACCTTCCATCGACAAGGGCAAAGCGCCCATTTGAATACGGTGATGTTGAGTTGATTCAACAGCTATTTGAGGAAAAAGCAGCTGACCACATCTTATATAAGAACGCGCATCAATGGTATTTTGGTCAATAAGTTCCACTTCATTTCATAGGAGGTGTGTTCAATGGGGTTCAGTCAACTGACGTTCAGAGAAGCCAAGCTGGATGATCTCGATAAAATCGTCTTCATGCTCGCGGATGATATGTTAGGTCAAAAAAGAGAGCGTTACACGCAACCATTGTTAGAAAGCTATATCGAAGCCTTTCATTCAATAGATGCTGATCCAAATATTGAACTCATTGTTGCGTGTGATCAGGAAGAAGCTGTAGGTGTTCTCCAATTAACCATGACGCCATTTCTTACACATCAAGGAGGATGGAGAGCTTCAATAGAAGGAGTTCGTACGGCCTCGACTCATAGAGGAAAAGGAATTGGCACGATGTTGATAAAAAAGGCTATTCAACATGCAAGCGACCGCGGCTGTCATATGATTCAGCTAACAACAGACAAACAGAGACCAGATGCACGCCGTTTTTACGAAAAGTTGGGCTTTGAAGCTACGCATGATGGGATGAAGCTGCAACTGCCTCATGAATAAAATCATCAAACGGAGGGGGATTCACAAACCCCTTCTTTTTTGTGTCTTTATTTCAAATATTTGTTATATTGAAGATGAGAATCTATATTGGTTGGGAAAGGAGATACATTTGAATAAAACAAAAGAAGATCTTTTGACATTTGTCATGAAAAACAAAAAGGACATATCAGCGACAATGATTGAAAATGAAGATGTGGTATTAGATTGGAAAGGTGATCAAAAAACACCACTTGCAAGTACGGTGAAATTAATGGTTTTGTTTCATTTTGTTAAAACCGTCTCTAGCGGTGACACCAAGCTAGATGAAAAAGTGGCATTGTCTGATATAGAGCGGTTTTATATTGATAGAACAGACGGTGGTGCTCATACATACTGGCTGGAGGTCAACGATTTTTCTGAGCATGCAACTTTATTAGATGTTGCCAAAGGGATGATGCAATTCAGTTCGAATGCTTGTACTGATTATTTGATAGACTTGCTCGACTTAGATAAGATCAATGATCAGATGAAACAAGAAGGTCTTACAGAACATGATGAAGTCATGCCACTGACACCCAAGCTGTTGTGGCCAGCCTATATATCTGATCATGAGCGGGATGCATTCAAGCAAATGAGCGATGTGACTGATGAACAATACAAATCTCTGATGATTGAGATTTTCAATATCATGAAAAATGACCCAGAGCATAAAAAGGCGTTAGAAGAAAAATTGATGAAAAAAGACTTGTTAAGCTTGCGGATTCAATCATTACTGACGCAAAAAATGACAAAGTCTACAACTAATCAATATGCACATTTTATGAAACGTCTACAGGATGAGCTGTTAACAACAGAAGAAAAGCGTCTTTTTAGCCAAATTGTGCTGGGAGAAACATTCAAGACGGAAACAGATCAATACCTTTGGTATAAAGGCGGAGCAACATTGTTTGTTTTCACAGGTTCTTTATATCGAAAAACACATACATCATCTATATCCCTCTCTCTATTTATCAATGATCCGAAAGCGGACAATTCTCACTGGATTGAGGAAGTATTCAATGAATTTATACTCACTGCAGCAGTGGATCAAAACTTTCGACAACAATTAATTCAAGCTTTTACTAAATAATCATCAAAAAAACAGAGGGAGACACCCCTCTGTTTTATTATTTCTGCATGGGAAACACTCTATATACATCTTGCCGTTTCTCTTTTGACTTCACAACTCCATCAACCAGTTCCTTCTGCCAAAGCGCTACATTGTCTTGGTACTCTTTAAATGAGTGAGGGAGCTTTTTTTCTAGTTGCTGTCTATTAAACGTGACAGCTGGTTCATTGTTTGAGCTCATCTTGAGGGTTACCTGCTCAACATTATCGACGAGGATAAAAAATGCGAATGCGTTGTATAAATACGTTTTCTCAATCGTGTCCTTTTGATCAAACCAGTATGCGTCAAATTGTTCTTCTGTGTCATCGGCATTTTCTTTTACTCCGTATGTCACTTTCAGCTCTTTTTCATCTACGATTTCATACTCACGAATCACGTTACCTGGAAGACCTGATAAAATAGCGCCGACTGCTCCGTTGTCTCCAATATAAGAATTTTTGTGTTTGGAGAGCTGTTTTAATGATATGTCTTCTATTCCTTTTATGTCGCTCTTCTGCTCGGTCGCTTGACTGCCGCATCCAGATAAGACGACTGTTAGTAGCAACAGGATATACATCCACTTCTTCATGAATTTTGCCCCTTTTCTATTCTTTCTATATATAAATGTTCATTTTATCACAATTTTCCAATCCGTTAGCTCATTGATTTCCATTTACTGAACTGCATGTTTTGTTCAAACCAACGAACAATACAAAGAAAAAAGGAGTTCAGTCCATGGCAGAGGTTCTTTCATTTTATCAATTGAAAACAAAACGAGATGTCACGCTTGAAAAGAAGCTGTTGCGTACATTGTCTCTTCAACAGGTCACGGTTGCTTCCGAGAAATTCACGAAGAAGCTGTTCCCATTTGCAGATGATCCAGCTGGGATTATGAGTGATGGCTGTATCGATTTCGCCATTGAAGCTTTTTTAGCTGGCGGGAGATACGGTGAGTCGAGTAAATACGGCGAATCGTTCGACCATATCAAGAAGCGGTCCTCCCAGGAGGAAGATGAGCTGGTTGAGGAGCTAGCAGGATGTTTGCAATCGTGGGGGAATATGTTCCGAATGGAGAGGAAGATGTCGTGTCTGTATCCATTTGCGAAGGATTTTTTAAGCATGTGGTGGCAGGAAGGCTTTCGAGAATCAGAAAAAAGGCATAAGCTTCGGCTGCACTAAGCATATTTCCAGCCCTTGTCCCATATCTATAAAATAATGGTGTATGGGAGGGACAGGGATGAAAAGAAAGCTGAAATGGACAGGGTTTTTAATCGGGTTTATTGTCCTCTTATTCTTATTCAGGTTTCAGTTTCTAAATGATGATTCGTGGAAATCGTGGAACTTGCCTTTGAGCGGCAAGATCATCTATTTAGATCCGGGTCATGGCGGTCCAGATGGCGGGGCTGTAGGAGGAGAGCTGCTTGAAAAAGAGATTGCACTGGATGTATCCATGAAGATACGTGACTATTTACAGGAGCAGGGTGCCCTTGTTCTTATGACCCGCGAGGATGATTCTGATTTATCATCAAAGAATACAAAGGGATATGCCCGAAAGAAAGCGGAGGATCTAAGAAACCGTGTAAAAGCCATCAATGAGTCTGAAGCCGATCTCTATTTAAGTATTCATTTAAATGCGATCCCATCGAACAAATGGAGCGGCGCACAGACGTTTTTTTACGGGAAATATGAAGAGAATGAAAAGGCAGCGAAGTTCATACAAGATGAATTACGCAATAATCTTGAAAACACAGATCGAAAGGCGAAGCGGATCAATGGCATTTATTTAATGCAAAACGTGACGAAGCCAGGAGCTCTTGTGGAAATTGGATTTCTCTCCAATCCGAAAGAGGCCAGTCAGCTGGCAACACCTAAATATCAAGATCAAATTGCTGCCTCCATTTATAAAGGCATTTTAAGATATTTGACAGAGCAAAAAGAGCCGCCTGAATAAGGGGCTTTTTCCTTTTGTACGCAGGCAAACAGGACAGACATTGTAAGGATATGTATGATATACTTGGATTGTAAACGAATTCAATAAAGGGTGAGGTTCTGCTATGATCGGACAAGATGATGTGAGAAAACTAGTTGGGAAGATGGACGAACCTTTCCTTCATATACCGCTTGGTGAGCTGGATGCCATCAAGGAAATCAGCCTAAAGCCTGAGAAAGAACATGTGAGCTTAAAGGTGGCTATTGCCAAAACGGGCACTGCTGAGCAGATGAAGCTTCAGCAAGACATCGTACAAGCCTTGAAAGCAGAGGGTGCTAACACAGTAGGACTTCGTTTTGAAGAGCTCCCTCAGGAAACACTTGAAAGGTTTATGCCTTCGCAAGATGAGGAAGAAAACCTGCTCAACTCTAAAAATCCGCCTGAGTTCCTTGCGATTGCGAGTGGAAAGGGCGGCGTTGGGAAATCCACCGTGTCTGTTAACCTTGCTGTAGCACTGGCTCGTCTAGGAAAAAAAGTCGGACTGATTGATGCAGATATTTATGGCTTTAGTGTACCGGATATGATGGGCATCACCGTCAGACCAACGGTTAAAGGGGAAAAAATTATTCCTGTGGAACGCTTTGGTGTCAAAGTGATTTCAATGGGCTTTTTTGTTGAAGAAAATGCACCGGTCATTTGGAGAGGACCGATGCTTGGTAAAATGCTAAATAACTTCTTCCACGAAGTCGAGTGGGGAGAATTAGATTACTTACTATTAGACCTTCCGCCTGGTACGGGGGATGTGGCGCTTGATATTCATACAATGCTTCCAAGCTGTAAAGAAATCATTGTCACAACACCGCATCCTACAGCTGCCTTCGTTGCTGCTAGAGCAGGCGCAATGGCACTGCAAACAGATCACGAAGTGCTAGGGGTCGTTGAGAATATGAGCTATTATGAAAGCAAAAAAACAGGTGAGAAAGAATATGTCTTTGGAAAAGGGGGCGGGGACAAGCTGGCGGAAGAGCTGCGAGTATCGGTCCTTGGTCAAATTCCTTTAAGGCAGCCTGATTGGAATGAAGATGATTTTGCTCCATCCGTCTATGATGCGAGTCATCCGACGGGAGAAGTGTATCAACACATTGCGAATAAAGTTATTGAACAATTAGCAGTAAAAGCATAATGAAAGCCCGAGTGGATGTATGTCCACTCGGGTGATGTTTAACTGCCGCTTTCTTCGCTGCCTTTTGATCCGGAATCACTGCTTTCAGATGCTGCTTTTTTAAGCTCATCTTCGAATTTCTTCTTATAAATGGGACTGCTTAATGTTTCAGTGATAACTTTTTCTAAGTGCTTTCTGAACTCTTTGCTTTTCACCAGTTCACCGTATTTCTTTTCCATTTCAGGATCCTTGAGAATATCCATCATCAATTGCTGATAGTCAGGGTCCTTCATTAACTGTTTTAACATCTTTTCATGCTGTTGCTGCATGGATTTAGCGAAAGTCTCGGCAAATTTAGAATCCTCAAAGACCTTCTTCCAGAACTCTTTGCCTTTATCAGAAGTCAGTGTTTTCTCTATCGTTTTTTTCACAGTTTGTTCATCCATTACCAAAGCTTCATTCATTGCCTCGTCATTTAATAACTGTTGAATGGCCTTTTTACCGTCATCTGTCTTCAATATATCGACGACCATTTTCTTTGTTTCGTCATAGTCCATATTAGATGAGGATTGGGTTTTGGGAGCACAAGCTGTTAGAGATAAAAGGAGAAAACAGCTCATTATACGCAAGATGCCTTTTGACATACTGTGGCTCCTTTCGTTACATGTCTTACTTTTAATATGAATGTTTCACGTAAATTTATACATAACAAAAATAGGGGTTGGATCAATTCAATGAAAAGTCGGGATTTAGTTCGTTTTTTCTTCTCTGTGCTAGCTGTTGGAGCGGTCATTACAAGCGTGGTTGGCTTTGCGCTGGAGTGGGGGAAATATCAGAAGCTTTTTATATCGTTTGAAATACTAGAAATCGCATCTGTGTTGTTTTGGTTCATTGGTGTGGGGATGATTTTTAGTGTCATTAGTCAGATGGGGTTTGTTGTCTTTTTAACGGTGCATCGGTTTGCGTTAGAGATATTCCGATCACATTCTCTATGGAATACCATTCAGCTGTTTCTGGTGATCTTTGTGCTGTTTGATTTAGCTTACTTGCGATTTTTGTTTTTTGGAGAGAATGAATCATTTCTTCCATACCTATGGCTGCCTGTCTTTATCGGTGTGTTCGCATTGATCGTGGCTTACTTTAAACAGCAGCAGTCCTCTAAGAAAACTTTTGTTTCCGCAATGTTTCTCATGGTTGTCATCACGTCGCTAGAATGGTTCCCGGCGCTCAGAGTCAACGAAGAGGACTGGCTGTATTTAATGCTATTTCCGCTATTAGGCTGTAATGCGTTTCAGTTGTTAGCTATGCCGCGGTTTTCAAAGGCGAAAGCTACTTAACTTCCGATGACCTTGTTTTGGTATTAGAGATCAGTTCGCCAACCGTCACATTTTTTAAATTCTTTTCTTTGATTTGTTTCAAAATAGCTGGTAAGGCTTGAGCGGTTTGGGTTGCTGAATCTGAGGCATGTAGGAGAACAATATCTCCGCTTTTCATTCGATCATTTACATTCTGAACAATCTGATCGACGCCCGGATTCAGCCAATCTTGTGAGTTGACGCTGTAATGGACAACGGTATAACCGTACTGTGTGGCAATTTTCAATGCTTTTTCGTTAAATTGCCCAGTTGGCGGTCTTAATAGTTGAATGTCATCTAGTCCAAGCTTTTGAAATGAATTTTGTGCCCGGACAAGATCTTGCTTGATTTCACTATCTTCAAGCTGGCTATAATTTTTATAAGCATAGCCAAGGCTGCCGATTTGGTGACCGTCCTCTCTAATTTGTTTGACGATATCAGGATGACGCTCAGCCCAAGAAGCAGACAGAAAGAAAGTAGCGTTCTTTATATCGTACTCTCGAAGGACATTTAAAATAGGAACAGCCTTCTCATCTCCCCAGCCGATATTAAAAGTAAGGGAGACATGTTTTGAGGAAGTCTCGCCTTTATAAATGGCTCGGGGTCCGTGTTCTGTTTTAAATACCGACAGCGGCGGTGCCTTTTGTACATAAAAAAAGGTTGCAGCTGCAAGGGCTGCTACAAGAATAATGACGGCTTGCTTCAGCCGTTTAATAGGAAACACATATAATCGACTCAATTCAAACACTCCTGCCTTGTCCGAGATTGTTACTTGATTGTATGCAGGACAAGGATTTGAGATGCACAATAAAACTATTTCAAAAAAAGTTTTGAAAAGGCGTTGACCGATAGAATATTTTCGTGATATATTATTAATCGTCGCTGACACACAGTGACAAACACAAAACGCTTCGGGAAATAAACTTAAAAAAAGTTGTTGACATAAGATGAAGCGAAATGTTATATTATTAAAGCCGCTAAGAACGGCGAAGATGATCTTTGAAAACTAAACAAGACAAAACGTACCTGTTAATTCGAGTTTTTATAAAAAAATCCTATGAAACATCATAGGTAGTCAGTCAAACTGGCGAAAAACAAAACTTCGGTTTTGTACTTTTTCGGAGAGTTTGATCCTGGCTCAGGACGAACGCTGGCGGCGTGCCTAATACATGCAAGTCGAGCGGACAGAAGGGAGCTTGCTCCCGGATGTTAGCGGCGGACGGGTGAGTAACACGTGGGTAACCT
>NZ_PVWX01000005.1:0-300579 GCF_003004375.1 Bacillus sp. LNXM12-1 | reverse complement strand
ATCAGGTTGATAGGTCTGAGGTGGAAGCGTGGTGACACGTGGAGCTGACAGATACTAATAGATCGAGGACTTAACCTATATTCTAATGTGAAGCTTGAACATTGTTATCTAGTTTTGAGAGAACATTCTCTCCATCAGGTTTGGTGGCGATAGCGAAGAGGTCACACCCGTTCCCATACCGAACACGGAAGTTAAGCTCTTCAGCGCCGATGGTAGTTGGGGGTCTCCCCCTGTGAGAGTAGGACGCCGCCAAGCTTGTCATATTTATATCATCGCGGGGTGGAGCAGTTCGGTAGCTCGTCGGGCTCATAACCCGAAGGTCGCAGGTTCAAATCCTGCCCCCGCAACCAAAATGGTCCGGTAGTTCAGTTGGTTAGAATGCCTGCCTGTCACGCAGGAGGTCGCGGGTTCGAGTCCCGTCCGGACCGCCATTTTTATGACTTGTAAACGAAAACGTATAGTTTCGTTTTTTTTTATGTCTTTTTCTTTTCGTACGTATCCAAGATGCAATGAATTGGTTTGTGTTTGGCTACACGTTATGTGAAAAGAAAAAGATAGATCACTTCAACCCAGCCTGGTTTTTTCATACCAGGCTTTCTTTATATCATTTTTAATTGGAATTGAAACTCATATTGGCTTACACTAATACTAATTATGTCTGACATCGTGTCTACTCAATCAATTGATTGCATGAAGGGGCTGCTTTTTATGGATGAATTTGATCTTATTCGCCGAATTACACCAAAAGAAACACATCAGCGTTCTTTGGTTATGGGCATCGGTGATGATGCAAGTGTTTATCAACCTCATTCACATTGTGAAGAGGTCGTTTGTGTTGATACAATGGTGGAGTATGTTCATTTTCGCTTTGATTTTTCCACACCTTTTGAGATTGGCTTTAAAGCACTAGCGGTCAATGTCAGTGATATCGCCGCAATGGGAGGAACCCCAAAGTATTATCTTGTATCGATTGCGATCCCCCCTCATGGTGATGAGACGATCGTCTCAGCTCTTTACGAGGGAATGAAAGCATTGGCTGACACCTATCATATGGATTTAATTGGTGGAGATACAGTCGCCACTCGCAGTGACTTTGTCATTACAGTGACGGTCATTGGCGAGGTTCCCAAGGGAACAGCTTGTTATCGTCACAGTGCTCAGACAGGAGACGTCGTCTTTGTCACAGGTGAGCTTGGTTCATCAGCTGCTGGCTTATCACTTTTAATGAACGAAGTAACCCCTACCAAGGCAGTCGACAAAGCCTTTTTTCTTGATCGTCATAAAAAGCCTCAGCCTCACATTGCTGCTGGACATATTTGCTCAAGCTTCCCACGGGTCACCTTGAATGATGTGAGTGATGGATTAGCGAGTGAGCTGAATGAGATAGCCGAAGCGAGTCATGTGACGATAGAGATAGAAGCAAACAAGCTCCCCACACATCCAGATTTACCAGTGCTGCGTAAAGACTGGCTGGAATGGGTGTTATTTGGCGGGGAAGACTTTGTATTAACTGGTACGATTCCAGAGGCTGATTGGGAAAGCTTTGAAATGCAATGTAGAAAAGAAGACATTCAAGTCAAACGCATTGGACAAGTCAAAGGTGATCAATCAGCAAGCGTTATATTAAAAGACAATAAACAGCAAACAATGTTAATGAAAAAAGGATATAATCATTTTAAGAAATGAGGTGACATAACTGTGAAATTAACATGGACGACAAAAGGTGCGGATGAGACGAAACGAATTGCCGCTGCTTTGGCCAAACTTGTGATGCCAGGCGATGTTTTGACATTAGAAGGGGATTTAGGTGCAGGCAAAACTACTTTTTCAAAAGGTTTTGCAGAAGGCTTAGGGATTACCCGTATCGTCAACAGCCCTACCTTTACGATTATTAAAGAATATACCGATGGCAGACTGCCACTTTATCATATGGACGTGTACCGCATGGAAGATGCGGAAGAAGATATTGGGCTCGAAGAATATTTTGAGGGCGAAGGTGTATGCTTGGTTGAGTGGGCACATCTCATTGGACCTCAATTGCCTTCCACCTATTTGAAAATAGAAATGCTGAGAACAGAACGTGAAGAAGAACGTCATCTCACGTTTAGTGCAAAAGGGGAACGCTATAAGACCCTTTGTAAGGAGATGAAAGAATTTGACCATACTGGCAATTGATACGTCTAACCATACACTAGGAATTGCCCTTGTAAAAGGTTCCACAGTGATTGGTGAGAGCATCACGTATTTAAAAAAGAACCATTCCGTCCGAGCGATGCCGACTGTTGAGGCATTAATGAAAGAATGTGGTGTAGCGCCAAGTGAACTAAGTAAAATCGTTGTAGCGAAAGGACCTGGTTCCTACACTGGTGTCCGAATTGGTGTGACCATTGCAAAAACACTCGCGTGGACGCTGTCTATCCCGATATCGGCTGTTTCAAGTTTAGAAACACTTGCGGCAAATGGTCAATACTTTGATGGATGGATCTCGCCACTATTTGATGCGAGAAGAGGACAAGTTTATACTGGGCTATATACGTTTGAAGAAGGAAAAATTAAAGAGATCAAACCAGACCAAAATATCTTGCTCACGGATTGGCTTCATGAGCTGAAGCAGACAGGAAAGCCTGTCCTATTTCTTGGGCAGGATGTGCATCTTCATGAAGAGAGCATTCGCTCCATTTTAGGAGAAACTGCTGTGATAGCAGAGGGAGCTTTTCAAAACCCAAGACCTTCAATGCTTGCGTTTTTAGGGACAGATCGTCCTGCTGAAGATGTTCATCAGCTTGTTCCTAACTATATTCGTTTGGCAGAAGCGGAAGTGAAATGGCTTGAAGGACAAAAATAATCTCAACATAACAGAGATTCGAAAAATGACGGTAGCGGACATTCCAGAGGTGTATACGATTGAAGTGCATTCATTTACTGCACCTTGGAAAAAAGAATCATTTGTCTATGAGATTCTCCATAACCAGTACAGCCATTATTTCCTCATTGAAGAAGATAAACAGCCTGTTGGGTATTGCGGGGTCTGGATCGTCATGGACGATGCACAAATTACGAACATTGCGATTCTCCCTGAGCATAGAGGAAAGGGCTACGGGGAAGCATTGCTGCGATATGTCATGGAATTTTGCAAAGAAAAAAAGACAGATCATCTTTCTTTAGAGGTGCGGGTTTCGAATACACCTGCACAATCCCTTTATGAAAAGCTTGGTTTCAGACCAGCTTCTATTCGAAAGAATTATTATACGGATAATGGGGAAGATGCATTGGTCATGTGGGTGAATATAAATGAGTGAACAAACAGATCGATTCATATTAGGTATAGAGACAAGCTGTGATGAAACAGCTGCATCCATTGTAAAAAATGGGAAAGAAATTGTGGCGAATGTTGTGGCCTCGCAAATAGAAAGTCATAAACGATTTGGCGGTGTTGTACCAGAAATCGCTTCAAGACATCACGTGGAACAAGTTACCATCGTATTGGAAGAAGTGATGACACAGGCCAATATGAGCTTTCAGGATTTAGATGCCATTGCTGTCACAGAAGGACCGGGCTTAGTCGGTGCCCTTCTGATCGGTGTCAACGCAGCCAAGGCACTAAGCTTTGCTCATCAGATTCCTCTTGTTGGTGTACATCATATTGCTGGGCATATTTATGCAAACCAGCTTGTAGATGAATTACAGTTTCCATGTTTGGCTCTTGTTGTCTCTGGTGGACATACTGAACTTGTGCTAATGAAGGAGCATGGATCTTTTGAGGTCATCGGAGAAACATTAGATGATGCGGCTGGAGAAGCCTACGATAAAGTGGCTCGGACGATGGGTCTCCCGTATCCAGGTGGACCTCATATTGATCGGTTAGCACATGAAGGAGAGCCAACGATTAAACTTCCTCGTGCATGGCTTGAAGAAGGTTCCTATCACTTTAGCTTTAGTGGATTAAAATCAGCTGTAATTAACACATTACACAATGCATCTCAAAAGGGAGAAACAATTGCTCCAGAGAATTTGGCAGCAAGTTTTCAAGCAAGCGTCATTGAGGTGCTTGTTGGGAAAACATTAAAAGCGGCTGAGGCCTATGGCGTAAAGCAGGTTGTCCTAGCTGGTGGAGTCGCTGCCAATAAAGGACTGAGAGAAGCTTTGACGACAGCATTCACAAAGCTACCTGACGTGAAGGTCATTATTCCGCCGTTATCTCTTTGCACAGACAATGCAGCCATGATCGCTGCTGCTGGAACCATTGCGTTTGAAAAGGGAATAAGAGGCGATATGGCGATGAATGGCCAGCCGGGCTTACCGCTTGTCTCATATGAATGAAAACTCCTGTGGATACACAGGTTTTTTTCATTTTCAATGAAAGCGATTTATTCACATGTAAACGTTATATATCCACAATTATTTGAAAATTTTGTTTTAAAATGAAGAGAATGTGTATAAAAAAGAAATTTTGTGTGGATATGTGGTTAAAAACCTGTGAATAAAGTGGATAAGTTCAAAATTTTTAAGAATAACAAAGAAGTTTTTGTGGATATTAATGTGGATAATAAATTTTCACTGAAAGAAAAAAGAGCACCCATTTGGGCACTCTTTAAGATTCGGATAGCTCTTCCCACTCCGCGAAAAGTGATTCAAGCTCTTGATTAAGCGTATCATTTTCTGTTTGAATGTCTTGGACCTTCTCATGATTTTGGAAAATAGCAGGATCACATAGAAGCTCTTCATTTTCACCAAGTTTCTCTTCAATGACAGCAATCCGCTTTTCAATTTCCTCGATTCTGCGCTGCTTTTGTCTTTCTTTCTTTTTCAGTTCTTTTTCTTCCGCATAAGAAAGCTTTGCTGTTTCAACTGGCTTTGCTGCTTGTTTTTTAAGCGGTTCATTTTCTTGAAACGCCTCAAGCTCTAATTGTTCATTTTTCTTTTCAAGGTAGTAGTCATAGTCACCAAGGTATTCTTTTGTTTCCGCTCGCGACAGCTCGAATACTTTCGTTGCTAGTCGATTAATAAAATAACGGTCATGCGAAACAAATAAGATGGTTCCTGGATAATCGATCAGCGCATTCTCTAAAATTTCCTTACTATCTAAGTCCAAATGGTTCGTAGGCTCATCAAGTATTAGGAAATTGGCTTTTTGGAGCATCAGCTTTGCTAGGGCAAGCCGGGCTTTTTCTCCACCGCTTAATGCATGAACGGGCTTTAAGACGTCATCACCAGAAAAAAGGAAATTCCCTAAACATGTCCGAATTTCTTTTTCATTCATATGAGGATAGTCATCCCAAAGCTCATTGAGCACTTTTTTGGAGGATGTCAGTTTGGCTTGTTCTTGGTCATAGTAGCCGATCGTGACATGAGATCCAAAGGTGATGTCGCCTTTTACAGGCGTTAATGTGTTCGTTAACGTTTTTAAAAGGGTTGATTTCCCGATCCCGTTAGGACCAATGAGTGCCACGCTATCCTCACGTTTGATCTGAAAAGAAAGGGAGGATAGGAGCGGTGTTTTTTCATCATAACGAATGTCGAGATCATGTACCTTCAGCACATCATTGCCGCTTTGTCTCGTAATATCAAAATGAAAGTTTGCGGATTTTTCATCACCTAATGGCTTATCTAAACGATCCATCCGTTCCAGCTGCTTGCGTCTGCTCTGAGCGCGCTTTGTGGTTGAGGCTCTTGCCAGGTTGCGATCTACGAAGTCTTGGAGCTTTGAGATTTCTCCTTGTTGCTTTTCGTAGAGCTTCATATCACGCTCTAGCTGCTCAGCTTTCAGTTCAAGATACTTACTATAGTTGCCTGCGAACTTTTTCATGGCAGTTCTTGAGACTTCATACACATGGTTCACCACTTTGTCTAAGAAGTAGCGGTCATGGGACACGATCAGAATGGCGCCTGTATAATTTTGCAAATATTGCTCCAGCCATGATAAGGTATCAATATCTAAATGGTTGGTCGGCTCGTCCAGAATTAAGAGTTCTGGTTTCATTAATAAGAGCTTTCCAAGCGCTAGACGGGTTTTCTGGCCGCCGCTTAAGGATTGAACGGTTGTCTCATCTTCAAAGTGACTAAAGCCCAGCCCATGAAGAATGGAGCGGACATCTGCTTCGTATTGATAGCCGCCTTGATCTTTAAATTCCTGCTGCAGTCTGTCATAGGTTTTCATGAGGGAATCCAGCTCAGAACCTGTGGAGGAAGCCATTTTCTCCTCAATGATTCTCATCTCTTGTTCTATCCCTTTTAAATGATCAAAAACCGATAATAATTCGTCTTTTAACGTACGTGTAGATGTCACATCGGTATGCTGTGCTAAATAGCCGATCGATAGGTCTTTCGGTTTGATGATCTCACCTTGCTCGTAAGACAATTGACCGGCAATGATTTTCAAAAGCGTGGATTTGCCTGCGCCGTTACGACCTACAATGGCAATCCGATCCCTTGCTTTGACTTCTAATTTTATATTCGTTAAAACGGTATCAGCACCAAACGATTTGGACAGCTGATTCACTTGTAGAATCATCATGTAACTTCACCTCTGCTATAATATGTTAAGTGTAGCTTATCAGCAGTAAACCGGCAAATGTTACATACAATCGCCATATTCAAATGAAAGACAGATAGGAAAAAATAGTGTATCATTTGAGTGAGGGAGCGTTGAAAGATGAGTCAATTTAGCCACTTTAACGAACAGGGAAGAGCAAAGATGGTCGACATTAGTGACAAATCGTCTACAGTGAGAACCGCCGTTGCTGCTTCAAGCGTTCGTATGATAAAAGAAGTGTTTCATAAAATACAACAACGTGAAATTGGAAAAGGGGATGTGCTGTCTGTTGCACAGGTTGCTGGCATCATGGCAGCAAAGCAAACATCTACCATCATTCCAATGTGTCATCCGCTTGCACTAAAAGGCGTGGATATCTCCTTTGATTGGGAGGAAGACGGAAATGCGTACATTCTGAACATACAAGTACAGGTGAAAACAAAAGGAAGTACGGGTGTGGAGATGGAAGCGCTCACTTCTGCTTCAGTATGTGCACTGACCGTTTACGACATGTGCAAAGCGATTGATAAAGGCATGATCATCGGTCCTACCTATTTAATTGAAAAGACAGGCGGGAAAAACGGTGATTTTCACAGAGCATCTGATATTTAAGTTGGAGGACCTTATATGAATATAGATCAGTCAAAAATTCCACAAGCGACAGCCAAACGTTTGCCGCTATATTACCGTTTTTTAAAAAATCTGCATGCATCAGGAAAACAAAGGGTGTCATCGGCAGAGCTTAGTGATGCAGTCAAAGTGGATTCTGCCACCATTCGCCGAGATTTTTCGTACTTTGGTGCACTTGGGAAGAAAGGGTATGGCTATAATGTCGATTACCTCTTGACCTTCTTCAGAAAGACACTTGACCAAGATGAAATGACCAATGTCATGCTCATCGGTGTCGGGAATTTAGGGACTGCTTTTTTACACTATAATTTCATCAAAAATAATAATACAAAAATTTCAATGGCTTTTGACGTCAATGAGAGTAAAATAGGAAGTGAGATAGGCGGCGTGCCTGTCTATGATTTGGATAAGCTTGAAGAGCATGTTCAAGAGGTAGGAGATATTCCTGTTGCCATTTTGACAGTACCTGCCGTAGCAGCTCAATCCATTACAGATCGTTTGATTGCCCTTGGCATCAAAGGAATCCTTAACTTTACGCCGGCTCGATTGAATGTGCCGGAACACATTCGAATTCATCATATAGATTTGGCGGTTGAACTTCAGTCTCTTGTGTATTTCTTAAAGCATTACTCTGTTACACAGGAGGATTGACGAAAAGGGGTAAAGGGGGTGGAGCAAATGGGTCCGATTGGTCCTGGAAGTTTGGTTCTGATTGCGATTGTTGCGCTCATTATTTTTGGGCCGAAAAAGCTTCCTCAATTAGGAAGAGCAGCAGGAGATACATTACGTGAATTTAAAAATGCCACAAAAGGTTTAGCTGATGATCAGGAAGAAAATAAGAAAAAAGAAGATCAGTAGAATAGGATGAGCTTCATGAATGTCAAAGATATGCCGCTTATGGAGCATATTGTGGAACTGCGAAAACGTTTAGTGATCATTGCGATGTTTTTTGTTGCCTTTATGGTGGCAGGTTTTTTTCTCGCTAAGCCGGTCATTGTGTATTTACAAAATACGGATGAAGCGGCGACACTGACGCTGAACGCGTTTAAGCTCACAGATCCTCTGTACGTGTTTATGCAGTTCGCATTTGTCATTGCTTTGGTTTTGACGTGTCCCGTGATTTTATATCAGCTATGGGCATTTGTGAGTCCTGGCTTATATGATAAAGAAAGAAAGGTGACACTTGCTTACATTCCGATTGCACTGCTTTTATTTTTGAGCGGTGTGGCTTTCTCTTATTTTATTTTGTTTCCCTTTGTCGTCGATTTTCTGATGCGGATGTCGAATGATTTAAATGTAGAGCAAGTGATTGGGATTCATGAGTATTTTACATTTCTGATGCAGTTAACACTTCCATTTGGCTTTTTGTTTCAGATGCCCGTTGTGTTGATGTTTCTCACAAGACTTGGCATCATCACACCGATGTTTTTATCAAAAATACGGAAGTATGCCTATTTTGTCCTCCTTGTCATTGCCGCACTGATTACACCGCCAGAGATCGTTTCTCACCTCATGGTTACCTTGCCGATGCTCGTTTTGTACGAAGTGAGTATTGTCATTTCGAGAGTGACCTATCGCAAAATGCAGCAAACAGAGACAGAGGAGAAAGAAAATTATGATGTCTCATAAAAAAGCATCGTGATCCAAATAAGGGTCACGATGCTTTTTCTATTGTGAAAGGAATTGATTGATCGCTTGAAATAGATGTTTATAATAGGCAGGCTCATGCGGGACAAAATCTTGTACACAGACTACTCTGTTTTCCTCACGTTGTTCTTCGGCTTCATCCACTTCAAAGCCCTCCAGATGAATATTTTCACATTTTCTCATGAAAAGCTGCTGTGCATCCATTAGCTTTGCTCTGTAAAGTCCAGCGACTTCTTCTTTTTGTAATTGAACGTTCATCTGCTCTTCTTGATGGACGTAAAGATATACATGGCAAAATTCACGATCAATGAATTCGGGTAGATGGATTTCATCCTGTATAACACCTGCAAAGGTCAGGTTCTCAAAAGGCATAGAAAGACCAAGCTCTTCTTCTACCTCTCTCACACCGTCAGAAGGCAGTTCATTTGCAAGAAGGTGGCCTGCTGCTGTGATATCAAACAGAGCAGGAAAATCTTTTTTTGCGGGGCTTCTTAGCTGAAAATAGAGATACACGGTGTCATGTTCCTTTTTGAGAAGCCAGAAATGAAAGGTTTCATGCCAAAGGCCTTGGGCGTGGACATCTGAACGGGGTGCAACTCCAATCGCTTCATGCTGCTCATTTAAGATGTTCAGTTTTTCTTGTTCCATGAAAACTTGTCCTCCATAAAAAAACCATTTTCCAGAGATTAGAAAATGGTTTTTGATTTATTTTTGCTGCTGTTTTTTGAGTTTGACAGAGAAGGCAAACATTTTAAACGCGATATTGATATTATAGGCCGCAAACACCATCAGCAAAATGCTGTAAAATGACCACATGTCACCTGGATTTTGAATGGCCATATAGGTGAAAGCAACACCTACGGCAAAATAAATGACGCCCCATACGACAGGGTTTCTCATGAGAAAAAGCCTCCAATAATCATTTGCATTGTTTGAGATTGTTCTTCAATCATTTTTCTTACTGGCTCAATCTGCACAAGAATGACGAGCGAGTTCATCAGCATATGAGCTCCGATTGGAACAATGATTCGTTTTGTTTTCGCATATAAAAAGGCAAAGGTAAAGCCCATCGCAGTATAAAGTAAGATATGAGCAAAATCATTGTGTACAGCTGCGAATACCACTGAACTGACAAGCGCTCCAATAAAGAAGTTCGTTTTTTCATAAATCACACCAAAAATGATTTTTCGGAAAATGATTTCCTCTAATATCGGTCCAATCAGGGCGATGACAATTACAAGCCATGGAACTGCATCCATAATGGATAAGATGGCTTGAGTATTTTCGGATTCACGGCCAATGCCAAATGCATATTGTTCAATCGCTCCTGCAATCGATTGTGCAAAGAGGGAAAGAAAGAAACCGCCAATGATCCAGGCGATAGCTACCCCGACTGAAACCGGTGCTTCATTTCGAAGTGAAGCTTTTGGCACAGTCCGAAGAATGAGCAGAATAATGATTAATCCGATACAGAAGCTGATGATTGTCCATGTTCCTGACAATTTAGAGAGCTCTGTTTGTGTCATCGGTGTCTGAATGAATCCTAACCATTTCATGATGAACACATAAGGAATCGCAGAAACCTGCACCAATATATACGTTAAGATGATGTACCAATATTGTTTTTTCAAGTAACGAAAACCCCTTTACTAAAAGAACTAGATTTATTGTAACACAAGTCTTCTTTTTCGATGAAAAGGAAAGAATCTGAGTTGAAAAAAGATCATGAAAGCGTAAAAATTTTTAAAGGTTTTTACTTGAAATTACAGAAGACATTCTTTATTATAATAAATGTGTTAGCACTCACTGGTGATGAGTGCTAAAAAAAGACTACATATAAAAATTGAGGAGGTTGTTTCTTATGTTAAAGCCATTAGGCGATCGCGTAATCATTGAACTCGTTGAATCTGAGGAAAAAACCGCTAGCGGTATTGTGTTACCGGATTCTGCAAAAGAAAAACCGCAAGAAGGTAAAATTGTTGCAGCAGGTTCAGGTCGTGTACTTGAAAGTGGTGAGCGCGTTGCGTTAGAAGTAAACACAGGCGACCGCATTATCTTCTCAAAATATGCAGGCACTGAAGTGAAATATGAAGGCAAAGAATATTTAATCCTTCGTGAGAGCGACATTTTAGCTGTTATTGGTTAATCACATAAAAAAACATTGAGATATATTTCTAAAAAGACTGAGGAGGTTTCGTTATTATGGCAAAAGATATTAAGTTCAGTGAAGAAGCACGTCGCGCGATGTTACGTGGTGTAGATGCACTTGCAGATGCTGTAAAAGTAACTTTAGGACCTAAAGGACGTAACGTGGTTCTTGAGAAAAAATTCGGTTCTCCACTTATCACAAATGATGGTGTAACGATTGCAAAAGAAATCGAATTAGAAGATGCATTTGAAAACATGGGTGCAAAACTTGTGGCTGAAGTTGCAAGCAAAACAAATGACGTAGCTGGTGACGGTACAACTACTGCAACAGTTTTAGCTCAAGCAATGATCCGTGAAGGTCTTAAAAACGTAACAGCTGGTGCAAACCCTGTTGGCGTTCGTAAAGGGATCGAAGAAGCAGTGAAAGTAGCACTTGAAGGCTTGCAAGAGATTTCTAAACCAATCGAAGGCAAAGAATCAATTGCTCAAGTTGCGTCTATTTCTGCAGCAGATGAAGAAGTAGGCAGCCTAATCGCTGAAGCAATGGAGCGTGTAGGTAACGACGGCGTTATCACAATCGAAGAATCTAAAGGGTTCACAACTGAGCTTGAAGTGGTTGAAGGAATGCAGTTTGACCGCGGATATGCTTCACCATACATGGTGACTGATTCTGATAAGATGGAAGCGGTTCTTGAAAATCCTTACATCTTAATCACTGATAAAAAGATCACGAACATTCAAGAAATCCTTCCTGTACTTGAGCAAGTTGTACAACAAGGAAAACCATTATTGATCATTGCTGAAGATGTAGAAGGCGAAGCACTTGCAACTCTTGTTGTGAACAAACTTCGTGGTACATTCAACGCAGTGGCAGTCAAAGCACCTGGATTCGGTGACCGTCGTAAAGCAATGCTTGAAGACATCTCTGTTCTAACTGGCGGAGAGTTAATCACAGAAGACCTAGGACTTGACCTGAAATCAACTGAAATCGGTCAGCTTGGTCGCGCGTCTAAAGTTGTTGTGACAAAAGAAAACACAACCATCGTAGAAGGCTCAGGAGATTCTGCTCAAATCGCAGCACGCGTCAACCAAATCCGTGCGCAAGTAGAAGAAACAACTTCTGAATTCGATAAAGAAAAATTACAAGAACGTCTTGCAAAACTAGCTGGCGGCGTCGCTGTCATCAAAGTTGGGGCTGCAACTGAAACAGAACTAAAAGAGCGCAAACTACGCATCGAGGATGCACTGAACTCAACTCGTGCAGCAGTTGAAGAAGGTATCGTATCCGGTGGTGGTACAGCACTTGTGAATGTATACAAAAAAGTCGCTTCAATCGAAGCAGATGGTGACGTTCAAACAGGTGTAAACATCGTTCTACGTTCTCTTGAAGAGCCAATCCGTCAAATCGCTCACAACGCAGGTCTTGAAGGATCAGTCATCGTTGAGCGCTTGAAAAACGAAGAAATTGGCGTAGGCTTCAACGCAGCAACAAACGAATGGGTAAACATGATCGAAAAAGGAATCGTTGACCCAACAAAAGTAACTCGCTCTGCACTTCAAAACGCAGCTTCTGTTGCAGCAATGCTTCTAACAACTGAAGCAGTCGTTGCTGACAAACCAGAAGAAGGCGGCTCAGGCGGCGGAATGCCGGATATGGGCGGCATGGGCGGTATGGGCGGCATGATGTAATCAGGGTTTCAAAACCTTGTTATATCAACGTCTGAAATAATAATATGCTTTTCTTGTCGTCGTATTTGTCCTTGTGTTATTAAAAACAAGGCAACCTGTGACAAATAAGTTAACTATAGAAGAAGGCCTTTCATCAGTTTGCAAAACTGTTGGGAGGCCTTTTCTTCCATATTAACAGTCATATGAGTATAGATATTCCTATAAAAGAGAAAGGCTACTCTCGAAGTTTTTAAACCACTGGTTAGTTGCTATCAATGTTTAAACAACCTATAGTAATAGGAGCTTTTAAATCTGAGGAAGATATTTTTAGGTATATTAAAGGAATTGATCTTCTAGTGCTGATGATGTTGGCTCAGAGGCAATCGATGGGAATGGAAAAATATAATGGCTGTAAAGAGAGTGACGGAGAGTTTTCAATTTGTAGAAAGTATAAAGCTTAGCAAGAAAAGAGTAAACCCTAAAAGTCTACTCTTTAATGTTTAATCATCTTATTATTAGCAATCTTCTGCTTTGCTATGATGAAGAGGTGGTGGAATTAACCATCCTTTTTCTTTGTTAAGTCTAAGGGCTTTTGCTCCAAGTGCTGTCTTTTGAACATGAAACTGTCCAAACATCATAGCTATGTCTTCTCGAATGGATTGCCCCATAATTGTGCTACACGATACTAAGCCTGCCGCAATGTTCGCCGAAAGACCAGCGGCTATTTCTGGATCTTGAAAACGTGCCCCTACTGGAATATCGTCTATACAAGCTTTAGGTCGTTCAGGAGGTGTTGGAGGTAAGCCGATTCCATTTTCTTTTAATAAAGTTTCAATTTCTTTGATTTCTTGTTGCCCACCCTGAATAGCTTCTTCAATTAATTTTTGTAAGTCTTCGTCACCTGCATGGTTTAAGTGGGTTTGATAACCAGCAACTAAACCTTTAGCTACCATCAAGTAAGACCATGTACCAAACACTTCACCATAGTGCATAGGTTCATCCGTTGGATTTCCACTTAAAATTCCCATTGTCATCCTCCCTAATTGTAAAATATTCATTAAGCGACCTTCCTTTCTTGACGATTGGTCACCTTTTTATAGTTCCTAAATTAAACCATTATATTCATCATTTTAATGATGGTTGTTAAAGGTAAAAATTCTAATTTTAATCTATGTGGACTCTTACGAATAATGGCTAATAAAACTGGAGAGATTATGTTATAAAAAGAGGCGGTTGCATAAAGGGAAATTATCTTCTAGCAACGAATATATATGATAAAATGTAGTGGCATATTATGAGCTCTCTTCTTCTTTTTCCCATTGCCTAACCACCTTCGTTCGCGATGATCAGAGATCGTTATTTTTTGTAACGATTACCACTATTAAAGAAACGAGCGAAATAAAGAAAATGAAAAAACACTTTCTCAATGAAGGTGTTTTTTTATTGTGTTTACAACAAAAATAAACTATAATATTGTTATGTTTTATGTTGTAAATGCAACAAAAGGAGTCGTGATAAATGAGAGAGATTTTGCGAGAGATTGGCGTCATCGCTCGGGCGCTTGATTCTATAAGTAATATTGAATTTAAAGAGTACGATTTAACGAAGGGGCAGTATTTGTATCTTGTGCGTATCTGTGAAGAGCCTGGCATCATTCAGGAAAAGCTGGCGGAAATGATCAAGGTGGATCGAACAACAGCTGCTCGTGCTATCAAAAAATTAGAACTGCATGGTTTTATTGAGAAGAAAGATGATCGAGTGAATAAAAAAATCAAAAAGCTGTTTCCCACTGATAAAGGGGAAGCGGTATATCCAATGATCAAACGAGAAAATGATTATTCGAATCAAGTAGCGCTGGATGGATTTTCTGAAGAGGAAGCAGAACAGATATATGAGTATCTTCTAAGGGTGAGAAAAAATATCGAAAAAGATTGGGATTATGTGAAAAAAGGAAATAAGAGACGCTACTAAATGATAAGGAGTGATGACTTCAATGACCGTCACTTTTATTCCATGTAATGAACAGCATATAGAAGAGCTGCAAAAAGTCGGTATCGACACATTTATAGAAACCTTTCAGAATCAAAACAAAGCGGAACATATCGATGCTTACGTAAAGACAGCCTTTCATCCGAAACAGCTGTTAAAAGAATTACATCATCCATCTTCACAGTTCTATTTTGTTCAAGTGAATGGCGAAGTTGCTGGTTATTTGAAGGTCAATATGGATGATGCGCAGTCAGAAGAGATGGGAAGTGAAGCGTTAGAGATTGAAAGAATTTATATTAAGCAGTCCTTTCAAAACCAAGGATTAGGCCGATATTTAATCAATCAAGCCTTTGAGATCGCGAAGAAATATCATAAACGTGATGTTTGGCTTGGGGTGTGGGAGCACAACAAAGCGGCCATCGCATTTTATCAAAAGCTAGGGTTTGTTCAAACAGGAGTGCATGCATTCCTTATGGGGGACGAAGAGCAAATGGATCTCATTATGACCAAAACACTGAGCTGATCTAAAAGGGGGAAGAGAACATGCATGTTCCATCATTTTTTCAAATGAAAGATATGGAGAAAATCAAATCATTTATTCAATCAAATTCATTTGCAACAGTTGTGACCACAACGGATGAAAAACCCATTGCGACACATATTCCAGTGAGTTTTCATCAAGTTGAAGATTCGTATGTGATTACAGGGCATATGGCGATTGGAAATCCACAGTGGAAAACGTTTGAAGAAAATGAGAAGGTGCTCGTCATCTTTCAAGGGCCGCATGCCTATATATCCTCTTCATGGTATGAAAAAGAAGCCGTACCGACATGGAATTATCAGGCAGTCCATGTATATGGAAAGGCTGTGCTGTTAGAAAAAGGGGAACTGGTAAAAGAATTAACCACGATGCTGGAAACATACGAAAGCCACAGAGAACAGCCTGTTTTATGGGATACATTGTCTGATGAACTGTTAGAGAAACAAATGAAAGGGATTGTGGGCTTTAAAATCATCATTGATGAAGTTCAGGCTGCTTTTAAACTAAGCCAAAATCGCCATGAAAGGGATTATGCTCACATCATTGAAAAGTTGGAAGCAGAGGGTGACCTGGAAATGGCTGATGCGATGAAAAAGAGAGTAAAGGATGTATGAGAAAAGCACTCTTATGATCAAGAGTGCTTTTTTTGTTTTGAGAGAAATGAGATATCTTGGCTTATAATGTCACATTTTCTTTAAAATTACATAAAAAAATTCACTATTTCCATAAAAAATCAGATCAATTCCTTATAATAAAAGTATCTGAGAATGGGGAGTGAGTCGAGATGGACCAAAACTTGCTGCAAATGAATCGAGTGAGATCAGAGGATGAATTAGCTGTTGTGAATATATCTTCTACAGAAATTGGGGCGCTGTCAAAGGAAGCGGCTGAGCGGATTTTACAAACGAAGGATACGGATGATATTCATTTACTGATGTATGTCCCGATTGAAAAGAAAGCAGATTTGATTTGGTTGATTGAAAGTGTTGGACAGGCGTTAGAAGATGAGGATGACGATAACGTTGCACTTGAATTGGCTGATTTGCTCTATTTCTTTGTCATTCCATTTTATAAGGAGTATATTTTGAGGGAACATCATTTGTATGAGTGTATAGATGATTTGTTGGTACGAATAGCATCAAGGACTCACTCAGATATTCACACACTAGTCGATGCGATGAGAGACGATTTGACTGAATAAACATGAAAAAAGGCTTGTAGAGAAGTCCTCTACAAGCTTTTTTCATCGTAAAAAACCATAAATTATTGGGCTCTTTCCCACGTGATTTTTGTTTCATTTGTTTTTTTCTTTCCTTTTGCCAGTACTTTGCCGTTTTCTTGTTTTACGGTGATGTTTAGGTCGTAAAAGGAATAGAGGGCGCCAAGGCTGTCATTTTCTGGTTTGTGCAGATTGTTTTCTTTTTCAGTTGATGCCCCGATAGCCAGCGTCTTGGCAAAGTTTAAACCGATGACTTCAGCGTAATCACTATTGGTATCAGAGGAAGCTGTTACATTTAAAGAAATGACTTTTTTCTTTTGATCAACAGTGATATCCGTGTCTTTTATAAGTTTAGACTGTTCCATGACTTCTTTCGTTTCTTTTTGAATGCGTTCATTAATCGTTGGAAGTGTCTTCGTTTCTGTTTTTTGTTCGTTTGTCGTATTCGAGCAAGCTGCTAGTATGAAGAGACTTGCAACTAGGCTCATGAAAACAAGTAGACTTTTTCTCACGTTCGTTCTCCTTTTTTCTGCGAAGTATGTATGTTTATGTTACCACGAATCCTAGTTTTGATTAAAAGAGAAGTGTTGATAAGCTGTGAACAATAAAAAGCACCCAAAATAGGGCGCTTTTTTCTTATTGTGCTGAAAGGCTTGTACTTAATGGAACAGAAGAAATGACGGTGAATTTAGGAGCCGCAGCACCAGACTCTAAATTTTTACGTAAAAGCGATGATTTGATTGTTCCATCCCATTTTTTATAGACACTTCCTGAAGTATTCGCACGAAGCTGTACATTCGAGAAACTTGCTTGTGAGTAGCTGTTTGTTCCATTATCTTGGACGCCGTGAACCATTTTGACGACATCGAGGTTTTTCAGACGACTAGGGTTGAAAACAGGCTGCTTATAGCGCAATTTCCCATTGACGTATAGTGACACTGTGCCATCACCATTGTTGATGAGCTTTAAGTTGACACGTGCACCATCCGTAATGCTCTTATCGTACTCACTGTTCCAGTATTGACTGCCGCCTTGTGAGCCGCTGCCAAGAAAGACCTTATAGCCAGAAGACGTTTTTGAAATACCGCTCTCTACAACGGCAGAGCCGAGACCGAGGTACCAGTCCGCATAGCCATTTTTAATAGTGGCTGTTTTCGGCAGCACAATATCAGCAGAGATACCTGACCATTTGGCTTCATCCGTTTGTGTCACAATCGCACCGTGACGGGGACCAGCTGCTGAGGCAGGGATACTTGATAGCATCAAAACGAAGGCCAAACTTACACTCAAAACGATGAACCACTTTTTCATAAAAATTCCTCCTTAAATACGATTCACTTTTATTATATAAAATGAAAGAGAGGGGCTACTTACATTGTTTTGGCCGATTTTGGTATTTTTTGTGAACAAAATCGGTCATAAAGTGGTCAACTTGTATCCGAATTGTAATGTGACTGTAAAATAACTGGGGGCATCTTCATGTATAATAAGTGCAGAAACCAAATACGGAGGATTTTTTAATGAATAAAAAGCTTATCGCGACAATCGTAACAGTAGCTAGTTTATTTTTGGCGTTTAGTTTCTCACATGGAGCAAGTGCAAAAAAAGTAAGCGGCAATATTACTTGGTATAATGGTGTCGGTAAAAAGGGCGCAGATGGAAAAAAACTCGGTCATTGGGATGCAGCAACTAAAATGGGATTTGACGTACCGAAAAAAGGTACAAAACTTAGAGTGACAACAAAAGCGAAACCACATAAAGTGATTACAGTATATAAATATGATGTAGGCAGAATGCCAAACGCTGTATTAGACGTCAGTCCAAAAGCATTCAAAGCACTAGGGTATAAAACAAGTAAAGGTGTCGTAAAAGGGCATTACACTTATTAATACATAGGCATGCAGAGAAGCGGGAAAAGTTCATTTTCTGGCTTCTTTTCTTGTAGAGAGGGTCTGAAAGGCAATGAAAAAATCAACATGGTGGATCATCACGGTCATCGGAGTCGCAGTGATTGCGGCAGTCATTTTCTTCATGATGAAGCCGGGGCAAGAGGCAAAGCATGCAGGAAAAGTGAAAACAAATCAAGATGCAAAAGACGAATTACTCGTTTCATTTACAGATCAACAGTTAAACAATACGTATTACCTGCATGACCGGGCGCTTCATACGGAGAAACTGACAGCATATCCTTCGATTGCTTATGATTCTACGAAACAGCTTTTATATTACACGTATACGGATGAAGACACGCAAAAAGTGAGTATTCGAGAATTGAATGTGAAAACAGATGAAGAAAAAACGCTGTTTACGAGTGATGATTCCATCGACAGTATGAGGCTGTCTGGGGACGGGAAGCAGTTATATCTCAGGTATAATAAGGATTCTGGCGAACAATTTTATGTCGCTTCTTATGATTTGAACACACAAAAAATGAAGGTGTTATATCCAGAAAAAAGCAAGGATGATACGGTGAGTTCTTTTGCTTATGATCCGGCGTCAAACCTTCTGGCAATCCAGCATTATTCCTTAAAAGAAGATTACAAGAAAACCGATGAAGCGAATGAAAAGGGAAGAGACCCTGAACCAACGACCATGAAGATCACCCTTCAAACAGGTGCGAAGGGGAAGCGTATTACACGTATCTCGCAAACGATCAATGATATTTCATTTTCACCAGATCATAAGACATTGATTTATACAGAAGTGAAGGTGCGAAACGAAAAAGAAGTATCCTCTATTAAAATGCTTGATGTAGAAACAGGAAAACAGGCGACACTCGTTAAGAACAGTAAGAATGTGCATATTTTAAGTGCCGCACAGCCGCAATTTTCTACGGACGGATCTTCTGTTTATTTCTTAGGTGTTGCTAAAAACGCAAAGGAATTAAAGGATGACACCGGACGAAAAGCAAAGGTAAGAACGATATTTGAATACAATATCAAGAAGAAAACAGTGGAAGCCGCTTGGGAGAAGGATGGCGGAATTGTTAACAATTTCACTGTCAATCGATAAAGGGTACGTTCAGTTATTTGATATAACTGGACGTTTTTTTATTTTGCCGCTTGAAATGATGGTGAAATTGAGGAATTCATGGAAGGGAAAGCAATTTTTAAGCAGGAAACGTGTGGTATTTTCGTATTTTGCTTATGTGACAGAGGAAAAGAAAGAGAGTAATATGAGTGTACATAAAAAACGAGAGGACAGATGACTTCTCGTTTTCACTGATTTATTTGGTGTTATTGTCTAATAAATTTTGAAAGATAAACAGGGCATTAATGGAGTGAGGGAATCCAGCAACTTTTGTACAGTGCTTAATAATCTCCATGATCTCTATGACAGAAAGTCCGATATGTAATGCTTGTTCAAAATGAGTCTTTAATTCTTCATCACAATCGCCTTTTGTAATGAGGGCAGATAATGTACTGATGGCCTTTTGTTTTTCATCTAAAATGAAGTGGTTGAATTCTTTTTGTTCACCGAGTTCAATTGTTAGCTGTTCAATATTTGACCAAATGCTCTCGTTTTCCTGAATTGAAAGCTTTTCTATGTTACCTGCCGCTGTTTCTTGTGTGACCTGGCAAGTCTCTTTTTCTTCATTCAAATTGAACTCCTCCGTTTTTTATCGCAATTTTCCATTTGTTCGTTCATTGTGGCTTATGTGCCTTTTGATAGATGCAATGGGTATATAGTAGTATTATCGGTTTGCTGCGTCAACATTTTAAGTGTTGAATGCTCAAAGAAACCATTCATGCGATTTATTATTCCATTTTGAAAGGGCTAATGAATGGATGTCCGTTAGCCCTTTGGTGTATCAGAAGTTTTATACAAGTTTCTACGCATTTACGGGAAGAGTGGTTTCATTTTTATTAAATGATATCCATCGGCCTCATCATGTCATAATCTTCATGCTCTAAAATATGACAATGCCACACATATCGGCCGCTGTATGGAACAAATCGAGCAACGATCCGAATGACTTCACCAGCATGCGCCTGAATGGTGTCCTTGTAGCCTTGTTCATGTAAAGGAGGCGCTTCGTTTGGTCCTGTATACACGATTTCTCCTGTCGATTGATAGACTTCTGTATCAAATGGTCTTCTGTCTAAAACCCTAAATTGAACAAGGTGCAAATGAATAGGGTGTGTGCCCCTGGTTGGATTGACGATGGACCAAACCTCTAGACTGCCAAGACGAGGATTTTCGGTGACAGGGTCATTCCAAAATTGATTATCCAACAATAGGATAGGGCGGCCGTATTTATCCTGCGTGCCGCTAAGTGTGAGTGTACGCTCTCTATCAGCTTGACTTGGCCGAAGCGTTGGCAGCGGTTTGAAAATCGGACGTAATGTTTTAGGTACTCTCCCTTTTAGCGGACGTGTGACTTTGAATTGCATAATGTTCGCATCTGTTTCAGGATTCACATCCTGTCCGCAGCCGGCTGTATTTTTGAGAGTGATCGTTTTGTTTTCGTAAGCTGAAAAGTCGATGATGACATCGAAACGTTCAGCAGGTGCGATGCTAAAGGATTGATGGCGAACAGGTCTTGGCAAAAAGCCCCCATCGGAACCAATTTGCAAGATTGTGGCGTCGTTATCTAGATGCAGCTCGTAAGTTCTAGTATTGGACGCATTTAAGATACGAAAGCGGTATTTTCGCGGCTCTACTTCTAAATAAGGCCATACTTTTCCATTGACTAAAATCGTTTCTCCACAAAAAAAGGGCACGATGGATGGGTCTGGTAGGTCACTGTCTTCTGGCGTGTCGTTTGGTCTGCTAGGATAAAACAGTGAGCCATCCTCCTGAAACGTACGGTCCATGATCATTAAAGGAATGTCATAGTCATCTTTCGGCAGCTCTAAGGACTTTTCAAACGCATCAGAGATCAAATAAAACCCAGCTAAGCCGGCGTACACATTTAATCGTGTCAATGCCATCGCATGATCGTGATACCACAATGTGCAGGCTTGCTGATGATTTGGGTATACGTATACCTCTCGTTCAAAGAAGGGGCCGGTTGCTTCAAAGTCTCGTGAAAACCAAGCCTCTGGATAGCCGTCACTGCTTGCTGGTGTGACGCCGCCATGCAGATGAACGACCGTTTTGACTTCTGGTTCATCATGATGGCCGGCATGAATGGTGTGATCGACCGGCAGGAAATGCTTCAACGGCAATTTGTTCATCCATTTCACTTTGACTTTTTCATTTCGATTCGCTTGAATGGTTGGACCAGGCAAACTGCCATTATAGGTCCATAGCTTGGTTGGGGGCAGGTCTCTATGAACTTTTAGGAATACCTCCTCCATAGCAATTTCATAATACGTTTGTCTTGGGTTCTTTTTGACGGGCTTCGCGACTTCTGGAATTGGAAGCTCGTCAACAAATTTTTCTAGGTTCATGTCGTCTAATCCTCACTTATAATCCAATTTGATACAGTATAAGTGCGGACATGAAAATAGGTGAATAAAATAAAAAAACCCGCTTTTCAGCGGGAGCATTACGGGTGTTTATTTTCAAGCGCTGCATTTGCAGGCACTTTTTTATTCGGTTTAAAGACGAAATAAGCGGCAAGCACACCGAAGGTAATGATACTTGTCAAAATGAGCTGTGGTCTCATTGATTCGATAAACAGCATCGATGCCAAGATGGCGCAAATGACCAAAATGGTAAAGTACGTGAGATATGGGAACAGCCACATTTTGATTTTGAGCTGCTCTGGATTTTCTTTTTCGATTTTACGGCGCATTCTTAATTGTGAAACAGCAATGACCAAGTAGACAAGAAGGGCAATGGCGCCGGATGCATTGACTAAGAACAAAAAGATGGTTTCAGGATAAAAGTAGTTCATCATGACGGCAATGTAGGAAAAGAAGGTGCCTGCGACTGTAGCCGCTACAGGAACACCACGTTTGCTGATTTTCATAAAGCGTTTCGGTGCTTCGCCTCTTTCTGCCAATGAATAAAGCATTCTGGACGTTGTGTACAACCCAGAGTTTAAGCAAGATAGAACGGCTGTTAAAACAATGACGTTCATGACTTGAGCAGCTGATGGAACGCCGATGTATTCTAATACCGCAACGAACGGGCTTGTTAAAATACTCGCTGAATTCCATGGAAGCAAAGTCACAACGACAGCGATGGATCCGACGTAGAACACGATGATACGCCATACAACAGAGCGGGTAGCTGTTGTCACAGACTTGACTGGGTCTGCTGATTCTCCGGCCGCTATTGCCACAATCTCGGTTCCCATGAAGGAAAAGATGACGACGACAATTCCGAGTAAAACAGAGCTGAATCCATTTGGAAGGAAACCACCGTTCCCCGTTAAATTGGCAAGACCTGCAGTATGATGACCGCCAAAACCAAAGATAAATGCAAAACCGATGAGTAGAAAGAGAATAATGCTGACGACTTTTATTAATGAGAACCAGTATTCAAATTCGCCAAAAGATTTAACAGAAAAGATATTCGTTAATGTTAAGAGGATAGTGAGGATAAGACTTGTGAGCCAAACAGGTGCATCTCCATACCAATACTGAATAATGGCAGCACCGGCAATGGCTTCGATGGCGATGACGATCACCCAGAAGAACCAGTAAAGCCAGCCGATTGTAAACCCGGCCCATGGACCGATGGCATCACTCGCATATTGTGAGAAGGAACCGCTTGTCGGATAGGCGCATGCCATTTCTCCAAGCATTCTCATAATAAAGATCACCAGAAGTCCGGCAAAAGAATAGGAAAGAATGGCTCCAGGCCCTGCAGAATGAATGACAGCGCCGCTACCAACAAATAGCCCTGCGCCAATAACCCCAGCAATGGAGATCATTGAAATATGTCTTGTTTTCAGATTTTTTTGAAGACCGTTTGTCATGTTGGACATGTCTTTACCTCCAAACATTTCTCTTCATAGAGAAATTGTTTTTAGAATATTTTAAATTTTATCATACTGAATTGTCATTCAGCATTGGACAGGTTATCAAACTGACATTTCAAACCTCTTAACATGATGTTAAAAAGTATAAAGGATTTGAGAGATTATGTTCCCTCTTTTTCCTCTGTTCATTCTTAAAAATAGCATAAGATAGGATGGGGAGAAGTTGGCTCTCAAAATAAAATTATTCTGACAATTTTCTAGAAAGAGTGATATTGCCAGATGTTCATCACAGAGTGAATTGGAAAAAGGTTGATGGGAGTAGGTCTTGAGGTCAATTGACCTTATAAAAATAAGTTTACTTAGGTCAACACATTTCTATGTATCCTATTTTGCTGACACAAGCGAATCATGTTGCTGTAGACCCACACGGGCTTTGCTTTGTAAGATAAATAATAGAAAAGTGATGTGTGAGGAGGCGCGGTTCGACATGGAGCGCTATAACGAATTAAGACAAGGTGAAACAGGTGCTTGGGTCAGCATCATTGCCTATGTGATCTTATCAGCGGTGAAACTTCTAATTGGGTATGTGTTTCATTCAGAGGCTCTTTCGGCAGATGGATTGAATAATACGACGGATATTATTGCATCCCTTGCTGTGTTGATTGGGCTGCGTATTTCTCAAAAGCCGCCTGATGAAGATCATCCATACGGTCATTTTAGAGCAGAGAATATTGCGTCTCTTGTGGCGTCCTTTATTATGATGCTTGTTGGACTTCAGGTTCTGCTGAGTGCGGGCCGGTCGCTCTTCTCATCTGAGCATCAAACGCCTGATATGATCGCAGCTTGGACGGCAGCAGGAAGTGCTGTGGTGATGTACGGCGTGTATATTTACAACCGCAATCTGTCCAAACGGATCAATAGCCAGGCTCTTCATGCAGCAGCAGCTGATAATAAATCAGATGCGTATGTGAGTATTGGAACATTTGTAGGGATTATCGCCTCTCAATTTCAGCTGGCATGGATTGATACGCTTGCAGCGTTTGTCATTGGCCTCATTATTTGTAAAACGGCGTGGGAGATTTTCAGAGATGCTTCTCATTCGTTAACGGACGGTTTTCATATAAAAGATATGTCCAAATATAAAGAGACCATTGAAGCAACACCTGGAGTGGGCGATTTGAAAGATATTAAGGCACGGTATCTCGGAAGTACGGTCCATGTGGATGTAGTAGTGGAGGTCGAGCCGCACTTGAACATTGCAGAAAGCCATGATATTGCAGATGAGATCGAACGTAGAATGAAGAAGGAACATGATATTTTACACTCTCATGTTCATATGGAGCCAGCAGGTGAGACAAAAGAAGAGAAGAAGTCTTTTCCATCGTGAGAAGGCTTCTTTTTTCTACATGCTGATGTTTTATGCAAATGCGCGTTGTATGGTAAAGTTAGACTATATGAAATTTAACGGAAACGTGATAGGAGGATCAGGATGGCATTTGATGAACCGATGCATTCAGATTTACAAAAAATCGTAGATAACATCAATAAAGTCATGGTTGGGAAAAAAGACATTGCGATATTAAGCCTTGTTGCGATTTTGGCGAAGGGGCATGTGCTGCTAGAGGATGTGCCTGGTGTTGGGAAGACGATGATGGTTCGTGCTTTGGCAAAATCGATTGGCTGTGAGTTTAAGCGGATCCAATTCACTCCTGACCTTTTGCCTTCAGATGTAACAGGTGTGTCGATTTATAATAAAAAGACAAATGAATTTGAATTTAGGCAAGGACCGATTATGGGGCAGATTATTTTGGCTGATGAGATCAACCGGACCTCTCCTAAAACACAGTCGGCATTGCTCGAAGCGATGGAGGAAGGCAGTGTCACAGTGGACGGAGAAACCATGCCGCTTGCGGATCCTTTTTTCGTCATGGCGACGCAGAATCCAGTGGAATATGAAGGGACCTATCCGCTCCCAGAAGCGCAAATGGACCGGTTTTTATTCAAGCTGCAAATGGGGTATCCGACCATGCTGGAGGAGCTGGAGGTGCTCAATTTGCAGGAAAAGCAGTCCCCGATTAATACGCTCCAAGCAGTGATGACAAAGGATCATATCCATGCGTTGCAGCAAGCTGTTCAGACCATTCATGTGGATGCATCCATTAAAGAATATATTGTGGAAATCGCTCAAACGACGCGTCAACATCCATCTGTTTATTTAGGTGTGAGTCCAAGGGGATCAATCGCCCTCATGAAAGCGGCTCAGGCGTATGCACTGTTGAATCAGCGAGATTATGTGATTCCTGATGATGTACAGTATTTGGCGCCATATACATTGCCGCATCGAATGATTTTGACATCAGAAGCGACGTATGAAGGGAAGAAGGCGGAGACACTGCTGCGACAAATTCTTGAGCAAATTGGCGTGCCAGTTCAAAAGTCGATGACTCAATGAAGTCACGTCATCGTTTCGCTGTTTCATTATGGTTACGGGTAATGATGCTCATCATCCTCACTGCGGCAGTCTTTTGTTATGCCATGTTTCAGGGGGGGTTTGTGAGTTGGTTCCTTTTTTATGCATTTTTACCATATACTTTGTATGCTTTGCTGTTTGCGCTCATTCCGCTGCGAGCGACAGCCAAAAGGACATTACAGCAAACCCGCTTGAAGGCGGGAGACGTGCTGTCCGTTGACCTTGAAATCAAGCGGACAAATCCATTTCCATACGTTTACGTCTTGATTGAGGATGATCCGCCGGACACCTTTCATTTACAGGAACAAATTGAAATGAAGCAAATGCTGTTTCCTTGGTTTCGGAAAACGTGGCGTTTTTCCTTTCAATTGAATGATGTCAAGCGCGGGGAACATCATTTGTCAGCGGTTCGAATCAAAACGGGTGATATGTTTGGTTTTGTGGAGAAAGAAGTGATCATTCCGTTAGAAAAAAAGCTGCTGGTCTATCCGAAAATGCTGGATCTTCAGGTGGAGTCAGCTGAGTCAGCGAATGAAAATGGAGGCAAAGCGGTTCACTCGTGGTTCAATGAACCGACCCATGTGACAACAGGCGTGAGGGAATACCAGCAAGGAGACCGTTTTGCTTGGGTGGACTGGAAGACGACGGCTAGAAGGGATCAGCTGATGACGAAGGAATTTGAACAGAATCAAACAAAGGATCTTGTCGTGTTTGCTGATTTTACAGATGAAGCGGTTTTTGAGACCGTCGTGTCTATTACAGCTTCTGTTCTCCAAACGGCAGTGAAAAAAGGGGTGCCTTCAGGTTTTGTACCTCTAGGAGATCAGCGTGCCTTTCGAGTGGATCAAGGAGAACTTCATTTACAGGACATGCTCTATTATTTAACAAGGGTGCAGCATCAACCTTCTCGCGCACAAGAATATAAGGCGTTAGCAGCGAGTGAGTACCAGCACTCTGGAAAATATGTCGTCACGGGTCAGCTGCAAGAAGAGCTTGCTGCGAGCCTGCTTGGAAATCGAAACAGAAAGAACATCACTGTTCTTTTAGTGAAGAGAGCCTTGGATCGATTCACGCCAAAAGAAAAACAGCTTGTAGACCGGCTCAAGGCATCTGGAATACGCACGACCCTTTTATTTGAAGACCGGCTGCACGAAAGAACTGTGAGGTGACAAACATTTATGCTGCATACGCATCAGCGGCAAAGCCGTTTTGAGTTGTTCATCTATTATGCTGTAGCATTTCTGCTGCTTTGGGAGTGGCTTCGTCCGCTTCAAGATTTTACAGAGACGAGTCATACGTCTTATTTCATCATTTTTATAGGGCTTACGTGTTTGTTTACATTCTTTCGTTTGAAGTGGTATGTGACGTTTCCTATTTGTACTGGCATGATCTTGCTCGCCTTATATTTGATCTTTTATCAAGCAGAGCCAAGCTATTCGGCTGCATTATTTGCTGATATCAAAGATAATATCACCTTCATGAGCACAGGCATGTGGAGTGACATGTACCCCTCCTTCCGCACATTATTGTTTTATATTTTGCTGTGGCTGCTTGTCTACTTGCTTCATTATTGGGTGGTCTATCAGCAGCGTATCTTTTTCTTTTTACTCATGACGATTGTGTATGTCACGATTCTGGATACGTTTACGCCATATGATGCTGCCTTTGCGATCGTTCGCATTATGGTGTTTGGTTTTTGTTTGCTTGGGTTGCTGTATTTCGATCGACTGCGTTCGGCTGAAGGCATCCGGGTGTCACAGAAGGCGCGTCTAAAATGGTTTTTGCCCATGTTGGCGCTCGTTCTTCTATCAGCGGCACTCGGCGCTTCTTTGCCAAAGTCTGATCCGAAATGGCCTGATCCTGTCCCGTTTTTTAAGGCGGTGACGAATCAAGATAACGCAGCCGGGCAGAATAAGGTGGGATATAGTGCAGATGATTCGGCGCTTGGCGGACCGTTTAGTGAGGACCGCACACCGGTCTTTAAATGGAGCGGAAAGGAGCCGTCTTACTTTCGTGTCGAAACAAAAAGCATCTACACAGGAAAGGGCTGGGAGGATGCCTCAAATGATACAAAGCCTACTCGGCTAAAGGACGATGATGTGCCAAATCGTTGGTTTACCGAGCGTGTAAAAACAGAGGTGCACGAAACGAGAGTCGATATGGAATCTGACTATCGATTTAATCATGCCGTCTATCCAATTGGGACGATCACACTGATGCCAATGGAAAATATTCCGCTGCAAATGATGGGGAAAACGGAAAAAATTGTCCCATCCAGTCAAAATCCGCCGAAAAATTTAGGGAACTACCAAGTCACCTTCTTATCTCCTACATTTATCCTTGAGGATTTGCAGAGGATTAAAGTGCCAACAAAGAAGCAGGTAAATCAGGAGGTTGGCCGTGAATACTTGCAGCTTCCTTCCTCATTGCCAGAGCGTGTGAAGACGCTGGCAAACAGCTTAACGGAAACGAAGGATAATATGTATGATAAAGCCAAAGCGATCGAGGATTATTTAGGATCTGCGAAGTTCTCATATGAAACGCAAAATGTCGCTGTGCCTGGTCGTAATGAAGATTATGTAGACCAATTTTTATTTGATACGATGATCGGCTACTGTGATAATTTTTCATCCTCTATGATTGTGATGCTTCGTTCGATCGGGATTCCGGCGAGATGGGTGAAAGGATATACGTCAGGTCAGTTATATGAAACACAGATGGATGGAAACAATGTGTATGAAGTGACCAATAACAATGCGCATTCATGGGTAGAGGTTTATTTTCCAAACAGAGGCTGGGTCACCTTCGAACCGACAAAAGGATTTACGAACCCAGAGACATTTACGAATGAAGCCGTTTCAAGCGATCAAACGGATGATCAAAAGGAAGAAGATCAGCCTAGCTCTGATGCACGCGAAGAGCAGCCGGCAGAACAGCCGCAGCAGCAGGAGACAGAGCAGCCGGCAGAACCAAAGAAACAAACAGCACAAGCAAAGCCAAGTATGGTGCATGTTGGTTCAATCTTGGGATTTGCGGCAGGATCTATGGTCCTTCTAGGGTTGATGAGCTGGTTGCTTTATCGATTCAGAGCAAGATGGCTGCCATTCTTTATTGTGAGAAAGGTGAAACGTCTGCCAGAGGAGGAAGCATTCTTCTATGCGTATGCTGCTTTATTAAAGCAGCTGAAGCGCAGGGGAATTGAGAAAAAACCTGGCATGACGCTAAGAGAATTCGCTTCATTGATCGATGACAAGCATGGAGATCATCGCATGTCTGAGCTGACGCAGCTCTATGAGCGGGCACTCTATCGACGAGAGGATGCGTCGGTGCTTTGGCGGCAATCGGCAAAGTTATGGGAAAATTTAATAAACAGGAGATAGTCTTGACCCCGTACCTTCCTGTTGTTAGAATAGGTGAATATTAAAACCTTCTAAAATACATGAAATTGAAGCGTTCGGATGTGAGTCTGGGCGCTTCAAAAGCGTGATTCACACTGAGAGCAGGTTTTCTCCTCTCATTTTTTCTGTGCGTTTATAAAAAACTATATTGGACATAGAGGTGACACCATGACAAATTTAGTAAATGAAATGATTTTGGTTCTAGATTTCGGCAGTCAGTACAATCAGCTGATCACACGCCGTATTCGTGAATTTGGTGTGTACAGTGAGCTTCATCCGCACACTTTAACTGCTGAAGAAATTAAAGAAATGGCGCCTAAAGGAATCATCCTTTCTGGCGGACCAAACAGTGTTTATGATGAAGGATCTTTCCGCTGTGATGAAAAGATTTTTGATCTAGACATTCCGGTTCTAGGCATTTGCTACGGCATGCAGCTCATGACTCACTATTTAGGCGGGAAAGTAGAAGCGGCAAGCCAGCGTGAATATGGAAAAGCAGATATCCACATTAATGGAACGCCTGCTTTATTCAAAGATCTTCCGACTGATCAAGTCGTTTGGATGAGCCATGGTGACCTCGTTGTTGAAGTACCAGAAGGCTTTACAGTTGATGCAACAAGTGCACATTGTCCAAACTCAGCGATGAGCTTAGCTGAGAAGAATTTCTATGGTGTTCAGTTCCACCCAGAGGTTCGTCACTCTGAGTACGGAAATGACCTATTGAAAAACTTTGTCTTTGGCGTGTGTGACTGCGATGGCAAATGGTCAATGGAGAACTTCATTGAAATCGAAATGCAGAAAATCCGTGAAACAGTAGGCGACAAACAAGTATTGTGCGCATTAAGCGGCGGTGTGGATTCATCTGTTGTGGCGGTATTGATCCACAAAGCCATCGGCGATCAGCTGACATGTATTTTCGTTGACCACGGTCTTCTTCGCAAAGGCGAAGCAGAAGGGGTTATGAAGACATTTAGCGAAGGTTTCAACATGAACGTGATTAAAGTAGATGCGAAAGATCGTTTCTTAAATAAGCTAAAAGGTGTATCTGATCCTGAGCAAAAACGTAAAATCATCGGTAACGAATTCATCTATGTATTCGATGATGAATCGGACAAGCTAAAAGGAATCGACTACTTAGCACAAGGAACGCTTTACACAGATATCATTGAGAGCGGAACAGCAACGGCACAAACAATCAAATCTCACCACAACGTAGGCGGTCTTCCAGAAGACATGCAGTTCGAATTGATTGAGCCTTTGAATACGCTATTCAAGGATGAAGTCCGTGCCCTAGGTTCAGAGCTGGGCATTCCTGACGACATCGTCTGGAGACAGCCATTCCCAGGTCCAGGACTAGGTATCCGTGTACTAGGTGAAATTTCTGAAGAAAAACTAGAAATCGTCCGTGAATCGGATGCGATTCTACGCGAAGAAATTGCCAACTTCGGTCTTGAGCGCGATATCTGGCAATACTTCACGGTTCTCCCAGACATCCGCAGCGTAGGTGTCATGGGTGACGCAAGAACATACGACTATACAATTGGCATCCGTGCTGTTACTTCGATTGATGGTATGACGAGTGATTGGGCAAGAATCCCTTGGGACGTGCTTGAAAAGATCTCAACTCGTATCGTGAATGAAGTGAAGCATATTAACCGTGTGGTGTATGATATTACGAGTAAGCCGCCTGCTACGATTGAGTGGGAATAGTTATAATAGAGCTAGAAACCTTTGTGTATCAAGGGTTTTTAGCTCTTTTTTATTTTTAACTGCACTTTTTCCTTCCATTTTAATGTGTTCATTCATCATTCCATCCCTTACACACATCAATCCATTGTGAATAACCGGAGTATTTTTCTAATTGTTTTATTGTTAGTTCAATAGCACTGTTACTGCTCCCGCAGGCTGGATAGACTGTCTCAAAACGTTTTAGTGAAATATCTAAATAAACAGAAACGCCATTCTTTATAGCAAAAGGACATACTCCGCCAATTTCATGGCCGACCAAGTCAACGACCTCATTAGGAGAAAGCATTTTAGCTTTTGTTTTAAAATATTCCTTGAATTTTTTGTTATCAACTTTTGCATCGCCAGAGGTAACAACTAAAATAGCTTGTCCATTTACTAGAAAGGAGAGTGTTTTTGCGATTCTTTCAGGTTCGCAGCCCAATGCAGAAGCAGCCAAGTCTACGGTTGCACTAGATACTGAAAATTCTTGAATTCGAGTATCCATATCATATTGTTTAAAATAATCTTTTACTTGTTTGATGGACATTAACATTTCTCCTCTTTATTATCTATTATTTAAACGATATTGATGTGGTGTTAGGTGATACTTTCTCTTAAATAAACGAATGAAATGCTCTACATTTTGATAACCAACGGCTGCCGCAATATCATCTATTTGTAAATGGCTACCAGTGAGCATTTCGCAGGCTTTTTCCAATCTTATTTCTTGTCGAATCTCACTAAATGATTTGCCAAGCTTACGAGCTATATATTTAGACAGATAAGATTGTGAAAGGTTAAATTCCTCTGCCATCTCCTGAATTGTTATATGCTCACAACATTGCTGAATATATTGGAGCATTTGAATAATACGTATATCACTATATTGTTTGACCTGATTTACGTTTATATGACTTGGTTTGAATCTTAATAAGAGACATAATAATATCTCAAACAAATTATTCATAATCAACTGGTATCCAGGAAACCGATTATAATTTTCTGTAAATAGTTGAAGAGAGCAGTCTAGCAAATTTTTATCCAAGCGACTATGGAAAATAAGAATATTTTTATTTTCTTTTATATACAATGCATTCAAAAAGAATTCTGAAATGACATTATTTCCTTTTAACATTTTAAAAAACACTTTTTGAAAAGTACTTTTACGGATCATGATTTGTATTGCGATTGTATTCTCCATTACAATTGGCTTGTGTATTGTGTCAGGTGGAATAAAGGCAATATCTCCTCATTGTAAAGCCATTTTTTTGTCTTCCACTTCTACATACATTTCATTTTCCAGAACATAGATCATCTCAAAGAAATCATGGATAGCCGACAATTGAGGCATAAAACGGCTATACTTTCTCACTTCGATATCATTCTCCTGACCTAACCACATGGTATCCTCTTTTTCAAATTCATTCTGCCCTTTTAGCAAAAATTCTTCTATATATATTTGCTTATGCATGAAATTGTTTTTATCATAATCCTTCAAAAATAATTGCAATGATTGATTGTCATGCTTTTTCTGTTGGTATTGTTGATAAAAGATTTCTTGCTCGTTGTATTCTCTTAAATATTGCATCGCTTCATGTTTTTCAAGTTTATCTTTTTCCATCTACATCCAAACCTCTAGTCTATTTACTGCAACCACCAGGGCTTTCACTGTTGCTTCAATAATATCTTTATCAATTCCAGCACCCCAATGCATTTTACCTTGATATGAAATACCAATCTGTGCACAGGCTTTTGCTTGAGAATCCTTGCCCAAAGAATTCTGTTCATAGACTTCCAAAACATACTCGAGATGAAAATATGCTTTTAACGCATTACTGATAGCATCTAAACTTCCAGTCCCAGTTCCTTGTATTTCAATTTGTTGATCATCTCTCAGCAGAGTTAAGGTGACTTCCTGCTTCTCTCCTTTATTGAATTGATAATCAAGCAGCTGGAAATGAGGGTGAAAATCAACATACTGCTTTTCAAAAATATGATATATTTCTTCGACAGACAATTCCCTATTTGTCTGATCAGATACTTTCTTCGCTTCATATCCCATGGCTTCATTCATTTTATAAGGAAGTTGAATGCCATAATTTGTTTCTAGTATATAGCCTATGCCACCTTTTCCAGACTGGCTATTGATTCGAATCACATCCGTTTGATAATTCCTCCCCAAGTCAACTGGATCTACTGGGATATACGGAACGTCCCATTTATCAACATGATTTTCCTTTCTATATTTCATACCTTTAGATATAGCATCTTGATGTGACCCAGAGAATGCGGTGAATACCATTTCGCCAGAATATGGCTGTCTCTCATGAACAGTAATTTTGGTTAGTTTTTCATATTTTTTACGAATAGCTTCTAGGTGATTGAAATTCAATTTTGGATCATAACCTTGTGAGTACATATTCATCGCCAAGGTAATCAAGTCTACGTTCCCTGTACGTTCACCGATACCAAATAATGTACCTTCGACTCTTTCTGCGCCAGCTAGCACGCCAAATTCTGCATCACTCACCCCAGAGCCACGGTCATTATGAGGATGAACAGATAATGTCACACTGTCTCGGTAAGACAGATTTTTGTGTATATACTCAATCTGACTTGCAAAGATATGAGGCATTGAATATTCAACTGTTGTCGGAATATTGATGATCGCTTTATGATTTGGTGTCGGTTTCCAAATATCTAAAACACTGTTACAAATATCTAATGCATAATCAACTTCTGTTCCTGGAAAGCTTTCAGGACTATATTGAAAATAAATATCGCTTTCTGTTTTTTCGGCAAGTTCTTTTACTAAAATAGCTCCATCAATTGCAATTTGTTTAATTTCATCTTTTGATTTCTTAAATACTTGTCTGCGCTGCGCTTCTGAAGTCGAATTATATAAATGAACAATAGCTTTCGGTACCCCCTTAATTGCCTCGAAGGTTCGACGGATAATATGCTCTCTCGCTTGCGTGATAACCATAATCGTTACATCGTCTGGAATCATATTATGATCAATCAGTGTCCGTAATAGTCTAAACTCCGTATCAGAAGCAGCTGGAAATGCGATTTCAATTTCTTTAAAACCTATCTCTACTAGTAACTGAAACATTTCCAATTTTTCTTCTAAGTTCATAGGAATAGGTAATGCTTGATTTCCATCCCGTAAATCCACACTGCACCATATCGGAGCACTTTCTAATGTTTCTTTCTTTACCCAATCATAAGTAAGGTTCGGTGGCAAAAAGTATTTCTTTTCGTATTTTTTGTGGTTAAACATAATCGATTCCTCCTGTAATTGGAATATAAAAAAAGCCTATCATCTCCAAGATTGAACTTGGAGACGAAAGACTTCTTCTTACGCGGTACCACCCCTGTTTCATGATAACCATACATTATCATGCCCTTATTCGGATACAGATTGTTATATCTTATATCCTTCCCATATAACGGTGGGGTGCCGACCTTAACTACATCAATACTTTTCATTTCACTAAGGCTACTCTAAGGTGAGTTCCCTACCTTTTTGTTATTGCTTCTCATCAACCAGCAACTTTCTGAAAACATTTCGGCAAGTACTATTCCTTATCATCGCATTCTAATTTTTCTGATTTTTTCTATTATACCAAGTCTACAAAAAAGAGATAGTGATAGGGATATCTTTTTTAATTGATTTTTTTTGTCCTAAGGGTGCTTATCTTCATTTTACTTCTGTTTTAATTTGGTATTCTCTTCACCAAATAAAAATCCAAAGCACCAAATAAAGGTGAGTGAATTAACAACGTACAATAAAATCGCACCAATCTTTTTCATGGCAATCAACTTCCTCCTAACTTTAGTCTGCTAGCCTTCAAAATTTAAATTCACTGGTGCATCCTCTAAATTATCCACAGTATTTTGTTCTGTCACTGGCACACTTTCATCTACAATTTTAAAACTAAGTTCGTCCATCCAAATTTGACCTGGACCTTGAAGTAATATGCCAAACGCAATGACTTCACTTTTTACTGGAACATCTAGTACTACACTAAAATGATTCCATCCGTTTGTTCCTGTAATGGGGCGGTTCATCATGTTGTCAAACGCTAGAACTTCACCTGAAGAATGGTCAATCCTCATCCATAAACCAGCTGAACCTTTCACATCTTCGCTTTTGACAAAAGCAGAAAATTGAAGGCGTTCTCCACGGTAACGATCAGACTTAATTTGCTGCATTAAGGTCGCGAATCCTCGTGCTTTTTCATCCTTTGATTTCAGATAAGCTGAGGTAGTACCACTGTGTACAATTCTGTCATCTAAACCTGTTTCATAATCAGATGGTGTTTCTCCTGTCATAATCCAGCCAGTAGGTGTGTTCTTATTTGCAGCCATATTCGTTTCCTCCTTATCAATGACATTCCTTAGTAATCTCCGATAACGTGCTGGTGACATGTAATATATCTTCTTAAAGGCTCTAGTGAAGGATTCCTGTGAACCAAAACGGTACTGCAATGCGATGTCAATCGCCCTTTGGTCCGTATGAATTAAATCCTTCGCGGCTTGGGTCATCCGTCGTTCCCGTATATAATCAACCACTGACTTCTTAATCACTTTTTTGAACATACGGTGAAAGTGAAACCTAGAATAACCAGCGTGTTTCGCTAGAGTTTGAAGCGGTAATTCATCTTTAAGATGTTGTTCAATATAATTTAATGTTTCTTGAATCGTTTTTTCATGTTCTTGATAGGACAACCGTGCACCTCCTTGCCTTACGAGTTTAGTATAGCGGAAATCATCTTTTAGAAACTTGACTTTTTGTGCTATGTTGCAATTTTAGAACTGACCTTTTAGTCGTGGGTTCAGGACTAGGTATCCGCGTACTGGGTGGAATTTTTGAAGAAGAACTTGAAATCGTACGGGAAGCGGATGCGATTTACACTAAGAAATCTTTCTTGAACATAAAAAAGAGTAGTCGATAAAATAAATGGAGAAGTATTTACTTTTTGCTTTATATTTTAATTAGTATTAGTAGGAGGAATTTATATGAAAAGAGAAAGTAGAGCTGGAAATTCATTCAATACATTAATTCTTTTTATTTATTTGTGTATACTAATTTTTTTATTGTCAAAAAAATTGTATTTGTTGTCTAGTATTTATGTTGTATTAATTAGTTTATGGCTAATTTGGGTGAATAGAAAACCCATTACTAGAAACATCAATACTCTCTTTGTTGAGCTGAAAAAGTTAAATCAATTAAAATATTATTATATTACAGATGATAATAAATATATTGATTTAGAGAAGAGACAGTATATCTTTAATTTATTCCGTGATGCAGCGGTGGGGACATTTTTTATTTCATTAGTTAACATCATAGCAATACGAAGTTTACTTGAACATTTTTTAGGTAAATCAGAAATTGTGAATTTATTCACTATCATCAGCATCAGTTTTGTATTAATTATTGGTTATGGGGGTATAATAGCAGGTTTAGTTTATAAATATACAACAGCTACATATGTTTTGATACCAATTATTAATGCTTTCATCTACTTTTTCTTTTTGCATCCAATAATTAATTCTTTACCTTATTTCGTTGGATTTTTGACTTACTTATTTACTACAGTGATACTGTATTCTGCGTTAACATATGCTTTTCCAGTTCATATTTTAAGGAAATTAAATGGAAAGACAGTATTAATTAGTTCATTTACAACAATTTCAGCTGCACTGTTAAGTCCAATTTTGTTGTTCTATTTTTCTAGTTATATCAAATCCGGAAAATATTTATTAACTATTGAAACTGTAAAAAAAGAGACTGACATCTCGGATACATTAAAAAACATTATTTTAGATAATCCTGATCTAGTAGATGTGATTAATCACTTTTTGTTGAAAGAAGTTTCGAGTCAGTTAACTTCAATGATAAGTTTAGGAATAACTGCATGTACAATATCTTATATTATAGGTGGTTTATTAATTAATAGAAAAATAACGAAAAATAAATTGAAAGCAAAATCTATTTATAGAAAATTAATTAAAGAAGAATACCCAATGGAATATAAGAATTTAGTTGCATGCTCGTATTACGGCGGAGAAGATTATGAAAACCTTTTATTAAATAATGATATAACTTCAAAAATAATCAAAGATAACGAGGTTAAATTAGATATTCCAAATTATTCAATAAAAACACAGTTTACAGCTTGGTTGAAAAGAAAAATAATTGTATACTCTATTTTCTCCTCATATAAAAAAATATTTAGTGAATTAAGGAAGTAGTTCAAAATCACTTAAAGTTACAAAAATAGTTCTTGAAATCTCCCAATGACGCCCTTTTTCTTGACTCTAGTGATTCTCCAAGCTGTTAAATCACACTCCTCGAACCGATGACAAGAACTACTTTATATTTCTGATTGATATGAACGTGTATGTTTTGCTACTGGTTTATTTCTCGATTATTTACTTATATAGGTTACATGCCATTCAGTATTGAAGACATTTGTTACTTTAGGGTTTTATCATTCTATAGACACTTTTTATATATAAAATTTCGTTGTAATAGCACTTTAGCACACCTTTCTTCTCCGAATCTTTCCGAGGGAGAAAGGGTGCTGAATGTTCAATTTGCTAGAAAAGTTTTCAATATATGGGTTTAGCTCGTAAATGTGACGGAGCATATTCGGGTTGTGATTTTGAATGAAAAAAGTATTTGTTTTTCCTTGGTCCGTTATGACTTTATATAGTATGATCAAATGAATATGCAAGACTTAATGAATTTTATTTTGTTTCAAAATCCCTCTTCAAAATCGAATACATAAACACATCATCAAACCCATTCTGACCAAGATCATACTCCCTCAATAAACCCTCTCGTACAAAATTAACCTTCTCCAATAATTGAACAGAGGACGTATTTGCTGGATCAATAATCGCTTCAATCCGGTTCAGGTTCATTTCCTGAAATCCATATCGTAACACTGCAGCAATTGCTTCCTTCATAATGCCTTTTCTCCAATGATTGTGATGCAATTCATAGCCAATTTCGGTGCGGCAGTGCTGTTTTTCTAGATTGAGAAAGCCGCAGCTGCCGATGATGGCTGGGGTGTCTTTTAGAGAAATGCCCCAGCGGATGCCTGTTTGTTCTTTGAAGATGTTGTTATACCACTTGATTTCTCCTTTTGTGTCTTCAATCGTTTCATGAGCATCAATTCCCATGTAGCGGCACACGGTTTCATTGGATAAGTAGATGTGCATATCCTCAGCGTCTTCGATCGTCGCTTGTTTTAAGATTAGTCTTTCAGTATGTATTGTTGGAAATGTTTGTGGAAAGTTGATTTTGTTCATTTGGTTATCCTCCATGAGATGTCTTTTGTTCTGTACATGCCTTACAATAAAAAACCCCTTCATTCCTCAGCCATGCCTTCACCTCTGTCATCCCTAATCTCTTTGGATAGACCAGCTTGACGTACACTTCTTCGTTTCCTTCTATCTTTTTCTGACAGCTAGCACACGTGGGTTCTTCAAATAGAAACAATCGACTTACTCCTTTTGTACATATTTCTTCCATTATATCAAATGTTCTTTGCGGCCCGTTATTCACTTTTTCTATTTTTGTCCGACATATGCTAAGTAAAAGAAATTTCCATTTGTTGAAACCGTTTGAGAGAAAGCTTGCTCTAACAGGTGTAGGAGGTGTGAGTGAGATGAAGCAAGTGCGTCTAATTAAAAAAGCACAAAAAGGGAATGTCCCGGCATTTGAGAAATTAATGCTGATGAATCAGGAGCGTTTATATAAAACGGCTTTTCTCTACACAAGAAATAAAGAGGATTCGTTAGATGCTGTTCAGGAGACGGTATTTAAAGCGTTTAAGCATCTATCTGGCTTGAAAGAACCAGCTTATTTTTCTAGCTGGCTGACTCGGATTTTGATTCATACGATTTTTGCGATGAAGAAAAAGCAGCAAGATGTTGTTCCGTTTGAACAGCAGCATGAAAACGTTGAGCGTCATGATTTTTTGGAAGACAAGCTTGATTTAAAACATGCACTTGATGTGTTAGACGAGCAATACCAACTCGTGATTCAGCTATTTTATTTTCAAGATTATTCGATTTCGATGATTTCTGAACAGATGGGTATGCCTGAAGGGACGGTCAAAACTCATTTGTATCGAGCAAGAAAATTATTAAAGCAAACGTTGGAAAAGGAGGAGAATGTCGATGGAACGAAAAAAAATGAAAAAGCTCTATGATGAGATTGAAGTACCAATGGTTGAAGTAACCTCAGCGATTCGTCAAGCCATTGGAGATGTGAAAGCGGAAAAGAAAAGACGTTGGTTCACATGGAATTGGAGAACGCCAATCTACTCTGTCATCGTACTTATCGTCCTTTATTTTTCATCAGGCTTCCTTTTTCCTTCTCTTAATACAGCGATGGCACGTGTCCCGATTATTGGGCAGTTTTATATGATGTTTCACGATAAAGTAGGAATGTCTCTTTTTCAGAGTGATATGGTGAAGCATGTTAATGAGGGGGCTGAATCAAGAGGGGTGATTGTGAAAGTAAACAGTGTATACTATGATGCCGGGCGGCTTGTTTATACGTTTACGGTGGAGAATTTCCATACAAAAGAAGAATTTGTATCGTTCAGAGTGAATGCAGAAAAAATCGATGGAAACTTCCAACTAAATTATGATAAAACAGAATTGAAAAAATTAAAAGATGGCCGCTATGTTGGACAGACGGAAGTCTATACAAATGGACAAACGATCAAACAAGGTCAGCAAGTGCCACTTGTCATTTCGAAGATAGGGGATATTGTAGGGAATTGGCGCTTCAAGTTACCTGTGGTCAAGCAAAAAACCACTTTATTATCGGGACAAAAAGACGTGTCTATTTTAGATGGGCGTTATCAAATAAGGAATGTAAAGGTAGAAAATGGAGTGAAAGGCTCTGCTATTCAATATGCCATTGATTATAATGGTTTTGCCAAAGATGATAGAGTCAGTATAGATGGAATGAAGGATAATTTAGGGAATGAGTATGAGCTTGAGATTGGAACCGTTTTAAGAAAAAAACAACTGACTTCTGACAAAACTAGAAAAGATCATTTGACGATTTTGAATCAACCGATTAATCCAAAGGCGACTGAATTGACATTTTACACGGATGTGAGAAACGAACGAGAATACAGCCACATTATTCCTCTTCAGACAAAGCTGCCTGTTCAGTTCAAAACAAAACACCATGGCATCGGAATCAAAATCAATAAGATAGAGCAAAAAGACCGATCTGTGATTGTTGATTATCAATTTACTGGAGTAGATCAAAAAGAATTAGATCAGGATTTGATGGAGAATATAGGTGAATTCATTGGATTAGGCGATGTTGAAAAGATGAAATCATGGCCCGATCCACAAGCAGACTATGAAAGCGGATATTACTTGAAGGGGAACCATGCGAAGGTGACGAATGTAAAGACAGCTTCCATGCAATCAACCTTTGAATTTGATGATAAGAATCTAGAGACTTTATCATTAAACCATTTTTCTTTTAAAGAATATGGTCTTTACCTTGATTTGTCAGAACTGAATATGTTGGCGCCACAGAAAGCGATAAAGGTAACCATTCCAGTCAAAAAAGAAACATCAAAAGCTAGTCAATAAATAAAAGAGCGAACATGGTTATACATGTTCGCTTTTTGTCTGCTTTTGGACCAGCCGATTACGATGGAACGAGTACCGAATCAACATGAATGCAACAAAACTGGCTAAACCGCCAATCCAGCTTAAGTTCGTGACATTTGTATATTGAATCATCACACCGCCGATTGACGATCCGAGCATCATGCCAATATTCATAATCGCTGTATTAAAGCTCAGCACGGTTTCTGATGCTTGGGGTTTTAGAGAGATGAGGTAAAACTGCTTTGCTGGCGTTGTCGTCCATGTTGCGATGCCCCATATGGCTAGTGTGATCAAGACGCTAATTGTAGAGAATTGTGTGAAAAATAAGGCGAAGAGAGCGAGCATCTGGATCATGATGCTGATCGAGATGGTTCGGTTTGGTCCCCATTGATCAACGGCGAAGCCGCCAAAGCGTGAGCCGATAAAAGCAGAAATGCCTAAGACGAGCAAGGCCATGCTTGTCATTTCAAGTGAAAAGCCGGCGGTCTGTCGCAATAAAGGAGAGATATAAGCAAAGACCATCGTGTAGCCTAAGATCCAAAAGACGGTCGTTGCTAAGCCGCTGATCACTCTGCGGTCTTGAAGAATGTGTAATTGCTGCTTTAATGGCAGATGTGAATGTCCCTCTATGCGTGGCAGCAATTGATAAAGAAGCAAGAAGAGACAAGCAGTACCTAGTGCAATGATGAGAAAAATATAGTGCCAATCCACGTGACCTGATAGAAATGTTCCAATCGGCACACCAAGTACGAGTGAAACAGTGAATCCAGTGATGACAGTCGCCATTGCACTTCCCTTTTTTTCGGGAGGGGCGATCTGTGCTGCATAATTCGTGGCGACGACAATATATAAGCCGCCGCTCATGGCCATGATGACCCGGGATAGCAGGAGCAGCACAAAGTGATGGCTAAAAAAGGCGACCACATTGCCTAAAATAAACACAAAAATAGCCGATAACAGAACCTTTTTTCGGTTCAATTTCGATGTTGCCATGACTAAAAAGAGAGCGCCTACTGCATAAAATAGAGAGTAAACGGTGATAAGCTGCCCGGCAGCAGGAATGGAGATGTGTAAATCAACTGCAATTATATCTAGAATGCCAGACACGACGAATTCTGAAGTGCCTGTGACAAATGAACCGACAGCTAAAAGAATAATCAATAGCTGATGAGATGTGTTTTTCATTTTTGAACCCTTCCTTCATTTTGATACGTTGTATTTAGTTTAAATTCCGTGCTAACATAAGTAAAATTGATGTTTTTCATGAAGGAGATGAGTGAATACTCATGAGCTTTGTTCGCTTTGATATTATCGCAAAAGTAGTGGAGCTTGGCAGTTTTACCGCAGCAGCTGAAGCATTAAATATGACGCAGTCCGCGGTCAGTCATGCGGTGGCAAGTTTAGAAACGGAGTGGGATGTGTCTTTATTCATTCGTGATCGAAAAAAGGGCATCATGCTGACAGATATCGGTCAAACGCTTCTCCCGCATATTAGAGAAGTGTTAAATAGGGTGGAGAAGATCCAGCAGGAGATTGCGTTAACGAAAAATATCGAAACGGGCTTGATTCGTATCGGAACATTTGCCAGTGCATCAGCTTGTTTATTGCCTAAGCTGCTTGTGAGCTATCAGAAAAAGCATCCGAAAATCGAATTTAAATTTTATGAGGGGACGTATGAAGAAATATTGGAGTGGCTGGACTCTGGCATCATTGATGTTGGATTTGTTGTGAAAGGCTATGCGGATGAAGCCTTTGACTTGTTGCCGCTGATCAAAGATGAGATGGTGGTCGCCTATCATCCAAATCATCGATTCCACCAGCAGCCCATTGTAGACATAACAGATTTGGCGGATGAACCATTTATTATGCCGACTGGCATGTATCAATCACATGTAGAGGATATATTTTCTGAGGCTCAATTGAAGCCGGCTACTTTATTTGAAGTACATGATTGTACGACTATTGCCCGTATGGTCGGGGAAGGACTTGGTGTCACGATAGGTCCTGAGTTGTTTTTGAAAACGCAGCAGCTTGTGCACATTCGTCAGCTGAATGTGTCTCATCATCGTGAGGTTGCGCTCGCCTGTCCGTCTCTTTCCCAAGCTTCTCCGGCAGTGAAAGAGTTTTTCCATGTGGCCGAAACGGTTTTTGTAAAAGAGAAGGATTTAGAGAAGGGTGTATAAAGAACTAGATGTGATTTTCCAAATTCGTGTAATAAGACGAATGAAGCGGACATTTCTTTGAAAATTGTTCGCTTTTCGTATTGTGTTTTAAAAATGAAATTGGTACAATAGACACAGAAATCAAATAGATAGAAGTCGTATAATCGCGGGGATATGGCCCGCAAGTTTCTACCAAGCTACCGTAAATGGCTTGACTACGTCAATTCACACTCGTTTGATATAAATCATGCATTGTTCTTGTTTTATGTCACGGTCTGAATTCACACTTGTAGTCAAGCGTCCCAAAACTGTTGGGGCGTTTTTTATTTGACTTGTGAATGGGACAGACTAAAGCAAAAGGACATGAAGGGAGTCAGTTGGCTTTGAAACAGTTTTTTCAGTTTGATGAGTTAGGAACGAATTACCGCAGAGAAATCATCGGTGGTTTAACCACATTTTTGTCGATGGCTTACATTTTGTTTGTCAATCCGATCACACTTGCTTTAGTGTCTGTACCGGATTTTCCAGATAAATTACGAATTGATCAGGGCGCTGTCTTTACAGCGACGGCGTTAGCCTCTGCCGCAGGGTGTATTCTGATGGGGTTGATTGCCAGGTATCCGATTGCAATTGCACCAGGTATGGGTTTGAATGCCTTCTTCGCCTTCTCGGTTGTTCTTGGCATGGGCATCACATGGGAAGCAGCACTTTCTGGTGTGTTTGTTTCAGGATTGATCTTTGTTGCCCTTTCTTTAACAGGTTTCCGTGAAAAAATCATCAATGCCATTCCGGCTGAGCTGAAGCTGGCGGTTGGTGCGGGTATTGGTTTGTTCATTACGTTTGTCGGTCTGCAAGGATCTGGCATTATCGCCAATAATGATAATACGCTCGTTTCGATTGGAAACATTCACAGTGGTCCTGTCTTATTAACGGTGTTTGGTATCGTTGTGACCGTCATTTTAATGGTTCTTCGAGTGAATGCAGGTGTCTTCATCGGGATGCTTGTGACAGCTATTGCAGGAATGATCGTTGGTCTTGTACCAGTACCGACGCAAATTGTGGGAAGTATTCCAAGCTTATCTCCAACCTTTGGACAAGCCTTGATTCATTTGCCAGAAATCTTCTCGATTCAAATGCTTGTCGTGATTTTAACGTTCTTATTCGTTGGGTTCTTTGATACAGCAGGAACGCTTGTGGCTGTTGCAACACAAGCTGGTTTAATGAAAAATAATGAGCTGCCGCGTGCAGGAAGAGCACTTCTGGCGGATTCATCTTCAATCGTTGTAGGTTCTGTCCTTGGAACATCGACGACAACGTCTTATGTTGAATCCAGCTCTGGTGTAGCTGCTGGTGCGCGATCTGGATTTGCAGCTGTCGTAACGGGTATTTTCTTCTTGCTTGCGATGTTCTTCTCGCCGCTATTATCCATCGTTACATCGAATGTGACAGCACCTGCTTTAATCATTGTCGGTGCACTGATGGTGGCTCCGCTTGCGAAGATTGCCTGGGACCGTTTTGAAATTGCAGTACCAGCCTTCTTAACGATGATTATGATGCCACTCACATACAGTATTGCAACAGGGATTGCGGTTGGCTTTATTTTCTACCCGATTACGATGATCTTTAAAGGGAAAGCCAAAGAAGTACATCCGATTATGTACGGATTGTTTGTGATCTTTATTCTCTACTTTGCTTTCTTAAATCATTAATTGTTGACAAAGGGTTAAAATGATCTTTATTTTAACCCTTTGTCTTCTTTTTTCAGTGTGATAGAAAACCTTTGCAGTCTAGGAAGGACGAGCACTGACGCGGAGCGAATTTGACATTCGTGAGCACCAGCGCGCAGGACTGACAAAGAATGCGAGGGTTTGTCTACACGCTGAAGCAGCAGCTCATGGAAGCTGCTGTTTTTTTGTTTTGTCTAATTTTCTTACCATTTTAAAACCTCTGCTGCCCTTTATCCGTCTATTCGTATGAACGTCAAGGAATCTTGACTGAACAGAGAGACTCCGCTACTTTAATAGGAGTCATCGGAACAGGACATTCGTATGAGCCTGTTTGGATTGTGCTGGATAGGAGTTGATATGAATGTTAGAAAAAGATCAAGAGCAAAGTACATCAGACTTAAAAAATGAAGAGCCATCAATAGATCAAGAAACGAGGCAATCCCGCCTCAGCAGAAGTGCCGCAAAACGTGGAAGAACCTCGAAAGCAAAAGCAGCAGCGGCTGATGAGCGTTCTGCCATTCAGCGTATGCTGCAAGGTGTAGGAGGCGCGTTTAAGCGCTATGGCTCATATGGACTTGCGATGTTAAAATCACCGAGCCGGGCCATCAATCAAGCGGAAACATTACGGATGAAGTACGCCTGGATCTCGATTGTGTTATTCAGCGTGTTTTTTGCTTTAGGCAACTATGTTCAATTAAAGGCGTCAAAGACCCGTTTATTAGGCTTTGGCATTCATTACTCTTTTGGTGACGCCTTTTTGAGGGTAGCGGTCTTTACACTCATCCTGTTGACATTGATGATGCTTACCGTCTGGTTACTCGGAAAGTACATGCTAAAAGGAAACATATCACTGAAAGAAGTGATCATGAAGTTTGGTGCCGCCCTTGTGCCGGTTTTGGTTTTATCCATCCTTTGGCTTGTATTTGCCATGCTGAATATTCCATATGTGACCGTCATATTATCCGTGATGATGTTTGTCGGCCTTCAGTTGATTGCGGTCGTGCTCTTTCGCTCGATTCAATCGGAGCATGATGCCGAACGTGGAGATTTGATGTATGCGGGCTGGGTCTTTTTATTGGTTGAGCTTGTCATCATCGCGCTGCTCTGGGGCATTGTCGGAGAGTATTTGATTCCATCACTTGTTCCTGTTCGATTTGGATAAACACACTGAAAGCCTCCTTTTTTGAAAAAGGAGGTTTTCATGTTGAGAAGAGGAAAAAACGGGTAAACTCTTGGTAACAAAGACCACCTTTGTTGTCGAAAGATATATGTGTTTTTCTCGCGCAAATTTGATTGTATCAAGGTATGTTCTCTAGTAGAATATGGGGTGCTTTATTTGATTTTTAGTGCAGGGGGTTCGAATCGTGCTTCAACAACTTTTATCCAATGCGTTCACCATGGTTTTGATCATTTTAGTGATTAATATTGTCTATGTTTCTTTTTCCACTATGCGTTTGATTTTAACAATGAAAGGCAGACGGTACGCAGCTGCTTTTGCTGGTACGATTGAAATGCTTATTTATGTCATTGGGTTAAGTATCGTACTTGATAACTTAGATCAAATACAAAATGTCATTGCGTATGCGCTAGGTTATGGGATGGGAATCATTGTCGGGATGAAAATTGAAGAGAAGCTGGCACTTGGCTACACAACTGTTAACGTGATCACAAAAGAATTGGATGTCGATCTCCCAAGACAATTGAGAGAAAAAGGATATGGTGTCACCAGCTGGGTAGCAGGCGGTCTTGAAGGAGACCGGACAGCATTGCAAATTTTAACACCGAGAAAATATGAACTGCAATTATATGAAACGATTAAAACGCTGGATTCAAAGGCGTTTATCATTTCGTATGAGCCCAAATCGATTCACGGCGGCTTCTGGGTGAAGGCTGTGAAGAAAAGGAGAATTAAAGAATGACCGCAAAACCAAAGAAGAAGAAATTCTATGTGGAAGACAACATGTCGATCGATCAAGTGTTGTCCCAGATGGCAGCGGAAGGCTACTCGCCTGTCCGACGAATGGAGGAGCCGATTTTTCAAGAAAAGAAGGAAAATGGGTCGATTCAGATCATTCCGATTGGGAAAAAAATCGTATTTGAAGGAAAAATAGTCTAAATCCGAACATTAAAACGACGACTTCGTAGATTGTTCGATAAATCCGTTGACATCATGAACATCCGTTGTTAAGATAAACATGAATTCAAAACACGAACCTCATATAATCTTGGGAATATGGCCCATAAGTTTCTACCCAGTTACCGTAAATGACTGGACTATGCAGGATAGTGAACAAAACTGACATGGCGTTTCAAAAGCGAACAGCGCTTACCATGGCCCGGTTTGTGTTGCTTCCTAACAATGCAATGCAAATCGGGCCTTTTTGTTCGGCGTTTGACAAGCTGCTTAGGTTTGGGAAGCGTGTCAAACGATACAAAATCGAATATCAGCTTAAAGGTGGGGACAAAATGAAGCCGCTTGTAGGTGTCATCATGGGAAGTACATCTGATTGGGAAACAATGAAACATGCGTGCGATATCTTAGAGGAATTAGACATTCCGTATGAAAAACAGGTGGTATCCGCACATCGGACACCTGACTTGATGTTTGAATATGCGACAGAAGCAAGAGGTAAAGGACTAAAAGTCATCATTGCCGGTGCTGGAGGCGCAGCACATTTACCGGGGATGGTCGCAGCAAAAACGACACTGCCGGTCATTGGTGTGCCCGTACAATCAAAAGCACTAAATGGGCTGGACTCCTTATTATCCATCGTTCAAATGCCAGGCGGTGTACCGGTTGCTACAGTGGCGATTGGCAAAGCCGGTGCAACAAATGCAGGGCTTCTTGCCGCGCAAATGATTTCAGCATTTGATGAAACAATCGCTGCTCGCCTTGAAGAAAGAAGAGAGCAAACAAAACAGACTGTACTAGAAAGCAGTGATCAGCTTGGCTAAGCAGACCATTTTTCCAAACGCAACCATCGGTATTATCGGCGGAGGACAGCTTGGCAGATATATGGCCGTCAGCGCAAAACAAATGGGATACCGGGCAGCTGTGTTAGATCCAGTCGCACAATCTCCTTGTGGACAGGTTGCTGATACAGAAATCACAGGTGCATATAGTGACCTCGAAGCGATTCGACAGCTGGCAGAAATCAGCGATGTCGTGACATATGAATTTGAAAATATTGATTATGATGCACTTAATCAATTGAAGGAAGAAGCCAATTTACCGCAAGGAAGTGAACTTCTTCTTTTAACTCAAAATCGTGAAACGGAGAAAAAAGGGATTGTAGACGCAGGCTGTGAAGTCGCGCCTTATCGCATCATTCATGATGAAAAAGAGCTGGAAGACGCAGTGGCCGTGCTTGGTTTGCCAGCCGTTCTGAAAACGTGCAGAGGCGGCTACGACGGAAAAGGGCAGTATGTGATCAAGGAAAAAGGACAGCTTCACGAAGCATCTGAATTGCTCACACATGGAACTTGTATTTTAGAAAGCTGGGTCCCATTTCAAATGGAGCTCTCGGTGATCGTCACTCGTTCTATTCATGGGGAGATTGCGGTATTCCCAGTCGCTGAGAACATTCATAAGCACAACATTTTGTTCCAAAGCATTGTGCCTGCAAGGGTAGAGGAACGCATTCAGGAGAAGGCAAAAGAGCTGGCAACGACACTGGCTGAAAAGCTGGGGCTAGTCGGTACACTTGCTGTAGAACTGTTCCTGACAAACGAGGGAGAGCTGCTCGTCAATGAACTGGCGCCTCGCCCGCATAATTCTGGTCATTATACGCTCGATTTATGTGAGACGAGTCAGTTTGAACAACATATTCGCGCGATATGCGGTTTGCCGCTTGGCGGTACAGCCCTTTTATCAGAGGGCATGATGGTGAACTTATTAGGCGATGAAGTAGACATTCCAAAAGAGCATCCTGAGCTTCTCAAAGAAGCGAAACTTTATCTATATGGAAAGCATGAAGTAAAAGCCGGCCGCAAAATGGGTCACATGACATTTATGAAACAGCTTGATGATGAATGGATGACAAACATCACAAAGATATGGACTGAAAGAGATGGAGGAAACGGGAAATGATCGAACGTTACGCACGACCAGAAATGTCAGCAATCTGGACAGAGGAAAACAAATTTAATGCATGGCTTGAAGTAGAAATTCTCGCTTGTGAAGCTTGGGCAGAGCTTGGTGTCATTCCGAAAGAAGACGTTGTGACTATGCGTAAGAATGCAAGCTTTGATATTGATCGTATTCTAGAGATTGAACAAGACACGCGCCATGACGTGGTTGCCTTTACGCGTGCTGTATCTGAATCTCTAGGAGAAGAAAGAAAGTGGGTTCATTACGGGTTAACATCTACAGACGTAGTGGATACGGCGCTTTCATATCTATTAAAACAGGCGAACGATATCTTGCTCAAGGACATTGAGAGATTTGTTGACATCCTAAAAGAAAAAGCAAAAGAGCACAAATATACCGTCATGATGGGCCGTACACACGGTGTACACGCTGAACCGACAACATTTGGCCTGAAGCTTGGTCTGTGGTACGAAGAAATGAAGCGTAACCTAGAACGTTTTAAACAAGCAAAAGCTGGCATCGAATACGGCAAAATTTCTGGTGCTGTTGGCACATATGCGAACATCGACCCGTTTGTTGAGCAATATGTATGTGAGAAACTTGGCATCAAAGCTGCACCAATTTCCACCCAAACCTTGCAGCGTGATCGTCATGCAGATTACATGGCTACTCTTGCACTCGTCGCAACAAGCATTGAGAAATTTGCTGTTGAAATTCGTGGACTTCAAAAGAGTGAAACACGTGAAGTAGAAGAGTTCTTCGCAAAAGGACAAAAAGGATCATCAGCAATGCCGCATAAACGGAACCCAATCGGCTCTGAAAACATGACGGGAATTGCCCGCGTCATCCGTGGATATATGCTGACAGCTTATGAAAATGTACCGCTTTGGCATGAGCGTGATATTTCTCATTCCTCTGCTGAGCGCATCATTTTACCAGATGCAACGATTGCACTGAACTATATGCTGAACCGTTTCTCAAACATCGTGAAGAACTTGACGGTCTTCCCTGAGAACATGAAACGCAACATGGACCGCACACTTGGCTTGATTTACTCACAGCGCGTTCTTCTTGCATTAATCGATACAGGCATGGCACGTGAAGAGGCATATGATACGGTTCAGCCAAAGGCAATGGAAGCGTGGGAAAAGCAAGTGCCATTCCGTTCATTAGTAGAAGCGGAGGAAAAAATCACATCACGCTTAACACCTGAACAAATCGCTGACTGCTTCGATTACAACTATCACTTGAAAAATGTCGATATGATTTTCGAACGTCTAGGTCTTGCATAAGAAATGGGTCGCCTGCTAGTCAGGTGCCCAATCCTGAAAATTGCCAACATTCAAATTAGGAGGCCAACCTGAATGACTGTGAAACAAGAACTTCTCTACGAAGGCAAAGCGAAAAAAATCTATCAGACCGATGACGAGCATATTTTATATGTCGAATATAAAGACTCAGCGACAGCATTTAACGGCGAAAAGAAAGCTGAAATCGAAGGCAAGGGCAGACTGAATAACGAAATTTCGAGCTTAATCTTTCAAATGCTGCATGAGAAAGGGATCAACAATCACTTTGTGAAACGACTCTCTGACACAGAACAGCTCATTCAAAAGGTGCAGATTGTTCCGCTTGAAGTGGTAGTACGAAATGTGGTGGCAGGCAGTATGTCAAAGCGCCTTGGCATTCCAGAGGGAACAAAACTGGATACACCATTAATCGAGTTTTACTACAAAGATGATGCACTCGGCGATCCGCTCATTACAGAAGATCATATTCGCATTTTAGATGCAGCGACACCAGAACAGGTCGAGGAAATGAAACAGATCACAAGACAAGTGAATGAAGAGTTAAAGCAAATCTTCTCAGACTGCCATGTAAATTTAATTGATTTCAAGCTTGAATTCGGAATAGATCACGAGAATCGTATTTTGCTAGCTGATGAGATTTCACCTGATACGTGCAGGCTTTGGGACAAAGATACAAACGAAAAGCTTGATAAAGACGTGTTCAGACGAAACCTGGGCGGCTTGACGAATGCATACGAAGAAATTTTCAAAAGACTTGGAGGCCATAAACATGTATAAAGTGAAAATTTTTGTCAGCTTAAAAGAGAGCGTTCTTGATCCACAAGGAAGTGCCGTGCAGCACGCCTTGCACAGCATGTCTTATCAGGAAGTAAAGGATGTCCGTATCGGGAAATACATGGAGCTTGTCATTGAAAAATCAGATCGTGATTTAGACACAGTCGTCAAAGAAATGTGTGGAAAATTACTGGCCAACACGGTGATTGAAGATTACCGCTATGAGGTGGAGGAGGTTGTCGCACAGTGAAGTTTGCAGTGATCGTCTTGCCTGGCTCTAACTGTGATATCGATATGTACCATGCGATTCAAGATGAGTTAGGTGAACAAGTTGAATATGTATGGCACGACGAAACGAGTCTAGACGGATTTGACGGTGTACTCGTACCAGGCGGTTTCTCTTATGGGGATTACTTAAGATGTGGTGCGATCGCTCGCTTCTCTAACATCATGCCGGCGGTGAAAAAAGCAGCTGCGGAAGGAAAGCCTGTTCTCGGTGTTTGTAACGGGTTCCAAATTCTTCAGGAGCTTGGCATTCTTCCAGGTGCGATGAGACGAAATAAAGACTTGAAATTTATCTGTCGTTCAGTTGAACTCATTGTAGAGAACAGCGAAACGCAATTTACAAGCGGCTATCAAAAAGGCGAATCCATTACGATTCCTGTAGCACACGGTGAAGGCAACTTCTACTGTGATGAAGACACTTTAGCGAAGCTCATTCAAAATGGCCAAATCGCTTTCACTTACGGAGACGATATTAACGGCAGTGTCAATCGAATTGCAGGTATAACGAATGAAGAGGGCAATGTACTCGGTATGATGCCGCACCCTGAGCGCGCGGTTGATTCATTACTAGGCAGCGCAGACGGACTTAAATTGTTTCAATCTATCGTGAAAAATTGGAGGGACACTCATGTCACTACTGCTTGAACCAAGTCACAAGCAAATTAAAGAAGAGAAATTGTATCAGCAAATGGGATTGAGTGATGAAGAATTCGCTTTAATCGAATCCATTATTGGCAGGCTGCCAAACTACACAGAAACGGGTATTTTTTCTGTCATGTGGTCAGAGCATTGCAGTTATAAAAACTCAAAGCCTGTTTTAAGCAAATTCCCGACAAAAGGAGAGCATGTTCTTCAAGGTCCTGGGGAAGGCGCTGGAATCGTTGATATTGGAGACAACCAAGCGGTTGTATTTAAAATCGAATCACATAACCATCCATCTGCGATTGAACCGTATCAAGGAGCGGCAACAGGTGTCGGCGGAATTATCCGTGATGTATTCTCCATGGGTGCGCGTCCAATTGCTGTACTAAACTCTCTTCGTTTTGGTGAATTGACTTCACCGCGCGTGAAGTACTTGTTTGAAGAAGTAGTGGCAGGGATCGCAGGCTATGGAAACTGTATCGGAATTCCTACAGTCGGCGGAGAAGTTCATTTTGATCAAAGCTATGAAGGCAATCCGCTCGTAAATGCGATGTGTGTTGGATTAATCAACCATGAGGACATCAAAAAAGGGCAGGCCAAAGGTGTCGGCAACACGGTGATGTACGTTGGTGCTAAAACGGGACGTGACGGTATTCACGGTGCAACATTTGCGTCTGAAGAATTTTCTGATGAATCAGAAGAAAAACGTTCAGCGGTTCAAGTCGGCGATCCGTTCATGGAAAAGCTGCTGCTTGAAGCGTGCCTTGAAGTCATCAAAAACGATGCGCTCGTTGGGATTCAAGATATGGGAGCGGCTGGTTTAACAAGCTCAAGTGCGGAAATGGCGAGTAAAGCAGGTTCTGGTATTGAGATGAATCTAGACCTCATTCCGCAGCGTGAAACAGGCATGTCCGCATACGAAATGATGCTGTCTGAATCGCAAGAGAGAATGCTTCTGGTCATTGAAAAAGGCCGCGAGCAAGAAATCATTGATATTTTCGAAAAATACGATCTTGAAGCGGTATCAGTCGGTCATGTGACAGACGATAAAATGCTTCGTTTACTCCATCAAGGTGAAGTCGTATGTGAGCTTCCTGTTGACGCTCTTGCAGAAGAAGCACCGGTTTATCACAAGCCGTCAAGTGAGCCTGCATACTATCGTGAGTTTTTAGAAACAAAAGTTGAAGCTCCAGCCATCACAGATGCAGCCGAAACGTTAAAGCAGCTCCTTCAGCAGCCAACAATTGCAAGTAAAGAATGGGTTTATGATCAATACGACTACATGGTTCGGACAAATACGGTTGTTGCACCAGGCTCTGATGCGGGCGTACTAAGAATCCGCGGAACGAAAAAAGCCCTAGCGATGACAACAGATTGTAACGCACGCTATCTCTACCTTGATCCAGAGGTTGGCGGGAAAATCGCAGTCGCTGAAGCAGCACGTAACATTGTCTGCTCAGGCGCGCGTCCGCTAGCAGTGACAGATAACCTGAACTTCGGTAACCCGGAGAAACCAGAAATTTTCTGGCAAATAGAAAAGTCAGCTGACGGTATTAGCGAAGCATGCCGCACGCTAAGCACACCAGTTATCGGTGGGAACGTCTCTTTATATAACGAATCAAATGGAACAGCGATTTACCCAACTCCAGTCATTGGAATGGTTGGTTTGGTTGAAGATACTGCTCATATTACGACTCAATCGTTCCAGCAGGCTGGCGATGTGATTTTCGTCATTGGTGAGACGAAGGAAGAATTCGCAGGCAGTGAGCTTCAAAAGATGACAGAAGGCCGTATTTACGGAAAAGCACCAGACATTGATTTGGATGTAGAGCTGACGCGTCAAGAAGCTCTGCTAGCCGCGATTCAAAACGGTCTCGTTCAATCAGCACACGATGTATCTGAAGGCGGACTTGGTGTAGCACTTGCTGAAAGTACATTTGGAACAGACGGTCTTGGCGCTGATATCCAAATCGATTTAAACAGCGAAGCTTCCTTATTCAGTGAAACACAGTCACGCTTTGTTGTCACAGTCAGACCAGAGCACCGCGAAGCGTTTGCTGCGGCGGTCAAAGATGCGAAAGAAGTCGGAACGGTTACAAATGATGGTATATTTACTGTCAAAAATCAAGAAGGACAACAATGGATTCATGCAGCGGTCAACGAGCTTGAACGTGCATGGAAAGGAGCGATCCCATGCTTGCTGAAATCAGAGGCTTAAATGAAGAGTGTGGTGTCTTTGGGGTTTGGGGACACGAAGAAGCCCCGCAAATCACATATTACGGATTGCATAGCCTTCAGCACCGAGGACAAGAAGGTGCGGGAATCATTGCAACAGATGGTGAGAACCTGACGTCACACAAAGGCCTTGGACTGATTACGGAAGTCTTTCAAAACGGTGAGCTAAAGGATTTGAAAGGAAAAGGGGCGATCGGACACGTTCGGTATGCGACAGCAGGCGGAGGCGGCTTTGAAAATGTGCAGCCTCTCTTCTTCCGTTCGCAAAACAATGGCAGCCTTGCCCTTGCTCATAATGGGAACTTAGTGAATGCAACGCAGTTAAAGCAGCAGCTAGAAAACCAAGGGAGTATTTTTCAGACCTCTTCTGATACCGAAGTGCTGGCTCATTTAATTAAGCGCAGCGGGCATATGGAATTGAAGGAACAGATCAAAAATGCGTTGTCTATGCTTAAGGGAGCATATGCTTTCTTAATTATGACGGAAACAGAAATGATCGTGGCCCTTGATCCGAACGGCTTACGCCCGCTTTCACTTGGTATGCTTGGGGATGCTTATGTTGTCGCTTCTGAAACATGCGCATTTGATGTTGTCGGTGCCACGTATTTACGTGATGTGGAGCCTGGCGAAATGCTGATCATTAATGATGAAGGCTTGAAATCTGAGCGCTTCTCGATGAACATTAACCGCAGCATGTGCAGCATGGAATATATTTATTTCTCAAGACCTGACAGCAATATCAACGGCATCAATGTGCATAGTGCGAGAAAGAATCTAGGCAAAAAGCTTGCCGAAGAAGCGCATGTCGAAGCAGATGTTGTGACAGGTGTACCAGATTCCAGTATTTCTGCAGCGATTGGATATGCCGAAGCAACAGGTATTCCGTATGAGCTCGGTTTGATTAAAAACCGTTATGTTGGCCGGACGTTTATCCAGCCGTCTCAAGCATTGCGTGAGCAGGGCGTACGGATGAAGCTGTCTGCTGTGCGCGGGGTTGTCGAAGGAAAACGTGTCGTGATGGTGGATGATTCCATCGTACGCGGTACAACGAGCCGCAGAATTGTCACGATGCTAAGAGAAGCGGGTGCGACGGAAGTCCATGTACGCATTAGTTCACCGCCAATTGCACACCCATGTTTTTATGGAATTGATACATCCACACACGAAGAGCTGATTGCTTCTTCTCATTCAGTGGAAGAGATTAGACAGGAAATCGGTGCAGACTCCATTGCATTTTTATCTGTAGACGGTTTAATGGACGGGATTGGCAGGAAGTATGATGATCCGCAGCGCGGTCAGTGTTTAGCATGCTTTACTGGGAAATACCCGACTGAAATTTATGAAGATACGGTTCTTCCGCATGTGAAGGAAACGGTCCTGACGAAATAATCGAATAAAGGAGCAGCAGTCAAGATGAGTTGATATGCTGCTCTTTCATTCTGCCGAAAATACATGGAAAGCAGCAGCTAAAAGGAGTGAATGGGATGTCAGAAGCATATAAAAACGCCGGTGTCGACATCGAAGCAGGGTATGAAGCCGTCAAACGAATGAAAACACACGTAGAACGTACAAAACGAGCAGGTGTCATGGGCGCTCTAGGTGGATTTGGCGGTATGTTTGATCTATCTGAGCTGCCATATAAAAAGCCTGTTCTTGTTTCAGGAACAGATGGTGTCGGAACAAAATTAAAGCTTGCCTTTTTAATGGATAAACACGATACGATCGGCGTCGATGCCGTGGCCATGTGTGTCAACGATGTGCTTGCACAAGGGGCAGAACCGCTCTTTTTCTTAGATTACTTAGCCGTTGGAAAAGCAGATCCGCTAAAAATTGAATCCATTGTCAAAGGGGTGGCTGACGGCTGTGAGCAGTCTGGTTCAGCACTTGTCGGCGGTGAGACAGCCGAAATGCCGGGTCTTTACACAGAAGAAGAATATGATATTGCTGGTTTTTCGGTAGGTGTCGTTGAAAAGAATGAAATCGTGACAGGAGACAGCATCAAAGAGGGACATTTGCTCATTGGACTGAGCTCAAGCGGAATTCATAGCAATGGCTACTCTCTCGTTCGTAAAGTTTTGCTGGAAGACGCTGGTCTTGATCTGCACCAAACGTATGAACCTTTTACAAGACCGCTTGGAGAAGAGCTTCTTGAACCGACAAAAATTTATGTGAAGCCCGTTCTCAAACAAGTGAAAGCCGGCAAAGTTGACGGCATGGCACATGTGACAGGCGGCGGCTTTATCGAGAATTTACCACGTATGCTGCCTGAAGGTCTTGGCGTTGAGATTGATAACGGCTCATGGCCAGTACCACCAATTTTCTCCTTTATTCAAGAAAAGGGTCAGTTGAAGGCAGAAGAGATGTTCAACGTGTTTAATATGGGCATTGGCTTTGTCTTAGCTGTAAAAGAGGACGATCTTGTGGATGTGATTAGTGAACTTGAACAAGATGGAGAGAAAGCATTTCTCATCGGTCGTGTTCAAAAAGGAGAAGGTGTCACATTCGGCGGTGGAAGCCTCTCATGAAGAAGTTTGCGATCTTCGCCTCTGGAAGCGGGACAAACTTTCAAGCCATTATAGATACGTTAAAAGAAGAACAGTGGCAGGCAGAGGCCGCCATTGTGATTTGTGATAAACCGGGTGCGAAGGTGCTGGAGCGTGCTGAGAAAGAGGGCATTGCCTCCTTTGCTTTTACCCCGAAGGCTTTTCCGAATAAAGCCGCTTTTGAACAAACGATCATCGAACAGCTTAGGCTTCATGAAGTAGAATGGGTTTTCCTTGCTGGGTATATGAGACTGATCGGTCCGACATTACTTGAAGCGTATAGAGGGAAAATCGTGAATATTCACCCATCTTTGCTGCCAGCCTTCCCAGGTCTTGATGCCATCGGACAAGCCTATCAAGCAGGTGTCAAAGTGGCAGGCATCACTGTCCATTTTGTCGATGAAGGGATGGATACAGGTCCGATTATTGATCAAGCCGCGATTTATATTGAACAAGGCGAAGAGCTTGCATCGATTGAAAAAAGAATGCATGAACTAGAACACACACTATATCCAAAAGTGATCAAATCACTTTTAGAATTATCTTAATGAGGTGACGAAGGCATGACGATCAAACGCGCATTAATCAGTGTTTCCGATAAAACGAATCTAGTACCTTTTGTGAAAGAATTAACAGAACTTGGTGTTGAAGTCATTTCAACTGGAGGTACACATAAGCTTCTTCAAGAGAATGGCATTGATGTCATTGGGATTTCTGAAGTCACTGGATTCCCTGAAATCATGGACGGACGACTCAAAACACTTCACCCAAACATTCATGGTGGATTATTGGCAGTGAGAGAAAACGATGAGCATATGGCACAGATTGAAAAGCATGGCATTCAGCCGATTGATCTTGTTGTCGTGAATCTCTATCCTTTCAAAGAGACGATCTCAAAAGACGATGTAACGTATGAAGAAGCGATTGAAAACATTGATATTGGCGGACCGGGAATGCTTCGTGCGGCATCGAAAAACCACCAAGACGTCACAGTGATTGTCGATCCTCGTGATTATGGTACAGTCGTTCAGCAAATCAAAGAAGGCGGCGTGTCACTTGAGAAAAAACGTGAGCTTGCGGCGAAGGTATTCCGTCATACAGCTGCTTACGATGCCCTCATTGCAGATTATTTAACGAACTTTGTTGGCGAAACAGAGCCAGAGCAGTTCACCGTCACGTTTGAGAAAAAACAATCCCTTCGTTATGGAGAAAACCCGCACCAAGCGGCGACTTTCTATGAAAATGCTCTTCCAAGCAAAGGCTCTTTGGCTACTGCAACGCAATTACATGGAAAAGAACTTTCTTATAACAATATCAAAGATGCAGATGCAGCTCTTCAAATCGTACGTGAATTTACGGAGCCAGCGGCTGTGGCTGTAAAACATATGAATCCGTGCGGCGTTGGTACAGGAGAAACGATTGCTGAAGCCTTTGACCGTGCATTCAAAGCAGATGAAACCTCTATTTTTGGCGGCATTGTGGCGCTTAACCGTGAAGTAGACAAACAAACGGCTGACGTGCTGCATACGATTTTCTTAGAAATCGTCATCGCCCCATCTTTTAGTCAAGAAGCACTTGACGTGTTAACAGCGAAAAAGAATCTTCGTCTATTAACACTAGATGTAGAAGCGAATCTTGAGAAAAAAGAAAAGCAGCTGACAAGTGTCCATGGCGGACTGCTCGTGCAGGATATTGACACGTACGGCTTAGAGGAAGCAACGATCTCTATTCCAACGAAAAGAGAACCTACAGAAGACGAATGGAAAGACTTAAAGCTTGCATGGAAAGTCGTCAAGCATGTGAAATCAAATGCGATTGTCCTCGCGAAAGATCAAATGACAGCAGGGATTGGTGCTGGTCAGATGAACCGCGTCGGCTCAGCAAACATTGCGATTGAGCAAGCAGGTGAAAAAGCGAAAGGAAGCGCACTGGGCTCTGATGCATTCTTCCCAATGGGCGATACAGTGGAAGCTGCTGCGAAGGCAGGCGTCACAGCGATCATTCAACCAGGCGGTTCCATTCGTGATGAAGAATCGATTCAAAAGGCAGATGAATACGGCATCGCCATGGTCTTCACTGGCGTTAGACATTTCAAACATTAAGGGGATGACAGTGTGAACGTATTAATTATCGGCAGAGGCGGAAGAGAGCATACCATCGCATGGAAAGTGAAGCAAAGTGAACTTGTCAGCCAAGTATTTGTCGCACCCGGCAATGATGGAATGACAGATGCTGCGAAGCTTGTCCCAATCGATGAAGGTAATCATGAGGCATTAATTCGTTTTGCAAAAGATAATGAAATCGACTTAACGATTGTCGGCCCAGAGGTTCCTTTAATTGCAGGTGTAGTGGATGCATTTGAAGAGGCAGATCTAAAGGTATTTGGACCAAATGCAAAAGCTGCGGTGATTGAGGGCTCAAAGGAATTTGCAAAAGACTTAATGAAAAACTATGATATCCCGACCGCCGCTTACGCTACCTTCACATCGTTTGAAGAAGCGAAGGCTTATGTGGAAGAAAAGGGTGCGCCAATTGTCATTAAAGCAGACGGTCTTGCAGCAGGAAAAGGCGTGACAGTCGCTATGACACTTGAAGAGGCGATCAACTGTCTGCACGACTTTTTGGAAGATGAAAAGTTTGGCGATGCGAGTGCATCTGTCGTCATCGAGGAATTTTTAACAGGCGAGGAATTTTCACTGATGGCCTTTGTCAATGGAGAAAAGGTGTATCCAATGGTGATCGCGCAGGATCACAAACGGGCATTCGAAGATGACAAAGGGCCGAATACCGGCGGGATGGGGGCTTATTCGCCAGTTCCGCAAATTTCAGAAGAAGTCGTCCAAAAAGCGGTGGAAGATGTCGTCAAACCGGCGGCTCGCGCAATGGTGCAGGAAGAGCGTCCGTTTACAGGCATTTTATATGCAGGCTTAATGCTGACACCAGAAGGCTCAAAAGTCATTGAGTTCAACGCACGCTTTGGTGATCCTGAAACGCAGGTGGTTCTCCCTCGTCTTGAATCAGATCTAGTTCAAGTCTTCCTCGACATTCTGGACGGAAAAGATGTGGACTTACAGTGGAAAGACACTGCCGCTATCAGTGTCGTTCTTGCTTCAGAAGGATACCCGGAGGACTACGCAAAAGGCACACCAATCGGTGCTTTGCAAACAACGGTGTCTGATGTCGTGACCTTCCACGCAGGAACAAAAAAAGAAAACGATCAATTCGTCACAAATGGCGGCCGTGTAGCGAATGTGACGGCATTTGACGATACATTTGAAGCGGCAAGATCAAGAGTGTATGAAGCGGTTGAAGAAATCATGCAGCCAGGTCTATTTTACCGCCGTGACATTGGCGCCCGTGCACTGAAGGCTGCGGGGAAATCCGTTTAATTAAAACACCTTTCTATCTGATGAGATGGAAAGGTGTTTTTTGTTCATGAGAAGGGATGCCGATCGAATATGAAGAAGTAGTATGGGATCACGAGTTGATGAGGAGGCAGTATGGTCATTCAAGGAATCATTCTATTTGCAATCGTATTACTTATTTTATTTGTCGTGTTCTCAAATCTCATCATGAATGAAGCAAGAAAGCAAAACAAAGTCAAAAAGAGATCAGCCATGATGTATATGAGCATGTCTATATTGGTGAGTATGGCGATTGTCTCATCCATTTGGAAATTCTTTATTAACTGATTCATAAGAGAGGAATGAGTGTATGGTGCAATTGAAGAAACTTGCAAACGAGCGTTTTTCTGCCTTGATCTGTATTGATTCATTTAATGAGCGAATCCGTTTGGATGACTATAGCGGCAGGGTGCGGGATGTGATTCAGTCGGTACTTCAGGAAGCGGCGGACTGTAAGGTTTCTAAGGTCATTGTGAAAGTAAGACGTGAGCATGTACCTCTTTTTTTAGAAAAAGGCTTTCGGCTTGAAGGGGTGTTTTCTCATTATTTCCTCGGAAGTGATGCGTACGGCATGTCGCTTTTTCTCACTGAGGATCGAATGAACAGTTCGTATTGGCTGGAGGAAGATAAGATCGTCGCATCCATTCAAGCGAAGGAGATGAAAAAAGACCAAGGCACGTGGCAGGATGAGTATGTGATGAGGAAAGCCGATCCGAAGGATATTCACAAGCTGGCAAAGCTCTATGATACGGTCTTTGAAACGTATCCTACGCCAATGAACGAGCCAGATTATATCCAAAAGGTAATGGCGGAAGGGACTGTCTTTTATGTTGTTGAACATGACGGACACATTGTGAGTGCAGCATCCGCTGAAATCAATGCGTTATATGGCCATGCGGAATTAACAGATTGTGCGACCCTTCCATCATACAGAAAACTAGGATTCATGCATCATTTGATTCTAGCACTTGAAAAAGAACTCCAGTCGATGCATATCTATGTCTTTTATTCTCTTGCACGTGCACTGTCCTATGGGATGAATCAAGTGTTTTATCAGCTCGGGTATACGTATACCGGGCGCTTCCAAAACAACTGCTATATTTTTGACAAAATTGAAGATATGAATCTATGGGTCAAAACGCCGAATGAATCATGAAATGGTTCTCATCTGATCTAGCAGACCAGATAGACGGTACGCCATGATACTGAGCTGCAGCTTCATCCGATCATCAGTGGATTTGAGGCTGCAGCCTGTTCTCGTTTCAATTTGTTTCAGCCGGTAGCTTAATGTATGTCTATGAATAAACAATTCTCCCGCAGATTTTTGAATATTTTCATTGTGTGCCAAATACACTTCGAGTGTATGGATCAGGTCAGCCCCTTGTTTTTTCGTAAAAAGCAAAGGACTTAACAGCTCCACGTAAAAGTCATGCAAATTCATACCCGCTTCATTCATTTCAAGAAGCATGCCATATAAGCCAAGCTTTTGATAATGAATGATGCTTTCGTCTGTTTTTAAAAGCGGAAGGAGCCTTGCTGCATACTGCGCTTCCTTCGCGCTTTTTGCAAAGAGACTGATCTGGTCATAGGCTCTCCCGATGCCAATGACAATCGGATGGACGGGAAAAAAATACGACCAAGTGCTCCGGCACTCCTCTGCTGCGCGATACCACTCCGCTTCTTGAAACGCTTTTTTTCCTGCGGGTGTCAGGACAAAAATGGAATCGAGCCTTGCCTTTAGTAAAAAGGGAATATGTCTGCGTTCAAATATCGATGTGAGTAATTGAGAGAGGCGCTGCATCATTTGATGATCGAGCTGTGTGTGCTGATGCTGGAATTGAAAGTAGATCACCACCTGCTCCTCGCTCATATCATATTGCAGCTTTGTTGCTTGTTCGACCACGTAGCTTTCTTCTGTATATTGCTGCTGCAAAATATCATCTAACAAATGTCCCTGCATTTGGTTTTCTGTATCTTGAATGGCCTTTTGCTTCAGCCATTCAATCGCATACACTGCCCCGGCATGCTCAATGGCAATCGCGTCGAGATGATGCCACGTATCCTTTTTCTTTAAAGACACAATAAACCCGAAAATATCCCCCATCGCAATCACCGGACATGCGGCGAGGACAAACGCTCCGCACGTGTCATAGACGAGCCGGCCTTTCTCCTCTGCCTGCTTAAGAAGGGGCATGGTTTCAATTGGTTCACGATCTGTCAGAAAGCCAAAGGCAGGAGAGTACGTCACTTCATCTTTGATGAGATGAGCCGCTGTTTGATGTAAAAAGACATCAAGCACGACGATGTTCGCTGCAGTGAGATGTGCCAGTTCATCTGTAATTTGCGTCACATTTTTATTCCTTACATTTAATTGGGTCAGTCTTTGATGAATCGCTGATGAATATTTAAGCTGATGGAGCTGACTGCTCACGATTTGTTCTAGGACGGCTTTTGTAATGTCTGAGAAATTGATGTGCGGCGGAATTTCGATGAGCGGAATGCCGCTATTTTTCGCTGCTTGAATGAGTGATGCTGGAATGTCGCTTAAGTATACACCTTTATAAATAGCGATGGCTGATAGCCTTTGAGATTGAATCAATTCCTCAAGCCGGTCGCGTCTTTCTTGATTGTCTGCAAGTCCAAAGCCTGTTGTGACGAGCAATTCCCCTTCGGAAAGTCTTGACGTGTCTTCGATGATTTCGACGATGGTCACCCATTGAATGAGTCGGTCCAGTCCATTTTCTCCAGCGAGCAGCTTTGTTCCCTTCATGATATCGAGCGAAAGTGCATCTTTGACGAGAATCGCCATAGACTCATGACCTCCTTTTGAACACTCTTATACACGATGTATAAAAAATGCGTGTGAAATTCGGGCATGTGGCGAATGGAGGATGACTGCCCTCTTGATTAAGCTAATCTTATAACAAGTATACAAAATTTTCTTGCGATTCATGAAAAAAGAAAGATGCAGCTGCTGACAAGAGAGGGAGGAATGGCAAAGTGGAGACCCGGGATTACTTAATCAAACCGATGTTGAATCAGCATTATCCTGTGGCTGTGAAAGGAGAGGGGATTTATTTATATGATCGGGACGGGAAAAAATATTTAGACGGCTCTTCGGGGGCTGTCACGGCAAGTATTGGACATGGCATACGTGAGATCATTGATGCCATGACAGAGCAAGCGGAAAAAGTGAGCTTTACGTACAGATCGCAATTCACAAATGAACCAGCAGAAGAACTTGCCTATGAATTGAGTACGCTTTGCCCAGGTAACCTGAACTGGTCTTTTTTTGTCGGAAGCGGATCAGAGGCAACGGAAACTGCTATGAAAATTGCTATTCAGCATTGGCAGGAGCAGGGGAAGGCTGAGAAAAATCACATTATCTCAAGATGGATGAGTTATCACGGCATCACACTCGGTGCGCTGTCGATGTCAGGACATATTGCAAGGAGAGAGCGCTTTGAACCATTGCTCGAAAAGCATCCGGTGCTGTCTCCGCCATATAGCTATCGTTCATGGCTGCCAAAGGAAGAGGTCAAGCAGGTCGAATGGTATGTCCAGGAATTTAAAACCGTCATTCAGCGTATAGGAAAAGAGAGGATTGCCGCTTTTATTGCAGAGCCGATTGTTGGAGCATCGGGAGCGGCGCTTGTACCGCCAGACGGATATTTTGAAGCGATGAAGCGTGTCTGTGAGGAAAACGATATTTTAATGATTGCAGACGAAGTCATGACAGGCTTTGGACGAACTGGGAAAATGTTTGCGATGGAACATTGGGGCGTCGTACCAGATATTATGGTTCTCGGCAAAGGCATGAGTGCCGGCTATTCACCGATTGCGGCAGCCGTCTCAGCAGATCATGTTATCGCACCGATTCTGAGCGGTTCAGGTTCTGTGATGGCAGGTCACACCTATAGCGGCAATCCGCTTTCAGCAGCCGTCTCACTAGCTGTCATACGATATATGAAAAAACATCAGCTTCCTGAACGAGCGGATCTGTCTGGCCGATATTTAATGAATGCTTTAAAGGATTTGCAAACAAACCATTTCATCATAGGAGATGTGAGAGGAAAGGGACTGCTCATTGGCATTGAGTTTGTCGCAGACCGCTTATCGAAAACACCATTTCCTGCCCATGCTCAAATGACGCATTTAGTCGTTGAGACGGCCAAGCAAAATGGCTTGCTCGTTTACCCAGCAAGCGCTGGAGAGGATGGAGTGGGAGGTGCAGCGGTCATGATTGCACCGCCGCTTTCCATCACGCAGCAGGAGATGGATGAACTCATTCAATTATTTGAGCAGACAATCACGCAGGTCGAACAAGAAGTCATCAACCGAGGGTTTTTCCCATCTGCGATGTAGGGAGGAAAGATGATGAACAAAACAGCGAATGTTGATGAAGTGATCACGCATTTTAGGGACGGCATGACCATCATGTTTGGCGGGTTTGGCGGCGTAGGGTCCCCGCCATCATTGATCGACGCCATCCTAGAAGCGAATATCAAAGATCTGACATTGATCGGAAACGATGCAGGCTTCCCGCAAATAGGTGTTGGCCGGCTGATCACAGAAGGAAGAGTCAAGAAGATCATTGCTTCTCATATTGGCTCAAATCCAATAGCCGGACAGAAAATGCAGGCAGGTACACTAGACGTTCATTTTTACCCGCAAGGCATTCTAGCAGAAAAAATTCGAGCAGGCGGGATGGGCTTGGCAGGCATTGTGACAGATGTCGGCATGGATAGCCTCAATCTCGATGAGAAGCAGCTCGTTCCGCTAAACGGGAACACATATATCCTTGAGCCTGCGCTAACAGCGGATATTGCCATTGTGAATGCCCTCAAAGCAGACGAAGCAGGAAATCTGATTTTTGATAAAAGTGCACGGAATACAAACCCGATTGTGGCGATGGCAGGAGACTGGACCATTGCGGAAGTGGAAGAGATCGTGCCTGTGGGCAGTCTTCATCCAGAAGAAATCGTGACACCAGGGGTATTTGTGAACCAGATCGTGCAATCAAAAGGAGTGAACTGGACATGGGCATGGGAGACATCGATTTAAGACACCGCATAGCCAAACGCGCGGCGCAGGAAATTGAAGATGGTATGATCGTCAATCTAGGGATCGGCATCCCGACACTTGCAGCTGAATACATCCCAGCGCATTACAGGGTGTGGCTGCATGCAGAAAACGGCATTATGGGGGCAGGAGCCTCACCAGCACAAGGAGAAGAAGATCCGAATTTGTGCAATGCAGGCGGTTTTCCCATTACATTAACAAAAGGCGGTTCATACATGGACAGCACGACAGCTTTTGGCATCATTCGGAAAGGTATGCTTGATATGACCATTTTAGGTGCACTTGAAGTAAGCAGTCAGGGTGATCTTGCGAATTGGATTGTGCCGGGCAAACGAGTACCGGGGATGGGCGGAGCGATTGAGCTTGCGCAAAAGGCGAAAAAGGTTGTGGTGGTGATGAGCCACCTTGATAAACACGGTGAGTCAAAGGTGAAATCTGCCTGTACACTGCCCTTAACCGCTAAGTCTTGTGTGGATCTGATTATTACGGATATGGCAGTCATTGAGGTCAAATCACAGCTGCTCATTTTACGTGAAGTCATGCCGCCGTTTCAGCCGGAAGATGTCATAAGGGCGACAGAGGCCCCATTAATTTTAGCGCCTGATGTCAAATCTGTTGTGTAGAAAGGATGACTGACTTGCAGCCAATTACACGGATCAGAAGCTGGATGAGAGAGCACCAAGATGAAGCGATTGCGCTTCTTCAGCAAATGGTGCAATGTGAAAGCACCCAAGGGAATGAACAAGATGTGCAGCAAATTGTAGCAAATAAGCTTTCCGCAATTGGTTTTGATGTAGATGTATGGGATATTGGCGGAGAAGACCTGCTGGAACATCCGTATTTCTATTCCCCGAGGCGTTCCTTTAAAGGAAGTCCCAATGTCGCCGGACGATTGAAGGGGAAAGGCGGCGGCAAATCCATTTTATTAAATGGGCACGTGGATGTTGTTCCAGCAGGAGATACGAAACAATGGACATATCCGCCCTACAGCGGGCATATCATAAACGGGAGACTTTATGGACGCGGGGCAACAGATATGAAAGGCGGAAATGTTTCTTTACTCTTCGCACTAGAGGCACTGCATGCGCTTCAGATTCCGCTGAAAGGAGATGTTGTGTTTCATAGTGTCGTCGAAGAAGAAAGCGGCGGTGCAGGCACCCTTGCAGCCATACTGAGAGGGTATACAGCAGATGCGGCCATCATTCCAGAACCAAGTCATATGAAAATCTTTCCGATTCAGCAGGGATCTAAGTGGTTCAGACTGTATATTAAAGGAAGGGCAGCTCATGGCGGAACAAGATATCACGGTGTTTCCGCTATTGAAAAGAGTATGATCGTTCTTACGCATATAGCGGCACTTGAAGAAGAACGAAATCAGCGCATCACCGAGCCGTTATTTCAGCATATCCCAATTCCGATCCCCATCAACATGGGGAAAATTCAAGGCGGTGATTGGCCGTCCTCTGTAGCAGATCTGGTCACAATGGAGGGCAGACTTGGAGTGATGCCAGGTGAGACGGTTGAGCAGGCAGAGAAGGAATTAGAAAATTGGATGACGGGACTTGGGGAAAAGGATGAATGGTTCAAAGATCATCCTGTCGAGGTCGAATGGTTTGGGGCAAGATGGCTTCCAGGCTCAATCGATACGGATCATCCACTTTTATGTCTATTGAAGGAACAATATGAAGCAGTCAAGAAGGAGCCGCCAAAGATCGAAGCCGCTCCTTGGGGAACAGACGGCGGATTACTGTCACAGGCGGCAGGTATTCCGATCATCGTGTTTGGACCTGGAACAACAGAGCTTGCCCATTTTCCGAATGAATCCATCGATATTGAGCATGTGATTGAAGCAGCAGAAATTATCGCAGGTACGATGGTGGAATGGTGTGAAGCAGCGGAGTGATGAAAGAGGCAGAAAATAATTACAAAAAAAGAAGGCTGTCTCACTCAGCCTTCTCTTTATGTGTGTCCTGCTGCTCACACATATACGTCACTGGACAAAAACGAAGAATGCCAGATGCCAGTTTCATCCCGCCGCACATGATGCTGAAAAGCAGCATTTTACTCCATGGTTTTCTAGCATATAAAGAACCAGCCACAGTACATATTGTCATTCCGCAGGCAATTCGAATGAGCGCTTCCATTAAGCCGAGATTAGGTTTCATTGAAGGTGAATCTCCTTTTTTAAATATTTTAAGTGTGATTTCAAGAAATTGTAACGTTTCATTAATGCGTAACGTGGTTCGTTATGTTACGATAGTGCTAATACAAATGAAGGAGAGTATGTGAATGTCCGAACGTACTTTTAATTGGAGAAACAATGACATCCGCACACAAATCGATGTAGTCGACTCAAAAATAGTTCCAACACTCCTTTTAATGAATGGACTCGTGCTAAACCCATTTTTGAAACAATGGGTGAAGGCAAATATTTGGATACATGATGATCGAATTGTTTATGTCGGAGCAGAGCTTCCTCAAAATAAATCAGCTAAACGTGTGATTGATTGTGAAGGGAAATACATTGTGCCTGGGTATATAGAGCCTCACGCGCATCCGTTCCATATTTATAATCCCCAATCACTTGCAGAATATGTGTCTCAATTTGGCACAACAACGATGGTCAGCGATAACTTATTTCTTCTTTTGCAGAGCAATGAAAAGAAAGCGCTTTCCACTCTGTGTGAATTAAAACAGCAGCCATTTCAGTATTTCTGGTGGTCTAGATACGATCTTCAGACTGAAGTCAGATATGAAGATGAGATGCTTCCTATCAACTATCGCAAGGAATGGATTGATCATCCTGATGTCCTTCAAGGCGGCGAATTAACAAGCTGGCCAAGATTGATGGACGGTGATGATCTCATTTTATATTGCATGCAAGAAACGAAGAAGCAGAGAAAACGAATTGAAGGGCATTTCCCCGGAGCTTCCGAGAAAACGCTAACAAAAATGAAGCTGTTTGGCGCGGACAGCGATCATGAAGCGATGAATGCGGACGATGTGCTAAAACGCTTGTCCCTTGGCTACCATGTCTCACTTCGTCATTCTTCCATCCGCCCAGATTTAGTGAACATTTTAAGAGAACTGCACGAGCGTGATTTTAGACACTATGATCACTTTTTCTATACAACAGACGGAGCTGCGCCTCATTTTTATGAGGAAGGTATGATTAATCGTTTGATTTCAATTGCCCTTGAAGAAGGCGTGCCTATCATTGATGCGTATAATATGGCGACATTTAACATTGCAAAATACTATCAAATTGATGACCTATTAGGTGTTGTCGGTCCCGGCCGGCTGGCTTCTTTGAATATTTTAGATGATCCGATGAACCCAAATCCTGAAACGGTGATATCTAAAGGGGTTACTCTCAAATTGGATGGCGAGAACCAGCATCAATTTCAAGAAACTAAATGGAAAAATGGCGGGCTTGTTCCATTAGATTTATGCTATGATCTGACGATGAGTGATTTGCAATTTTCCATGCCGCTAGGTGTCAAAATGAGAAATGCTGTCATCATGGAGCCTTATACAGTGGAGATTGATAACTCGGTGAACCAGCTGTCCTGTGACCATGATCAAAGTTTCTTTAGCTTGATTGACCGAAAAGGCGAGTGGCGTGTGAATACGATGCTCAAAGGTTTCGCAAACAAAGTGCAAGGCTTTGTCAGCTCATTTTCGCTCACGGGTGACATTTTAGTGATTGGGAAAAATAAAGAGGACATGATGCTGGCACATAAGAGAATGAAAGAAATCGGCGGGGGGATCGTCCTCACAGAGAACGGGAAAATTTTGCACGAAATCCCGCTGCAATTATCAGGCTGTGCATCGGCTGAACCGTTTGAGACTGTTCTTCAGCAGATACAAACATTACGCGAGCTGCTCATTGAGCGAGGCTATCCATTTGATTGCCCAATTGATACACTTGTCTTTTTCCAAAGTACACATTTGCCGTATATTCGAGTGACACCAAGAGGAATATTTGATGTCATGAAAAAAACTGTACTCTTTCCGTCTATAATGCGTTAAAATATAACAGAGTGGAGCTGTATCATCTTTGCCACATTTCTGACAGCTGTTATAGGGCAGAAGTGAGCAATGGATCTCTTCGCTGCCATGTAAGTGAAAATGCTTATGTGGAGTTGTTGAAGCAGAGGGCTTTGACATGACGAGTGAAATGCCCTAATTGAAAAATGAATCTGTCGGTTACGCTGGCCGACCAACATATTTTGAATAATTGAGCGAGGCGGGGCGCATGTTTGTGGTCTCGCTGAGCTTTCCGCACAACCTGTATTTTAGGGCATAACTAATCAAGCAGAAGTGATCTTGATATCGGAAGCAAACAAGTTTGTCAGATTGTCGTACAAGGAAAATGACAGAACTTGTCGAATTTGTATACGATAAAGAAGCTTCGGCTTACGAAAGAACTGACGGCATTTCCAGCGTAGAACCAAACCTGTCATGATTCGTTCAAAGCTCATTGCTGAGGTTGAAAAAAATTAGTCAGGAAAGATACCGCTTTTCTTCATAGAATGTCGTGCGAAGCGGTGTGCCAATAGTAAAGGAGAAGATGTATAAAGATGCAAATTGATAAATTAAGGGGCAAAAGCTTAGATCAGTTATTCAACTCCATCTTATCCCTTAAAGACCTGGAAGAATGCTATCGATTCTTTGATGATTTGTGTACCATCAATGAAATCCAATCTTTATCACAGCGTCTTGAAGTAGCGCGTATGCTTCGCGAGGGGAACACGTATCATAAAATTGAGACGGAAACAGGTGCGAGCACTGCAACCATCTCACGTGTCAAACGCTGCTTGAACTACGGAAATGATGCCTATACGATGGCACTTGACCGCGTAGCAGAACAGCAGGCAAATGACGAAACAAAATAAAACAGCTTTCACTGTAAACAATCCTTTTCAACAAGAATGGAGTTGTTTACAGTTTTTTTATGGAGAGCGCTGAAAAGACAAGCAAGGACTGGCTGAATCAAGCGGTCCTGTTTTTTATTTTAGCTCGCCTATAACCTCACGCATCCTCCATCTCCTATCATTTGTCTAAGTTCTTTATACGCGATTGAGCCAAAATGTCAACGAAAAAAAGGTGCGAAAACGCACCTTTTCTCAAACTAGACAGATGGCTGTGTCCCTGAAAACATCGGCACTTCACTTGTCTGGCCATTTTCTTGTCTGTAGATAATATGTTTTTCATTAAAATGAATGGGAGATTCAATTCCAGCGGCTGCGGATAAGTTAAACAAACCTTCTCTTAGAGAAAGGATATAATTGCAGACTCGGTATTTCTTTTCTTCAATTGATAAACCCTTTTGCAGCTTTGGATCCGTTGTGGCGACCCCGACTGGGCATTTATTCGTGTGGCACACTTGTGCGCGAATGCATCCGACTGAAAACATGAGTCCCCGTGCGATATTTACAAAGTCAGCACCCATGGAAAGGGCAATCGCAATTTTATCAGGTGAGAGAAGTTTGCCGGAAGCAAAGAGTTTTACCTGATCTCTGACACCGTATTCTTTCAATATTTGATGAACCATTGGGAGCGCCGTGAAAATGGGCAGCCCTGCGGAATCTGCCAATTCATGAAAGGATGCACCAGTGCCGCCTTCTCCGCCATCCACTGTAATGAAATCAGGATGCTTTCCGCTTTTTTTCATATACGCTGCAAGCTCTTCAATGTTTTCTTTATGTCCGACAACAAGCTTGATGCCAACAGGCTTTCCGCCTATACTTCGCAGCTGTTCAATGAAATCAAACATATCAGGAATGGAGTGGAACATCTCAAATCGGTTTGGGCTGTCAATGGATTGATGGGGCGGCAATTTACGGATATTCGCAATTTCTTCGGTGACCTTTTCGCCGTCAATATGTCCGCCGCGTGTTTTTGCTCCTTGAGCCAGCTTCAGCTCAAAGGCTTTGACTTCCTCGTGCTCGCTTTTTTTCTTGAATTCTTCAAAGGAAAAAGCGCCATCCTCTGTTCTCACGCCAAATAGACCGGGCCCAATCTGGCAAATGATATCGGCTCCGCCTTTGAGGTGATATGGGGAAAGCCCGCCTTCACCTGTGTTCATCCACGTACCGCCAGCCATTTTTAATCCAGAGGATAGTGCTGTAATGGCCCTGTCGCCTAAAGATCCGTAGCTCATGGCAGACTGTCCAATCAGGCCTTTTACACGGAAAGGCTTTTGACATGTGTGTTCGCCAATCACTTGTACATCGTCTTGATGGAGATAGTAAGGTTTTGCTTCGACCTCTTTGGTATGTTCACTTCTTCGCAGTAAATTGTCTTGATCAATCTGATACACTTTTGTATGAATTTTTTCAGATTGATCGATGCGTAACTCATCTCGTTGCTTTGGAAAAAGGACGTTGCGAATGTAGTAACCAGGCTTGTCAAAATCACGTTTTGATCCAAAGCCCATCGTCCGGCTTTTGTACTTCCCAGACATGACAGCTTGCTCATATTCTCTTCTTGAGAAAGGAAGCTCCTCCCGATCATTCAGAAAAAGATATTGGCGCAGCTCAGGTCCTATTTTTTCAAAAATAAACCGCAGCTTTCCAATGACCGGATAATTTCGCAGGACAGAATGCTCTTCCTGTTTTTCATCTCGCATCCAAATCCAGATGAATAAAATGATTGGTAAGATGAAACAAATCACTAATAGTGCGCCAATGACAATGAAAGTTGTTGTCACGAAGATCCCCTCTTTTCTCTATCATTGCTGTTGTTATTCCACTTTTCATTGAAAGAGAAACCACTTCAACAGATTGTGACGTTTAGAAATAAAAAGGCGGGGTAACTTACAAATAAGATCATAAGGGGAGGGAACATACATGAATAAGCGTCCAAATGCGTATGTACTTGCAGGATTAGGGGTTGGTGGTGCTGTGTTATTAGCGGTAAAAAATAAACAGCATCTCAAAAAATGGGCAAGCATGTTCCGCTCAGATGAAAAGATTCCTGAAAAAGCCGGACACCCTGATCCATTAGATATTCAAGACAACAAGATGGTCGATGAAGGGGCCATGACATCCGTCCATTATTTCAATGAAGTGAGACAATAGTTTGAAAAAACCGTTTTGACCATTCAAAACGGTTTTTTCTTGTCTTTCTTTTGACGTTATATCGAAGAGGATCGACAATCGTAAAACCGATCAGCCCTTTGTGATCAGGCGTCGAGAATTGAAATTCAATGCCCGATAAATGATAGGTTGAGAGAACTTCCTGATCCGTAAAACGTAACGAAAGCACGTCCTCATAAACGGGTGCATGCTTCAGAACCTCTGCTTCTTCTGCAAATAACTCCAGACCAGCCACTCGGCCCTCTTTATCAATATCTGCATTCACACATTCATTTACGTCTAATTCAATAGTTTCTTTGATTGTTCCGATTCTAGGCGGGATGAGATCAATGTATCCGATGTCGATCGTTTGATCATATGTGATGGTTCTTTTCAAATCATTCACCTGCTTATTAGATAGTAAAATGTTCCTTTATTGTATAATATCATGTGATGAGACGAAGCAGCTCGCATTTCAGTTCAGTATTAATATATTTATCTCCCTTAGTCCTCTTGAAGTGGATCTTTTCACATAGTCTCCATTAGCCTCATTTAGAGTTAAAATCGTCCATTTTCAAAAGAATGAAACTTTTAGCTGAAGGAGGTTACCCATTTTTTGCGGTCACTGATTTTGTTATAATATTTAAATGGAATGAAACGAATGGAGGAACGTTTTTCATGTATGATGTTACCGAGTGGAAGCATGTCTTTAAACTCGATCCAAATAAAGAAATATCCGATGAACAGCTGGAGGCGATTTGTGAATCTGGTACGGATGCCATATTGATTGGCGGCAGTGACAATGTGACAGAGGACAATGTGCTCCAATTGATGTCAAAGGTCCGCCGATTTCTTGTGCCATGTGTGCTCGAAATCTCAACACATGAGATGATTGTGCCGGGCTTCGATCTGTATTTCATCCCGACCGTCTTAAACAGCTCTCATCCTGATTGGATTGTTGGGCTTCATAAGGACGCGATGAAGGAATTCGGTGATTTGATGTCAATGGAAGAGATCGTGCCTGAAGGCTATGTTATTTTAAATGAAGAGTGTAAAGCGGCCAAGCTCACAGAGGCAAATACAGCGCTGGACATCGATGACGTAAGGGCATATGCAAGAGTGGCAGAGCATTTGATGAAGCTGCCCATTTTTTATCTAGAATACAGCGGAACGCTTGGAGACATAGAGCTTGTGAAAGAAACAAAAGCAGTGCTTCATGAAACGGTCCTTTTTTATGGCGGGGGCATTGAAAACGCGAAGCAGGCAGAAGACTTTGCGCAGTATGCAGACGTGGTTGTTGTAGGAAACGTCATTTATGACAATTTCAAAGAAGCATTAAAGACAGTGGGCGCAGTCAAAAAGTCATCATAGTCAAACAAGACGAAACGGGTTAAAATAGAACATAAGTTCGAATTGGCGGTGAATGGAATGAATGAAATATCGAATCATCTATTAGAAGGGCTGAATGACGCGCAGAAAGAAGCGGTCAAAGCAACAGATGGACCTTTATTATTGATGGCAGGAGCAGGAAGCGGAAAGACACGGGTGCTCACACATCGAATTGCCTACTTAATGGCCGAAAAGCATGTGGCTCCGTGGAACATTTTAGCGATTACGTTTACAAATAAAGCAGCACGTGAAATGCGTGAGCGTGTACAAGCCATTTTAGGGCCTGGTGCCGATGACATTTGGATCTCTACGTTCCACAGCATGTGTGTGCGCATTTTACGACGCGATATTGACCGTATTGGTGTAAATCGCAACTTCTCTATATTAGACACATCTGATCAGCTTTCAGTCATAAAAAATATTCTGAAAGAACGAAATATCGATCCTAAAAAGTTTGATCCACGCAGCATTTTAGGTTCAATCAGCAGTGCAAAAAACGAACTCATAGACGCAGAGGAATACGCCAAAACAGCTGGTGATTTCTATGATCAAGTGGTCAGCGACGTCTATACAGATTATCAAAAACGGTTACTCAAAAACCAATCACTCGATTTTGATGATTTAATTATGATGACGATTCGTCTGTTTGAGCGCATCCCTGAAGTATTAGAACACTATCAGCGGAAATTCCAATACATTCATGTCGATGAGTATCAGGATACGAACAGAGCGCAGTACATGCTTGTGAAACTGCTCGCTCAGCGTTTTCAAAATATATGTGTTGTCGGTGACTCGGATCAGTCCATTTACCGCTGGCGCGGAGCGGATATTACAAACATTCTCTCCTTTGAAAAAGATTATCCGTCCAGTGAAGTGATTCTGCTTGAGCAAAATTACAGATCGACTAAACGTATTCTAAATGCCGCAAACACGGTGATCCAAAACAATTCAAACCGTAAGCCGAAAAATCTTTGGACAGAAAATGATGAAGGAGCGAAGATTGCCTATTACCGTGCAGATAATGAATTCGGTGAAGGTCAATTTGTTGCTGGAAAGATTCATCAGCTTCATCAGAGCGGTAAGCGTAAATTATCCGATTTTGCGATTCTTTATCGAACCAATGCCCAGTCTCGTGTCATAGAGGAAACATTATTGAAGTCAAACATTCAATACAACATTGTCGGCGGCACGAAGTTCTATGACAGGAAAGAGATCAAGGACATTTTGGCTTACTTACGCCTAGTAGCTAACCCAGATGACGACATTAGCTTTGCACGTATTGTCAACGTACCAAAGCGTGGAATCGGTGCGACATCTGTTGATAAAATCGCAGCATATGCGGAGATGAATGACCTGTCTATGTTTGAAGCGCTTGGTCAGGTAGATTTCATTGGACTCAGTGCAAGGGCAGCCAATGCGCTTGATGAGTTCAAACAGCTCATTGATCAAATGACGAACATGCAGGATTATTTATCTGTCACAGAATTAACAGAAGAAATCCTAGAGAAAACAGGCTATCGTGAAGCACTGAAGGTTGAAAAAACGATTGAAGCACAAAGCCGTCTAGAAAATATTGACGAGTTTCTCTCCGTGACTAAGAACTTTGAAGAACAAAATGAAGACAAGTCTCTCGTGACTTTCCTGACAGATCTCGCCCTCGTCGCAGACATTGATAAGCTGGATGAGAATGAGGAAGAAGATCAGGATGCCGTCATCTTAATGACTCTTCATGCTGCAAAAGGTCTAGAATTCCCTGTTGTTTTCTTAATGGGCATGGAGGAAGGTGTTTTCCCGCACAGCCGTTCATTAATGGAAGATGCAGAGATGGAAGAAGAGCGCCGCCTTGCCTATGTAGGCATCACACGGGCGGAAGAAGAGCTCTATTTATCAAGTGCCAAGATGAGAACACTCTTCGGCCGGACAAACATGAACCTTGAATCAAGATTCATTCGAGAAATACCAGCTGATTTATTGGACAACCTAAATGAGAAGAAAGAAACGAAAACACCGTTTGGCCAAACAAGAGAAAGACCGCAAAGACGGGGACCTGTCTCACGTCCGCAAACTCAAACCATTCAAAACACAGGCGGCGGAAGTATTGGCTGGGCTGTGGGTGATAAAGCGGCTCATAAAAAATGGGGCGTTGGAACGGTTGTGAGTGTAAAAGGCAGTGGAGACAGCACAGAGCTTGATATTGCCTTCCCAAGCCCTACAGGCATTAAGCGTCTTCTCGCAGCATTTGCGCCAATTGAGAAGCAATAAACCGATAGCACTTATAAAACGGATGAATTGAAAGGAAGAAGCAGATGGATAAAGAAGCAGCGAAACGCCGGATCGAGGAACTGCACCAGATTTTGAACCAATACAACTACGAATATCATACACTTGATCGTCCAAGTGTTCCTGACGCTGAATATGATGCGCGGATGCGTGAGCTGATCTCTTTAGAGGAAGAGCACCCTGATTTAAAAGCAGCGGACTCCCCTTCACAAAGAGTAGGAGGCGCTGTGTTAGACGCCTTCCAAAAAGTGCGTCACGGCACACCGATGCTCAGCCTCGGGAATGCGTTTAATGAACAGGACCTTCTTGATTTTGACCGACGGGTTCGTCAAGCAGTTGGTGACGATGTCGCATACAATGTCGAGCTGAAAATTGACGGACTCGCTGTTTCTCTCCGTTATGAAAACGGTGTGTTTGTCCGAGGTGCCACGCGTGGAGATGGGACAACGGGTGAGGATATTACTGAAAACCTCAAAACCATTCGTTCCATCCCGCTCAAAATCAAACGTCCTCTGTCGATTGAAGTGAGAGGCGAGGCATTTATGCCAAAACCTTCTTTTGAAGCATTAAATGAAAAAAGATTACAAAACGAAGAAGAGCCGTTTGCGAACCCGCGTAATGCGGCTGCAGGCTCGCTTCGTCAGCTTGATACGAAAATTGCGGCGAAACGAAACCTTGATATCTTCGTCTACAGTATAGCGGAGCTTGATGAAATCGGTGTTGAATCGCAAAGCGAGGGACTTGATCTTCTCGACGAACTTGGCTTTAAAACGAACAAAGAAAGACGGATGTGCCACACGATTGAAGAAGTGATCGACCTCATTGAAACATTGAAAACGAAGCGTGCCGATTTTTCATATGAAATCGATGGAATTGTGATCAAAGTCGATTCGTTAGCTCAGCAGGAAGAGCTCGGCTTTACAGCAAAAAGTCCCCGCTGGGCTGTTGCGTACAAGTTTCCGGCTGAAGAGGTCGTGACAAAGCTGCTTGATATTGAACTAAGTGTAGGACGTACAGGCGTCATCACACCAACGGCGATTCTTGAACCTGTCAAAGTAGCAGGGACGACAGTGCAGCGTGCTTCTCTTCATAATGAAGATTTGATCAAAGAAAAGGATATTCGCCTTTTTGATCAAGTGATTGTGAAAAAAGCGGGCGATATTATTCCGGAAGTCGCAGGCGTACTGATCGATCAGCGTACAGGAGAAGAAAAGCCGTTTCACATGCCGACTGAATGCCCAGAGTGTCATAGTGAGCTGGTGAGAATTGAAGGCGAAGTGGCTTTGCGTTGCATCAATCCAGAATGCCCTGCTCAAATACGTGAGGGACTCATTCACTTTGTTTCCCGTAATGCAATGAACATTGATGGGCTTGGCGAGCGGGTCATTACACAGCTTTTCCAAGAACAGCTTGTCTCTCGTGTGTCCGATCTCTACCGATTAACGAAAGAAGAGCTCATTCAGCTTGAGCGAATGGGCGAAAAATCTGTCGACAATTTACTGCGTTCGATTGAGCAATCGAAAGAAAACTCTCTAGAGCGTTTACTATTTGGACTCGGTATTCGATTTATTGGCTCTAAAGCGGCAAAGACCTTGGCGATGCATTTCGGCGACATCGATCAATTAAAGCAAGCGACGAAAGAACAATTACTCGAAGTCGACGAAATCGGTGAAAAAATGGCTGATGCCGTCGTCACGTACTTTGAGAAAGAAGAAATTCTCAACCTGCTAAATGAACTAAAAGAGCTTGGGGTCAATATGACCTATACAGGACCAAAGCCGGTGAAGGTTGAAGAAAGTGATTCCTATTTTGCAGGCAAAACCATTGTACTGACAGGGAAATTAGAAGAAATGGCCCGAAACGATGCAAAAGCAGCGATCGAAGCATTAGGCGGCAAACTGGCAGGTAGTGTGAGTAAAAAAACAGATTTAGTCATTGCCGGAGAAGCAGCGGGAAGTAAGCTGACAAAGGCAGAAGAACTCAATATTGAAATTTGGGACGAAGCTAAAATGCTCGAGGAGCTAAAGAAATAAGAGGAGTGTTTTCTATTGAAAAAGTTGTTATTGCTGCTGACAATGCTCACACTGGTATTGTCAGCGTGTGCACCTTTTGGGGGAAAGGAAGAGGAAGAGGTCACACAAAAAACGGATGAAACGAAGGAAACAGCCATCATCCCGATGTACAATATCTCTGACTCCTATTACAAAATGGTGCTGCCGTTTAAACAAGGGGCTGCGCGAGGATTAACAGCAGAGCGTCTCAACACACGCCTGGACATCGATGAATTTGAAACAGGACTTATGCGCCTTGCAACAGAGTCATTTAATACAAACGACTATCTTTTCCAAGAAGGACAGCATTTAGATGAGGACACCGTTCTCAGCTGGCTGTCGCGCAAAAAAACAGGCAGTGATCTGAAAAAGGCAGAAAAAGAAGATAAAGACTTTAAGAATCTCGGCTTAAACCCAGCTCTTCCAAACTCAGGTTCAACAAAGTCTAAAAATGAAAATAGTCCAATTTACTTAGCTTCGATGCTAGAACATAATTACTTAATTCGAAAAGATAAAAACAGCTTACAGCTTGGCGGAGTTGTCATTGGTCTTGCACTGAACTCTGTTTATTATTACCGTGAAAATATCGGTGATCCGCAGCAAGAGGTGACGATCGATTCATCGAAAAGTTCAAAGAAACTTTTGGCAGAAGGTGAAAAAATCGCTGAACAAGTGATCAAACGAATTCGTCAAATGGATGGACTGCAAAAAGTGCCTGTCATGATTGCACTTTATAAGCAAGCACCAAAATCATCTATCGTTCCAGGAAACTTTATCGCCAAAACGGATGTGAAAGCAGGCTCAGCTGATATCGGCAATTGGGATACGATCAAAGAGGAGAATGTCTTCTTCCCTTCAGATAATGCGAAAGGCAACTACAAAGATGATTCCGAGCGATTTGACCGCTTCAAAACAAAAGTCGAAGACTACTTCCCGAATTACACTGGTGTCGTAGGAAAAGGCTTTTACAAAAACGGCAACCTGCAAAAAATGAAAGTCGAAATTCCAATGCAGTTCTATGGAAAAACGGAAGTTGTAGCCTTCACGCAATATTTAACAGGTGAAGTCATGGATTACTATAAGAGTACCAATATCGAAATTAACATCACATCTTCTGATCAACAAGAAGCCCTGATCACGAAAAATGCTGAAGACAAAGAACCAACTGTTCATATATATGACTAAATAAAAACCGCCTATTGGCGGTTTTTTAAATTAGGTAAAATGTATCAAGTTATGAAAATATTGTTATAAAAAGTAGAAGTGTAGAAAATAATGTATTATTATGGGTGATAATGAAGAGAAAATGGAGATCAATATGAAAAACAAATCATTTTACTTTTTATTAGGGGGACAATCCCTAGCTAATTTTGGGGATTCGCTATATGTCCTCGTTCTGACCATCCTGACATATCAATTAACAAATTCTACACTGATTGCTTCAATGGTGGCTGTTTCGCAGTTTGTTGGACAAGCCCTTGGAGCGGTACTCATTCCTTTCTTTATGTATCAATTTAAGCTGAAAAGACTCATTATCTATTTGCAAATGTGTCAAATTGCTTTCTTCGGTTGCTTGATTTTCATTTATATTCTACAACTATCAACTTTTACTATTCCTTTCTTTTTTATCATTGTATTTTTCCTGTCTTTGATAGATGGAGGAACCATTCCTGTTCGAAATTCGATGATCCCGCGTTTAGTAGAAAAGAACTTTTTACTAAAAGCCAATAGTTATATCTTAACTTCTGATCAAATTGTTCTTTTACTAGGCTGGCTTTTAGGAGGGCTGTTTATTGGTATTCTTGGACCGCAGTTTCTCCTATTGACGACACTTGTTTTATACAGTTTGTCGCTCATATCTATGCTCTTTATGATTGATACTGGGGCTGCAGCTAAACAAGAGCAACAGTCTGAATCATTTGCTACAAGGGTCTTTTCAGGGTGGAAGCTCATGTATGAAAAGCCAACTATTCGAACATTAACGGTTTTAGAAATGCTATCCATGAGCGGTAGAAGTATCTGGACTGGAGCCATTATCCTTGTGTATGTCACAGAAGTCTTACACCAGCCTGAAACATGGTGGGGATTTATTAACGCAAGCTATTTTGGCGGAACCATTCTAGGCGGCCTGCTCGTGCTGCGGTTCGCAAAGCATGTGGAACAGCGTTTGTTTGATCACATTTTTTACAGTTCGGTGATCGTAGCTGTGCTAACCCTTTGCTTAGGATTGAATCATTCAGCATGGATGAGTTTGTTGTTTGTCTTTTTATTAGGGCCAGCTTTTCAGCTTCGCAGCATTTCTATTCGTACCTATGTACAAGATACACTGAGTGAAATTGAATTGCCCAAAATACTGTCAGCTCAACATACACTATCAACTTTTATATACGGAATGTCCATCCTTGTTATGAGCACCATGACCGATCTCTTTGGGGCAAGAGTCGTCTTTTTTATAAACGTTGCTCTGTTTACTGTGTCGGCTTTCCTAGCGTCTAGATTGAAAAATGAACAAATTTAGACATTTTATCTCAATTATTTACAAAAATACCGTTATATGATTTAATATGTTCGTAGAAATGTTAACTATATGAAAAGTAGAGGTGGCGTAATTGACTAGTAGTTTAGTATATTGGCCATTAACACATCCGCAGCGGCGCGTGATGAACATGGAAACATTTTATCCAGAAACACCGATCAATCATATTGGCGGTATCATTTTCGTCAATGGGCCGTTGCAGCTTGATAAACTGAAGCAGGCCATTGCATCTTGTATCATGATGACAGAATCTCTTCGTCTCAAGCTAGTAGAGAAAGATGGTGAGACGCTTCAATACGTTGATCCAAACGCCGATAATCCAATTCCTGCCTATGAGTTTTCCACACATGAAGACATGCTAGAATGGGCCGAAAAAGCCTTCAAAACACCATTTCAATTAACAGAAACCCCTCTCGCCGAATTTGCTGTATTAAAAGTCGGTGAACAACAATCCGGTTATTTCATCAAATGCCATCATACAGTAGCAGATGGATGGTCGATGAAAGTAATCATCGATAAAATTAGCCAGCTTTACACTGCTCTTACCCAAAGCTCCTCTATCGAACAAGAAGCAGACAATCATTCTGTATTTATTGATAAAGAATCAAAATATATGAACTCCCCAAGATTTAAAAAAGATCAGCAATTTTGGAAAGAAACATTATCTGATGTGTCTGATAGTTATTTGGTACAAGGAACTGACCAAATCAAAGGCCATCGGCACAGCCATTACCTTGATCGACAACTCTCAGAACGAATCTATGAATTTATAGATACCCATCATTGTTCAATCAACTCTTTATTTACTTTAGGACTCTTCGTTTACTTGCATAAAAGATACCAGCAAAAAGATTTTATTATTGGGACGCCAGTTCTCAATCGTTCCGGACAAAAGGAAAAAGCCACGTCCGGTATGACCGTCAGTACAATGCCATATCGAATGAAGATCGATCCTCATCTATCTTTGTTAGAAAGTCTGACAGACGTTCAAAAAAGCTATAAGGCTTACTTTCTGCATCAGCGTTATCCTTATGATGCACTTGTCAAAGATTTAGAGCTTGCAAAAGCAGGATATGATCAGCTTTTTCAAATCTATATCAACTCCTACAGCACAAATATGGTGCAGGAGATGGAAGGATACAAAGTTGAATACATAGAGCTTTACAATGGCTTCCAGCCATATGGCTTACAAGTTGCTGTGAAAGAATGGGATGAAAAAGGGCAAATCGAACTTCAATATGACTACAAGATCTCAGATTACAGCAATGAAGACATCGGCTTTCTACACGAAAGAATGCTTCTCTTTGTCGAAACCATACTCGCTCAGCCAAAGCAGCTGTTAAAAGACGTACTTCTCATGACAGAAGACGAGGAACATCGAGAGCTATATCAATGGAACGACACGGGCGTACTATTTCCACAGAAACAAAAAATCCATGAATTGATCACAGACATGTCAAAGTCTTCTCCTGATCGAATCGCGCTTCAGGACGGATCTCATATCATGACATACGGTGAACTTGAGAGAAAAACCAATCAAATGGCGCGTTTTCTACAAACACATGGCTTACAGAGACATGACTTTGTTGCAGTATGTATGAATCATTCACCAGAACTTATTGTGCTGCTGCTGGGGATTTTAAAGGCTGGAGGTGCATATGTTCCGATTGATCCTGAGTATCCGCAGGAACGCATTCAGTTTATTTTGGATGACAGCCAGGCAAAACTGTTTTTCACAGATCACGCATCTGCATACCATTTTAATGGCGGTACGTACAATATCTACAACGTGTGGGATCAGTTGGCTCAGTATGATGCGGAACATCCATTCATTGGGGATGCTGAAGACGTCGCATATATGATTTATACGTCTGGCTCTACAGGACAGCCAAAGGGAGTCATGATTGAGCACAGAAGCTTAGTAAACTATATTATGTCTGCCAAAACACATTATACTGATTCACCAGATGATCATTTTGCCTTGTATTCATCCATTGCATTTGATTTAACTGTGACATCCATTTATACGCCATTGGTCATTGGCAGTACAGTGGTGATCTATCGTCAAGAGGATCAGCCAGGCTTTTTATTAGAACATATTTTGTTTGATCAAAAAGCAAAAGTCATCAAGCTGACACCAGCTCATATGGCACTGTTAACAGATGCTGCACTTTCTCAATCAGTTGTGAAACGGATGATTGTGGGCGGGGAACAATTATCGACCGCTTTGGCCAAAAGAATCACAGAGGCAAGTGATGGAAGGATATCCATCTTTAATGAATATGGACCAACTGAAGCAACCGTCGGCTGTATGATTCATCAATTCCATCAAGATGATGGGGGGACATCGGTGTCAATTGGTGTGCCAATGCCAAATACAGAGATTTACCTTTTAGATGAGAATCAGCAAGCCGTGCTTCCTGGGACAGTAGGAGAAATCTATATTTCAGGTGCGGGTGTTGGCAGAGGGTATTGGCAAAGACCTGATTTGCAAGAATCGCGCTTTCTGCCCAATCCATTTGTAAACGATCGCCGCATGTATCGAACAGGTGATATAGCCAAACGAGCAAATGATGGAAAGATTGATTACATTGGCAGGATTGATCATCAAATCAAGCTGCGAGGCTACCGGATTGAGCTGGGAGAAATTGAACTTGCACTTATGGCACTTGAAGAAGTTGATAAAGCAGCTGTCATTGATCTAACCGATGAATCTGGAGAAAAACAGCTGGCTGCTTATATTGAATTGAAAGAAAAAGAGCTGACGTCCTTTTTACTTAGAAAGAAATTATCAGATCAGCTTCCAGCTTATATGGTACCTGCCTATTTTGTTTTACTAGATGAGCTTCCGCTTACTCAAAATGGGAAAATCAATCGGACAGCACTGCCTGATCCATTGTTGTCTCAAGTGGAAACAGCCGTTGAATGGTCCAAGGAAACAGCGGACATTGAAGAGATCATAGTAGATACAGCAAAAGACATCTTAGGGCATGAAACGATCGAACCGGCTGATCATTTTTATCAGCTTGGCGGTGACTCCATTAAGGCGATTCAATTTATTGCGAAGTTAAAAGACAAAGGACTCTATTTAAAAACCAAAGATCTTTTTACGTATCCCATTTTTAGAGAAATGGCACAAGTCGTTCAGCAGGAACCTGTCTTACATATTTCACAAGAGCAGGCTGCGGGCGATGTGAAATCGATCCCAATTATCGAATGGTTCTGGTCCCAGCGATTAAAAGATGAACATTTTTGGCATCAATCCATCATTGTTCATTCAAAGAAAAAGATGGATGAAAAAATCGTGCAGGATGCTTTCAAAGAGCTCGTCATTCATCACGACGGACTAAGGTTAAAAGTACATGAGGCAACAAACACGCTTCATTATGATGAAGACATTCAGGGTATTCCGCTGATGATCCACGATTTTACGGCATTGTCAGAAGAGAATGTGGAAGAAGCGCTACAAGAAGTAGGGTGTCAGGTCAAGCAAAGAACTCATCTTTATCAAGGACCATTGATTCAGGCAGCGCTTTGTCAAACTGCTTTTCAATCACATCTCATTTTTGCCGCCCATCATCTTTTAGCTGATGGTATGTCATGGCAAATTCTTGTGGAGGACTTGATTCAATTATTGCATGCAGAGAAGGTCACAGCTGAAGTGCTTCCGCCTAAAACCCATTCCTATCAAACATTTACAGAGCGGGTGAACGAGTATGCAGTATCAGAGGAGGTAAAAGAGTCGCTCAGCTATTGGCAAAAAGCGGTGCAGGATATTCAGCCTCTGTATCCAGTTTCTTCAAATGAGGGATATGTCAGAGACGAAGTCAAATTAACCAAGGCATTATCAGTGGAGCTCACGGATCAATTGATCAATCAAGCGAATAAAGCGTATCAAACGCAGCCTCACGAACTGTTAATTTCAGCCTTAACGCAAGCCTGTTATCAGCAAACGAATCAAAAGAGGATTTCTTTGGAATTAGAAGGTCATGGCAGGGATGCTGTGGAGGAAGATATTGATGTATCTAGAACGTTCGGCTGGTTCACCACCATGTACCCTGTGAATGTTCATGTGTCTGAATCTCTCTCAGATCACATACGGGCTGTCAAAGAAACGATACGTGAAGTGCCAAATAAAGGTGCAGACTATGGGCTGCTCTCACTCATCAATAGGCAGCTTCCTAATCATTCAGCGCCGCAATTACGCTTTAACTATCTAGGTGAAATTGATCAGGTGCTGAAACAATCATCTGATTATGAGATGTCTTACTTTACATCGGGGATTGATTCGTCATTGGATAATCCGTTAACAACCGTCATCGATATGGTCGCTACCATCAAGGGTGGTCAGCTGATATTCCATCTTTCTTTTAGCGCAAAACAGCTGTGTGAAACAGACATGACGCAGCTATTACAAGAGGTAGAGCGGCAAATTGAGCGTTTGGTACAGCATTGCTTAGAGAAAGAAGGAATCGAATTTACACCGTCTGATTTTGAAACAGTGGATATGTCTCTTGAAGAAATGGATTCATTATTTACATGAGGAAAAATCAGCATGTTATCTACATGTCATGTTTATTAGCGGTCTTATGGATAAGCAGCTTTGCCGGGGGGACACATGCAAAAGCAGTGATTACACCTAAAGCCATTGATCAAGTGATAGAGGAACAGATGAAGCTTGGGCGCATTCCAGGCATGTCCGTTGTGGTTGTGAAAAAGGACGAAGTGGTGTACCAAAAAGGCTTTGGTTATGCGGATCGAAAGAAAAAGGAGCAAGTGACAGCCAGTACTTTCTTTGAAATTGGTTCTACATCAAAGGCGTTTACCGCCCTTGCTATTGTGGAGTTAGAGAAGCAAGGAAAACTTCATATAAAAGATCCAGTGAGCAGCTATATTCCAGGTTTTTTTCCAACATACCATGGAAAGCCTCAGCGTTTGACGGTGGAGCAATTAATGCATCACACAAGCGGCATTCCCTTTCAAACCATTGCGCTTATCCAGCCTGATCATGCAAAGGATGCATTGAAAAAAACAGTTGATCAGCTGAAATCAATCGAGCTTAATCGTAAGCCAGGCAGCTCCTTTGAATATGCCACCATCAACTATGATGTCCTTGGTCTCATCATTGAAAATGTAACAGGAACGTCGTATGAGGCTTATATGAAAGAACTGTTTAAAAGGCATCATCTTGACCAAACGGAGGCTGGGCTAAAACGCATGAAGTCCGGTGTTGTCTCAGAAGGATTTAAACTGCAATTCCTTGCTCCGCATGCTTATGAAGCACCAGAATATCGAGGCAACACCCCTGCAGGCTATATTGTGATGAATAGTCAGGATGTGGGGACTTGGCTGCAATATCAATTGACCGATTCAACTTGGTCTCGTTTTGTAAAAAATCCTGATCATTTAACTGTGAATGTCCCAGAAGAAGGGAAGCATGTCTATTACAATGCCGGCTGGTATATAGAAAAGGCGCATGGGCAGGTGGACTCGCTTTTTCATGCAGGCTCTAACCCAAACTATTCATCATTTTTTCTGATCCAGCCAAAAGAAGATATTGCTATCGGAGTGTTAGCAAATATGAATAGCAGCTACACCGAGCAAACGGCACGTCTTATTGCCAATACGATCGCGGGTACAAATGAAGAAGCAGAGTCATCAATAGATCCATTTCAGCTCATTGATCAATTGAGTTTAGCAGGGACATGTCTTTTTATTTTGCTGCAAATGGTGTCTATCGTTCGTTTTATCAAGTGGAGGAAGCGTGTAAGAAACGGCGCTTTAGTTCGCAGGGACATGTCACTTGGCGTCTGGCTGAAAAGCATCGGCTGGGTGCTGCTGCTAATTGGGATATTGCTCCTGCCAATGATTCTTTCGCAACTAGCCTTTAATGGGCTGCCTTGGAAAATGACTTTTGTATGGGGACCTTCCTCTCTCATTGAATTAGCGATTTCTTATTATTTGTTTTTCATTTGGTTTTGTACGATTGGTTTCATCAAAGGATTTATGGTGACATCTACTGCTGGAAAGAGAGGAAAAAAAGATGACCGTCAAACAGATTTCGGGCATTCATCCTTATAATGATTTGTTTTATCGAAGCTGTTTCTTCAATTGCTTTTTTCCAATTGTGAAGCTGCATGATCAAGAAGTCGCTCCATACTTATTAAATGATCAATTTGCCTATGGGCTTTCAGAGGACGGCTTGCTGCAGATTGACTGGATGTCGGCACACGATCCAGAAAAGATTATGAATTTACAAGGCATTCAAGTTGAAAAAATGACGTATTGTGTCAATCTCATTGAAAAGGTCAAACAAGATGTGATGCGGGACCGCCCCGTCATTGTGTGGGTAGACCCTTACGTTCAGAGAGGCAGAAAAGAGTATTTGACAACCCATAGCCGTCATTCAATTTTAATTAAGGGTTTCGATGAAAATCAGCAAACCTTTCAAGTATTAGAGAATCGGCATTTAGATAATTTGTCTTATGAGCATCAAGTGCTGTCATTTAAAGATGTACAGAAAGGGTATGACACCTTTCATGATCATTTTCAGCCGAATGATCAATTTCATTCCTATGCGTCCTTCTACTTTGATCCGGACAAGCTCTCGACTGAATTATTTGATCAAAAAACGACTTATTTCCTGAGAAATATGCATGGTCAGATAGACGTAATCGAAAAAGGAATCACAGCTCTTGAAACATTTTATGAGCAGTATCCGCAATTGGATGATATCGAGAAGCTCGTGGCGTCGTTCAATCAGATCATCAATACGAAGAAAGTGGAGCTGTATCGGCTGAATCTCATCAAAGGCGATCTACCTGAGCTGGTGGGATGGATGGAACGTATTGTATCAGAATGGGAGAAAGCGAGGCATCAGGCAGCAAAACTCCTTTTTTCAGGTGAGATGTCTAGTAGGTACCAAGCCAATATCAAAGCTTCTTTAGAACAAATCATCGTTGATGAAAAAGACTGGCTGGAAGCGTTGGCAATCAAATGCAAAAGGGAGTGTGGCGTGTCGTGAAGTTATTTTGCTTACCGTACGCAGGTGGGGCAAGTACCGTATTCAGTACGTGGAAATCTTATATAGACCAGTCGATAGAAATTCATGCCCTTGAACTCCCTGGGCACGGGACAAGAATGACAGAGCCTGTTCTAACCGATTTACAGCAGGTCGCAGATGATCTTTATGTACAGGCGTCCTCCTCTTTAAAAGAAGGAGAGCCCTATGCCATTTTCGGTCATAGCATGGGAGCCGTCCTTGCGTATGAATTACAAAAAAGAATGAAAACAAGGTTAAACAAAGAGCCTGTCCATGTCTTTTATTCTGGGCGCTTTCCACCACATATTCCAGAAAAGAAAGTCTATCATCAACTGTCAGATTCCAAACTAAAAGAGGCGATCATTGCGATGGGAGGCGTTCCTGAGGAACTTGCCGATAACCATGCAGTGCTTGATTTCTTTCTGCCGATTTTAAGAGCAGACTTTCAGCTTTTGGAGACCTATCTGTGTGATGAAGTCGTTCCAGCTGCTTGTCCAATTTCTATTTTTTATGGTACACGTGATTTGCCTTCTGTGCTGTTCGATTTAGACGATTGGGATCAATATACAAGCGAAGATTGTGCGTTTTTTGAATTCGATGGAGATCACTTTTTTATTCATTCATTAACAAATGAAGTCGTAGAAAAAATCAATGTCATTTTAAAGCGAATTGGAGTGTTGGAGAAATGAACACGAAGCACGTAGGTGTGATTGGAGCAGGTGTGATGGGGGCTGATATGGCATTAGACCTTTCAGCAAATGGCTATCAAGTCACATTAGTTGATGTCACAGAAGAAAAACTAAATGAAGCGCTGGAAAAAATCAAGAAGACCTATCAACTGGTTCAATTTGTGAGAAAGAAGAAAATCTCATTGTCTTTAGAAGATGTATTGTCTCAAATCCAGCTGTCAACTTCACTTGAAGGCTTACATGACGCGCATATCGTCATTGAAAATGTGACGGAAGATTGGGAGATTAAAAAACCCATTTATGAAGAGCTGCGAGATATTTGTGCGAAAGAAACCATCTATTTTGTGAACACGAGCTGTATTTCGATTACAAAGGTAGGGTCCCTTATGCATCACCCTGAGAAGGTCATTGGGGCGCACTTTATGAACCCTGTTCCTCTTAAAGCGTTGGTTGAAGTGATTAGAGGAAAAGCAACTTCTGATGACACAGTTGAAACCGCAAAAGGTTTCTTGAAATCGTTTGATAAAACACCTGTTGTGGTGCATGATTTTCCGGGATTTGTTTCCAACCGTGTGCTTATGCTGACAATCAACGAAGCGATTTGGGCGGTGCAAGATCAAGTCGCCACACCAGCGGATGTCGATAAAATTTTCCGCGGAGGTTTCGGCCATAAAATGGGACCACTTGCGACAGGGGACTTAATTGGACTTGATACGATTTTGAATTCATTGCTTGTTTTATACGAGAGCTACAAAGATCCGAAGTTCCGTCCATGTCCTCTACTTGTCAAAATGGTCGACGCAGGCGAGTACGGCAAAAAATCAGGTAAAGGCTTTTTCCAATATGACATGTGAGAGGAGAAAAACAAATGGCTAAGCAAATCAAGTGTGTTGTCTGGGATTTAGATCATACATTATGGGATGGAATTTTACTTGAATCAGATGAAGTGATGTTAAAGCCTTCGATGAAGGAAGTGCTAACAGAATTAGATGAGCGCGGTATCCTTCTTTCTATTGCAAGCCGGAATGATGAAGCAGCCGTGAGGGAAAAGCTCTCCGCCTTTGGGATCGAGCATTTCTTTCTCTATCCAGAGATTCATTGGAATGCCAAATCTAGTTCTTTAGAGAGAATCAGCGAGCGCCTAAATATTCATAAAGATACCATTCTCTTTATTGATGATCAGCCATTTGAACGAGAGGAAGTGAAGGCTGTTCATCCAGAGATTACGTGCTGGGATGCAGTGGATTATATGTCATTACTCACTGATGATCGGCTGCGTCCAGTCTTTATCACAGAAGATGCCAGACGACGCAGAAGAATGTATTTAGAAGCGGACCAAAGGCAGCAGGAAGAAGAGAAATATGAAGGGCCGCCTGAGAAATTCTTGGCGTCTTTACATATGAAATTCGTGATTTCAGAAGCAGGAGAACAAGACCTCCAGCGAGCTGAAGAACTGACCGTCCGTACCAATCAATTAAATGCGAGCGGGAAAACCTATGATTATGAAGAACTTGATTTCTTCCGTCAATCAGATTCTCACTTGCTGCTTGTCTGTGAACTTGAAGATAAATTCGGTTCCTATGGAAAAATTGGACTCTCATTAATAGAAGAAACAGGCGACACCTGGCATGTCAAACTGCTGCTTATGTCTTGCCGCGTCATGTCTCGTGGTGTCGGGACCATTTTACTCACAACGATTTTGCAAGAAGCGAAAAAGCGAGGAAAGCGGCTTGTGGCTGACTTTAAACAAACCGACCGAAACCGCATGATGTATATCACATACAAGTTTGCGAATTTCAAAGAAATCGAGAAGGGGGAGGATGGCTATATCTTGTTTGAAAATGATTTAAGCATGATTCAGCCTTTCCCAGAATACGTAGATGTCAATATTGAATTAAATCAGAAAGATCCAGCCAAACAATAAAAAAGCGAAAAGCGAGGAGATTAAATCATGAACCTACACGAACAAGTAAGAGCCTATATCGAGCAAAACCTAGTGGTATTTGATGAGGAAATTGAGCTTGGAAATGATGATCATATTTTTGAACAAGGCTTTGTCAATTCTCTATTTGCGATGAAACTAGTGAACTATATCGAAAATGATTTTCACTTCCAATTAGATAACGAAGACCTCGACATTGCTCATTTTAGTACGGTCAATCGCATTGTCGCCTTAATTGAGAGAAAACAACAGGGGGCCGCTCTTCATGAAAACAGCTGAACAAACGATCGATGCCATTGAAGAAATACGACAGTATTGCGATGAACATATCCGTCCGTTTGCCAATGAATTCGACGAGACGGAACATTTACCAGAGTCGCTCATTCGAGATATGGCGAAAAGAGGCTACTTGGCAGCAGGTATCCCGTCTTCCTATCAAGGGCTGGGGCTTGATCCAATAGCATATGGACAGTTCACGGAACAAGTGGGAAAAGCTTGCTGTAATGTACGGACATTATTGACAGTGAATTCACTTGTAGGAGAAGCCATTCTTCGTTATGGAACAGAAGACCAAAAACAAGGCTGGCTTGTTGAATTAGCTAAAGGAGAAAAAATCGGTGCCTTTGCTTTGTCAGAGCCGAATATTGGTTCAGATGCCAATCATGTTGAAACAAGCTATCAAAAAGAAGGACAATCCTATGTATTAAATGGGAAGAAAAAGTGGATTTCCTTTGGAGCGATTGCAGATTTCTTTATTGTGATTGCAAGAGACGGTGAACAAGTCACGGCATTCCTTGTCGATCGAGATCAGCCGGGTGTAGAGATTGAGAGAATTACAGGAATGATGGCCAATCGAGCATCATATTTAGCGGAAATCACTCTAGATCATGTCCAGGTGCATGAAGACAGTGTCTTAGGACCTGTTGGGGGTGGATTTAACCACGTGGTGTCACTCGCATTAGACCATGGAAGATACAGTGTCGCTTGGGCAGGGCTTGCCATCGCACAAGAAGCCGTTGATTCTCTTGTCACGTATTCACGTAAAAGAACACAGTTTAATGAAAAATTGTACAAGCATCAAATGATCAAAGGCATGATCGGAGATGCGGTTACCCAGCTCCATGCAGCGAGAGCCTTATGCCTAAAGGCTGGAGAAATGAGAGAAGCGAATCACCCTGATGCGATCACAGAAACATCCATTGCAAAATATTTCACCTCTAAAATCGCCGTTGACATTACAAATACAAATGTCCAAATCCATGGCGGAAGTGGATTTAGCCGGGAAAACTCAGCTTCAAGACTATATCGTGAAGCGAAGGTGCTTGAAATTATTGAAGGAACGTCGCAAATTCAGCAGCAGGTTATTGCTAACTATGGTTTACGCCATTATTTCGTGAAACATTCTTAGAGAGAAAGGAGATGATCCCATGGCTTTACAGCCGCAGAAGCTGGATAAACAGAACATTGAAAATATGTTAGGTATCACTACGATCCAAGAGGGACTGCTGTTTCATCATTTAATGGAACCGAACGGAACGGCTTATTTTGAACAACTGCTGATCGAAATAGACGGACCGATAGATCGAGACATTTTTGAACAATCATGGACGAATGTCACCAAACAGCATGAAATGCTTAGAACATTGTTCAGATGGCAGGAACTCGCAAGACCAGTACAAATTGTGCTGAAGCAGCACCAGCCAGACATTCGATATCGTGATTTGACACAAGCGAAGGAGCCTCTTCATGTGCTGAAAGAGGAGGTGACGGCACAGAACCGAGAAGAACGCTTTGATCTGCAGGAAGTCCCATTTCGCCTGACGTTATGTGAAGTGAATGATGAAGTCAGCTGGGTTCTCATTAGCTTCCATCACATTTTATTGGACGGATGGAGCCTTGGGATTGTATTAAGCGATTGGATGAGTGCATATGAGCGTTTATCGAATGGGGACAAACCTCTTCTTGAACAAAGACCGTCCTACCAATCATTTGTCAAATGGCAGCAGAAAAACCTTCAACAGACAGAAGCACAAGCCGCCTATTGGAAAAATGTTTTCAATGGCTGGAGTTATGCAGAACTGCTTCCGAAGTCAAGCGGCGCATATGAAAATTCAGAAGTTTTTCATCAATATGAACATCAAGTGGATACTTCCATTGCGGAGAGCCTGAGCAAATTCACGAATCAATATGACGTGACGCTCGCATCTGTGATGTATACGCTGTGGGGAGTTTTGCTATCTAAGTATGCCAACCAAGATGATATTGTCTTTGGGACAACAGTATCAGGGAGAAATGCGGATGTCCCTCATATTGAAAAGATGACAGGGCTGTTCATTAATACATTGCCGCTGCGGGTCTCATTCGAACAAGAGCGGCCGATTCTTGAACAGATGCAGGAAGTGAGTCGTGAGATAGCTGTAAGAAATGAATATGAACATACACCGCTATCTGATTTAAAGAAATATGCAGGAATGACGGCAGAGCAATCGTTATTTGATTCAATCGTCGTCATTGAAAACTATCCACTAGATCAAATGCTTACGAAAAACGATCAGCCTATTCGTATTCGTGGATTTGAGATGACTGAGCAGACAGAATTCGATCTCACGCTTAGTGTCCAGGCGTTTGATGATCAGCTGCACTTTTCATTGGTGTATAACCCAGTCAGCTTTTCAGCTGAACAAATCGAAAAGTGGTGTCAGCATTTTCTTCATCTCCTGTCTGATGCCTGTGCTCATCCGCACAAATCTGCTGCTCAGCTACAGCTGCTATCAGAAGAAGAGAAAGAAAAGCAATTAGCGGTCTTCCGGCAGTATGGCGGGGCAACATCTAGCAATGAACCAACGGTGATTGACCTTTTTGAAGCACAAGTGGAACGAACGCCAGCGGCAGCCGCAGTTGAGTTTGGCGATACGACGGTTACATATGAACAACTCAATAAGAGAGTGAACCAGCTCGCACATTATTTACAAAACAAAGGAGTCAAACAGGAGCAGCGTGTCGGCATTTTAGCAGAGCATTCCATTGAAATGGTGATAGCATGCTTAGCGATCTTAAAAGCTGGCGGTGCATACGTGCCGATTGATCCTGAATACCCGCAGGAACGAATAGAATATCTATTAGAAGACAGCGGAGTAGAATGGCTCTTAACTCATCCAATTAAAGGGCTCACCTATGCTTATCATGGAGAAAAAATTGATATCACACAGCCGGATCTATACACCGGACCATCAGACAACTTGGCAGAAGCCATCACCTCAGACCAAACAGCCTACTGCATTTATACATCAGGTACGACCGGAAGACCTAAAGGTGTACTCATTCATCATCTTGGCTTAGCCAACTATATTGATTGGGCGAAGCAAGTTTATGTTCGAGGAGAAACAAGGCATTTTGCTTTGTATACTTCACTGTCCTTTGACCTGACGGTTACTTCTATTTTCACGCCGCTCATTTCAGGAAATACCATCATGATTTACCACCATGAAAACCGGCAGCTGCTTGTCGAAGACATCATAAAAGATAATCGCGTACATGTGATGAAACTGACACCATCTCATTTACAGTTTATTAAGCATTTGTCTTTCCCAGACAGCCAAATGAAATGTTTCATTTTAGGCGGAGAACAGCTGGAAACATCTCTAGCGAAATCCATTCAGCAGTCCTTCCCGCAGCCAATTGAAATTGTGAATGAATATGGACCAACTGAAACGGTGGTTGGCTGCATGATTCATCGATATGACCAGGATTATGATCAAGACGTGTATGTACCGATTGGAAAGCCTGCACAGCATACAGATATTCTTCTTTTTGACAGACATATGAATCTCATGCCGGAAGGAACCGTCGGTGAATTATATATTGGCGGGAAAGGTGTCGCAAAAGGGTATTTGAATCGACCGGAACTCACCGAAGAAAGGTTTGTCGATCACCCTTTCCAGCCAGGTGAAAAAATTTATAAAACAGGTGATGCAGCCCGCATTCTGCCTAATGGGCTCATTCAATTTTTAGGTCGAAATGATGATCAAGTGAAGCTGAGAGGCTATCGTATTGAAACAGGTGAAATTGAATTTTGGCTGAATGAACAGCCAGGTATGAAAGCAGCAGCTGTTGTTGTAAAGCCAGATGCTTCTGGTACACCATGTTTGGCCGCATATGTTGTCACGACAGCCAGACTTGATCAAGCTGCAATGAAACAAGCGTTGGCTGATCAGCTGCCGGATTATATGATCCCAACTCACTTTGTTCAATTGGACGATATGCCGCTGACTGCCAATGGCAAACTAGATAAACGGGCATTACCTGCTTTGAAACAGGCGCAGCAAACGAATAAGCAGGCGGGCGCTGCCAATCTTTCTGATACTGAGAAAGTCATTCAAGACATCTGGAAAAAAGTCCTCGGCTTAGATGAGGTAAGTGTTCATGACAAATTCTTTGACATTGGCGGGCATTCACTCAACTTAATCCACGTCAATCAACAGCTCGCTAAGCAATTGAATCAAAGCATTCCAATGGTCGAAATGTTCCGCCGTCCAACGATTAGAGAGCTTGCCGCATATTTAAGCGGCGATTCAGAGCAGGTAGCGGCAGGCACGCAGCCTGTGAAACAAAAGACAAGAAAAGCCAATGAGCCGATTGCCATTATTGGAATGGCTGGTAAATTCCCTGGTGCGAAAAATGTTGAGGCATTTTGGCGAAACTTGAAGAATGGAGAAGAATCAATTTCCTTCTTTTCCGATGAAGAACTGCTTGAAGCTGGTATTGACCGTCAGACCTTCGAACGACCCGATTATGTGAGGGCAAAAGGTGTGATTGATGGACCTGATTTATTTGATGCATCCTTCTTCGGCTATTCGCCAGGTCAGGCAGAAATGATGGATCCTCAAATACGCCTCCTGCATGAGTACGCCTATAAGGCGCTGGAAGATGCGGGGTATGTGCAAGAAGATTATACGGGTAAAGTTGGGTTGTTTACTGGGTCCACATCGAACTTTCAATGGATTCAGCGTTTTGCAGCTTCCCTTGATAGCAGCATGTCAGAGCTGTTTGAAGTGGGTTCACTCAATGATACGTATACCGTGAGTACAAGAATTGCCCATAAATTGAATTTGAAAGGACCGGCGCTCACGCTGCAAACCGCTTGTTCGACTTCTTTGGTCGCTTTGCATTTGGCCTGTCAATCCATTGCAAATGGTGATTCAGATGTAGCACTTGCAGGAGGTGTGTCGATCCTGCACCCAGTGAAATCAGGCTACGTTTATCAGCAGAACATGGTGAAATCAAGCGATGGCCATTGCCGCGCCTTTGACGATCAAGCAGATGGAACGGTTGGCGGAGATGGTGTTGGTCTTGTTGCTTTAAAAGCACTGAGTGAAGCCATAGAAGATGGTGACCATATTTATGCGGTCATTAAGGGCTCTGCCATCAACAATGATGGTGATCAAAAGGTTGGTTTCAATGCTCCAAGCGTTGAAGGACAGACACGTGTCATTCAGGATGCCTTACATCAAGCAGATGTTTCACCAGATACGATTGAATATGTAGAAACACATGGAACTGGAACATCACTTGGTGATCCGATTGAAATAGAGGCGCTAACAAAGGCTTTCGACACAGAGAAAAAACAATTTTGCCGTATTGGGTCTGTCAAAACCAATATTGGACATTTGGATGCAGCGGCAGGAGCAGCTGGCTTGATCAAAGCTGTGCTTTCGCTTCAGCATCACACATTTGTACCTAGTCTTCACTTCAAAAAAGCCAATGAAAACATTGCATTTGAGCATAGCCCTTTCTTTGTAAACACTGAGCTGACTGACTGGAAGCAGCCAGCTTCACATTTGCGGCGGGCTGGGGTGAGCTCATTTGGAATGGGTGGAACCAATGCACATGTCATATTAGAAGAAGCACCACAAAGAGATCGTCAGCAAATGCCTCGTTCTGCTGAGCTGCTTGTTCTTTCAGCAAAGAGCAAAACGAGCTTGGAACGAATGAAAGACAAACTCGTAAACCAAATAGAAAACACGCCTTCTATCAATTTGGCAGACGCAGCTTATACTCTGCAAACAGGAAGACAGTTCTTTGGTTTCCGTCAGGCATTTGTTGCGGCAAGCAGAGAAGATGCTTTGCGAGTATTAACAGAAAAGCAAGGCAAGGGCATTGGAAAGCTCATGCATTCGCATGTGGAGCAACAAAAGATTATTTTTATGTTTTCTGGACAAGGCAATCAATATCTCAATATGGGATTAGATTTGTACCGGGAAGAGCCTTACTTTAAGAAGCAAATGGATGCTTGTTTTCAAGCATATGAAGAAGCAACGGGGCGAAGTCTTGCCCGTATTCTTTACCCATTAGCGGCTGAAACAGAAAAGGCGCGTGAAAAATTAGCAAGTACTCAATATGCACAGCCGGCCATTTTTGCCATTGAATATGCCTTATCCATGCTCTTCATTGAATGGGGCATTCGTCCTGATGCAATGATCGGCTATAGCTTTGGCGAATTAACGGCGGCCGCTATATCAGGGCTATTCAGCTTAAAGGACGCAATGTCCATGGTCGCCTATCGTGCGAATGCGATGCAATCGTCACCAGCTGGCGTCATGATGAGTGTTCCATTACCTGAGGCAGAGCTAAAACCGATGCTTCCAAAAAATATTTCTCTCGCGGTTGTCAATGATTCCTCATGTATCGTGTCAGGTCTAGAAGAAGCGATAAGTGAATTTGAACAAGAGCTGAAAAGCAACAGATTGATGTGTATGCGGTTAGGTGGAACCATTGCTGCCCACTCACATGTCATGAAGGAGGCAGCGGAGCAATTCGGAGAAAAATTAAAGCATATGAAAGCCAAAACACTTCGTATTCCATTTATTTCGAATTTGTCAGGAGATTGGATGACAGATACGAGTGCGAAAGATATGTCTTATTGGAAAAGGCATATGACCGATACAGTTCGCTTTGCTGAAGGCATCACCAATATTTTACAAGAGGACAATATTCAATTAATTGAGATTGGACCAGGACAAGATTTAAGCGTGATGGTCAACAGGTCATTGAACGGCCTGAATCAGCATGTATGTCATGTGTTAAGACATGCAAAACAAGATGTGACGGATACTGAATTTTTACTTAGTCAAATGGGACGTCTATGGACAAACGGATTATCTATTGATTGGGACAGGTTCCATCTAAACCGTCAGCCGCGGAAAATGCCGCTGCCAACGTATGCGTTTGATCAAACCTCCTATTGGTATGATGCAGCAGATCGTGTGAAACAAGAAAAACCAAAGCAGTCTGGACGAAAGCAGCAAATGGATGAATGGTTCTATACCCCTCATTGGGAAGCGGATCTTTTACCTTGCGTGCCATCAGAAGATACATCTGGCGGAGCCTTGCTTTTGTTTGCAGAGCCATCTGCTCTCGGAGAGAAGATTGCGGCTGAGCTCCTGACGAAACGGAACGAGTTCGTAGTGGTTCGTAAAGGAAATGAATTTACGAAGCATGACGAAAAAAGCTATACCATTCGGTCACATGAGCCATCTGATTATGAAAGGCTCATTTCAAATCTGGCAGATGACGAAATGAACGTGTCAGAAGTTTGTCATCTATGGGGGCTTTCAGAACGACAGCCATCTCACACGGAAGAAGAATGGGTGAAGCAAACGCAGCAAGATGCTTATTACTCCTTGCTTTATATCGGCCAGGCATTGAAAAAATATGTTTTGGACCAAAAGGTATCGATTACCGTTCTTTCCTCATTGACATATGCTGTTGGCGGTGAACCTGTACTTTATCCTGAAAAAGCGATCCATCTAGGACCTGCCATGGTTATATCACAAGAAACACCGAACTTGCGTTACCGCATTCTTGATATTGATCGCCCGGTGGAAAATGGGGTTCAAGAAAAGCGATTGCTGAAGCAAATAAGCGATGAGCTAGATCGAGCGTATGGACAGCTTCTCACGGTCTATCGACGAAATAAGCGATATGTGAAAAAGTATGCGAAAGGTTCAGTTCCCGAAACAGGACATGCTCATTTGGCTAAAAAAGATGGTGTCTACATTTTAATTGGCGGACTTGGGTTTATTGGATTGAATATCGCCCAGACTTTGGCCGAGCAAACGAAGGGAACCTTAATCTTAACGAGCAGGTCTGGACTCCCTGATAGAAGCAAGTGGCAAGAATGGCTGTCTACGCACGATGAACAGGATCCAACAAAGAAAAAAATACAAAAGGTAATGGCACTGGAAGAGACAGGCGCAGACGTTCTCATACAGAAAGTAGACGTTCGTCACAGGGAAGATATCCAGCAATTGATCAACACAGTGGATGCGTCATATGGACAGATCGACGGTGTGATCTATGCAGCTGGAGTGACAGGCGACCAATCTTTCCGGGTGATGGAGCAAACAGATGTCACATTTTCGGAGCCGCATTTTGAAGCGAAGATGAATGGCGTACTTCATCTTGATGCCGCCTTAGGTGATCGATCCCTTGATTTCTGTTTTGTACTGTCATCTTTGTCACCGATCTTGGGCGGACTCGGTTTTACAGCCTATACAGCTGTGAATCATTTCATCGATGCGTACGTGTATGAACGCAATCTACGTTCAGAAACACAGTGGTCTGTCATTAGCTTTGACGGCTGGGAATTTGAGCAGGGGAAGCAGCTCGATCTTCCAATCGGAGATGATGTCACCGAAACGTTAATTACAGAAAAAGAAGGAAGAATGATCTTTGAACGATTGCTTTCACTGGATCAAGTGGAACAAATGGTTATTTCGACAACATCTTTACATGATCGTATTCACAGATATGTAGACCGTTTATCCCGTGAGGAAGAGAGCGGCGGAGAGCATGTACAAGATGGAAACTTGTATTCTCGGCCAGCGCTTTCAACGAATTATGCGGCACCTGAAACAGAGCTGGAGAAGGAATTAAGTCAACATTGGCAAGCATTCTTTAAGATTGATGACATTGGCATAGATGATCATTTCTTTGAAATGGGTGGAGATTCTCTTAAGGCGATTACCTTCATTGGCATCATTCATCGTGCATTTAGTGTAGAGCTGACGCTGCCACAATTTTTCCAAATACCTACGATACGATTAATGGCAGCATATATCGACCAAGCAGATACTGCTGCTTATCATGCGATTGAAAAAGCCGAAGTGAAGGAGCATTATCCTCTGTCGTCTGCGCAAAAACGGTTGTATCTCATGCAGCAAATGGATGTAAACAGCACAGGATACAACGAGTTTAAAGCGGGGCGAATCAAAGGAAAACTCGATATCAGCAGGTTGGAATGGGCATTTCAGCAGCTCATTAAGAGACACGAAAGTTTGCGGACAGCGTTTGTACTAGAGAATGGCGTCCCTTATCAAAAGATTGAAGAAGAGGTACCATTTGCAGTCACATTGTTTGACCTCACAAAGGGATCGACACAAGGATCTGAGGAAGATCAAAAACAAGTGATTGAACAATTTTTGACTGCCTTTACGTTAAGTGAGGCTCCATTGATGAGAGTCGGTGTGATGAAGCTGGCAGAAGAGGAATTCGTGCTCATGCTGGACATGCACCACATTATCTCAGACGGTCTTTCTCAAGATATTTTGGTCAACGACTTTATGCAGTTATATGACGGCAGGACGCTTGAGCCTCTCGCTCTGCAATATAAAGATTTTTCAGAATGGCAAAATGACATGCTTGCGTCTGAAGCACTGAAAGAATCGAGTGATTACTGGAAAAACCGGTTAGAGGGTGCCCCGCTACTTGATCTGCCAACAGATTTCGATCGGCCAGAGGTGAGACAATTCCGCGGCGGACATTATACATTCCGTATAGAAGAAGCGGAGCTGAACGCGTTTAAGCAAATGATTTTAAAAGAAGACGCCACTCTGTTTATGGGTCTGTTAAGTGTGTATCAGATTTTGCTTCATAAATTAAGCGGACAATCAGATATCACGGTCGGGGTTCCGGTAGCAGGCAGAAAACAAGAGGAGCTGCAGCAAGTCATCGGTATCTTTGTCAATATGCTGCCACTTCGTTTATATCCTAAAGCAGAGCTGACGTACCAGCAATTCCTTCAGGATGTGAAGGCACATGTCATCGGCGATTTCGGACATCAAGAATATCAATATGAACAAATGGTTCAAGACCTCCAGTTAAGCCGGAGTGTCAGCCGGAATCTATTGTTTGATGCTGTGTTCGCTTTGCAAAATATGAATCAGCCAGAACTGAAGGTAGGCGGTTTAACCTTTAGTGATTATCCGTATGAGACAGGAACGTCGCGCTTTGATTTACTCTGGATTGCGTATGAGCAGGAAGACGGTCTTTCTTCAACGATTGAATATAATACTGAGCTATTCAGTGAGGAAACCATTCAGCGGATTGCAGGCTTGCTGAAAGACATCATGCGGGCTGTTTCAGCAGATGCGATGAGAATAGAAGAGATCGAACTGACTTCTTCATTCAAGCAATTAGACGACGTATCTCTTTTCGAATTAGATGACTTAAAAATATAAGTAAAGAGGTGAATGGAAGAGTGATTGAACATGATGATTTTCAACTGAAAGCAGCGGCGAAGGAAAGGGCGTTAGAAAGAGTCTACTGGACATCTGTCTTATCAGGTGTACAACTGGATGGCCGGATCCCTCATACGGTTTCACAAGCCCATTCTGCTGCAATGAACCGATCGCTTCATTCGTCCTTCCCTGTGGCTATGAACCATTCGTTAAAGCAATTATGTGGAGATTCTGATTTGCGCCTGTTTATCGTGCTGACCACAGCTGCTTTTGGCTTGCTTCAACGTTATAGCGGAAAAACTGAGTTGATGGTGACTGTTCCTACAATGGAACAGTCTGCCAATCAATCAGCCATTAATCATATGCTGCCGCTTAAGGCAGAGATTGAGCCTCATATGAGCTTTAGCGCAGGGCTAGAGGCAGTGAAACAATCGTTTCAGGAGGCAGTGCGTCATCAAAACTATCCTGTTCATATTTTAATGGATGAGCTTTGGCATTCAGTAGGAGAAGACAAGAGGCGTGTCAATCTGGCATGTGCGTTTGAGACATTGCATGGGCATGCTGACCGAGAGCAGCTGCATGCAGATGTGCTCATTGTTTGGAAGAAAGAACAAGATCACCTTCATGCTGAAGTTCACTGGGATGCTTCCATTTATGACGATCAAATGATGGAGCAGTTCTCCAGACATTTCATGACACTCACAGAGCAATGTCTCAAAACGCCTGAACAAGCGATGAGCACACACTCATTTTTATCTGATATGGAGAAAAGTCAGCTGTTTGATTCGTTTCAAGGAGAGTCGCTCGCTTATCCAGTGGATCGTGATATTGTGTCGTTATTTCAAGAACAAGTCCAATTGCATCCAGCACGAACGGCTGTTGTGTTTGGCACCACCTCCTATACATATGAAGAGGTTGATGATTTATCGAATCGCATTGCACTTAGACTGTCTCAAAGTGAGATGACACGTGAGACTCCTGTTGGACTCAGAATGAATCGGTCTGCTGAACTGGTCATTGCCATTCTTGGCATTTTAAAGGCTGGCTATGCTTATTTACCGATTGATGTCCATCTGCCGATCGAAAGAATTCGGTATATGCTCAAAAACAGCGGTGCTGCAGCTATTGTCTCGGATGCAGAAGGATATGAAGGATTGGATGTCGAGGTTCATGTGATTCAAGACATGCTTCAAGAATCGCCAATAAAAGAGAATCTGACTTGGTCTATTTCGCCTTCGGATATGGCGTATGTCCTGTATACATCAGGAACGACAGGGCATCCAAAAGGGGTCGTTATTGAACATCGTCATGTCATTAATTTGGTATATGGAATGAAAACGCGCTTTTTTGATCTGCTCCCTGATCCTTTGCAAGTAGGGATGCTGGCTTCACACATTTTTGATGCGTCTGTTCAAACATTGTTCCCGGCATTGCTCCTCGGGCATACGCTGCATATTGCCAAAGATGAAGTCCGTATGGATGGGCATGCGTTATGGTCGTTTTACCAAGAAAACCACATTCAGCTGTCAGATGTGACCCCTTCTCACTTAAAGCTGATGAACAAGGCAGCAGCGCAATCAAAACAAGACCTGCCTGCTTTGAACATGCTGCTAGTGGGCGGAGAGGTGTTCACAAAAGAGCTGATGGATCAATTTTTACAGCATATATCAGGTGAAAAACCAATCATGATTAATGCGTATGGACCGACTGAATGTACGGTTCAGTCATCATCCTTTTTGATTCCCCATGACTGGGACGAGCAGGTCATTCCTATTGGGCAGCCGATGCCGAATGAGCATATTTTCATATGTGACGCGCAAGGGGAGCCAGTTCCGATTGGCGTCTTTGGCGAACTATATATAGCAGGCGATGGTGTAGGTCGTGGGTACATCAATCACCCTGATCTGAGCAAGGAGAAATTTATCAAAAAACCAGAGCTGAGCAGCGGGATGTTATACGGTACGGGAGACCTTGCAAGATGGCGGTTTGATGGGTTGATAGAATTTGCTAAAAGAAACGATGGCCAAGTGAAAATCAGAGGGTATCGAATTGAGCTCGAGGAGATTCGCAGAGCGATTCTTGATGACCCGCATATGCAAGGGCTGATTCAAGATGTCATTGTCGTTCCTAAGGAAACGAAGGATCAGGACCAATACATTTGCGCATATATGATGGCAAAACAAGCGATAGATCAGCGTGCGCTTCGTCAGTCTTTAAGTGAAAGGTTACCAGGTTATATGGTGCCGAGGCATGTCATTCAAATAGAACAATTTCCTTTGAATCTATCAGGGAAATTGGATATCCAAGCACTGCCGAATCCAGAAGATCAGGCGGCAGCCAATCAAGAGCCGTTGACCATTCAAGCACATAATGAAACAGAGCAGAAGCTTGTTCGCATTTTCGCATCTATTTTACAAGTCCCTGCTGCGCAGATTCGTATAGATGAACCGTTTTTCGATTTAGGCGGGAACTCTTTTAATATCGTTGAGCTGTCCAATAAAGTGAAAGAGGAATTTCAGCAGGAGCTGACAGTGATGGAGCTGTTCCAATATACAACTGTTTCGCAAATAGCCGCTCAATTGAGAAACAAAGTCTCAGGGCAAGAGAAACAGATCGAAAATGATGGAGAAAATGAAGCGGATGACTTAGAAAGTGCCGCTCAACTGTTAGGCGGGATGATAGATGAGTAAGTTCACAGGATTAGAGGTTGCAGTGGTTGGGATGGCCTGCCGTTTTCCGGGAGCAAAGAATATTCATCACTTTTGGGACAACCTTGCAAATGGAAGAGAGTCCATTACGTTCTTTTCGAAGGAAGAGCTGCTGGAGGCAGGGGTTGAGAAAAAAGCATTAGACCATGAGCAATATGTACGTGCTAAAGGAGCAGTCGATCAGCATGATCACTTTGATGCAGATTTCTTTGGTTATTCACAGCGTGAAGCAGAAGTAATGGACCCGCAAATCCGCATGTTTCATGAGGTGGCATGGGAATCCCTTGAAGATGCAGGCTATAACCCTGAAACCTATCAGGAACCGATTGGTTTATTTGGAGCTGCTTCTGCTAATTTATATTGGCAAGCTGCTTCCATGCTGATGAGAACGAATCACTCATCTGAACAATTTGCGGCTGTTCAATTAACAGATAAAGATTTCATGAACACAAAGGTATCCTACAAATTGAATTTGAAGGGACCGAGCGTAGCTGTTGATACAGCTTGTTCTTCCTCTTTGACTGCCATTCATATGGCGGCGCGCGCCCTGATTACTGGAGAATGTAAAATGGCACTCGCAGGCGGCGTCACCATTACGACCCCTCACAAAAAAGGATACATGTATCAAGAGGGCATGATCATGTCGCCAGATGGGCACTGCCGGGCTTTTGATGAACAGGCAGAAGGAACCGTTGGCGGCGAGGGCTGTGGAGTTGTTGTGCTCAAATCATTAAAGCAGGCACTAAAGGATAAGGACCATATCTATGGCGTGATTAAAGGTTCAGCCTATAACAATGACGGCGGGCGGAAGGTTGGCTACACAGCACCAAGTATAGAAGGACAAAGCGAAGTCATTAAAAAGGCACTCAACATCAGTCGTGTAGAAGCTGAGAGTATATCTTATATTGAAGCACATGGCACAGGTACAACTCTTGGAGATCCAGTTGAAATTGAGTCACTAAAGCAAGCTTTTCAAACGGATAAAAAACAGTTTTGTGCGATTGGGTCTGTGAAAACCAATATTGGTCATCTTGACTCAGCCGCAGGGATTGCAGGTTTTATCAAGACAACGCTTAGTCTGTACCATCAGATGCTGCCGCCTAGCCTTCATTATAAAAAAACGAATCCGAAAATTGATTTTGAATCAAGCCCATTTTATGTAAATACAACACCCGTACCATGGACGAAATCAGAGCAGCCGCTGCGTGCCGGTGTCAGTTCATTTGGAGTCGGCGGAACGAATGTACATCTGATCATGGAAGAGGCACCCGCCGCCGACAAACCGTCAGTAGAAAGAGATCATGAACTAATGGTGATTTCGGCAAGATCGAAGCAGGCGGTTCAAAAGTCTGCTGAACAAATGACCTCTTATTTAAAAGAACATAAGCATGTCACACTATCCGATGCTGCATTTACCCTGCAAGAGGGACGAAAGCATTTTCCTTATCGACAAGCTTTTCTTGCAGGTCCGGGCCGCACATTCCAGTCAGCCGGCCAGCCGCAAAAGGCCTTTCAACAGCCTGCGATCGTTTGGATGTTTTCTGGTCAAGGTGCTCAGTATGTGAATATGGGCAAGGATTTATATGAGAAAGACCCTGAATTTAAAGAAACGCTTCAGAAATGTTTTGCCATTATTTTATCGTTATCAGGTGTTGAGATCGAGAACGTGTTATATCCAACAACCGAAGAAGAGTTCATAGAAGCAGCACAACTCATGCAGCAAACATCATATACACAAATCATCTTGTTTAGTTTTGAGTATGCGCTCGCATCGAAGCTGATGGGACTAGGCATATGTCCGCATTATTTCATTGGTCATAGTATTGGAGAAATCACGGCTGCCTGCGTGGCCGGTATGATCAACCTTGAAGATGCCATCCGGATCGTTTTAAAAAGAGGCAGTTTGATGCAAAAAATGCCTCCAGGTGAAATGGCCGGTGTGTCACTCCCTGCCGAAGAGATTGAACATGATCTTCCAGAAGGTGTCGAGCTTTCTGCAGTGAATAGCTCACAATTATCTGTTGTTTCCGGTCCTTCAGAACGGTTACAGATTTATCTCGAACAAGCTGAAAAAAGAGGAGCTTCTGTCCAAAAGCTGAAAACCTCTCACGCCTTTCATACGAGTATGATGGATGAAGCGTCCGAACAGTTTAAGAACGTTCTCTCGGAGATCACCTACCAGCAGGGCGAGATTCCGATCCTTTCGAATGTGACAGGGAGCTGGTTAACAAATGAACAAGCCGCATCACCTGATTACTGGGCATCTCATATCAGGCAGCCTGTTTTATTTAGTCAAGGAGTAGAGACGTTACTTGGACTTGGAGAAGTGGTTTTCATTGAAGTGGGGCCAGGTCATACGTTAACTCAATTTGTGAGACGACATGATGACTATGATGTGAACAAAGCAGCGGCTGTTTCAATGGTGAGACATCCAAAAGAACAAGCTGCTGATGATGAATATATGAAAAAGGCTATAGGGAAGCTGTGGAGTTTTGGAGTGGAACCGAATTGGAGCGCTGTCAGAAAAGAAAAGGCCCCATATCGAGTGTCACTGCCAACATATCCATTCGAGCATCAAATATTCCCCTCTCCGCAGTTTAAAGCGGATCAGCTGATGACCGCTTTAGCGCCATCAGAAAAGGGGGAGAAACTCTCAGCTGATTTTCAAGACTGGTTTTACATTCCGGTATGGGAACGCTCTGCACCTGTACTAAAAGAGCAGCATCATCAAGGGAAGCGTATCTTGGTTTTTGAGAAAAATGGTCATATTGGCGCTTATTTGAAAGAACGGCATGCAGAGGTTGTCAGCGTCTGTCAAAGTGATCATACGATCAAAGAAAATGACCAGTTGATGAAGGCGGACGTTCATATGCTGTCACATTTAGAGTGGGTGATGGCTGAACTGCAGCAATCTGAATTTATACCGGAAGAGATCATCTGGATGCATGATGAACTAACAGAAGATACAGGTGATCAGCCAAACTACTTATCTGTGCTCGATCTCGTCAGGCTGATCAGCCAGTATCATAACACAGCCATCCGTCTTCATCTTGTGACAAACCAAGCGCATGATGTAATCGGGATGGAGAAGGTCAATCCTCTTCAAGCAACATGTACTGGGCTGGCTCTGACCATTCCTCAAGAATATCAGCATATTGCGTGTCAGCACATTGATTTATGTCAGGAAACAAAGGCGGACTGGCCGCTATTTCTTTCATACGAGGTTGCAATGCACGATCAAGATGCGGTCGTGGCGTATCGCGTGAACAGCAGGTGGGTTCGAAAGGCTTCAAGCACCCCTTTAAACAAAGAGGAATCGTCCAAGCAGCCTTTCAGGACTCATGGCGTTTACCTCATGACCGGCGGTATGGGGGGCATTGGCTTCACATTAGCTAAACATTTAGCAGAAACGTATCAAGTGAAACTTGTGTTCATGAGCCGAGTACAAATACGTGAACGCTCTGCATGGCTTGATCTGCGTGATGCGGAGGGGAAAGAAGCTGAAACCGTGAAAAAGCTGATGACTCTTGAAGGGTTAGGAGCTGATGTACAAGTTGTACACGGTGATGTGTCAGATCAAGATGCTGTGCAGAAAGCGGTCCAGCTGGCTCATACGTCATTTGGTGATTTACATGGTGTCATTCATGCGGCAGGAGAGGCAGACGGGAAGATCATCCAAGCAAGAACAGCAGACGATGAAATTCGCATGTGTCAGGCAAAAATCAACGGGACCTATGTGCTGGATGAAGCACTCAAGGATGAAACGCTCGACTTCTTTTTACTTTGTTCATCCCTAGTGTCCTTTCTTGGAGCGGCTGGACAAGTGGCTTATGCGGCTTCCAATGCTTTTATGGACAGCTTTGCTCATGCGAAGAGGCAGGAAGGAAAGCCAGTGATTTCTTTAAACTGGGATCGGTGGGAAAAAGTCGGTATGGCACACGACTCAGCATTAGCGGCTAAAGTCAATGACATGATGGCACTTGAGGAGCAGGCGGGAATTTTACCAGAACAAGGGATAAAGGCCTTTCAGGAAGTGCTGCGTCTAGATTATCCGCAAATTCTTGTTTCTGTTCGAGACATGGGTGAGAGAATGAAACATCGATTAACACCTATGCAGCAGGAAGAAGAGCCGTCTCAACAAATATCGAAGGTCATAGATGATCGTCTAGAAGCATCATTGAGTGATGTACTCAGCTCCTTTTTTCATCATGAACCGGATGTGAATGAGAACTTTTTTGAAATGGGTGCGACATCCCTTGATTTGCTGCAGATGAGCGGTCATATCAAATCAATTTATGGCATAGAGGTTCCGGTAGTCATGATGTATAGCCACCCGACCATCGCGTCATTGGCTGCCGAACTGAAGAAGATACATGGGGTAAAGGAAGAAAAGCAAGCTGTCACTGAATCATCTAATCTCCGTAAACAGGCGATGGCAGATGGGAAAAACCGCCGTAAACAGAGATTAAAACGAAAATAGATGGGAGAAATGCAGCGTATGTCTGATCAAGAGCAATGGACCGAATCTGGACTTGAAATTGCAGTCGTAGGATTAGCAGGTACGTTTCCCGGAGCACCGAATGTGCAAACGTTTTGGGAAAATGTATCGCAAGGGAAAGAATCCGTTACGTTTTTCACTGATGAAGAATTAAAGGCAGCGGGTGTAGATGAGACGCTGCTAAAGCGTTCTGATTATGTGAAGGCAAAACCATTTTTACAAAATGCATCATCATTTGATGCAGACTTTTTTGGCTACTCTCCGCGAGAGGCATCCATTATGGACCCGCAAATTCGATTGATGCATGAATGCACATGGCATGCGCTAGAGGACGCAGGCTATGAGCCTGAGCAATACGAAGGATTAATTGGTCTTTATGCCGGGGCATCTAGCAATCTATCGTGGATGGGGCAGCATATGTCGTCACTTGAAAAGAACGAAGATGTATTTCAAATCATGCATCTCAATGACCCATCCTTTGCTTCTCGGATTGCTTATAAATTAAATCTAAAAGGTCCAAGCGTATCGGTACAAACGGCTTGCTCCACGTCGCTTGTTGCTATTCATATGGCCTGTCAAGGATTAATCGGAGGTGAATGCGACCTTGCGTTAGCAGGAGGTGTCACACTCCATCAGCCGCAAATCACAGGCTATCAATACCAAGAAGGAATGATTTACTCTCCTGATGGCCATTGCCGTCCGTTTGATGAAAAAGCAAAAGGAACCATTTTTGGTGAAGGTGCAGGCGTGGTTGCGCTAAAACGATTGAAAGATGCGATAGAAGACGGAGATTTTATTTATGCCGTCGTAAAAGGATCTGCAACGAACAATGATGGAAGCAATAAAGTCGGCTATACAGCCCCAAGTGTGAGTGGACAGGCAAGTGTCATTGAATCTGCGTTAGAAATGGCTGAGACAGAACCAGAGACGATTTCTTATATCGAAGCACACGGAACGGGTACGCCTGTTGGAGATCCGATTGAGATTGAGGCGCTTACTCGAGCTTTTCAAACAGATCAACAAGGCTATTGCCGGATTGGATCAGTCAAAGCCAATATTGGGCATTTAGATGCTGCAAGCGGCGTGGCTGGTTTTATCAAAACAGTCATGATGCTGCATCATCGTCAATTTGCCCCGATGCCGCACTTTGACAAGCCGAATCACCGTATTCCGTTTGATCAAACGCCATTTTATGTTGGGACAGACAAAGCGGAGTGGAAGACGTCTCATTTGCCAAGGAGAGCTGGAGTCAGTGCCTTTGGTATAGGGGGAGCAAATGCTCATGTCATCTTAGAAGAGGCGAAGCCGAGAAAAGCAAACAGCACGGCCTCGTCCAAAGAATTAATTGTGCTTTCAGCTAGATCAATGCATGATATGAAGAACATGACAAAAAACTTGAAGGAATATGTCTCCTCACATCATGAACTCTCACTTGGCCAAGCAGCTTACACCTTACAAAGTGGAAGAAAAGCCTTCAAATATCGAAAAACGTTTGTCTGTTCGTCGCGGGATGAATTATTAGAGCAACTGCAAGTGCAAGATACAGCAGGGAGAGAAAGTCTTCTTTATAAACGGATCAGCATGAGGCTGACGGGGTATCATGAGTCAGGTTTACGTGATTACATCAAGCTGTATGAGAAAGATCATTCTTTCAAAACAGAAGTGGATCGATTAATGAGCCTCGTCCAATCTGCGGTACCTATCAAAAAAGACGAGCTGTTCCATTCCAAACAAAGCAGACAATCAGAAGTGGCTATGCTGATCATGACATCGGCTTTTGCCAACGAGCTAAGGTCACTCGGAATTGAACCAGATGGTTGGATTGGAGAAGGCAGCGGAGTCTGGACAGCTTTGTATGCAGCAGGCGGGCTTGAGCTAAGAGACGCAGCATCAATTGTGTACGACCTTCATGACACCGAGACGGTTAATCAAAGGCTGGTTTCCCTGCCTCAGAGAACACTCCAACAGCCTGTTTACATGCAGCAAACCGGGGAGGAACTAACCACTTTCCACCCATTGTCTGCAAAGCGTTTTCTTGATATGGATCAGCCTGTAAAACCGCCTTTGATTGAGCAAGAATCAACAGCCTTGATCATTGATCTTTCAATAAAACAAAGCATTGTGGTTGAAAAGGGAGCAGAAAAATCAATCGAACCACTTGATGGAGACATTCTTCAAATCGCCGGTGTTCTTTGGGAAATGGGGGTCGGCTTATCCTTTCCTTTAACAGAGGAGAAGAACAGGCAGCGCATTCCGCTACCTGGGTATCCATTTCATAAAACCGATTTTTCTGCACAAACAAATACGATGGCAGCCATTGAGCCACAAAAGCCGCAGGATGTAAAGCGTGTTTTTACTTCGCTCGCTTCTTTACAAAAAGATATTCACGACATTGTTCAAACTCATTTTGGATTTGATCAAATGGATGATGAATCGCCATTTTTTGAATTTGGTGCGACATCACTTGATATATCTCAGCTTGCAGCGAAAATATCTGAGCGAATGGATCAACAAATTGACACTGTTCAATTGTATCGGTTTGCTACAGTGTCAAGCCTTGCTGAATATTTGTTTGAAGAACAGATGGAACGCGATCAAACATCTGCTTCTCTCCCAATAAAGAACACGTCCCAGGAGCATACGGATATTGCGATTGTCGGAATGGCAGGAAGATTCCCAGGGGCTTCGTCGCTAGAAGACTTTTGGCAGCGTCTTGTGAATGGCGAGGAAATGATTCACTTTTTCACAGAAGAAGAACTCAAGAAAGCAGGGCTGGATGCGTCTGTCTATCAGCATCCGAATTTCATTGGAGCAAAAGGCCGTTTACAAGAGATCGAAGGCTTTGATGCAGACTTCTTCAACTATTCTGCTAGAGAGGCAGAGCTCATGGATCCGCAGTTCAGGCTCTTGCATGAATGTGCTTGGGAAGCGCTGGAGGATGCTGGCTGTGACCCTGATCGAATGGCAGGGAAAATTGGCGTTTATACAGGAACGAGTCCAAATCATGAGTGGCTGACGCGCTTTGCACATCAAATGGAAGCAACCGAGCAATTCAGCGCAATGCTGTTAAATGATCGTGAATTCTTTAGTACGCAGCTTTCTTATAAATTGAATTTACACGGGCCTAGCGTGACCATGCAGACAGCTTGTTCGACCTCACTTGTCAACATTGGCATGGCTTGTCAAGCATTATTGAATCAAGAATGTGATGCAGCACTGGCTGGCGGTGTGACGGTCAGTTCTCCAGAAAATATCGGCTACATCTATCAAGATGGGATGATTCAATCAAAAGATGGACATTGCCGTCCGTTTGACCAAGAGGCGAGCGGAACCATTTTCGGAGATGGAGCGGGGATTGTTCTGCTAAAACGTTATGAAGATGCGATGAGAGACGGCAACCCGATTCATGCGGTCATCAAAGGGGTTGGTGTGAACAATGATGGCAGCCGAAAAGCTGGTTTTACCGCTCCGAGTGTGGAAGGACAGGCAGAGGTTTTAAAAGAAACGTATGAAAAATCAGGTATCGATCCCGCATCCATTGGTTATGTAGAAGCACATGGTACGGGGACAAAAATGGGAGATCCAATTGAGGTATCTGCCCTTAGTCAAGTGTTCAAAGGGACAGATCCGCTGACGATTCCGATCGGTTCTGTGAAAAGTAATGTCGGCCACTTAAATAGTGCGGCAGGGATTGCAGGTCTGTTTAAAGCCATTTTGGCCCTCCAGCATAAAACGATCCCGCCAACCATTCATTATGAATCACCCAATCAGGAGATCCCTTTCAAAGATACACCGTTTTATGTGAATCAAAAGGCGTTGTATTGGAAGGAAGCAGATGGCCCGAGAAGAGCGGGGGTTAGCTCTTTCGGTATCGGTGGAACGAACGCCCATATGATCATAGAAGAGGGCATACAGGCGAAGCAAAAACCAGCTTCTAACCAAAAGCAGCTGCTCGTCTTATCAGCAAAAACGGATACTGCTTTAGCGAAAATGACAGAGCAATTAAAGCAGTATGTGATCCAGCACCCTCAAGTTCCGCTTGAAGATATTGCTTATACATTGCGGTATGGCAGAAAGCAATTTCCATACCGAAAAGCCATCGTGCTCGCGTCTGCTGATGAATGGATGCAGCAGAACCAGCTTGAAACGAGTGTGTTCCGAAGCAAAAAATGGCGTAAAGCGACCTTTATGTTTTCGGGTCAAGGCGCTCAGTATGCTGGTATGATGCGCGGATTATACGATGCAGAGCCAGTGTTCAAATGGGAAGTAGATAGATGCTTTAAATATGTAATGGAAACGGAGCAAGTTGATTTAAAGGGCATTGTTTTTTCCAAGAATGAAACGAACGAAGACATCACAAAAACGTCAAATGCTCAGCCGCTTCTCTTTATATTTGAGTATGCATTAGCCAAATTGCTTCAGCATAGCGGTGTTGAGCCAGAATCAATGATTGGACACAGTATCGGCGAATACGTTGCCGCTTGCTTGTCAGGGGTCTTTTCTCTGGAGTCTGCATTAACACTCGTGATGGCAAGAGGAAGATTGATGCAAGACATGGAAAAAGGCGCCATGCTTAGTGTGCAATTACCTGAGGCAGAGCTGACTTCGATGATTGATGAATCGCTTTCTGTTGCTGCTGTCAATGCAAAAGACCTTTGTGTCGTTTCTGGAAGAGAAGAGCATATCACTGCATTTGAAAAGAAACTGCAAGACAAAGGAATTGTCACAAGACAGCTCCATACTTCTCATGCCTTTCATTCCTATATGATGGAGCCGATGCTTGAGGCGTTTCAACAATTCGTAGAGAAAGTAGAATTGCATGAGCCGACGATTCCGTTTATATCGAATGTGACAGGCACCTGGGCAACAAGTGAAGAGGTGATGACAGCATCTTATTGGACGAGCCACCTGCGTGGAACCGTTCGTTTTCATGAAGGTCTATCTCAGCTGTTAACCGATGAAGTACGAGCGCTCATTGAAGTTGGACCTGGAAACAGCTTGACGGCATTAGCGAAACGTCATGATAACAAAGAGTCTCATCATGATGTTCTGAATATGGTGAGGCATGCAAGAGAACAAGCGGATGACCATGCATATTTCTTAAAAAGAATAGGAGAGCTATGGGCAGGCGGCTACGAGGTCAAAGCGCAGCAACAACCAAATCAAGAGGAACGTCAGCTCGTATCGCTGCCGACCTATCCATTCGAACGGAAACGATATTGGATTGAAGCAGGAAAGCCGGCTTCTCCGCAGCTATCCGCTCCTAAGGAAACGAAGAAGAAAGAGATGGAAGAATGGTTCTACCTGCCTTCATGGGAGCAGCAGCCGCTAAAACCTGTTTTCGAAAAAGAAACAGAAGAACAAACGTGGCTCATTTTCAGGGAACAGGATGCTTTTCATGAACTGTTTACCCATTCATTTAAGCAACAAGGTATCAAGGTCATTTCTGTCACAAAGGGTGAAGCTTATCAAGAGCAAGATCAGTCGTTTACGATCAATCCGGCAGAAGGCCAGCACTACCGTAACATGCTAGATTCATTGTCTAATAGAGGTGTCAATATCCATCGGATTCTGCATTTATGGGAAGCTGCGAAAGAAGATGACAACTCGAATCGTCAATCCGCTTTTCAGGCGCACATTGAAAAAGGCTATTACAGCTTAATTTTCTTATCTCAAGCGATTGCTGCCCAAAAAAATATTCGAGAATGCCGTCTGTTTACGATCACTAGCGGAATTCAGCCAGTCACAGGCAATGAGACGATATGTGCAGAGAAAAGTGCAATGCTTGGACCGTGTAAAGTGATTTCACAGGAATACCATCATATCAAATGCTGGAATATCGATGTGGAAGATGTGCCAGAAGTCATGTCTTGGAAGGAACAAGTACTTGTCGATCTTATTGTGCAGGAAATCATGCAGCCTGGAAAGGACCAGCTTGTGGCGTATCGCAATCGTCAACGCTGGGTGCAGAGCTACAAACGTTTGCCGCTGCAAAAAGAAGATGGACTTCCGAAGATGATCAGGCCAAATGGTGTGTATCTGATCACAGGAGGTTTAGGCGGCATCGGATTTGTTCTATCAAAGATGCTGGCGAAGGAAGGAAATGTACATCTTTATTTAACTGGAAGAACGGCATTGCCGCCGAGAGATGAATGGGCGTCATACGTTCACCAAGTAAATGCCGATGAAGCGCAGCGTACGAGAATTGAGAAGGTGCTTGAGCTCGAACGATTAGGTGCAACAGTAGAAGCGGTGCAGGCGAATGCAGGAGATCTGGATCAGATGAAACGTGTATTTGATGCCATTCGCAAAAAGCATGGCGGCGTTCATGGTGTATTCCATGCGGCAGGATTACCAGGAAGTACATCCTTCCGTGCAATCAAAGATATCCCTTCTACACTGGCGCAGGGAGAGGATCAATTCCAATCAAAGGTGAAAGGGCTCGATGTGCTAGAGCAGCTGCTGGAACAAGAACAAGCAGATTTTTGTCTTCTCTTTTCTTCCATTAGTGCATTGCTTGGGGGCTTAGGATTCTCCGCTTACTCAGCGGCTAACTTATATATGGATGCATTTGCAGCTAGACTTAATCAACATAGTCAAACCCCGTGGATGTGTGTGAACTGGGATGCGTGGAATTTCTGGGGTGAGCTAGAATCCACAATTGGTGAATCGATAAATGAGCTTGCGATATTACCAGAAGAGGGTGCTGAGCTGTTCCAGTATGTTCTGTCTAACCGGCAGAATCGACACATGCTCGTGTCCACGGGAAATCTTGAAGAACGAATGGATCAATGGCTGTCACTAGAGCCGAAGGCAGCAGAGAATGAGGATTCATATGAGGTGTCTAAGCACGAAAGACCAGAGCTCGGCAATCCATATGTGGCTCCTCGAAATGAAACTGAAAAAGCGATCTGTCAAGTTTGGCAGGATTTTATGGGCATGGAACAAGTGGGCATTCACGACAATTTCTTTGATCTCGGCGCAAGCTCGCTGGATATTGTTCAAGTCACCAATCGGTTAAATCAAGCACTTCAAACAAATGAAGCGGTTGTGACCTTGTTTACGTACCCATCTGTTGCTGAGCTTGCGAAATATATCCAGCCTTCTGAGGACTCGCAGGAAGAAGCGATGGAAGAAGAACTAGCCGTCGTCACTTCAGGTGATCGAAGAGCTCGTTTTAAACAGCAACGGAATAAAAGATTGAGAGGCGGAATCGAGAATGAATGATACAACGAATCACTATCATGGCGCAGAAATTGCTGTTATCGGTCTTGCAGGTCGTTTTCCAGGGGCCAAAAATGTAGAAGAGTACTGGGAGAATCTGAAAAAGGGAAAAGAAACCATCTCTTTTTTTACAGAGGAAGAATTACGGCGTGAAGGTACAGATGAAGCCTTATTGAAAAACCCCCGTTTTGTTAAAGCAAAAGGGATGCTAGATGATGTTGATTTATTTGATGCGGATTTCTTTGACTATACACCAAAGGAAGCGGCTATGATGGATCCGCAGTTCAGACTGTTTCATGAATGTGTGTGGACGGCGCTTGAAGACGCTGGGTACGATCCGTTTGAATATAAAGGGCAAATTGGTCTTTATACAGGTGCAGGAATCAATACAGAATGGGTCATGAGAGCACTTCAAGGGGCGGCTCAAGGTGAGGATTCGAAAACACTGGAAGCTGCCGTTCTGAATATGCGTGATTATTTAGCGACGATGATTTCATATAAATTAAATCTGAAGGGACCGAGTATGGTGGTGCAAACCGCCTGCTCGACCTCAATGGTGTCGATTCATTTAGCCGTTCAGGCTTTATTAAGCGGCGACTGTCATATGGCTGTTGCAGGCGGCGTGTCCATTCGCCTGCCGCAAAAATCGGGCTATCTTTATCAAGAAGGCATGATCCATTCATCTGACGGACATTGCCGCGTCTTTGATAACAAGGCCGATGGAACCGTTTTTGGTGATGGTGCAGGAGCCGTTATTTTAAAAAATTTAGAGGATGCCATTGAAGACGGCGATCACATTTATGCTGTCATTAAAGGATCATCTATTAATAATGACGGAAATAGAAAAGTAGGATATACAGCGCCGAGTACGAAAGGTCAAGTATCAGCGATTAAAACAGCACTTCGAATGGCTGAGGTGGAACCTGAAACCATTTCGTACATTGAAGCACATGGAACCGGAACAACCCTCGGAGATCCGATCGAAATTGAAGCGCTCAAGCAAGCGTTTGATACAGATAAAAAAGGCTTTTGCCGCATTGGTTCTGTCAAATCAAATGTTGGTCATTTGAATGATGCGTCAGGTGTCGCCGGCTTTATTAAAACCGTTTTAAGCTTAAAGCATCAAGTGATTCCGCCGACGATTCATTTTGAAACGCCGAATGAAAAAATTGAATTTGCCAATTCGCCTTTCGTTGTAAACACAGACTTGACGCCATGGAGCAAGCATGAATCTCCTCGCCGTGCAGGTGTAAGCTCATTTGGGATTGGTGGAACAAATGCTCATGTCATTTTAGAAGAAGCACCTGCTACACGTGTCGCCGCAGATAGCCCTGAGGATAGTGAACTCCTTTTATTATCTGCCAAAACACCAGCAGCTCTTGAGAAAATGACCGATCGCCTTGCGGACTATTTACTTCAGCATCAGCAGCATGTTCGTCTAAGTGACGTTGCCTATACGCTGCAAACAGGGCGCCATCATTTCCCGCATAAACGTGTCATTCTTGGAAGTAACACGGCTGACATGTTACAGGCGCTGAATCAAAGGTCAAAAGAGGTGGTCAAGACGGCAAGCTCCCAAACATCGAGCCGGCCAGTCGTCTTTCTTTTCCCAGGTCAAGGATCTCAGTATGTAGACATGGGGCGTCAGCTTTATGACAAATATCCAGTCTTTAAGGAAGCGCTGGATCAATGCTTGAATCAATTCAAACAGCATATCTCAGTTGACCCATTCAGCATTTTATTCTCAACAGAAGCAAGTGATGATCCTCAGCTGATCAACCAAACAGAATATACGCAGCCGCTTCTGTTTAGTGTGGAATACGCTTTGGCTAAATTGCTGATTCATTTTGGCGTCAAACCGCAGGCACTGATCGGCCACAGTATTGGAGAATACACAGCTGCTGCCGTATCTGGTTTACTATCTGTTGAAGATGCCGTAGATCTTGTGTCTTATCGCGGACAGCTCATTAGCAAGCTTTCAAAAGGCTCTATGCTGAGCGTTCCTTTGAGTGAACAGAACGTGCTGCCATATTTAACAGATGATCTTTCACTTGCAGCAGTAAATGGTCCTGAGTTATGTGTAGTGTCAGGGGAGACCGCAGCCATTGATGCACTTGCTGAGAAGCTGGAGGCTGCTGGACATGGGTGTAGAAAGCTTCACACCTCACATGCCTTCCATTCTAAAATGATGGATGACATCCTGCCATCATTCAAAGAAAAGGTAGCTGAGTATCAATTGAATGCACCGTCTATCCCGTATATTTCTAACGTCACAGGTACGTGGATTGACCATGAAGCAGTGCAAGACCCGGCATATTGGGCTGATCACTTGCGGCAAGCGGTCCGTTTCCGTGATGGAGCGGAGACATTATTAACGGAGCTTGATCCTATTTTCGTTGAAGTCGGGCCGGGGAATACGTTAAGTGCCTTTATTCGCCAAGCCTCAAAGGAACACCATCAGCAGCCGATTCCATTGATGCGTCACCCGAAAGAAGAGGCAGCAGACGACCGCTACCTGCTGGGCAGGCTTGGTGACATCTGGCTTCAAGGGGTGCCGGTTGACTGGACAAAATGGCGAAATCAGACATCAAATCAAAAAGTATCCTTGCCGACCTATCCATTTGAACGACAAAGATATTGGATTGAAAAGGTAGATACATCCGCATTATCTTCATCCTCAGGTGTGCAAATGGTGGTGCCGAAGGAAAACAAGGCACAGGGAATAGAAAAAAACAATCAAGTCCATTCCGCCGCAGCGAATGATATTGAGGCAACGTTACAGCGGATGTGGAAAGACATTTTAGGAATTGAAAAGGTGGAAAGAGACGACCACTTCTTTGAGCTTGGCGGACATTCGTTAAATGCGACCGGTCTGATTTCTCAAATTCACAAAGAGTTTGGTGTAGAACTTACGCTCACAGACATGTTCAACAATCCGACGATTGAAAAGCTCCAAGCATTCATCGAAAAGGCAGAGAAGCATCAATATTTCAAGATTGAACCAGTGGAAAAGAAAGACACGTATCCATTATCTGCTGCTCAAAGACGGACATTCCTCATTCATCAGCGTATTGGTCAAGTGACCTCATACAACATGCCGATGGCACTAAGATGTAAAGGTGAAATTGACGTCGAGCGCTTTGAGCAGACCTTCAAGCAATTAATTGATCGTCATGAAACATTGCGAACGACCTTTGAATTAAAAGATGGAGAACCGGTTCAGCGGGTCCATGATGATTTCCACTTTGCTGTTGAAATGACAGAGGCTGATGAAGAAGGATTAGAAGCACAAATCGATGAATTCATTCGTCCATTTGACTTAAAGGCTGCACCATTGATCCGTGTGCGTTTTGTGAAAATCGCAGCACATGATCATCTCTTATTAGTCGATATGCATAATATTGTGGCGGATGGAGCGAGCATGAACATCTTTATTAAAGAATTTACTGAGCTCTATCGAGGGGAAACCTTGCCGGAACTGACCGTTCAATATAAAGATTATGCAGAATGGCAAGACAAATATTTCCGCAGCGAGATGTTTCAAAAGCAGCAGGATTATTGGAAGCAGCAAATTGGCTCAAATGTGCCAACTTTGACAATGCCATATGATTTTGAACGGAAGGAACAATCCTTCTTAGGAAGAGCGATTAAATTTAATATTGAACCGCACATCGTTGAGAAAATTGAACAGCTCGCTGAACAGTATCAACTGACAAATAACGTCATCTTGTTCCAACTCTATGGGCTGCTGCTCTCACGTTATGCGGATCAGGAGGAATTGATTGTCGGTTCACTTGTGGCTGGACGACGTCATGCAGATATCGAGCATACAATTGGCATGTTTACGAACTTCCTGCCAATTAAACTAGACATGGTACAAGAAGCAACCTTTACAGAGCAATTGGCGCAGACAAAGCAAGTACTGCTGGATGCGTATGACCATCAAGAGTACCCATTTGACCAAATGGTTGAGCATCTGAATCCAAAAACAAGACCGCATCGCAATCCATTCTTTGATACGATGCTCATCTATCATAATGAGTACGATCCGAATATTAAAATTGAAGCCGATGGACTGACATTTGAAACTCATGAGTTTGCAAAGGGAATTTCCAAACTCGATATGAAAATGGATGTTGTCAGAGAGGTAACGGGCGAGTTAAAGTGCGTGCTTCAATACAATCTGGCTCTGTTTAAACATGAGACGATGCAAGCTTTCGTCAACCACTTCCAGCACTTGGTCGAACAGGCTGTTCAAACACCTGATCAACTGCTCAAGGATTTCGCTGTTCTTTCACAGGAAGAAGAACAAGCAGCAAAAGAAAAAAGGGAGCGCGCAGAGGAAAAAGCACCGCTCGTACTGACAGTCAGCTCGACATTTACAGCAGATCCAGTCGCACCTTATATTCAGTACTGGACCAAGCAGTTTGATGTGCAGCTCGATGTTCAATTTGCACCGTATGGGCAGGTATATCAGGAATTACTAAATGAGCGCAGCCTTATTTCACAGAAGAAAAACGGTGCGAATCTTCTGCTCATTCGTTTAGAGGATATCACTGGTCCAGCTCATCTTTCACTGGAAGAAAAGAAAAAACTGGCTTCAGAGCATGCTGAAGAACTTGCTAACGTTCTGAAATCAAAAACGAAACATAACCTATATTTTGTTGGGATTCTGCCGATAAGTGCTGCTCTTAAAGACACCCTGCAAGACGTGGAACAAGAGTGGATTGCTCAGTTATCTGAGATAGGCGGTGTTCAGTTGATCGATTGTCGTCAGCTTGCTCAGCAATATCAGATGGATGACATCTTTGATGAAAAAGGAGAGCAAGCCGCACACCTCCCATTCACTGAAGTCTTTTGTGGAGCTATCGGTACAAAAGTCGCACGCGAGATCATTGCATGGCAAGGTGCACCATTTAAGGTAGCGGCCATTGACTGTGATCATACGCTTTGGAGAGGTGTCGTTTCAGAAGACGGTGTGGAAGGCATCGACATTACGCCAGAACATCAAATGCTTCAGCGCTTTTTAAAACAAAAGCAGCAAGAAGGGCTCCTGCTTGTCTTAAGCAGCAGGAACAATGAAGAAGATGTGTGGCGCGTGTTTGAAAACCACCCAGATATGATCTTGCAAAAAGACGATATCGTCGACTGGCGCATCAATTGGGAAAGTAAACCGGCACATCTAAAAGAGATGGCAGATTCTCTGAACCTTTCATTATCTCAGTTTATTTTCTTAGACGATGATCCAGCTCAGTGCTTGCGTATGAATGAAGAGCTGCCTGAAGTAATGACGCTGCTGTTACCTGCCAATGAAAAAGCGATTCCATTATTCGCCCAGCATGCTTGGGCATTCGACCGCTATGATGTCACAGATGAAGATAGAGGACGAACAACGAGCTACAAGGCTGAAAAGGCTCGTCAAAAAGAGAAAGCAGAGTCGCCGTCAATGGAGCAATTTTTACAAGATTTGAATTTGAACATGAGTGTAACAGAGTGGGGAGAAGAGCACCTTGCCCGCGTGGCGCAAATGAGCAGCCGTATTAACCAATTCCGCTTAAATGAGCAGCGCTTTGATGAACAGCAGCTGAGAGAGCGGATGGAAAATGAGCATGTCCAGGGCTGGGTCATTGAAGCAGCGGATCGCTTCAGTCATGAAGGGATTGTAGGGGCTATCTTGGCTCATCATGCAGACGGCACCTTGAAAATTGATGCATGGATGCTAAGCTGCCGTGCTCTAGGGAAAGGGATTGAGCAAAAATGTCTGACATGGCTCGCTGAATACAGCTGTCAGCACCAGCTTTCTTCCATTGAATTTACATTTGCATCGACTGGACGTAATGAGCTGTTCAAGTCATTTATGCAAGAGCACCAGATGCAGGAGGTTGAGGGGCAGCAAACATATCGTATACAAGTGGAAGAAATCGATTCACTGAGCAATCACATTCAGATCGTCGACCACCTGTCACCTCGTCAGCACTCGGCAGAAGAAATAGAGGGTCAAAGGGTGGAGGCAGCAAGTCATTCAGCTTCTAAAGGTTATACATGGGAAACGGTTCAACCAGATCAAACGCTGCACAGCGGTTATGTAAAAGCCCTTAAGGTACATGATCAAGAAGGTCTTCGTGCATTATTAAAGACGGAACTGACACAGGATCATGGACTTTACGCACAGCCAACCAATGAACGCGAGGCATTGCTTTTTGATATTTGGTGTGACATTCTTCATGTGGAAAAAGTAGGAATTGACAACGACTTTTTCGATTTAGGAGGAAATTCTTTACTTGCTGTCAAAATGGAAGTAGAGATTGAAAAGAAGGGTTGGTATGTTGATGATTTGAATTTTGCTGAAAAACACACCATTCGAGAATTAGCAAAATATATGAAGAGGGAGAATCAGCATGCATAAAGATGTAAAAGCCATATATGAAGAATCAAAAATTTTAGATGAGGCCACTCATTTATACGGGGTCCAGCGAAGTGACATCCACTTTATCGCAGATGCAGAAAACTATGTGTATGAACTTAAAAAAGACGGAGAGTCTTTCATTTTAAAAATTACCCATACCATCCGCAGATCACCTGATTATATTTTAGGTGAAATGGAATGGCTCCATCACTTAGCGAAGGGCGGACTTTCGGTTGCGAAACCAATTGCTTCATTAAATGGCCGTGATATCGAGCAAGTAGACGATGGGCAAGGCGGTTCATTTTTGCTTCGAGTCTATGAAAAAGCATCAGGCCATAAAGTGGAAGAGGCAGACTGGAACGATGAATTATTTTATGCCCTTGGACAGTACACAGGGCGCATGCATAAACTGACAAAAAGCTATCAGCTGTCAGACCCACGTTATAAAAGACAAGAGTGGGATGAAGAGGAGCAGCTTAAACTGCGTAAGTATGTCCCAGCCGATCAGACTCTTGTGTTTGAACAAGCGGATCGGTTGATGGAAAAGCTGGCAAAGCTTCCGAAAAATCAGGATACGTACGGATTGGTTCATGCGGATCTTCATCACGGAAACTTCCACTGGGATCAAGGGAAAATTACGACCTTTGATTTCGATGATATCGGGTACAACTGGTTTATAAATGACATCAGCATTTTGCTATACAATGTCTTGTGGTACCCAGTCATTCCATACGAAGACAAAGCTGCTTTTGCAGGAAACTTTATGAAGCAATTCCTTAAAGGCTATCGTGAAGAGAATGAACTTGGGGATGAATGGCTTGCCTACATTCCTGACTTCCTTCGCTTACGACACATGCTGATCTATGGCTTGCTGCATCAAGCATTTGATTTGGCCACCATTGGAGAAGAAGAGAAGGCCATGCTCGCTGGCTTCCGCTCCGACATTGAGCAAGCAGCACCGATTACGACGTTTGACTTTACAAAACTAAGTCAATCTTAAAATGAAAATCCCCGCCTATATGATGAGGCGGGGGTTATTTTTTATGGGCGATAGGTGGACGGTGATTCAATAATGTGAAACAGGTTCTTTCCTTGCTTTGTATTATCGATCCAGCCTTGAAATGCTGCTTTACCAGGTCCATATGCATAGACAGGGACATCCTCACCTGTATGGGCAAAGGTTGTCCAGCCTGAGAAAGAACGCTGATCAAAGATATGTTGAATGCTGAGTTGGATCGTACTGGCCTTCCCTGATTGTGCCGCTTTCTCTACCTGTGAGATTTCCTCTTTTGTGAGCGCGAAATCAATATTGGTGTGAAGGACATCACGTACAGATTGACCCCCTGCGATTTTCTTTGCCATATACACAGGCGTTTTCTTAGCAGCTAGAATGGGTGCTGGGTCCCATTTATAGCCGGTCTCACTTGTCATACCATCTGCGCCAAAGGAAAATCCTCCAGTCGCATGATCTGCTGTGATGACGACGAGGGTTTCTTGATCCTTTTTAGCGAATTGAAGAGCCGCATGAACTGCTTTCTCAAAATCCTCCATCTCACTCATTGCGCCGACCACATCATTTTCATGTCCAGCAGAATCAATGGTACTGCCTTCAAGCAGCATGAAAAATCCATGCAGGTTGTCTTGATTTAATTGGGTTAATGCTGCCTGCGTCATGTCTTTTAAAGTAGGCACATGCTTTGGGCGATCAATGGCTCGATCCAGCTCGTCCTCCTGGAATAAGCCGAGCATTTTCGAAGATGATTGAGAGGTTAAATCATCTTTTGATCGTAGAATGGAATACCCGCTCTTCTTAAATTCTTGCACAAGATTACGGTCTTTTCGATCAAAATATTGCATTCCGCCACCTAGAAGGATATCAACTTTGTGCTCTCCGCCTATTTTCTCATCAAAAAAGTGGTCTGCAATTTGTTCTTTGTTTTTTCGGGAGACGTTATGTGTGCCATAAGCGGCAGGTGTTGCATCGGTGATGTCAGATGAGACAACAAAGGCTGTTTTCATTTGTGCTTCCTTTGCTGCTTCAACGACACTTCTAAGAGGTTCTTTTTCTTGGTTGACGGCGATGGCATCATTGTATGTCTTTTTCCCAGTCGCCATGGCCGTGGCTGCGGCTGCTGAGTCGGTAATATTATCTCGAGGATCATCTGGATGTGTGGTCTGCATCCCGACTAAATACGGGTCCCAGACGGTTTGTGCTTTTGTAGAACCAAGCTTTTCCTGCTTGAATGTGCGGTAGGCTTTGATCACGGGCATCCCCATTCCATCGCCAACGATAAAAATAATATTTTTTGGTGTTTTCGTTTGTTTCTTGTCTGCCGCATTTGTTGATACGGGAGTGACATCATGTGAGGTTAATAGAACAGCTAATACGAGTACCGCTAGAATCCCACTCATAAGAAAAATACGATTTTTACGATCCATAGAGCCCATGAAAAATCTCCTTTTATCATTTATTTCATAATTTGTATTTTATTTGAATGAAGGCGATGGTTCAACCCTTTTCCCATAAAAAAAGGCGATGAGACTTTTATCTCACCACCTTTTATACCGTATCACACTTCACGCCAACGACGCCTTCTAGATCTTTAATATCAAAGTACACATCGGTTGTATAGCGATCTTTATGCACGCGTACGCGTACTTCCATAATCGGGTAGTTCTTTTCTGTTAAATCATCAATTCGAACAGAATGAATGCGAATATTGAGGGCTTTCATTTCTTTTAAAATATCCGTCATGCGGTTTCGATCAGAAAGAGACATTCTGATGCGGATTTCTTTTTCCTGTAAGCGAATCGGCCCGATCCGCTGGAAGAGCCATGGTAGAAATTCGACACTGATCAGAATAAAGAAAAGACTGAGGAAGGCTTCTTTATAAAATCCTGCACCTGTTGCAACCCCAAGTCCTGCTGCTCCCCAGATCATCGCAGAAGTCGTGAGACCTGAGATGACATCATTGCTTTTTCGCAGAATCACACCTGCTCCAATAAAACCAACACCAGATATAATTTGCGCCGGTAACCTGAGTGGGTCCATTTGAAGCTTAGAGACTCGAGGGAAATTGTAGGCTGCATCAATGCTGATGATGGTTAATACGCAGGAGCTGACAGCAATGACAATACACGTTTTTAAGCCGAGGGGCTTTTTCTTCAGCTCTCGTTCAAGCCCGATAATCAAACCGATTAAGGTGGCCACGGCTAATTTTAAGACCGTATCCCATTCAATTGTCCAAAACATGCGTATCGCTCCTTCACTTCATGTACGTTTCACATCATGTATATGATCTTCTCACAGCCCATATGGCTGCACAACTCTTATTTTATTCAGAATCAGAAGAAAGAAAAGCTTTTTATTTTATTTAAAAAGAGAGTCATCCGCATAAGGCAGATGACCCTTCATGTTCTTTATTTTGTTTCTTCTTCAAGATGATTTTCCATTTTGGTAAAAAGCTTCTTAGAAGCTTTAGATGGTTTATTGGTCAAGAGGCTGACAATGATGGCAGTCAAACCACTCAAAATAAATCCGGGAACCATTTCGTACAAGCCAGTTGTATTATTCAAGCCAGTTGAAATCCATGTTAAGACAACAACTGCTCCTACAACCATTCCTGCTAGTGCACCGTGATGGTTCATACGCTTCCAATATAGGCATAGAAGGATAACTGGACCAAATGAAGATCCAAAGCCTGCCCAAGCATAACCAACAAGGTCAAGAATGGTATCACTTGGATTAAGTGAAAGACAAAGCGCGATAATGGCAACGACTAGTACAGACATACGTCCAATCATCACCAGTTCTTTGTCTGACGCTTTCCTTCTAAAGAAGGTCCGGTATAAATCCTCTGTCATTGCACTTGCAGTCACGAGCAGCTGTGAAGAAATCGAACTCATAATCGCAGCTAAAATGGCAGAGAGTAAAAATCCAGTAATATACGGATGGAATAACACCTTAGAAAACACAATAAAGATGGTTTCTGGGTCTGCTAAAGTGGTACTAGTCTCATGTACATAAGCGACACCGACTAATCCAACAGACAGTGAACCAATGACAGACACAATCATCCAGCTCATACCGATACGACGTGCTGGCTTTAAATCTTTTACGGTCGTAATGGCCATAAATCGAACAATGATGTGCGGCTGTCCAAAGTAACCAAGCCCCCATGCTAAGAAGGAAATAATGCCAATGACGCTCGTTCCTCTGAATATATCAAGCAATTTTGGATCAATTTGTTGTATATCTTGATACGTGGCAATTGGACCACCTAATTGAGTAAAGGCAACGATCGGCACGAGCACTAATGCTAAAAACATAATGGCCCCTTGAACAAAATCAGTTAAACTAACTGCCAAAAAGCCGCCGAATAAAGTGTATAGGATCACGATACTAGAGGTTAAAATTAAACCAAACATATAATTCGCACCAAACGCAGATTCGAATAAACGTCCGCCAGATACCATACCTGATGAGGTGTACAGTGTAAAGAAAATCATAATAATGACAGCTGAGACAGCTTTTAATAAAGTAGAAGAATCTTTAAATCGTTTGTCAAAAAAGTCTGGAATGGTGATCGCGTCATCAGCAACCTCTGTATACGATCGTAAGCGAGGAGCTAAGAATAGATAATTCAAGTAAGCCCCACTAATCAAACCAACAGCAAGCCATCCTGACGAAAGTCCTGTTGTATACATCGCGCCTGGAAGTCCCATAAGCATCCAGCCGCTCATATCTGAAGCACCAGCAGATAGAGCTGTCACGTAAGGACCCAGCCCGCGTCCGCCTAACATATAATCATTCAAGTCATTTGTTTTTCTAAATGCATACCAGCCAATGGCCAGCATTCCAATAAAATAAATAGATAGAGAAATTCCAATCTCAATACTCATGTTTCCATATCACCTTTTTCGTATTAATTTGACATCACCTCATTCAAAATATAAAACACAGAACATCTGATATAGCTGTCTGCTCACTGCTATGGTTACTTAACCTATCAGAGTATTCCCGACTGATCAACCTTCTTAAACCTCCTTCTTACATAAAAAAATGCGTGAATTATTGATGAGAATCCATATGTAAGCGTTACCAATAATATTTAAAAGAAAAAATTTTCTGAGAAATAATCAATTCCTGATACAAATCATTTTCATACTTTCTGGTTTGGGGTGAATGGCTACCTTCTCAAGCCTGCGTAAAGTTGCTTTAGAACAGTAAAATTTGATATGATAAAGTGTATATGACTTATGATCATGACCATGAACACGTATCATTTTTGGAGGTGAACCTGCATGTCTAGAATTTCAATAGAAGAAGTAAAGCACGTGGCGCATTTGGCACGGCTTGCAATCACAGAAGAAGAAGCTGAAATGTTTACTGAACAGCTTGATAGCATCATTTCATTTGCAGAGCAGTTAAACGAGGTAGATACGGAAAACGTTGAACCAACAACACACGTATTAAAAATGAAAAACGTCATGAGAGAAGATGTTCCGAATAAAGGTCTTTCCATTGAGGCAGTCATCAAAAACGCGCCTGATCATAAAGACGGCTATATTCGTGTGCCATCAATTTTGGACTAAAGGAGGCCTGAGACATGTCACTGTTTGATCACAAAATTTCTGAATTAAAAGAGCTTTTACATAAAAAGGAACTGTCTGTTTCTGATTTAGTGGATGAGTCTTATAAACGAATCAATGAAGTAGACGGGAAAGTACAAGCATTCCTTGCACTGGACGAAGAGAAAGCTCGTGCGTATGCAAAGGAATTGGACGAGGCAGTTGGTGAAAAGGACGAGCTTGGTCTATTGTTCGGTATGCCAATCGGTGTGAAAGATAACATCGTCACAAAGGATTTACGTACAACAGCATCTAGTAAAATCCTGCAAAACTTTGATCCTATTTATGATGCAACGGTTGTCAATCGTCTGAGAGATGCGGAAGCAGTCACAATCGGTAAATTAAATATGGACGAATTTGCGATGGGATCTTCTACAGAGAACTCAGGCTACAAAGCAACGAAAAACCCGTGGAATTTAAACACTGTTCCAGGTGGATCAAGTGGTGGCTCAGCAGCTTCTGTTGCAGCAGGTGAAGTACCATTCTCACTTGGATCAGATACAGGCGGTTCGATTCGCCAGCCAGCATCATTCTGCGGAGTTGTGGGACTGAAGCCGACATATGGCCGTGTATCTAGATACGGTTTAATCGCATTTGCTTCATCATTAGATCAAATTGGGCCGATTACGCGTAACGTAGAGGACAACGCATACGTACTTCAAGCGATTGCTGGTGTCGATCAAATGGACGCAACGAGTGCAAATGTCGACGTGCCAGATTTTCTTTCTTCATTAACTGGAGACATCAAAGGCATGAAAATTGCAGTGCCAAAAGAATACCTTGGAGAAGGTGTTGGCGAGGAAGCAAAAGAGTCTGTTCTCAAAGCGTTAAAAGTATTAGAAGGACTTGGTGCAACATGGGAAGAAGTGTCTCTGCCGCATTCTAAATATGCGCTTGCGACTTACTACTTACTGTCTTCTTCAGAAGCATCTGCGAACCTTGCGCGCTTTGACGGCATCCGCTATGGCTACCGTACAGATCATGCCGACAACCTGATTGATTTATATAAAAATACACGTTCAGAAGGCTTTGGAAACGAAGTGAAACGCCGCATCATGCTTGGGACATTCGCTCTTAGCTCAGGATATTATGATGCATACTATAAGAAAGCACAAAAAGTCCGTACATTGATCAAAAAAGACTTCGAAGATGTTTTTGAAAAGTATGATGTCATTGTAGGGCCAACAACGCCAACTCCTGCATTTAACATTGGAGAAAAGACAAGCGATCCACTGACTATGTACGCGAACGATATTTTAACGATCCCTGTGAACCTTGCAGGCGTTCCAGGAATCAGTGTGCCTTGTGGATTTGCAAATGGTCTTCCGTTAGGACTGCAAATCATCGGCAAGCACTTTGATGAAGGAACGGTTTACCGCGTGGCTCACGCTTTCGAGCAAGCAACAGATCATCATAAAGCAAAACCTGAACTGTAAGGGGTGAATCAGAATGAACTTTGAAACGGTAATTGGACTTGAAGTCCACGTTGAGCTAAAAACACAATCGAAAATTTTCTCCAGCTCGCCGACACCTTTTGGTGCAGCTGCCAACACGCAAACAAGTGTCATTGACCTTGGATATCCTGGCGTACTGCCTGTATTGAACAAAGAAGCGGTAAACTTTGCGATGAAAGCGGCCATGGCGCTGAACTGTGAGATCGCAACAGATACAAAATTTGACCGTAAAAACTACTTCTATCCTGATAACCCAAAGGCGTATCAAATCTCTCAATTTGATAAACCGATCGGTGAAAACGGCTGGATTGAAATTGAAGTAGAAGGCAAAACAAAACGAATCGGTATTACGCGTCTCCATTTGGAAGAGGATGCAGGTAAACTGACGCACACAGGCGACGGATATTCACTAGTCGATTTCAACCGTCAAGGCACACCGCTTGTTGAAATCGTATCTGAGCCAGACATTCGCACTCCAGAAGAAGCGTATGCTTACTTAGAAAAACTAAAATCCATTATTCAATATACAGGCGTTTCTGACTGTAAGATGGAAGAAGGCTCACTTCGCTGTGATGCCAATATTTCACTTCGTCCGATCGGCCGTGAAGAGTTTGGAACGAAAACAGAGCTCAAGAACTTGAACTCGTTTGCTTTCGTACAAAAAGGTCTTGAATTCGAAGAGAAACGCCAAGAGCAAGTATTGCTATCTGGTGGCTTGATCGAACAGGAAACGCGCCGCTATGACGAAGCGTCTAAAAAGACGATCCTTATGCGTGTCAAAGAGGGCTCAGATGATTACCGCTACTTCCCAGAACCAGATTTGGTGGAGCTGTACATTGATGACGAGTGGAAAGAACGCGTAAGAGCATCCATTCCAGAGCTTCCAGACGAGCGCCGCAAACGCTACATCGATGAGCTTGGACTTCCTGCATATGATGCCATGGTGCTGACGCTGACAAAAGAAATGTCTGATTTCTTTGAAGCAACCATTTCAGAAGGTGCAGAAGCGAAGCAAGCTTCAAACTGGCTGATGGGTGAAGTATCTGCCTACTTAAACTCAGCTCAAAAAGAGCTGGAAGATACTAAGCTAACGCCGCAAGGCCTGGCTGGTATGATCAATCTCATCGAAAAAGGAACGATTTCTTCTAAGATTGCCAAAAAGGTATTCAAAGAGCTCATTGAAAATGGAGGAGACGCAGAAACAATCGTCAAAGAAAAAGGACTTGTCCAAATTTCTGACGAAGGTGCACTGCTCAAACTTGTCACAGAAGCACTTGATAACAACCCGCAATCCATCGAAGACTTTAAAAATGGAAAAGACCGCGCGATTGGTTTCTTAGTCGGACAAATCATGAAAGCATCGAAGGGACAAGCAAACCCGCCGATGGTCAACAAGATTCTCCTAGAAGAAATCAAAAAACGCTAAATAGCAAAAACCGCCTCATGAGAAGAGGCGGTTTTTTTGCTTGAAAGGACAGGGTCTTATCATAGATTCAGACCACCGCCGTATATCAATTCGGAGATTCTTTTCTTATAATGAAGTATAAGCGAAAGTGCACATTCGAAGGGGGATAAAGGTGAATTAATCGGAAAAACAGCACGTAATATTATTGAAGAAACAGCTTCAATTGTTCCACTACTTTTAAGACAGCAGGGTCCTCACACTTTTCTAAATTCGTCAGCATCCCTTGAATGACTGGCTTACGAGGCTCAGCTTTCGCCAGTTCTTCTTCAATAACTTCAATGGATACAAGGGTATCATCAGAAAGCAGATGCTCAAGCTTTAACAAACGAAGCTCCTCTTGAAGGGAAGCAGCACTCGGCGCTTCATCGTCCCAAATGGTCTGCTTCAGGATCGGTTTCGTCTGAGAACGAAGCAAGCCTTGGACCAAATCATCGAATCGTTCGAGTATAAAGGAAGAAAGCTCATCAAATGATAATTGCATCTGATCTTGTAAAAGCAGGACCTGCACATACGATTGAATGATTCCTTGAATCATGACTGACAGGTCAGTTATATATGGTTCGATCTCCTGTCCATAAGTGGTCAAGATGGAAATTTGAATTTCATCATTCATTTGCTTTTTCACTGTTTTTGAATACTTTTTAATTTGCTGGTTTTCTGGAATAATGTTCTCGCTGAGGATCAAAATGATAAAATCCTTGTTCTCAGCAAAATGCTGAAACTGTTCAGCGATTTGTTTCTGGAAGATCTTTCTCGGCGCGAGATGCTGATTCTCTTTTCGAATCGTTTCAATACTTTGCATAGACGTGTCGATATAATATTCAAAGGCTCGATTGAAAAGCTGTTCTTTTGATTTGAAATGTAAATAAAATGCGCCTTTTGATATTCCGCACTCATCTGCAATTTCCTGAATGGTCGTAGAAGAAAAACCCTTTTTCGCAAACAACTGGATGCTTGCTTTAATGATTTTTTCTTTTTTTTCGTTCATGAAATAAGGCCCCTTCAGCTTTAGAATGTTACGTCAAACGCAAGTGAAATGGTTGACGGCATTGTATATCACCGTTTATTATGATATAGAATGACCAGTCAGTCAATACATAAAGGAAAATGGAGGACATAATGAATTCGATCATCAATTTTGTATTAAAGAATAAGTTCGCTGTATGGCTCATGACGATTATCGTAACAGTTGCTGGTCTATATGCCGGATTGAATATGAAACAAGAATCAATCCCGAATATCAACACTCCAGTCATTACGGTTTCTACAACGTATCCTGGCGCAACGCCGGACGAAGTATCAGATAAGGTGACCGACCCAATTGAGAAGTCTATTCAAAACCTCAACGGAGTCAATGTGGTCACATCCAATTCATTTGAAAATGCCTCATCTATTCAAGTCGAGTACGACTATAACAAAGACATGGATGAAGCAAAGAAGGAAATTGAAGATGCGATTAGCAATATCAATTTTCCGGAAAATGCAGAAAAACCAAAAATTGCACGCTTTAGCATCAACGCGATTCCAATCTTAGCACTCAGCGTCTCTGGTGATAAAGAATCACTAGAAGACCTTACACAGAAAGTAGAAAACGACCTTGTTCCTTCTCTTGAAGGATTAAACGGTGTCTCTTCTGTCGAAGCTTCAGGACAGCAAATCAAAGAAGTAGAATTTTCTTTTAAACAAAAGAAATTGAAAGAATACGGTTTAGATGAAGAAACCGTCCAAAACATGATCAAAGGCTCTGATGTCAACGTACCATTAGGTCTATACACATTTGGCAACAAACAAAAATCAGTTGTCGTGGACGGCAATATTTTAAGCGTCAAAGATTTGAAAAACATGCGAATCCCTGTCACACCAAGTGCAAGCGGCGGTGCGGGAAGCGCTGGAGCTGGGGCACCATCCAGCGGCACTGAAAACCCAGGTGCGCAAGGTGCAGAGCAGCAGGCTGGAAATGCTAGTCAGCAGCAAGCAGCAGCTCAGCAGCAAACTGGTGGAGGAGCAGCAAGCGGTCAATCTGTAGAGCTGCCGACGATCAAGCTTTCTGAAATTGCGGATATTAAAGTAGTAAAAGATGCAGAATCGATCTCTAGAACGAATGGAAAAGACAGCATCGGTCTGCAAATTGTCAAAGGCTCTGATGCCAATACCGTGAGTGTGGCAGAAGAAGTGACAAAAGAGCTTGAGAAATTCAAAAAAGACAACAAAGGAATCAAAGTAAGCACGACATATGATCAAGCAGAGCCGATTAAAGAGTCTGTCAGCACAATGCTAAACAAGGCAATCATCGGAGCAATCTTTGCGATCATTATCATTATGTTGTTCCTTCGAGATATCAAATCAACATTAATTTCGGTCATCTCCATTCCGTTATCTCTGTTGATTGCTGTTTTATTATTAAATCAGTTGGATATTACATTAAATATCATGACACTTGGTGCCATGACCGTCGCCATTGGACGTGTGGTCGATGACTCGATTGTGGTCATAGAAAATATCTATCGACGAATGGCGTTAAAGGATGAACCGTTAAAAGGCAAAGCACTCGTCAGAGAAGCCACAAAAGAAATGTTTATCCCGATCATGTCTTCGACAATTGTGACGATTGCGGTATTCTTACCGTTAGCATTAGTAGGTGGAATGATTGGTGAACTATTCATCCCATTTGCCCTAACGATTGTGTTTGCTTTACTTGCTTCACTGCTTGTCGCCATTACGATTGTTCCAATGATGGCACACAGTCTATTTAAAAAGGACCTGTACGGCACAGCGAAAAAAGTAAAAGAGCATAAACCAAGCAAGCTTGCTGGCGGTTATAGACGTGTACTCAATTGGACACTGAACCATAAATGGATCACATCAGGAATTGCCATTCTTATGCTCGTCGGAAGCTTATTCTTAGCACCACTTGTCGGTGTCAGCTTCTTACCACAGCAAGCAGATAAGACGGCGATGGTAACATATACACCTGAACCTGGACAAACGAGAGAACAAGCAATCGATGAAACGAAAAAAGCAGAAGAATACTTGATCAAACGTGACCATGTCAATACTGTTCAATATTCACTAGGTTCTTCAAATGCGCTTACAGCAAGTGTAGGCGGCAACTCGAACGGTGCGTTATTCTTCGTACAATATGATGAAGACACGCCAAACTTTGATAAAGAAAAAGATAAAGTGGTCAAAGCCCTGCAAGACAAAACGTCTAAAGGGGAATGGAAATCACAAGACTTCTCATCTGCTGGCGCAAGCAATACAGTAACGTACTATGTCTACGGTGACAAAGTAAGCGATATTGAAGGCACAGTAAAAGATGTCGAGAACATCTTAAAAGATGAGAAAAACTTAAAAAATGTCAGCACAAGCTTATCTGAGAAATACGATGAATATACGTTTAATGCAGATCAAGAAAAACTGGCGAAGCTGGGTCTAACTGCTTCACAAATCGCTCAAGCGATTGCTCCTCAAAATAGTGAAACAACACTGACGAAAGTCACAGAGGACGGCAAAGAACTTGATGTGAAGCTTCAAACCGAAAAAGACGAATATAAGAGCAAAAAAGATTTAGAAAATAAAAAGATCACAACACCAACAGGACAAGAAGTCCGGATTGGTGATGTCGTAAAAGTAAAAGATGGTACGACAGCAAATACGGTGACAAAACGTGATGGAAAAATCTACGCAGAAGTGTCTGGTGACATGACAACAGACAACGTCTCAAGTGTGACACAGGATGTTCAGAAGAAAGTCGACAAGCTTGATGTGAAGTCTGGCGTAACGATTGACACAGGCGGCGTAAGTGCGGATATTGAGGAATCCTTTACACAGCTTGGACTTGCAATGCTTGCAGCGATTGCCATTGTGTACCTCGTTCTCGTCATCACATTTGGCGGAGGTCTTGCACCATTTGCAATTCTCTTCTCACTTCCATTTACGATTATTGGCGCACTCGTTGGATTGTTTTTAGCAAAAGAAACCATCAGCTTAAATGCCATGATTGGATTGCTCATGCTGATCGGAATTGTTGTGACAAATGCCATTGTGTTGATTGACCGCGTCATTCATAAAGAAAAAGAAGGTCTTTCAACAAGAGAAGCTTTACTTGAAGCAGGAACAATAAGATTACGTCCAATCTTAATGACTGCACTTGCGACGATCGGTGCACTGCTGCCACTCGCATTAGGATTTGAAGGCGGAAGCCAGATCGTATCAAAAGGACTTGGCGTGACCGTGATCGGCGGTTTAACAAGTTCTACACTTCTCACATTGGTCATCGTCCCAATCGTGTATGAAATTTTAAGCAAGTTCAGACGTAAGAAAAAGTACGCTGAAGAAGAATAAGAGGGAGCCCCGCTCATTGGCGGGGCTTTCAGCGTCTAGACAAACCCTCATTCCTTGTCAGTCCTGTGCTCCGGTGCTCACGAATGTTCAATTCGCTCCGCTCCGGTGCTCGTCCTTCCTAGACTTCAAAGGTTTTCTATCATGCTGAAAAAAGACAAAGGACTAAAATAAAGATCATTTTAGCCCTTTGTCAATAATCTGGAATCCCCGCTCATTAGCGGGGATTTTTTATGTTGAAATCTGACAAACAGCTTTTCTCATGAGCTCTTCAAATGCTTGGAAAAAGGCATCACGATCGACATGGTCAATCACTTGTATTGACTTTCCATCTGGATGTTCTTCTGTACGTCCTTGCTTTGGCGTCTCGGTATAAACGATCGCGCCCACTTCCTTTGAACGGGTAAATGATGAAGAAGCAAGTGTCATCGTTGTCAGCACGTCCCATAGGTAATAGGTCGAATTCGTTTCATGATGAATGAGCGGTGGACAAAAGGCGTAGCACTGACCAATAAAATCAATTCCAATGTGAGAACGAAGGGAAGCCCAGCGCTGACGCACATCAAGTGTAAGCGGAACTTGATTCGTGCTTTCAAGTGCGACCATTTCAATAGGAAAGCGTTCCTTGAAGACAGTGCTGACAGCATAAGGATCCCAAAATGCATTCCATTCTGCTGTCCCATCATGCTCGGGTTCCTCAACATTGCCTTTTTCAAGAAACGTACCGCCCATCCACACCAATTTTTCAATTTTATTAGAGATTGAAGGATCTTCTTCTAAGGCGCGAGCAAGGTCTGTGAGCGGACCTGTAAAGAGCAGCGTGACAGGTTCTGCTGCCTTTTTAACGGTTTCGATTAAATGAAGGTGTGCTGGAAGCTTGGACACTTTTGTATCTACAATGCCTTTCTCGTTTAGAATAGGTAAGGCATCTACATAAAAAGCATGCATGCGCCACTCTTTCGGAAAAGGATTGACGCCTCTAGAATTTGAAGCAGCGATTTCAATTTCATAGGGGCTAAATCGATCAATGATTTTTTGAGACGCACTGAGAGCAGGCTCTAAATAACAATCAGCAGGAATCACAGACGTCCCGATCACTTTCAGATGTTCCATTTGAAGGAGAAGAAATAACGAGACGAGGTCATCAACACCGCCATCATGATTAAAATAGACAGGCTTTTTCATCGCATACCATCCTTTAGAGCGTTTTCTTTTATCTTATCAGAATGCTTTCTTGTTGAGTGAAATGTGACAGGAGATTTCTCATATTAGCTGGTTGTTCTGTTGCCATTTTCAAATCTCATAGTATAATTAAAGGTTGTTAGTGGTGAAAATAGATTGCATAATGAATATAGGATGATGATGAATGAAACGTGCTCGAATTATATACAATCCGACATCTGGGCGTGAACTCTTCAAGAAGAATTTGCCGCAGGTTTTGCAAAAATTTGAACAAGCTGGCTATGAAACATCTTGTCATGCAACCACATGTGCAGGAGATGCGACACAAGCAGCTGAAAAAGCTGCACAGAGAGACTTTGATTTAATTGTAGCAGCAGGTGGAGACGGCACGATCAATGAAGTCGTCAACGGACTAGCACCGCTTGAAAAAAGACCAAAACTAGGAATCATTCCTGTTGGAACAACAAATGACTTCGCAAGAGCACTTGGCATTCCGCGAGAAGGTGTTTTAAAAGCGACAGATGCCATTATTGATGGTGTAGCGAAGCCGCTTGATATCGGTAAAGTCAACGGCCATTATTTTATTAATATTGCAGGCGGCGGCCGGTTAACAGAGCTCACTTATGAAGTGCCTAGTAAGCTGAAGACAATGCTTGGACAGCTTGCTTATTATTTAAAAGGCATGGAGATGCTTCCTTCTATCCGCCCGACAGAAGTCGAAATTGAATATGACGGCAAATTGTTTCATGGAGAAATCATGCTGTTTCTTGTTTCACTCACAAATTCAGTAGGCGGCTTTGAAAAGCTAGCGCCAGATTCCATTTTAGATGATGGAATGTTTGACCTGATTATTTTAAAGAAGGTCAATTTAGCAGAAGCCATTCGAGTAGTCAGCCTTGCACTGCGAGGCGAGCATATTCATGATAACAATGTCATCTACGCAAAAGCGAATCGCGTGAAGGTAGATGTAAAAGATAAAATGCAATTAAATTTAGATGGCGAATTCGGCGGCATGCTGCCAGGTGAATTTGAAAACCTGTATCGTCATATAGAATTTATAGTGCCAAAAGCAACAGCTGAAAAAATAGGGTAGAGATTGAACTTGGTTCCTTATGGCGCCAAGTTTTTCTTTGCAAATGAGGTGATAAAATTGGTGAAAATGAAACCGCCTGTTGAAAAGAATGAATACTACAATGTAACCTTCGAAGACTTAACGCACGAAGGTGCAGGTGTAGCGAAAATTGAAGGGTTCCCTGTCTTTGTACCGAATGCCCTTCCTGACGAACAAGGGAAAATCAAAGTCACACGTGTCAAAAAAGGATTTGCTTTTGGACGACTCATGGAGCTGACAAAGGAAAGTCAGCACAGGCAAGATGCGCCATGTCCTATCTACAAGCAGTGCGGAGGCTGTCAAATTCAGCATATGAGCTATGAAGGCCAGCTGCTATTTAAACAGAAACAAGTAAAGGACGTTTTAGAGCGGGTTGGCAAGCTTGATATGAGACGTGTAAAAGTTCATCCTGTACTAGGCATGGAAGACCCTTGGAATTACCGAAACAAAGCACAAGTTCCAGTTGGCGAACGGGAAGGCGGACTTGTTGCAGGATTTTATCAGCAGCGTACCCATGAAATCATCGATATGAAAAAATGTTTGATCCAGCAATCAGAAAATGACGAAGTGGTACAGGCGGTAAAAGACATATGCAATGCGTTTGGCATTAAAGCATATAACGAAGAGCGGCACAAAGGCTGGCTGCGTCATGTCATGGTTCGCTACGGTATTGCAACAGGTGAAATGATGGTTGTGTTTGTCACTAGAACGGCTGACTTTCCGCAAAAGCAGCAGGTGATTGAGCAGATTATAGCACGCTTCCCACACGTTCGGTCAATTGTGCAAAACGTGAATTCAAAGAAAACAAATGTCATTTTCGGAGACGAAACGACTGTTTTATGGGGAGAAGAATACATTTATGACACGATTGGCGACATCAAATTTGCCATTTCAGCCCGCTCGTTTTATCAAGTGAACCCAGCCCAAACAAAGGTACTTTACGACAAAGCCCTTGAATATGCCGAGCTGCAAGGCGAAGAAACCGTTATCGACGCATACTGCGGAATCGGTACAATTTCCTTATTTCTCGCCCAAAAAGCAGGCAGAGTATATGGCGTAGAAATTGTGCCAGAAGCAATTGAAGACGCAAAACGCAACGCTGCCTTAAATGAGATCAACAACGTCGAATTCGCAGTCGGCGAAGCAGAAACCGTCATCCCAAATTGGTATAAAGAAGGCATCAAAGCAGACACCCTCGTCGTCGATCCGCCAAGAAAAGGCTGTGACGAAGCACTGCTTGACACCATTTTAAAGATGAAACCAAACCGAGTTGTGTATGTTTCCTGTAACCCCGGGACGCTTGCTCGTGATTTGCGTATTCTTGAAGAAGGCGGGTATGTGACAGAGGAAGTGCAGCCTGTGGATATGTTTCCGCATACGAGTCATGTGGAGTGTGTGGCAAGTCTTGTGATTAATCATTAATGTATTGAAAGACATCCCGATTTCGAGAAAAACATCGATATCAGGATGATGCATAGGCTTTCTGCTGATAGCATCTATGGTCCAAAGATTAAAGCAGCAGTGTTAGAAAAGCGGTATAAAATAATATCTATGAGTAAATAGCCCCCTGTCCTTTATTGGATGGGGGGCTATTCTTCTATGTTCTTTTGATTTTTTTGATCAATCGCAGAGGATATGATATCAAGTCCGATATATAGAAAGCTAACAAAGAAAGATAAAATTAATACACCATTTCCCCATATAGAAACTTCAACTATCTCCATATTTAGTACATATTTAATTGAAAAGTAAATAAGAGCCCACGAAGCAAAAAATTCTAAAATATAAGTTATCCATTTTGGGACCTTCAATAAAAAAATGATTCCCTTCCCTATAAATAAAACTATAAATGACCAAAAAATCACGATAATGCTAACTAACAACGAAAAGGTCATCAAAGAGAAAAATGAATCATAAGTAATGTATTCACCGAAAAGAAAATTCACTCCCAATGAGACTAGATAAAGCATAACAGTTGGAAGGGCAATAACGAAACTTAGGGAAAAAAATATTAGTAAAATAAGAAGAACGGCAGCAATAGCGCCAGGGGCTTCATCTACAACGTTTTTCTTTCTGAAAAAAGTATAGAGTATGATAGACACTAAAAGGAGTATTAAAAAAGTCAATGAAATCACGTAAGAAAAAGACATGAATACCTCCATAAAAAAGCGCTATTAGAAACTAATAGCACTTGTTATTTAGATAAGATTAACGATGAACTTTGCCAAAGTTTTAGCAACATCTTTAGGAGCGCCTATTTTAGTAAAAGCTTTTATGAATTGTTTTTCCGTCCACTTTTCCCCTTTATCCATTATATTTGCGATTTTGGCAGAATTCTTTCTGATCCAAGCAGCAGCCTTTGGATTAAAGGGTTTCAATGCTTTTGACAGTAACCATCCACCAGAACGTAAAGCACCTCTGAAAGCTTTATATGACCACGAAACAACACCTTGAGTAGAAACATCTCCATTTGTTGTAGCTTGAGTTGCTAAAGAATTGGATTGGACAGGGCTGGTACTGTTATTTGTCGCGGCTTGTTGTAAAGAAGTTTTATACACCTTCGTATGTAATGGTCCTGTTGATTTAGCCGGATCTGCTGCAAACGCAGTAGTCGCACCAAGACCGGAAGTTAATAAAGTTGCGCTTAGTAGTACAGGAACAAATTTTTTTCTAAAAGTCATGTTAATTTCGCCTCCGAAAATTTAATGAAGAGGCTGCTTATAAAGCTAGAAAAATCTTGTTGTTTAAGCCTCAATTATAAAATACATCTTAAGAAAATCCAGTGAAATATGTCTTAAATCCGTATAGGTCTTTTATATAGGATAATCACTCCTTTCTACATGTATACAAAAATTGTAACAGCAACCGTATTAAGGATAAATGGTATCTTTGTACTGTATTTTTTGCAATGTGATAAATTCGTGTATCTATTTGATTTTTATGGAAATTGCGGTTTCTTTTCGGTGTGGAATTATTCTGAAAATGATAATATATGTCATTATAGGGAATGGCAAGGAAGGGGATGGTAGGAGTGGAGAAAATTCTTTCTTCTCAAGTTGGTATCTTGATAAATGATTGGTATAGATTTATAAGAACATTCAGCGTGCCGGATGCAGAGATTTTAAAAGAACAGGTTGAAAGAGAAATAGAGAACATGGAAGAGGATCAAGATTTACTACTTTATTATCAATTAATGGAGTTTAGGCATCGACTCATGCTTGAGAGTCTTGAGCCTATTGAAATGAATCAACAACGCCCCACTTTACCCAACTTACTCAAAGAAATAGAGAACAAACAACCTCATGTCAAAGGAACGCTTGACTACTATTCAAACTTCTTTAGAGGTATGCACGAATTCCATCACAAGAATTATGTTGCTGCTATAAATTTTTATAAGATTGCTGAAGAACATTTAAAGAATGTACCTGATGATATAGAAAGAGCGGAATTTCATTATAAACTGGCCGATGCTTATTATCGTATTGATCAACATTTCGTATCATTAAATCATTTGGAAAAAGCAAAAGAAATGTATTCAACGAGCGAGTTTTACAAAGCGAAAGTAGTCGGTTGTAATATCAAATTTGGAGCGAATATGTATGACTTATACCGTTTAGATGAGGCAGAATCTTATTATCGGAAAGCCTTGAGTTTGGCTCAAGAGCTTAAAGAGGATACAGCACGAAGAATCATTGGTGTAATACATCATAATATAGGGTTAGTCAAAAAGAGGGCGGGGAAAATTGAAACCGCAGAAAATGAATTTCAAAATTCAATTCAAATTAAAGAACACGCCGAAACGGTTTCGGGAATTAGAACTCTTTATATGTTGTCATGGGTATTCTACGATCAAGGTAAAAAAGATGAAGGAAATCAATATTTTATTTGTGGCATAAATAGAGCCAGCCTCGCAGACGATCAAGAATATATAGCTAAATTAAAAATCATTTATGCACTTTTTGAAGAATATAATCAATTGGAGGTAAAAGAAAGCCTCGGTTATTTAGAAAGTAAACATCTATGGCAAGATGTTGCAGAGTTATCAGAAAAACTTGCAGATTATCATTATCAAAAAGGGAATTTTGAAATGAATAGAGAATATCTAAAAAAGACCATTAAAGCTCAACAACAAATACTAAAAATGGCGGAGGCGTTATGATGAAAAAGTTATTTATCAGTTTAACAATTTTTTCTGTGTTATTCGCTGCCGGTTGGTCACTTGATAAAATTATTACTTCTAACACTTATCATGTAACAGAAAAGGCAATTACAATTTAAAAAGCCCTGCATAGGGCTTTTTTTATTTGAATATCTTTTTCATTAGTTTGCTGGATGCTTTACTTACTGCCCATCGCGTGAACACATTTCTTAGTAAGAACGGCGTTTACGTCTCCTCAAATTTTTGATATTTTATAAAGTGCTGATAGTATTTTGTTCATTTTATACTCCTTTTGCGTTGAATCCTAACTAAAGTATATAATGATAAAAATTGCTGAAAGAATTTACAGAAGGACATGCCCATAAGGCGCTATGTCATGAGAGGAATTGGATGAAAGATGAGTAAAAATTTCTGGCGTGATTTACCACGGCCATTTTTTATATTAGCACCAATGGAAGAAGTGACAGATGTTGTGTTTCGTCATGTTGTGAGTGAGGCGGCGAGACCTGATGTGTTTTTTACAGAGTTCACGAACAGCGAGAGCTATTGCCATCCGGATGGTATTCAAAGTGTGAAGGGGCGTTTAACCTTTACAGAGGATGAACAGCCGATTGTTGCTCATATTTGGGGAGACAAGCCTGAGAACTTTAGACAAATGAGCATTGGAATGGCGGAGTTAGGATTTCAGGGGCTTGATATTAATATGGGTTGTCCTGTCCCGAATGTCACACAAAATGGGAAGGGCAGTGGATTGATTCTACGCCCAGATGTTGCGGCAGAGCTGATTCAAGCGGCAAAAGCTGGGGGACTGCCTGTCAGTGTGAAAACAAGACTTGGTTTTACAGAAATCGATGAATGGCGCGATTGGCTTAGACACATTTTGGAGCAAGACATTGTGAACTTATCGATCCATCTTCGTACTAGAAAGGAAATGAGCCAGGTGGATGCGCATTGGGAGCTTATTCCTGAGATTATAAAACTGCGTGATGAAGTAGCCCCTGATACTCTTTTGACGATTAATGGTGATATTCCTGATCGTCAAACAGGCTTAAAGCTCGCTGAGCAGTATGGAGTGGACGGTGTGATGATTGGGCGCGGGATTTTCCATAACCCATTTGCTTTTGAAAAAGAGCCGAAGGAGCATACGAGTGATGAGCTGCTAGGGCTTTTAAGGTTGCATCTTGATCTTCATGATCAATACTCCTCACTAGGTTTGCGTCCATTCAAGGCACTGCATCGATTCTTTAAGATTTATGTAAAAGGATTCAGAGGAGCGAGTTTCCTAAGAAATCAATTAATGAACACATCATCAACAGATGAAGTGCGTGCAATGCTGGATGAATTTGAAGCGAGAAATAAAGAACAATAACGATTGAAAAGAGGAGGAGAAGCCCTTCTCTTTTTTCTATGAATAGGACTATTAAACTAGTCGTCTCAAATGGTAAGATAAGATAGAAATAACAATTGGAGGTATTTTATTTGAAATCATTTTGGGATAAAGACAGAGAAAGTGAAGAGACATTTAAGAAAATCAATGAGAAAGGAATTGCAAAAGCGGAAAAGAAGCTAGGCGTCATCCTGCCTGATACATATAAGAAACTTATTCTTGAACAAAATGGCGGTTATACCTTGCATAATGCTTTTCCAACGGACCAGCCGAATGGATGGGCAGAGGATCATGTGTCATTTGATCATTTAAGAGGAATTGCTAAAAATGAAGGCATTATGGATAGTGATTATTTAATAGAAGAATGGGAATTGCCTGAGGGACTTGTGCTGATTTGTGGGGATGGTCATACGTGGATTGCATTGGATTACAGAGAAACAAAGGAGCATCCGCCCATTCATTACTTTGATCTAGAATATGAGACGGATTTCAAATTAGCGGATTCGTTTGATGAACTGCTTGCTGGGCATTATACTGCTGAATAACATTGAGCAGTCATCACTTATTTCAGAAAAATATTTTGGTGTTTTTTGAGAGAGACAAAAGTGTCTCTCTTTTTTATGAAGCAAAATGAATTATTTCACCACTTCACTCCAAAACTGTACCTGTTATTTTTATGTCCTCTTATTCAATTGGTTCCATTTCCACTCACTAAATTTTCTGACGATAATATCTACCACAATGTAAAATGGCAGAAAGCTGGAGTTGTCCACTTTGTTATACAAGGGAAACGGGGTGCTGCTTACATAGATGTTAAACATGGCATTTTGTGCAAGGAGGTTATTCCTCAATGTGGTCATGCTGATAAATTTGATATGTCTCGTTTTCACCAATTGAATGATTTCATCTAAATTCTTCGATTCGCCTGATAAAGAAATGATAAATAAAAGGTCATCCTCACCAAATTCAACGATTCCATCTGTTAAGTCTCGCTTACTTCGTAAAACTTGAGATTTCTTATGCAGTGACCATAACTGTCGTTGTACATCATTGGCCAAATCGAGCTGAGCTGTTCCTGTACCATAAACATAAATATACGGTGCGCGATCAATCAGTTGATTTAATTGATGAAAGTCCAGCTGCTCCATATATTTCCTTGTCTGCTGGATATCTTGATCGAGCAGCTTCATTAAATCTTGTGTTGTTTCTTCAGTATGATTATTCAATTTCACATAAGACTTTAAGTCACTGTAGCCGTCGAAGCCTATTTTCTTGGCAAGCCGATGGATGGATGAGATGGAAGTATGAGCATAATGAGCAAGATCCTGAATTTTCATTGTCTTCATTTCTTCAAGGTGATCGTGAATCGTTTTAATAATGTGCAGATCATTCTTATTTAAATCTTCGAAGTATTCATTTACCAGCTTGTCCAATATCATGCGATGTGCCCTCCAACATGAAAATATTTTCTTCCTGTGAAAATATAATCTAATGTTACAACTTGATTTCTAAATACGTCAAACCTATTGGTTTTTGAAAGCGCTACCTTTACAGTGGTCTTATGGATCAAACAAAGGGGTTATGCTTATGAATGCAATCAAGCGATTTGGTAGTGCTATGGTAGTTCCTGTACTTTTATTCGCATTTTTTGGTATTGTTGTAGGCCTTGCGACTTTATGTAAGAATCCAGCGATTATGGGGGAAATGGCTGCAGAAGGTACGATGTGGTATAAGGTTTGGGCACTGATTGAAAGCGGGGGATGGACGATCTTCAATCATATGGAGCTGGCATTTGTGATTGGCTTGCCCATCTCACTTGCAAAAAAAGCGCAAGCACGTGCTACGCTCGCAGCTTTGATGATTTATCTTGTGTTTAACAATTATATTCATGCTATTTTGACACTTTGGCCGTCCACTTTTGGTGTAGATTTATCGCAAGGTGTCGAGAACGTAGCGGGTGTAAAAGAAATTGCGGGTATACCTACGCTCGATACAAGTATCATTGGTGCGGTTATGATATCTGGAATCGTGATTTGGATCCATAATCGTTTTTATGATCAAAAGCTGCCTGAAATGCTTGGCATTTTCCAAGGGCTTGTATTTGTTGTCATCATCGGATTCTTTGTAATGATTCCTATTGCTTTTATCGTTGCTTTTGTATGGCCCTATGTTCAGCAAGGGATTCAATCTCTCCAAGGGTTCATGTCACAGTCCGGTTATATTGGTGTCTGGCTGTTTCATTTCTTGGAAAGGGTGTTAATTCCAACAGGACTTCACCATTTTATTTATACACCTTTTGAGTTTGGTCCAGCGGCTGTAAATGGGGGGTTAAAACCATATTGGATTGCTCACTTAAATGAATTTGCGACCTCAACTTCCGATTTGAAAAATCTTTATCCATACGGATTTTTACTGCATGGAAATATTAAGATGTTCGGCTGTTTAGGGATAGCTCTAGCGATGTATTTTTCTACCCCGAATGAAAATAGAAAAAAGGTTTTGGCATTGGTGTTACCCGCCACATTAACAGCAATATTTGCCGGAATTACAGAACCACTTGAATTTACATTTCTATTTCTCGCGCCTTATTTATTTGTGATACATGCACTTCTTGGAGCCACAATGGTGACAATCATGAATATGTTTGGTGTTGTCGGGATGATGGGTTCCGGGCTTATTGAGATAGCTGCATTGAACTGGATTCCGCTCTCTTCAAATCATGGAGGGATTTATCTGATCCAAGCCATGATTGGATGTCTATTTACAGCATTGTATTTTGTCATATTTAGATGGATGATTGTGAAATTTGATATTCCATTACCAGGTCGAAAACATGAGGAGGAGACTAGGCTATATACAAAACAAGATTATGAGAATGCTAATAAAAAGGGTCATGACAAAAAGGAAGCGCCCGTTTATGCGTCTGAGTATGAAGAGAAAGCCGTTTATTTCTTAGAAGGCCTTGGCGGTAAAGAAAACATTAAAGATGTGACAAACTGTGCCACGCGTCTGCGTATTACAGTGATTGACCCTAGCTTGGTGAAAGATAGGGAATACTTTACAAAAAATAAACGGGCACACGGAATAGCTAAGAGTGGTCAAAGCATTCAAATCATTGTTGGCTTAAGTGTACCGCAAGTGAGAGAGTCGTTTGAGACAAAACTTTCATTAGATTGAAAAAGGAGCTGGATATCATGAAAAAAACATTTAATATTACCATTGCTGGAGGCGGAAGTACATTTACACCAGGGATCATTTTGATGCTGTTAAACTATTTAGAGGAGTTCCCAATTCATACAATTAAACTCTATGATAATGATGAAGCTAGACAAAAGACGATTGCAGATGCATGTGAGATTATGTTAAAAGAACGAGCACCAGAAGTGCGATTACTGGCAAGCACGGACCCAGAAGAAGCCTTTACTCAAGTTGATTTTGTGATGGCGCATATCCGTGTCGGCAAATATGCAATGCGTGAATTAGATGAGAAAATTCCATTGAAGCATGGAGTCGTCGGACAGGAAACATGCGGTCCAGGCGGAATAGCTTATGGAATGCGGTCCATTCCAGGTGTATTAGAACTTGTCGATTATATGGAAAAATACTCACCTGAAGCTTGGATGTTAAACTATTCTAACCCTGCAGCGATAGTAGCAGAGGCAACACGTAAGCTAAGACCGAATGCCAAGATTTTAAATATATGCGATATGCCAATTGGAATCGAAGAATTGATTGCAAAGAATTTAGGCTTAACTTCACGTAAAGAACTCGAAGTAGATTACTATGGTTTGAATCATTTTGGCTGGTGGACAGATATTCGAGATAAAGCAGGAAATAGCTTAATGCCTGAGGTGATTAAGCATGTAAGCCAGCATGGTTATGCAACAGATGGAACATCTGAACTAGAACAGCAGAAGAGCTGGAACAGCACATTAAAAAAGGCTAAAGATATTCAAGCACTTGATCCAAAAACGGTACCGAATACGTATTTGAAATACTATCTATTTCCAGATGAAGAAGTGGCACATTCAAATATAGAATTCACGCGTGCCAATGAAGTGATGGAGGGGCGGGAAGCTTTTGTTTTTAGTGAATGTCAGGCCATCATTGATAAAGGGAGTGCGAAGGAAACAAAGCTAACCATCGATGAACACGCTTCCTATATCGTTGATTTAGCAAGAGCCATTGCTTTTAATAAAAAAGAACGGATGCTGATGATTGTAGAGAACAATGGCGCCATCATGAACTTTGACCCAACAGCCATGGTCGAAATTCCTTGTATCGTTGGCAGCAGCGGTCCAGAAAAATTAGTGGTTGGAGAAATTCCTAGATTTCAAAAAAGTCTCATGGAGCAGCAAGTTGGCGTAGAAAAATTAGTAGTAGAAGCATTTGAAGAAGGTTCCTATCAAAAACTATGGCAGGCCATCACATTATCGAAAACGGTGCCGAGTGCTAAAGTAGCAAAAGATATATTAGACGACTTAATTTTGGCAAATAAAGCTTTTTGGCCAGAGTTAACATAACATGAGAATAAGCAATATGGGCGTTACATCGCTCATATGCTTATTTGTTTTTTCAACCATGTATTCCGCTTTTTTTGTGATGGCGACAAAGCGGTTTTCACTGGGTACTAAAAGACCCCCTCACCAAAAAGGGGGGTCACCAATTCCTTACTCTGCACTCTCCTCAATCTCACGGCTATCCTCTGTTTCACCAATATAAATTGGACCGTTTGCGTGGTCGAGTCGGATTGGCCATTCGTATGGAATTTGAAGTCGTTTAGCAATACCTCTCCAGAATTTTGTAGAATCATATTCGAATTCTTGGAAGTCTTTTAATAAGTCTTTGTAAGACGAGCCATCAAATTGAATGAACATGTCTTGAAGGCGCATGAACGCGACATGTCTCACTTCTAATGCTGCCGCAGCTTCCATCTCTTCTTCTGTTGCTTCACCAATGATTGTTCCTGCGGGCGGAAGCATGTCGTATACATTGAATTCCTCTTCTTCTTCGTGTGCTGCATTGTGCTGTTGATCTGACATTTTCTTCACTCCTTCTAGTTTTCATCAAAATTTTATTCGTGCTTACCTTTATTATCGGAAGAAAATGCGGAATGTGGAATGAAAAAAGAAGCAGATCCACAACACTTGCTTTTTCTTCTTGAATCTTTTATGATCAATTACAGATATAAAAGGTCTATAATAGATAGAAAGGAATGTTCCTATGAAATATTCTAAAGCGACCAACTATGCACTTCATACGATGGTGTTTTTAACTCTTGCGCCGAAGGGGAAAGCAATTGGCGTTGAGCCTCTTGCTAAAATGCAAGATCTTTCACCCACCTATTTATCTAAAATTTTAACAAAGCTTGTAAAGGCAGGATTGATTGAATCAACACCTGGTGCAAAAGGTGGTTACGCCATTATGAAACAGAAGGAAGACATTTCGTTTTTAGACGTCATTCAGGCTGTAGAAGGGCAAACGAATTTGTTTCGCTGTTCTTTAGAGCATGATTCTTTCATGCCTCATGATGACTGTTTGATTGAACAGGTCATGCAGGATGTTGAAACAAAAATGCAGGAAACGCTAAGTCAAAAGCGGTTAGTTGATATCGCTAGCCAAATTGAGCAGACAGAAAAAAATCCATTTTTCAAAATGTGATTTTTTTTGAATAAATTATAGATATTAAGAATCTTTAAAGTCTTGAATAAAAAGGAGAGATTTATATGCTATTAGATTGTGCCATTATTGGAGGCGGGCCAGCCGGATTAAGTGCAGCACTTGTTGTGGGGCGGGGCAGAAAACAGGTCATTGTATTCGATGACGAGATGCCAAGAAATCGAGTGACCCAGGAATCACATGGATTTATTACAAACGATGGAATGACACCGTTTGAGATCAGACAAGCGGGAGAGGCAGATATTCAAAACTACCCTCATATCCAAATAAAGCGAAGCAGAATTGTTGAGATACAAAACAATGAGGACAACTTTACGTTACTGACACAAGAGGGAGAAAGATTCGAAGCGAAGAAAATCATATTGGCAACAGGACTTCAGGATATACTGCCAGAGATTAAGGGAATTCATGACGTGTATGGAAAGACGTTGTTTAGCTGTCCTTTCTGCGATGGCTGGGAGCTAAAGGACAAGCCGCTTGCCCTAATTGCTGAGAATCCACGCGCCTTGCATATGGCTAAACTTCTTTCCAATTGGACAAAGGATTTGATCGTGTTTACGAATGGGCAGCAAGTGTTTGCTGAAGAGGATAAGGCACTGCTATCAGCACATTCTATTCAAGTCATTGATGTACCGATTATGTCAATTCATCATGAGAATGGACAAATGCACTCTCTTCACCTTTCGAATGGGGAAACGGTGAAAAGAGAAGGCGGATTTGTCGCAAGTGAATTCAAGCAGTCAGCTCCATTTGCTGAAAAATTAGGCTGTCAAATGACGAAAAATGCCGGCATTGAAACAGATATTCTTGGACGTACAACCGTCAGCGGTGTCTTTGCATGCGGTGACAATTTAGGCGGCCCTGCTCAGCTTGTACTTGCAGCAGCTGCGGGAAGCCAGGCAGGAATGGGCGTCATCCATGAACTTGTGCAAGAGGAATTTCAACAAAAAACATCTCTATGAAAAGAGATGTTCAGCGATGAGCGGTTTTCCGTTTTGCTAAGACGTGAGCTGCCCATTCAAAAAGTGCGTAGATGACAAAGAAGATAAGGATCCAGCTGCTGGCATCGACCCATACATTGGTGATATGAATGATGTTCGCCTGATCAAGTCCAGTCTGTACCCACATGGTGATCAATGCTGTGAGGAACACTTGTAGAAACCATTTTGATTTTTTCAATTGGTCACACCTCCATCTCTTTCCATCATATAAGAAATGACAGTTTATTTCCAATTGCATTTCCATCAGTTTCAACGGTAAAATAATAAATAAAACCAATGGAAGGACATGAGATGAGCGATCAAACCAATAGTTTTTTTAAAAGTCATTTTCCTGATCTTGTCCTCACACCGTCCCTTTTTTATCAATGGCCTTTTGGGCTTCGCTTTGAAGTGGCAGATTGGTCATTAGGAGAAGAATCAGTTGTATTAGAAAAAGCAGGGGATCGTGCTTTGAAAATTGTCAGATATGCTTTTGATCAGAAGACGATATTCTGTTTGTCACGGATGTCTATACGCAGCATGAACATGAATTAACGAAGCAAAAGCTCCTAGTTTATCAGAAATATGTCCGCCAGCAAGTACGCAATCGATTACGTCACGAGCTTTTGACCTATGTTAGACCAGAACTAGATGAGCCACTGACATTGGAGAGATTTACCTTAACTTGTCAGCTGCAAGATATCCGATTACGCCCACTTCTACAAGCCATATGCCAGGAGGATTTCTATGCACCGAATCAAATTATGAACGGGAAGCTTGGTTATGAAATTTATCTCATCAATCTCACAAAACAGATGATTTTCCACTTATATGATGATCGAGGCTGTGATCTTATTGCGGCAGATGCTGAGCGTCTTCGGCCAGTCTATGAGGGCTTACAGCACTGGCTATTAGACTATGATCGTGCTCAGATGGACAGGCTTTTTGCAGTGAAATAAGAAAACCGCACTTTTGACAAGTGCGGTTCTGTTTTATGCTTCTACTTTATTGAAGAATTGTGGTAAATATTCTTTGTGTGCTTCTAGCATCTCATCTAGGATGCTTTTTGCAATCGCATCAGATGGGACGAGCGGGTTGATCGTCATTGCGACAAGGGCTGTGTTGTAATCGCCTGTCACGGCTGCTTCAGCGGCAACACGTTCAAAAGATTTAATTTGAGAAATAAGTCCTTTGACTGCGACAGGCATCTCGCCAACAGCGATTGGTTTAGGACCGTCTTTTGTGATGACACAGTTCAGTTCAACGGCAGAATCATTTGGAATGTCACTGATGGCACCATTGTTGATGGTGTTCACCGGCTGAATGTCGTGCTTGTCGTTATAAATGGATGCAATCAAGTTACAAGCCGCATCACTGTAGTAAGCACCGCCTCGTTTTTCAAGCTGTGGCGGTTTGATATCAAGATCAGGATCTTTGTAAAGCTCGAACAGGTCATTTTCTAGTGCACGAACGACTTCTGCACGAGTTCCTTCATTCTCTGCTGCTTTCTTTTCTTCAGCCAGCATATCACTTGTTTTGTAGTAGTAGCGGTGATATGGACATGGAATGACGCCAAGCCCTTTTAAGAAATCTGCATTCCACGGAATGGCTTGAATGTTGTTCATCGACATGCTGGAGTTTGGATCTGCCATGTCTTCGATGACTTGATCCATGATGCTTTTGCCATCTAAGAATACATTGAGTCCAAAGACCATATGGTTTAATCCAGCAAAGCTGACTTCGACTCTGCTTGCGTCTACATCAAGTCCTTTGGCGATTCCCATGCGAATACCGATTGGCACGTTGCATAAGCCAACGACTTTGCGATGGTTTGAATAGCGAAGAACGGCTTCTGTGACCATACCAGCTGGGTTGGTGAAATTCACAAGCCATGCGTCTGGGCACAGTTCTTCAATATCTTTGACAATATCAAGAATGACTGGAATGGTGCGAAGTCCTTTGAATAGACCTCCTGGACCATTCGTTTCTTGACCAATGACATCATATTTTAAAGGAATGCGTTCATCCTTCATACGTGCTTCAAGAAGTCCGACACGGAATTGTGTTGTAACGAAATCAGCGCCCGCAAGCGCTTTCCGGCAATCTAATGTTAAATGAACCTCGATTGGAAGTCCTGCTTTTTTCACCATTCGTTTTGCAAGATTTCCGACGATTTCAAGCTTTTCTTTTCCTGCTTCAATATCGACAAGCCAAAGCTCGCTAATCGGAAATTCATCGTATCGTTTAATAAATCCTTCTACAAGCTCTGGTGTATAGCTTGATCCTCCGCCAATTGTGACAACCTTTAATCCTTTTGCCATGTGCTGCACCTCCGAATAATGTAACGCGCAATGTTATAATAGAGAAAAGCCAATTCTTTTGTCTGTACATCTATAGCTTATCGTGAGAGCATCTAGTGCGTAAATGACTTCAGCGTCTTTAGGCAAGGGTGCCCTATTTAGAGATTTGTTACATAAAAGAAACACATTGTGACATGCTGTTGGAGAAAGGGGAAGTCAGATGTTTTCAAGTGAGGTCATTTCCAGCTTTAATGAACTAGAAAGCGCTTTATACCGATATATCATGGAAAACAGTGAAAAGGTCGTGTATATGAGAATTCGGGATTTAGCAGATGCTGCCCATATTTCCACCTCGTCTGTCCTTCGCTTTTGCCGAAAAGTGAATTGTGAAGGCTTTTCAGAGTTTAAAGTGAAACTCAAAATGTATTTAGAATCAGAGCAAACTCCTACTTTAAAAAGCACACAGCACTTTCTATATGAATTTATTGAACGCACACTGAAAGGGGACTTTGAAGGGAAAATTAAGGAGGCAGCAAGGCTCATTGCCGATGCAAAAAATGTGCTGTTTATCGGAACTGGCAGCTCTGGTATTTTGGCACAGTATGGGGCGAGGTATTTTTCGAGTCTTGAGAAATTTTCATTTTACATCAATGATCCGTTTTTCCCGATGAATATGCAGTATTTAGACAATAGTGTCACCATTGTGCTGTCTGTATCAGGGGAGAACCGTATTACGATTGATCATATTTCGAAGTTAAAAAGAGAAGGAAGCAAAATCATTAGTATTACAAACAATCAGCACTGTACGATTTCGCGCATTTCCGATTTAAATATTGCTTATTACGTGACAGACGAACGGGTTCACAGAGCCAATATTACGACACAGACGCCAGTTGTGTATATTTTAGAAGCGATGGCTCGTGACATGTTCGCGATGTTAAAGAAAAAGTAAAAGAGCCGCTGCATGAATCAGCCGCTCTTTTTTTTCTGTCTCATAAAAGTGAGGATGGCAATCCCCGAACAGATGAGCACAAACAAACCGCCTAGCAAATACACAGTCCTCGCTCCGAATGCATCTGCAATCAATCCAACAAAGAAAATAGATAAACCGACAGATACAGAAGAAAGGACGTAATGAGCCGAGTACACCTTTGATAAATCTCGGACGGGCGTTTCCGTTTGAAGAATGGTTTGCTGCGAAACATCTCGAATTTGATAAGCAGGCCCCATCAAAATGCAAAGCAGCAAAGCAAGCCACGGCAGGCTATTCAGTGAAAAGACAATAGTCAGCACTGCATAAATGAATGAACCAGCTGCCATAAAGAGAAGAAGCTGCTTTTGAATCAACCGGCTTATCCACGCAGCCAAGAGCCCGCCTAGAATGGCGCCTGTATAATAAGCGGCATTGATAAACCCCCACCAATCTTCACTTTCGTTTAAATCTTGTGTTACAAAGGCAAGCGTAATCGCCCCGATCCACACAGCACCCGCTATATTTTCACACACATCCATAAAGGTCAGGGTGCGAATTGTTTTGTTTGTCCAAATGATCGTCCAGCCATCCTTGAAACTGTTCATCTTATTTGCTTTTCGAACCGTGTCTTCTTGCTTGAGAAGAGGAAAAACAGGGATGAAAAACAAATAAGACAACACAATCATGAAACAAGTAATCCACATTAAATAAAAAGGACCAATCAACAGGACGAGCATTCCAGTAAACGAATAACCGGCGATTTGCACCGTTTGATGAAAAATGGAGGCTGTACTGTTCGCTTTCACAAGCTGATTTGCTGGCACAAGCATCGGCATGATGGCCTGTAATAAAGGACTGATGAATCCACCTGTGATGGAAATGAGAATAAGCGCACCAAACAGCCAGACCATATGCTGCTGAAAGAAATGAAATTGGGCTGTAAACACGATGAGCATCACAAGACGTAAAAGCGGGACCCATTTCAACAGCCGACCCGCTTGAAAGTGATCTGCCAAAACAGGAGAGATGAGCCCAGCTAATAGCTGGCATAGCGTTCTTATTAGCGGAAATAGAGCCGCATAGGCAACAGATTGTGTATCTTGATAGATCACAAACGTGATCGTCATCACAAATAGAATATCACTTAGCATGAGAAGGCTTTTACTGCCTGTATAATACCAAAACTTGTTTCCCATATCCAACCGGCTCCTTTTCAAAAACAAGTTCAGTATAGCATGGTGATGAAGGACCCAGAGGCTTTTCATTGAAAAATACAACTTAAGGATGAGAGGATTGTGATAAGCTAAATGAAAGACATCGCAAGGAAAGGGGTTCAAATCAATGAAAGTACTGCCAGCACATGAATTCTTGAATCAGCACAGCATCCCATATGAGATCAAAACATTTTCTTCCGAAACAGAGAAGGGAGCCGCAAATGTAGCAGCAGCCCTTGGTTTTCGTGAAAGACAAATGATCAAAACATTGATTTTTGAAACAGGGGAAGGGGAGCAGCTGCTTGTGATGGTTGGCGCAGACCAGCATATTAAGTCAGGGAAACTAAAGAAAGCGGCCGGCTCTCGTAATATTAAAATGGCATCACCAGAGAAGGTTCTGGAAGTGACGGGCTACCGAATTGGCTCGATACCGCCATTTTGCTGGCAGCCAGAAGGCTTCCGCACCATCATCGAAGCTTCGTTATTAGAGGAAGAGGTATTAGGCGTTGGAGCAGGCGAATGGGGAAATGAAATCCTCATCACACCAGAACAATTAGTGAAAGCCTCAAAGGCTGTACCGTATGACATTGTTCAACCAGCCGAATAGAAAAAAAGTGCCTGTTTCTTATGCAGGCACTTTTTTAATTTGCAGCAGGCGCCTTAAATGGACCGATATCTTTCATTTGCAGAAAGGCATCCACTGTTCTATTTTCTTCAAGATCATTCGCCCGTTTGCAGATAACAACGGGTCTGACGATTTCTATGCCTTCGATATATACGCGCCCAATCTCTTTCCGCTTGAGACTGCCTTGAACCGCATCACGGGGAACAAGTGTGATCCCATAGCCAGCTTTGATCATTTGAATCGCTTCATGAACACCGCTGAATTGTAAATCAACAGTCGGTTTTTTAATTCCTTTCGAGGTGAAAAGGGAAAAGAGCTTATCTCTTGTGGAGCTGCCTTCTTCACGCATTAAAAAAGGCTCCAGGCTCAGGCGCTCTAGCGGGACGGTTTTTCCGTTTAACGGATGGTCTGCTGGCACAATAAAATCATAGCTTAAATTCGTCAAATGGGAGGTAACGATCTCCTCATGATCCAAATCTTCAATTACAGCGATGGCCACATCTGATTCATATTGAAGCAGGCTGTCTATCACTTGAGCGGAGTTTCCGCTTTTTAATTCGATTTCTGTCTGTGGTGATGATGTTTTAAAAGCAGCGAGCCAATCAGGCAGTAAAAAGTTGAGTGGTACGTAGGTAGAAGCGATGCGGAGGCGCCCCTTTTTCCCATTTTGTAATAGCGTGATCTGATATTCTACTTCCTTTTCAGCCTCGAACACTTGCCGGGCATAAGGATACAGCATCTTTCCCATTTCTGTGAGCGCAATTCCTCGGCCGTTTCGTTTAAAAAGGCGAAAACCGATCTCTCGTTCAATGCTTCTAAGCTGAGCCGTCACAGCTGGCTGTGTCAAAGATAGTGCGTCTGCTGTTTGTGTGACGCTTTTAGTCTCTGCGACCTTTGCAAAAATCCGAAGGGCATGTAAATTCAACTTTGCACCACCTATCAATTATTTTAATGGTTTAATCAAAAACATTCATTAGATTTATTATAAAGCATCCCTTATCGTAAAGATAGCGAAGGGGGAAGGGAAAATGGATCATCGTCAAAAGCAAGTTGTGTCAATATCGCTCATCACAGCATTTGCACTTATTGGGGATTCAATGCTCTATATTGTTCTTCCAGTCTATTGGAAAGAGATTGGTTTATCATCTATTTGGGAGGTCGGGTTACTGCTGTCCATCAACCGATTCATTCGCATTCCGCTAGCGCCTGTCGTTTGGTGGCTCTATCGCTATATCCCAATGAAGACCGGTGTATTAATGGCGATTTTGATCGCGTCAGTGACCACGGCATTATATGGGATGAGTGGTTTTTGGCTGCTGCTGATCTGCCGCTGCGCATGGGGGCTTGCTTGGACGTTACTCCGTATGAGCGGGATGAGGGTTTTGGCTGAAATGGACGAAGGCTCACAAGGACATTTGACGGGTCTTTATAATGGGCTTTACCGGCTTGGCAGTTTATTTGGTATGTTATTTGGCGGGATTTTCGCCAGCTTGTTCGGCTTCCAGTCCATGACGCTTGTCTTTGGTTTACTCACATTGATAGGGTGCGTTTTTTATGTATCTTTGGATGAAATTGAAAAGAGAGAAGGCACGCAGATGTATCATGGCATCAAACAGAAGTGGTTTGCACGAGATGTTGTAAAAGTACTGATAACAGGCATGCTGGTCGCACTTATTATACAAGGTTTATTCGCATCCACGCTGAGTCATGTCATTGAAGCAAAGATCGATCAGGATGAATTTGCTCTATTTGGCTTTGTCATCGGAGCTTCGGCTTTAAGCGGTGTCATTCAAGCAATCAGGTGGGGGTGGGAACCATTTGTCGCACCGAGAACAGGCAAATGGTTTGATCGGCTTGTGATGAAGGAACGAATGCTATGCTGGATGTTTCTTTCATTTGGAGGGCTCAGTTTTCTTGGGGTCATGCTGAAGGTAAGCGGCTGGTTCCTATTGATGCTGCTTTTGATTCAGCTGCTGGCAACGATTGTAACAACGTTCACCGATACACTTGCCTTTCAAAAAGCCTCTGCTCAAACAGATAAGAACCGCTTTCTCGCAAGCTATTCTTTTGTTCAAGATATGGGTGCTGCTTTAGGGCCTTTGTGCGGATATACGTTGATTCAGTTTTTCGGAACAAACAGTGTCTTTTGGCTGATGCTCATCATAAGCTTAATGCTTGTCAGCATGTGGGCAAGAGGCGGGCAGCTGCATGTTTCTTCTCGTGCAGTGTAAAAAATGAAGCGTTATATAAAAAAACTGCCTCATGCAGCTGATCGCAGAGGCAGTCATATTCTCTTATTCTATGTCTGAATCGTAGGCTTTTTGCGTCAGGTGGCTGACAACCTCTTTTAATCCATTTGGTTTATGGAATTCAACAGGTGTGCTTCCTTTTTCGAAGACGATTTGGTCTGCTTCAACGAGCACGACATATCGATTGTTGACCTTCGCAATATGGATCGAGTGGCCAAAGTCCGCGAGAAGTCCTTTGATTTCTGTTTCACCTAGACGCATTTTCATTGTGATATCAGGGGTTTGTTCCACAATGTGAGAAGCTGCTAGTGTGACCTGTTCTGTATCGAGTGTTTCTCTAATTTCTCGTTTTTCACTCGCTTCCCATATTTCAAGATCCTCTTCGAACTGCTTTAATTCTTCACTTTCATCCTGTAATGTTTCAAATACTTGTTCCTGCACCATATTCATGACCTGTGATTTCATGATTTCGGGCATAGATTCCCCGTATTCGACGAATTTCAGAAAGTCCTCAAAATAACGCGCATGTGAGGATTGGTGAATTTTCACTTCAGCTTCCTCTGTCATGCCCTCTTCTGGCATAAACGGATATTGAATCGATTTCATATTTTTTGTTGTAATGGCCATTTCGACTTTTTTGATCAAGGTAGATGTATCAGCGATAGAAGCCACTTTCTGTTCAAAATCGCATTTCATAATAAAGACAAAGGAGTCATCGAAGTACTTTTTAGGGACGGCAGACGCAACTAAAAAAACGCCGCCTCTGACAGCACTTGTATCTAAATACGTGCAAACAAACTGTTCGCTGCATTCATTAAATACTTCTTTTGTATCGGCAAATCTCGTCTGATGAAATAAATTGTAGTTTGGATTTGAATCGAGTTCATGACCGGGTTCGACAATGAATCGGCCAATTTTGGTCGGTACTTGTTCTGATTTAGGGTGTCTGTCCACTTTTCGTTTGACGATTTTTTTTAGCTCACCATCTAAAAAGTCCTTCAGCTCACTTTGTTCAAATTCCTCTTGATCTAATGTTTGATAATGCTTGAACCGTTTATTTGCTTGTTCATCTTTGCCTTCGATTTCTACGACAAAGAATGATAGAAAACGTATCGTAAAATCCATTGATTGGTCACCACTTTTTCTTCTTCGGATATGTTGAGTATAGAAAAAGGAGTGAAAATCGTCAACGAATGGAGAAATATCGTGTCATTATTTCCCGAGAAATGTTTAGTGAAAAACACTTGATAATAATTATCATTCTTGATAGAATGATAAAAGAAAAGAAGGAACCTGCCAGTTCCTTCATCTCAGAAAAACAACTTATTTTGTTTCAAATGTTTCGCAATCAGTTTCAGCATTGCGAGTCACATCAGTCATTGTGTTTTTACCAATTTTAATGGTAGAAGCTGTACAGCTGTTATCAGCCCAAAAACGGCAAGAGTTCACTTCACAAAGTACGTTTTGTGCCATGGGAATTCACCTCCGTGATTCATATTGAGAATGAAGCAAGCTGCCACTTGAATTCATTCCATCTAGTAGTCTCTTTATAAAAAGAGGCTGTTTGTGCTGATGATGCACATGTTTATCATACCATCTACCCTGATAATATACAATTTAAACTTTGAAAGAGCGAGAATACAAATCTCGCTCTTTTTTTATTTGTAAAAATAGTTAAATGCTAGGTGGCACCATCTCTCATTTCGACATATGAATAGAGTAGATTCAAAACCTGATGTCGGACAAAGTCTGAGGGTACATGTACTGATTTTCCGCATAAAGATAAGGTTTTCAATCAAAAATTTTCATAGAGAGATGAGGGGAGAAGATGAAAGCAGTCATTCTCTGCGGAGGAAAGGGAACGAGAATGAGTGAGGTCACACAAGCGCTTCCTAAACCACTTGCTATGATCGGAGATCGGCCTATTCTATGGCATATTATGAAAATCTATCAGTATTACGGAGTAGATGAGTTTATCTTATTGCTTGGATATAAAGGAGAGAAGATCAAAGAATATTTTCTGAACTACGACTGGCGGCATCACAGCATGCAGCTGGATATGGCAACAGGAGAAATGAAGCTTTTAGGAAAGTTAGAGAACTGGAAAATTACCTTTTTAGATACGGGTGAGGAGACGATGACAGGCGGACGGTTAAAGCAGGCACAGGACTACATTGGGGATGAGACATTCATGATGACGTATGGTGATGGACTTGCCAATATCAATATGTTTCATCTGCTGAAGCGTCATCAGGATCTTGGGGCTGCTGCGACTGTCACAGGAATTGAAAAGAAGTCACAGTACGGGACGTTGAAGGTATATAACGGGATGGCACAATCCTTCTCTGAGAAGACAGACAGTATCGGGATGATCAATGGAGGATTTTTTGTGTTGTCTCCAAAGGTATTTGACTATTTGACAGACGATGATCAATGCGTGTTTGAAGCGGAGCCTCTTCAAAATCTGGCGAATGATGGAGAGCTTGCGGTTTATGAGCACCACGGATTTTGGACAGCGATCGATACGTATAAGAACCTGAAGGAAATCAATGGCATGTGGACAAATGGAAAACAACCATGGAAGGTTTGGTGACGGCATGAGCGGATTTTGGAATGGGAAAAACGTATTTGTGACTGGATGTACAGGACTATTGGGAAGCTATCTCGTCAAGGAATTGATTGATCAAGGTGCAAACGTAACTGGACTTGTGCGTGATCAGGTGCCTCGATCGAATTTATATCAAGGCAGTCAATTCGAAAAGATGAATGTGGTGCAAGGTGCATTGGAGGATATGCAAACGATTGAACGTGCGTTAGGAGAATACGAAATTGATACTGTCTTCCATTTGGCGGCGCAGGCCATTGTTGGGGTCGCAAATAGACACCCTGTTTCTACATTTGAAGCCAATATTTTAGGGACATGGAATGTACTGGAGGCTTGCAGAAGACAGCCGCTGATCAAACGAGTCATCGTTGCATCAAGTGACAAAGCATACGGCGATCAGGAGCAGCTTCCATACGATGAAGATATGCCGTTAAATGGGAAACATCCGTATGATGTATCGAAGAGCTGTGCAGATTTAATTTCTCACACGTATTACAACACATATGGTCTTCCGGTTTGTATTACACGCTGCGGCAATTTATACGGGGGCGGGGATTTAAATTTCAACAGAATCATTCCGCAAACCATCCAGCTTGTGCTAGAAGGAAAGGCACCTGAAATTAGAAGTGATGGGACATTTATTCGTGATTATTTCTACATTGAAGATGCGGTCAAGGCTTATTTGCTGCTAGCTGAGAAGATGGAGGAAAAAGGGCTCGCTGGAGAAGCATTTAACTTTAGTAATGAAATTCAGCTGACGGTGCTTGAGCTCGTGGATAAGATTTTAAAGGCAATGGGCAGTGAACTGAAGCCGCGTATTTTAAACCAAGGAACGCATGAGATTAAGCATCAATATTTGTCGGCAGAAAAGGCGAGAAAGCTGCTTGATTGGAAGCCTGACTATTCCATTGATGAAGGTTTAGAGAAGACGATTGAATGGTACCGCGAATTCTTTCAAAAATAGAGGTGTAAGTAGATGAACAGCATATATTGTACGGTTCTATCAAGTGGAAGACTTTATCAAGCCATTGCGTTTTTCTTATCATTGAAGCAAGTAGAAGATGATGCTGTCATCAAGACGTTATGTATGGATGATGCTGCATTTGATCTGCTTCATCAAATGAATTTTCCTCATGTCGATCTTGTTCATGTACGGGAGCTCGAAACGCCGGAGCTGCTGGAGAAAAAAGAGGAACGGGATGCCTCGGAATATTGCTGGACATTAAAGCCGATTTGGATTGAGTGGTTATTTGAACAGGAGCAGGCAGAGGGCGTAACCTATCTTGATGCGGATTTATTTTTTTATGAGAGCCCGAAAGCGATTTTTCAACATCAGCCGGATGCCTCTGTTTTACTCTCGAGAGGGGATATTGTGATTCCGAGCTTCGATCCTGAGGAAGTGAAGATGCTTCAGAAGCTTTTAGGACGATATAACTCAGGCTTCCTGTATTTTAAAGGAGATGAAGCCGGCCGGAAATGCCTCAGCTGGTGGAAAGAAGAATGCTTGAAGGAATGCAAAAATGCGCCGGGAGAAGGCAAGTTTGGCGATCAAGGATATCTGGATCATATGCCGAAGCTGTTTGAAAAAGTGGAAGATATTCAAACAAAAGGCGTGAATATTGGTCATTGGAACTATGGGCAGCATTCTTATCGGGAAGAGAATGGACGTATTTTGCTGGACGATGGGCATCCGCTCATTTGCTATCATTTCAGCGGCTTTCGCATCGTGAGCAAGGATGAGATGCAGCAAATTCATGAAAAAGGGAGAAATGATCTGCCGTTTTTCCAAGAAGCCTATCGAAACGTGCTGCGCCATGTGATTGAATCTGTTGAGAAGGTCGATCCGCTGTTTAACGGCTATGCCAAATTGGAGGGGGATGACGCATGAATGAGAAGCCAAAGGTAAGCGTCATTATTCCAAGCTATAATGCCAAAGAGCGTTTAGAAGGGAGTCTTTTTTCCTTAACGCTTCAGGATACGGATATTCCATTTGAGGTGATTGTCGCTGATAATGGGTCAACGGACGGCACGATGGAAATGCTTGAGAACATTGAGGTGAATTTCCCGTTTAAAAAGGTACGTATTCCTGTCAATCAAGGGATTGCCAAGGGTCGCAATCATGCCATTCGCGAGGCGGAGGGAGACCTGCTGATATTCCATGACAGCGATATGCTGGCAGAGCCGCAATTTATTCAAAAGCATGCGGAGGCACATGCTGTTCATGAGGACCTTGTGATTTGTGGTGTATGCTGGAAGCGGATTTATCGTTATTTTTACGAAGCATTTGATCAGGATCATATCAATCGGTTGAAAAAGCAAGGCTTGTATAAGCGGAAAATGAAAGATAAAACGCCTCTTTTATCAATGAAGGAAGTTGAAAATGGTGGATTTCTAGAGAAAAGCTTCGATTTGCAGTCTGAGTTTATTGATATTCTCAAAGACATTTTGCGCACGTATAACTATGATTTAGGCTCTTATGAGCTGCCGTGGCGATTTTTTATTACGAATAACTCCTCTGTCAAACGTAAGCATGTCATGGCACTCGGGATGTTTGATGAAAATATCGTTCGGTACGGGTTTGAGGATTATGATTTAGGAATTCGTCTGCATCAGCTTGGTCTCTCGTTTGAATTGCGAGAGGATATCATGAGTGTGCATCAGGAGCATCCAAGTAATTTAACGTCATTTGATGACATCAAATATAACATTTTGTATATGTGCGAGAAGTACAACAATATTGATGCCATTGATGTCCATTTGGCTTTCTCTGGTCCATTTTCTCACACCGTCACAAATGACATTGTGAAAGAGGTCCGGCAGCTGCGTGAAAATCCGGCATTCGATGGTCTGCTTTCTTATTTTTTAGAGCTGCTTCATTTGATCACAGAGCGGAATGTAGGCATCAAACGCGATAAAAAAGATCAGCTGACAGCAAAGCATGTCCCTTTGAAAAAGCTGTCAGAAGCAGCGCAGCTTGCACGGCAGGAATATGGCTGCACAGTGCTTGTAGAAGCCATTCAAGGGCTGACGAAAGAGCTATTACGCGTTGATTTGTTTCAAGTGGATGTGTTGTAGATGGCGTCTTATCATTTTACAACCATTGTGTCGAATACCCATATTTTTAAGCTTTTGGCGCTGATTCATTCGCTTGAACAAACCGCCCATTCATTCAAGTTGTCGGTTTTATGTGCGGACCCTTTGGCTTACAAGGTGTTACGTGAATTCCCTCATCCGCACGTTCAATATGAACAGCTTGAAGACATTGAAGATGACACGCTGCGAAAGGCAAAAGATGATCGGACGTTCCATGAGTATTGCTGGACGTTAAAGCCTGCTTTTCTGCTCAAAATCCTTGAGTCCTCAGAAGCGGATTATCTCGCCCATTTGGATACGGATTTGTATTTTTATCATGATCCAGAGGCGGTATTTGCAGAGAATCCGCTCGCTCATTTATTTTTGACGGATCATATGAATTCCAAGCGGTTCTATCACTTTTATGAGTTGTCTGGCCGCTTTAATACTGGATTTGTCGGCTGCCGCAACACAGACGTTGCCAAACAGGCGGTCACACAATGGAAGGAAAACTGTCTTGCACACTGTACAGTAGAAATGGATACAGAAAATAAGACGTATGGAGATCAGCGGTATGTTGAAAGATGGATCGATGATTTTGAAGGGGTCCATGTGGTGACATCTAAAGGAGCCAATGCCGCCATTTGGAATATTGAAAACTACAAGTTTTCAGTTGTGAAAGGGGATATGTATCTCGACGAATGTCCACTCTTGTTCTATCATTTTTCTGCCTTTACGATCATTGATGAGAATACCTTTAATCTTAATTGGTATTACTATATGACAGAACAAAATCTAGTGGATCATCTATATATTCCGTATGCCGATTTGGTTCATCAAAAAATTAAACAGGTGCAAAAGGTCTTTCCAGAATTTCAGCAAGGGTTTATTGCAAAGAAGCACGTTCCTGACACGCATTTTTATGAGATATGAAAAAACCGCTCAATAACTGAGCGGTTTTCTCCTTTTTATGATTCATTCCATTTGGAGATGGTTTGATCGCTAGGTAGTAAGAAGGCCAGGATGCCTAATATCGGTAAAAAGGCGACTCCGATCATGGTAGGCGTTAAACCGAAGGCATCAATGAATGAGCCTAGAGCGACTGATCCAATTGCACCCATACCAAACGCAAGCCCAACCGTTAAACCAGACATTGTGCCAATTTTCCCGGGAAATAGTTCTTGAGCATAAACGACTGTGACAGAGAAGCTTGATGTCAGAATGACCCCAATTAGTCCAAGTAAAACATAAGCAAAAACAGGTCCGGCAAATGGCAGCAGCAGGGCAAGTGGAAAGGATGCCAATAAGGAAATTAAAATCACGGTTTTCTTGCCGAAGCGGTCTGCAAGCGGCCCGCCTAAAAATGTCCCTATTGCACCTAGAATGAGAAATAAGAAAATATAAGTCTGTGATTCTTTAATCGTCAATCCATATTGTTCAATCGCATAAAACGCATAGAAATTCGATATCGCATTCCCATACCAAGAGCGGGCAAAGATGAGAAAGACGATAATGCCAAGTGCTGTGAGTGCTGACTTACGATGAATATCAGATCTTGCAGCTTTTGCTGGAGCCTTTTTCGCTTGAGCTCGAATGGTTTGAAGTCTTCCTGCGTACCATCTTGAAATATAAAGAAGGAAACCGACAGCAATCATTCCAACAATCGTAAACCAAGCCACGCCTGGCTGACCGAGAGGGACGAGCATTAATGCAGCGATCAGCGGAGCAAAGGCTTGACCTGTATTTCCGCCTACTTGATAGATGGACTGTGCAAGTCCTCGTCTTGGACCAGCTGCCATGTTGGCAACACGAGAGCCCTCTGGATGGAAAATTGCAGAGCCGAGTCCGATAAAGACAACGCAAAGCAAAATGGTGGCAAAGGAAGGCGCAAACGCAAGCCCGAATATACCGACAGCACTAGAAAATAAAGCAATCGGGAGTGCATAAGGCATCGGCCGTTTATCTGTATACCACCCAATAGCGGGCTGCATGACGGAGGAGACCATATTTAATGTAAAGGCAATCAGCCCTAATTGTGTAAAGGTCAGCCCCATTGAGCGTTCTAAAATAGGGAACATCGCAGGAATAACGGCTTGCAATGTGTCGTTCAGCATATGGCAAATGCCAATAATCAATAAAATGGGGTAAACCGTTGATCCGGTGACAGAATTTTGAGGTTTATCCTTTGTACGAGCAGCAATAGCCAATGAGACTTCCTCCTTTCATTCAACTGTTTTCTATTTTGCATTCTTCTCATTTTATTCATAAGGTGAACTATAAAACAATAGCAAATTGTCATGATTTAGAAAAAAGAGACACAAGTGCTTGTGTCTCTAAAGGGTTATTGATAAAAAGATGCGATCACAGGCTTCATTTTTTGAATGACGAGTCCGCTTCCGCCGCGGTTTTTCACACCTTCAATCATGCCGACGAGGACGTAATCTTCTTTTTTAGGATTAAATGCAAGTAAAAATCCATTTTCAGAACCGTCTGTTGCCCCTTGTTTGCTCTTCAGCTCTGCCGTTCCTGTTTTAGCGGCAATATCAGCTCCTTCAATTTGTAAGGAGTGAGCTGTACCGTTTGGACTGGTCACGACCTGAGTCAGCGCGTCTTTCACTGTGTTTGCCGAGTCTTCTTTGATGATTTGTTTTGGTGATGCTGTTTTTTCATCTTGAACGACTCGAGGATAGACAAGCTTGCCTCCTGTTGCAAATGGAGAATAGGCATGTACTTGTTCAATCGGTGACATGAGTAATTCGCCTTGGCCATAGGCAGAGTCAGCAAGTAAGATGTCCGATTGAATGCCGTCGTTTGATACTTGTGCTGGTTTCATTGTAAATGGCATGTGCAAATCTTCGCCAAATCCAAATGCTTTTACTTTTTTCTCGTAGGTGTCTTTGCCAATTTCCAGTGCTTCCTGTCCGAAGTAAATATTGTCTGAGTACACGAGGGCATCGACCATATTTACGTTTTCTTTATCGTGAACCCGTGTAATTCGATAATTGCCCCAAGATTGATCCTTTTGCCATTTCAGTCCATGAATGGTGCGTACTTTATTAGGTTTTGTGACACCTGTTTCCAGCCCGATGGCCGCTGTAATGGTTTTGAATGTAGACCCTGGTGCATACCGGCTCGCATACCGGGCTTGGAATGGGAGGTCTGGGTTTTCACTGTATACCTGATATTGCTTAGGTGTGATCCCGTTTGTCATGAGATTGACATCGTAGGAAGGGGCGCTGACAAGCGCTAATAGATCCCCCGATGATGGATTCATTATCGTGACGGCCCCTTTTTCACCTTTTAGCTGTTCATAGGTTTTTTTCTGTAAAGAAGCATCAATGGTCAGCTTCACTGTTTTTCCATCTTTTCGATCTGATTTTTGCAATGTTTCTTCAATGCCTGTTTCATCATGGACGATCAGAATGCTTCCGCCATCTTGTCCACGCAGGTTTTTGTCAAACGTAAATTCAAGGCCGGTTTTGCCGATGATTTGATCTGCTTTTAATGCCGGATTTCTTTTGATATCATCTGCATTTGCTTTTCCGACATAGCCGGTGAGATGGGCGGCGGCTTCGTTATAAGGATAGTAACGCATTTCCTTCGATTGATAGGTGACGCCTATTACATCCTTTGGAATCGGCTTTTGCTCTAACATTGATTTGAGCGGGACAAACGTGTCGTCTGTGACCCATGCTTGTTTCAGCTGATTGTCAATCAGTTCTTCGTCTATATCAAACGCCTTGCTGATTTTTTTGATATTGCGTTCTTTTTCTTTCCCTGTCCCGAGTTTACCTGGGATGATGCCAAGTGCGTTTCCACCAGTTGTTTCTGCCAGCGTACGCCCTTTTCGGTCTACAATGTTTCCACGGACAGCAGGGTCTGATTTGACTTTGATAGTATCTCCCTTCTCCATTTGCGGGAAGATGAGATTTGGCTTCCAGTCCACTTTCCACTTGTCATCTTCTTCTGAGAGAACGCCCTTGTAAGAAAGCTTGTGCAGCTTGCCAAAAGACGTTTTCATTGTCACATCATAGGAAAATTGATACCCATTTCCTTTGTCCTGTTTTTCGACGTTGAGCTTTGATATGTTCAGATCATAAGCACCAATTCCGTTAAAGATATTGTCATATTTTTCGGCTAGTTGTTTTTTTGAGAAGTCATTGGCTTTCAAAGACGCACTCGTTACCTCATCCACCAGCTTCGTAAAGTCTTTCTTCTCCAATTGTTTCGTAAAGGATTCAGCCGCTTTTAAAGCCTCTTTTTCTTTTGAGAAAAGAGTATCTTTTAAGAAAAAGAGAGCAGCTGCTATCACGATGATGCTAAGAAGAGGAATAATAAATTTTTTCTGTTTCCAAAATGATTTTCTTTGATCCTTATACAATGAAAACACCTCAATTTTTGATTAGATCTTCTATATTTTACAGTGATTGCACATGATTTGTATAGTTTCTCCTATGAAAATAGACCAAGGCATCATGTCATGGTTTTGAAAATGGGAGTAAAATGACAGCTGTTTTTATGAAAGATATCTTCATTTTTTCATATGATTTAAAGGATTTCTTAAGAGATCATCGAATGTGGAAAATTAGAAAAAATATGACAAGCGCTTTCAATAGGGGGGAATTGTTATCGTTTATAAAAAAGTGAATGTAATTGGACTTATTCTTGGACCGACACTCTTCTTGCTCGTTCTGTTTCTCATACCTGAAGATGAATTGACCTATGCTGCGAGGGTAGTCTTGGGCATTACGGCTTGGACGGCAACATGGTGGGTGACAGAAGCACTGCCCATACCTGCAACATCTTTATTGCCCATCATCCTACTGCCGACACTTGGCGGGCTTTCTATGGAACAGACATCAAGGGCTTATGGAGATCCGATCGTCTTTATGTACATGGGAGGATTTATGATCGCAATTGCCATTGAAAAATGGAACTTACATAGAAGAATGGCCTTACACATTTTGAGGGTGATTGGCACAAGAAGTGACCGCATTGTATTAGGTGTCATGATCGCGACTGCTTTTTTATCTATGTGGATTTCGAATGCAGCGACAGCCCTGATGATGCTCCCAGTGGCACTTGCAGTGATTAAAGAGGTCAAGGCTAATGAAATCTTATCTGGTCCATCTCTTGATCGATTCAGTAAAAGCATCTTATTGTCGGTTGCGTATTCAGCGTCAATTGGTGGTCTAGCAACACTTGTCGGATCTGTGCCAAATGCGGTGTTTGCTGCGATGTCAAAAAAACTGCTAGATCGGGAAATTATGTTTTTTGAATGGTTTTTGTTTGGTTTTCCTGTTGCGATGATTCTGCTCATTCTCTTATTTCTGTATTTGACCAAGGTACAGTTCAAGGTAGAGCACACAGGTGAAATGAGTGTAGCGTTCATTCGAAAGGGATTAGAGAATTTAGGAAAAATGAAACAAGAGGAAAAATGGGTGTTTGTTGTTTTTCTCATGACGGCGTTTTTGTGGATTTTTAAGCTCTTTTTGTTTGGAGGGATCACCGTATCTGATACGTCTATCGCCATTTTCGGTGCCATGCTGTTATTTCTCATTCCAGCAACAAATGGAGAGAGAATATTAGAATGGCAGGATATGAAACAGCTGCCGTGGGGGCTTTTGCTTTTGTTTGGAGGTGGGCTTTCGCTCGCTACGGGCTTTGCAGAAACCAATCTAACGGGATGGATTGGGGAAAATCTACAGCATTTAAATGGGCTTTCGTATATCGTGCTGTTGATCATTTTAACGGGAGCGATTTTGTTTATGACTGAAATTATGTCGAATACAGCTGTTGCCAATATGATTATTCCGATTACGGTAGGGCTTGGGCTTGCGATTGGTATGGAGCCATATGGGTTAATGGCTGCGGCTGCTTTGGCTTCTTCATGTGCGTTTATGCTGCCGATCTCCACACCGCCAAACGCCGCTGTCTTTAGTGCGGACGTGCTGAAAATATCTGATATGGTCAGGGCAGGCTTTTGGTTAAATATCATCAGTATTGTGGCGATTGTCCTTGCGGTGTATTTCTGGCTCCCGATTGTGTTTAAAAGCTGAGCGGGTTAAGAAGATGGCTTTGATCGAATCGAGACCGTCGGTGTTTTTGTTTCTTTTGGCTTCGGTGGTGGTGTGGATTTTTTGATGTGAGTGTCCTTTGGCGTGTAATAAGCGTGTTAGATCCAGACATGGTGGACTCAAATTCAGCCAAAAACAGCGTGATTTAAGCAAAAAAAAGAGACCGGGAAACCCCGTGTCTCTTTTCTAATGTGTTTCATTAAGATGGCTTTTTCGTCTTGCATAGGTGAAGTAAACAACGACACCAATGGCTACCCAGATAAGGAAGGCTCTCCAAGTCACCCATGAAAGGGTCGTCGCAAGTGTGATACAAATGACCGCACTGATAATCGGAAGAACAGGCACGAATGGTACTTTAAACGCTGCTTTGACATTCGGGTGCTTTTTCCGTAAAACAATGACGGCAATTGAAATCACCGTAAAGGCTGCAAGTGTACCGATACTCACTAAATTCGCAAGCGTCGATAAATTCACAAAACCTACGATACATGCTGCGACAGCACCTGTCAGCCAAGTGTTGGCAACGGGTGTTTGCGATTTTGGATGAACATTTGAGAAAACTTTTGGCATGAGTCCATCGCGGCTCATCGCAAAGGTTAAGCGAACCTGCGCATAGACCAAGGCAATTAAAACCGTTGTGATCCCAATAATGGCACCGGCTGATATGATACCTGCCACACTATGAAGGCCAACGACTTGAAGAGCAAATGCGACAGGGTCACTGACATTCAGTTTCGTATAGTGAACCATGCCGGTTAAGACAAAGGACACACCGATGTATAAAACGGTACAAACACCGAGCGCTCCGATAATGCCAACCGGCATCGCCTTTTGCGGATTTTTGACCTCTTCAGATGCATTGGCGATCGCATCAAATCCGAGATAAGCAAAAAAGACTGTTGCCGCGCCTGCGATCACTCCTTCAAAGCCCATCGGCATAAAGGGTGTCCAGTTTTCAGGTTTGACGTAAGCAAAGCCTGAAATGATAAAGAGAAGGACGATGGCAATTTTGATTAACACAATGATGTTATTCAGCTTCGTGCTTTCTTTGACGCCTCTTGAGACGATAAAGGTGATGAGTAAAATAATAAGTGCGCCTGGAAGGTTAAAGACGGCACCATCAGCGGCTCCAGGTGCAGCTGATAAAGCCTTCGGTATGTGCAGACCGAATCCACTGAGCAGTGATTGAAAATAGGACGACCATCCACTTGCTACAGCAGAGAGCGCAATGACATATTCAAGCATGAGATCCCAGCCCATTAAGAAGGCGAGAAATTCCCCAAGTGTGGCGTAGGAATACGTATAGACGCTTCCTGACACAGGAATGGACGAGGAGAATTCAGCGTAGCAAAAAGCAGCAAGGGCGCATGCGATCGCAGCCAAAATAAAAGATATAATAATCGCAGGTCCCGCATCCTTTGCTGCCGCAACCCCCGTAATCACAAAGATACCAGTCCCGACCACGCAGCCAATGCCAAGCAAGATTAAATCAAACGTATTTAACGATCGGCTAAGCCGCTTCGTTTGACTTTCAAGCATGAGCTGGTCGAGAGACTTTTTTCGAAATAAAGAACTCATGTTGACCTCCTAATGGATAAATCTTTTCGTAAGACGAATGTTAGTATATGCGTAATTGACAATTTAGTCAATTGGTTGAAAAACGCTTTAAATCACTAAAGTGTTAAACATCACAATCGAATTTGTGCATAAAAAGAGACATCCGCTGGCAGGTGGAAGGCGGATGTGGTGACGGGGGATCTATGTCTGTTCAGCAAATATTTTTTCATTGATCAGCACACTTGGATGAGTGGGGTAATGGGCGTAGGAGGCAAGGTGATGTGTCTTGGCTTTTTCCAAATCGCCGAGCTGATAATAACAATAGCAAAGCTGGAGATGTGGATACCACGTTTTATACTGTGTGAGTGTGAAGGCTGTTTCGTTTTCAGGAGCCTTCAGCGCCTGCTCATACCAAAAGATCGCTGCCTGATGTTTATTTTGTATTTTTAGATGATCCCCGATCCGGCAGCAAAATTCTGGACGGGGCTGATCGTATAAGAAAGAACGTAATAATGAGGATAAAGCCGCTTCCTCGAAGCCTACCGCATAATAGCAGTCGGCTAAATATTGGCATGTGCGAATTTCATCCTCAATCCAGCACTGTTTTGTCGCTAAAAATTCATGATAAAAACGAATCGCCCTGACATGCTGCCTGTTATCTCTTAATTCATTGGCAAAGTAAAAGAGATCACGTGGCGTCATGTCCTCTCCTTTTGCGAGCATGTCTTCATAAATTCGAAGATTGCGCCCGGGCTCACCAGTGGTTGTTTTCTTGCGCTTTTGATGTGTGACGGCTATATCGGCTGGAAAGATGTTGCCATACACTTGAAGAAACTCATGTACGGCCCCGTACCACTGAAAGTTCAAGGCACGCTTCACAAGGCGATTTCTTCTATATTTAAAATTCACCTGACCGTCTTCATCAAATCCCACATGATAAAACATTGAGACGGCGTCCACCGAAGGATCAAGTGTCTCTTTGAGATGAAGAAGTTTTTGACGGTCTTCTTCAAGCAGAACATCGTCAGCATCAAGCCATAAAATATACTCTTTCGTTGCATGTGAGAAAGCGAAATTGCGGGCTTTTGCAAAGTGCTGAACCCATTCGAAATCAAGTACCTGTGCTGAAAAGGAGTGAGCAATCTCCTTCGTACGATCTGTTGATCCTGTATCAACGATGATCATTTCATCTACAATGTCTTGAACAGAGGAAAGGCAATCCGCCAATACTTCCTCTTCATTTTTCACAATCATACATAAGCTAATGGTTACCATCTTTAGATCACCTCTTCATAGTGTATCGAGCAGCAAAAGGAAACATTCTTTTCAGCAGCGGGTTTTTTAAAACTAGTTTTCTGCTACCGGCTGATTTAAAATAAAGGGAGAATCTATGTAAGGGCTGATAAAAATGAGTTTATTGAATGTTGAAGGATTATATAAAACATATGGCGAGAAAACGCTGTTTGATCATATTTCTTTTCATATAGAACAAAAGGAACGCATCGGGTTGATTGGACCAAACGGAACAGGAAAGTCAACGCTCCTAAAGGTCATTGCGGGACTTGAATCGTATGAGGAGGGTGACATCTCGAAAGCAGGGACACTTGATATCGAATTTCTCGAGCAAGACCCTGAAATGAGCGGGGATGAAACGATTCTTGATTACATTTTTTCTGGAACGGCACCCATGATTCAAACGATGAAGGCATATGAAAAGGCGCTAGCCGATTTAGAGCATGATCCGCAAAATGAAGCAAAACAAGAAGCGCTCATGCGTATGCAAAATCGAATGGATCAGGAAGACGCATGGGATGCGAACCTGTCAGCAAAAACGATTTTGACAAAGCTTGGTGTCAAAGATGTGAGCCGCTCTGTTCATGCATTATCAGGCGGACAGAAAAAGCGTGTCGCGATTGCTAAAAATTTAATTCAGCCCGCGGGATTGCTGATTTTAGACGAGCCAACCAACCATCTCGATAATGCAACGATTGAATGGCTCGAAGGATATTTGAGTCAATACAGCGGTGCTGTCATTCTGGTGACGCATGATCGTTATTTCCTAAACCGTGTGGCCAACCGAATTTATGAATTGAATCAAGGGCAGCTCTATACGTATAAAGGAAATTATGAAGTCTTTTTAGAAAAAAGAGCCGAACGAGAAGCAGAAGCTCAGGTGAAAGAAACGAAGCGTCAAAACTTACTCAGACGAGAACTTGCATGGCTGAGAAGAGGGGCAAAAGCAAGAACGACGAAGCAAAAAGCTCGCATTGGCAGAGCCGAAGAGCTGATGGATCAAAAAGGGCCTGATGCGAAAGGAGAGCTTGATTTCGCTATCGGCTCGCACCGCCTAGGAAAACAAGTCATAGAGGCAGAAGACTTATCAATTTCATTTGCTGGCCAGACCCTTGTGGAGCGGTTTACAGATTTAGTCGTGCCGGGCGACCGGATTGGATTTATCGGACCGAATGGAGTCGGCAAAACGACTCTTCTTAACTGTCTAGCGGGTAAAATAGAACCGACTACAGGACAATTGACGATTGGACAAACCGTTCGCATTGGCTATTACACGCAGGATCACAAGGAAATGGATGAAGAACTGACCATCATTGAGTACATCAAGGAAACAGCTGAGATCGTCAAGACATCTGATGGCGCCATCGTGACAGCAGAGCAAATGCTAGAACGGTTCCTATTCCCAAGATCCATGCAGCGGACGTTTATTCGCAAGCTGTCAGGGGGAGAACGCCGCAGATTGTATTTATTGAAAGTCTTAATGGAAGAACCAAATGTTCTCTTTTTAGATGAGCCGACGAACGATCTTGATACGGAGACCCTCAGCATTTTAGAGGATTATTTAGAACAGTTTCCTGGCGTTGTTATGACCGTATCGCATGATCGTTATTTCTTAGACCGAGTGGTTCACCGTCTGCTTGTCTTTGAAGGTAATGGCCGCATTTCACACTTCCAAGGTGCTTACAGCGATTACATGGAGCAAGAAAAAGAGGCGAAGCGGACAGAGACAAAGCCTGCTGAGAAACAAGTAGAAGCGGCGCCTAAAAAGAGAAAAAAACTTTCTTATAAAGACCAGCTTGAATGGGACGGAATTGAAGACCGGATTCAGGCATTAGAGGAAAAACACCAGCAGCTTGAAGCAAGCATTGCGGAGGCAGGCAGTGATTTTGGAAAAATTCAAGAGCTGATGGACGAACAAAAAGCCGTTGCTGAAGAACTAGAACAAGCAATGGACCGCTGGACAGAACTATCGCTGATGATTGAGGAATTAGAGAGTCATGACTAAGAAATAAGAAACCTGTAGAGTTGATCTACAGGTTTTTTTGATAAGAGCATTTCGCATAGGCATCATGCTGATGAATGGATTCCTCATTACGACACTCGACTTGAAAGCCCCTGACCCATGGCTGCTCATATAATTCGATGGCCATTAACCTTGTGAGATCTTCTACAAAGCGTGGATTTTCATAAGCCTCTTCTGTCACTTTCTTTTCATCAGGTCTTTTAAGCACAGGATACAGCGGTGCACTCGCATTGGACTCAATGATATGTAAAAGAGCTGCTTTCATGTCGTTAGGGAATGATGCTTGTTCAAACAACTCTACCTGAATGGAAACAGAGCCACGCTGATTATGTGCACCGTATTCACTAATTTCTTTAGAACAAGGACATAATGTGGTGACTTGTGCATCGCAGCCAATATGACAGGTCCATCCATCCTTTTCATGAAAATGAATGTCATATGTGATTGTCGCATGCATCAAACCCGATTTCCCGGTGACTGGGCTTTGCTTTTCCATGTACCAAGGGAAGGAAACTTGAACCGAGGCAGATGACTGATTCATCTGACGGGCAAGCGCTGCTGTCAATGCTTTTAAGCTATTCACATCAAGCGGCTTTCCGCTTTCGTAAAACGAGTGCAGCTGTTCAGTGAGACGGCTCATATGAATGCCTTTTTCGTGAGCTCTCAGGGAGGTACTCAGTGCAAAGTCAGCAGAAGTTATTTGGTCCTGCGGTGCCGTTTTAGACAAAATTCGTACAGGATAAGACACGCGGCAGATGCCGACTTGTTCAAGATGAAAATAAAAGTCCTGCTCCGTCTTTTGGGTGTCAGTCATGTTCTCTTTTTGAGAAGGCTTCGTTCCAAGGCTTGGCGGTACAGATCCGAATTGTTGGTGTCGTTCTTTTTTGGGTGGAAAAGAAAACATGAGATCCCTCCTTTAAATCGTAATAATTCCTATTTATTTTGCATCAAAACACGAGAAAAATCAAGAGTGAGAACATTTACGTTTACGTTAAGGTTATAAAGGTGTATAATAAATCATGAATTGATGAGCAGGAGGCACTGGCAATGGAATGGATGAAAATTGATCAAGTGGCGAAAAGAAGCGGACTGACCAAACGGACGATACGTTTCTATGAAGAGATTGGTTTATTATCAGCACCAAAGCGGACAGAGGGCGGTGTCAGACTTTACTCAGAGGACGACATGGAAGAACTAGAGAAAGTGATGCAGGCAAAAGAGGTACTTGGATTTTCTTTACAAGAGCTTCAATCGTTTATGGAAATAGGAAAGCAGCTTGAGCTGAATAAAGAAGGTTACTTGCTGTCGCTTGATCCGAAGGAACGATTAGAGAAGCTGTTAGATATTGAGGCGCAGCTGTCTGTACAGCATCAATTGATTACAAAAAAGCTTGAAACGATTCAATCTTTTAAAAAGGATCTTGAAGCGATGAAAGAAAGAGCGGCTCATGCAATTGAGCAATTACAAAAATAAACACCTCTGCGTGTTTATTTTATTTTGTCAACATTTGAAGGAAAGGTTCTGATGGAATGAAGGAAGAAGAAGTGTTGAAACAGCGTACAAGTCTGCTTAGGCAGCCGAAAGCCGTCTGGGCTGTTGCCTTTGCGTGTGTGATTTCATTTATGGGGATAGGACTTGTGGACCCGATCTTGCCAGCCATTGCATCACAATTAGATGCATCTCCAAGTCAGGTCTCTCTTTTATTTACGAGCTACTTACTTGTGACCGGCTTTGTCATGTTTTTTACCGGCTTTATCTCTAGTCGGATTGGTGCGAAATGGACGTTATTAATAGGACTTATTTTTATTATTGTCTTTTCTGCTTTAGGCGGTACCTCTTCAACGATTAATGAATTAATCGGCTTTAGAGGCGGATGGGGCATTGGGAATGCCTTATTTATTTCAACTGCCCTCTCTGTGATTGTCGGTGTGTCTGTTGGAGGAAGTGCGAAGGCCATTATTTTATACGAGGCTGCACTAGGTCTTGGGATTTCGGTTGGACCGCTGCTTGGCGGAGAACTTGGGACGATCTCTTGGCGCGGGCCATTCTTTGGCGTTGCGGTGTTAATGCTTGTTGCTCTTTTAGCCATTACGTTTATGCTCCCGCCGATGCAAAAACCTCAGAAAAAGGTGAAATTATTCGAGGCTGTCGGGGCGTTAAAATATAAAGGGCTATTAACGATGGCATCTGCGGCTTTCTTATACAATTTTGGTTTCTTTGTGCTTTTAGCCTATTCGCCATTTGTGCTTCATCTGGATGAGCATGGTCTTGGTTATGTCTTTTTTGGATGGGGACTATTTTTGGCAGTGACATCCGTCTTCTCAGCGCCGGTCATTCATCGCAAACTTGGGACATTGACTTCCCTTGTGGTTCTGTTTGCTTCATTTGCTGTGATTTTATTCGGCATTGGGGTATGGACTTCACATGTTGTAGTCGTCATCTGCGGAATTGTTATTGCTGGGGGCATCCTTGGCATGATCAATACAGTGCTCACGACCGCTGTGATGGGATCGGCGCCGGTTGAACGTTCGATTGCTTCATCCTCTTACAGTGCTGTGCGGTTTATTGGGGGCGCGATTGCTCCTTGGATTGCCGGAGTACTTGCTGAATCTTACACAGCAAGCACCCCTTACTATGTAGGGGCGGCTGTCGTTCTGTTAGGCATGATCATCCTGCTTCTTGGCCGGAAGCATTTGGTCAATATTCAAGCAGGTCATTAAATAGAAAAAAGCCTTATATCTTCTGAACAGATATAAGGCTTTTTTGTCGTTATAATACTTTTGTCGTCCAAGATTCGCAATTCCAAGTTTCAGTGGCTACATCTTGATAAAATTCAGGTTCGTGAGAGATCAATAAGACGCTCCCTTTGTATTCTTTTAATGCACGTTTTAGTTCTTCTTTTGCATCGACATCCAAGTGATTGGTCGGCTCATCGAGAACAAGTAAGTTGGTTTCTTCGTTGATCAGCTTACAAAGACGGACCTTTGCTTTTTCTCCACCGCTTAAAACAGACACGCGGCTTTCAATATGCTTTGTCGTTAATCCGCATTTTGCAAGAGCGGCTCTGACTTCATATTGCGTGTAAGAAGGGAAGGTACTCCACACCTCTTCAATACAAGTGTTGCTGTTTTGCTCTTTTACTTCTTGCTCAAAGTAGCCAATATGCAGGAATTCTCCGCGTTCCACCTCACCAGAAATTGGCGTGATTTCTCCAAGAAGACTTCGCAGCAATGTCGTTTTTCCGATACCGTTAGCGCCGTATAACGCAATTTTTTGCCCGCGTTCCATTTTCAGATTCAATGGACGAGAGAGCGGTTCATCATAACCAATGACCAAATCTTTTGTTTCAAAAATCAATTTCCCGGAAGTTCGTGCCGGCTTAAAGTGGAATTCAGGCTTTGGCTTTTCTGCTGCGAGTTCAATCATATCCATTTTATCCAGTTTCTTTTGACGGGACATGGCCATATTTCTTGTGCTGACACGTGCTTTGTTTCTTGCAACAAAATCCTTTAATTCAGCGACTTCCTGCTGCTGCCTTTTATAAGCTGCTTCAAGCTGCTGCTTTTTGACTTCGTACACTTGTTTAAATTGATCATAATCACCAACATAGCGCGTGAGCTCTTGATTTTCAACATGATAAATCAAGTTAATGACGCTGTTTAAAAATGGAATATCATGTGAAATGAGGATAAACGCATTTTCATATTCCTGTAAATAGCGTTTCAGCCACTCAATATGCTGCTCATCCAAATAGTTGGTTGGCTCATCGAGAAGGAGAATTTCTGGCTTCTCTAACAGCAATTTCGCAAGCAATACTTTTGTACGCTGCCCGCCGCTCAGCTCCGTCACATCACGGTCCAGCCCAAGATCCGTTAACCCAAGACCTCTCGCAATTTCTTCGACCTTGGAATCAATGATATAAAAATCATTGTTTGTGAGCGCATCTTGAATGACGCCAACTTCCTCTAACAGCTTTTCCAGCTCATCAGGATCGGCTTCACCCATTTTGCCGTAAATGTCATTCATCGCTGCTTCCATGGAAAATAAATAGTGGAATGCATCCTGAAGCACTTCGCGGATCGTTCTTCCCTTTTCTAGTACAGTATGCTGATCAAGGTAGCCGACACGGACATTTTTTGCCCATTCGACTTTTCCTGCATCTGGCTCCAGCTTGCCAGTAATAATATTCATAAACGTTGACTTTCCTTCACCGTTGGCGCCAATTAAGCCGACATGCTCGCCTTTTAATAAACGGAAGGAGACTTCGTGAAAAATGGCTCTGTCGCCAAAGCCATGGCTTAAATCTTTAACAGATAATATCATTTTTTACACCTCAAATAGATTCAAAACGGCTAGTGCCTCTCATGATTATATCGAACTGTCCGGCTCGATAAAAGCATCAAAAGAAAAATTGCGTTTCAAAGCTGATTTTGAGATACTAAAGGATAGATTGAATGAGGATAAAGGAGATCGACATGATAGAAAATTGGGCATTTTTGAAAGAAGCAAAGCCATTTATTCAGGAAAACTTTCAAGCGGCTGGCTTCGAAAAACCAACAGCTATACAAGAAAAAACAGCAGAGTGGATTACGGAGAAGCGTGATGTGATCGCAGAATCGCCTACGGGAACGGGGAAGACACTGGCGTATGTGTTGCCGCTTTTAAATAAAATCGATGTGAATATCAAGCACCCGCAAGTCTTAATCTTGGCACCTTCAAGAGAGCTTGTGATGCAAATTTTTGATGTCGTGCAAGAGTTCAAACAAGGGTCAGATATCAAAGCGGTCTCCTTGATTGGTGGAGCGAACATCAAAAAGCAGCAGGAAAAACTAAAGAAACACCCGAACATCGTTGTCGCAACACCTGGCCGTGTACAGGAATTAATCAAAATCAAGAAACTGAAAATGCACGAAGTCAAAACGGTCGTGCTAGATGAAGCAGATCAGCTTCTTGTGCCAGAGCATATGAAAACGATCCAAGCGATCATTAAATCCACATTAAAAGAAAGGCAAATCCTCTGTTTTTCTGCGACGTTAAAAGAGGAAACGGTTCAACTGATTAAACAAATGACGTCTGAACCAGAAGTATTGAAAATTGCCAGAAGTGAGGAAGAAGCGCAGAAAGTAGGACACTATTATCTGTTATGTGATCAGCGTGATAAAGTGAAATTACTGCAAAAGCTATCACGGCTTGAGGACATGCAGGCGCTCGTCTTTGTGCGTGATATTACGAATTTAAGCATTTATGCAGAGAAATTAGCGTATCACCATGTCGACCTTGGTGTGCTTCATAGTGAGGCGAAAAAAGCAGAACGTGCTATCATCTTAAAGGAATTTGAACAGCGTGAATTCCCGCTTCTCCTTGCAACAGATATCGCAGCAAGAGGCATCGACATTGACGATCTGCCGTACGTGATCCATGCCGACCTGCCAAACGAAGAAGGCTATATCCACCGTTCAGGCAGAACCGGGCGCGCAGGAAAAGAAGGGGCTGTCATCAGTCTTGTCACACCTCAAGAGCATGCAATGCTCAAAAAAATGGCGAAAAAGCTGAATCTTACGCTTCAGGAAATTGTTTATAAGCAAGGCCAGCTGCATCTTGCGCCCAAGCAAGCATAAAAAAGGACCCTTCCACATGGAGGGTCCTTTTTTATTATGAAATTTTGACAAGCTGTTTTCCGACATTTTCCCCTTTAAATAGTCCAAGGAATGCATCAGGAATGTTGTCAAAGCCTTCAATGATTGTTTCTTTATAAGTCAGTTTGTCTTCTTTAACCCATTGTGCGAGATCTCTTGCAGCCTCTTCAAAACGATCTGAATAGTTGGCAACAATGAAGCCTTGCATCAATGCGCTTGTTTTAATGAGTTTTGTTTGCACACGCGGTCCGATGTCCTCGCTTGCGCTAATGTTATAAGACGAAATCGCGCCGCACACTGGAATACGTGCAAAGCGGTTCAAATGATTCATCACGGCATCAGAAATTTCGCCGCCAACATTGTCAAAATACACATCGACGCCGTTTGGACAGGCCTTTGCTATGGCATCATCTAAATCATTTGTTGTTTTATAATTAATCGTTTCATCAAAGCCTAGTTCTTTTAAATAAGCCAGCTTATCATCAGATCCCGCAATCCCAACGACGTGAGCGCCTTTGATCTTAGCAATTTGTCCCACAACGGAACCAACGGCACCTGCGGCTCCAGAAATGACAACGGTCTCGCCTTCTTTTGGCTGGCCAATCGCAAGAAGTCCGAAATAAGCGGTTTGCCCTGGCATGCCCAAAATGCCTAAATAATAGGACAATGGCGCAATGGATGGATCAATTTTAGTCAGAGATTCAGCTTTGGCTGTAGAATATTCTTGCCAGCCAAGGAATCCAAGAACAAAATCCCCTTTTTCAAATTGAGGCGATTTGGATTCAACGACTTCTCCGACAACACCGCCCTGAATCACTTCATTTAGCTTAAATGGAGGTGTATAGGATTTTGTATCCTGCATTCGTCCTCTCATATAAGGATCTACAGAAACATATTTCGTTTGAATCAAGACTTCGCCATCTTGCGGCACAGGTATATCGACTGTTTCAAAATGAAAAACATCTTTTGTAGGTAATCCTTTTGGACGTTTGGCTAATTGAATTTGCTTTTGTTGACTCATGTCAAATCCTCCCTTTCACTTGCAGCCTAGATTTACATTAACATGATGCTTCTTTTCATTCAAAACATACGGTCTTTTTCAAACACATACAAAAAAGCAGCCGCCATCTCATAGATGAGGACTACTTTTTTGGAAGTCAACAGAGAGGAGCGGCGGCAGACAGCCAAACAGCTGATACGCGTCCGCATCACGTTCTTTTAACAAATATTCGTTCGCATTTTGCATGGAGGCTTTCATCATATCGCGCGTCACAAAAGGAAAAAGGATATTCAAGTATGAGGACAACAGGTCTTGTGGATCTTGTTCAATCGACTCGATATCTCCAATGTTAATGATGATTGAAAAGAGATAATCAATGGAGATGCGAAAGTGCTGTTCAGCAAACAATGTAAGCGGCTTTGCTTTTGCTTCTTCAGGATTCCACTTCTGAAAAAGCTGTTTCACCAAATCACTGACAACCCAAGCATTAAACTGCTGCTCCGCTGAAAAGTAATACATCAGCTCTACCTCATTTCTAGCCTCCAGTATAAGAATTGTACAACAAAACAGCAGGGATGAATACAATATTTCAGAAAATTTAGTCATTTTTTCGGGCTTTTTGTCAAAAATAAGCCAATAGGCACGGTTAGTACACAATGTAAAATGGATGTGCTCAAGGAAGGTTTAATGACAAAAGTGACGGGTAAAAGATTCGTAAGACGCTAAAGGAGGAATATAAAATGAAACCTGTTGTAAGAGAGTATTCAAATGATGAGACACTTCAAAGAGATGTAGAGCAATTAAAAGCACTCGGTGTTGCAAGAGAGGACATTTATGTTCTGTCCCATGACGATGATCGTACAGAGCGTATTGCTGGAAATGCAGATGCTAATACGATAGGTCAAAGAGAAGTTGGACTTAAACATGCTGTTGGGAACATCTTTAGTAAAAAGGGCGATGAGCTCCGAAATAAAATCCATGAAATTGGTTTCTCTAAAGAAGAAGCTGAGAAATTTGAAGAACATTTAGATGAAGGAAAAGTCCTTCTCTTTGTGACAGACCATGAAAAAGTGAAAACTTGGGCATAAACGCCAACTGAAAAAAGCCTCTTACTTTCGTAAGGGGCTTTTTTTCATGCCGATATCTCTGAAGGAGAGAACACATCTTTTTTACTATAATAAGAAAAAACAGCAGATTGGAATAAACAGTAAATCATCTAATTGAAAATGCAGATATACCAAAGAAAATGATAGGAAATGAGAAAAGAATAGTCAAAATTTCACAAAAATCCATTCGGGAAATAATCATTGTATCTTTCGATTTTGTTTCAAAATGTAATAAAAATCTTGTGTAATTTAGTAGATAAATTTCTTAGTTCTATTGGTTTATGTTGTATTTTTGTGTAGAAATAAGTGTTTTGAGGTCAAAAAACCACGAAAAATACCTGTATTTTCAATTAGAAAATTCATTTTAATGTTTAGGAAATAACTTGTTGACAAAATAATCTAAAAACAATATATTTGGCTTATTCCAGTCATTATGGAAGTAGTTGTTAAATTTCTGATGGGTTTATTCAAGGCACATTCTAGTGAGAGGTGGTGTCATAAAACCAAGGTACAAGCGCTTTTAAGAGAAAAAGCTTGCTTGGAATATTTCTACTAAAACATAAGAAAACGGTCTTTTACAATGGTAGCCGATCTAAACAGTAGATTGACCTTTCTACTATGATCACTTTGCAAGAGATATTCAAAAGGCGTTATGTTCTTGTCCAAGATAGAAAGCGGTTTCAATAAGGGCTGTGAGTTGATCGAACGGTGAAGGAGGTGAACTCATATGAAAAAAAGAGACAATAAGCTGAGGCGCTGCAGCTCTCAAATGGCTGCATATGAGGATGCATGCTGAAAAAGAAGAGTGAACATGTGGGATGCTTCTCTCCTTTTTCAGAAAACAGATTTTCCTAAAAAATCCATCTTTCATTTTAACATAAGGTTTTTGGCTTGAAAATGACCTTTGCCCGAAAAGCCGATTTTGAATAGAAGGAGGTCCTGTGATGAAAAAAGCTTTATATCATGAAGACAGTGGGTTGTATCTAGAAAAAATGCGTATGGCATTTCAAGAACATTATGAAAAAAGAACAGATATGTGGTCTACTGATCCATCCTTAACAGATGCAGCCGTGATGTCATTAAAGGCATGGCATTCACGGGAAAAGAATGCACTTGCTTCTGTGCTCGATATCGGGTGCGGGAACGGCCGGGCACTTGAACATTTAAGGGGGCTTTCTGCATATGTCGGTATCGACCTGTATGGGCATGAGGAGTGGGAAGGATTACAGAAAAGAGAAACGGTTCCTGTCCATTTTGTTCATCAAGATTTTATGTCCTGGTCGATGGATCAGGGACGCGGGATGCAGTTTGATTTAATTTTAGATCATGGCTGCTTTCATCACCAGCATCCTGATGATCATGAGCGTTATTTAAAACAGGTTTCCTCTTTGCTTCATGAAGGCGGCGTCTTCTCACTTGTTGTATGGGGAGAAGAGTGGAGAACAGGATTAATCGGAGAAGATGGCCGTTTCCACTTTTCATTTTCAGACTCTCAGCTTGGAGAAAGAATTTGTTCATCAGGTCTGGAGCTTGTATCGATTACACCATTAAAAGCAAAGGCCGGCATTAGCCAGCATCATGTCATTGCCGTCAAAATCTAGTACAAAGGTGATCACTCAAAGCTAGCAGAGGGGTTCATTCTAAGAAAGAGCATGTGCGCATCATGTAGGCGAAAGGCGTTATGAACCAAGATTTCTGCTCCTTTGTACTGGACAAGACCTAGATTGAAACATCGCTAGAAGAGCTGGGAACGAAGACATTCTTGCGAAAATCAGGGTCTGAACGATGAGAGGAATCGCACATCCATATTCTTTTTAGGCATGAGTGCCGCTTGAAATAGGAGCACATATGCTAAGGGAGTGCGGACACATATTCATCACTCCATCACTGCGCTATGAGAGTCGATTTGGGTGCAGCGATGAATAGGGGGGAGACAAATGAACAAGTTTGTAGATGAATTACAATCAATGATTCATCATTTTACCTTTCAAGAAAAAAACTATTTGCTCGTGGGGCCAGTGAACCTGCCGATCTCCATTCAACATGAAGAAGTGCCATTTAAATGGTATGCCTTCGCACCTGTTGAAGGGGAGACAAAACCAACGATCGAATCTATTGTCCAAATGAGTACCGCGCAGCAAACCTTTTCCTCTTGTCTCTTATTTGGCGACTTTGAAAATGAGGTGCCGCCGCTAGTGCGAATTCATAGTGTCTGCCAAACAGGGGATGTGTTTGGGTCACTGAAATGTGACTGCGGTCCACAGCTTGCGTTATCGCTGAAGAAAATCACCGATTACGGTAAAGGCATGCTCGTATATATGGCCAATCAAGAAGGGCGGTCAATTGGGCTGATGGCGAAAGCATTGACGTATAAATTACAGGAAATGAAGCTGGATACTTTTGAAGCCAACCGCCTGATTGGCTGCGGAGATGATGACCGGCATTACGAGGAGGCAGCGGCTGTTCTGCACTATTTAAACAAAGGGAAACCAATGCACCTCCTAACGAACAATCCAGATAAAGTCGATTCCATTGCTGCTTACGGTCTTCCTGTATTGCGATTTGATCATACGGTCGAAGCTTCTCTCTATAATGCAGCCTATTTGAAGGCAAAAGCAGCCTCAGGACATATGGTCGATGAGAAAAAATTAATTAATCAGTAGATGAGTTTACTTTAAAGAAGGCGGGAGAAAAGCGTGAAACCTGAAATCAATTGGATTCAAATCCCAAGCGGCTATGCAACGATTGGAAGTAATGAAGAAGATATGAAAAAGGCATCAGAATTCTGGAAGGACAAGCTTCTCAATCCAACCTACGGCCGTGAGAAAAAATTTCAAAAATGGCTGTACAAAGAATTTCCATCCTATCAGCCGTATATCAATGAATTTTTTATTTCAGATACGGTCGTCACCAATGAATGGTATCAAAGCTACTGTGATGAAACAGGCCAGGCGTACCCGGAGAGCTTAACGAATCAAGAGCTTGGTGGCGGGAAAGATCATCCGGCTTGGGGCATGGATATCGAGGAAGCCTTCTCGTTCTGCCAGTGGCTGAGCGGGAAACTTGGGTTAGACGTGTCGATTCCTACTGAAGAAGAATGGGAATATGCTGCCCGGGGAAATACGAGAAATCAATACCCGTGGGGAGATGAGTTTGATCCTTCTTTATGTAATACGTTCGAATCAAATATTGAAAAAACGACGCCTGTCCGTCAATACAAAAAGGGCAGATCCTTATTTGGTCTTTATGATATGGGGGGCAACGTCGAGGAATGGGTCAACACCAAATATCATGTATACGATGGCGGCATCGAGGTCGTAGATGATTTAACGGAGACGCTTGGCAGTAATTACTACATTTTAAAAGGCGGCTCCTTTGCAAGAGGCGGAGATTTATGCAGAGTCGCCAGAAGACACGGGAAGCATCCAGATCCCGTTTTCCGATTTACTGGTTTTCGTATAGTGACTCGTCAAAAACAACATATAAAGGTGGGAGTGTAAAATCATGCATAGAGGACCGATTACATCTGTTTTATCAACTCAGCAGGACCAAATTGTTTACACTGGCGGCTATGACCGTTGTATTTATAAGTGGAACCGGGCAACAGGAGAAGGAACGTTTATTGGAAGTCACGAGCATATCATTAACTCTTTATCTCTTTCTGAAAACGGAAAGTATTTAGCGAGTGCATCGTCAGACTACACCATTCAATTGTATGATACAGACACTCATACTCGAATTCGCACCCTGTTTGGTCATGCAGATGATGTAGAAGCCGTCGCCTTTGCCAAACAGGATACCTTACTAGTATCGGTGTCTAGAGATAGAAGGTGCTTAGTGTGGGATATCGAAACAGGAGCTGTTTTAAGAGAATTCCATGGACATAGCAAAGATGTATTAGCTGTATGGATACATGGCGATAAAGCTTATACAACAGGTGATGATGGCTACGTTCTTGTATGGCTGTACGATACAGGAGAAATTGTAGGGGAAATTGGTCCGTTTGATTATGAGCTGGACACAATCAGCGGCAGCAATCAAAAAGAAGTGTTCGCACTTGGCAGAGACGATGGCACCGTCATTATTTATGATGCGGTTACTTTACAGGAGAAAAAAATCATTAAAGCCCATTTACAGGGCGTCAAGCGGGTGAACTTTTCTCCAAGCGGCAATTACTTGCTGACAGCAGGCTATGACCATTTAATTAAGCTGTGGAATTATGAAACAGGGGATTTAGTCGATACGTTGCTGCCTCATAAATATCAGTGGGAGCGTTCGCTTGTCTGGACGGAGGATGAGAAATCCATCCTAGGAGCCAGTTTTGGAAAAACGTATTGTGAATGGTCTATTGAAAAGGGAAAAGTTGTATCAGATGAGATTGAAATGGCGACACCATCTATTAATGATATTGCGCTGACTGATGCGGGAGATATCATCACAGCATCAGATGACGGAAAATTCAGAAAGAACGGGATTGAAATCGCTAAATCGACAGGCGTTTTAACAAATGGAGTGGCTGTCGCACGAGATGGAAGCTATTATGCGTGGGGAGATCATGCAAGTCAGGTGCATATTGTTCATGAATCATTACAGCAAATGGTTTCGTTTGATCTCAACACAGGGCCGGTCAACAGTGTGTATTTCCACGAGGAGGATCGGCAATTCTATATTGGAACTTACGGCGGTTATGTACATGTCATTTCGACAGAACATTTAAAGGAAATTGGCCGTTCCAAAGCACACGATTGTGCTGTTAAAGCATTAAAAGTAGAAGGAGATCATATCATCACAGCCGCGGTAGAAGGAACCATCTGTCTTTTAGATAAGAAGAGCTTGTCTTTAAAAGCGAAATATATCGGAGCGACAGAGCTGTTAAATGATGTATTCATTGATAGTAAAAGAGATCGTATTGCCATTGTCAGCCGTGACAAGAATGTGAGATTGTTTGATTTGCATACAGGAAGAATTTTAGACCAGCATAATGAACACCAGTATTCTATTAAATCTGTCTCTGTCACAGACTCTGGCTATATTGTGAGCGGAGATTATTGGGGCTATGTCGTTGTGTGGAATCCAGAGCTAGATGTCAATACCGGCCCAATTAGAATTGCCAAGAATGGGATTAGTGCCATCAGACAATTAGGCAATGATGTATACGCAAGCTCATATGACGGCGGGATTTATCATATTCGAGAAGATGGCACACATACTGAAGTACTGCGCTTATTTGAACAATTTCCGAAAGAAGTAATCTCTCATTAAGAAAAAGAATGTAAGCGGGGGATTCTCATGATAAGTGTTTGCAAGGAACATATGAAAAAAGGCCTGACTGTACTCAATTGTCCGCATGTGCTCCTCATTAATAAATATGAATTACGCAAATGCTGTTTTTGTAAACAACGAGCATCATATAAACTTTTTTATTCCTTGCCTTACTATGATCGATCTGAAAAGAAACGGATGGAAAAAATATAGCACATGAGAATAGAACTCCTTCATTTCCTGAAGGAGTTCTTTCCCTTGAAAGAGAAGAAAGGAGACTCACATGAAAGACGATGTTTTTTATATGAAGCTGGCGATTGCCAACGCAAAGGCAATGAAAGGGCAAACCTCCCCAAATCCGCTTGTCGGTGCAGTCATTGTACAGCAAGGTGAGATTGTTGGGATTGGTGCTCACATGAAGGCGGGCGAACCTCATGCTGAAATTCATGCGCTGCAAATGGCAGGGGAAAAGGCAAAGGGAGCTGACATGTATGTGACGCTTGAACCTTGTTCGCATCATGGGAAAACGGGTCCTTGCACGGAAGCCATTATCAAAAGTGGTGTGAAACGTGTAGTCATTGCGACGCAAGACCCAAATCCGCTTGTCGCAGGTAAGGGGGTTACCATGTTGAAACAAGCAGGGATCGAAGTAGATGAAGGAATATGTAAACAGGAGGCGGATCGCTTAAATGTGCCTTTTTTTCATTTCATTCAATCAGACCTTCCTTACGTCATCTTAAAATCAGCCATTTCGTTAGACGGGAAAATTGCAACATCTCATCTTGAAAGCAAATGGATCACAGGAACAGAAGCGAGGAAAGAAGTGCAGCAATTGCGTCAAGAAGCCGATGCTGTGATAACAGGTGTCGAAACGATTATTCAAGATGATGCAGGTCTTATTGTGAAAGATTCAATGGCGACCCAGCCCATTCGTGTCATTTTAGATTCCACATTAAGGATTCCGCTTCATGCGAAATGTTTAACAGATCATATGGCCGAAACCATTATTTGCACCTCGCACATGTATGATCAGAAAAAGTATGAACAGCTGGTAGATAAAGGGCATCAAGTCTATGTCACAAGCGGAGAGCAGCGGACAAATATTCATGACGTGTTACGAATGCTGAAGGAACGTTCTGTCATGTCAGTTCTCGTTGAAGCAGGAGGAAATGTGAGTGCGTCCTTTTTAGAAGAATCACTAGTCAATGAAGCCGTCATTTATATGGCACCTTTATTAATCGGTGGAAAACATGCACCTACTTTTTTTGAAGGAGAGGGGGTGAAAAAACTAAAAGAAGCGATCCGTCCAGCAGATATTGAATATAGTATGGTTGGAAAAGATATCAAAATGACAATAAAATTCTAATAAATGTAAGACTTTGTGCATCGAGCGCAAGGTCTTTTCAATACTTCTTGATAAAAATAAAAGTGTACATACACCTTTCCAAGGAATGATGAATACGATGGATGGGGGGTGATTCCATGAGAAGATGTAGACAATGCGGAAAGACATATCCAACTCATTCGACAGACCACTACCAAAAAGGAAGCTGGTATGATGCGTATAAGGATGACGGCTGGGAATGTGATAGTTGTAAGAAAGGGAAATCTGGAAAGCCAGGGAAACCAGTGAAAAATCCTTGCTGCGGAAAAGATCCTTGTGTTTGTGTGATTCAAGGTCCGCCAGGCGGGAGAGGAAGAAGAGGCCCAGCAGGTCCAGCAGGTGCAGTGGGTCCAGCGGGTCCAGCGGGTCCAGCGGGTCCAGCAGGCCCAGCAGGCCCGGCAGGAGCAACTGGAGCCACTGGTGTAGGCTTAACGGGCATCGTGGCATTTGATCCAGCGGTAGCCCCAACCTATCCAGTAGGTCAAGTCGTGACATTCGATGGAAGTACGTATGTGGTGAATTCAGCGCCGCCAACAGGTACGCCAGGTACGTCACCAGATTATACATTGTTAGCAGCTGCTGGTGAAACGGGTGCAACCGGAGCAACAGGTACAGGAGCGACCGGTGCGACAGGAGATACAGGTGCGACTGGAGTTACCGGAGCAACCGGAATCACAGGAGCCACAGGAGCAACAGGTACAGGAGCAACCGGTGCAACAGGAGATACAGGTGCGACTGGAGTTACCGGAGCAACCGGGATCACAGGAGCAACAGGTACAGGAGCAACCGGTGCGACAGGAGATACAGGTGCGACTGGAGTTACCGGAGCAACCGGAATCACAGGAGCCACAGGAGCCACAGGAGCAACAGGTACAGGAGCAACCGGTGCAACAGGTGATACGGGAGCGACTGGAGTTACCGGAGCAACCGGGATCACAGGAGCAACAGGTACAGGAGCGACCGGTGCAACAGGAGATACAGGTGCGACTGGAGTTACCGGAGCAACCGGAGATATCGGGGTCACCGGAGCGACCGGAGTAACGGGAGCAACAGGAGATACTGGAGCGACCGGAGTCACAGGAGCGACCGGAGATATCGGGGCCACCGGAGTCACAGGAGCCACAGGAGATACTGGCGCCACCGGAGATACCGGCGCCACCGGAGTCACCGGAGCGACCGGAGTAACGGGAGCCACAGGAGATACTGGCGCCACCGGAGTCACAGGAGCCACAGGAGATACCGGAGTCACCGGAGCGACTGGAGTAACGGGCGCCACCGGAGATACCGGCGCCACCGGAGCGACTGGAGTAACGGGAGCAACAGGAGATATCGGGGCCACCGGAGTCACAGGAGCCACAGGAGATACTGGCGCCACCGGAGCGACCGGAGATATCGGCGCGACCGGAGTCACAGGAGCGACCGGAGATACCGGAGTCACAGGAGCGACCGGAGATACCGGCGCCACCGGAGCGACCGGAGTAACGGGAGCCACAGGAGATACTGGCGCCACCGGAGTCACCGGAGCCACAGGAGATACCGGAGTCACCGGAGCGACCGGAGTAACGGGAGCCACAGGAGATACTGGCGCGACCGGAGTCACCGGAGCGACCGGAGTAACGGGAGCCACAGGAGATATCGGGGCCACCGGAGTCACAGGAGCCACAGGAGCCACAGGAGCCACAGGAGATACTGGCGCCACCGGAGTCACCGGAGCGACCGGAGATATCGGCGCCACCGGAGTCACCGGAGCGACTGGAGTAACTGGAGCCACAGGAGATACCGGCGCCACCGGAGTTACAGGAGCAACCGGAGCAACTGGATCGAGTGCGATTATTCCATTTGCATCAGGTACCCCTGCTGTCTTGACTACAATTGCAGGGGGTCTTGTCGGAACTTCTAGTTTGGTCGGCTTTGGTAGCTCTGCAACAGGCGTTAGCATACTAGGTGGTATCATCGACTTAACAGGAGCAGCAGGTACTCTTTTAAATATGGCATTCTCTGTACCAAGGGATGGCACTATTACTTCATTTGCCGGATACTTTAGTACTACGGCAGCATTGGCTTTAGTCGGCACGAGTATTACAGTGACAGCTAGCTTATTTGCTTCACCGACACCAGATAACAGCTTCACTCAAGTAGCGAGTGTCACATTGGCACCACCATTAACGGGGATTTTAACTATTGGTGCTATTTCAAACGGAATCGCTACCGGCCTGAATGTGCCAGTTACAGCAGAAACAAGATTACTGGTTGTTTTCTCTGCGACTGCAACAGGCTTATCTTTAATTAACACTGTAGCAGGCTATGCGAGTGCAGGCTTATCTATCACGTAATTGAAACAGGGATGACTCGATTTGAGTCGTCCTTTTTTGTTTGAATGAATTTTCTCTTAACTTCGTAAGAAAAAATGATATGATTTTCTTAAAGTCTAGTCGATGAATCTACTTGAATTAGGGGTTGTAGCGGTGAGGATGGGCAAAAGGAAAGTCACTTTACAAACGAAAATTTTGGGGTTAATTATTGGGCTTTTGCTTGTTGTCATTGCGTTATTGACCATTTGTTTTGGTTTTCTGCAGACATCAGAAAGGCAGCGGCAAGCTGAACAGCTGGCGGTGCAAACCGCTAGAACAATCTCATATATGCCGCCCATTAAAACATCGGTGGGCACCTCATCAGTGTCTGAGTATGAAGAACAGGCAGTGCTTGAGCAAATGAAGGATCAAGTCAGAGCACATGCCATCTTCATTACCAATCAAAAAGGGAAGGTCCTTTTTCATACGAATCATGAGAATGTAGGAAAAACCATCAGTGTATTTAGAGGAAGAAGTACCCTGCTATTTGGGGGAACCTCCATATCAACGGGTGATTCTAATGGTGAAATCGTTGTCAGAGGCAGTGCCCCGATTATGAAAGAAACAGGCAAGCATGAAGAAATTATTGGCACAGTCACCGTCGAATTTTTAAAAAAGGAAATTGATCAAGCGACAGCCCATCAACTAATCAAGCTTAGCTATATTGCCCTTTTTGTGCTCTTGCCTGGTATATTCGGAGCGATTTTTTTAACAAGAAGTATTCGCAAAGATACATTAGGGCTTGAACCGCACGAAATTGCTTCATTATTTCGAGAAAGAGAAGCGATGCTGCTTGCTATAAAAGAAGGGATTATTGCATTTGACCGCAAAGGCGCGATAACGATGATGAATACATCTGCTGAACACATGCTGCGCGTTTCATCGGAGCTGCCGCTTCATATTGACCAAGTCTTGCCAAAAGCCAATCTCCTTTTCTATTTAAAGGCAGAAACGATTGAACCGAACATCGAAACCGTCGTCAATGATAAAACCTATGTCTTAAATGTGAAAAAAGTGGTCCAGGACAATCGAGTTTTTGGGGGAATTGTGAGCTTCCGAGAGAAAACAGAGCTGACGAAGCTGCTGGATACATTAACAGAGGTCAGCCAATATTCAGAAGACCTGAGGGCACAAACGCATGAATTCTCAAATAAGCTGTACGCCATTTTAGGTTTGCTTGAGCTGAAGCAAGTGGATGAGGCCATCGACTTAATAAAGGAAGAATATACGCTGCAAAACCGTCAGCACGATTTACTCATGAAGCAAATTCGATCTCCTAAAATACAAGCCATCTTACTCGGCAAGTTAGGGAAAGCATCTGAGAAGAAGGTTCATTTCCACATCGATGAAAATAGTTCATTGGAGCCGCTTCCACCACATTTAAGTCTATCTCACTTTATTACCATCATTGGTAATCTTGTAGATAACGCCTTTGAGGCCGTACTAAATAAGGAGACGCGCGAGGTAAGCCTGTTCATTACAGATATTGGGTTTGATATTATCATAGAAGTATCTGATTCAGGTGATGGAGTAAACGAGGAAGAACTTTCACATATTTTCACAAGAGGCCATTCGTCAAAGGGGGAAGGACGAGGCTACGGGCTAGCGAATGTGAAAGAAGTGTTGGACGAACTTGGGGGCTGGATTGAAGTGACGAACCAAAAAGAAGGCGGTGCCATCTTCACTGCATACATACCGAAAGGCACAAAGGGGGAATAAATGGTGATGAAGGTACTCATTGCGGAGGATGATTTTCGAATCGCAGCCATTCATGAATCTTATATACAACAAATAGAAGGATTTCAAATCGCCGGAAAGGCAAAGAGTGCAAAAGATATGTGGGAGGCGCTCCAAAAGGAACAAGTCGACCTCATCTTGCTTGATGTATATATGCCCGATGAGCTCGGTACAAACCTGTTGCCGCTTTTAAGAGAACACTATCCAGAAATAGATGTGATTATTATCACGGCTGCAACAGAAACGACACTTTTAAGAGATGCACTTCATTACGGAGTGGTTCATTATTTAATCAAACCAGTGACCGCACAAAAGTTTGCGCAAGTTTTAACCGAATATAAAGAGAAGAAAGACATCATCAATTCTAAGGATGAAGTCAATCAAACGATGATTGATTTGTTTTTTGGACAGATGCAAGAAGAGCCAAAAGAAAAGGATGGCAGGGACCTGCCTACAGGGATCAATTCGCTGACTTTGGACAAGGTGAAAACATTGATGGCATCAGAGAATAATGGGATTACAGCGGAAGAACTCGGAGAAAAGATGGGGGCTTCACGCACAACAGCGAGACGGTACGTCGAGTATCTCGTGACAACAGGAGAATGCCGGGCAGAGCTTGCGTACGGAATCATTGGCAGACCAGAACGGAAATATTATCCTGCCATAAAGCAAGCGGAGTCATAAAAGATGAAAAAAGGAATATGCCTTGTCATTATGATCTGTCTTTGTATGACGCTCACCTTTAATGAAAAAAAGGGAGGCGACTCTTTACTGCAGCACAGCCCATTATATATTGTGGTGTCTGGTGTCCCTGACGGCGGCTTTGACCAAACAGCTCAAGTGATGAAATCAGTGCTCGAGAAAGAAAAGCTGGTGAAGCGGCCGGTGAATATCCTTTATCAAAGAGGCGGAACGGTGGATAAAGGATGGACATATATGATGGAGCGAGATACCAACTATGTTAGTTTGAATTCAAGCTTATTGTTAAGCCGTAATTTGCTTGGCAGCAGTAACATGACAATGAACGATGTCACACCGCTCGCCATTTTGGCAGAAGAGTGGCAGGTCGTCGCAGTCCCAGTGGATTCTCCTTTCTCAAATGGGAAGGAGCTATTAAACTCACTAAAGAAGAAACCCGATTCCTTAAAAATTGGATTTGCCCCAGACTTCGGTAATGATGATCAAATCTCATTCGCACGAGCGGCAGAAATGGCAGGAATTGATCCATATCGCATTCAATTTTTGAAATTTGACAGTGCAGATGATTTATTCCAAGCGCTCATAGATCATGAAGTCGATGCAGCAACTACCACGATTACAGAAGTTCGTCATGATTATGAAAAGAAGAGGCTAAAGCTAGTAGCAACCACAACGAATCAGCGTTTAGCGGGATTTGAAGATGTGCCGACTTGGAAAGAGCAAGGCATCCCGCTCATCTTCTCTCATTGGCGTGGTGTGATGGGCCCAAAGCAAATGAATCAGCATGATATTCGTGAATGGGATCAGCTTCTTCAAAAAATGACACAAACGAAGTCCTGGAAAAAGCAATTAAAGCAAAAGGGCTGGACAAGTCGTTATATGAACAGCAAAGAGGCAAAGATCTTTATGGAGGAGCAATTAAGGCGATATGAGCAGTTTATCCAAGGAGAACAAGCGGTCGAGTGAGACCGCTTTTTTTCATGGAATCCATCAAAATCAAAGTTTGAACAAAATGAACAAAAAGCATTTATCGACCGAAAAAGAATTAAAATTCATAATATTTACTTCAATTTCAACGTCAGATATCATGACAGAAAGGGTTGGAAATGGGATACCAACATTTAATGAAAGCGTATACAACATAAGGGGTGAACAAAGTGTTAGCAATATTAGGATTTCTTATGATGGTTGTATTTATGGTTTTGATTATGACGAAACGTATGTCTGTTTTAACGGCATTGGTGTTAACACCAATTGCATTTGCTCTTATTGCAGGTTTTCATTTTACTGAAATTTCAGACATGATTGTCAAAGGTGTGCAGCAAGTCGCGCCGACAGCGGTCATGATTATGTTTGCGATTTTGTACTTTGGCATTATGATTGATGCTGGTTTATTTGATCCAATGGTGGCGAAAATTTTAAACATTGTCAAAGGTGATCCATTAAAAATTGTCGTCGGAACAGCTGTCCTGACCATGCTTGTTGCACTTGATGGTGACGGGACAACAACGTACATGATTACAACAACAGCGATGCTTCCGTTATTTACGCTGCTTGGCATCCGTCCGATTATTTTAGCGGGGATTGCCGGAGTTGGCATGGGGATTATGAATACGATTCCATGGGGAGGTGCCACACCTAGAGCGGCGAGTGCACTTGGCGTTGATCCTTCACTTTTATTTGGCCCGATGATTCCAGTCATTGGTGCAGGGGTTTTGAGCATGATTGTGGTGGCATACTTTCTTGGGAAGTCTGAAAGAAAACGTCTTGGTGTCATTGAGCTCGACCAGCCGATTCATGCAAATGAAATGGCAGCGGCACTACAGGATGACATCAAGCGGCCGAAACTTTGGTGGTTTAACTTGACGCTTACGTTGTTATTGGTGCTCCTTCTTGTCTCAGGAAAAGTCAGCTTAACGGTTCTATTTGTTCTTGCTTTCTGTGTGGCGATTATCGTGAACTATCCGAACCTTGAACAGCAGCGTGAACGGATTGCGGCTCATTCAACCAACGTCTTAGCCATTGCTTCCATGATTTTTGCGGCAGGGGTTTTTACAGGCATCTTAACTGGAACGAAAATGGTCGATGAAATGGCGATTTCGATTGTATCTGCCATTCCAGAGCAGCTTGGCGGCTTCATTCCAGTCATTGTTGCGTTAACGAGCGGGATATTTACGTTCTTTATGCCGAATGATGCATACTTTTATGGGGTCCTGCCGATCCTATCAGAAACAGCGGCAGCATACGGTGTTGATAAAATCGAAATCGCGAGAGCTTCTATTATTGGTCAGCCGATTCATATGCTAAGCCCACTTGTTCCATCGACTCATTTACTTGTTGGACTTGTTGGGGTATCACTGGATCAGCATCAGAAGTTTGGCATGAAATGGGCTGTACTTGCAGTCGTCGCCATGACGGTCATGTCGATACTTATTGGGGCCATCTCCATTTGGTAAATAAAAGAGTGTCTGCTACTTGAGCAGGCACTTTTTTTAGGTCATATTGCCGAGCAGGCTCGATTCATTTGCCCTATACAAAGACACTCTTGTTCCTCCAAAAGATATATTTTTGAAAAATACTGACACTTTTACTGTTTTTTTCTTTATAATGCAAATCAACGAAGGGAGAGGATAGCATGTCCAACCGAAAAGGCACGATTCTTTTTACTGCTGTATGCCTCATAGCAGGAAGTTTGTCGATGGTGAGCCCAGCTTCAGCTCATGCAGATACCCCTTATTTTGGAAAGAGTTATGAACAGCCGGCCTCAGTGAAGAAGCTATACCCTGAACCTGACGAGACGTTCGACACCCCTGCCTTTCAGAAAAAAGGAGAAGCCTTTACGACACAAGAAGAGCTTCAAGAATTCTTACGTGATATTGTCCGCAAAAGTCCTTACGCTACGCAGAAACAGATTGGAACATCCATTGAAGGACGGTCCATTTCAGCTCTCTACTTTACAAAGGATCGTCATATCTCTCCACTTTCAAAAAAGCCAACGATCTGGCTTCAAGCACAAATACACGGAAATGAACCAGCCTCCGGTGAATCTGCTCTCGTCATCGCAAAACGATTAGCAGGTGAACAAGGAGAGCGTATACTCAATCATGTGAATATGATCATTGTCCCGAGAATCAATCCTGATGGTTCTTATGCGTTTGACCGCAGGCTTGCAAACGGAACGGATGGAAACCGTGATCATATGACATTAGAATCTCCAGAGCTCACAGCCCTGCATCAAGAATTTAATCGGTATGCACCAGAAGTAGTCATTGATGCCCATGAATACGATGTGGGACAAAAGCAGTTTGATGATATCGGCTCAGCGGGTGCCCTCAAATATCACGATTTACTGATATTATCAGGCAAGAACTTGAATATTCCAGAAAGCATCCGGCTCACGTCAAATGAATTATATGTGAGCGGCGTCCGTGAAACGCTGACAAATCAAGGATTTTCGAATGATTTATATTATACAAGCACAAGAGGAAAGGATGGAAAGATCGATCTCTATGAAGGCGGAACGGATGCACGAATTGGCCGAAATGCCTTGGCGCTCTCGCCAGCGCTATCCTTTCTTGTAGAAAGCAGAGGGATTGGAATTGGAAGAGAGGATTTTACCCGCCGCGTCGCAGCACAAGTCACCACACATGAAAAAATCATTGAAACAACGGTGAAGCATGCTAAGCAGGTGAAGCAGCAAATGGTGACGGAGCGACTGAAGCTAGTGAAAAAAGGACTTCAATCAAATGATGACGATCAAGTGGTTATTCAAGATGATTTCAAAGCGCCTGTGGATGATTCGCTTGAAATGGTGGATATTGAAAAAGGACAGACCATCAATGTCCCTGTACGCTTTCACAGTGCGAGCGATGCTGTTCCTGTCATGTCGAGAGAACGACCGACAGCTTATCTCGTTTTACCTGGGCATGAAGGGGTAGAACGGAAGCTACAAACTTTAGGGTTAAAAAGTGTCACATTGCCTGTCGGCGTGAAAGTACCGGTACAAGCCTATCAAGTAACAAAACGAGACGAAAAGAGCAAAACAGATATTCAGCTTGAAACAAAACTCACCCAAAAGAAACGTCAGCTGCCAAAAGGGACAAAGGTATATATCACGGCGCAGCCGCAAACGAATTTATTGTCACTTGCCCTTGAACCAGAATCAAAAGACAGCTATATGTCATCTGGGTTTATTGCTTCAAAAGTGGGCGATGAACTGCCAGTGTACCGGTTCTTGCTATCTCAAAAGACGTTAGGCATTAAATAAAAAAAGGGCTAAAATAAACATCATTTTAGCCCTTTGTCTACAATCTAGAAGCGGCACAGTGCGTGCTGCTTTTTTATTTTCGTCCAGCTCGTATTTCATCAGCCATGCCTTCATATGGTGCTTCGGCGATAATGGTTTCGTCATTTACACCTGCATGATGGATATACGTAATGTCCGCAAATTCTGGAACAACATATTTTGGATAGGTTTCGTATTTTTCACGAGATTCTTTCATGAGATCGATATAGTCATTTTGATAGCAAACTGTGATATCTGGACGTTCATGCACCCATTTTGGGAAGAAGATGACGCCATGCATGCGTTTTTCTTCAGGCATAAAGTTCAGAGAGACGTCTGTCCCAGTTGGTTCTGTCCAAGAAACTTTGTAAACGCCTTTTGTCAGCTTCACAATATTCACTTCTTGATCACGGACCCAGCGGCCTCCAACCATTCCGCTATGAATGCGGTAATCAATGGTGTGATCGTTTTTAATGTAAATCTCATATTCCCAGCCATTTTCATACGTATAAATCATATGAAGTCCAACGAATTGATCCATGTTTATTCCTTCTTTCATTAGAATGATGTTATTTCAAACATGTCATGATTTACATGTTTATTTTAAAGTCTATGGTATACTATTGTCAAAGAATAAGCGTTGGAGGCACATTATGAGAGTTTTAAAATATGCCATTCTTGGTTTACTAGATCAGTGTGAGCTGACGGGATATGATATAACCAAACATTTTAAGGATTCCCTTGGACAGTTTTGGAGCGCGAAGCACAGCCAAATTTACCCTGAGCTGAAGCGTCTCACAGAAGAAGGGTTTATTGAATTTGATATTCGTATACAAGGAAAGAAGCTGGAGAAGAAGGTCTATCAAATCACAGAGGCAGGGAAAGCAGAATTGCATCAGTGGTTAAGGACAAAAGACCCGATACCAGAAACAACAAAGGATGAATTCATGCTCAAAACATTTTTCATCTCTTCCATGGACAACAAAGAAGCGGCTGACTTGTTTACACATCAACTGCTAGAGCGCACCAAAAAAATAGACATGCTAGAACAGAAGCTGCACGCTTTAACGGAGGAAGACCCTGCCGCTGAATCGCTTCATTCAGCGCAATTTGGGCATTACTTAGTGCTGACAAGGGCAATTGAAAGAGAAAAAGGCTATGTCCGCTGGCTCGAGCAGACCCTTAAACGGATTGATTCATCCGCGCTCTAAGGACAATGGTCGGATGATATGATAAAAAATGGTTTGAAACCAGTGAATTTATTAATAGAAACCGCTACAATGGATATATTCGTATTAAAGTGAGGCGAGTATGTTTGAGTAATCAAGAAGCGTTGTGGAATGAAGCAGAAGCTTTTATTTCTTTATGCTATGAAGAATTAAGCAAGTCAAATGAAGAGAAAGCAGCACGTCTGCATGAAATAAAACAAGAAATTGACTCTGAAGGGATGTATACTCACACACAAGAGGAATTGGCGCACGGGGCGAAAATGGCGTGGCGCAACAGCAACCGCTGCATTGGCCGTTTGTTTTGGTCAACCCTGCAAGTTCACGACTGCCGGCATGTGAAGACAGAAGAAGAGGTGAAAGAGGCACTCTTTCATCATATTGAGTATGCGACAAATGGTGGGAAAATCAAACCATCCATTACGATCTTTCCTCCAGAAAATCATTCGCAAAAGGAAGTCGTCATTTATAATCATCAGCTCGTTCGTTATGCAGGCTATGAGACGGAGTATGGCATCATCGGCGACGAGGCATCTCTTGAATTAACAACGTTGTGTGAAGCCCATGGCTGGAAAGGGGAAGGCACGCATTTTGATATACTGCCTCTCATGTTTCAGCTAAAGGATCAGCCGCCAGTTCTGTATGAGCTTCCGAAAGAAATCGTCCAAGAAGTCGAGATTACCCATCCTGAATATGAAGGATTTCGTGATTTAGGATTGAAATGGTACGCCGTTCCGATTATTGCTGATATGAAATTAGAGATTGGCGGTATTCATTACAATGCGGCACCGTTTAACGGATGGTATATGGGTACAGAAATTGGCGCACGTAACCTAGCCGATGAAAATCGCTACAATATGTTGAAAAAAGTTGCTTCTATTTTAGGAATGGACACGACAAAGAATGCGTCGCTTTGGAAGGACAAAGCCATTGTTGAGTTGAATGTGGCGGTTCTCCATTCTTACCGAGAAGCAGGGGTGACCATTGTTGATCACCATACAGCAGCACATCAATTCAAACAGTTTGAAAAGCAGGAAGAAAAGGCTGACCGCAAGCTGACTGGGGACTGGACATGGCTGATTCCGCCAGTATCACCAGCTGCTACCCACATCTTCCACAAGCATTACGACAATACCATTGTGAAGCCGAATTATTTTTATCAGGAAAAGCCCTACCATGGGACAGAAAAAGCCTAGCGAGAGCTAGGTTTTTTGATTACCTTATTCGAAAATCCTTATAATGAGCTAACTCAGTGAGCGGCTCCATCTGCATATCTGTGACCTTTGAAAAAGGGCTTCCTTTTCGAACGGTCTTTAAGAAATCAAGCACCTTTTGCTGCTCACCCTCTACCTTTAACTCGACATGACCTTCATCTGTGTTGCGTACCCAGCCTTTCATCCCGCGATTGACGGCTTCTCCTTGAACAAAATAGCGAAAACCGACTCCCTGCACCCGTCCTGCGACAATGGCATGATAATGAATCAATGTCATCTCTCCTTTTTTCTCATCGTACCATAGCATGTAACTGACCTTCACGCATCGACTATGATTTAATTGTCTAACGATGTAAAATAATAGGCATGAGACAACCAAAGGAGATGGTCATCGTGGGACAGAAGAGATATGACATAGTAGGAATCCAAGTAGGACAACCCATCACGACCTATGCGAACGGAAAAGAAATCAAAACAGCCATCAACAAAAAGCGTATTCATGAGCCTGTGTATTTGAGTAAGGTCAATTTTGAGGGAGATGGCCAAGGTGATTTGGTTCATCATGGAGGATATGATAAAGCAGTCTGCGTCTTTCCATATGATCATTATGCTTACTTCGAGCAATTTTTAGGGGTTACATTACAGGAAGCTGCGTTTGGCGAAAATCTGACAGTGCGCAAGCTAGTCGAGACGAAGGTGCGTATTGGCGATGTCTTTCAACTTGGAGAAGCACTTGTTGAAGTGAGCCAGCCAAGACAGCCGTGTGTGAAACTATCTTTTAAGCACGCTAACATGAAGCTTGTCAAGGAAGTACAGCAAACGGGGTATACCGGCTTTTATTTACGGGTGCTGAAAGAAGGCATAGTGCCGCCTGATGGTTCTCTTGTATTAGTAGAAAAAGCGCCCCATCACATTACAGTCCATGAAGTGAACGAAGTCAAATATCGTCAAACAAGTCCAGAGAGGCTGAAAGCCGTTCTTGAAGTAGATGCCTTAGCAGATGTGGTGAGGAAGTCTTTAGAAAAACGAGTTCAGCACATTTAAAAAAAGCCGTACATCTTATACTGATGTACGGCTTTAAGCGTTTATGAGCTAGGTTTCTTTTGCTCAAGAAGATTTGCAAGGAAATATGTTTTTAAGCTTTGAAGCTTTCTTCCTTCATGCTTGGTCACACCAAGCTTCTTTAATTCTTCGACATACCAGCCTTTGCTACCATAATGCATGATAGAAAACTCCTTTCAATTGAAACTGCCTGCATTGTAACATCTCAAAAAAGGACGTGAAAAGTGTGCAGGGGTTAAGAAATGAAAACTGATTCTATCTGCCTATGATCCATGTATATGCTGGAAATAATCATTTATGAATTTGGCGGGTTGAGGGTAACGATGATCATGCCGACCGTCATAATCATGATGACAATACCAAGATAAGTCATCATGGATTGTTTTTTCTTAATACCTACAACCGTTAAGATGATACTTTCTATCAAAAAGATAACTCCTATGATGATGAACCACATATCAAATAAGACCCCTTTCGCATATCTTTGCCTATTTTACCACAGGCATTTTTGTTTAGTCGTGACAGATTCGTGAAAGGGAAACGAAAAAAACCCCTCCAGTGAAGAAGGGGACCTGCTGGCTTACAGCTTCGTTAAAATAATGGGTTCGTCTTTTGTGATCACAATAGTATGTTCAATCTGTGCCACTAGGCTTTTATCTGGTGTTTTAAATGTCCAGCCGTCATCAGTCTGATAAATCGATTCAGCATTTGTTGAAATAAAAGGTTCGAAGGCGATCACTGTGCCATTCTTAAACAAAGCATTATCGAATGGATCATAATAGTTCAAAATATGGTTGGGTGCTTCATGCAGACTTTTCCCGATGCCGTGTCCTGTTAGGTTTTTAATGACGGTAAATCCTTGTTCTTTGGCTGTATTGTAGACTGCACGGCCAATTTGATTTTGTCTTTTACCGGCCTTTGCATGCTTTAATCCTTCGAGGAACGCATCCTCTGCACACTGGCATAATGCTTCAAGACGAGCATCACCTGTACCTAATACGAATGAAATGCCGGTATCGGAATAATAGCCGTCCAGCTCTGCTGAGATATCAATATTGATGAGGTCGCCCTCTTGTAAAATGGTTTTTTCACTTGGAATACCGTGTGCAACTTCATCGTTCACGCTGATACAAGTCGTCCCAGGGAAGTCATATTCCTTTTCAGGCGCCGAATTGGCCCCATGCTCTTCTAATATTTTTTTTCCAATCAAATCTAATTCTTTTGTAGACATGCCTGGTTTCGCTTGGCTTTTCATTTCTTCTCTTGCCAAAGCGACAATTCGACCGACTTTTTTTAAGGCTTCTAACTCATGATCATGTTTGACAATCACTGTTCATTCCCGCTTTCTATAACTTCATTCTATTCAATAGCTTACCACATTTTACGCGAAAAGAGTAAAGAGCGGAATGTCAAATGAATGTGGACAAATTGGTATAGATAACTAGATGTGCATATGATATATTTTTTATGAACATCATGAACGTTTGGTCATGATGAAGACAAAGGGGGAGAAGGCAAATGGTGTTTCAGTTTTTTCAAAAGCTAGGCAAATCATTTATGCTTCCAATCGCTGTGCTTCCGGCAGCAGGGATTATTTTGGCTATTGGGCGGGAGGATGTATTCGATATCCCGTTTATTCATGCGGCAGGGAATGCTATTTTTGCAAACTTGGCTTTAATTTTTGCAATGGGTATAGCGATCGGCATTGCAAAGGATGGTAATGGGGCAGCGGCATTATCAGGTGCGATCTCTTATTTTATTTTATCAGCTGGTACAACGTCGATTAACTCAACGAACAATATGGGGGTATTGGGCGGTATTTTATGCGGGCTATTGGCAGGGTATGTGTACAATCGCTTCAAGGATACAAAACTGCCGGAATACTTAGGGTTCTTTAGCGGAAGACGGCTTGTGCCGATTATGACCGCACTTTTCACCATTCTATTAGCAGCCGTTTTCGGATATGTCTGGCCTCCGATTCAAAGCGGGATCAATGGTTTAGGGGAATGGATTTTAAGTCTTGGTGCGACGGGTGCAGGGCTGTTTGGTTTCTTTAACCGATTGCTCATTCCATTAGGGCTTCATCATGTGCTGAATAACTTATTTTGGTTTCAATTCGGGGAATTCAGCGGGGCAACAGGGGATTTAGCGCGATTCTTTAAAGGAGATCCAAGTGCGGGTGTCTTTATGACCGGGTTCTTCCCAGTGATGATGTTCGGTCTGCCAGCGGCATGTCTAGCCATGGTTGTGACCGCAAAGCCTGAAAAGCGAAAAGCTACAGCTGGCTTGATGATTGGGATGGCGCTTACGTCATTTATTACAGGGATCACTGAACCAATTGAATTTTCATTTATGTTTTTATCTCCACTCTTATATGGTGTCCATGCTGTGCTAACAGGTCTTTCGCTCTTTATTGTGAACACCATTGGAATTCATAGCGGCTTCGCCTTTTCAGCAGGAGCGATTGATTACGTTTTAAGCTTTGGCATCGCACAAAAACCACTCATGCTGCTCGGAGTTGGGGTGCTTTATGGCATTGTGTACTTTGTCGTTTTCTATTTCCTCATTAAACTGTTAAAGCTCAAAACACCAGGCAGGGAAGATGATGACATTGAAGATATTGCAGCCGATGATACGAAGACGGCAGGTGCGAGTATGCTTGTAGAGGGACTTGGCGGCAAAGACAATATCACCACGATTGATCATTGTGCCACTCGTCTACGTTTAACAGTAGAAGATACACATTTATTAAATGAAGGCACATTGAAAAAAGCAGGTGCCAAAGGGGTACTGACTTCAGGGAAAACCTCCGTACAAATCATCATTGGAACGAATGTAGAATTTGTCGCAGATGATCTCCGCAAGGAAGTCGATCGAGATTGAAAAAAGCGTTCAGCCAGGTCAAATGGGCTGAACGTTTTTTTGTTTGCGCTGTTCGATCACCAGCACAATACTGATGACAACAAGTAAAAACCAAGAACTGATTTTCCCAAGATGTACGAGAGACCAAGCGTGCTGTTGATTTGGATATTGCCATGCTCCTAAAAAGGTGGTGACATTTTCGGCAATCCAAATGAAGAAACCAATCAGCAGAAATGAGACGACAAGCGGCATTCGAAAGGTAGAAGAGCCAACCTGAAACGAGACGGACGTTTTTCGAAACACGACAACAAGCAGCAATGTCAGCCACCACCTGAGATCATAGAACCAATGATGCGTAAAGAAATTGAGATAAATGCACAAACTGATCCCGATTGAAAAAAACGGATGGGGCCATGAAGCCATCTGCACTTGAAGCCGGGACAGTGCCTGATAAATATAGCTTGCTACACTCGCATACATAAACCCGCTATAGAGCGGAACCCCAAAGACCTTCGTATAAGCTTCTTCAGGATAGGACCAAGAACCCATATGTACTTTATACATTTCTAAGCCAATTCCAATGAGGTGAAATAGACAAATCACCTTCAGTTCATTCAATGTCTCCAGCCGAAGCGTCAGCATGAGAATCTGTGCCAGGAGGCAAAGCAGTAGAATGAAATCATACCGGTGAAGAAAAGGAATAGCCACCATCTTTGATAGGACAAGCGCCGCAAAGATCATGACAGGGAATAGACACGACATCGCCTGTAAGTAAGCAAAATGGAATAATGTTTTCATACAAAGTTAAACCCCTTCTTATTGTCTGAAATGACTTAGACGGTTTTAGCAAGGGAAAAGTTTACCTCACATAGATATTCATGAACAATTTGTGAATATATATGTGAAAAAGATCACAAATTAGAAACGGCATAGTATAATAAGATCATAAAGAGAATGTGAAATATTTCACATAAATTAAAAGGAGGCATCATCATGTTTACAAAATTCTTACAAACGAATGTATGGGCAGCGGTTATCCTTTTGGCAGCAAGACTTTATATCGGATGGACTTGGCTGACATCTGGTATAGGAAAACTAACAGGCGGATTCGATGCATCAGGATATTTACAATTTGCGATAGCTGAACCTGTTGTCAAAGATGGCCATCTAGTGTATCCGTTCTATGTATGGTTTTTAGAAAATGTCGCTTTGCCGAATGCGGGACTATTCAGTGTCATGGTCATGTGGGGAGAAATCTTAGTAGGTCTAGGATTAATCGTTGGATTGTTCACAACAACCGCAGCCTTTTTCGGAAGCGTGATGAATGTCTCTTTCTTACTAGCTGGTACCGTCTCTGTCAACCCGCTTCTCTTGCTCATTGCCATCGTCATCATGGCAGCGAAAGGGAATGCAGGCAAATTTGGACTTGATTATGTCGCAGGTCCAGTCTTGAAACGAACAATGAAAAGAAAGCCGCATTTAGAAGTGGCTTCATAATAAAGAAAAAGCATCCTCAGCTTCTGCTCAGGATGCTTTTTTATTTAGGAATCGGCTTTCATCAGGTTAATATGCAGGACGGTGAGTTTATGCTGATTTATATCTGGGTCATGGCCGACGATAAATTCAAGCTCATAATCTCCAGTTCGATACACGTATTTTTTCTCTTTTGTCTGAGGGATGGTGCTGACCGAATCCGCTGGTCCAAGTTGTTTCTTTAATAGGGAAGGGGTCATCCCGCCGATATTTGTTTCTTTTTCTACATTTGTACCGAAATAACGGATTTCGTCAATTTTGCCTTTTGCATCATAATGAAAAGCAAATCCCGGATTCCCCATTTCAGCATGATACAAATCAAAGCTGCTGTGACCTGTTTCTGGATATGGATTTCCTAGTTTATGATGAACGTCTTTTTTTGTTTGAACACCAATTTTTAGTCCTTCTGCATAGTACGGCATTTGTCCTTTATGTGCCAGCTCATACACGTTGTTTAATGTGGTTTTCGGACCTTGAGGAACGGATTGTTCTACTGCTGTTTTGGTCATGGCGTGTGCTGAGACCGCAGGGCTGAAACCAATTAGGGCGGACGAAGCGAGTGAAGCAGTCACGACAAAAGCGGTTGTTTTTTTCAAGATAAAACCCTCCTTCTTCTTTCTATACCCGGTGCAATAGCGGTCAAACGTGAAAAGAACCAGCTGATCAGGGATCGGCTGGTTCTTAAAATGAGAAAGTTATTTTGATGAAGAGCTAGATTCATCTTTGGCGGAAGAGGAATCTTCTTCATCCTGTACTTTCTTTGTATAGTCATATTGATTGCGGTCAATCGGTGTAAAGCCTTTAGGCTTGTAGAAACGGAGTAAATCTTCGGTGACGATCTTATCAGATGTCTCCAGCATCTTTTTCACCGTTTCATTTTCTTGTGATGCTTTATCAGTCGGCTCAATTTTCTCGCCTGTTTTGTTGCTGTAATAGTTATTGCCTACTTTTGTGTAGTCCTTAGAGACGAAGTCACCGTTTCTAAATGGCACAAGCTCTTTGAAGTTCTTCGATAAGATATCAGAACCAGACATTAAATAGTTCTTCGTATCATCGCCGAGCAGGTGCAGAAGGGTTGGTGCGATATCGACTTCTCCAGAGTATTTATGAATCTGTCCGCCTTTTACCCCTGGTACATGAATAAAGAGCGGCACACGCATGAGCTGCGCATTTTCATAATCTCCGATTTTTTGTCCTGTCACTTTTTCCATCGCTTCATTGTGATTTTCAGAAATGCCGTAATGGTCTCCGTACATAATGACGACTGTATTGTCATAGAGACCTGATTTTTTCAAGTCGTTGAAGAACTGTTCAATGGCTTCATCTAAATAATGAGCCGATTGGAAATAGTTATTGACGACAGAGTCTCCGAAGTCACCAGGTTCGAAATCGGTATCACCTTCATCCATTCCAAATGGGAAATGGTTCGATAACGTAATGAATTTCGAATAAAACGGCTGCTTCAAGTTTTCGAGCATTGGCATGGATTCTTTGAAGAAAGGTTTGTCTTTCAGCCCATAGTTCTTCGTATCTTGCTCATTCATATCGTAGTACTCAGAATCGTAAAATCTGTCATATCCAAACGACTTAAACATTTCATTACGGTTCCAGAAGGTTTTCGTATTGCCGTGGAATTCTGCTGACGTGTATTGATCCTTCTTCAAGATGCCAGGAAGTGCTTGATACGTGTTTTGCGCTTTGTTAATAAAAACAGAGCCCTGTGATAATGGGAATAGCCCAGTATCCATCATAAATTCAGCATCAGACGTCTTTCCTTGTCCTGTTTGATGGAAGAAGTTATCAAAGTAAAACGTTTGGTTGTCGTGTGCCAATGAATTAAGGAATGGCGTCACTTCTTTTCCATTTACTTTGTAATCAATGACAAAGTTTTGCAGAGATTCAAGAGAAATGGTGATCACGTTCATGCCTTTCGCTTTCCCGTAATACGCCGGGTTAGGATCAGCGCTGTTCGCTTTTAAATAGTTCTCTACATCTGTCACGTCATTTGAATTTGCCAGAGCACGCTGGCTGTTTGATTTCACATTTTGAATGGCATCAAACACAGTAAAGTTATAAGCACCTAAATATTTAACTAAATAATTGCGGTCAAACGATCTTGATAAAAGCTCTGGTCGATCAATCTCTGCGGCGACTAAGTTCATCACAAAGATCACAACAGAGGACACAAGGACGAGTCTAAACGATTTTGACTTTTGAACAGGTACAGTAGCTGTACTTGTTTGCTGCTGCTTTTTCATGCGGACTGCGAGTACGATCAAAATGATTGTATCCATAAAGTAAAACATATCAGTCCAACGCATGAGTGAAAATGCACTATCACCTAATTGTCCGCCATTCGTTCCTGCCTGCATCACGGTAGGCAGCGTGATAAAGTCATTGAAGAATCGATAGTACACGATGTTTGCGTATAGTAAAAAAGACATGAAAAAATGAATCACAATGATAGCGGCAGGCTGCCATTTTTTCTTGAACAATAAAGCAAAGCCAAGAAAGAACAAGCTGGAGCTAATAGGATTCACGAAAAGCAAAATATGCTGAAGCACATTTGATATACCAAGTTTAAATTCAATTAAATACGCTGAATACGTTTTGAGCCAAAGTAAGATGGCTGCAATAACAAAGAAGCCGAGGCCTCGTTTTTGAATAAATGTTTTCATAAAAACACTCCTTTTCTCCGATACACGGAAGAGGCGGAACGAAAGAAAACGAACCATTAGAATATACCATGAAATGCTCAAATAGAAAAGTGTTAACCGGAGAAGAGCGTCAGCAGCCTGTCCGAGCAATAAAAGGGAAGAAAACGAAATTATTCGCTCTTCGAAAAACTTTTTATGAAATTCATCCTATTATTAACAGAAAATTCAGCAATTTTCCAGTTGTTATATCAATAAAACGGGTAAAAAGACACAAGCCTAAAGAATTAATTTGGTTTCTACAATGATGATTTAGAGAGTATTTCCAGTGTTTCTTAATGTTTATGCAGGTTAAGTAAAAAAAATGAGAAAAAGAATGGAGGAGGAACATGGATGAAATTTCCTGTGGTGAGATATATCAATATATTTTTTTGTTTCATCAACATAATGTTTTCGATGTGTTTTGTAAGGGTTTTATTTATTTTAATGAATGAACAAATTATCTAAATATACTTAAGTGAACATTTCGAGACTATAAACTTTTAAATTGGGGTCGATATAGACTTTGACAGGAAATCTTCCATTGAAAGGATTGATAGTATATGACTGTACGAGCAGAGAACCTCGTTCAGAACTGGTTTCCGAGTGAGGACGGAAATGCAGCAGAGCGTAAAGAACTCATCAAATTGATGGAGCAGATTGTTTCAGGGGTCGATCACCTGAAAGATCCGAACCGTGCACACCTAAAGGGTGAAAAGAATCGTGGAGAAGATTTTTACCAAAAGCTCACTGAAACAAGTCAAATTCCGGTGAACGGCCAACAAGCGGAACTTGTGAATGAAGAATTACTGAAGCTTTTACATAACCATCCATACCACACAAAGTATTTCTTCACGAACATTTTGCCAATGGCAAGTACACCAGGAATTCTAGGCATGCTGACGGCCATGCTGGTAAATGGAAACAACCTATGGGATGTTTATGGACCAGCAGGAGCGGAAGCTGAGGTCAGAGTGGTCTCAATGATGTCTAAGCTCATCGGATATGATCCAAGTGTGAGCGGGGGATATACAACATGGGGAGGTCAGGGAGCCATTTTCTCAGGACTACGTTTAGCGATTGCAAAAGTTGCGCCGGAGTCACTGCGAAAAGGTGTCCCGCAAAATCTTTATGCGTTTTGTTCTGATGCTGCACATTACAGCTTATTTAAGTCAATGGAAGCAACAGGACTTGGCACAGACAACTTGATCAGAATTAAGACGAATAAAGATCATTCGATGGATATGGAAGATTTGCGTTGTCAAATGGAACGTGTTGCACAAAATGGCGGAATTCCCGTTTATATTGTCGCAACAACCGGAACAACAGATGCCATTGCAATTGATGATGTAAAAGGGGTACGTGAAACAGCAGAAGCCATTGCTGAGGAGTATGGTCTACAGGTGCCGCATATTCATGCGGATTCAGCGCTTGGCGGATTCTTTGCTTTCTTTAATGAGTATGATGTAGCTGAAAACCCGCTGCAATTCTCAGACGGTGTTCTTCGTATGCTAAAAGAAATCAAAGCGAAATTCCAGCATCTTTCTCTTGCTGACACGATGTGCTTTGACTTTCAAAAGCTCGGCCAAACACCTTACACATCTAGTTTATTCTTAGTGAAAAATGCTGCTGACCTAAAGCGTTTAGATCTGGAAGAACAAGAGACACCATATGTTGGTCATAGAGGCTACGGCGAATACCATACGGGTTATACACTGGAATGCTCAAGAATGGGAAGCTCTATCAGTATGCTGAGTGTGCTGTTAACGTTTGGAATTGAAGGCTACCAGCGCTTGCTCGGTCAATTCCTAGAGGTGAACCTTGCCTTCAGAGAAGCACTCAGTCAAGAAATTCCGCAAGCAGAAGTCGTGAATGATGACAACGTCGGAATGGCTACATTATTTAGAATTTACCTAGACGGCTCACCGCGCTTTCAAGAAGAAATTTCAGGCGAAGCGACTGCAATGGAAATTGAGCGGAACAATGAATTGAACAAAATGCTGTTTGAAAAGCTTGGAGAGAAAAGAGACGAAATGTTCTTTGGCGATACAACGAAGTTTTTACTTGTAAATGCAAAAGAAGGACAAGAATTCTATCTAAGTGTTAGTAAGTTTTTTGTCATCTCACCTTATACGTTACCAGAGCATATCCCACATATCGTATCTTATTTAAAAGATGTGATCGCATCTGTTTGTGGACAATTTGAACATGTACATGCTTAAATCAAATCTGAGAGTGGAGATGTAGGAAAAAATGGCGAAACAAAGGAAATTTGGAGGATACACGATATCCTCTAAAATCATGTCAGTCGTTGTCGTAACATTACTTGCAACCGTTGCACTATTCGTTTTAACATTTTATCTAGTCAGCCAGGATTTATCATCCCAGTTATTAAAGCAATTTGATTATCGATTAACAACAGATATTGATACTGCAAAGAAAGAAATCGATAATTTGGATGGAAACGTTCTTGGCATTAGCGGGAAGGATGATCCCCTTTATGTGGAGGTCAAAAAGAAATTCAAGGAGCTTCAAGAAGATCATACGCTTGAGAACTTATACGTGCTATCTAATAAAGGCGGCAAAGAAAGAATTATTATATTAACTGGGGAAGAAAATGATTTTGATCAAGATTATGCCTTTTCAGATGAGATGAAACAAGCACTTTCTGAAGATAAAATGATCAAAAGTGATATTTACAAAGACTCATTTGGTACACATAAATCAGTCTTTTTGCCAATCAAGGATTCAGGCGGTGAGCTGACAGGGATTTTAGGAATTGATTTAGATGCGTCTGTTGTGCCTGAAACAACGAAGAAGCTGACGATCTATATCACGGTTGCATCTGCTATTGTGCTCATCGGTGGGTTGTTTTTCTCCTTTATCATGGGCAGAAGAATTGCGAAACCAGCACGTTCATTGATGGAATCAGCGAACCGAATTGCTGACGGTGATTTAACTGGAATGGTAGAGGTTGAAAGTAAAGATGAGATCGGTCAACTTGCCGCATCCTTCCAAAAGATGCAGGGGCGGATCAAAGAGCTCATTGCGAAGATCTCAAACTCATCTAGTGAAGTGTCGAAAATGTCCTCACAGCTTCGCACCGTAACGAATGAATCGAGTCAAAGTGCGCAGCAAGTGTCAGAAGCCATGACGAATATGAGTGAAGGAATCAATGATTCTGTCGCAAATATTACGGATTGTACAACATCCGTTGCAGAGATCGATACTCAAATCGAAGGTGTCACAAAAGAAGTCGATGAAATGAAATCTGTTTCATCTGACGTACAAGAGCAGTCAGAATCTGGTCAAAAACTAGTGAATCATGTGCTTGAGCATCTGAATATGTTACATGACAAGATGACCAACTCAAAGCAGGCAGCAGAAGAATTACAATCTCATTCAACGGAGATTGAAAGTGTCATCTCGATTATTACGGACATTTCAGCGCAAACGAATCTGCTTGCACTGAATGCTTCAATTGAAGCGGCACGTGTTGGAGAAGAAGGAAAAGGGTTTGCTGTTGTGGCAGATGAGGTGCGTAAGTTAGCTGAGCAATCAGCGGATGCGGCTAAAACCGTTTCAGACCTCGTCATCGGCACACAGGAAAACAGTCAGCGTGTTCTTGAAAGCGTAGAGGAAAGCAGTAAAGCAGTGGAAGAAGGACGTGAACAAATGGAAGGCACGTCACAAAACTTCGCTGTGATTTACGACGGCGTATCTCAGTTTTCAAGAAGAACGAACAATTTGCTTGCTTCTATTAAGCAAGTAGAGCAAGCATATCAAACGATTTCTACATCGATTGAACAAATTTCGGTTGTATCGGAAGAACACGCCGCCAGCTCTCAAGAAGTAGCGGCAGCAACAGAACAGCAAAGTGCTGGCATGCAGCAAATTTCAAGTGCGATTGAACAGCTCTCTGATATGTCAGAGGACTTAGCACAGATGGTTTCTACCTTCAAAATTGACAATAAATAACGAGAAAGCTGACTCTTGTGAGAGAGTCAGCTTTTTTGCTATGCTTAATCAAATCGTTTCAGACGAAAGGAGAAACGCCATGGATTTTGCGCAGAGATTATCAGAAGAACGGATTAAAAAAGCGATGGATCACGGGGCTTTTGAAGGATTATCTGGCTTTGGGAAACCCCTGCCTAAAGATGATGCTGCTCATGTACCTGAAGAACTCAGAATGGGCTACAGGATGATGAAAAATGCTGGCTTTGCTGGGGAAGAAACAGCACTGAAAAAAGAACTCATGACCGTCAAAGAGCTGCTTCACTCCAGTATAGACGGAGAGGAAAGAAAAAAACTTTCTCTCATATGTGAAGAAAAACAAAAACGCCTGGATGAACTCGCATCTAAGCGTCAAACTTTTGCCCGTCCAGCCTCCTCCTTTTATAAAAACAGGGTCTACGAAAAATTAACGGAGCATAAAAAAAGATGATGACACGCTGCCTCTCCTGAGCACATTGAGGGAGCTTTTTTTATGAAAGCGCTACATTTTGTTGTTGACTACATGTATATACAAATATAAAATAAGAAACAAACATGTATATACAAGTTTTTTTGGTTCTTTTTTCTTATAAAAAACGATCTCGGAGGGGATAGCATGGCTGATTATCAGGCAGCAGCAGATCAGATTGTGAAAGCCATCGGCGGCAAAGAAAATATTGATCAAGCGACACATTGTGTGACAAGGCTGCGCTTTGTACTGAAAGATGAAGGAAAGGTTGACGAGAAAGCACTTGAACAAATAGAAGAAGTAAAGGGATCTTTCTCAGCGAACGGTCAATACCAAGTTGTTATCGGCCAAGGGGTCGTCAATCGGGTATATGCCGAAATGGTGAAACAGACAGGCATTGGGGAAGCCACAAAAGAGGACGTTAAGCGTGCCTCTGATCAAAAATTAAATCCATTGCAGCGTGCTGTGAAAACGCTTGCGGATATCTTTATTCCGATTCTTCCTGCCATCGTCACAGCCGGTTTATTAATGGGGATTAATAATATTTTAACAGCTCCAGATATTTTCTTTGATCAAAAATCGATTGTGGATGTGTATCCGGCATGGGCTGATTTAGCGAATATGATCAACTTGATTGCAGGCACTGCCTTCACATTCCTGCCCGCATTAATCGGCTGGTCAGCAGTGAAGCGGTTTGGAGGAAATCCGCTCTTAGGGATGGTCCTTGGGCTGATGCTTGTACACCCAGACTTATTAAATGCGTGGGGCTATGGAGCGGCTGAAAAATCTGGTGAGATTCCTGTCTGGAATTTGTTTGGACTTGAAGTGCAAAAGGTAGGCTATCAAGGGCAGGTTCTTCCGATACTCGTTGCCTCGTATTTACTAGCGAAGCTCGAATTATTTATCACAAAACGGACACCTGAAAGTATTCAGCTGTTAGTGGTTGCACCGATTACGTTATTAGTCATTGGCTTTTTATCCTTTATCGTCATTGGACCTGTTACATTTGCGATCGGAAACGTTTTAACATCTGGACTTGTGGCTGTATTCCAGCAATTCGCAGCACTTGGCGGTCTATTATACGGCGGATTGTACGCTGCATTAGTGATTACAGGGATGCACCATACGTTCCTCGCTGTCGATATTCAATTGATTAATTCCAAACTGCATGGCACATTTCTATGGCCGATGCTCGCACTGTCTAATATCGCACAAGGATCAGCCGCACTTGCGATGATGTTTGTTTTAAAAGATGAAAAGCAAAAGGGGCTCTCACTGACATCAAGTATTTCCGCTTACTTAGGAATTACCGAGCCAGCGATGTTTGGCGTCAACCTGCGCTATCGATTCCCATTTATTTTTGCACTTATTAGCTCTGGTTTAGCTGGTATGTTTATCGCCTCTCAAGGGGTGCTGGCAAGCTCAGTTGGTGTTGGAGGCATTCCAGGAATCTTCTCCATTATCCCGAAATATTGGGGCGCATTTGCGATAGGGATGGTCATTGTACTCATCGTCCCGTTCATTGGAACCCTTTTGTATGCAAAGCTAAAAAAGAAGAAAGATGTTTCACAAGAACTTAACTAGTGGTGGTGAAGGAAATTGAAACAACAAACAAACGAACCGTGGTGGAAAAAAGCGGTGGTCTATCAAATTTATCCGAAGAGCTTTTTAGATACAACGGGCTCAGGTACAGGCGATATCAATGGTGTGACAAAAAAGCTCGATTATATTAAAGAGCTGGGGGCGGATTGTATTTGGCTCACGCCAATGTATGAGTCTCCGCAGCATGACAACGGCTATGATATTAGTGATTATACAAAAATCCATGACATGTACGGCACAATGGCGGATTTTGAACACATGCTGAAAGAAGCCCATGATCGAGGTATACGAGTCATCATGGATTTAGCCGTCAATCATACATCCATTTTCCATGAGTGGTTTCAAGCATCACGCGAGTCAAAGAATCATCCTTATCGAGATTATTATATTTGGAAGGAGCCTAAAGCAGACGGATCACCGCCGAATGATTGGCAGTCAAAATTTGGCGGTCCGGCATGGGAGCTAGATGAAGCAACGGGAGAGTATTATCTTCATTTATACGATGTCACACAGGCGGATCTTAATTGGGAAAAGGATGAGGTGCGCAGGCAAGTATATGACATCATGCATTTTTGGTTTGAAAAAGGAATTGATGGATTCAGGCTGGATGTCATTAACAACATCTCGAAAGATCAACGCTTCTTAGATGACGCCGGACAGTCTGTGCAAGGAGACGGCCGGATGTATTATACGGATGGCCCAAGAATTCATGAGTTTCTGCATGAAATGAATCAAGAGGTTTTTTCGAAATATGACAGCATGACAGTCGGGGAAATGTCTTCAACGAATATCGCAGACTGCATTCGGTATACAAGACCGGATCGGCAGGAGCTGGATATGACGTTTAATTTCCATCATTTAAAGGTCGATTATCCAAACGGAGAAAAATGGGCCCTCGCACCATTTGATTTTCATGAATTGAAGTCGATTCTGTCTGAGTGGCAGACGAAAATGCATGAGGGCGGCGGCTGGAATGCGCTCTTCTGGTGCAATCATGATCAGCCGCGTATCGTCTCAAGGTATGGTGATGATGACACGTATCATCAGCAATCAGCGAAGATGCTGGCGACTACCATTCATCTCATGCAAGGGACTCCGTATATTTATCAAGGTGAAGAAATTGGCATGAAGAATCCTCGTTTTGAGGACATATCGTCTTACCGTGATATTGAATCACTTAATATGTATGAAGCCATGCTTGAAAAAGGGAAATCAAAGGAAGAAGCACTCGCCATTTTACAGGTCAAGTCAAGAGATAATGCGAGAACACCGATGCAGTGGACCTCAGAAAAGAATGCAGGTTTCTCAAAAGGAACACCTTGGATTGAGCCAGCCAATAACGACATTTCAGTAGAAGCTTCATTAAAGGATCAGTCGTCTATTTTCTATCATTATCAAGCGCTTTGCAGGCTGCGTAAAGAACTTGATGTGATCACATATGGAAGCTTCACTTTACTCTTAGCAGAAGATCCGAAGGTTTTTGCTTATGTCAGAGAAAGCCATGAGGAGAAGCTTCTTGTGATCAATCATTTTTATGCAGGGGAGGCGGACTTTACGCTTCCTGATGAGCTCGTGCAGGCTATAGATGAGATGGAGGGGCAAGTGCTGTTATCCAATTATGAGGATGTACCGGCAGATATGAAGGGATTTACGTTGCGTCCATATGAGTCAATCGTTTATCATTTAACCAAACGCTAGAAAATGGGGCGGAGGGAAAATGAAAGAGAATAAGTTTCGAGTGATTTATGATCAGCTCGCAAGACGAATTGAACAAGGTGATTGGCAGGATAAAGGCATTCTGCCATCAGAGCATGAGCTATCCTTGATGTACGATACGTCCCGTGAGACGGTAAGAAAGGCATTAAATATCCTTGTGCAAAATGGCTATATCCAAAAAATCCGCGGGAAAGGCTCTGTCTTGCTGAATCGTGAGAAAATGCAATTCCCAGTCTCGGGTCTCGTCAGCTTTAAAGAGCTTTCCCAAACACTTGGCCGAAAGACAGTTACGACGGTTCACGAATTTGGTTTAATCAAACCGGATCAGTATATTCAGTCTCAGCTGAAAATAAGTGGACAGGAGGATGTCTGGGAAGTCATCCGCTCTCGCAATATTAGCGGAGAAGAAGTGATTTTAGACAAGGATTACTTTTTGCAAAAGCATGTGTCAGTCTTGTCGAAGGACATTTGTGAAGGATCAATCTACGAGTATATTGAAGGAGAGCTCGGTGTATCAATCAGCTATGCCCAAAAGGAATTTGTGGTAGAGCCATGTACAGAAGAAGACGCCAAGTATCTTGATTTGAACGGGTTTGACCATGTCGTCGTCGTGAAGAATTACGTGTTCTTAGAGGATACAAGTTTATTTCAATACACGGAAAGCCGTCACCGATTAGACCGCTTCAGATTCGTCGATTTTGCAAGAAGAGAAAAAGTGGACAGAGCATAGGCTCTGTCCATTTCAGGTTTTGGGAGAAGGAGAGAGATAGACGACGAATAGATCACCCTTTTTAGGAGGAAAGATGATTAGATTAAATAGACCACTAAAATTAAGAGATTTAGAAATATTCAGCGTGATGAAAGATCATCAGATTTTATGTTATGTCATCATTGAAGATACGCGAAAACCGTTTACGGAAGAAGACAGAAAGCTAGACCCATTATGTTATATGGATGAAGAAGATATACAAGCGATTTTGAATGTGTTTCATATTTCCATTATCAATGATGAGAAATTAAGTGAAGAGGATTTAACGATGGTAAAAGGTTTTTTTGCTGATTTAGTAAATAATACGAACTTAACGAATTTTATTACGAGAGATTATGTTTTAAAGAATTTATATGATGTCGAGGATGAAAATGACATGATGTTCTTTAATAGAATGCTTCGGCATATAGGGTCAGATGATGTGAAAGAATTTGACGACCGCAATTGGATCTATTTATCTCAAGATTAATGACTATTCCATGAAAAAAGGACAGAGCATAGGCTCTGTCCTTTTCCTTTAGGATGATACATTTTTTCTTGTACGCTTGCGCTGGTAGTAATAAAGGATACCGCCTGCGGCGAGCATGAGCACGCCAATCAGTACAGCTGTATACATCATAGTGGCTGTATTCGGCAGTGTGCCGCCTGGTAGGCCGGTTCCATCTTGGTTTGGATCTGTACCTGTACCTCCGCCTGGTGCTGATGTTTCGCCGTCTCCACCAGTTTGATCTGGGGTTGTTCCAGCTGCTTCATTTTGATTGAGGACGGTGTATTCGCTGAAGTGCTCAGTTTGACCTGATACGACTCCATTTTCGAACGATCCGTTACTTGTTTTGGCGTAACGATTCTTCTCGCGATCCACATAATACACACCAGGTTTTTTCGCCTTTTGAGGCTCGTCTAGTGTAAAGGATAGTGTGACAGGGTCTTTAAAGGTCGAAACCTTTTTCTTGTCTTGTTTGATTTGGAAATCATACGTATCCGTTAATGCGTTTTTCACTTTATCCGTCTTTGTCATCCATATATCTGCGCTTTTCTCTGACAAATTGGAGAGCGGCAATGCGAGTCCCACTTTGTCATGATAGATGGTGACGTTTGGATCTTGCTCTCTTTTCTTCAGCTCGGCTACTTGCGCTTTTGATAGAGACAATTGAACGTTTTCCGCTTTGCTTGCTTTGTCTAAATAGAGAAATGCTTTGTTTGTATGCTGCACATACGTTTGGAATTTCTTATCATCTTGAATGTCATAAGCGCCTTTTCCTTTCACGCGAGGAAGGAACACTTCTTTCACCCTGTGATCGATGACAGGCGAAATCTGCCCGTCTGCCTTTTCAATTTGCTCTTTGAAGATTTCATAGTCGACATACCCTAAGTCTTCGCCGTGAGAGGCTTCTGTAAAGACGCTGTAGCCGTCGCCGCCTGTGCCGACAAATGCGTTTGTGGCTACGCGGTATGTTTTCTCATCATCAATGTCTGTCAGTTGACCCTTTTGGTCTTTCAATTTCACATCAATCAGCCTGCTGCCAGCTGGTTTACTGAGTGTAAACGTATATTCAATGCCAGCTACATGAGGGAATGCACCTCCGCCTTCCTCAATGCCTGACAGCCCCTGTTCGAGTGTTTTTTTAATTTGACTGCCTTTTAAATCTGCGACATAAAGTGTATTTCCGAAAGGCATCACCGTTAAAATATCACCTAAAGTGATATCTCCTTTTTCAATGCTGCCTCGAATACCGCCGCCGTTTGTGATGGCAAGGTCAGCATCGGCAGATTCTTGTGCTTTCTGCAGCATGCCGTCGGCAATAAAGTTCCCAAGATTCGTTTCCTTCGCACGGACGTGCTCGCGTTGTCCGTCTAATAGGACATCTGTATAGCCGACTTTTTCTGTTTTTAAATCTTGAATATCTGCTTTGTACCCATCAAGGATCGCTGTTGCATCTGCATCTTCTTTGACAGAGTCATCAATAGAGATCAGGTCAAAAGAAGATTCTTTTGGCTGTACGACGCCTTTTTTGTCAAAGGCTACGTCTACTTTCCCTAAAAATTGTCCATAGTCTTTCACCTGAGCGACAATTGTAGGTTCTTTTTTATTGATGACCTTTAATTTTTCAACAAGTGTGTGCGTGTGACCGCCAATGATTAAATCAATACCGTCAACTTTTTGAGCCAGCTCAAGGTCACGATTGTAGCCAATGTGTGTTAACGCAATGATTTTATTGATTTTTTCTTCTGTTTGAATGGTGTTGACTGTTTCTTTTGCTTTCTTGTACGCATCTTTAAATTGAATGTTAGGACCGCTGCTGGATGTAATGGCTGTGTCTTCAGTCGTTAAGCCGAATACGGCCACCTTTTCACCATTAACATCAAGCAGGATGTAAGGGTAGATCCCGGCTTCTTTTTTCTCACCAGCTTTAAATGAGGCTGGTTTTTTCACTAAGTCGCTCAATTGTTTTTCCTTCGAGACATCCACGTTTGATGACACAATCGGGAATTGAGGCTTTTCAAATTGATGACGGTTTTTCGGATCGACATCTGATGCATCACCTGTCAGAAATTGACGTAGTACAGAAGGACCTTTGTCAAATTCATGATTACCAAACGTCATGGCATCGTATTTCATTAAGTTCATCAATTTCAGATCGGCAAGTCCTTGCCATTTTGTGAAGTATAGGTCACCAGAGAAGACATCTCCAGCGTCCAATAAAATATTGTTCTTGCTTTCAGCACGGATTTCTTTGATCTTTGTTGCGCGTCTTGCCGCATCATCAAGGTGTGCGTGTGTATCGTTCGTATGCATGACTGTTAAATTCCAGTTGTCTGATGAAGGCGGTTCTGTTGTGCCATCCTCTTTAAAGGCTAGCTTGTACACACCAAGACCATCTGTGCTTGCGTTACGAACAAAGTCTACGCTGCTTGATTTCTCAGCAAACGGTTTGGCTAAAAGAGAAGATTCAAATGTTAAAGTTGCGCCTTTCACCGGTGCAATGGCCCAGTTTTGATCTGCACTTGGGTTGATGGTTTTTTGTTCGATAATATAATCCATCAGTACTTGGCGGTTCTCATCTGCTGAGGCAAGCACCACTTTATCTTGGGTCAGATGCGGAAAGCCTCCGCCGCCAGAAGCACGATAGTTATTTGTCACGACTAAAAATTCTTGATTGTCAGAGACTGTTTTCCCGTTGTAAGACAGGTTTTTGATGCGGTTTGCATTGGCGTTGACCAGTGTGCCTGTTGTGCTGTATTTAGCAGGCTGCGTCACATCGACTTGGTATGTCACACCATCTATTACATCAAAGTTATACGAGCGGTATTCCTCGTTTAAAATCGGCTGTTCTTTTGAAACGTTCGGTTTGATCTGATTAAACTGTCCGGCAGACATTTCTAACCAGTCTTTCACTTCACTGCCTCTCAGTTTCACAATCTGCACAGTGTTATCGTAAAGGTAGAGATCGCCGATGTTCTTAATCGCTAAATCTCCTTTTGCGATATTTGTATAATAATTTACACCGTTTCGTCCGCCTGCTTTAAACGGCGCACCTGCAGATAAAATCGGTAAATTTTGATACGCAGTGTCCTTCATTTTTTCTTGTGCATACCATTTTTGGGCATCTGTCACAATTTGAATCGAAGGGTCATCCATCACTTGAGCGAAAAAGCTATTAATGTCTGCTTCTGTATTGCCAACAGGCTTTCTCACGTAATCAAGTGTGTTTTGATGCGTTGTTTGAATGGCATCTTTTACTGTGCTTTTCTGAGATGATACTCCGGCAACAGATTCGATCTTGCCTGTTCCGTCGGTGACCTTCCAGCTGCTGCCGTCAGGCTCTAGTGTTAAATCAATGACTCCGAGGTAGCTGCCCCAGTTTTTTGACATGACGACTGGGATGCCGTTGATGGTTCCTTTTGAGACATCGAATTTGTCAACGCCGTTATATTCAGCGCTTGGGAATGTGCCATGCTGGTGCCCAGATACAATGGCATTGATGCCTTTTGTTTTCGTGGCAAGGTCAAAGATCATATTTTCTGATCCTTTAGGTGAAGCTGTTTTTTCAATTCCTGTATGGGCAAGAGCGACAATGACATCTGCGCCTTTCGCCTTCATTTCAGGAATGGTTTCATTGGCAGATTCGACGATGTCCTGCACTTGGACTTGTCCATCTAAATGCTTCTTATCCCACGTCATAATTTGTGGTGGAACAAATCCTATGTAACCAACTTTCACAGTTTGTGAGGCTCCGTTTGCATCTTTAAAGGTTTTATCTTGGATCACGTAAGGTGTAAAACGGTGTTCTCCATTTAGCTTTTTGACGTTCGCATTGACAATCGGGAAGTTGGCGCCCGCAATGGTACCGTCAAGGAAAGATAATCCGTAGTTAAATTCATGATTGCCAAGTGTTCCTGCATCGTATTTTAGTTTGTTGAGTGTATGAATAATGGGGTGAACCTTTGTTTGATTGATGATGCTGTCTTTCTCATGTTTGTAAACGTATTCTCCAAGAGGGGTTCCTTGAATCAGGTCTCCGTTATCAACAAGGAGTGTATTTGGATTTTGTGAACGGTGCTTGTCAATCAGCTCGGCTGTTTTTGCCAAGCCAAATTCATTTGTTTCTTTGTCGCTGTAATAATCATAATTCATCATGTTCGCATGAACATCGGTTGTGGCTAAGATGCTGACCTTTACGGCTTTGCCGTTTTCTGTTTCTGCATGAGTAGGTACTGCTGGGAGAATGAGACTAATCATCATAATGGAAGTGAGCAGAATAGACAGGTTTTTCCTTCGTTTAGACCTATGTGTTTGCTTCTTCACCTGATCTCCGCCTTTCTAATTTTTTTGACCACAATACCTATTGTAGAAATGTTTCGTTAACTTTTGTAGTTATTTTTTGCAGATTATTGTAAAGATAACATAAATCATACGAATTACCTTGTTGAGGGAATGCGAATGAGTCTAAATGCTTATTTTTATCGTAAGGGGTTTTCTGATAGGGATAGGATGTTTCATTTCAACATGCCCGGGTATAGTGTGTAGTGTAAACGATAATCAAGCAGGAGGGTTTCTACATGGGTAAGAAAATTGCAGTTGTATTAACAGATTACTTTGAGGATGTTGAATTCACCGAGCCTGCAAAAGCCTTTAAAGACGCAGGCCATGAAATCACAGTGATTGAAAACGAAAAAGGAAAAACAGTGAAAGGGAAGCAAGGAGATGCAGAAGTGAGAGTGGATGCGTCCATTGATCACGTGAAGCCTGAAGACTTCGATGCACTTCTGATTCCTGGCGGTTTCTCACCAGACATTCTGCGTGCAGATGATCGTTACGTCCAATTCACTAAAACATTTATGGATGAGAAAAAACCAGTATTTGCGATCTGTCACGGACCGCAATTGCTTATTACAGCGAAGACGCTGGAAGGAAGAGGCGCAACTGGCTATACATCCATTCAAGTAGATATGGAAAACGCAGGCGCTAAATTTAAAGACGAAGAAGTTGTCGTTTGTCAGGATCAGCTTGTGACAAGCCGTACACCTGATGACATTCCAGCATTTAACCGTGAATCATTAAAACTGCTTGAGAAATAAACCGCAGTTATGACAGGATAAAAAAAGCCAGCACCTTAAGGGGTGCTGGCTTTTTCTGCGCATGATGTAAGGAAACTGCGTGAAGACCGCAAAGCAGCTTCCTGATGCACCATTATTTTCTTAAGTTTTTTAGCTCGCTTGCGATGGCTTGCATTTCACTTGGGCTGAATGAAGATTTTTTCATCACCATTTGGTGAAGAAATTCGATATCTTCGTACTTGTCTGGACTGAAGTCCTCGGCTTTGATGACTCCAATGTTCAGCATATTTAACTTTTGCGAAATGTCTTCAATCAGCTGATTGACTTCAGCCGCTTTTTGCTCTGACAAGGGCGGCACGTCCTTTCCTGCATATATGTCGAATAATATGTCTATTTTAACAGAAATGCAAAAGAATAAAAGGGCTATTAAGATGACACGGAGATGTTTTTCTCCTTTTTCTCCTGCTTAATCTTATCAATGATTCGTTTGGATTCAAATACGACAACCCCTGATAAACCGATGAGCCCGATTAAGTTTGGAATCGCCATCAGCCCATTGAGCATATCTGCCACACCCCAAACGAAGTCATTTTTAAACACGGCACCGAAAAAGACAGCAATGACAAACACGATGCGATAATACATGACGTACGAATCCTTCGCCAAATATGTAAAGCATTTTTCGCCATAATAGGACCAGCCAATGATGGTGGAATAGGCAAACAAGAGCAGACCGATTGCCACAATGGTTGAGCCAACTGGACCGAGGAAATGAGCAAAGGATAACGAGGTCAGCGCATCACTTTTCACTGTTAAATACATATCTGCCATGACAATGGTAATGCCAGTGATAGAACAAACAATGATTGTATCGATAAACACTTGCGTCATAGATACGAGAGCTTGACGGGCAGGCATATCCGTTTTCGCAGCCGCAGCAGCAATTGGTGCTGACCCAAGACCTGCTTCATTGGAAAATACTCCTCGTGCCACACCCCAGCGAATGACAGTTCCAATTGCACCACCTGCCACGGCTTGACCCGTAAAGGCATCTGAGAAAATAAGACCGACTGCGCCTGGAACGAGATCAGCATTCATGACAAGAATGATCAGACCGCAAATGACGTAGAATAAAGCCATGACTGGTACAAAAATAGATGTGACCCGGCCAATGCTTTTAATTCCGCCTAAAATCACGAGTGCCGTAAAAGCCGTAATGATGATACCTGTTACCCATGTTGGAATTTGAAAAGTAGAATTCATGACTCCTGAGATGGAATTAGACTGTACCAGGTTTCCGATCCCAAAGGCAGCACTGGCGCCGAAAACAGCAAATAGAACCCCTAGCCATTTCTGTTTCAATCCATGCTCTAAATAATACATAGGTCCGCCAGACATTTCGCCTTTTTCGTTTTTGATCCTGTATTTAACTGCAAGAACAGCTTCTGCAAACTTAGTGGCCATTCCGAAAAATGCAGCAAACCACATCCAGAATACCGCACCCGGACCACCCGCTATAACTGCCGAGGCCACACCTACGATATTCCCTGTACCGACAGTTGCAGCAAGAGCCGTCATTAACGCTTGGAAATGAGAAATATCTCCTTCTGACATTTTGTCTTGTTTAGAAAAAGCGAGCTTTAAAGAATAAGGAAGTAATCTAATTTGAATGAAGAGAACGCGAAAGGTGAGGTATATTCCAGTACCAACAATTAAAATCAATAGGGGAGGCCCCCACAAAAAATTGTTCATCGTCGTGACAAACTGCTCAATTATTCCCATCTAATATCCCCCTTTGTTTGTGTAATTCTCCTAAAGTTTCTCCTGTTTTTGTGTAATTTGTCAATGGCGATGAGAGCTTTTCTTGCAAAGTTTCCAAAAGAAAAAGGGCTTGATATGATAGAGAAAAGGTTTTCGAAAAGAACTCTTAGGGAAAAGATAGGAGGAGAATGAAGAATGATTCATGTGTTATTCGTGTGTCTTGGCAATATTTGCAGGTCACCGATGGCAGAGGCCATGTTTAGAAAAAGAGTAGAAGATGAGGGGCTTAGCGAGCACTTTGTGATTGATTCAGCAGGGATTGGCGGCTGGCATCAAGGAAGTCCTCCGCATGAAGGAACGCGAAAACTGCTTGATGAAAAAGGCATCAGCTATGAAGGAATGACTGCAAGACAAATCATGGAGAAGGATATCACCACATACGACTATATCATGGCGATGGATGCAGAAAATGTAGGGGCACTTCGCAGTATAGCCGGCTATGGGAAACATCACTTTATTGGCCGTCTTCTTGATTTTGTAGAAGACGACGATCGAGATGATGTGCCAGATCCTTATTACACTGGGAACTTTGAGGAAGTCCATGAATTAATTGAAACAGGAATTGACCGTTTTTTGACGTATGTAAAGAAAGAGAACCACCTTTAACTGAAAGGAGATCAGACGAGATGGAAGAAAAAAATCAAATCGTGCTCCGAGGAGCTGTCATAGGAGCAGCTTGCGGCGCATTGCTGACTTTATTTCATCGGCCAACGAGAATTGCACTCAAAGACAAATGGAATGACTGCCAGCAAAAGCTGGATGAATACCGCCAGGAGCCAGGCAGAATATCGGCTTGCATGAAAGAAAAAATGGAAGAAACGAAGCAGCTGATGCGAACAGTCTCAGATGATTTGTCATTTTTAAATGAACAGGTCAATCAGTTAAAGGAAACAACCCCAAGGGTATTAGAAATTATTGAAGAAACAAAGGATCACTTTCAATCGAAACAGACAGATTGATCATTGGAGATGAGGCGTATGGGTTTTATTAAAGCGTTAATTGAACGCTTTTTGCTGCATGAAGGACCGGCAAAATCTGCTGAGCTTGCGTATTTCTTTTTGCTTTCATTATTTCCGTTTCTCATCTTCGTGCTGACACTGGTTGGGTATTTGCCGCTGACGTCAAAGGATGTCCTGAGCGTCATTTCTGGTTATGCGCCAGAAGGAGCGCTTTCGATGATTGAATCCATTGCCGATCAGACGCTGAATAATCGTAACGGCGGGTTATTATCGTTCGGGATTATTGCCGCCCTTTGGTCAGCATCTAACGGCATTAATGCCGTCGTCAGAGCTTTTAACCATGCTTACGAAGTTGAGGAGAATCGTTCCTTCATTCTCGTACGTTTAACATCGATTATCTTAACGATCGCGATGGTTTTGACCATTATTTTTGCCTTGATGCTGCCTGTCTTTGGAAAAGAACTTGGTTTATTTGTCGCTAAATTAGTCGGGCAGTCAGATGCCTTTCTCACCGTATGGACTGCGATGAGATGGATCATTAGCCCGCTGATTTTGTTGATTGTTTTTACATCCTTGTACTATTTTGCTCCAAACATTAGGCTGAAATTGAAATTTGTTCTGCCAGGTGCCATTTTTGCATCGATTGGATGGATTTTGGTCAGCATGCTGTTTTCATTTTACGTAGGAAAGTTTGCCAACTACAGTGCGATGTACGGAAGCATTGGGGGAATCATTATTTTAATGATCTGGTTTTATTTAACCGGCATCATGATTATCCTTGGCGGCGAGCTCAATGCGCTTTTACATAAACGTAAAATCGTACCAGGCAAGCTATAAAGAAATCCGGGCATCCTAAAGAAGAACGAACAAGTTCAATCTGAATGGATGGGGGAAATCACATATGTCCAAACAATCGAAAAAAGGCGGAAGCAATACGAAACAAAACAAAGGTCATCAGCCTAAGCACAAAACAAGCGGCAGTGCGAACGGGCAAAATGGATATCACTAAATGAAAAAACTCCTCTGCATAGCGCAGGGGAGTTTCTATTTCACGATCGTATATATCGCTTAAGGTTAAAAGCGGCATCAGGCTTTGACTGATAGTGAGGATCGAGCTGGAATCCAGCATTCATCGCTACACGTTCACTTCGAACATGACCTACAGGACAAAAAATTTCAAATCCATCGACTTTTGTAGAAAATATTTCTGTCATATATTTCACGATCGTTGTCACAATACCCTGACCTTGTGCGTCTTGACCAATCCAATAACCAATATTGCCTATTTTCTGATCAAACGTCAGACGGAACACCCCGATAAGTTGATCGTTCAGCTTAATGCCAGCTTCCAACCCTTTTTGTTCATTGTAGGTAGTTTGAGTCGATTGAATAAATGTTCTGACATCCTCTATGCTTTTGCAGTGATGGACCCACGGAAGCCATTCCTCTAAATGAGCCTGATTCTCTTGAATAAGTTTCAATAATGTGTCCGCATCATCAAATTGTAGAGATGTCAAAGTCAATTCATTTGTGATGTCGTATGTAAACAAAGATCGTCCCTCCATTTTAATGACTTTCAACCACTGCTGCCGTTCGCCCAAATCGAACGCAGAAAAACACGAATAATATCACGATGCTGACAAGGTAAAGTAAATTCATTCCTTCAAACGTTTGCACAAAGATTCCACCGAGAACAGGCCCGAGAATACTCCCCGCACTAAACGCCATCCCGCACATCAAATTTCCAGCAGGAAGCAGATGCTTTGGCAATAAGTCGGTCATATAACTGATGCCAAGTGAGAAGGTAGAGCCTACAGCCATTCCGGCAATAAAGAAACAAATCGCAACAGCCAAAACCGATTGAATGAAAATTCCTGCTAGTAGGAAAAAGAAAGACCCGACGAGTGTGACACATAAAATGATGCGGCGCCTGCCAAACCGGTCGCTGAGCATCCCGAGAGGTAGCTGAAAGACAATACTTCCAATGGCAAACGCAGGTAAAATAAACGCCACTGCATCCACTGTTACCCCGCTTCTAAGTGCATACACAGGGAAGTTGCTATTGAGTGTCGTTTCTAAAAAGCCATAGCAAAACGGCATCATAAAGGCGACCCAGCCAAATTGAAAGGCTTTCTTAAAGCGCTTCAAACTGTTTGTCTGCTCTGACGTCTGCACTTCGCCCGTATCTGGATATGTATTTTTCAAAACAAAAACAAGCAGCCAAATACATAAACTAACGGCACCAGAAACAATGAAAGGTAAAGATGGGTTGATTTCAATGAGTGGTGTTAAAAAAGGTCCAGCGGCAAAACCGAGTCCAAAGGATAACCCATACAATGAAATATTTCGCCCGCGATTTCTCGATGACGACGCATAGGTCACCCACGTCTGTGTAGAGAAATGCAGCATATGATCACCAATCCCGATCATGAGCCGCAGGAAGAACCAGACGACATAAGATTCAAAAAACACAAAGCTAAACAAGCTTAAAAAGACAGCAGCGCCCCCAATGACAATTAACGGCTTAAACCCAAACCGGCGAAGCGGCGCTTCCATAAAGGGAGATGCTAGCAGCACGCCAAGATATAAGCCTGTGGCATGCAGACCGTTTAACGTAGGAGAAGTGCCGGCATGTTCAAAAATAATCGAAATGACAGGCAATAACGCTCCCTGCGAAAAACCAGATACAGATACAAGTAAAATTAAAATCATAAAGTGAATTCTCGACATAAGAAGCTCCTTACAAGTTCATATTTTCATCGTACAATGGAACCATAGGGGTTTCAATAGAAAGGTGGAAAAGGAATGAAACTGATATACGAAACGGACCGGTGGATTGCGGGAACAGATGAAAAGCAGCTGTATATCTCAGGAAAAGAAGAAATGGGGTACAGGCCATCTCAATTGTTCACCTCAGCTATTGCAGGCTGCTTTGGAGAAATGCTCATTCATGTATGCCGGAAAAAGCGAATATCCTGTGAAGGGCTGTCGATCACACCTGAAACGACAAGAGCAGGAGCTGTAAACAAAATCTCCCGTATTCATTTACATATCATTTTTGAACACATCAATACATCTAAAGAACAAATAGATAAAGTCATCACAATTGCTTTGAAGCATTGTTCGATGGTGCAGTCTGTGAAAGGAAGTATTGAGGTCACCTTCTCACACGAACGAATCTAAATGTATATGATGCCGGCACTCACGAAAGAATAACAATCAGACATATGTAAAGGAGAATGGCTGTATGAATCGTTTGTTTCTTGTGATTGTCGCAATTGGTGTGCCGCTATCGGTCATTGGCAGTTTTCTTCATTTCCCGCAGGTCATCATGTTTGCCGTGTATTGTATCGCCATTATTGGTCTTGCTAGTTTTATGGGAAGAGCCACAGAAAGTCTTGCCATCATAGCGGGCCCAAGAATTGGCGGGCTTTTAAACGCCACATTTGGAAATGCGGTAGAGTTAATTATTTCATTTTTTGCATTAAAGCAAGGACTGACAGCTATTGTACTTGCTTCATTAACTGGATCAGTTATCGGAAACTTACTGCTTGTGGCGGGGCTGTCTTTTTTCGTTGGCGGATTAAAATATAAGCGCCAAGTGTTCAATGTCCACGATGCAAGGCACAACTCGGGCTTGCTCATGTTTGCCATTATTGTGGCGTTTGTCATTCCAGAAGTGTTTTCGGTGGAGATGGCTGAGGATAAACAATTTGTTTTAAGCATTGGAATTAGCATTGTGATGATTTTGCTTTATGTCGCAGCGCTCTATTTCAAACTGGTCAGCCACCGCGGAGTCTATGTTGCCAAGCTGGAGAGCATGGACGGGGAAGCGGAGACGGAAGAAGAAACACCTGAATGGTCTGGTAAGTTTGCCACTGTGATTTTGCTGCTTGCGACGATTGCCGTTGCGTACATTTCAGAGCGCCTCGTCCATACATTTGATACGGTGGGAGAACAATTTGGCTGGAGTGAGCTGTTTATCGGAGTCATTATTGTGGCCATCGTCGGAAATGCCGCAGAACATGCCTCAGCTGTCATCATGGCGTATAAAAACAAAATGGATGTCGCGGTGGAAATTGCTTTTGGCTCAACGCTTCAGGTTGCCATGATGGTCGCGCCAATCCTTGTCATCAGCTCTCTTTTTTTCAATAAGCAGATGCCGCTCATTTTCTCTTTACCAGAGCTCATTGCGATGGCATCCGCTGTGTTACTCACGGTCATTTTATCAAATGATGGTGATACAAACTGGTTTGAAGGCGCCACATTACTTGCTGCCTATTTCATTATGGCGATTGGATTTTTCCTTTTATAATCTTTTGTGGATAAGGGACGTCTTTGCGGAAAATACTATGGAAAAATGAATGAGAAAGAGTGATGATATGAAAAAGATGCCCCGCATCATGTTTGTTGTTCTCTTATCCTTAAGTTTTCTATACAGCTTTCCAGCGGAGGCGGCGAAGCCATTTAAGGTGCCATCGTCTGTCGCTAGTATCTCAAAGGAGAATACGTATCCGAACGCGTCACAGGATCAGCCCCTGCTCCAGCCGAGCGAGCTGACAGCTGAATTGTTCAAAACAACGAATGTACCGATTGAAAATACCCATTTGATCAAAATGCTGAATGAATCCAGCATTTCAGGGACGCCATTAGCGGTTGGATACCGCGCGACCATTTTCCTTGGAAGATGGGCACTGAGCTACGATTCAAACGAAACGGTTGCCAACTGGGAATACAAAAAAGTGAATATGAACCATATTGATAACAGAGGCGGCAACAAAACTGCCATTGGAAAATACGTTCAAAAGCAGCAAGTGAAAGTGAGCGGCGGGCTCACAGCAAAGGTGCCAAACCCGGAAGATGTGAAAACATTGATGATGCAAAAAGCCATTCAAAAAACAAAGCTGCCCCTCGCTTTTGACACAGTGATTGGCGCAGGAACAAAACGAGATCAGTCGTACCATGTATCTCCGAAAAAAGCAGCTTCGCTTCATGCCTATGCACCAGCGATTAACGAAAAAGGAAAGGTGACATACGGAGAAGTGTACCTTGTGCTCAAAGGAAATAAACGCAAACTCGTCGTGAAAAACGTGACCTCACAAGGAATCGGCGCTTGGATTCCTGTTCAGGATCACCTGACGTTTGGGTTTCAAGGGATGAATTAAAACAGTCGTCTCCTCTTATCAAGAGGAGATGACTGTTTTTTGCTAATTGGTTTTATCATTTTTCCCTTTCAATTCACTTTTGTAAAAGTCAAAGATGTTATATAAATACCATGCGATGAAGAGAAAGAAGAAAATTTTTGTTACTATCATGAAGTTGCTGAAAATAAAACTTAGCCCAAGAATAGGAATGATCATAAATCCATAATAAGAAAACCACCATGTTTTAAAAATGAAGCTCAGCTCCTTAAAGAGTTGTAGAAATTAACATTTTATTTATATATTACATGTTTTGAGAAAATAAAAAAGCCATAGCAGCAGTTGAATGAACCCAACCACTACTATGGCTTAAATTTTTATTCCCCTAAATCCACATTATGATAAACCTGCTGCACATCTTCAAGCTCTTCTAATACATCGATTAGTTTCTCGAATTGTTCTTTAGATTCATCATCTAATGTCACTTCATTTTGAGGAAGCATTGTGATTTCAGCGACAGTAAATTCTTCAACGCCGGCTTGTTTGAATGCTTCTTGTACTTGATGGAATTGATCTGGTTCAGCGTATACAATCACTGTTTCATCTTCTTCCATGATGTCACGTACATCAACGTCTGCTTCCATTAAAAGCTCAAGCGTTTCTTCTTCACTTTTTCCTTCGACACCGATGACAGCTGTTTGGTCAAACATGTAGGCAACAGAGCCGCTTACGCCCATGTTTCCACCGTTTTTCCCGAATGCCGCACGAACATCTGACGCTGTGCGGTTCACGTTATTGGTAAGGGCATCAACGATCACCATTGATCCGTTTGGACCAAATCCTTCGTAGCGCAGCTCATCGAAATTCTCTTCCGCACCGCCTTTGGCTTTTTCAATGGCACGGTCTACAATGTGTTTTGGGACACTATATGTTTTTGCACGTTCTAGGACAAAACGAAGTGCTTGGTTTGATTCTGGGTTTGGCTCACCTTGTTTGGCAGCCACATAGATTTCACGCCCGAATTTTGCGTAAATACGACTTGTACTGGCATCCTTTGATGCTTTCTTTTCTTTAATGTTGTTCCACTTACGACCCATCTTATTCACTCTCTTTCACTTAGTAAATACACAGTATGAGGGTCCCCATGCTGCATGAAATCATTCTGCCTTCTATTATACATGAATCAGTCAAGAGGATAGAAGTAAGAGGGCTGAAATGAAGAGATTTCTCAGTTGATGTGTCCAAGCTGTTCAAGCGTTTCATGTTGCTTGTGAGATTTCGTCAGCTCGTCGCACCGAATGATCCTGCCATCTAATAACGTGAAAAGAGCCATGACATCAATTAAACCCCGGTCCCCGCTTGCGAGTTCCACATGTACAGTGTAACGAAAACACCCTTGCTGCGTATCTTCATCAAATAACACATCATGAAAAGCGGGGATCTCAAGCTTTTTTGTTATTCCTTTTAATGTGGATAGATGCTTTTTAAACTCATCAAGTGTCGAAACCTTTCCATCGGTCACTTGCTGATAGTCAGGTGAAAAATAAGCCTCCACTTTTTCTATATTGAATTTGATTAATACCTCTTCATACATCTCTTTAATAAATGATATCGCTTCTTTTTTTGTCATGAATCAACATCCTCTCTTTTTATTAACCAGTTAACTATAATCCATTATAATTAACTGGTTAACAAAAAACAATCAAAAAAATAACCCCATCATAAATGAGGTTATTTTGCAGGCTGGGGATAAACGAGATCTTCAAGCAATTTGACATCATGCTGATGAAGTTGTTTGATCATTTCTTTTCGGACAGCGAGGGCAGCATCGAAGTATTTTTCGTCTTCGACCATTCCTTTCACTGTGATCTCAATCCCGCGGTTCAGCTTGTTCAGGCCCATAATGCCATGGACTTGAAACGGTTCAATGGCATGTTGAAATTCATCTTTTTTGAGAAAATCATGATGCATCTGATTTAAATTGTCACAGGCCGTTTCGAGTGCTTGAAAGGCTGTGTCTGGGTTTTGATTCGCACTAATTAATACAGACTCCGTAATCCGCATGTAGTGCATGTTATAGTTTTGAATTTGCCGGATGTCTCCGTTAGAAATGGTTAACAGCTTGCCGCTCCATTCTCTAATTTGCAGAGAGCGGAGACCAATCTCTTCAATCGTTCCATTAAAGAGGTTATTCACTGTCACATAATCCCCTTTATGAATCTGACGTTCATAGATCAGAAAAATGCCTGCTAAAATATCGCGAATCAGTGTCTGGGCGCCAAAACCGATGACGATCCCAGCAACACCAGCACCTGCAAGAATTTTCCCAAAATCATGAAAGAAGAGAGAAATGACATACATTACAAAGCAAATCGAAGCGGTGTATTTTGTAACAGATTTGACCAAGCTCTCGATCGTTTTTTTCTTCTTGTCCTCTATAAACTCCGTTCGTTTAAAGAAAATTTGAAGCGCTTTGTTAATCATAAAGACGGCAAGCCAAAGAACGAGTCCCACAAGGAGAATTTCAATGTATTTGTTCTTGACTATTGTCAGAAAAGTATCGTCCATCTATCGGTTACCCCCTGGCTGTACGAGAAGTAAAATCAACATCTTGATAATAGCTGTTTTTCACAAGAACATTCGGACCGAGGCATTGTACGCTTGGACAATGGCAATTCAGCTCTTTTGCTAATTTTGTGTCCATCCAGCGTGAATAAGCAGATTGCAATGTATCAGTAGCAATGTTTCCAAGCGGCGGTGTATCGCCAAAGTCTGTCACAATAATATTCCCATCAAAAATATTCACATTCAAACGTGAGCGGCCGTCAGGGTCATTTCGTACCGTGACATGTTTCTCCTGACGCAATCGCTTGAGGAGGCGCTGATCTTCTTCATCTGTGCTGCAAGAATAAAATGGCAGGGTGCCAAACAGCATCCATGTGTCTTGATCACGAATATCAAGCAGCTGATGAATCGCATCACGCATTTGCGGAAGCGTCAATGATTCAAGGGCGCTGGCAAAATCACTTGGGTACATTGGGTGAACTTCGTGGCGCTGGCATTTCATTTCCTCCACGATTTGCCGGTGGATGTGTTCAATATATGGAAGCGTGCGTTTATTAAGCATGGTTTCAGCAGATACGGTAACACCTGCTTTGACAAGTGCCCGGCTATTTTCAATCATGCGGTTAAATAATTTCTCGCGCTGCTCAAAGGTTGGTTTTCTGTCCATCATCGCAAAACCGACCGTTGCAAACTCTTCGACAGTTCCCCAGTTATGTGAGATGTGAAGGACATCTAAGTATGGAATAATTTCCTCATATCGCGCCAAATCAAGTGTTAAGTTTGAATTGATCTGTGTACGGACGCCGCGTTCATGGGCATACTTTAATAAAGGGACGACATATTCCCGCACAGATTTGAGAGAAAGCATAGGCTCTCCGCCTGTAATACTGATTGAGCGCAGAAGCGGAACTTCATCTAAACGGCGAAGTAACAAATCAAGCGGCAGTGCATGTGGGTCTTTCGGCTGCAAAGTATAGCCAACCGCACAGTGCTCACATCTCATGTTACACAACGTCGTTGTCGTAAATTCAATATTTGTCAGCTTCATTTCTCCGTAATCCTGCACATCGAGATAGGCTTCCCAAGGGTCATATGCAGGTGTAATCGGACGAAGTGCTGTTTTTTGGTTCATGGTATCTATCTCCTTTTCATTCGGGCAAACGTGGACCCGCCAACAGTTAATTTTAAGCCCCATCACCGTTATACGCAAGTGGGGTTTCATTGATTTACAAGGGAAAAAAAGATAAGCTAGAAACAAATGCTAAAGGGAGTGTATCTATGGGCAAGGCAGCAGACAGCAAAGAGCAGCAGGTTGATTATTTAAAGAACCGATTAGATATGTTTATGAATGTGATTGATTCATTAGATCCTGAATCAACAGATGTTGAGGATATAGACAGACTGATCCAGATGATTGACGACCTAGAAGCGAAATATGAACGGTTTAAAAGCGATTGGAAGGAAGAATAGCTCGCGCAGTGCGGGCTTTTTTCTTTAATTTGGCAAGTGAATCAGTGTATGAGTCTCGGTCTTATTCTGCACAATAGAAGAAAAACCGGGAAGTGACGTAAATGAAAAAATACATGCTCATCTGTTTATGTGCGCTTTTTGTATCCATGCCTCTCTCAGAAGCGGAAGCCGTGTCTAATAAGCCCGTCCATTGGGGATTTGCGAAAAGCAAAGAACACAAGCCAGCAGATGCGGGTAAAGAATTGAACGTCCTTTTAAAAAAGTATGATGCCTTTTATTTAGGAAACACGAAAAAGAAAGAGATTTATTTTACCTTCGACAATGGCTATGAAAATGGGTATACGCCGAAGATCTTAGATGTGCTGAAAAAACATCAAGTACCAGGCACCTTTTTTGTGACAGGGCACTTTGTAAAGGATCAGCCTGAGCTCGTCAAACGGATGGCAGAGGAAGGTCATATCATTGGCAACCACTCCTATCACCATCCAGATTTAACAACAAAGAGTACGAAAGAAATCAAAGAAGAGCTGGACCGTGTCAATGAAGCCGTGTACAAAATCACTGGAAAACAAGACAACCTCTATCTTCGTCCGCCGCGCGGTGTATTCAGTGAAAGAGTGCTGAAGGAAACAAAAGAGCTCGGCTACCAAACCGTTTTCTGGTCAGTAGCGTTTGTGGACTGGCATATTCATCATCAAAAAGGAAAACAGTATGCCTACGATCAAATGATGAAGCAGGCGCACCCAGGTGCCATTTACTTACTTCATACCGTCTCAAGGGACAATGCCGAGGCATTGGATGATGCCATCACGGCTCTGAAAAAACAAGGATATTCCTTTAAAAGCCTAGACGATCTCATGCTTGAAAAAGTATGGCATCTGCCTCAGCTATAGAAAAAAGCTTGCAGAAGACCTGCGAGCTTTTTCTTTATCCTTCTCTTATTTTACGCTGAAACAAAATCGGGTGATGATTCGTAAAAGAGTCAATCAAGCCCTCACCGAAAATCGTGATTGTTTGCTCCCAAGGATGTCCTAGCAAGCCCCAATGCATCTCTTTTGATAAAAAGAAATCATAATCCCCGTTAGGAAGCACAGGGACTCTCCATTCCCCAATTTCATCTTTTTCAAATGACCCGTATGGTGTGATCCAGTAGCATTCGTGCTGCCAATCGAGTGCCAGCATATATTCGTCTGTTCTCATATGCTCCTGAAAAGCAAGTAACGCTTTCTCTTCAAGGTCTTCCTCCGCATGTAGAAGGGAAGGGTCCTCAAAATAAACAGAGATATCATATGTAATATAAGGAGATGGTACGTGGAATGAGGGAAAACGTGAGATGCTTGGATTAAATTTGAAATCTCGATAGAGCGTCTCCCATACCAGCTTTAGTTCTTGATGAGTCAATGGAATCCAGTTTTCCACCTTAACCGCCCCCAAGCTATTCTCTCAACAAATTATTTGAAAATGCGGAACCACCCTTTATGCTTAAACCACAAAAGCATACCCGAGACGAGCAGACCCATGAAAATCAGCACCCCAAAATAGCCATACTTCCAGTGTAATTCAGGCATGTTATCAAAGTTCATTCCGTACACCCCAACAATAAAGGTCAGTGGGATAAAAATGGTCGACACAATGGTCAATGTCATCATGATCGCATTCATTCGATTGGAATTCAGCGTCTGATAGCTGTCTCTTAAATCTGCTGTCATTTCTCGGTTCGATTCGACAATCTCTGTTAATTTCAATAAGTGATCATAAATATCATTAAAATATGCTTGACGATTTGTATCGCTTTTCATCATGTGCGTGTTTACAATACGATATAAAAGATCCCTCATCGGGATAATCGTTCTTCGCAGCTTGAGCAAATCGGATCGAATTCCGAATACTTCGTTCATCAGCGTTCCATATGTTTTATGACCTTCTTCATCCTCAATTTCATTCAGCCTGTCCTCAATTTGATAAATGATTGGGAAATAATCATCGGTAAGCTGATCAATCAGCATATAAGCAATATGCTCAGGTCCGCTATTTCGGGTTTTGTCAGATTCTTTGAGCTTTCGAATGACACGATCAATGTATGGTGCTTCCTTCAAATGAAAGGTCACGATATAATTGTCACCTACAAACAGATCGATTTCCTCAGATCGAAGCGTCTTTTGATTCAGGGCATGAAGCACGAAAAATAAATATCCTTCATAAAAATCAAGCTTCGGCCGCTGTAAATAATGGAAGCAATCCTCAATCGCAAGCGGATGGAACTGAAAGTATTCCTTCAAAAGCGCTGCTTCCTTTTCCGTTGGCGCATGAAAATCAATCCAGTACCAGGCGATATCGGGGCTTGAAAGCTGCTGTAATGTTGCATGTTCAATCAAGTCGCCGTTTTTTGTCACTGCAATTTTTTTCAGCATGTGCACCCCTCCAGACTTGCATTATATCATGAAGCAGCACCGGTGAACTTATACGTGTTCTGCATAAAAAAGCCGATCTCATTACTGAGATCGGTCCAATGTGCGTGTATGATTGATGGATAAAACCGAGAATTAAGGACGACGGAAGTTGACGAAACCACCGTTGCGGTCGAACCAGCCTCTAAACGCCCAGTTGATGTAGCCGCCGTCACCTTTGTTTGTGAAAGATCCATTTTCAAATACCCAAACTCCGTAAGTAATGCTTCCGTATTTCACAGTAGCAAACGTTTTGACTCCGTTGAAACGAGTCTCATAACCTTGGCTTAAGTTAAATACCATGACATTGTATTTTGAGCCCGCAGCATAGAAAGCAGACTCCATTAGTCCTTTGACAAAGCCTTCACGGTTTGTGTTAGCATTTGCAGCATTGATTAATGCATTAGCTATACCAAGTACGTCAAAGTTAATATTAACGTTTCCTGCGGTTGTAGATGCTTTACTTTCAGCAGCTTTGTTTAAAACAGTTTGCTGAACAGTAGTTGAAACTGGAGTAGTTTTTTGTTCAGCAGCGTCAGCGAATACTGGTAGTGTCGAAGAAACAGCAGTGGCAAGGGCAACAGAAAGAATGGTTTTTTTCATTGGTCGGATCTCCTTTATTTTAAATTTTGGGTCTTTCTTTTCGTAAAAAGTGAAACTAGGTGAAGCCGGTTATCAATGAGGTAAAATATGTTCCTGCAAGATAAAACAAATGATTGCCTAATCAGCTAATTCCTTTGTTCACCTCCTTGATATGTCATAATTATACAAATGTTTTCGGGATAGAAGATATCACCCAGAGGTTCTATTTCTAATTTAAGGTAAATAATCCTAAAATATTGAAAGGTGCTGTCGAATTTTAGCTGAATTCGACTAAAAATGTTCCTTCATCCAAAAGGAAAATGACCATAAATAAGGAAGATATAACTGATAAATTCTTGTACTCTTTATGTTTAAAAATATTCAATATAGAGAATCATTCATGAAAAGTGAAACAATCGCATCTGCGTGTTTGCAGAAAGGAAGAGGAAAACATGTGGGAAAAAGAGCTGGTGGTGGAGCCGCCGTATCATTTCGATCAAGTGCTCAGACGCTTATCAAGTGATCCATTAAAAGCAGTCGATTTGAATAAACGAGAAATCAAAGTACCAATTAGGTTAGAACAAAAACCATACGTTGTCGTCGTTCAAGCCACCGGAACAAAAGAAGCGCCCACGTTTCGGGTGCAAGGAAAAGGTCCTGAGGAACCTCTCATATGTGAGGTGAAGCGGATATTTGGCATGAAGCATCAATTACACGCTGTGCATGAGCATTTTTCTCAAACGAATTTAGCGTCCATATTTGAGCGTCATGTCGGGACACCGCTCATGCTGGATTTTCATTTATATCATTGTTTGATGAAATGCATCATTCATCAGCAGCTCAATCTGGCGTTTGCTTATGAGCTCACGAAACGGTTTGTTCATACGTACGGCGAGCAAATAGAAGGCGTTTGGTTTGATCCTTTACCGGAAACCATCGCCTCACTTGAAACAGAGGATTTGAGAAAGCTCCAATTTAGTCAGCGGAAAGCGGAATATGTCATTGATGTATCGAAGCGAATTGTGAGCGGCTCTCTTTGTTTAGAAGAATTACACGATTTAACTGATCTGGAGGTGGAAGAACGTCTTCTTCCGATTAGAGGAATTGGCCCTTGGACAGTTCAAAATGTGCTCATGAATGGGCTTGGAAGACCAAATCTCTTTCCGATGGCAGATATCGGTATTCAAAACGCCATCAAGCGGCACTTTGACCTGCCTGAAAAGCCGACAAAAGAAGAAATGGCAGCATTAAGCAAGGAGTGGACCCCGTATTTAAGCTACGCTTCTTTATATTTATGGAGAAGCATTGAGACAGATAAATAAATGAAAGGGATTTTCTCTCTTTGTCCAAGTCATGATATACTAATGAGATGGAATAAAATGAAGACAACCTATCAAGGGTTCAGATAGAACGGAGAGAATGAAGTGAAGGAAAAACAGCAAGGTGCCCTTTTACAAAAGGGACAGCAGTTCCCGCTTACCATTAAACGCCTTGGCATTAATGGGGAAGGGGTCGGTTATTTTAAAAAGCAAGTGGTCTTTGTCCCGGGTGCGCTTCCAGGCGAAGAAGTAGTTGTGGAAGCAACGAATGTCCAAGCAAAATATGCAGAAGGTACGGTCAGGAAAGTTCGAAAGCGCTCCGAGCATCGAGTGAAACCGCCATGCCCAGTATACGAGCAGTGCGGAGGCTGTCAGCTTCAGCATTTGGCATACGAGCAGCAGCTAAAGGAAAAACGAGATATTGTCATTCAATCAATAGAACGACATACGAAGCTATCGGTCGAAACGCTAGATATTAGACCAACGATCGGCATGGAAGATCCGTGGCACTACCGGAACAAAAGCCAGTTCCAAGTAGGGCGTTCTCACAGCGGTGACATCATTGCTGGACTTTACGGACTGAACTCTCATAAGCTTGTACCGATCAAGGAATGTATCGTGCAGCATCCAAATACGAACAAAACAACGGGCGTTGTCCGCAAAATCTTAGAGAAATTCGGTGTATCGGTCTACAATGAACGGACAAGAAAAGGCGACGTACGCTCAATTGTCGTGCGTGTCGGCTTTGAAACAGGGGAAGTACAAGTCGTCCTTGTCACATCGAAAACTGAATTTCCAAAGAAAAAAGAAATCGCCGAAGCCATTCAAAAACGTCTGCCAGAAGTGACGTCCATTATGCACAATGTCAACGGTGAAAAAACGTCGGTCATCTTTGGCCATAAGACATCTCACCTAGCTGGCAACATGGTCATTCAAGAATTTTTAGGAGACGTCTCCTTTGAACTGAGTGCACGTGCTTTCTTCCAATTGAATCCGAAGCAAACGCTAAAGCTTTACGACGAAGCGAAAAAAGCGGCCAAACTGACTGGCAAAGAAAAGGTTGTCGATGCGTATTGCGGCGTTGGAACGATTGGTATGTGGCTCTCAAATGGCGCCAAAGAAGTACGAGGAATGGATGTCATCAAAGAATCGATTGATGATGCTAAGAAAAATGCCAAAAAACACGGCATGAAAAACGCGACCTATGTGACAGGAACAGCGGAACATTGGCTGCCAAAATGGGTCAAAGAAGGCTTCCGTCCTGACGTCATCGTCGTGGACCCGCCAAGAACAGGCTGCGAGCGCACCTTCTTAGACACCGTCAAACAAGTCAAACCAAAACGTCTTGTCTACGTCTCTTGCAACCCATCGACATTAGCAAAAGACCTCGAATACATGTCAAAAGACTACAAAATCGAATACATGCAGCCAGTGGATATGTTTCCGCAAACGGCGCATGTGGAGACAGTTGTATCAATGGTTAGAGTATAAAAAGTGAAGTGAATAAAGACTGTCCGTGATTTGAATACTGGTGTCTAGCTGGTAGGATGATCACGGATTTTTTTTATACTGATCCATAGGTGTCGATCAGAGTAAACCATATAAAGGAGATAGAGGAGGATGAGAATGAGCCAATTCGATATTCTAACAAAATACATACCGCTGCTTCAGGAAGATCATATTGGAGAATGGGTAATCGATCAAGAAAATGATGGCACAGCTGAACATCCGATTCAGATGCCCTTTGTGAATTATTCCGAAACGGTTCGTCACTTGATCGAAGATGTTTATACCTTTGCAAAACAACATCAAGAGCTGGAGCTTACCCGCTACAGAGAGATCCTCAAAGAAAATGGGATTGAAGGTGGACCGAACGATATGGAGAATGTGGACATTTCAAATTTAAATGCGCAGTGTGTGCTTGCTCTCATGATGGGGGTTGTAAGAGCCGAACGGTTTAGCGAGGGTGCCATATTCAATTTCTTTAAAAGTGGAGATATTGTAAAGTGCCTGAAAAGATTGGATTGTTTGGGGTAAATGAATAAATTCAAGGGGTGATGGCATGTGCTCCGCTCTTATCAGAAAGCATTCTTTTAAAAGTGAATCGAAAACCTTCGTTTTAGGCACTATTTGAAAATAGTGCTTTTTTGTTTCTACTGAAGCGAATCGACATTTTTAAATTCTTCAGTTGACCTTCCCCTTAACTGAAAGGTTTATACTTTGATCAGATCAACAAAACGGAGGAGATGCAGGATGTTCAAGATCGGCGATTTTTCTATGTTAAGTAAAGTGCCTGTTAAAACCTTAAGATATTATGACCAAATTGATTTATTAAAGCCTAAGCAGATTGATCAAGATTCGGGATACCGATATTACTCAGCTGAGCAGCTGCTTGAGGTCAATCGAATTTTTCTGTACAAGGAATTGGGCTTTACGTTAAAGCAAATGGCTCAGCTTCTTCGGGAAGATATTTCGGTAGAGCAGATTCAGGGCATGTTTCTGCTGAAAGAAAGTGAGATTCAGCAATTGATCGAGAGAGAACAACAGAAATTAGCGCGTATTAAGGAGCGGATGCACCTCATTAAACGAGAGGGGTGTGTTGAAAAAGAACAGGAGGTCATTATCAAATCTGTTGAAAGCAAAAGCATCATGTCTTTTCAATCCAACGGAACTGTTGACGAAATTCCTTCATTCTTTCAAACGTTTCATCATTTATTACTTAAAAATCAACAAGAATCGATCTCGGGACCACAAGTGGTGCTGTGGAGGGAATCAATGGAAAAAGAAAGTGAGTTCGAATTTGAGGTGGGGTATTCCGTCAAATCGTTAAGGGGCACTCTTCCTCAAGGAATCAAGATACGTACGTTACCTGCAGAAGAAACCATGGCGACACTGTTATTTCATTCACATTCTCCATCCGCACAAACTGCTTGTATTGACCTGGCGACATGGATCGAAAATAATGGATACCGCGTGAAAGAAGACCAGCCGGGCCGAGAGATTTATTACCCTTTGTCTGAAAATGAAGAAGGCAGACTCATTGAAATTCAAATTCCTATTAAAGATGAGATCAAATCGTAAACTTTGCCCAAAGGAGAAACGTCACGATGAAAAATAAAACCGTTGTCTATTTACTTGCATTAGCAGCCTTTTTAATTGGAACGATCGAATATATCATTACAGGCATTATCCAGATGGTCGCAGATGATTTACATGTCACGACGTCTGCTGCTGGATTATTGGTCACGTCTTTAGCGCTCTCAGCAGCCATCGGCGCACCGATTGTCATTGCACTCACAATCAATATGGACCGCAGAAAAATATTATCATGGATGCTGATCATTTTTATTTTAAGTAATTTCATCACAAGTGTCAGCCATTCGTTTGAAATGGTGATGATGACAAGGATTTTACAAGGAATCAGTGGGGGGACTGCTATTGTAGTGGCAATGGCTGTTGCGACTCGTCTTGTAGAACGTGAAAAAAGAGGAACAGCCATTGGCATCATTTTAATGGGATTAAGCAGCTCCTTGGTTTTAGGTGTTCCAATCGGGACATTTCTAAGCAGTATGATCGGATGGAAAGCATTATTCGCAACCATTGGATTGATCACGCTTATTCCGCTGATTGTTGTGTATAGGCGAATTCCGTCTATGAAAGAACAAGAACCGGTGACACTTGGTATGCAATTATCGATTTTAAAAGATAAGCGAATATTACTTGCGGTGGCAGTGACGCTATTCTATGTAGGTGGATATTCCACGTTATTTACCTATTTAACGCCCTTCCTGCAAGCATCAGCAAACCTTAGTATCACAGAAATCAGTGGCATTTTATTACTAGCTGGAATATGCAGCTTTTTGGGCTCCAGCCTTGGAGGGATTGCAGCAGATAAAAAGGGCCCAATATTCACGATTTTCTCTGGAATCATTCTGCAAATCATCATGCTCATGCTGCTAGCATTTGTCACAGGGAATCTCGTGGTCATGGTGGCTGTCATCATGATATGGATGATCGCTACATGGAGCACATCACCAGCTCAGCAGCTATATCTTGTAACACTTGTACCAAAATCTCCTGATATCGCATTAAGTGTCAATACATCATTTATTCAATTCGGATTTGCCTTAGGCTCTGGTGTAGGAGGGATTGTGTTAAGCGAAACATCTATATTAAACCTAAGCTGGATCAGTGCTGGAACCGTTTTTCTCGCTTTACTCATGACCATTCTAATGGTGGCGTTTGACCGATTTTCTCAGCATAAGAGTTTGAAGGTGATCGAACAAGGAAGCTAACTTAAATTCAATTTTGTATTGAAGGGACTACTTATTTCGGGTAGTTCCTTTTTGATTTGAAGAATGAACCAGTGAAGTTGTTTATTTGCTACAATAGGAGTCAATATCCAAAGAATGAAGGCATCAACAAATTTCTTTTAAAAACGATGAATGTCTAACAAAAGAACTGCTAGACGAGGAGAGAAAATAGAATGCAAATAAGTGAGGATATCATCAATCGAAAAGGCGCTCGAAAGGGGACTGATATCCCTCGTGACGTCTGGATCCTTTTGAATCAGGGAGAGATCGAAAGTGTGAATTTAACTGAATGGCTGGCTGTCAATCATATGACGCTAATACAGCATGTTTTGCCGTCCGTTGGTTTAGACCATTATATAGACGATATTTCATCTGAGATCACTAAACAAAAAGCTGAATCAGGAATGAAAGCAATTCGTCTCATCGGTCAATTGTTAGATGAAGTGCTACACGAAGAGAATGAGGAAAAACAAGCGGAAGTACTACAGGCATTTGCTCACCACGTATCTGATAGCGTTCGCTGTTGGGCTGCTTATATGAACAAACAACACTTATCAACTCTGGAAGAGAAACTTGCGTACATTCAGCCATTTGCAGCTGATCATCATTTTGGTGTACGAGAAATTGCGTGGATGTCAGTGAGAGAAAGCCTCAGTCATCAGCTTGATCAAAGTATAGAATATTTAACAGAATGGGCAAAAAGCGGGGATGAAAATATTCGCCGGTTCTCTGTAGAGTCGATCCGTCCTAGAGGGGTATGGACAAAGCATATTGAGTTATTAAAACAAGAGCCAGAGAGGGCACTGCCTATTCTAAATTTACTCAAATCCGATCTATCAACATATGTTCAAGATTCTGTAGGAAACTGGCTCAATGACGCTAGTAAAACACAGCCAAATTGGGTCATGAACCTTTGCGAACAGTGGTCTAAGGAATCTGATACAAAAGCGACTAGCAGAATTATCAAGAAAGCGAAGAGAACGATTGTGAAGGGGAATTTGTGAATAAGAATATGAATTGAAATTTCTTTATAATACAAAATTCATATTATTTCTGCTGACTAACTCTAAAAATAATATTCATTTATAAAGAAAACAATATACAGAGAGAGTGAATAGTACCATTGATGAATCAAGATACTTTTGCTGAATGGTTAAGAACTTATGCAAATATAAAACCATACTCTATAGGAAGATACTCTAAAGCTATTGGTACAATATCATTAGAATTAAGAGATTATGGATTACAGAGTTTTAATTTATTTACTTTAACTGATACTGCCTTTATCGATGCAATTCTTGATAATTCTGAGTTTAAAAAGAAGAATGAAAAAGGACATAGGATGTATAGTGTAGCTTTAAATCATTTTAAAAAATACATTGAGTATTATTATGCTTCAGAGTTACAAGCAGAACTATTTAAAGAGGAGCAGGAGTTTGAAAAATACCTAATAGGAAATTCTGCTGATATCAGTAGTGTTGATATTGAGGATAAGCCAAAAAATAGGCCTAAACATAGGTTAGTGAATAATAAAAAGGTATGGCGTAGAAATCCTAAATATGCAAGTGGAGCTATAGCTGATGCAAACTATTTATGTGAGTTTGACAATCAACACAAGCATTTTATTTCTAAGTTTAATGGAGAGAATTATGTAGAGGCTCACCACTTAATACCAATGCAATATCAAGACCAATTTGATAAAAGTTTAGACATCCATGCTAATATTGTTTCAATTTGTTTAGTCTGTCATAAAAAAATCCATTATGGACGATTTGAGGACAAGAAAGAAATATTAGATAAGCTATTTAACAGTAGGATACAAAGACTTATTAAAGGTGGAATAGATATAGAAATTTCACAGTTATACTCTTACTATCAGGATTAAGAAATCTAAGGAAATTATTTCTGGCTTAATTATTCCTACAGCAAAATAGTATGCTAACAGACAAAATTTAATTAATGTCAAAAATCACCCAACATATCATTTAAAGAATGAATTTCAATTGCTCTGCACAAAATAAAGCTTTACATGTTCTATCATCATCATGTAAGATATGGAGAAATTAAAAGCGAAGAAAAGGACATGAGCCATTTTTACTGGTTACCAGAGAGGGAAGTCACGCTGAAATCTTCCTAACGCAGGAAATGGTCTTACCACCTTTGAGCTGTATTGGGGAAAATTGAAGTATCCAATACCGTCTACGCCACGTTACGGCACCAGAGCCATAAAGCGAATACGCGTTATGGGAATTTGGGTGGAACCACGGATCACACATTCGTCCCTTTATGAGGGATGGGTGTGTTTTTTTGTTCACTCCTATATCATCATTGCTTTGAAAAGGACATGAGCAGCTTTTATCGGTTACTAGAGAGGGAAGTCACGCTGAAATCTTCCCAACGCAGAAAAGTTGTCTTACCACCTTTGAGCTGTATTGGGGAAAATTGAAGTATCCAATACCGACTATGCCACGTTACGGCACCAGAGCCATAAAGCGAAAATGCGTTATGGGAATTTGGGTGGAACCACGGATTACACATTCGTCCCTTTATGAGGGATGGGTGTGTTTTTTTATATCAAAAAATGAAAGGTGTGTCAGTCATGAAAGAAAACATGGTGAAGATTCAATTTCCAGATGGAAAGATAAAGGAGTTTTCTGCAGGTACGACTGTCGCAGGTGTTGCCTCCCATATTAGCCCGAGTTTAAGGAAAAAAGCAGTGGCAGGAAAGATCAATGATCAATTGGTCGATTTAAGTCACCAGCTGGACAGCGATGCTGGGCTGTCTATTGTCACACTCGATTCAAAAGAAGGGCTTGAAGTGCTGCGCCATACATCTGCACACGTATTAGCCCAAGCGGTGAAAAGGTTATATGACAATGTCACACTTGGAATCGGACCTGTCATCGAAAATGGATTTTACTATGATATGAAGCTAAATCAAACATTAAGCGTAGAGGATTTGGCAGAGATTGAAAAAGAGATGGAAAAGATCATAAACGAGAATCATCTCATCCAAAGAAAGGAGGTCTCTTACAAAGAAGCTGAATCGTTGTTTGCACATGATCCATATAAGCTGGAGATTTTAAAACGACTCCCATCTGAAGAAGCCATCACAGTGTATCAGCAGGGTGAATTTATCGACTTATGCCGCGGGCCTCATTTACCTTCTACTGGGTTCGTAAAGTCATTTAAACTAACACGTGTTGCAGGTGCTTATTGGCGGGGTGACAGTCATCAAGATGTATTGCAGCGAGTGTATGGTGTAGCGTTTCAACTTCCAAAACATCTAGCTGAGTATCTTCATTTCATGGAAGAAGCAAACAAGCGTGATCACCGGAAATTAGGGAAACAATTATCTCTGTTCATGTTTTCGGAAGAAGCGCCAGGTATGCCGTTTTATTTACCAAAAGGTCAGCTTGTCAAAAATGAATTAATGGCTTTTTCTAGAGAAGTGCGAGGCAAAGCGCAATATGAAGAAGTGAGCACACCGTTTATGATGAACCAAGAGCTTTGGGAAAAGTCGGGACATTGGGATCATTATCATGAAAATATGTATTTCTCAGAAGTAGACCATACAAGCTTTGCTTTAAAGCCTATGAATTGTCCAGGACATATGCTCATGTTTAAAAACAGCTTATTTTCATACAGAGACCTTCCGATCAGGATGGCTGAGTTTGGTCAGGTGCATCGTCATGAATTTAGCGGAGCATTAAATGGATTGTTCAGGGTCAGAACATTTTGCCAAGATGATGCCCATATTTTTTTGAGAGAAGATCAAATTGAAGCTGAAATCAAACGGATTTTCCAATTAGTTGATCATGTGTATCGGACATTTGGGTTTGAGTACTCTGTGGAACTATCCACTCGTCCTGAAAAAGCGTTAGGCGATGATGCCATTTGGGATATCTCTGAATCAGCGCTAAAGAATGTGCTTGATCGGCTAAAAGTCGATTATCAGCTAAATGAAGGAGATGGGGCATTTTATGGCCCGAAAATCGATTTTCATATAAAAGATGCCTTGCAGCGGAGCCATCAGTGCGCCACAATTCAGTTAGATTTTCAAATGCCTGAGAAATTTGATTTAACATATATCAATGAAAAGAATGAAAAGGTACGGCCAGTTGTCATTCATAGTGCCATTTTCGGTTCTCTGGATCGTTTCCTTGGCATTCTCATCGAGCATTTTGCAGGCGCCTTCCCGTTATGGCTGGCACCAGTACAAGTACAAATCATCCCTGTCTCAACGGTTCACCTTGATCACTGCCTTGAGGTGCAGCAGCAATTAAGAAAGATCGGAATAAGAGTGACAATCGATGAACGGGATGAAAAACTCGGCTATAAAATGAGAGAAGCACAAATGCAAAAAATCCCTTATATCGCTGTCATTGGCGATACAGAAATGGAAGAAAAAACACTGAACATCAGACAGCATGGAGAAAAGACATCTAGACAGCTGTCTGTTGATGACTTTAAACACCTGGCAGCCCACCAAATAAAAGATAGAACAGCTGCTCAAATATGATGTGCTGATTTCATGAAGAAAGATAAGACGTTCATTGAATGATGGGCGTCTTTTCATTTGCGAAAAAAGCCGAATTGACAGTAGAAAGGGAAAATATTGAAACATTTTTTCGGTAAAATCGTAATAAAGATAGAGCGTTCAACAGAAACATTTAAAACGGAGAGGAGTATTACATGGAACAAGCTGCACTGAAAAAGATGAGGACAAAACAAATAGCTGTCTCTAATTTAATAGCCGTTATCATAATCGTCGCTTTTTTAATGTTGATTCAAATTGTTGAAATTCGATTTACACATTTCTTTCTTTGTTTAGGAATTTTAATGCTCCTTCAAAGCATTTATGGTTTTATTAAAAAAGGATCAACAAAGTCTTTCATTCCAATTTTCGAGCAGATAGCTATTTATGAAAAAGAAAAATTGGGGAAAGAGTGGGAGAAAGAACAGAAGATGGATAATGTTTGGAAACTGATATTGAGTGGGCTTATGTTCTTTCAGTCTTTTAGCTTCCAAGATGTATCGAACCCATTCTTTGATATCCAACCTTTATTTCTACTTTTCTTATTGATTATGGCTCTAGCTCTTATCAATATAAGCATGCTTTTTCGCTTTAGAAAAATCGACCGATCGACTGATGGAGAATTAACAGGCTATACAAAAGAGTCAAACATAATGGGAATTGCTTTAGGATTCTTGTCAGTAATCATCATCTTCATCTTTATCGTTATTTTTGTTCTTCCATAAAACTTAACCAATTTGAGGTGAAACCATTGAATGCAAACATACAACAACTGATTGATCAGACAAAGGCGAAATTTGGCTTAGATCTTTATCATCTAAAAAGACACAGCTTTCATCGTTACGTCAACATGTTTAATGAAACGATTTATACATTCAATATGGAATGGTTCCCCTCTCATGAAACGGAACCTGAGGACGACGATTTAAACCCAGACGGCACAGCCATTATTGAAGTGAATTTGAATACGGGACAGGTGGAAACAGTTATTTTTGTCATGGACAAAACCTATGCGCAGCATGGTGTCACATTTAAGAGACCATATCCAGCTCATGTCATTCAATGGATCGAACAAGAAACAGGGTTAATCTATGGTGAGCATTTTCACATGCATCAGAAGGAGAAAGGGGGACTTTTTTTCGAAGAAGCAATAGATGGTGTGAAAGTGACGCCTTCAGGCAGAATTGAGGTGAAATGGGATGAACATGGACAGCTCATGTACTTTACACACCACGGACCATTTTTAGCCAAAACATTACTGAGAGCTGAGGAATATGTGCTTTCTATTGATAAGCTGGAGAACTTAGCCGAGCAGCAAGTGCAGCAGTTTCAATGGCCTTCCTTCGAGCACAATCGAATTCGAACAATTTATGCATTAGAAGAAATCTATGTCAAGAACGATGGAACAGGAACTATACCGTTTGAAATTGGGCGTGAAGAAACACTTTGTATACACATGAATGAGATCATTGAATGGAATGAACCGTTAAACAAAGCCTTTGAAAAAAAGGAAATGAATATCCATGAGGACATTTCAGCTGAACAAGCTTTCTCATTGGAGCCTTCACCGGATACCATCCCGATATCAAAAGAAGAGCAAACTGAGTGTATAAAAGCAGTCCGAACCTTTTTGGCGCAAAAATATTCAAAGGATACAGGAAAGTGGGTTCTGAAAACACTCCATCGTGATCATGGATACATCCATGCGATATTAAAAACGAACGGGCAAGAAGGCAGTGGATTTATGGACAAGATCAAGGTCTTCATTGACGCCAGCTCGTTTGAAGCCGTTAATTACATAGATAAAAAAGAAATGTTTCAAGTGTGCGGGATACTGAGTCCCTCTCAATCGGCAAGTGAAATTACTGTATCTCAGAAAGAAGCCTTTGAAAAATTGAGAGAACGTCTTGAACTTACACCTATCTACGTCTATGACGAAGTGCAAAAACAATATGTTCTATGCGGAAAGCTCGATTGCCATGATGGTGTTGATGCAGAGAGCGGCGAAGTGTTTTCTTTGAAAGACCTCTCATAATGTCTGAAAGAACAGTGAGGAGCTGTTCTTTTTTGTCTCATTGCACCAATTTTTTGAAGAAATTTGGAATTTTGTAGCAGGAAGTTGTCGTTTCATCACGAAAGAAACAGATAAGAATATGATCATAGGTCCATCGGTTGGAATATAGTAGACGTCATACATAGTAAACACTCATGACAGTAAACATGATCTACAATGCTTTTTGAAGAAAAATGAAATCGTGTCTCTAGTAGTATACGACATTTGGTGGACTGACATCTTAGGATGACTTTGAATATGTTTGTTTTAGGTAAGCTTGAAGCCATGATAGAAGAAAGTGAGGATATCTACCTTGAGTACATTGGAAGTGTTTCGTCAGTTTTTGGTTGACCATTATCCTGCGTTACAAGATGAACTTTGGTTGAAAGATGTTGATACCCTTCGAATCTCTCCTATTCTTCATCCTTTTCTGAAAAGCAAGCTGCCAGAGGGGATCGAAAAATTCACTTGTGTACTATTCACGCAGCAGACAGATCAAACCGCTGCACCGCTCAAAGTATACCTTCTATTAGATGAATATGAGCAATCACTTTACGCCATTGATTTGATGAATGAACAAATCGTGCTTCATTAATACAGAAGCAAAAAGCTGCTTGAGAAGCTCTCAAGCAGCTTTTTTTGATGAACATTAGTCGATCATATCAACCAATCTTCGGTTCAAGTTGTCCAATTCTTTCTTTGTTGGAAAAGAGCTGATCAGCAGTGTATATCGTCCAAATTGAATAGGGAGCTCGGTATCGGTCACGATCATATCAATCCCAAGTTGATCCATCGTTACATCATTTAATGTATTTTCTGGACTTGTAAAAGTGTGAATGAGAGGAGGCACGCTTAATTTAATTAAATCTGCTATAAACAAACTATGATAATAGCCTAATGTTGAAATAACAAATATGTTCAACACGTTTCTTCGCTCCATTTCAAATTGAACAAGCCCTCTCCAGGTAGACGTAATGATACGGATCAATTCCCGTTCATTTTTCACAAAAGAAGCGAGTATATCGTCTGTTTTTAACTCTTGGATGATATGAGTAATCCTCGAATAGAAGTAAGGAAGCTGCTCTTTCACCTCTGATAAATAACTCGATTTCTTTTTGAAAAGGAATCCATCTCTCACGGTAATTTCCTTAGAATACACATAATATTGGAGAAGAATCAGTGTCATCACCTTGCGATTAGCCACCTCTTGATGATAAATCAACTCCAATTGATTGATAAATGAATGAATGGCTTCAAAGAGGTGTGGTGTATGCGATTGAAAGAACGTCAACTTTTCTTCGACAGATTCAATTGATTTAAAGTGGCCAATAGCTGGTTCGATCAATAGTAAAAAGACAAATTCGTGATGATCCAGTGTAATACCAAAAATGTCCTTTGTCATTTGGCAAATGTGCTCTTCCCAGTTTTTGATTTGATTATAGATACCTTTGGCTGTAGAGGTCTGTTTTTCTTCATTCATCGAGTACGTATAATTGCGTCGTATGGTAAAATTTTTCCTCACTCGGTGAATGGAAACACCGAGCCACAGGCAGTATTTATCTATAGCCACATCTGGTACATTGACTTCGAGCACCTGAAATAGCTCTTGTAATAAATCAACTGCGTCTTGCTTTTGAATATCATCGAATGGCCAAAGCCGGCTTCCATACACTTCAAACAAAAACTCAACAAAGAATTGACGAATCTCCTTCTCATTCCCATGGAACTGCATACTATCTGGGCGTAACTCGATGTCATAGGATGTAAGGATCGAATTGATTTTATGAATGGTGTTATACAATGTGGATCTACTAATATTAAGCGTGTCCATCCATTCATAGAAAGACCTGTTTTGTTCGAAAAAAATGCCGTCAATCAATCGAATTTCAATCGTATCTTTTAATATTTCCTTGATATAGTAGTCTACTCGTATCGTCTGTGTATAACAAATGGATATGCCTTGTCTTGGCTTTATGTGGATTAACGGCTCTCCATTCTCTGTTTTGAACGATTTCATTTGTTCTAAATCGCTTTGAATGGCACGAACCGAACCGATATGTTCATTCGATATTTCTTGAAGGCTCCACCACTTATTTTTGGATACAAGCAGTTTTAAAATTTTTATCCATCTCTTTGATTTATTATCAATGAGCTCCATCAAACAACTAACTCCTTCCCTTGGCTTGCCTCTATATTATGAAGTTCACTTAAAGAACATTTGATTCTCAAAATAGGCATGAAATGATTGTAATGTTTAGGCTAAATCGTTTTGTCTTCACTTTTGATGATAAAAGAGAAAAAAATTAGACGAAAACAAATGTTATTCGCTGATTCTCCATATTTTTCTTTTAAAAGGTGATAAGTAAGCCATGAATCCTATAAAAATGGATCATTTTAGATATTTTGTTTATTTTTTTGCTGTTGAAACGGTAAATGTAAGAATAAAACGGAGAAGCTTTTTGATTACCATATGAAAGGGAGTAGAAAGGAATGCGATCTATATGATGCTGAACTGACTCACCATACATACCATATGATACATGCTTGTTTCATATGAACGAACCATATGTGAATATATGATTATATAAGCATGTAAACATCATTTATTGTTCATTCCAGTATAAATAGAAAATTCACATTTATTTTTTCATGATCCCTCTCACTATTCCCCATTTCTATAGACCCCTATCCAGTTACTATATCCACTACTCATGATTACCTTTCAAGCTCATGATTGATCATCTCATTTTATTCATAGGGTCTTAAGGTGCAATTTTTAGAAAATATTTGATTAGAAACGGAGTGGTTTATCAGACAAGATACAAATGGTTTTTTATCGTTGTTGAAAATTAATTTTAGAAAAGGGTGGATGTATTGAAAAGAATATTGTCATTGGCTCTCATCGCGGTGTTAGTCATACAGTCTAGTATATTAGGAATCTTGCCTCTGGCAGGGGCACAAGCCAAAGAAAGCCAAGAAAACATTTATGGGGATATTGAGTTTGCTGATAGCGAAGGAAACAAGTTATCAAACATGGAAGATCAGCAAGTAAGAAAGGCCACTGTCCATTGGTCTATAAAAGGAATTGATCTAAAAAAGCAATATCCGTATGTTCTCTCTCTTCCTTCAGCCATTCAGGTAGAGAAGGAGCAGAATGAACCAATTATTGTCAATGAAGTATCTGTTGGAGAGTATACCGTTTCAAAACAAAATGAAGTGACGGTCATATTTAAAGAAGATGTTGAGCTTGATCCAAATTTAGAAGGAGCAATAGACATCGATGTCACTAGTATATCTGAGCAAAAAGAGAAAACAAAGCAAAACGAGCGTAAAGAAAGCCTTCCAAAAGATGACACAACCTCAACTGAGAAAGACAAAGCAGCTAAGAATCAAGAAGCCGCTCAAACGAAACAAAGCGATGAGGATGAATTACTAAAAAACAAAGTGAGCATATCTAAGCGTGTAGGGCTGCAAAGTGTTTCAAAACAAATGCTGATACAAGAAAATCTCCTCACTGATGCGAAATTGATATTTGAAGATCAGGAAGGAAATTCAGTTGATAGGCCTGATATCAACTCGCTGATTTCCATTAACTATAAGTGGGCCATCCCGAATGGGCATAGCTATAATGGCGGTGATGAATTCCATTTCAAGGTTCCAGAGGAATTAGTGATTTACGAAAAAATCGATCGTCTCGAGATGAAATTTAATCAAGCAACCATTGGTTATTTTTCTGTAGATGAAAGTGGAAATGCCTCCATCGAATTCACTGACTTTATCAAACAATATTCAAATATCCATGGAACACTTCAAGTGTGGACGCAATTAGATCAAAAAACTGTCATTACTGAAGAAAAAGAAGTGGTCATTACTCCAATTGAAGGCAAAGATACGATATCGATCCCGATTCAATACATTCCAAATGGCCCAAATGTCTCTAAAAAGGGAAAACCCAATCGATCTTACAATGCTGAAACCATTCAATGGACAGTCGATTTTAATATGGACTTAGACGATGTGAAACAAGCGAGACTGTTAGATCCGATTCAAGAAGGTCAAGCGTTAAAAAAAGATTCAATCAAGCTTTACCGTGTTGATACAAAGCTAAATGGTGAAACCTTGCTTGGTCAGCTGCTTGACGAAAACCACTACACAATCGGCCAAACAGCAGATGGTCAAGATTTCACGATTGAATTTAAAGATGACGTGCATCTAGCTTACCGTTTAATGTATGAAACGGACATGACGAATCAAGATCAGTCTGCGTTTCGTAATAAAGCGTCCCTTGTCTCTGCTGATAAAGTGATTAGTTCAGCAGAAGGAACAGTGAATGTGACAAGAGGCAGTCCTTTAAGTAAAAAAGCCGCCCACTACGACCCAGTCACACAAATAATTACGTGGGAAATTCGTTATAACTATAACGAAAAAAAGATTGCTGAAAAGGATGCTTTGTTAGAAGACTTCTTTAATGGCACACAGGCGCTGATTTCTGATTCATTTCAAGTCAAGGAAGTCACAATTGATCAGGATGGCAAAGAATCAGGAACAAAAGCGTTTGGAAATTATGTGGTTCAACCTCAAAAAAAGGATGAACAAAACGGGTTTACCTTGCAATTCAATCAAGATATTCAATCGGCTTATCTCATCACATATCAAACAAAAGCAACCGAGCGGATTTTTGAAGCTGAAGAGATTATCAATACTGTAACAGCTGGCAAAGAGAGCAAACAAGGGAAGCAAAGAATTGACCAACAAATCCTAACGAAAAATCATGGAACACCGAATTACAAAAACAAGACCATTCCATGGCGTATCATCTTCAACAAAGATCAACAAACCATGAACAACCTGATATTAAAAGATACGTTTACAAACGAAGGATTGACGCTGCAAAAAGATAGTTTAAAAGTGACGACAGGAAATACAGTGCTTGAAGAAGGCACAGATTATCAAATAGTTGAACATGCAAATGGATTTGATATTCAATTTACGAAAGAAATAAAGACAGAACATGTAGTCACATATACAACGTCTTTTGATTATGAAAAAAGAGCAGATAAAGATCAAAAGAACTTGCGTAATCATGTAAAGCTTGAATGGGTAAATGAAGATGGCAAGGAATTGACGAAGGAAAATCAGTCTGTCTTCACGCCTGACACATATACGCAGTCAAATGGGTTCAAGAACGGAACATATGATGCAAAGAAAAAAGAGATCACCTGGAATATCGGTGTGAACTATAACTTGAAACATTTAGAAGAGGCGAAAATCGAGGATTTCATTCAAGGAAATCAGCGTTTGCTTAAAGATTCAATCACCATCTACTCGCTTGATTTACAAGGTGGGGAAAATGGAGCGGAAGAAAAAGAGGTATTAGCGAAAGAACATTATGACATCAAATTCCTTGAAAATGAAAAAGGAGAATCAGGCTTCGAAGTCATTTTCAAAAAAGCCATTGATTCCCCATACAAAATCACGTATCAAACGAGTGTTGAAGGAATGGATTTAGTACAGAAAACCTACGAAAATAAAGCGGCCCTTTATGATGGAAAGACGAAAGAATCAGATGTGAACGCTGTAGTGTCCATTCCAAATGGAGGGAAATACACGAGCAAATCAGGAAATCAACAAGGGAAGGTCATTGATTGGAAACTGAATATCAATTTTGGTCAATCAACAGTCCAAGATGCGACGATTATAGACCATCCGAGCAGTAACCAAGCCATAATAGAAAACTCATTTCATCTCTATTCGACGACAATAGATGAAAAGGGGCAAGTGACCAAAAAGGAAGAGCTGGAAAAAGGGAAGGATTATGAGCTAGACCTTGAATTCGATCCAGACTCTTTTCAAATCAAATTTAAAGAAGACATCACCAGACCATATATTTTAGAATATCAATCTCTCATTTTAGATAAGGTGGGAAGTACACTTCAAAACGAAGTAACGTTTAGAGGTGAAAATGTAAAAGAAATAAAAAAGGAATCCGAAGCCTCAATTGTGGTAAAACGCACCGCTGGCATGGGAGATGGCACGGGAGCGATTGGCGCTTTAACCATTAAAAAGGTAGATGCGAGTAGTGGAAAAGTGCTAAAAGGAGCAAGCTTTTCTCTGACAGATGCTGCGAGCGGTATCGTCATTGGAACAAAGGCAACAGATGAAGAAGGAGCTCTTCGATTTGATCGTCTCTTGTATGGTGACTATATAGTGACAGAGGTGAAAGCACCTGATGGTTATATGAAGACCAAAGAACCGATCCATGTAACGATTGATCAGCCTTACGAATCAGGAGATCAAGCGAAAACAGGAAATAGCATGACGGTGCAGAACCAAGAAATCCGCCAGCATGTCAAGTTAACAAAAAAAGACAAAGAGACGGGTGCAGCATTAGAAAATGCAGAATTTGAACTAAGAAATGAATCTGGAGATACCGTCCAAACCCATTTGAAAACGGATGAAAAAGGAGAAATTCTTTTCAAACATCTTGAGCCAGGTTCCTATTATTTCGTTGAGACAAACGCGCCGAAAGGCTATCAATTAAATCAGCAAAAATGGCCGTTCACAATTAAAGAGAATCAAACAGAAACAACGACTGTAACCGCAGTAAATGACATGATAAAAGGCTCTGCAGAATTGAGCAAAATAGGCGAAGGCGGAGAGAGACTAGAAGGTGCACAATTCAAGCTCTTAGATCAAGATGGGCATGAGCTAAATGATTCGATTGTCACAGGAGAAAATGGCAAGATCACGATAAACGAACTAAGACCGGGTACGTATCAGCTCATTGAAACAAAAGCACCTGATGGTTATGTATTAGATGAAACGCCAATCAAATTTGAAGTACCACTCGATCCAAAGGAACCGGTCATCATTTCGAAAAAGAACCTCTATGAAACAAGTGCATTAGAAGTGATGAAAGAAGGAGAAGATGGCAAGAAGCTTCAAGGTGTTCGATTTGAAATCATGGATCAAAATGATGAAGTTGTGCGTAAAGATTTGACAACAGATGAAGATGGGAAGCTTTTGGTCGACAACCTCAAACCGGGCAAATATCAGCTCGTGGAGACAGAGAGTATTGATGGTTACCAAAAGAAAAATAAACCTTATCCTTTTACCATCGAAGTCGCACAAAAAACTCAGGCAGAGATCAAAGTAATCAATGATCTTAAAACTGGAGCTGTCCAGCTCACGAAGCTCGGTGAAAAGAATGATGTGCTTAAAGGAGCAGAATTCAAGCTTTTAGATGCAAATGGAAAAGAGATTGAAACGGGTCTCGTCTCAGATCAGAACGGGCAGATCACAATCAGCGATCTTAAACCTGGAACCTATCAGTTTGTTGAAACGAAGGCTCCATTCGGTCATGAGCTTGACGAAACACCTGTCACTTTTGCTATTCCATTTAACCCACAGAAGCTGGTCAGTGTCACAAAAGAAAATAGCCGCACAACAGGCGGAGTGCTGTTACACAAAAAAGGCGAAGATGGGAAATCATTAGAAGGGGTTGTCTTTGATCTATCTGATGCCAAAGGAAAGATAGTGGCAGGAGGAGAAGGGATTACAACCAATCAGGATGGAAAGATCACCTTCACAGGTCTAAAACCTGGAACCTATCAATTTGTTGAAAGAAAGAGTCTTGAAGGCTATGAATTGAGTGCGAAACCACTTGTCTTTCAAGTTGAATTAGGTCAAAAAGAGTTGATTCAAGTGGAGGCAATCAATCAGCTCAAGAAAGGTTCTGTAGAACTAACAAAAATAGGGGAAGAAAAAGAAAGATTGAAAGGCGCAGAATTTACCCTTTTCAATGACGATGGTAAAGAATTGATGTCAGGTTTAACAACCAACGAGAAAGGCATCATCACTGTAAACGATTTGAAACCAGGCGCTTACCAATTGGTTGAAACGAAGGCTCCTTTTGGACATAAACTAGATGCAGAACCAGTAGACTTTAAGATTGATTTCAACCCAAATCAACTGGTGAAAGTGACAAAAGAAAATATTCGGACGACAAGTGCTGTGAAGCTTCAGAAAAAAGGAGAAGATGGTCAGTTGCTCAATGGAGTGACCTTCGATCTGCTTGATGAGCACGATCAACGTATAAAGAAAGACTTAAAGACAGACAAAAACGGTCAACTGACAGTCGATCAACTGAAGCCAGGCACCTATCAATTTGTCGAAACAGCAAGCATTGCCGGCTATGAATTGGATCAGACACCTGTCTCATTTACGATTCGTTTAGGTCAAGACAAACCAGCAAAAGTAGAAATGATCAACAAACTGACGCCGGGAGCAGTGGAACTGACCAAAGTGGATGATGAGGGACATACGCTGGAAAATGCAGAGTTTGTTCTTCTAAGTAAAGAAGGGAAAACGTTGAAGAAATCACTTGTAACGGATCAAAAAGGAAAGCTCCACATCAACCATCTAAAACCGGGAGAATATCAATTCGTTGAAACGAAAGCACCTCACGGCTATCAATTGGATGATCAGCCGATCCTGTTTACAATTGAGAAAAATCAGCAGAAGCCACTTCAATTAACAGCGAAGAATCACTTGATGTTAGGAAGTCTGCGTATCATAAAAGTAGATCAGCAGACAGATAGAACCTTAAAAGGTGCAGCCTTTGACATTCGTACAAAAGCCGGGAAAACCATAAAATCTGTGACAACAGGAAAAGACGGAGAAGCCATTGTCAAAGGGCTTAAACCTGGTGAGTATATACTCACAGAGACGAGAGCTCCAAATGGTTATGTAGCTTTAAAGAAGCCGCTCATCTTTACAATTCAAATGGGCGAAGTGGAGATCAAGACAATGATTGTGAAAAATGCACCAGTGAAGAATGAAGAGGAACACACGAATCCTCCAGCCTCATCTAAATGGGATCAACATCCGCCTCATGACTCAAACGGTGAGCTGCCAAAGACTGGAGAAGAATGGCTGCGTTATTTGATGTATGCAGGGATTTTACTAGTAGCTTCTGGAACTGTTCTTCTTGTTGTCAGAAGAAGAACCATTCAGTAAAAGGAAGGAACGAGTTTATTGATGAAAAAAAGAACCTTATTAGGCAGCTTTTTGGTGTTCACAGGGCTGATGCTCATCTCCATTCCTTTTATATATGAGTGGCGAACTTCTCAAGAGACAGCGGCAATGGAACAGGCATTAAAGATGATTGAAAAAAATGACAGTGATGCCCTTTCTTCTATTCCACATTTAACTGTGTCAGAGGAAGACCTACGAGATGTGATGGAGCTAGAGATCCCGTCAATTGATTTAAACGAAAAAGTGCTTCCAGTTACATCAAAAGAAAATTTAGGTATTGCACTGACTCAAATCAAATCTCATCAAATGCCAGGTAAAGGGAATTTCACGATTGCAGGGCATAGAGGGTATAGAGGTGATCGTCTTTTCAGGCAGCTGCCAGAGGTGCCGAAAGGAGAAAAAGTCGTCTTACATCATCAAGCGGAAACATATGAATATAAAATTGTCAGCTCAGCTACGATTGAACCGACGGATGTTGATGTACTAAAGGATCGCGGGAAAAATGAACTGACATTGATCACTTGTACACTTGATGGTCAGAAACGCTTTGTCTTAAAAGGAATACGAATCAATGCTTCAAAGGGTGAGCAACCGTCGGATGTATAACACCAACATAATAGATGATGGGTACGATGGAAGAGCAGCGCTCACGACCGACATGTTACACCAATTATTATCAGAGCATTATCCAACATTAAAAAACGAACTTTGGGATGTTGATGTAGATACAATTCGGACTTCGCCTATTCTTCATCCTATATTAAAAAGAAAGCTTCCAATTGGTATCGAAAAATTCACCTGTGTTTTGTTCACGCAGCAAACAGCAGCTTTTGGAGAGCCTTTGATTGTGTACTTTTTATTAGATGAAAAAGGCGAATCGATTTACGCAATGGATCTCTTGCTCGAGCAGCATGATCCACATTAAACGAGAAATAAAAAAGGAAGGGGCTTTGACTCCCTTCCTTTTTTGTCATTCAATTATGCAAACAACTTCAGCCCGACCACACCAATCACGATCAGCAGCAAGCTGAGTATACGAATCATGTTTTTCGGCTCTTTAAATAGAATCATATTAAACAAGACAGAGCCCGCCGTTCCAAGTCCAATCCAGACCGTATAGGCAACGGATACTTGAACGGAAGAGAACGAGGCGTATAAAAACAAAAAGGATAAGGCAAATCCGCCAACAAATAAAATGCCTGTCGTGATTTGCTTCTTCTTACTAAACATATTGAGGCCAATGGTTCCGCCAATTTCACAGGCAGAGGCTAACAGTACAAAAAACCAGCCCATTTATACCGCTTCTCCTTTCTGCTCATGTGCATCCCCATCAGACACTTTCAGTCCAATAATTCCGAGAATTAAAATGCCCATAAATAAGAGCTTTTCTAATGAAAATGAACCGCCAAACAGCGCATAATCCATCAAAGACGTACCAATCGTTCCAACTCCGGCAAACACGGCGTACACGGTCCCTGTCGGCAGCTTCTCGCAGGCTTTCATTAAAAAGTAAAAATCAACTGGGATCAGGCATATAATGATCGCCCACTCCCACACAGCATCAGCTTTATTTAAACCAAACACCCAAAGTAATTCGAATAAACAAGTGAGTGCGACATACATCCAGCTTTTTTTCATCCTATTTCCTCCTAAAACTGACGATTCGTCATTTTGAAACCAAAAAAGAGCGTACAGCAAGTGCTGTACTAAGTTAAGGTGTCTCTATGCCAAGTGCGTAAAGAAGAAATTGCTTCACCTCTCGCTTTTGAATCAGAACCTCTTCTGTATCTGTTTCTGTAAATAAGTACATTTGCTCAGCAGACGATTCAAGTAAACCGATAATGAATTTGGCTGCATATTGACAGTTCAAATTCGCACGGACTCTTTTGTCCTGCTTTGCTTTTTCTAAAAAAGCAGCGACCCATTTGTAAATCGGCTCATAAATATCTTCCCATTCCTTTAAATGCTCCGTGGCAGCTAAACCTGAGTAGGTCAGAGCAAGGACATCACGGTATTGTCTTGTAAAAGAGAAGATGAATTCAACAAGCGCATCTGCTTGATCGAGGACATCCGCATGCTGAGTTAATTCCTTTTCAATAGCGGGGACCATCTGTGAGATCAGATATTCTGCGATAGCAGGCATGACAGACAGCTTTGAAGGAAAATATAAATAATACGTCCCTTGCGCCACTCCTGCTGCTTTCACAATATCCGATATGGTCGTCTTTTCAATTCCTTTTTCTTTAAACGCGTCAATGGCAGCAAGCATAATCTTTTCTCGTTTCGACACATCTTCACCGACCTTAAATGACTGAATGTCAGTCAGTTTAGCTGAAAAATGACGATTTGTCAATATGGTATTCTCGTCATTGAATATGAGAATAAGTGATGAATAGATGCGGGCAGGCCTGAATAAGCTGTAAATATGGTCAAGCATCATGTGAGAAAGGGGCAGCTCTCCGTATGACATCCAGTGCTATAGTTTCCATTGCTTATTTTCTCCTGCTCGTCCCGCTCTATCTACATATGAGATACAGACAGGCGAAAAAGCAAAAACGATTTATCTATTTACGTACAGAATTAGTTCTTGCCTGTCTATTTATTTATACGAATGTTTTATTATATTTGACGGTCTTTCCAAATCGTTTTTCCGCACCAAGGGATCAGGTGAGTGTCAACCTCATGCCTTTGCAGTCCATTTATCAAAATCTTCACGCCTACCATCACGGCTATCCCAATCTTGTTTTTTTAAATCTGGCAGGGAACATTTTGTTATTTGTGCCACTTGGTTTTTTTCTATATCAAGCATTTCGTACCATGCGCTGGCAAAAGGCGATTCTTGCTGGCTTTTTCTTGTCAACAATGATTGAAGTGCTTCAATGGATGTTCTCGCAATCTGGTATCATTACAAGAAGCAGCGATATTGATGATATCCTCTTAAATACACTTGGCACAGCGCTAGGTTGTATCTTGTATCGGATGTATCGACGAAGGAAGGAGAAAATCAAGTGAAGCGAGTTTGTATCATTCCATGTGGGGCTAAGAAAATTTGGGACGTCCATCCAGAGGCAGGGAGCCAGCCGGCGAATCTTGTTTATTTAAGTCCGCTGCATCAGTGCACGAAAAGCTATGCCCAAACGTTCTTTTCAGACTGGCTGATCTTATCAGCGAAGCATGGATTCTTAAAGGCAGATGAGATCATTCATGAAAATTATGATGTGGCTTTTGGTACACCGCATGCTGATCAAATGACACGAGAAGCACTAAGGCAACAATTTCATGAAAAACATCTCACTGCATATGATGAACTAGTGATTCTAGGTGGAAAGAAATATCGAAAGGTGATCGATCCTTTGTTACTTCCTCATCAAACAGCGATTTATCCGCTGGCTCCATATAAAGGAATTGGCTACATGCTTCAGGCGTTAAAGCAAGCCGTTGAGACAAAAGTAGAACTTCCGCCGCATATTTAAACCATTCACATCTACTGGTAGGCAGGGTTTTGATCATCAAAAAGAGAATGAATGAAGTAGCGATGCTGATTGTTTCATATCTTTTCAGCAGCCACTAGGATGTCCGCATCGCTTAGAAGAGGTGGCTATTTGAAAAAGGGGGCGTATGAACATGACAACCATCTATTTAGCTGGTGATTCAACCGTTTCATCTTACCCAGACCGTCCTGTTCAAGGAGGATGGGGAGAGTTTTTACATCGCTATACAGCGCAAGGCGTGAGCGTCGAAAACCGTGCAATCGGTGGAAGAAGCTCAAAAACATTCATTGAAGAAGGACGGCTTGATGACATATTGGCTGACATTCAGCCAGGGGATTGGCTGTTCACACAAATGGGGCACAATGATGCTTCAACGGAGAAGCCCGAGCGGCATACAGATCCTTTCACGACGTATAAAAGCTATTTGTCTCAATATATTCATGGAGCAAGAGCGAAAGGAGCAACACCGCTTTTATTAACGCCAGTCGGCCGCTTTCATGAAAAAGACGGTGAATATATCAATGATTTCCCTGATTACTGTGCCGCTATGAAAGAACTAGCCGATGAAGAAGAGGTCCTGCTCGTTGATTTGAATACGGCAAGCCTTCAGTTTTATCAAATTTCCGGCATAGAGAAAACGACCTCTTACTTTATGCTGTCAACAGGCATAGAGGATCGCACGCACTTTACAAAAGAAGGAGCAGATGCGATCGCACGACTTGTTTCGCTTGAATTAAAAGACCTTGGATTAACGATTGTGTGATGGATGACAGGACGAGTAAGCGCTCGTCCTGTTCTTTTTTGCAGAAAGCTATTGATTCCTTTCACCAGAGTAGACTACAATAGATACAAATGATAATGAGAATCAATATCACTGACAAATAGATCAATCGATGAAAAACTGGAGGGACTCAAATGACAGAGCAGCTTGAATTGTTTGACGTCACCATTATTGGCGGCGGTCCAGCAGGAATGTACACCGCCTTTTATAGTGGGATGCGAGACTTAAAGACCAAGGTACTTGAATACAACGAAAGCCTTGGTGGAAAAATCCTTCTGTATCCTGAAAAAGTCATTTGGGATGTAGGGGGTTTGCCGCCAACAAGAGGAGAACAGCTGATTCAGCAGCTGGAAACGCAGGCGAAAACATTTGAACCAGAGATTGCACTGAATCAGAAAATCACGTCTTTTGAACGAGATGAACATCATCACATCTTGCTGACGGCTGAAAATGGTGATCGCCATTTGACGAAGACCCTCATTTTAGCGATGGGCCACGGCATTCCTGTCCAGCGGAAACTTGAAATCGAGCATGCAGACCGCTATGAAGTGACAAACCTTTATTACACAGTGCAGGAGCTTAAGACATTTGCAGGAAAGCGGGTTGTTATCTCTGGAGGCGGCGACTCAGCGGTTGACTGGGCAAATGCGCTTGTTCCGATTGCTGAAAGTGTGACCGTCGTGCATCGCCGTGACATGTTTGGCGGACATGAGAAAAACGTCGCCAACATGAAGGCATCTTGCACACGAATTTTAACCCCGCATGAACTGACAGAACTTCATGGTCAAGGCGATAAAATTGATGCTGTCACCATCCAAAACATAGAGACAGGTGAAATCGAACGAATGGAAACAGACGCTGTCATCGTCAATCACGGCATGAAAGGTGATTTAAGTGTATTATCAGAATGGGGACTCAAGCAAGGTGAATGGGGACTGATCGAGGTCAATGAAAAAATGGAAACCAATTTACCGGGTGTCTATGCGGTAGGTGATTTATGTACACATAAAAGCAAGGTCCGCTTAATAGCTGGGACATTTGTTGACGGAGTCAATGCGCTCAATAGCGCAAAGCTTTATATCGAACCAGAAGCCGAAAAAGTGGCGTACGTGTCCTCACATAATGAACGCTTTAAAGAGAAAAACAAAGAATTGCAAACGGCTGGAGCTCGTTAAATCATTCAAATCACATCATAAAAGTGCTGCCCGCATGTGGCAGCACTTTTTATGTGGGACTATGAACTGCGGGGCGCAAATAACATCACACTGACCCCGGCTAAATAGATCAAAGCACCTATCCAGTCGTAAGAAAAAGGGAACTTTTTGGCAAATGAGACGTAGTACATATGGAGGTGAAACAGATGAAATCATACATAGAAAAAGAACTATTTCTCTTATCAGTCAGACACGCATGTATTGCATGTTATTTTTTAGTATTTCCGTTTGCTGCACAAGTCCTTTATACCCCATCACCTTTATTGATCGCCCTCATCGCTCTTTTTATGACTCATAACTTAGTAGAATGTATCATTTGGTTTTACAAATCGAGAAAGATCAGGAAGCACCAGTCTGGTGATCTATCGAAACGAGGACATGTCTTTACTCAGCTCATGCAGAGGCTGGAACAGCTGATCATGATCGGTTTTGTTGTTTTCTTTATCACTGAATGGATGCAGGGAGCGGCTGATCTCCAAACTCTTTCACTAGCTGTTTTTCTATTGATGATTTTTTTCCTACAGCACATTCAGTTTTATTACGTCCAGCTATTCTTTAAATCCAAAAGCTGGTTCTCCTATGTTCCTTCATTGCAAAAGGCACGTCCTTCTTATATAGCGAGGGAGCGAAAGGCTTTGAAGAGATCCTAAATGTGCAACCTATCCAAAAACATCAGAAAATTATGATAAAATGTGGAAAAGAAGCATGGAGAAAGGGAGTGCGAGCGAGTGAAAGCCGTTGGACTATTGGAGTACTTACCGATTGAGCATGAGCAAAGCCTGATGGATCAGGAAGTAGAAAAGCCTAAAGCAATGGGCAGGGATATACTGGTGAAGGTAGAGGCAGTCTCAGTGAATCCAGTTGATACAAAGGTGAGGTCACCGAAGGATCAGAAGGAAGAAAAACTGAAAATTCTTGGCTACGATGCAAGCGGCACGGTTGTTGAAGTCGGTGAAGCGTGTACATTATTTCAGCCTGGTGACCACGTGTACTATGCGGGAGATATCACGCGTCAAGGCTCAAATAGTGAGTATCAGCTTGTGGATGAACGGATTGTGGCGAAAAAGCCTGCCAATCTCTCCTTTGCAGAAGCAGCCGCGATGCCTCTTACGACGATTACGGCATATGAAGCGTTATTTGACCGGATGCATATGAAGCGAAATGCAGAAGGGGCAACACTGCTCATCATCGGTGGTGCAGGCGGGGTAGGTTCTATCGCCATTCAACTAGCCAAATTAGCGAATGCCACTGTGATCGCCACCGCATCAAGACCTGAAACAAAAGAGTGGTGTCTGTCATTAGGTGCCGATCATATCATTGATCATCATGAGCCGCTTCTCGCGCAGCTTCAGGAAAAAGGAATAGGCGAAGTGGATTTTATTTTATGCTTAAATGACACAGATGGACATTTCAAAGGCATGGCAGAAGCCATAAAACCCCAAGGCACGATCTGTACCATTGTCGAGAATCAACACAATCTAGACATTCAATTACTCAAAAATAAAAGTGCCGCATTTGTATGGGAGTTCATGTTCACACGCCCTATGTACAAAACAGCGGACATGATCAAACAGCATGAGCTTTTAACAGAGGTAGCTGAGTTATTTGAACAGGGAACATTAACGCATACCTTAACAAAGGTTCTCAGTCCGATCAATGCCGCTCATTTGAAGCAGGCGCATCAAACGCTTGAGCAAGGAAAAATGATTGGCAAATTTGTGCTAGAAGGATTTTAAGAGAGGGGAGAGCGTATGACGTCATTACAATATCCGATTGGCTTATATGAACCGGTTGAAGAAAAAACGAAAGAACAGCTTGAGGCATGGATTGATCAGTTGGCTGCGATTCCACAAGAGTATGAAGCGGTGACTTATCAGTTGACAGATGCTCAGCTAGATACACCCTATCGGCCTGGAGGATGGACCGTCCGTCAGCTCATTCATCACGTAGCAGACAGTCATCTGAATGCATACTTACGATTCAAGCTTGCACTCACAGAAGAAACACCGCACATACGTCCATATGATCAGACGGGATTCGCCGAGCTTCCAGACACCAAAGCGCCCATCAGCCTATCACTGCCCTTAATCAGCAGTCTGCATCGCAGGTGGGTTACATTACTTCGAGGGATGTCAGAGGAAGACTTCACTGCGTCCTATTATCACCCAGCCGATCAACAAACGGTGTCCTTATATGATGCAACAGGAATGTACGTCTGGCATTCAAAGCATCACCTTGCCCATATCACGGAATTAATGAAAAAAAATCACTGGAATTAAAGGAGTCATCACATGTCTGGTAGAAGAATTGTCGGCGCCATGTTTATTTGCATGGCGGCATTGTTTTATCTAGCGAAATACGTACTTTTCGAGATTCACTATTCTGGAACGAGTTTCGCTGAGGATGTAAATGAATTCCAACTTCTTGAAGAGGTGCTGCCTGGCGGTACGTGGATCAGCATCCTTTTTCTCATCATCGGTTTAGCCTATCTTTTATGGGATGACAGGGGAGTTATTCAAAAAACGTTTATCCTCTCAGATAAACAAGTAGAAGAAGAAATAAAAAAGACGGACCTCAAGTGACCGTCTTTTTTCCTTTTCATGTTTAGCCGCGTTCAGGACGCAGTGCTTTTTCTAAAATAGCTAGACCTTCGTTGACTTTTTCTTTTTCCTCGTCATTGAGCCGTTGCAGGGAATTTTTGATTTTTTCGTGTCCTTTTTGATAAATGCTTCTGAAAATATTTTTCGCTTCCTCCGTTAGTTCGACGACAATGATTCTCCGGTCACGCTCAGAGTGTTTTCGCTCGACAAAGTGAGACTGTTCTAACCGGTCAAGCAGACCTGTCATATTGGATAGAGAAGCGCCCATTTTTTCAGCGATTTCGGATACTTTGAGAGAGCCATGGTTATTGAGCAGCATGAGCACCTTCATTTGAGGCATACTCATATCGAGCTTCATCCATTCTGAAACATCTCCAAGACCTGCAGCTGTGAGTACTTTCATATAAAGCACCCATGTCTTTTTTTCCTCTGGAGATAGAATCTCTTCTTTTAATACAGTGGTGTCATGAATATTATATTCCACGCTTGTTCACTTCCTTTAAGCGGCTCTTTTCTCTATACTACTGATTTTTACTTCTAATTGAAAGGTTCGTCAAGCTTTTGAATGTTAAACTGCATGAATCAAGTGGTATTTGTTGTATAATAATGTTCAGTCTAAATAAATGAAGCAACCTAGAAAGTTGGGGAAAACATGTGGAACAAAAAAACGGGTATGACGATCTTAAAAATGCTTTTTCCGATCGTGATCATCCTTGTCTTAATTTTTGTCGCCAAGCAGGAGCTGAGCGGCCTTTCCATTAAAAAGACGTTTTATATTATTGACAGCTTGAATCGAATGGACTTGTTTATTCTTGTCTTTCTTGGACTTGTCGCAGTGTTATCGATGTCCTTATATGATTTTATTTTACGAAGAAGCCTTAATATGCCCATCAGCGGCTGGAAAACGATTCGCATTTCTTGGATTGCGAACTCCTTTAACAGTGTCCTTGGGTTCGGCGGTCTATCAGGAGCAGGGCTTAGAACGCTTCTATACAAGGAGTACATAACCGATACGAAAAAACTGCTGAAAGGCATTGCCCTTTTGACTTCCTCGGTCCTTTTGGGCTTATCTATTTTCAGTGATCTGATCTTGGTGAGGGTGCTTCCTGTTGAAAGTATTATCAGCCAAGAGCCGTGGCTATGGGCCTTTGTTATCATCTTTGCCTGTATTGTACCGATATATATCATCATGGCATCAATTCGAAAAAGCTCGATTGAGAGCGGTGAAAATGGACTGAAGCATCCAATTTACGCTTATATCGGTGCATCGTTTTTAGAATGGCTGGCAGCTGGTCTTGTCATGTACATGGCTGTCGTCTCTATGGGGATGAATGTCGATGTCCGGATTGTATTAGGCGTATTTGCGATTGCGTCAATCGGCGGTTTAATCAGTATGGTTCCGGGCGGATTTGGTTCGTTTGATCTCATCTTTTTACTCAGCATGCAGTACATTGGGTTTGATAAAGAGATGGTGCTGACGGCGCTCGTTTTGTACCGCTTCGTGTACTCGATTTTCCCGTTTATCCTTGGGCTTTGTCTAGCTGCTTACGATTTAACGGGAACGACGCTTAGACGTCTTGAAGGCAATCCGAGAATGGCACCTGCCATAGAAACAACGAACGTCTTAATTGTGTTGCACCGTGCTTTATTAATCCGTTTATTGTACGGATCATTATCAATTTTAACCTTCGGAAGCGGCTTGCTCATCATGGCGTCTGTTGTGCTTCCTGTCGATCGATTAGGCGTGATTACCAGCATTCCACGCTTTCTGTTATCAGGATTTAATGGTCTTTCTTTAATGTTCGGAATCATTCTGATGATATTGTCCATTGAAGTGTATAAACGAACAAAAAGATCGTACGTGCTGACGATGATCGCCCTAGCAGGCGGCTTTGTGTTTACTTTGTTAAAAGGATTTAACCTGAGTCTCATCTTTATTCTGCCAGTCATCATGGCTGTATTTTTCTCTCTTCGAAATCAATTTGTGAAGCAGCAGGCCCCTTATTCGTTGTATCAGTTTGTGGCGGCCGCCGCTGGATATTTACTCGTGCTGTTTAACTATAATGTCATCGGCAACTTTATTTGGACAAAAATTGGGCATTTCTTGAGTAAGGATTACCTGGTGCATAATGAACGGCATATCACGATGACGAGCATGATTGCTCTCATCGGTGTACCACTTTTCTTTTTCATTAGTAAATTGATTTTTAATAAAAAAGCATTTCCTATTGGAGAAATAGCAGATGAGGAAAAATTAAAAACGTTTTTAGAGGAAAAGGGCGGAAATGCCCTCAGTCATCTTGGCTTTTTAGGCGATAAAAAATTATTTTTCTCAAGTGATGGAGAGGCGATGCTTCAATTTGGACGAATTGGCCGCTGCGTCATTGTGCTCGGAGATCCCTCTGGACGTAAAGCGTCCTATCCACTTGTGCTTGAGGAGTTTTTACAGCAGACCGAAAAAGCAGGCTATCGTGTCGCTTTTTATCAAGTAGAACGGGAAGGGATGGCGCTTTATCATGACTTAGGCTTTCATTTCTTTAAGCTTGGAGAAGAAGCCATGGTCGATTTAGAAACGTTCTCTCTCTCCGGTAAGAAAAAATCAAATTTACGGGCTGTGGCCAATAAGTTTGAACGAGAAGGCTATACGTTTGAAATGCTGGAACCGCCTTTTTCAGATGAGTTCATTTCAACCTTAAAACAGATTTCTGACAGCTGGCTCGGAAAGAAAAAAGAAAAAGGATTTTCGCTCGGCTATTTTCAAGAAGATTATCTTCAAAAAGCACCGGTTGCGATTCTGAAGGATGAACAAGGGGAGATCATTTCTTTTGTGTCACTAATGCCGATGTATCAAGAAGGGGAGATTTCCATCGACTTAATGCGTCATATGCATGATGCACCGAACGGGATGATGGATGCGCTGTTTATCCACCTTTTTCAATGGGCGAAAGAAAAAGGCTACAAATCCTTTAACATGGGAATGGCGCCTTTATCAAATGTAGGGACGTTTCATCAGTCCTTCCTCACGGAGCGTTTGGCGAGTGTCATTTTCAACAACGTCAGATTTATGTACAGCTTCAGCGGATTAAGGTCGTTTAAACAGAAATATAAACCCGAGTGGCGCGGAAAATATTTAGCGTATAAAAAGAATACATCATTACCTGTCACAATGGTGCTTGTCACCAAGCTGATTGGGATGGACCCAAATCGCAACCGGCGTCCATAGATCCAAAACCTTTACCTTTCACTAGGTGAAGGTTTTTTTAGACAAAAGAATAGCAAAAGTGGTAAAGTTGAAGGGTAAGGGGGATGTAAATATGACATTAAATGAATGGTTTACAAAGGGATTAACTGAACGTACATATGTACACAACATGGAGAAAAACCGAGAAAATCTGCTCACGGTGTACAATCAGTACGCAATTCATCAAAAAGAAAAAGAGCTGCTTCAAAAGCTGCAAAAGAAAAAGCTCAGAGCGCTTGTCATCACAGCGGATTGGTGCGGGGATGCGATGGTCAATGTACCAATTTTCATGCGTATCGCGAGTGAAGCACTCATTGATGCGCGCTATTTCATTCGGGACGAGCATCTAGACCTGATGGATCAGTATTTAACGAACGGGACCGCAAGATCGATTCCGATTATCGTGATCATTGATCAGGACGGGAATGAAGTAGGAAAATGGGGGCCACGCTCAACAGAAGCACAGCGCTTTGTTGATGAGAAAAAACCAGACAAGGATGCACCTGATTTTGAAGAAGCTTTTCAAGTATTTGCGAAAGAAGCCGCACATCACTATACGACAGATCGTTACTTATGGAAAGATATTGAGAAAGAAATAGTAGAAGTTTTGGAAAAAATATAAACCAAAAGACTACTTCGCCGCAACGGGAAGTAGTCTTTTTTTATCTTGTTTTTGCGTCTCACCTACAAAACACCGCATAAAGATGTAGAAAAACCGCAGAATTCTACAAAAAACCGCAGAAAACCGCAAAGCATCACGATTTTCCCAACCATTTTTAGTTGAAAAACCTCATATGTGCCATGAAAACCTCAATTTTGCCCTTATCTAAAGGCTCATATAACGCACGTTGGTTTGCTTTTTCCCAATACAAGAGGCCCAGCAACTATAGTAATCTAGTTGTAATCTCCTTTGAACGAACTAAAAAACAAATGACGGAAAAGGGCTGGCGATCAATCTATGAAAAAAATCATTTATCTCGATCAAGAAAAAAAGAAGCTCGCTGAATCGAAAAAAAGAGAACAGCGTTCCATCAAATCACTTAGGCTGCTTGTGTTTTATGACGGGCAAAGTCCTTCATGTGCAAAAGCGATTGACTTGTTGAAAGCTCTCGATTGGAAGAACCGTATTCATTTTGAATCCTTTAGGCATTCGCAACTGCTCAAGCTGAACAAAATAAGTGAAGAGAAGGCAGAAAAACGAATCGTGTCTATTTCCTTAGCCAAAAACCAAAAAAATTCGGGGATCTATACGTGGCTGCGAATTGCCTGCAATATCCCTGCATTATGGGGAACGGTCCCATTCATCGTGCTCAGCATTTGGTTAGGCTTTGGACAGCATGCGTATGATTATTTTGCGAGAAAACGGTACATTCATTCTGTCAAACAAGTCACTCGTCCTGGTACAGATCAACAGAAGACCATTTAATGAATTGGAAAAGCATGACCTTCGATCGGCAGAAGGTCATGCTTTTTTGTAATAGGGAACATATGATGCTAAGTGATCAAGCAGCGTTCTCGTATAGGACATATATGCACGTTCGTCAAGCTCAGAAGCCGCATAGGAAAGCAAGGTTCTAAGAGCAAACAAGTACTCACTGTGCAGCTCATTTTGTTTAAAGTAAGGAAGGGCTGCTTCGATCAAATAGGTTTTCAAATCAAGAGGGTTTTCCTCAATCATCAATTTATAGATTTTGATCATATATAAACAATTTGGCTGAATACGAGGCTGTTTTAAGAGCTCGTGTATGTAGGGAAGTGCCTTTTTGCGGTCGTATTCAGCATATAATGTCGCAATTTCATACAATGTTTCACAGTAACGGTCTTCTATCTGTTCTTGATTAAAGTAATTGAGTGAATCTAGTAAATAAGGCACAGCTGAAGAGAAATCGCCTTTACGTTTTAAGAGCACCCCGTAATAAAAATAAGCCGTCATTTTAATATAGGCATCAGGATAAAGGGACGTGTGCATAATCACTTCTTTTAAATATTTCTTCGCCGTTTGAAAGGCTTTTAGTTCCAGTGAGATCACGCCATGAATGAGTGTACAGTGAATAATCCGCTTGAAATTGTTCTTTTGTCTATATAAATCCATCGCTTGATGTGTCGCTTCAAGCGCATCACCAAGATGTCCCATATTTCCGAGTGCTTTTGCATAGTGATAATATAGGTCACTTTGTTCAACAGACGCGTAAGAAAAGCAGCTCTCAAGTTTTTTTAAGCCTTCTTCAAGCTGACCATTTTTTATTAGATGAATGCCATCTAAATATTCGAAAATTTCTTTTTCTGTTTCAATAAAGGTTTTTTCAAACTTTTTAAGCACGCGGTGTGTTTTTAAGGCAAGCGGCTGTTTGTCCGTTAATAAATAAAATTGAAATAAGGACAGATGATACTGAATGCCTAAATCCAGCGAAAAGAACTGTTCCTCGTGCTGAATGATCATTTCTGCATTTTGTTCTGCCTGATCGAGTGCATAGAAATACATATTCATTTGAAACTCGTCCAAGAGTGACAGCAGGTGACGCGCCTTTTGTGACAGCGTTTCTTGACTGATGCCCAGCCGTTCAAGCAGTAAATTGATGGTATCTTGATTGGCCTCCTTTGAGCCATTTTCGATTTTACTTAAATGAGAGACAGAACAAATTCCTTCTGCCAATTCAGATTGGGTCATATTTTGTTTATAACGGTAGAGCTTGATGATTTGCCCGATATTGATTTTCATTCCATCCAGAAGCCTCCCTTCCAATCATGGGTTGAAAGCCTTTTGACAAAATAACCGAATCAGACAAAATGGGAATACCTGAAACCATTTCATCATCCTGGTTTTTTTATCAAAATTTGTTTAAAACGTAATATGATTGTAACATTACTTGAAAAAGTCAAACAACTTTTTAGCAGACAGGAAGGGAAACACCATTTGCAAATTACCCTAAATGATGTTTATAATGTGAATGAGAATCAATTTCAATTAAGATTGATTGAAAGGATGACAGATATGCCAGAAATCAAACAACAAACAGAAGCGTTAACGATTCGAGACGCTGTCAGATATAGACGATCCATTCGAAAATTCAAAGAGACGCCGGTGACCATTGAGCAGCTTCAGCCGTTATTAGAGGATGCAGTCTATGCACCGAACCATAAAATCACGGAGCCATGGCGCTTTCTATATGCGGTGACGGATGAGGCCAAAGCAACTTTTGTTGATCGCTTCATTGCGTTCTTTCAGCGCAACAACCCAGATGCAAAGGAAGAAAAGATCAATCAATATAGAGATTACTTTTCTAAGGTCCCAGCGCTTTTACTTGTCGTGCTAAAAGAAGACGAGAACCCTGTGGTGAGAAATGATGATTTTGCCGCCGTGAGTGCGCTTATTCAAAACTTCCAGCTGCTTGCGTGGGATCAAGGGATCGGTATGGTCTGGAAGAGCGGCCGCATTTTATATGACAAAGGCTTTCAACAAGACATGGGCTTAAAGGAAAACGAGCGTTTTGCTGCGATCCTTCACATTGGTTATCCAGAAGAGGTGCCTGAGGTAAAATCACGTCAGAAAGCATCAAGTCTTTTAACTGAAATTCAATAAAAGAAAAGCAGACCGCTACTAAAGGGTCTGCTTTTTTACTTATTGTTTTTTGGCGCGCTGGTCGGCTGCTTTCATACGTGCCATTGCTTTTACGTCATTCGGATCTGCAAGTTCTTTGGAAAATTCAACATATTCGCCATCCGTCTCTTGTGCTGCAAGCTCATGATTGGATTTTTGGTGTTGGTCTTTTTTCAAAGCCTTTCCCTCCTTTACAAGATCACTTTAGTTATGTGCTTGTTGGAGTGGAATATCCATCTTATTTGTTTCTTTTTTCTGCTGCTCTTTCCGCTTTTTTGAATTCCTGCTGATACAGGACTTCCTGGGTTTTCTTCAGCTTTGAAGTTGGCTGGTGTTCTTTTTTCTTCATCAAAATTGCCCCCTCATCTTATTTCTAATAGGATGGGTGTTTTTGACAAAATTTATTCCTCTGAATGCAAAATGGTTTCTTTTAATTCAGGATGCAAAAAGTCATAAGAAGAAAGCAATGCCTTTTTCGGCAGCGCACGCTGGCCTTCTAAAACAAGTAATGACATTTCGCCAAGTGCCGTTTGAATGACAAAGGATGGGACCTTCAGCCAGTGGGGGCGGTGAAGGGCAGACGCAATCGTTTGTCCGAGCTGCTTCATTTGCACAGGATTCGGTGATGTGACATTGAGTGGACCTGAGATGTCGTCATGGTGTATCGCATAAGCAATAAGGTGTGCCACATCTTCGACATGAACCCATGAAACCCATTGCGAACCAGAGCCGATCGTCCCGCCGGCAAACAGCTTATATGGCAGAGTCATCAGTGGCAGTGTACCATTTTCTCCTAACACGACACCAAAGCGTGTGTAGACGGTACGAATGCCAAGTGCTTCAATCTTTTGCCCCTCAGCTTCCCAACGCTTTGAGGTATGGCTTAAGAAATCAGTATCCGCAGGAGGTGATTCCTCCGTAAAATCTCCTGTTTGAGACGTGCCATAAATTCCGACAGCACTAGCTTGAATGAGCACAGATGGTTTCGATTCCTGCGCTTCTATAATGCGTCTCACTTCTTGTGTGGATTGAATACGGCTAGAGAGGATGCCTTCTTTTGCCTTGTCTGTCCAGCGGGTGAAAATGGATTTTCCAGCAAGGTTAATCCAGACATCAATGGCAGGCAGTTCATGCTCAGGCGCAGCACCTTCTGTCAGCCACTGCACATAGTGTAAATGATTTTGTTCGGATTCCTTTGGATTTCTTGTTAAAATATATAGATGATGTCCTTCAGCAGCGAGCACTTTTGTGACGTGCTGGCCGATAAAACCGGTTCCTCCGGTGATGGCGATATTCAATTGACATCTCTCCTCTCATATACATACCTATACCTTTCACGATTTTGAATCAGAAGAAACATCCTGACTGTATTAAAAAAGGAGTGATCACAGGATGCCCTATATTACAAAAATCTCCGCTCAGAAAAACAATACAGAGCGGGTGAACATCTTTCTTGATGAAAAGTACGCCTTTAGCGTTGATCTAGATGTGCTCGTCCAGCACGACTTAAAAAAAGGGAAAGAGCTGGACGAAGCAGATATCATTGAAATTCAATTCGGTGATGCTGTGAAAAAAGGATTTCAGCAGGCCGTCGATTATTTATCCTACCGAATGAGATCGGTGAAAGAAGTGACCGATTATTTGACGAAAAAAGAAATTCCAGCGCCTGCTATTAGTGAAATTATACACAAATTAAAGCATTACAAGTATGTAAATGATCTTGAATTTGCGGAAGCCTATGTAAGCACCCACCGTAAAACGAACAGCAAAGGGCCGTCCGTCCTGAAAAAAGAGTTAAAGCTTAAAGGGATAGACGATGACACCATTGAACAAGCGCTATCGCAATATCCTGATGACTTACAGCTGGAGGAAGCCGTCAATCAGGTTCTCAAGCTTGTGAGAAAAGAAAAGAATCGTTCTGCAAAAGAGATCGAGCAGCGCATCAAGCTTCAGCTTCAGCGAAAGGGATTTTCGTTTGCGATTATTGATAAAGCCCTTCAAGAAGCCTATGATGGACAAGAAGAGGAAAAGGAAGAAGAAGCCCTCCTCTATATGCTGGAGAAGGCAAAACGCAAGGTAGGATATGACGGATCATTTGAAAAGAAGATGAAAGTGAAGCAGTTTTTATTCAGAAAAGGCTTTGATCTCGATACAATTGATCACGTTTTAGACAAAGGGGAATGACAGATGGAAAAACGTTATAGTGAGATGACGGAATACGAATTGAAGCAGGAAATTGCCTCTCTTTCTGAAAAAGCACGAAAGGCTGAGCAGCTTGGCATTGTCAATGAATATGCCGTCTTAGAACGGAAAATCGATATGGCCAAAGCCTACTTATTAGATCCCGCCCTCATTCAAACCAAAACGACTTATCAAATCAAAGATACAGACGAGCAATTTTACGTGGAATATTTAAATGGCGTATTTGCGTGGGGATACAGAGTATCGGCTCCAAATAAGGAAGATGCCCTGCCGATTTCAATGCTTACGCAAAAGGACTGATCCGGCGTGTAGGCAAACCCTCGCATTCGGTGTCAGGTCTGCGCGCCGGTGCTCGTCCTTCCTAGGGCTGCAAAGGTTTTCTATCACGCTGAAAAGAAGACAAAGGACTGATCCTAGAGATCAGTCCTTTTCTTTACTTCGAACGCTGTTTACGGACGTTGTTCTGAAGTACGATGTCGTGCTGCGTTTGCTGCGTTTCTCCGTTGACCTGAGAGGCAGAATGCTTTGCATTCGCCCATGGTTGAGGGTAAGCGGTTGTCCTTAATTGAACAAAGTCTTCCATATACGATTTCCCATTTGAACTCATATCTCAAGCACTCCCTTTGGAAAAATTAGCGTTTCCCTGATGCCCTCATACGTTCCTGTGGACGTGTATTCGTCTCACCATTCGGCCTTTTAGACGCATAAGCATCTGTGGCGCCTGGTTCGCCTTCAAATTTGTGATTCACTTGATTTGGAAAGCCTTTTGCTTTATTACGCATATCGATTCCCTCCAAACAATACAAATCATTTGCGTCTTTTGAAGACGTAAGGGTAGTATATGAAAAAAGAGGTTTTTTTAAAAAGGCACTTTCTGCTAGATGAAGGAGGAACCGACATGGAACAATACTTTGAGCGACTAACAGAACAACTCATGGAAAAAAACAATATGCTGACATATGAAGAAGCACGTACATGGGTAGAGCTGCTTTGGAGTGATTTTGAAACGACCTATGCAAAGGCTGGCCGCAAGTATAAAGGACAGGAAACAACAGAACGGATTGTCCAAGAATGGATTGAGAGCTACGGTGCACAGCTGCATTTATTTCAAAATAAACAATCAAAGGCAAACGAGCATCTGCAAGGGCAGAACAAAGGGCTGCTTCATTAAAAGAAGTGCCCGCTCATCTTTTTCAATAAATAGGAAAATATATAAATAAGCAAACAATTTTATGATACAATACCCAGTCTGTGATCGAAATTACAGGCTTTTTACAATGGTTAAACTTAAAATTACATTAAATTCATCTTACTGAAAATCACTGGAAATAAAACTTTGATATAATGGAACGATTAAAGTGACATGTAATTTATGGATAATAAAAAAGGGTTTCGTTTTCTGACAAAAAAGGAATAATGAACATAACAGACTATGTGAAAAAAGTGAAGAGAAGGTGCGATATGGAACGAGAATTGCTCTCTGTTATAATTCCTTCTTACAATGAAGGTGAAAACATCAGACGAATCTTTGAGGCACTCGAGGAAGAGTTTCGCGATTTTCATTATAACTTTGAAATCATCTTTGTGAATGATGGAAGCAAGGACAACACACTTCAATACATGAGAGAGCTCTCTCGCAAAAGTGCAAAGGTCAAATACATTTCCTTCTCGCGTAACTTTGGGAAGGAAGCCGCTATTCTGGCAGGACTTGAATATGCGAAGGGAGTAGCTGCGATCATCATGGACGCCGACCTGCAGCACCCAACGTATTTGATTCAGGATTTTGTCAGAGGGTATGAAGAAGGCTATCATCAAGTCATTGCCAAACGGAACCGTAAAGGAGACAGCAAGCTTCGCTCTTACTTAGCATCCATGTACTATAAAGTGATGAACAAGGTAGTAGAAGTGGACTTGCGTGATGGCGTCGGGGATTTCCGTTTAATTTCACGCCAAGCAATCGATGCATTGCTTCAGCTGAAAGAGGGAAATCGTTTTTCAAAAGGGCTTTTTTGCTGGATTGGGTTTGAAGAAAAGGTCATCTATTATGAAAATGTAGAAAGACAGCATGGTGATACAAAATGGTCACTGAAGAAGTTATTTAACTATGGCATAGATGGCGTCATTTCTTTTAACAACCGCCCGCTGCGTATTTGTTTTTATACTGGCATACTGATCTTATTCCTCTCTTTGATTTACATCGTGGCCACCTTTATTCAAATTGTCAGAACGGGCGTGATGGTACCGGGTTATTTCACTTTAATATCGGCTGTGCTTTTCCTCGGAGGTGTCCAGCTTTTGAGTCTAGGTGTGATTGGAGAATATATTGGCCGTATTTATTATGAAACGAAAAAGAGGCCGCATTATTTGATCCAAGAATCAAATGTCATGCAGCAAGAGACAAGCTCAAAGGAACAAGACCGAGTGTTAACACAGTTATTTAAATAACGTGGAGTCAAATAACCGGCAAGCACGAATCGCTTGCTGGGTTGTTTTGTTTCAAAGAACAGTGGATCTTTTGTGGAAAGGATTTAGATGATGAAACGTAGATGGATAATCATTGGAATGTGCCTCATTCTTGCTTTATTAGGACACTCCTTTTTCTTATATGAATATACGCAAGGCCGGTACATGACAGGAGATGGGGACGGCATCTCGCAAATGCTCCCATTTAAAAAGCTGCTTTACGACGAATATGTCAAAGGGAATTTCTTTTATTCCTATCAATTCGGTCTAGGCGGCGGTACATACACGCAATTAGGGTATTATTTCACAACGTCGACGGTCTTTATGGTGACAGTCGCTGTCGTCTGGCTGATGAATACGCTTCATTTCATACAGTCAACGGACATTCATTTCTGGGCACATGCTGTGATTTGGCTGAGCGTGATCAAGCTGACGCTCATTCTAATCATCGCTTACCGTGCGCTTCTTTCAATGTTTCAAAATAGACTAAGTGCATTGACAGGTGCCGCAATTTACGGACTGTCTATTGTGTATTTTCGGCATCAAACATTTTGGGAGTTTTTTACCGACAGCATGATGTGGCTTCCGCTGCTTGTGCTTGGGGTTGAACGGATATTCAAAACGGGTAAGCCGGCTTGGTTTATTTTGGCGTGCAGCCTGATGCTCATCAACAACTTTTACTTTGCTTATATTCATTTTATCTTTTTAGCGATCTATCTTGTTTTCAGATATATGATCAAGCTGCGAAGTGAGGAGCGCGGGTGGAAGGTGTTCTGGACGCTTGCGATCTCTACGCTGTTATCCTTTGGGATCAGTGCCGCTTTTTTTATCCCGTCTGTTTATGGCTTTCTCAATAATGTAAGACCACCATATGATCAATCTATACCTTGGTTTGATCTGCATGATCATCTGCTGTTTATGAGCAGGGTATATTTATTACCCGTGATTTTTCTGATTTGTCTGTTCCTCGTTCCGCTTTACCGGAACAGATGGTTTTTCATGTTCACATCCATCAGTATCCTGCTCATTATTTTTCACTTTAGCCCAAAGATGGCGAGCGTGTTTAATGGTTTTTCGGCACCGCAGTACAGATTTGAATACATTCTTGCCTTTACAGTTGGAGCGGTTGTTGCCATCATGATCAAGCATTTCTCACAAATCGAGTGGAAGTGGAAAAAGCGTGCGGTCTTAGGCGCTTGGATCGTGTTCCTTCTCGCAGTCGCTCTTTCAGAACGAGCAAAGGGAAACATGGATGTCGTTGTGTTTACAGGCATAGGACTGCTTGTGATCAGCTTGTTCTTCCTATGGATGCATGCGGAAAAACGTCAGCACCTTCGTCTCTTTTCAGCTGTGCTTCTTGCCATTAGCCTACTGACAGCAGGCGTGTATCAGCAGGAATACTTATCTGAAAGAAGCAATATAAAGAGCGTATCAGATACGTATCTGAATAGTGAGGCATATGCTGGACATGAGCAAATGAAGCTCATTCAGCAGATTCAAAGCCGCTCAAAAGATCCGCTCGCCCGGATTGATTGGATGAATGGCGTGCGAAACAATACCCCATTATTTGAAGGCTTCCAAGGCATGAGCGTGTATTCAAGTATATTGAATCAGCATTTGCTCAATTTCTACTGGAATGACCTGCAAATCGATATGGGAAGGGAAAGTGTCAGCCGTTATGCAACAATGGGGGACAGGGCGAATTTATACAGCCTGACCTACGGAAAGTATTATATGAGAAACAACATGATGCCTTACTCACCGCCAGCTTATTTTAAGCCAATTTTGAAAAGTGAGCATTATGAGGTATATGAAAATACTCGGTCACTGCCATTTGCAAGAACAACAAGCACCATTTATTCAGAACAATCCTTAAAGGATGCCTCAGCACTTGATAAAGAACATGCGATGTTGCAAGGCGTCATTTTAGACAAAAAAGGAAACGCTGAAATCGAGCGTGCAGCAGATCGAGTCAAAGATACGAATATTCATACGGAACAAGCTGTATACGAACATGGCGTGCTTGATGTATACGGAGAAACAGGCGGTCTGAATATCACACTGCCAGATGACATCACTCGCGCTGGGGATGTGTATGTGAGCTTTTATGTGAAGCGGACCGACCGTAACGCAGGGTTTCAGTTATCCGTTGACGACTACGTCACCTCACGAAAAAGCAATACATCCATCTACAAAACAGGCGTAAATGAAGTGACGATTCGAGTCCCTGCGGAAAAGATCCTCTCCATTCGAGTACCAAAAGGGACATATGAGCTCAATCAAATGAAGCTGTATCAAGAACCTTACCGCGTCCTAGAAAAAGCATATGAAAAAGAAAAACAGGATGATGGCAGCCAAAAAGTAAAGCTTAAAAATAACCGCTTTACGATTTCATATGATAACAAGCGCGGCGATAATTATATGATTCTGCCTGTTCCATATGAAAAAGGCTGGGAGCTCACGGTGAACGGACACAAAACCGATATTGAAAAAGCCAACTACACTTTTATTGGTTTTCCAATAGAAAAAGGAAAAAACGAGATTGTGCTAACCTACTATCCGCCTTATATCAGAATTCTCGCATTGATTTCATTGATCAGTTTGATTGGTGCGATCCTCTATGCACGGAGAAAACACAAGAAACACCACTTTTCATCATAAGTGGTGTTTTTTTATCTTTCTCAAAATTGATACAATCAACATAAAAGCATGAGAATGGGGGAAAACGATTTGACGTTAAACAAAGAATCCATTACTGATCATTATGAACACACCCTTGAATGGGTACAGTCACTAGCGGAAATAACAGACGAAGAATGGCGCAGAGCCATTGCTGATGGAAAGTGGAGCATTGCTGAGATCATCGCACATTTCGTTCCATGGGATGAATTTATTTTACACGATCGTCTAAAGGAATTTTGGAACAATCAAGCGTTACCGCAGGCACCTGATGTGCATGAAATGAATCGACAGTCAGCCGAAAGGGCGAGACACGAAGAGAGAAGCGAGACGATTGGGCGATTTATTGCTGTCAGAACAGAATTGCTTCAAGAAATGAAGAAAATCGAAGCATCTCGTTGGAATACATCCTTTTTGATCGGTCAATCCGAGCTGACGTTATCAAGTTATTTTCAAGGACTGATTGATCACGACATCCATCATATGAAGCAGATCAAAGAAGCGCTCTCTCCAGAAAGACGATAGAGAGTCATGAAGCTTCTTTCTCAAACGGAAACGTCGCATAATCAAACAAAAAATGAAACAACCAAAGACTAAGGGCAAAAAGAATTTCCTCAGAAGTAGACAGCCAAATGCCGTCAACCAATTCGTCTGATAAATAAACAGCACCCCAAATAAACAAAAGGTGAAATAAAATGGCATAGAAAACGATGGATCGTTTTTTAGACCGGCACTTTCGAACAAACTGCATGAGCACGTGCTCCAGATGTTCAAAAGAGATCCCGAGTACAACATAGATGCCCATAAACAGTAGTAGCGATAAAATTGATTGATAAAAAGCACCCGTCAAATGAAAGAACAGCACACAAAACAACAAAAATATGTAACAGACAACCGATATCGCCATCAGCCACTTCACCCCTTGCCATAAAGCGTGAACAGATTGCTGCATGGATAAACAACACTCCTTTACATGAAGATACCTGCAAAAAGGACAGCCTTTTTGCAGGAAGGTGGAATTAATCCTCTTTTTTAGGTGCAGCGATGACAGGGTGTTTTTCAGTATCAAGCAATTTCAAGAATTCTTCACCTTGATCTAAATGATCAAGAACAAGCTGTTTCGGTGTGACCGCAAGCCACTGATTGAGTGAAATGTCTGCATAATGGTCGCTCTTAAAGATTTCTAAGAAATAAAGCGGTTCGTCGCCTGTATTCTCTACATAATGCCCCATTGCAAATGGCACATATCCAACGTCTCCCGCCTGATAGTTGAAGGTTCTCGCATGTCCATCAGAAGCAAATACGGTCATTCGTGCCTTTCCAGAAATGAAATATTGCCATTCATCCGTATTTGGATGCCAGTGCAGCTCACGAATGGCGCCTGGATCGACTTTCACAAGAGCAGAGGCAATTGTTTTAGATGCTTTAAAATTGGTAGAATCCGCAATCCACACTTGTCCACCGCTTGACGTAATCGGCTCTTGTTTTAACAGCTCATATTTAAAGGAATTCGGGACCTCTCCTTGCTCTGTTTTCACCTTGTCACATTCAAGGGAACCAGGAATTCCTTTTTGGAAAATATACTTTTCTTTCTCTGGCAGCTTGTCAAACTGCTCCTTTGTCATACCGAAGTTCTTGAGCACGACTTCCTCTGGCGTATGGGCAAGCCAATCCGTTACTTGGAACGTACTATTTTCTGAGAATGACCCATCATCAAACACAAGCAAGAATTCAGCTCCCGGCTCAAGTGCTTGAATAGAGTGCGGCAAGCCAGAAGGGAAGTACCACAAATCACCCTCAGTCACATCCTCTGTAAAATTGCGCCCCTCTGCATCAACCGATGTAATCCGAGCTTCCCCATAAATCATGTACGCCCATTCCGCTTCCTTATGCCAGTGCAGTTCACGAATCGCACCAGGCTTTAGCCGCATATTAACAGAGGCAAGACTTTTAGAGATCGGCAGTTCACGTACCGTTACCTCGCGGGCGTAGCCGCCTTTTTCTAAACGATTGTGTGTATCAGAAAAAGAATATTTCATGTTGGAGACCGTTCCATGATCGGTTTCTGGCGGCGTGAGCATATCTGGATTTTGTCTGTCCCGCTCGAGATTACGTGGAATTTTGACCGTTGCTCCTTTTTCTCCTCGAATCGGCTGCGGTACACCATTTTGCTTTTCACTCATGATAAAATCCCCTTTCAACATCGTATTGTGTGAGGTGACAAAAGGCCTTTCATTTCGCCCTCGTTTTCATAAGGTGAAACGAATCAAGAAGATGTCAATCTGATTCATCATTTTTTTGAACAGCGACCAATCGTTGGATGAGCTTGCTTAATTCATCAAACTTTCGTTCAAAGCGTGTCAGCAAGTAAACCGTCAAAATGGCAGGGAAGCCAGCCTGACCGAGCTGCTTCAGCCATTCCTCTGAAAAAAAGGTCTCCATTTGTCTCACCTCCCAGCGGATGCTCGTCTTCTATATAAGTGGTATGAAAGAAAAAAAAGGAAAGCAGAGGGGGATAAAATGAACCATTAGACCCGTTTCACGAAGTTTACTTTTTTTAACTTTTGTCCACTTAATGCTAGTAGAGGGAACAAAGGGGAGGATGCACATGGATTATCGGCTGTTATTGAAAGCAAAATGGAAGGAAATCATTGATCACCCGCTCATTCAGCAGTTTTTAAGCAACCCGAAAAACGAGCAGCTGCTCAAACAAGTCATGGAAGAGCCAAACGAGGAAAATGCCAAAAAACTAGATTCCGAGTTCAAACAGTTCTATCAGAAAATCCGCATCATCAAGTATATCTCCACAATGATACGCATCTTTTCAGTCGACTTTGACAAACGAGTAAAAAAGAAGCAGCAGCGTTTTCCGCTCATACTCGATCATTCTGATACGCAAGAAGTGAAAGACCCTGTTCAAACAGATACGTATGAAGCCGTGCTCTTCAACCAGCAAGACCTAGGGGAGCATCTGCAAGATCAAACATTGTACAAGGCCTACCAGCAGCTGACAGACAAACAAAAAATGGTCTTAACCCAAATCTATGTCGAAGGCCAAACGATGAAGGAAATAGCCGACCGGCTAGGCGAAACGAGACAAAATATCTCAAACATACACAAAAAAGCGCTCAACAAACTAAAAGAAGAAACAGGGGGAGATGTCCGTGAACGAAGAAAAAATGACCAATGGGGAAATGGAAGAACTCATTGAAACCTTCACACCCATGATCAAAAAGAAACTACAAAACACGGCATATCAAGAAAGAGAAGACCTCGAACAAGAACTCTATATCAAACTCATCGAAAAAGTAGACTGGCTGATTTACCAAGAGGGACCTGGCTTTTGGGAGTTTATTGTGGAATATATGACGAAGTTGTAAGATAGTTAAACACAAAAAAAGACTCGCTCACACAGAGCCGAGTCTTAATTTTTTTTGCAGTTTTTCTTCACTGAAAATCCAGCCGGTATAGGAATTTTTGATTTGGTGGTCCATGTCGATATGGCAGATCGCGACAAAAGGGTAGTGACCTTTGCTGCGGTAGCGCAAATCAATGAACCGTACCTCGTAATGATCCTTGTATTTATCCACTTCCCACCGGTAGACAGGGGAGAAGGAGAGAAAGGCTGAGATGTTTTCGTCTTGTTTGGCAATTTTCATAATCTCTGTATCAGGGACCGGCACACGGTTAAAGGTGTCTAAAATGACGATTTCCCCATTCATGCTGCGCCCAACATGGAAAGAAGATTTACATTTCACGGCAATGCGCCATTGTCTGAACTTCATTGTAGGCGAAATAATAATCTCTTCAATTTCATCGAATTGTGCACGCAGCTGATGTTTAATCTGAAGCTGCATGATCACCCTGACGATATAGTAACAGAAAATCACGGCGTACAGCGTAATGAACGTATAGCCGGGATGTCCGCCAATGGCCCAAACGACAATGGCGACAAGGTGTGTAAAAAAGATGAAAGGATCAAACGTGTTAATGATCCCAAGCGCTACCCATTTCTTTGAAAATGGACGAATGGCCTGCGTGCCGTATGCATTGAATATATCCACAAACACATGGAGCACAACGGCTAATAGTGTCCATAACCAAAGGTGAAGTAAATCTGCCCCCGGCACAAATGGGAAAATCACAGCCGGAATCAGCAATGACCAAAACAGTACAGCAGGAATGGAATGTGTAAATCCTCGGTGATTTCTTATATAAACCGCATTATTTTTTAGTTTTAGCACAGTATCAATGTCTGGTGCTTGGGAGCCGGCGATGGTCGCGATCATCACGGCGTGTGCCATGTGTGGATCTGCGCTGACGGCTGGATCTAAAAGTGCAAGTCCCCCAAGAGAAATGCCCATTACTACATGAGTACCAGTATCCAATTGATTACCTCCTAGTTGTCATGCTTAGGAACAATCATACAAAGTATACGCCTTCTTTCAAGACTATGTGCAAAAGCACTTTTGCTTTGTCTTGATTTAATGTAACATGTTAACGTATCTACAAACAGTATACAACAAATAAGGTTCTTTTCAGAACGTTAGCCCTCGGTTCAATGAGAAGGAGTATAGATATGAAAGACATTCAAGAAAAGCTGGACCGCAAAGATATTGCGGGATTTCAGCATGATTTAATTGATTGGTATGAAAAAGAACAACGAACACTACCGTGGCGTGAAAATCAAGATCCATACCGCGTATGGGTATCAGAAGTAATGCTCCAGCAAACGAGGGTGGATACGGTCATTCCGTACTTCAACCGGTTTATGGAGCAATTCCCCACGGTGAAAGATCTTGCTTTAGCTGATGAAGAAAAGGTCATGAAAGCATGGGAAGGTCTTGGCTACTACTCAAGAGTGCGTAATTTACAGGCAGCTGTGAAAGAAGTATATGAATCCTACGGGGGCGTTGTCCCTGATTCGAAAGAGCAGTTTTCAAAGCTTAAAGGTGTAGGTCCGTATACGAGCGGTGCAGTGCTGAGTATCGCCTATAACAAGCCGTACCCTGCGGTAGACGGCAACGTCATGAGGGTCATTTCCCGTATTTTGTCTGTATGGGATGATATAGCAAAACCAAAAACGAGAAATATTTTCGAGTTTGCGGTCGATCAGCTCATTTCCCGGGAAAAGCCGTCAGAATTCAATCAAGGGCTGATGGAGCTAGGTGCGCTCATTTGCACCCCAACATCCCCTGCATGCCTCATTTGCCCTGTGAACATGCATTGCTCGGCACTCGAGGAGGGCGTTCAGCATGAGCTCCCAGTGAAAAGCAAAAAGAAAAAGCCGACTGCAAAATCAATGGCAGCAGCGGTGTTATTTGATGATGCAGGCAACCTATATATTCATAAGAGGCAAAGTACAGGTCTTCTTGCGAATTTATGGGAATTCCCTAACATGGAAACCATGAAGGGAAGAAAAACGGAAAAAGAGCAGCTGGTTGATTTCTTAAAAGAGGAGGCGGGTGTACAAGCGGAGCTTGGTGATTTAGAAGGCACCATTCAGCACGTATTTACCCACCTCATCTGGAATATTTCTGTTTTCTTTGGACGAGTTACCTCTGTATCTGATGACACGATGCTGAAAAAAGTCACAACAGAGGAATTTGAGGCATATGCTTTGCCAGTCTCACACCAAAAAATCTGGAAGATGGCACTTGAAGAGCCTAGTCGTATTTAACCGTTGTACCATGAGTATAATCGGCTTCATTTCTGTGCAGACCCCCGCGGTCTTCAATTTCAGAAATGATTTCTCGATACTTAGATTGCCCTTCTTCGTTCAAATAAGGTAAAATTTGTTGGAAAGCATGATGAAAGAAAGCAAGCTCAGTATCTTTCCATTGATCCTTGGACATCATGCCAAGCTGGCTTAAATCGCGTCCGACATACATGAATGTAACCTCCTAATAGGAATTTTCCTATTAGTGTGAAGCGAATGAACGAAAACTATTCAAATCAGGAGATGAACCATAATGAGTCAACGTAAATGTGCATTAATTACAGGCAGCAGTAGAGGAGTAGGGAAAGAAGTAGCCCTTCGCCTGGCTGAAAAAGGATATGACATTGTCATTAACTATGCGAGAAGCAAAAAAGCCGCACTAGAAACAGCGGAAGAAATTGAAGCGATGGGCGTGAAAACATTGGTTGTAAAAGCCAACGTAGGCCAGCCAGAAAAAATTAAAGATATGTTTCAGCAAATCGATGAAACCTTTGGCCGTTTAGATGTATTTGTGAACAATGCAGCATCAGGTGTTCAGCGTCCAATCATGGACCTTGAAGAAAATCATTGGGACTGGACGATGAATATCAATGCGAAGGCTTTGTTATTCTGCGGACAAGAAGCGGCGAAATTAATGGAGAAAAATGGCGGCGGACATATCGTCAGCATTAGCTCACTAGGCTCCATCCGCTACCTTGAAAATTACACAGTGGTCGGCGTATCAAAAGCGGCACTAGAAGCTTTAACGCGTTACCTATCCGTTGAGCTGTCACAAAAAAATATTGTCGTGAACGCAGTATCAGGCGGTGCGATCGATACAGATGCACTAAAACATTTCCCGAACCGGGAAGAACTTTTAGAAGATGCGAAGAAAAATACACCTGCTGGCCGAATGGTAGAAATTAAAGACATGGTTGACAGCGTGGAGTTCCTTGTATCAGGCAAGGCAGACATGATTAGAGGACAGACCATTATTGTGGATGGCGGACGTTCTTTGCTAGTTTAAAAAAATCATGAATAGGATGTACACCTTCTGCACAAATTAATGTGCGTGGAGGTGATAATGATGGATCAACAACAAAACAAAACAAACGCACAACAAGTGAAGAAACAAAACCAAGCTTCTGCACAAGGCGGTCAATTTGGTACTGAATTTGCTAGCGAGACTGACGTACAGCAAGTAAAAAAATACAACCAAAAAGCTGAGCAAAACAAACAACAAAACAGCTAATCACTGAAACAAAGGAAAGCACTTCATCTACGAATGAAGTGCTTTTCTTTTTGCCTCTCCCCACCATCCGACAAAACCTGTAAAACCTCTACATAAACAGTCAAAGGATTTCCTCCTTCTTTCAAGAAATGGTATACAGACAAAAAGTGGATTCGATGAAAAGGGAGGAGTTAGATGTCTGATTTCGATCAGCTTGTAAAAGAACAAATGCAGCTCATGGATCAACTGCTCAATGTACAGGGAGAACTCGATCTATGCTTAGAAACAGAAAAACAATTGCTGCAGGATGAAAAAAAAGAAGAGTGGCATAGGCTTTGTGATCAAATCAAACAGAAACGGGAGGAACTGCAAAAAGTCCAAACCTTATTTACAAAACAGACAGAAGAGGTCATCAATTCATACAAGCAGATGGAAAAGAGTTCAACCGTGATGTAAGACAGTGTGCCGTTCAATTGGGTTGAATGGCTTTTTCATTTCATTTTTTAATGATGTAACGGTATAATATAATAGAGACATGTTTAGTTGGGAAATTAGGTCTTTGGACTGTTAGGTTTGTTTGTTATAGAAAGTAGGGGAGAAAATATGGGCTATCCCAAGGAAGGAGAAACCATCCAAATTCAAAGCTATAAACATAATGGGTTGATCCACAGGATTTGGAATGAAACCACCATTCTGAAAGCAACGGAATTGTGTATCATTGGTGCAAACGACCGTACAATGGTGACTGAATCCGACGGCCGTACTTGGATGACGAGAGAACCGGCTATTTGCTATTTCCATGCAAAACAATGGTTTAATGTGATTGGGATGCTTAGAGATGATGGGGTATATTATTACTGCAACATCAGCTCTCCTTTTGCGACAGATGAAGAAGCAATTAAGTATATTGATTACGATTTAGATGTCAAAGTCTTTCCAGACATGACGTACAATATTTTGGATGAGGATGAATATGCAGATCATAAGAGGCAGATGAATTATCCAAAGGAAATCGATAGTATCTTAAGAGAGCATCTGAATACATTATTGCATTGGATTCACCAGCGGAAAGGTCCGTTTGCTCCTGAATTTGTGGATATGTGGTATGAACGTTTTTTACATTATACAAAATAAGCAAGAGTAGCAAAAACCTGTTTGGCTTTTTAGGCTAACAGGTTTTTGACTGCGTACGGATAAGAGGCACTGATAGATTGGGAAGGAGATTTACATGGGGGTCATTAAACGCTACATGGCTTTTGTTACACCGTATAAAAAACAGATTGCATTGACAATGGTCATCGGGATGATCAAGTTCTCGATTCCCTTAACATTGCCTCTGCTTTTAAAGTATGTCATTGATGATGTCATTCAAGGCTCGGGGTCGGCTGAAGAAAAGACATCATCTCTATTGATCATTATGGGAATCATGCTCGTCTTATTTTTAGTGATGAGGCCGCCTGTTGAATACTATAGACAATACTATGCGCAGTGGACAGGCAGTAAGGTATTATTTGATATTCGGGAAAAGCTGTTTTCGCATATTCAAAAGCTCAGTCTTCGTTATTATGCCAACACGAGAACTGGGGAAATTATTTCAAGGGTCATCAACGATGTGGAGCAGACAAAGGAGTTTGTCATCACAGGTCTTATGAACATTTGGCTTGATTTGATGACCGTGCTGATCGTGATCGCCATTATGTGTACACTGGACATCAAGCTCACCATCGTGTCTGTCATTATTTTTCCGCTATATGCGTTTGCAGTGAAGTATTTTTACGGCAGGCTTCGCAAGCTGACAAAAGAGCGGTCGCAGGCGCTGGCTGAAGTGCAAGGGCATCTGCATGAGCGGGTACAAGGAATGCCAGTCATTCGGAGCTTTGCCATTGAAGAATATGAACAAGAACATTTTCATGATGAAAACAAAAATTTTTTAAACAAAGCGATCAACCATACGAATTGGAACGCCAAAACATTTGCCGTCGTCAATACCATCACTGACATTGCACCGCTATTAATCATTGCATTTGCTGGCTACACCGTAATTAATGGATCACTTTCGATCGGGACCATGATTGCCTTTGTCGGCTATATTGACCGGATGTACAACCCGATTCGCCGTCTCATTAACTCATCCACGACTTTAACCCAGTCAGTGGCGTCAATGGATCGTATTTTTGAATTTATTGATGAGCCATATGAGGTAACAGATCGGCCGAATGCAAAAGAAGCTGATCATTTAAAAGGTGAGGTCGAATTTAAAAATGTGTCGTTTCGTTATGAACACACACAGGAAGAGATTCTGCACAATATCTCCTTGAAAGTAGAAAAAGGACAAACGGTTGCGCTTGTAGGAATGAGCGGTGGAGGGAAGTCGACACTCGTCAGCTTAATTCCAAGGTTTTATGATGTCACAAACGGGTCACTTGAAATTGACGGCATCGATATCAAAGAGTACAAAGCAAGAAGCCTTCGAAATCAAGTCGGAATGGTGCTGCAGGATACATTCTTATTCAGTGACACGATTAAAGAAAATATTGCGGTGGGAGACCCAGAAGCATCTTTTGAAAAAATCGTTTCGGCTGCAAAAGCGGCAAATGCCCATGATTTTATTATGTCTCTTCCTGAAGGATATGACACGAAGGTAGGAGAACGGGGCGTGAAGCTGTCAGGCGGTCAAAAACAGCGTATTTCAATTGCAAGGGTCTTTCTTAAAAATCCACCGCTTTTGATTTTAGATGAAGCGACGTCTGCACTTGATTTAGAAAGTGAACATTACATTCAAGAAGCGATGCAAAAGCTAGCGAAGGACCGTACAACCTTTATTGTCGCGCACCGCTTATCGACGATTACTCATGCTGACCTCATTGTCGTCATGGAACAAGGCGAGATTGTGGAAAAAGGAACACACGAAGAATTAATGAACAGAGACAGCCACTATCGCCATCTATTTACCATTCAAACATTAAATTAGTAGAAGCCTATCCGATTCTAGCGGATAGGCTTTTTTATGCTTGTCAAAAACATGACATATTTCCCAGCTTGTCTCAATACAATTTTAAAAAGTATGACGGGGTGGTGAATATGTGAAAGAACAAGACGTGCTGCTAGATGTCAAACAGCTGTCCATTGCGTTTCAGCAAAAAAAGCAAAAAGTACCCATCGTCCATCACTTATCGTTCTCGATTCAAAAAGGGGAAACCTTAGGGATTGTTGGCGAATCTGGCTGCGGGAAAAGTATCACATCTATGTCATTAATGGGCCTGAACCAGCAAACAGACACAACGGGTGAGGTTCAATTCGAAGGGCAAAACCTGCTGTCGCTTTCAGAAAAACAGTGGCGAGAGATAAGAGGGAATGACATTTCGATGATTTTTCAAGAGCCAATGACCTCTCTGAACCCATTAATGACCATCGGCAAACAAATGACGGAAGCCCTTTTCACACATCAAGCAATCGGTCAAAAAGAAGCAAAAGCAAAGGCGGTTGATCTGCTTCAGACAGTTGGATTGAAGCAAGCCGAATCGTTGCTTAAAAAATACCCGCATGAATTATCAGGCGGCATGCGCCAGCGTGTCATGATTGCGATGGCGATGCTTTGTCACCCAAAGCTCATGATCGCAGATGAACCGACAACTGCACTTGATGTGACCATCCAAGCGCAAATCCTTCGCCTGCTCAAAAAGCTAAACGAAGAGATGGACACCGCTATTTTATTTATAACCCATGATCTAGGCGTCGTGCGGCAAATATGCCAGCGAGTCATGATTATGTATGCCGGTCGAATTGTAGAAGAAGGAACCGTTGACCGTATTTTTCAAAAACCTCTGCATCCCTACACAAAAGGTCTTTTCGCCTCAGTTCCATCGTTTAAAGAGAAAAAAGAAAAGCTCATCTCTATTACAGGTCATGTACCTAAGCCGGGAACCATTCGATCCGGCTGTCAATTTGCCGCGCGCTGTCCTTATCAAATGGCGCAATGTCTTGAAGAAGATCCAGTTTTACAATCCATTGAACAGGACCACCGCGTGGCATGCTTTCTAATGGAAGGAGGAGAAGACACTGAGTCGCCCACTCTTGCAAGTGAATCAGCTGACAAAACGGTATGACACAGCCGCTTTTTTTTCTAAACACAAACATTCGACTCTGGCTTTAAATCAAGTGTCCTTTCACGTGAAGGAGGGGGAAACGCTTGGCATTGTCGGTGAATCAGGCTGCGGGAAATCAACACTTGGCAAAAGCTTAATGAGATTGACTGAACCGACGTCAGGCTCTATTCAACTGAAAGGGCAAGATGTCACTCTTTTGAAAGAAAGAGAGATGCGTTCTTTAAGAAAAGACATTCAAATGATTTTCCAAGATCCATACGCTTCATTAAATCCACGAATGAAAATCAAAGATATTTTAGAGGAACCGCTGATTGTTCACTGGCATGGGACGAAAGCAGATAGACGAAAGCGGGTAAAAGAGATGCTGCATATTGTCGGATTTGATCCTTCCTACGGGGAACGTTATGCGCACCAATTCAGCGGCGGACAAAGGCAGCGTATTGGTATCGCTAGAGCACTCATTACCCATCCAAGTCTTGTCATTGCGGATGAACCCGTTTCGGCTTTAGATGTATCCGTTCAAGCCCAAATTTTGAATTTGATGCTTGAATTGCAAAAGACACTTTCTCTGACGTATCTATTTATTTCTCACGATCTTGGTGTTGTCAGGTATATGAGCGACCGAATCGCCGTCATGTATGCTGGCCGCATTGTCGAGATGGGGCCTGCCGAAGACGTGTTTCACAGCCCGCTTCATCCTTATACGTCGCTGCTTCTGAAATCCATTCCACATATGGATCACGTGCTAGAGACGCAAGATGTGTCAGCAGAAGAGTCTGCCATGACGCCAAGCGGCGGATGTCCTTTCTTCAAAAGGTGTCCAAAAAGGTGGGAGAAATGCCTAAAAGCAGTCCCTGCTTTGTATGAGGAGGAACCGGGGCACGCAGCGGCGTGTTACTTATATCAAAAGGAGGAACACAATGAAGAAGACATGGTTGTTCAGTAGTTTCATTTTTGTGCTGGCACTTGCACTGTTTTTGGGGGGATGCTCGTCCGCACCGTCATCAGAAGAAAAAGCAACAAAAGACACCCTCGTATTTGGCAGAGGAGGAGACTCCACTTCACTAGATCCGATCACAACGACAGAAGGCGAAACCTTCAAGGTCACAGAGAATATGTTTGAAAAGCTACTGAATTATGGTGAGAAAGACACGACCATCCATCCTGGTCTCGCAACAGACTGGGATGTTGCAAAGGACGGTAAATCGTACACGTTCTACTTGAGAGAAGGTGTGAAATTTCACGATGGCACAGACTTTAACGCAGAAGCAGTGAAATTCAACTTTGACCGCTGGATGAATGGTGATGCAGAAAAATTTCCTTACTATGGCATGTTTGGCGGCTATAAAAAAGATAAAGGACATGTGATTAAAGACATCATCGTCAAAGGAGAGCATGAAGTTGAATTTCAGCTAAAGCGCCCGCAGGCGACATTCCTTAAAAACATTGCTATGTCACCGTTTGGCATCGCAAGTCCTGCGGCTGTTGAAAAAAGCGGTGATTCTTTTCGTGAGAATCCAGTGGGAACAGGACCATTCAAGTTTAAAGAGTGGAAGCAAAACGACCGTATCGTGTTAGAAAAGAACGAAGATTACTGGCAGAAGGATAAACCAAAACTGAATCAAATCATCTTCCGCTCTATTCCAGAAAACTCGGCTCGTTTAAATGCCCTGAAAACAGGTGAGATCGATTTGATGGATGGCGTGAATCCGTCAGATTTAGATGGCATTAAAACTGATAAAGCACTCCAGCTTATTGAAAGACCATCAATGAACGTAGGCTATATCGGACTGACCGTCACAAGAAAGCCGCTTGATAACAAGCTCGTTCGTCAGGCACTCAATTACGCGGTCGATAAAGAATCCATCATTGAGTCATTTTATGGCGGACTTGCCGAGCCAGCAAAAAATCCTCTTCCCCCAGCTTTAGAAGGCTACAATGACGACATTGATCCATATCCGTATGATCCAGAAAAAGCGAAGGAACTTTTGAAAGAAGCGGGTTTTCCTGACGGCTTTCGCATCAAGCTTTGGGCGATGCCTGTACCGCGTCCATATATGCCAGATGGGATGAAGGTAGCAGAAGTCATTCAATCAAACTTTGAAAAGGTCGGCGTCAAAGCAGAAATTGTGACATATGACTGGGCGACCTATTTAGATAAGGCAAGTAAAGGGGAAGCAGATGTGTTCTTATTAGGCTGGACAGGGGACAATGGTGATCCTGATAATTTCATCTACACACTGCTGGACAAAGACAGCATTGGCGGCAACAACTATACATTCTTCGAAAACGATAAAATGCACGACATCCTCATTGAAGCGCAAACAAATACAGATCAAAAGAAACGAAATGACCTGTATAAAAAAGCGCAAGAAATCATTCATGATGAAGCACCTTGGATTCCATTGGTGCATTCGATCCCAATGCTTGCAGCATCTAGTGATTTAAAAAGCTATCAACCGCATCCAACTGGTTCAGAAGCTTTAACTGACGTGTATTTCGAATAAGCAAATAAGGGAGATCTTGTCTCTCCCTTACAGCGTGTAGACAAACCCTCGCATTCGGTGTCAGTCCTGCGTTCCGGTGCTCACGAATGTCAAATTCGCTTCGCGCCAGTACTCGTCCTTCCTAGACTGCAAAGGTTTTCTATCACGCTGAAAAGAAGACAAAGAAAAAGGCGGTGAAAGCTGTTTGTTTGCTTATTGTATGAAGCGGGCAGGAATGCTCATCCCAGTATTGATTGGAATGACATTGGTCGTGTTTTCAATTATTCGGTTTATTCCAGGGAACCCAGCACAGGTCATCTTAGGACAGCGGGCAACGAAAGAGGCAGTAGAACAATTAACCATCCAGCTCGGTTTAAACCAGCCTTGGTATGTTCAATACGGACATTACATGCTGGGGCTTTTAAAAGGGGACTTAGGGACTTCGATACGAACAGGAGCGGCTATTGCCCAGGAAATGAAGCCTTACTTATTTGCAACGTTAGAATTGACCTTTTTTGCCATGGTGCTGGCGATTGTTGTGGGAGTGAATGCCGGAATCATTAGTGCTTGGTTTAAGCATTCCATCTTTGATTATGTCGCAATGTTTATTGCACTCATTGGAGTGTCTATGCCGATTTTCTGGTTAGGCTTAATGGGGCAGTGGCTGTTCTCGATCGAATTAGGTATTTTGCCGACGACGGGCCGAGAAAACGTAAGGAATCCAGTGGAGTCGATCACGTATATTCATACGCTGGACACGCTTTTGCAAGGCCGGTTTGATCAATTCACTGACAGCATCAAGCATTTGGTATTACCAAGTACAGCACTTGCGACAATTCCTGCTGCGATTATTGCAAGGATTACAAGGGCAAGTATGCTGGAAGTGCTTCATTCAGATTTTATTCGAACAGCAAAAGCAAAAGGGGTACGTTCATTTTTCATCATTTATCAGCATGGGCTGAAAAATGCGCTTATTCCGATCTTAACGATTATTGGTCTTCAGACAGGCCTCTTGCTAGGCGGAGCCATTTTAACAGAGACCATTTTTGCATGGCCGGGCATTGGGCGATATATATATGATGCCATCAGCTATCGGGATTACCCAGTCATTCAAACTGGCATTCTCATCGTTGCGCTCATATTTGTCCTGATCAATTTCATTGTGGACATCTTGTATGCGGTCATTGATCCAAGGATTAAATATTAGGGAGGGAGAGTGATAACATGGAAGCGCAAAAAGAGCTTGAACCACCTCAACCAAAAGAAGAACGCTCTCAATCATTGATTCTTGAATCGATGAAACTGTTCTTTCAGCACAAGCTGGCGGTCATTGGCAGTGTGATTGTCTTTTTATTTCTTATCTTAGCAATATTCGCACCGCTCATTGCTCCTTTTGGAATCAATGAACAATCTCTCGGTGAGCGATTTAGTGCGCCATCAGCTGCGCACTGGTTTGGTACAGATGATTTCGGCAGAGATATATTTTCAAGAGTTGTGCATGGCGCGCGGATTTCCTTATGGGTTGGTTTCTTCTCGGTTCTCGGGTCTGTCATTTTAGGCACACTGCTTGGATTGATAGCAGGCTATGGCGGAAGAGTGCTAGATGCTGTGATCTCGAGATTGTTTGATATTTTACTCGCTTTTCCTAGTATTCTACTAGCGATTGCGATCGTCTCCATTTTAGGCCCCTCCTTACAAAATGCCCTTATTGCCATTGCGATCATTAATGTCCCAACCTTTGGACGGCTCGTTCGTTCAAAAGTGCTGAGTATTAAACAAGAAGAATACGTGCTGGCAGCAAAGGCGGTTGGGATGTCACACCGCCGCATCGTGCTGCGTCACATACTGCCAAATAGTATGGTGCCGGTCATCGTACAGGCGACGCTTGCGATCGGAACGGCGATTATCGAGGCAGCCGCTTTAGGCTTCTTAGGATTGGGTGCACAGGCACCAAGCCCAGAGTGGGGGAAAATGCTCGCCGATGCGAGACCTTATCTCGTGCAAGCCCCCTGGACATTAATTTTCCCAGGTGTAGCGATTATGCTGACAGTTTTGGGCTTTAACTTGATGGGAGATGGATTAAGAGACACACTGGATCCTAAAATGAAGAAAATAAAATAAGACCGATTCTAGGAATCGGTCTCAGCGCGCAGACAAACCCTCGCATTCGGTGTCAGTCCTGCGTGCCGGTGCTCACGAATGTTCAATTCGCTCCACTCCGGTACTCGTCCTTCCTAGACTGCAAAGGTTTTCTATCACGCTGAAAAGAAGACAAAAGGCTAAAATGAAGATCATTTTAGCACTTTGTCAACAATCTAAGACCGATTCTAGGAATCGGTCTTTTCTCATTTTATGCTTCTTTTTCATCTGTCTCAATTTCACTGTCTTTTGGGTGATACGTCTGGAAGCTTGTAATCAATGTATCTAAATGCTCTAGTTCATCACGGTATTCGATGATGCTGGACATGACATTCAGCATATTGTAATCGAGCAAGTCGTTTTCTTGGTTTTGCTGATGCTGGATAAATGATTTCGTTAACGTTTCAAGACGAAGAGAGCATTCATTTTGAAATTCATCGTCCTGCGGTTTCATTTTACCGACGAATTTCATCAAGGTACGCTCATGCCAATACAGTAAGTAATCAATTTCATCTGTTAAGCTTTCCCTGAAATGCTCTGGCATCAAATGAATTTCATTTTCTAATTTATGAAGCTTTTTCAGCAAGTAAAGAGCGCGATTCGATGCCATAATGGCCTGTCTAAACAAAACGAGCTTTCTTGATTTTACATAGGTTGTTTTCTTTAAATAGCTTCGTTCCTCTTTGTATAACAAGTAAATGTGATCTAATTTGATCATGCGTTCTTTTATTTGATCGATGTCATCCTTTAAAGTGGAATGATCAGTAGACTGTCTGGAGCTCAGACGGATCCATTTTAAAATCTCCTCCGTATTTTCCATAATGTGATGAACAAGCTTTGTTTCATACTTTGGCGGCAGGAAGATTAAATTCACTAAAAATGAAGAAAGAACTCCTAACACCACAGTAGCTGTTCGAATTAAGGCAAAGGAAAGGAAATGATCCCCAGCACTTTCTAAAATCGCAATGACGGTTACAAGTGCAATTGGAATCGTGTGTTCAATCTTCAGCTTTAAATTAATGGCGATGACCATGACGGCGGTTAAACCGATAATGACTGGCCCAGTGCCAAAAAGCAGACCGAACGTAATGGCAAGTGCTGCTCCAATAATATTGGCTTGCACTTGATCAACAATCGTTAAAAAAGATCGATAAATAGATGGCTGGATAGCAAATACAGCTGCAATTCCCGCGAAGACGGGCGTTGGCAACCCAAGCCATGTTGCCAGGTAAAGCGCGAGTACAATGGCAATACCAGTTTTTAAAATACGGGCTCCAAGTTTCATTGGTTTTGTCCCTGCATTCCTTTCTTTTTGATAATAGATGATCACTCGTCATTTATCATCAATATTTTGATGAACAACTAAGTAATATACAGCGGTCTTCCGAAATATTCAAGTGATTTTTGAAAGTTCATGAAAACATCAAAAGAAGGTATTGAGAAGAAATGTAACAGATTCGCACGCTTTTGACAAACAAGAGCTGATAAATAAAAAAACAGGCGCATTTTTTTTCGCCTGTTTTTGACCCTATTATGATTGTTTTAACTGTTCAAACGCATGATCTACTGCTTGCAGCGTCTCAGAAATATCTTTTTCAGTATGTGCGATCGTTAAGAACCAAGCTTCATATTTAGAAGGAGCGAGGTTAATCCCTTGAGAAAGCATTAATTTGAAGAAGCGGGCGAACATTTCGCCATCCGTATTTTCCGCCTGTTCATAGTTTACAATGGTTTCTTTTGTGAAATAAATCGTGAGAGCCCCTTTTAAGCGGTTCACCGTAATATCTACTTGATGTTTTTTTGCATGGGCTAAAATGCCTTCTTCTAGCATAGCGCCAAGCTGATCAAGGCGCTCGTAAACACCATCTTGTTTTAACACTTCCAAGCATGCAATACCAGAAAGAATGGATGCAGGATTTCCTGCCATCGTGCCAGCTTGATAGGCTGGTCCAAGAGGAGCGACTTGCTCCATAATTTCTTTTTTACCGCCGTAAGCACCGATCGGAAGTCCGCCGCCAATGATTTTTCCTAATGCAGTGAGGTCAGGTTTTACTTGAAGCAAGTCCTGTGCTCCTCCGTACATAAAGCGGAAAGCTGTAATCACTTCATCATAGATCACAAGTGCGCCCTTTTCATGAGTGAGGTCATTGACCTGCTGCAAGAAGCCGTCCTTAGGCTCCACGATGCCGAAGTTCCCGACAATTGGCTCGACAAGGACAGCTGCGACTTCATCGCCCCATCGATCCAATGCTTCTTTGTAGCTGTCAATATCATTAAATGGAACGGTAATGACTTCATTGGCGATGCTCTTTGGTACGCCTGCTGAATCAGGGGTTCCTAAAGTGGAAGGACCAGAGCCAGCTGCCACAAGCACAAGATCAGAGTGGCCGTGATAGCATCCGGCAAACTTAATGATCTTTGTTCTGCCTGTATATGCGCGCGCGACACGAATCGTTGTCATCACCGCTTCTGTTCCTGAATTGACAAAACGAACTTTGTCCAAAGCAGGCATGGCTTCCTTCAGCATTTTAGCAAAAGTGACTTCATGCTTCGTTGGCGTTCCGTAAAGGACACCTGTTTCAGCCGCTTTTGTAATAGCTTTTGTAATATGCGGGTGAGCATGTCCTGTAATAATTGGACCGTATGCTGCTAGATAATCGATATAGCGGTTTCCATCAACATCCCAAAAATAAGCGCCTTCTCCTCTTTCCATAGCCACGGGTGAACCGCCGCCTACTGCCTTATATGAACGAGACGGACTGTTGACACCTCCAACGATATGCTCCAGCGCCTCTTGATGTAATTTTTCTGATTCTGTGAATTTCATAAATAGCCTCCTATCTCAACGTATCACGTCGTCTATCATTATTTTAACATGCCGATGCAAGCGTCCTTAGTTGAATATCCTCTCAAAATTGGATAGGCTAATTAAAAAATAGGTTGGAGGGATTGTGTCATGACAATCGAAATAGGCCAGCAAGTACCTGAAATCGAATTAACCGGTGACAATGGGGAGAAAGTAAAGCTTTCTGGCTTTAAAGGAAAACATATTGTCCTTTATTTCTATCCAAAAGATATGACACCAGGCTGTACAACAGAAGCATGTGATTTCCGCGACCGCCATCAAAGCTTTGCAGAATTAGATGCTGTCATTATCGGCGTAAGCCCAGACAGTCAGGACAAGCACCAAAAGTTTAAAGAAAAACATGATTTACCGTTCCTGCTTCTTGTAGACGATGAACAGAAATTGTCTGAAGCCTTTGGGGTATGGAAGCTGAAAAAGAACTTTGGCAAAGAATACATGGGCATTGAACGTTCAACGTTTCTTATTAATAAAGAAGGAACGCTTGTGAAAGAATGGCGAAAAGTCAAGGTGAAAGACCACGTAGAAGAAGCGCTTGAGGAACTGAAAGCTCACGCTTAATATCATCACAGGATGAGATCGGCAGACATGCCGGTCTTTTTTGTGAAGAAGAATAGGTAAAAAAGAGGATTGTAATTGACAAAGATTCGGCTCTGGGGGTACACTATTTATAAAGATTATAATATAAGAATATTTTTGAAGAGAGGTGCATGATGAAATGGCTGCTCACGAACTAAAAGACGCTTTAGATGCTTTAAAAGAAACCGGTGTTCGAATTACTCCGCAGCGCCATGCCATCTTGGAGTTTCTCGTAAATTCTATGACTCACCCAACCGCGGACGATATATATAAAGCACTTGAAGGAAAATTTCCAAACATGAGTGTCGCAACGGTTTACAACAATTTACGAGTCTTCCGGGAATCTGGATTAGTAAAGGAATTAACGTACGGTGATTCCTCAAGCCGATTTGATTTTGCGACATCTGACCATTACCATGCGATTTGTGAAAACTGCGGAAAAATAGTGGACTTTCATTATCCTGGCCTTGATGAAGTTGAACAGCTTGCATCCCATGTGACGGGCTTTAAGGTCAGTCATCATCGCTTGGAGATCTATGGAACTTGTCAAGAATGTGCGAAAAAAGAAAATCATTAATGAAAAAGCTGACCGGTTAAATGGTCAGCTTTTTTTATGACTTTTTTCGATTGTAGGATTCATCAAACTCTTTGCCTTCTAATGCTGGATCGAGTGTAAGCGGTTCCCTGCAATGCATGCACATGTCCACACGCCCAAGCACTTTTGTTTCTTTCTCACAGCCTGGACAAACGACACGTACTGCCTTCGTAGAAAGCATACCGATCCAAAAGTAAACTACTGTACTCAATCCGATCGATAAGACGCCGAGCAGCATAAAGAAAGTCGACAGCCAAATCGATTCCTTGAAGAACACACCGATATACATGATCAGAAAGCCAACAAAAACCAAACTAAGTGCAAATGTTCTGATTTTATTAATTTTACTGGAGTATTTCGCCATCCCTAGTCCCCCTTGTCTCCAATATAGCACATTTTACCTTTCCGTTTGAATTAGTTATAGAGTTTTGTGAATAAATTGCTTATAATGATTCAATGATCTTTTTTCTTGTATTGAAGGAATTTTGATTCTATGAGGAGAAATACATAGCATTAGAGAAGAACTTTACACCCGAGTATTGGAGGAATCACTATGGAAAATCTTCTCCGTCCTATTTATCAAGAGAGAGCAAGCCATCCAGACACATTAGCTGTGATTATAGTAGAAAGAAGACACAAAGTATCTTCTGAGACGGATAACTTTGATGCAGCACTTCTAGTCATTGTAAAAGAAGCGGAAGAGCCGTTATTTATCAAGCACTATGAATCCGATCACCAAACAGCTTCTTTAAATGTTGTCACAGATGATCAGCTGAAGGAATGGATTACCCTCGGCACTAACCGCCGAATCATTGATTGGATTTTGAATGGGAAAGTCCTATTTGATCGAAATGAATATATTTTCAACTTGATTGATGAACTGAGTACATTCCCGTTTTCAAACCGCAAACTTAAAATCGGTTTAGAATACGGCAAGCTCATTCGCAGATATATAGAAGGAAAAGCATTTTTTGAGTCAAATCAATTCCTTGATGCATATAATTCAATTGTGCATGCTCTGCATCATTTGGCACGTATTGAAGTGATCGATAAAGGCTTCCACCCAGAAGTGACGGTTTGGAATCAGGTGCGTCATATGGAACCGGAAGTATATAAACTTTATTCAGAACTCATTGAAAGCCACGAAAGTCTGCATAAGCGTTTGGAACTTTTATTTTTAGCAAATGATTTTTTGATCCATTCAAAAGCAGAAATTGGTGCCGCTCATTTGCGTCATGTCATGGAACAGCAAGATATATGGCTTTTTGGCGAGCTTCTCGCGCATCCTGATCTCAAGTATTTCACGCCTGACCTTAGCGTCATGATTGATTTCTTTGTGGAAAAAGGAATTGTTCAAGTGGAGCCGATTGAGACAAAGGGACAAAAAATCTATCATCGAGGATATTTTGTGAAAAAAGATATTGACGCATGAATATTATGATGGTATATTATTATACGTCGCTAACGAGCAACCAAGTTGCTTTGAAAGAAAAGCTGACAAAAAGAAATTATAAAAAACACTTGACGCACACAGCGCCGAAATGTTATATTGAGAAAGTCGCCTCTGAGCGACAATGAAGATGATCTTTGAAAACTAAACAAGACAAAACGTACCTGTTAATTCGAGTTTTTATAAAAAAATCCTATGAAACATCATAGGTAGTCAGTCAAACTGGCGAGGCAGGAAATGATCACATGCTA
>NZ_PVWX01000004.1:0-383592 GCF_003004375.1 Bacillus sp. LNXM12-1 | reverse complement strand
AGGTTACCCACGTGTTACTCACCCGTCCGCCGCTAACATCCGGGAGCAAGCTCCCTTCTGTCCGCTCGACTTGCATGTATTAGGCACGCCGCCAGCGTTCGTCCTGAGCCAGGATCAAACTCTCCGAAAAAGTACAAAACCGAAGTTTTGTTTTTCGTCAGCGTTTGACTGACTACCTATGATGTTTCATAGGATTTTTTTATAAAAACTCGAATTAACAGGTACGTTTTGTCTTGTTTAGTTTTCAAAGATCACGTTTCAAAATGGAGCGGGTGATGAGAATCGAACTCACGACATCAGCTTGGAAGGCTGAGGTTTTACCACTAAACTACACCCGCGTGATTTGTATTGGCGCGCCCGAGAGGAGTCGAACCCCTAACCTTTTGATCCGTAGTCAAACGCTCTATCCAATTGAGCTACGGGCGCTTAATCAGGCGACTTAATTATCTTAACATATCGTTTTTATCAAGTCAACATCTTTTTAAAATTTGTTTGTCGCATGTGTTTGAATGTCTTTGTTTCAAATACGTCATCAGCGACGAATAAAAATATACCATGGATCACATAAATGGGTCAATACATTTTTCTAAAAAAGTTTCATATTTTTTAAGAAGTGGTTTTTTCTTAGATAAATAGAGATGCAATAGCCCTATTTTCTTCTCTTTCTTCATAATTCTAATGATTCTTAAATAAAATCTTTCTAAATCCAAAGGAGGACAAAACATGGTCACATAGAATTTTTATTTATTGGAAAATTCTTAATATTTTCCAAGCATTTAAAGGAGGTAGGAGATGATGAAAAAGTTCGTCGCTTTTCAAATCATGATCGCTTTGGTGATAGGAGCTCTTATCGGCCATTTCTTTCCTGACTTCGGGATGGCACTGCGGCCAATTGGAGATGGATTCATCAGATTGATTAAAATGATCGTTGTTCCTATCGTTTTCTCTACCATTGTTATTGGTGCAGCTGGCAGTGGCGGTATGAAGAAAATGGGCAGCCTAGGATTAAAGACGATCATTTGGTTTGAGGTCATCACAACCATCGTTCTAGGAATTGGTCTATTGCTGGCTAATGTTCTAAAGCCTGGCGTTGGCCTTGATTTCTCTAAATTAGCTAAGAAAGATATTGGTGAATTAGATGGCTATACGCAGAAAGTCGTCGACTTTAAACAAATGGTACTCGATATCATTCCAACGAATATCGTCGATGTCATGGCTCAGAATGATTTACTTGCTGTCATTTTCTTCGCCATATTATTTGGTGTAGCCGCAAGCGGCATCGGTAAAGCATCCGCTCCTGTTCTCACCTTCTTTGAATCAGTGGCACAAATTATGTTTAAGCTAACGCAGATGGTCATGGTGACAGCACCTATTGGAGTTCTTGCATTAATGGCTGCTTCCGTTGGCCAATATGGCATTGTTTTATTAATCCCAATGATGAAGCTTGTCGGGACTGTATTTTTAGGATTATTCATTATTCTCTTTGCTTTGTTCCCTCTGGTCGCACTGATCTTCCGTTTTAACTACTTCGAAGTTTTAAAAATGATTTGGGATTTGTTCTTGGTTGCCTTCTCTACTACAAGTACAGAAACTGTCCTTCCTCAGCTTATGTCACGAATGGAGAAATACGGGTGTCCAAAAAGAATCGTCTCCTTTGTCATTCCATCTGGTCTCTCTCTCAATTGTGATGGATCAAGTTTATATTTATCGGTTTCCTGTGTGTTTCTTGCACAAGCGTTTGGTGTCGACATGAGTTTGTCACAGCAGCTTTTGATGATGCTTGTTCTTGTGTTAACGAGTAAAGGGATTGCAGCAGTGCCATCCGGTTCACTCGTCGTTCTTTTAGCAACCGCCCATGCAGTAGGTCTTCCAGCAGAAGGCGTCGCCATTATCGCCGGTGTTGATCGAATTATGGATATGGCACGAACAGGTGTGAATGTTCCAGGGCATGCCGTTGCATGTATTGTCGTATCGAAATGGGAAAAAGTATTCCGTGAGTCCGCATGGGAAGTTCCAAAAGCAGGTGAGGAAACAAAAGGGATGTAGTGTTATATGAAGGAAAGGGCTTCCCCTTTCCTTCAGCGTGTAGACAAACCCTCGCATTCGTTGTCAGTCCTGCGCTCCGGTGCTCACGAATGTCAAATTCGCTCCGCTCCGGTACTCGTCCTTCCTAGACTTCAAAGGTTTTCTATCACGCTGAAAAGAAGACAAAAGGAAAGGGCTTCCCCTTTCCTTTTCTTATGATAAAAATGCTTGCTTTAGGACCGCTTTGCCTTGAGGTTGCAGCTGCACTTCTGCATATGCGCCATTAATCAGCGTCATTTGTGGCGGGACATGCCCACAATCTATATCGTAGAAAATGGGGATTTGTAATTCCTTTTGTAATTCTTCATATACGTCCCGATATTGATACCCTTCCACTGGCACATCAACTGCACTTCGCCCAAACATGATACCTGAACAGTGGTCAAACCACCCGGCTAGTTTTAATTGAACAAGTGATCTCTTCATGCTGGTAGCATTTAATGCGCAGTTTTCGAAGTACCAGAGAATCGGTTCACCTTTTATGAATGTTTCCTGAAAAGCTTTAACGTCTCCAAAAGGTGTCCCCGCTAAGTGACGTATGATATCAATGCAGCCTCCCATCATTCTCCCCTTCACCGCCATCTCCTGTGGATGAACCGTGCGCCATCTTGTAGGCTCTGTTAAATGAAAGACATGTTGACTCGGGGTGTCATGCTGCCATTCCTTTTGATACTTATATGAAGAAAACTGAGTAATGTCCATCTCCTCTTCTGTGGAAAGCACTTTTTCCCACATAGCAGTCGTTTGATCAGACTCTTCCCCTCGTAAATCCACTAAGTTTGGGCCATGTGCTGTAGCAATGCCTGTTTTTAATGTAAATGCCAGCAAGAGTGCACTCGTATCTGAGTAACCAAGAATCCACTTTTTGTGCATCGTTGAGAAATCAAGGTGCTCTAGCACTTCCATCAAAAGCTGTCCTCCCCATGGCGGGATGATGTGGTCAATCTCATCGCACGTCATCATATACTGAAGCTCGTTTGCTCGTTCTATGGCAGGCGCTGATTTTGCCTTTTCCTGGTGCCATACCGTCTCTCCACATATGACATCATAGCCTCTGTTTTTCATTCGTTCACATGAGAGCTGAAACATGTCATGCAAAGATGGCTGTACACCTGAGGAAGGTGCTGTGACACCAATCGTTTGTCCTTTTTGTAAATGCGGAAATTGTATCATCCTGTTTCCCCCATTCTCTCCAATCTCTCAAACCTACCCATTTTAAAGAAGATGCCCCTTTTACAAGGGACATCTCCTCTTATTCCTTTTGACGCAGCACAGTATAGACACCTGCAAATATACATAGAATGCCAATGAATGAGCGTAATCCCATTTCTTCTCCCAAAAGCAGCCAGCCAAGAATGGCACCTACGATCGGTTGAAAGAAAAAGAATAGACCTCCGCTTGAGGCATCCATCAATTGAAGCCCTCTATTCCACAAAAAGAATGCTAAAGCTGTTGAAATGATGCCTAGATAAAGAATACCGCCCCAAATCTCTGGCCTTGCCATCTGCTCCACATCTAGGTGAGGTAAACGAAATAATACTGGCGGTGTTAAAACAATGAATGCAATGATGATCGCATATGTGGTTGTCACCACCTGAGGGTATTTTCCTGGAACTCGTTTTAGCAAAACAGACATAAGCGCCCATGTTAAAGCAGCGATGATCAATGAAAGACCGCCAACAAATTCATCTGTTTGCACTGCGACTGGTCCAATCATGAGCAATACACCTGCTGTAGCAAGCAGGATGGATGCGCACTTTCGAACAGTCATGGCTTCTTTTAATAGAAAGAACGCAAACAGCACCATAAACGCAGGTGTTGCAGATGTGATAACGGCCCCCATTTGTGCAGTCGTATACATCGTCCCGATTTCTTGGGTCACGATGGAAAGAAAATTTCCGATCAGCCCAATCACCACTATAAGTGGGATATCTTTTTTATCTAATCGAAAGGAATAGCCCAAGCGCCAAATGGTGAACACCAAAACGACTCCTGCTACAGCATATCTCATCCAAACGAGCTCAAGTGGCGGAACAACCGCTACTGTTACTTTGACAACAACGTACATGCCGCCCCAAATACTTGCAGCGATTGCTAGGTAAAGGGCGCCTATATATTTTTCATTCATCTTTTTCCCTCCGTTACTGGATATTTTGATGACCATATCCACAAACGGAGATCACTCTCCGTTATGGACGGAGGGCATTTGGAACATCATGTTCAAACAAAGGCTTCCATAGCATTGCCGTCACTCCAATTATTTTTATTTTCTGATACTTTATAACAAATTCTGGTTGACTTCAATCCTTTTTTGTCACCTTTTTTCTTCATATAATAGAAGATAAGCGGCTATTGACATGCTGAATTCGTTTTCATATAGTAAGTAAAACTATAGGTGGTCACGCAGAAAAGGAGTAGAGGTCGTTGGATATTGAAGCTAGAAAACACATTCCCAGCACGGAGCATGAACCATTTCTCGAGGGAATAAAAGATTGTGTGCCAACCCTGCTTGGTTATATGAGTATTGGGTTTGCCTTCGGAATTGTTGGAATTAGCGCACAGTTGAGCTTATGGGACATTGCGCTTCTATCAATCTTTATTTATGCAGGTGCTTCACAGTTTATTATCTGTGCACTGCTTGTCACTGGAAGTCCCCTTTCCGCTATTATTCTCACTACATTTATTGTGAATCTGCGTCATTTATTGCTCAGCCTGACGCTGGCTCCTCATTTTACACGCTACTCTGTGAAACAAAACATTGGATTCGGTCTATTGCTGACTGATGAATCCTTTGGCGTAGCCATGAATAAATTAGCCCAGCATGGCAAGCTGAATAATCGGTGGATGCATGGGCTGAACATAACGGCTTATTTGTGCTGGATTGCTGCCTGTATACTTGGCGGCATTTTTGGACACTGGATTTCAAATCCTGAAGCCCTTGGTCTTGATTTTGCCCTTTCCGCTATGTTTGCTGCGCTGTTGGTTCTTTCTTTGCAAACTGTGCCTAAAAGTAAGTTAACCCATCGCCTGTCACTTGTTTTGTATATGGTCGTTGCAATGTTTGTTCTGCTTCATTTTGTTCCCTCACACGTGGCTGTTCTGTTAGCCACCATGATTGTCGCAACCATTGGGGTGGTGACAGATAAATGATCAGCAGTTTTATGATATGGCTGATTCTCGGCTGTATGATTGTAACCGTCATTCCAAGGGTCGTTCCCTTTTTATTTGTACGAAGTATCGAGCTGCCTGAAGTGGTGCTTAAGTGGTTATCGTTTATTCCCATTTGTATCTTTACAGCTTTGATTGCAGAGCATCTGTTCATTCATACCACAACAGGCGTCACCATTCACTGGATGTACCTTGCTGTCTTAGTTCCGACCGTACTGATCGCTATTTGGACAAAAAGCTTGTCACTTACTGTTCTTGTAGGCGTCATGCTGATGGGAACTGCTAGATGGTTTTTCTAAAAGAAAAAGCTTAACCGCATGTGGTTAAGCTTTGTTTCATTTTACGATTCCGTATACAAATCCATCGTAACCCTTTTCACCAACAGTTTGAATGGCTGTAGCCTCTATTCTTGACTCTTGTTTGAGTAAATTGAAAAATTCACGAGTTCCCTGCACTCGTTCATCCCCATCAGATTCATGAAGGACTGCTCCATTTCTGACGACATTGTCTGCAATAATGACTGTTCCCTTTTTCGAGAAATGTAACGCCCACTTTAGATATTTCGGGTTGTTCGGTTTATCTGCATCAATGAAAATCAAATCGAATGGAAGCACATCCCTCTCTTTTAACTGAGATAGCGTATCCAATGCTTCTCCTTGCAAAATGCTCACCCGTTCCGATAAGCCCGCTCTGCTGATGTTTTGCTGCGCAATCTGTACATGGTGGCTGACAGCCTCTAATGTGATGAGTTCTCCATCCTTTTCAAGAGCACGCGCCAACCAAATGGTACTGTATCCACCGAGTGTCCCGATCTCTAAAATGCGCTTTGCATTCTTGGTTTTTGCTAATAAATAAAGCATTTTCCCTTGAGCTGGTGACACATCAATTTCTGGCAGGCCTGCTTGCTTATTATTAGTAAGAGCTTGCTCCAAAACATCATCTTTAGGAATCAACTTGTCTATGAGATACTCGTCAACTTTCTCCCACACTTGCTTCATCTCAACCATCTCCCTTAATCATGTCTTCTGTTTCAAGTCTACATGATGATAGCGAGCGCGTATAATCAATTCTTTTCACACATCTATTCATTTTATTGATGAAAGACATGTCATGATGGAGACATGAAGCAGTGCCATGTTTTCGGGTTTACTGGTTGAGGTGATTTTTCAAATCCCCTTTTTTATCTTGAAGCTTTCCTTTTGCCTGATCCTTTTTCCCTTCTGATTTCAGATTTTGATGATCTGTTGCTTCGCCAAGCTTTTCTTTCACTTGACCTTTGACTTGATTTGTTTTTCCTTTCGCTTTATCCATATGTCCTTTTTCTTCACGCATTTGTTCCACCTCCACGTTTGATACTATTCATTTAGCCTTTTTGAGAGATACAAAACATCTGAGTGTGCGATCCAAGAAACTACAGCAACATGAAAATCCAGCCAAGGTCGGCTGGATTAAAAATAATGATCTATAAGATAGACTTAAAAGCTTTAACCTGTTTTACTCTGATCGTATTCAACCAGATCACCTAGAATTTCGTCAATCTGATTCATCATCTCAGTTTCAATTTTCACCTCAGATGCTAAAGCATTCTCCCTCACCTGTTCTGGACTAGAAGCACCAATAATTGCTGCAGAAACGTTCTGGTTTTGCAGTACCCATGCTATCGCAAGCTGAGCGAGAGTAAGATCAACCTCTTGTGCGACGGGCTTAAGCTTTTGGATCGCCTCTAAGGTGTTATTATTCATCCAGCGTTGAGCAAGGTTTTTAAAAAAAGGTTTTCCAGCAGATGAGTTAGCACGCGAATTAGTCGGAAGTGATTTTCCTGGGAGATACTTTCCAGTAAGGATCCCCTGCGCCAAAGGCGACCATACTACCTGGCCAAGTCCTTCACGCTGGCAGGTCGGTATTACATCACTTTCAATGATTCTCCATAACATGGAGTATTGAGGTTGGCTGGCGATAAGGGGGACATTTAGCTCTCGTGCAAGCGCTGCCCCTCGAGTAATTTGTTCTGCTGTCCACTCACTTACACCAATATAGTTCACTTTACCCTGTCTTACTAGATCTGCGAAAGCTAACATCGTTTCTTCCAGAGGTGTAGTTGGATCAAACCTGTGTGCATAGTAAATATCAATATAATCCGTTTGTAAACGTCGCAAAGAGGCATTACAGTTTTCCAAAATATGCTTGCGTGATAATCCTCTATCGTTTTTCCCAGTACCAGTTGGATGACATACTTTTGTACAAAGTTCAATACTCTCCCGCCGGATCCCTTTTAAAGACCTGCCTAGTATCTCTTCAGCCTTGGTGTCTGAATAAACATCAGCAGTATCAAACGTCGTAATACCAACATCAAGAGCAGCTTTCACACAATCATGGGCAGTTTCTTCATTTATCTTACCACCATGATTAATCCAGTTTCCGTAAGCAAGTTTACTAATTGTTAATCCACTAGATCCAAGTTTACTATACTCCATAACAATGCCCTCCTTTTGAAAGAATACTTTCATTATAAAAAGAGGTCGTTAATATGTATAATATATATATTCAGATAAATATATATATATTTTATATAATTAAAAATATTTCCATTAAAAAAGCGCAAAACTGTTTAATAACAATCCTTTGTAATCATTTTACACAATAAGCAAGTATGAAATTTATAGGGGGGCATAAAAAATGGATCTGAGACAAATACGTTATTTTATAATGGTTGCTGAAGAACTAAATTTTAGCCGGGCAGCTGAACGTCTTAAAATGGCACAGCCTCCATTAAGTCAAGAAATTCGTAAATTAGAAGAAGAGTTAGGTGTTACGCTTTTTCATAGAACGAAAAGACAGGTTAAACTTTCAGATTCGGGGAGAGTATTTTTAGAAGAAGCCCGCCGTACGCTTCTTCAAGTAGATAGAACGATTAAAGCAACACAACTTGCAGATGACGGAAGGATAGGTCAGTTAACGATCGGTTTCGTAGATTCTACTGATATTGTGATCGATATTATTAAAAGGTTTCGAGAAAATTTTCCTAACATCCATCTTGTCTTATGTGAAATGGCTACAGAACAGCAGTTAAAAGCACTATATAAGAAAGAAATTCAAATAGGATTTATTCGTTCTAACCAAAATAATAAGATACTTACCTCAGAAATTTGTTGTGAGGAATCATTAAGCTTGGTTTTGCCAGAAAATCATCCTTTAGCTTCATTTCCCAAAGTTCCAATTCATTTATTAGCCAATGAACCATTTATCATGTTTCCACGTCATCTAGGTGCAGCATTTTATGATTTAATTATCAGCTACTTTTGGGAAAATAGCATAAGTTTAAACGTAGTTCAGGAAGCTATTCAAATGCATACGATTGTTAATTTAGTTGCTGCAGGAATGGGAATCTCTGTGGTTTCATCCTCAGTAGAAAGCGTAAAACGCGCAGGGGTTGTTTATAGAAAAATCCAAGAAACTACACCAAAAGTAAATTTATATGTTTCATGGAGACAAGATGATACATCAACCGTCGCTGACCACTTTTTAACAGTTGTGAGAGAAGCTTATTTAAGTTCTCAGTCTAAATCATGAAGATCCAGACAGGGTCAGCTGGATTAAAAAATACTTATCTATAAGACAGGCTTAAAAGCTTTAACCTGCAATGTACACGTTTCAGGTATGATAGACATAATGGAAAGAAAGGTTGGTGCTCTGTTCAATGATCATCTCTGAAAACATATTCACCGTTCGTGGTTTGACCTATCGTATTCGGTCTGCTGCAATTGGCGATGCCAAGCAGTTATCAGCTCTCAGACTGAAAATTGATGGTGAAACAGAATATTTAGACCGTGAGCCAGGCGAAGCCTTTCTTCATGAAAAAGATTTTGAGGTTTTGATTCAAGAGGATGCCAAACAAAGCAGGCATTTATTTTTGGTCGCTGATATTGAAGGAGAGATTGTCGGTTTCTCTAGATGTGAGGGACATTCACTCAAGCGCTCTGCTCACAAAGTGACATTTGGCATCGCCATACAAAAGGATGCCTGGGGCTATCACATTGGCAAAGAGCTTTTAGCCGCTTCTATTGACTGGGCTGATCAGCAAGGCATCCAGAAGATGTCACTTCACGTGCTGGAAACCAACCAAAAAGCCATTCGGTTATATGAGTGCCATGGCTTTCTGATTGAAGGGGTATTAAAAAATGATAAACGGCTGGCAGATGGACTTTATTACAATACTGTTGTGATGGGCAGGCAGAGGCCAAGCTTCTGACTACTTACATCACATAGCCCCATACCATTGAAATCGCACTGTATATCAGAAGCAGCCCCATGACAAACTGGAACGGTTTTTCGTAAGCAGTCAAAAAGCGCTTATATAAAGAGCCAAATAGGCTCCAGCTGAATGTACCGAGAAAGCCAATAAGTGCGAGAATCAATGTCCATATCACATACTGCATATTAGATTGTCCATATGGCAAAACAAAGGTTGAAATCACGGTCAACCCATACAAGATCGCTTTTGGGTTGATAAATTGCAGCATCATACCAGGAACAAAATGATTGTAGCGGTCAAGGGTTTCGTCATCCCCGCCTTTACTTTTCATGATTTTGACAGCTAAATAAATCATGTATGCGGCTCCGATGAACGCCATGACCCAGCCTATTTTCGGCATCACTTGATAAAGAATGATATTAAAGAAGCAACTCAAACACAAAATGACGAGAAATCCGATACCCACACCTAAACAAAATCGAAATGTTTGCTTGACCCCATACTTATTCGTAAAGACCATGGCCATGATGTTGTTTGGCCCCGGGGTAAAGCTGCTCACAAAAGCATAGATCAACATAGAAAGAATCAAGTTGCCGCCTCCCTCGTACGTTATTAAGACTTTAATTACTTCATTACGTATGTTACGTTTTATTGTAACGTTTGGTCTTTATAAAGTAAATAGAGAAAGGAGTTTTTTCATGGAAGATGTACAATCGATTATTTCTAAAAATGTGAGGCTTCTTAGAGATCAAAAAAAATTAAGCCTAGAAAAGATGGCAGAATTAACTGGTGTCAGTAAAACCATGATTGGACAAATTGAAAGAGGAGAATCAACCCCTACCATCACGACTTTGTGGAAAATCGCCAACGGATTAAAGGTGTCTTTTAGTGAGCTCATTTACGCACCACAGCCTGAAATCAAGGTGGTACGCAAGGAAGATGCACAGATTTTAACGGAAGATGACGGGAGATATCGCGTGTATACGACTTTTCCCTTTGATGACCGGGGAAAATTTGAAGTGTACCGAGTAGAAATTGATCCTGGCGGGTCGCTGCATGCGAATGAACATATTGGCGGAACAGAGGAATTGATCACTGTTTTTGAGGGAGCGCTTGATATATCCATTGGTGATGAGCAATACAGCTTAAAGGCCGGCGACTCCATTCGTTTTAAAGCGGACCGTTCGCATGCATATAAACAAACCGGAGAACAAATGGTACGGCTGCAAATGATTCTTTATTATCCTCATGAAAAAAGCTGACAGGCTTGTCCACCTGTCAGCTTTGCGTTTTATTTAATTAAATCCCGGATCACGTACAACCGTTCCAGTAAATGTGACTCTGTATTTTCCTAATCCTAATTCTTCAATAGAGGTTTGTTTTAAAATACCGACCCAGCCATCCTTTGCATAGACAATACTTTCTGGGATGTTCGAGGTCGTATACGTTCTTGTTTCTGAGACAGTTCGACTCGCCTGAACGGTTATTTCACTTTTTGTTTGCTCCTTTGCTTCCACTGGAGCAGCTGTGACCCCGGCACCTGTTAAGACAATTGCTCCAACCAAAACTGAAGACATGACCTTTTTCATAAAAAAAATCCCTCCCTTTTTTTGTTGAACATATTAACCATACCATAATTTAGTCCTTTTATAAGTTATTTTTTCATTTTTTTGAAAATTATGATATGATTGTCTTATGTTGGATAGAGAGTGTTCTATACTTCTATGCTTTTATCCTCATCTCATTCCGTCAAACAATTGTGAACGGAGGTGATTTCATGAAAAAATGGCTCATCTGTTTTCAACTTGTTTTCCTCTTCACCTTGACGACCACACCACTTGCTTCTGCTGCTTCATGTCCTACAGTGAAACCTTGTGTTATTGATCCTTAAGCATCAAAAAGGTCGATCAAGTGCATAGGCTTGATCGACCTTTTTCGTTATGCTTGCTCTGCTTCCCAGCGGGCAATCTCTTCTCTTACTTTAGGAGCGACTTCTTTTCCAAATAACTCAATGGCTTTTAATACTTGATCATGCGGCATGGAACCAACCGGTACATGAAGCATAAAACGCGTGATTCCTACATTTTTTCTAAGGTGAATCACTTTCTCTGCCACTGCATCTGGATCTCCTACATACAGGGCGCCTTCTAACGTTCTCGCTGCATCAAATGTAGAACGAGTATATGGACCCCAGCCTCGCTCTCTTGCTAATGTGTTCATCACATGCTGTGTGGAAGGGAAGAATTGGTCTGCTGCAAGATCTGTTTCTTCCGCAACAAATCCATGCGAATGTGACGCTACGGTTAATTTCTCTGGGTCATGTCCAGCGTGCACTGCCGCTTGCTTGTACAGCTGTACAAGCGGTGCGAACTGTCTAGGACTCCCGCCAATGATAGCAAGTACTAGCGGCAGCCCCAATAATCCAGCACGTACAACAGATTCACGGTTTCCCCCACTGCCGATCCAAATTGGAAGCGGATCTTGAACGGGTCTTGGATATACCCCAACATCTTGAATAGATGGGCGATGCTTTCCGCTCCATGTGACACGCTCGGACTGCTGTAATTTGAGCAGCAAATCAAGCTTTTCTTCAAATAATTCTTCATAATCATTCAGGTCATAGCCAAAGAGCGGGAATGATTCAATAAATGAACCACGGCCTGCCATGATCTCTGCACGCCCGTTGGATAGTCCATCTAATGTTGCAAAGTCCTGAAAGACACGAACAGGATCTGCTGATGAAAGGACTGTCACTGCACTTGTCAGACGGATATTCTTTGTCTGTGTTGCCGCAGCCGCTAAGACGACAGCAGGATTCGATGCAGCGAAATCTTGTCGATGATGCTCACCTACTCCAAATACATCAAGGCCGACTTGATCTGCTAAAATAATTTCTTCGACTACTTCTCGAATACGCTGTGCGTGACTGACTGTTTTTCCTGTTTGAAAATCAGGTGTTGTTTCTACAAATGTACTAATTCCTAGTTCCATGAATGGAACCCCCTATCTTATAAGTATGTTACGAATTCAGAGACTGGTTTTCTGTAGCCTCTCGCTTGTCTGCTCTCTACTTTTTCTTTTCCGAGTGTGATCATTAATACAGGAACCAAATCCGACTCGATGTTCAACACATTTTTCATTGCTTCAGGGTCAAAACCGATCATTGGGCACGTGTCCCATCCCTTGTTTTTGGCGGCGAGCATAAACAGCATCGCAGATAATGAAGCATTGCGGATCGCCTCTTCTTTCTGAAAATCCGCTCCTCTCTGTTCATAAAAGGTCATCGTCTCTCTGACCATTTCTTCGTATTGCTGCGTGTTTAAAATGCCAAGCATTTTCAGACCTTCATAGATGTTCCCCGCTTGCTGATAAGCTTTTGGGTCTCCCAGTACAATGATCGCTGCTGAGGCGGAATGCACCTTATATTGTCCAAATGCAGCTTCTCTTACTTGTTCTTTGAGACCTTCTGTTTGGACGACGACATATTGTGTGTGCTGTAAGTTAAAAGCAGATGGTGCCATTTTGACTTCTTCAAATATGCTGTTAAGCTCTTCTCTCGAAATCGAGATATTTGGCAAAAAATTTGATGCGGATCGTCTTTCACGTACCAATGTATCAAAGCTGAGTGTCATCGTGTTTCCCCTTTTCGTGAAGTTGTTTTGCACCTAAACCGATTTTTTTTAGTAATTCAATGAGCCGTTCTTTTTCTTCTTTTTCAATAAAGGATAGGTTTTGCGAAATGACATCTGTGTGTTTAGGAAAAATGTCATCAAACAATTGCTTTCCTTTTTCCGTCAGCAATACATGAAATACACGTTTATCAGAGGGTGCACATTGCCTTTTCACCAGCTCTTGTTTTTCTAGTTTGTTCACGACATATGTCATGCTTCCACTTGGGATTGACAGGATGTCGCTGATCTTTTGGACAGGATGCGGCCCCTTACTATAGAGCAATTCAAGGATCTGAAAGTTCTCAAATCCGATATCATAACGTTCAATGTCTGTTTGGATATTTGTAAAAAGAGCTTGATAGGCTTTCATCCACACGCGGAATAGCCTTAAGTCTAATTCATATTCATGCTGCACCATGGCAACTACTCCTTTTTTCAAGAAATCCTAAAACTAGGATAAATTTATCCTAACACTAGGATATTTTATTGTCAACGAGTTTGTTTCATAAAAAAAAGACCACCTCAGGTCAGTGATCCTCTTCTTTTAAGACAAAATGCATTTCAGCTATCTGCTTGTATTGTCGTACTTCTTTTAATGAAAACCTGGATTCCATATCCGCTGGGGAAAACAGAGGAATGCCTCTCCCAATCATGACAGGTGCGATTTGAAGGTAAAGCTCATCAACCAATCCTGCTTTTATGAAAGACTGAAGCAGTTCCCCGCCGCCGACAATCCAGATATGCTGACCTGGTACATCTTTTAATTTTTTCACAAATGATAAGATATCTTCTCGAATGATATGAGTTCCTTTCAGACTGTCTTGTAAAGTACGTGACATGATATAACAAGTCTTTCTTTCATAAGGAAACTCATCTGGTGACAGCTGAAGAACCTGTTCATATGTATTGCGCCCCATGATCAGCGTATCAACTGACGCATAAAAGTCATCATAGTTCGTATCTTCTTCACCCTCTGTCCCTATTAGCCAATCGAGCCGGTGATCCTCTCTCGCTAAATAGCCATCGATACTCATCGCCCCATAAAAAAGCAGCTTCCTTTTCTGACTCAATCCCATCACTCCTTACCCTAAATAAGAACATATATTCTATCCCCATTGTATCAGAAAGGAAAGACAAAGGATACAAGGGTTTGCCATCTTCCATTTTCATGTCTTCAACACCGTGATTCAATAAGGTATCCTCTTCAGGTAATGATATAATAAAGTCAGTTCAATCAATGATCATACTTGGAGGAGAGACTGATGATACGACGACTTGATCATATCGTGTTGACTGTACAACATATGGAGGACACCATTCGCTTTTATACAAACGTATTAGGAATGAAGGAAGAAACCTTTGGAGAAGGCCGTAAAGCGCTTCGTTTTGGTTTACAGAAGATCAACCTTCATGAAGCTGGTCATGAATTTGAGCGGGCAGCGGCTCACCCACTTCCTGGCTCTAGTGATTTGTGCTTTATCACCGATTTAGATATGGATAGTCTGCTGCTGCACCTTCGCAAGCAAGTGGTTCCTATTGAAGAAGGGCCAGTCAGGCGCACAGGTACATTAGGTCCGATTGAATCTGTTTATATCCGTGATCCTGATCTGAATTTAATTGAAATTTCTCGATATATAGAGGAGGGTGATCCGTCATGACCCGCTTATTTTTGAGACCGATCGAAGAGCAGGATTATCCTGGTATTCAAAGAGGATGCCAGCATGCAGAAACTCTTTATATGACTGGCACACGCAAAACGTTCACACTAGAAGAGATTCGTTCAGCCTATACCCGATTTTTACAAGATGACAGCAGACGAGATTTCGCCATTTGTCTGCTAGACACGAAAGAAATGATTGGGGATGCGGCGATTGTGGACATTGATCCAATTAATCATACGGCAAGCTTCCGCATTGCGCTTCATGGACCAGAACATTTCCAAAAGGGCTATGGTACAGAAGCTGTCCGGATGGTTCAAGCATTCGCCTTTGATACATTAGAACTCAATCGTCTTGAGCTCGAAGTCTTTTCCCATAATCCAAGAGCCTTCAGAAGCTATGAGAAAGCCGGATTTCAATATGAAGGGAAAAGACGCCAAGCACTCTATTTCAATGGAACCTACTCAGATGTGATCATCATGGGCATCCTTCGTGAAGAATACAATCAGATGAACAGTGGAGATGCCCCCGCTTAAGAAGGGTCATCTTTTTTAAAAAATTGAATCGCTGTGACGATGATCAAACAAATCATGGAAGAGAGAACGATAGAGATGCTTGATATACTAAGCGCCATGCCTTCCCATCTGCCAATGAAGAAACTGGATATCAATAAAACCAATCCAAATAGGATGAAGCATATAGGGAGGATTAGCCCCGCATGACGGTGTCTGCGTCTTTTCCCTGCCCACCATGAGAGACACAATACAACGATTGTAAAAATAGCGGTTTGCAGCCAAAACATGTTGTTTCAACTCCCATTCTCTTTTTTATCTTATAACAATGGAGGTACTTCCAATGAACATTAGACCCATTGAGCAAAAAGACAATCCGTATATCGCAGCGATTATCCGCCAGTCACTAGAATCGGCGAATTTGGCGATTGAAGGAACCGCCTACACTGATCCCCACCTTGACCAGCTTTTCGAATACTATCAATCATTGACTCATGCAGCCTATTGGATTGCTGAAGAGAATGGTGACATTGTAGGCGGCGTAGGCATTGCTCCATTTACAAACGACATCTGTGAATTACAAAAGCTTTATTTAAGTCCAAAGGCACAAGGAAAAGGTGCGGGCAAAAAACTGATGGATACGGCGCTGCAATATGCCTCTACATACTACGAAGCATGTTATTTAGAAACCCGCCAAGAATTAACTGCAGCCACCGGCCTTTATCAGCGATATGGCTTTTCTCTTCTCTCAGAACCGATTGATGGCTCTGAGCATTCTGCGATGGATGCTTGGTATCTCAAAACCTTCTCATCATGAGCCATAAAACACTCGATAGGTTTTTGTCTGCTGAAAGCCTAGCTTCTCTGCCAGTTTGATCGAAGCTAGGTGATGGACATCGCAATCCCAATGCGGTGTCCTCTTATTTTCAAGACAGCTCCTGATCATCTGCTGACCTGCCAGCTGCGCCAAACCTTTCCCCCGGCAGGCTTCTTCTGTCCAAATATCGATCTCCACACGATCTTCACTTGAAAAAATGGAGACACATTCACTCACCACGTTCTCTCCATCTAAGATGGCAACTCCGATTCCTTTTGATAGAAAACGCGCCGCTCTCCCCCAATAGGCTTCGTAATAGCTAGGAGGAAAAGCCCTGCTTGCATTGATCACCTGTTCATTTGTCCGCTCTACTCTATAGCCCGGATGAGGCACATGGACATAAGAATGTGCCTGCGGAAAAACGTACGCATGTCTTTCCATCTCATTTAGATGTGAACCAAGACATTTTTTCATCATCACATCTGTTGATTGATTCGCTGAAAATACGGTAAACCGGCCGTTTTGTCTTCTCTGTCTTTCGTAAACATCCACAATGAAGGCCAAGCAGCGTGACAGCTCCGCTTCTCTCTTGCCTGCAACATAATAAATGCCGCATGCAGCTTCAAGAAAAAAAACAAGAGGGTGCTCTACATCATCTACATAAAGATGCCCTTGTATGAAACCATCCATGACCGCATCTACAAACACTGGATATGCCGGGTCGATCTGGCGAATTCCTTCTTTCATCGATGGTGACCTTTGCTTCTCCAAGAGATGCACAGTGCTCCCTCCTTTCACGAACATGTTCTTTCCTTCCATTATAAATAAAAAGCTGCGCGCATGCAGTGACTCTTTTTACCCTTTACCGTGGAACTACTTTACCATCCCTGCACCTGTCAACATTCTCATCTCCACCGCCATCAATTTAGCCTTTCAATTAGGGGCGGCCGCGTTATATTCGACTGCTTTACTGCAATTGATTATGCCTTATTTCAACGGCATTGCCTTTCTGACACTGACTGGTCATATCATCGCCTTTCTGTTTTACAAAAAGCATCAAAATCAAAAAATGGCACAGGCATTGAATCGTCTGAAGCCACAGTCATAAAAAAAGAGACCTCAATAAAGGTCTCTTGTCTGTTATTCTGCCGCAGGCTCTTCTGCCTTCCCTTTCCAAATAAGGGTTAAGCCTAACCCAAGAAATAAGACAACACCTGCGAATAGAAATGGGAAATGTATATTTTGATCGAATAAAATGCCGCCAAGTGCTGGGCCGAAAATCGTACCTAGGCTTGTGTAGGTGGAGTTCATCCCTGCGACAAATCCTTGCTGGTTTCCAGCGATTTTGGATAAGAAGGTCGTTAATGCTGGTCGCAATAAATCAAACGCAAGGAAAATGACACATGTGACAATCAGTACAACCAAAAAGCCTGAAACGACTGTCGAAACGAAAGCAAGGACCGCACCGACAATCAGGCATAGCTGAATGACTCTTTTCTCCCCTAGGGCATTAACCAGTTTACCAAACACAAGTACTTGGATGATGACCGCCACAATCGAGCTGACGGTAATGATGACGGCAATATCTTTTGGTCCAAATCCAAACTTATGATTTGTAAACAAGCTAAAGACTGTTTCATACGCAGATAGTCCAAAAGCGAGGACAAACACAATGATAAAGGCGATGAGATAGCTTGGATGAATCGATTTTTTCAAATCTTTAAAGAAAGTAGATTCCTTCACTTGACCCATTTGTTTCGCTCGCTCTTCTTTTGTTAATGGCTCCTTCAGCATAAACATAGACGAAATGACGGCAATAAACGCAATCCCTGCTGCAAAGAAGAATGGCAGGCGTACGCCATATTCTGCGATAAATCCGCCAATGCCCGGGCCAATAATAAAACCGGTACTAATGGCCGCTGACACATAGCCCATTGCCTTTGATCTTTCTTGAACGGTCGTGATATCTGCGACATAAGCAGTGACAGCCGGCATGATAAATGCCGCACTAATGCCGCCTAGCAGCCTTGCAAAATACAGCACATACACGTGTGTCCCAAGACCGAAGACGAGTTCTGATAACGCAAATAGAAACAGTCCTGACACAATCATAATCTTTCTTCCGTAGCGGTCTACCCATCTCCCTGCAATAGGTGAAGCAATGAGCTGAGCCACGGCAAACGCCGCCACAAGGTATCCCATCGTACTCCCTGTTAGATGCATTACATTCATGAATAGCGGCATGACAGGAATGATGAGACCGATGCCTAAAAACGCAATAAATATATTACTTAATAAAATAACGAGTACAGCTTTTTGCTCACGAATCGGTTTTTGCATGATGTTTGTTTCTCCTTTACTGACTCACTTGTTACTCATGATGGTTGATTCCGTGAATAAACAATGAGATCGCCTCTTTTTGTAACTCTTTCTTCTGTTGGATGGTGTCACTTTTATATAACACGTCTAATCCGTAAAAAACGGAAAGTAATATTTTCACTTTTGACTCCACATGCTGAATTGACCAGCTGCCATCTTCGTTTCCTTCAAGTAAGATGTCTCTCATCACATCATCAAAATCGGCATCAATCTTGTTCAGCCGTTCCATGACCTCGTCTGATGTAAAGGCACTTGCACAGAATTCCTCACTCGCTCTCATTAATGGGTAGTTAATCCCCATTTGACTGAGCAGCTCTGCAAATCCGGCGAGCTTATCAATGGCCCGGTGCATCGTTTGTTTCTCCTGATGCCACGTCTCCATCATCAAACGGTGATCCTCTTCCATGATATGAAGGAACAAGAACTCTTTTCCTTTAAAATGGTGATAGAGATTGCCTTTACTAACCTCAGCAGCCTCTAGAATATCCCGCACGGATGTTTCTGAATATCCTTTTTTCGCAAATAAATCACGAGAAGCGGTGACGATTTTTTGCTTCGTCTTCTCGCTCTTTCCAGCCCCGCTTTGTGTACTTGTCATCTTTCACAATCCCTTCTACCTTGCTTTTCTTTGCAAGGACAAATCAAAACCGACCAGTTGGTTTATTTTTTTATTATAAATGGATCTTTTTCAAAATACAATGAAAAAGTCATCGAATTCATAAGGAGTGAATCATGTGAAAACAAACAATACGGTCATTTATGCCCTCTCATCATTTAATAATTCTTAATATTTAACTTCACTTAACAATAAGGATTGCCTATAATAGAATAGAGGTGATGTCATTGGATGAGGAAATCATTCATTACGGTAAAAAAATCATTGAATACTCAAATGCACTAGGCTCTATCTATGTAGAAGAGTATCAACGATTTTTAAAACATGAGTATGCAGATTTATCAGCCAAACAAGAGCTGACACTTGAATTATTACGGACAAAAACGAGAACAATCAACGAACTAGCTGATTACTTTTCAATTTCGGCAAGTGCCGCTAGCCAGCTTGTATCAAAGCTTGAGCAGCTTGGCTATGTCAAACGAGAAATTAATCCACATAACCGAAGAGAAATCATTGTTGATTTTGCTCAAAAGGGTCATGACTATCACAAGAATACGGAAGAAATTCAATTGCACCTTATTCAAAAATACTATGCAAGGCTTCCAAAAGAAGATTTAAAAACATTATTATCTCTATACGAAAAAATCTATCAGATTGCAAAAGAAGCGCCTTAATTCGGTGTTTCTCTCATCAACATTTAAGCTAGATAAACTATTAAGGGGATGAAAATATGGGTAGGATTCATTTACAAGATGGACGTCATATTGGTTTGTGTGAATACGGTGATCTTGAAGGGTTTCCAGTATTCTTTTTTCACGGAACACCTGGATCAAGAGTCATGTTTTTAGATGATGACCCAATCTCTAAAGAGCTCGGTGTTCGCCTCATCTGTTTAGACAGACCTGGATTTGGTTTATCTACCCCTCATCCTGACCGTACGATTTTAGACTGGGCAAAAGACGTGCTGGAAGTGGCAGATCATCTAGGCATTCACCATTTTTCAGTGATGGGTGTATCTGGAGGCGGCGCATTCGCTGCTGGCTGTGCTTATCAATTGCCGAATCGAGTCCTTTCAGCCGCTCTGATCTCAAGTACAACGCCATTTCAGGACGGAAAACCGCCTAAGAGTATGCTCAAAGAGAACAAATTGGCTTTTTTCCTCAGTAAGAAGTTCCCTTGGCTATTGAAAGCAAGCTATCGTTCCCAGAAAAAAATGATTGAGAAAAAACCAGAGAAATTTAAGAAGCTGGCCAAAAATGGGAACAAACATTTACATCCATGGGACCGTCAATTCCTTCAAACCGATGAGCAGTTAGAGATGATGATGATGCATTTACACGAAGCCACTCGTCAATCGGTGGATGAATGTATTCATGAACCATATTTGCTCTCGCAGCCATGGGCATTCGATATGAAAGATATACAAATCCCTGTTGATGTATGGCATGGAAAAGAGGATACGATGGCTCCATTTGTAGAAATAGAAAAAGTGGCTCCAACGATTCCAAACGTCAAAACCTATTATATAGATCAAGCGGGACATTTTCTTACAGATGTAGACGATATATGGCGAGATATTTTACTCTCTTTAAAAACACGTGCTGAAAAGTATCATCAGGAACATGCATAAAAAAAGACCCGAAACTTCGGGTCCCTTTCTTCATTAATATTTTTCATAATATGTCTGTACTTTATCTGTATCTTTTGTCTTCGTTAGAGCGAGCATAAGCAGAATGCGTGCTTTTTGTGGATTTAATGAATCCGATGACACAAAGTGATGTTCATCATCCATTTTTTCGTGGGTCACAATTCCATTTCCCGCACGGCTTGATCTCACGAGGACCACATCTTTCTTCACTGCATCTGTTGCCCCTTTGATGGCTTCTGTTGACATCGTTCCATTTCCTGCTGCGGCAACGACAATGCCTTTCGCTCCTGCTTTTACTGCTGCATCATACATGTATTTATGATCATTTTGATAGCCGTATAAAATATCAACTTGCGGTAATTCTTTTATTTTTGATACATCAAATTCACTTTCAGTCGTATGTTTTCTTGTTGATTCGTTATAGAAGGAAACCACTTCACCAGCAATTTCTCCAATGTAGCCATGCTCAAGAGACTTGAAGGAATCGGTTGTGGTCGTGTTTGTCTTTGAAATAAATCGAGCTGATGCAATTCGGTCATTTAACGTGACCATGACACCTTTGCCCTTTGCTTCTTTTATAGAGGCAATTTTGACAGCATGATACAAGTTCAGCGGACCATCCGCACTGATAGCAGACGCTGGTCTCATTGAGCCAACGACCACAACTGGCTTATCACTTTTGACAACCAGATGTAGAAAGTAAGCTGTTTCTTCAAGTGTGTCTGTTCCATGCGTGATGACTATGCCATCCACCTGATCATCATTTAAGAGTTGATTCACTCGTTTGGCTAATTTTAAAAGAAGGGCATTATCAACATTTTCACTGCCAACATTCGCTACCTGCTCACCGGTAACGTTTGCAATATCCTTTAGCTGAGGAACTGAAGCAATGACTTTATCGATGCCAAGTGAACCGGATTTATATCCTGTCGTATCTGTATCACTGTCCGAACTGCCAGCAATCGTCCCGCCTGTCGCTAATACCTTAATATTAGATAAGGACTTATTCCCTGTTTCTACGGCTGTCGTTTTGTCCTTTGATTGATTAGTTGCGCTTTCTTTTTCGCTTTGATTTTTCTCTTGGGTACTTGTATTGGCACAAGCTGCTGTCGACAGTAATAAAACAGAAAGAAGGACAGCACCTAACCATTTTGTTACGTTCATTCGATCATCTCTCTTCTTAAATGTGATGGATTCAAAGCTAGATCTCTTTCTATAGGGTTTACTTTATACCATTCCTTCATTCATCGGCATGAGGCGAAAGATACAGAACCAAATAAAGGAAAAATGGTCATTATCACAATCATTTATTTACATCTAAATACCTAACTTTACTTTTAAAAGAGGAGATATTGAGGTTGTTCAATCAATAAAAGTAAACAATACTAGATCATCAATTTATGATAAAATATAGTAAATTTTACAAAAAAGGAGTATACGTATTGCAAATGCTTCAATCATTTCACAAAATCCTAATAACACTATTCCTTAGTTCGATTTTACTCAGTCTGTTCGTATGCTTCTATCCACCGATTCAGGGAGAGCCTGCGTTCCTGGTATTTTACATTCCCATCTTTTTTGTTTATTATTTCGTTTTTGCGGTTCCTTTGCAGTTGTTTTTTTCTTTGCAGCCAAAGGCTTTCCATCCTCTTTATTTAGCCGCTTATTTACTGATTGCAATGGTTGTCATGCTTTTTGTCATTGATGGTATTGGGAGCTCGGCATCTGTGCCTATCGTCATCATGAGCAGTCTCATCTACTGGATCTTTGATTCTTTGTTTTATCAAAGAACGCATGAAAAAAACACCTAATGCAAAGGTGTTTTTAGCTGCTCTAGTATGTTTTCACAGTGATCCAAGTACGCTTGGCTAAGCAGGAAGTCTTTCGGTGCGGCGATCGCTGCTAATGTGACCAGGGTATTTGAATGATGAATGAGCGGATTCAGCATTGAATGCTCTACGCCTCTAATTGTTTGAACATGCAACCATTTAGGTGCTACTTCTTTTTCGTAGATCCTTTTTGTTTCAGCAGAATCTACATTTCGGTCATTCTGCGCCAAAACCAAATAGGTCGGTGATTGGATGCACTTGATATCTGAAGTGGCATCGGCTTTCATGTTCTTTTGAATGAATTCAAATCGATCTTTTGTCATCTCTTGATCGTCCGTTTTCTTTTGATATGTGCGAAATGCTGCGCCTTCTACTAATAATTTGTTTTGCTCATCTTCTTTTTTGAGTGTTTTTTGAATTTGTTCTTTAGATGCATCCGCTTCTTTTAATGTTTGAAGTGTATAGTACCTTCCCTGTCTCATCCAATTGACAGCAGGCCCGACAAGAATGGAGGCTGTGATATCTGTTCGATCAGCCATTACTTTTGGGATCACCCAGCCTGCTTGGCTTGCTCCCCATAAGATGATTTGTTTTGATTGAAGATCAGGCTCTTTTTTCGCCCATTTGATCACATTGTCTACTTCTTTTGCACGATCCTCCATGGATTGATGGAGCCAGTTTCCTTCTGATTGACCCACCCCGGGCTTATCCCATGATATAGATGCATAGCCTTGCTTTGCAAAGCGTTCCATTAAGGGTCTGTATCCTCCGTCATATGTGGCATTTTGAGGACCATCTCCGTGTATAAAAAGCACAACTCCTTTGATTGGCGCTTTCTTAGGCGTGGTCACGATACCTGATAATGTCCCATTTTCAGTCTCCATGACGACTTCCTTTTCATTCATAGCAAAGCTGTTTTCATAAACTACAAATGCTGCGATGAAAATGAGTACTGCTGCTGCGATGATCAGCCAAATCCTTTTTTTCATCTTCTATTCCCCGCTCCTTGTTCAACTGTGTACACCATTGAATTTTGGTACGTGACAGAGACTGGTACATTCTCATATAAGATGATAGAAGAAGGTTGTGCACTCTCTTGTGTAAAAGGTACTTCATGTAGAAAAGCCTCAATTTCTTCAATGACCTTCTCTTCATCTCCAGCTAAAAAGCTTTTGACCGCGTAAGAACCTGCATCCAGTCTCACATCATAATCACGTTCATTTGATACATAATAAGAAATTGTTGTGTCATCTTGCAGATTGATCACATAATATCTCTCCTCAAAAAGAGACAGATCCAGCTCCTTTTGATGAACGATTTGTTTAAAGTCCAGCTCTGTTTCACCCTTTAGAAGATGATGCGGGATCTGTTTTAAATACCGAATTGGCCGATCTTGGATGGTTGTTTTATTAAGCTGAAGGCTGTTTTGAATCGACAGCATATGCTCCAGACGCTGTTTCACTTCGCTTAGTTCCTGTATTTGCTTCTCGACCTGATCCAGCATTTCTTGGTAGGACAGAGTGATACTTTGTTCATTCGAAAAGGTCTCGCTTATATCTTTTAAAGAGAAGCCCGCCTTTTTTAAGAAGAGGATTTGATAAAGGGTGTAAATCTCTTTTTCATCAAATAATTGGTATCCATTTTGAGCAACCTTCGCAGGGCGTACGAGATCCTGTTCTATATAATGACGAAGCGTATACTTTGTGATGTTTAGTAGCTTACATACTTCTCCACTTGTTACATACGTCACTAGATTCCCTCCTTTTGTACACATTCTAAACCATGTGGTTACCACACAGTCAATCATGCCATAAAAAAATCACCGAGGAAATCTGCCCTCAGTGATGTGTCATTTCTATTTCATACTTGGACCAGCATGTGTAAAAATCGGGTCTTTCAATTCAAAGTCGAATGTCTTGCCGTCAACAATACCGACTGTTTTTTCATGATCATAAAGCTCGAGCAGACAAGCTGCCATTTCTTTTGATGTATGATATTTCTTGATATTGCCTTCATATTCAAATTGGTCTACATCTAATGAACGCTTTGCAAATTCTGATTCTGTCGCGGAAGGCGCTAATACTTTTGCCTGTAAGTTAGCTCCTTTTTCTTTCAACTCTAGTGCCAGTCCTTCTGTAAAGGCACTCACGTAAAACTTCGTGGCTGAATAGGTGACGGCATTGCCGACGACTGTATAGCCCGCTCTTGAAGAAATGTTGATCAGCTGAGCCCCTTCTACTTGCTCATAATCACGAACAAATAAAGTGGATAAAATCGTTAAGGCTTCGATATTCAGATGAAGCATATCCCCAATTTTACTTACATCCTGTTCTCCTATTGAACCGAAATGGCCAAACCCTGCATTATTAATGAAGGTGTCAAGCTCATATTCAGCCAACGATTCATAAAATGAATACACTTGCTCCATGTCGGTTAAATCGACAGACTGTATGTTTACTTTGATCTCGGGATATTGATCAAGAATCTCTTTCTTCAGTTCTTGGAGTTTCTCGAGCCGGCGTGCAGCTAAAATAAGGTTTTTGCCTCGTGCTGCAAAGGCTAGCGCCGCCTCATACCCAATACCTGAACTTGCTCCTGTAATGACTGTATAGCTCAATTATATCCCCCTATTAACGTCTTCTAACTGGTTAAATTATAACGACAGCACTTCGCTCTAGTCAATTTTGAAGAGAATCACACGGTTTATTAACTTGTCTCACTTCATTCATCATGTTGGAGGATGTCATGTTGAGATTTTTTTGTTAATTTGTGAAAAACCAATTGGTAGGAATGTTCGATTAACTCCTCTACAAATGAAGATGGAATGTCCGCATCAAGGTAAATCGAATTCCAATGAGTCTTATTCATATAATAGCCCGGAATAATCCCCTCATGCGCCTCTCTTAGTTCTTCAGCTCGTTGAGGGTCACATTTTAAAGTGATGACAGGTTTTCGATTCGCATCTCCGCCCATCATAGCAAACATCTTTCCACCAATATGATAACGATCTGCATGCCATTCTGGCTGATAATCATGGGTTACTCCTTTTAAAGAAAGACAAAATGCCTGTAGTTTCTCTTTTTCCATTAGATTCGCTCCTTTTTTAAGTCGTCTTCTATTCTTTCTATTATATCGACAATGAAGGCAGATATCTGATCTTTTTCATTCACTTAACAACAATAAAAGCACAGACCCGCTGTGTTCTGTGCTTTTACATCACTGTTCTTATCTTATTCAAATGCCTTCTTCAATTGATCACTCATCAGATGCCAAGCCTCTTCAGCTATTGCTAAATCTCCGGCATGCGTGAAGGCGTGAGGGACTCCTTTAAACTGTCTGTACGTGACATCTACCCCTGCTTCTTTTAACTTCTCCGCATATTGTTCGGCTTCTTGAGCTAGCGAATCTCTTTCAGCTGTGATAACGAGAGCTGGTGGCATTTGTGCCAAGGATGAACGATCGGCAAAGATCGGAGAAACGAGCGGATTGTGCGGATCTTGGCCTTGCAGATAGAAGGCATTAAAGAGTCTCGCCATTTCAACTGGGATCGCTTCTTCAAACGCTGGTTTTTGTGCTGGATCAGTGGCTAAATCAAGCGGCGGATAATCAAGCACTTGATAGACAATCGGGAGTTTGTTCCCTTTTTGAATATTTAAGAGACAAGCAGCCGTTGCCAAGTTTCCTCCTGCGCTATGTCCGCCAATGGCTATTGCTTTGGGATCTATTTGAAGCTCATCAGGGTGTTCATACAGCCACTTCAGCACATCGTAGCATTCATGAAGAGCGGCCGGGAAAGGGTGCTCTGGGGCAAGCTGATACTCCACATTGACGACGATACATTGCGCTCGGTCTGCAATGACCGGACACCAGTGGTTATCCATTTCAGCACTGCCTAGGATAAATCCTCCGCCATGTAAATTCACAAAAACAGGAAGCGGCTGCTTTGATGTGTTGACCGGCTTAAATACCCATACCTTTGTTTCGCCAGCACTTGTTGGAATGTCATATTCCATTTTGTTTACTTCAGGAGGATGGACTGGTTTTAGTTCCGATTGACTCGGTAATGAACCTTCAGCTGGTTGACGTAATGACGCAGCGATTTTGATTTGTTCTTCTAAGTTCATGATCTCAGTCTCCTATCTTATTCATTTCTTCTAACTCATTCGTTCCTTTTTCCTCTTTTCCTTCTACTGAATCAGCAGCACATTCTCATTGGTTCACTTTTTATCTATCTCCCCATTTTCGCTCTCTTTGAAACAAGCATTGGGCAAATCAAAAAAGCACTGCGGCGCTAGGTCCTCAGTGCTTTTCATCTATTTTATGAAACTTGCTGTTCTACTTTCACTCGTTTAATGAAGAAAGCGATGATCAAACCAATGACGGTCATGATCACAGCAAAGATAAATGCATGCTGGACGCCATTTGTAAAGGCGAGCAGCTGGTTCATCGGATTTGCGGGATCAGCCACATTTTCCATAAAGCTGCGGGTCCCTGATGAAAGGATCGAAATACCGACCGCAGTACCAATAGCTCCTGACACCTGCTGCAATGTATTCATAATCGCTGTACCATGCGGATATAGCTCTGGCGGCAGCTGATTTAATCCATTTGTTTGTGCAGGCATCATGATCATCGCGATTCCGACCATTAACGTAATATGAAGGGTCACAATGTATCCAATCGATGTATTCACACTTAAATTCGTGAAGCCAAACATCGTCGCTGCGACAATGACAAGCCCTGGAATCACAAGCCATTTTGGTCCAAACTTATCAAATAGCCCACCCATGATTGGAGATAGCAGACCGTTGATAATTCCACCAGGCAATAGCATTAAACCTGCTGTAAATGTCGTTAGTGCCAAGGATGTTTGCAGATACAATGGCAAAATCATCATAGCAGACAGCATCACCATCATACACACTAAGATCAGCAGTAACCCAATGACAAACATCGGATATTTAAACGGACTTAAGTTCAACATCGGTTCCTTCATATTCAACTGTCTGAGAGAGAATACAAGAATCCCAATGACACCTACTACAATTGCAACGATCACATGCATACTGCTCCAGCCACCGCCTTCACCGGCACTGCTAAAGCCATACACAATTCCTCCGAAACCAATGGTTGAAAGCACAATCGATAAAATGTCGATTTTTGGTCTTGTTGGCTCCGTAATATTTTGCATAAAGATAAAACCAAAGACGAGTGCAGCTATTAATAACGGAAGTGAAATCCAGAAAATCCAATGCCAAGTCAGCGATTTCAAAATAAGACCAGAGACTGTTGGACCAACAGCTGGTGCAAACATGATCACAAGACCTATAATCCCCATTGATCTGCCTCGTTTATGAGGCGGGATGATCACCAAAATCGTATTGAACATCAATGGAAGAAGCAATGCTGTACCGACTGCCTGTACGACACGTGCCACCATTAAAATACTAAAGACTGGCGCAACCGCCGCAATAAATGTTCCAATGATCGAAAAGATGAGCGACGTAATGAAAAGCTGTCTTGTTGTAAACCACTGAAGAATGAGTCCTGAAATTGGTACGAGAATACCAAGTGTTAATAAATATCCTGTTGTCAGCCACTGAGCTGTCGTTGCTTCAATACCAAAGTCTAACGTTAAGCTTCTCAGCGCCATATTTAGTGCTGTTTCACTGAACAAGCCAATAAAACCAGCTGTAATAAATGAGATAATAATGGGCAGCGTTCGAATATGAGAAGCTGCTGCTTGCTGTTTGTTCATAGTAGGTTGGCTCCTTTTCTTTTTCAATTTAGATCAATCATAGGAAGTCAGGCTGGTCAGAAATGAGCCACTTCAATGTCTATTGAAAACAGATAAAATCTGTTTCTCTGCAGCGAATTGAGCGATTTTTTCGATTGAATAACCAGATTCACAAATATAAAACATCAGTTCAGGCGTCATCGGAGAGGACATACATAATGTCGTCAGCTCAATATCCTGTATGTTCGCTTCCCCTTTTTCTTCTGCTTCCTCCAGCAAATCACGAATGATTTGTTTAAGCGATTGACTGTAATGACAATCATACACTTTACTTGTCTGCTCTAAATTTCCAGATATTGTAAGCATCCGAATCCAGTCTAAATGATGACCGACGATGAGATGAATTTCTTCGAGCACATAACGCAAACGTTCACGAACCGGCTGGTCACTGATTTTGCTCAAGTAAAGATGCAAAGCAGGGATCAGCTGTTCAAATCTTTCTCCAAGGATAGAAAGGCACAAATCACTTTTATTGGCATAGCGGCGGTAAAGAGTGCCCTGCCCAACACCAGCCGTTTTGGCAATTTTATGCATGCTGACATTTTCCACGCCAAATTCCTGAAACAAAGAAAAAGCGACCTCTTCAATTTCCTTTCCAATATCCTTTTCCATGATGCCTCACCTTCTTTACCTTCATCCATATTGCACTTATCTCTATGTGTTAAATCTCATCTCTTTTGATTCTCATTAGGACAATTGTCCCGATATTATCTTACGGACAACTGTCCGCTTTGTCAATCATTCTTTATTAAATGGCATGAAAAGATCAAAAACTCAATTTTAACGAATGAGTTTTTGATGATCTTTTGCTGTTTATACCATTTTCTTTAGTAACTTCCTATGAAATAAGAGAAGAATCTAGCAAAAAATCCTCTTTAATATCATATATTAGACCGATTTTCCATTTTGAGAGAATCATGTATGATCAATTAAGAAAACGCTTTCAAAAAAGGAGAGGGGAATGCCTACATGTCTTACCGTTTGAAACGAATGTTGATGCTGCTTGTCACTGGATTAGTCTTGAGTTTGTCCACATTTACTGCGGGTGCCTCGGCACAAACAGGCGGGTCGTTTTACGAGCCTTTTAACAACTATAATACGGGGTTATGGCAAAAAGCCGATGGGTACTCGAATGGAAACATGTTTAACTGTACGTGGCGTGCAAATAATGTCTCCATGACGTCATTAGGTGAAATGCGATTATCGCTCACAAGTCCCTCCTATAATAAGTTTGACTGCGGAGAAAACCGTTCCACTCAAACATATGGCTACGGGCTTTATGAAGTCAGCATGAAACCAGCCAAAAATGTTGGGATCGTGTCTTCGTTCTTTACTTATACGGGACCGACTGATGGTACGCCTTGGGATGAAATTGATATCGAATTTCTAGGAAAAGATACGACAAAGGTTCAGTTTAACTACTATACCAATGGTGTAGGAAATCATGAAAAGATCGTCAACCTTGGTTTTGATGCAGCAAACTCTTACCACACGTATGCATTTGACTGGCAGCCTAACTCGATTAAATGGTATGTAGATGGACAATTAAAACATACTGCCACTACTCAAATCCCTCAAACTCCAGGAAAGATTATGATGAACCTCTGGAATGGTGCAGGTGTCGATGAATGGCTCGGCTCCTATAACGGTGTTACACCGCTCCACGCACATTATAACTGGGTGCGTTACACAAAAAGATAACCACATCACAAAACCTGTGAAAAGTCACAGGTTTTTCTTCATTTAAATTGAACTGGTTTTTAGTTGATGAACCAGCTTTTGTTCATAGCTGTGGATAATATCTTCATAACTTTCTATCTTGTAATCTAACCGCTTAATCGTCTCTTCGATTTCCTTTTGTTTTTCTACAAGTCTTTCTCTCTCATTGACCAAAATACTTTTCCGCGAGGACAGGGTACGATCCTCGCCCTCGATAAATAAAGCCGTATATTCTCGAAGTGCATCAATTGAGAGACCGGCATTTCTCATACATTTGATAAATTCAATCCATTGAATATCCTCTTCAGCATAATCACGAACTCCGTTTTCATCACGCCGGATCGGTCGAATTAAACCAATATTCTCGTAGTATCTGAGCGTAGCAGTAGATAAATCGAGCTGCTTTGCAGCTTGTGCTATTTTCATTGTTTTCACCCTTCTCTTCTTCTCTCACCTTATGAAATTCCTTCTTCTCATCATCTCCAATTTGATAGAGAACGCAAGATGCTTTTGGCTCAATTCTTTATTTAAGGATGTTGAAAAGCTTGAAGAGGGTTCTCTATTGACTTAGAGTTCACTTTAAGACGTACAGTATAGAAGTAAAGAATCTTACTTGAAAGGATGATCAAGAATGTGTCAGACGCACCATTCAAACGTTTTAAGTGTTTCACATGCAAAAGCGAGCTTTGAACGGACAACCATTGAACGAAGAGCGCTTCGTCCACATGATATTTTAATCGATATTCAATTTAGCGGGATCTGTCATTCAGATATCCACAGTGCCTTTGATGAATGGGGCGGCGGTATTTTCCCAATGGTTCCGGGTCATGAGATTACTGGAGTCGTTGCCGCTGTTGGTGATGATGTGACGAAATTTCAGATCGGAGACCGTGTAGGTGTTGGCTGCTTTGTTGATTCCTGCGGCACCTGTGAATATTGCCAAAATGGAGACGAGCAATATTGCACGAAAGGGGTCGTCCAAACTTATAATAACCTCGATTATGACGGGGAACCGACTTACGGCGGCTATAGTCAGAAGATTGTCGTGACAGAGCGCTTTGTCGTCAGCATTCCAGATCAACTATCCCTTGATGCCGCAAGTCCTCTTCTCTGCGCTGGAATCACAACTTATTCACCGTTAAAGCACTGGAAGGCAGGGCCAGGTAAAAAAGTTGCCATCGTCGGAATGGGCGGACTCGGTCACGTGGCCATTCAATTCGCCCGTGCACTTGGCGCTGAAGTCACGGTATTGAGCCGCTCTTTGAATAAAAAAGAAGAGGCGCTGTCATTTGGTGCAAAAGATTATTTTGCTACAAGTGATCCTCATACCTTTCAGACACTAGCCGGTCAGTATGACCTCATTCTCAACACAGTCTCTGCCAATATCAATATAGACGCCTATTTGTCCCTACTTCGTGTGGATGGAACCTTGGTGAACGTCGGTGCACCACCTGAGCCAGATCAATTCCACGTCTTTTCATTGATTACTGGCCGTCGCAGCATTGCCGGTTCACTCGTTGGAGGCATACAAGAAACACAAGAAATGCTCGATTTTGCAGCTGCTCACAATATCGCACCACAAATTGAAGTGATCAACGCAAGTCAAGTTGATGAAGCGTATGAACGTGTGCTGAAAAGTGATGTGCGTTATCGGTTTGTCATTGATATTTCGACATTATGATCGGATTCTATTTTGAAAGACTAGCTCAATGGCTGGTCTTTTTTAATGGTGGATATCCTGTTTTTCTTATAGCGAGGATTCTAGAGGATATGTTCAAAAATCATGGATAATAAAAAAACAATCACACCCAAAATTTCTTCAAAATAATCTCTCTTTTTTAGAACTAAATTTATTGACAAAAAATAAATAAACATGTTATTATTAAAAATTTGATTATTTCGGATCGATTTGTGGTACCCTTATAGTAGGTACTTAATATGGAGGTGGATGATATGTTTCAAATTGGTGATAACATTGTGTATCCAATGCATGGAGCAGGTATAATTGAAGCCATAGAAGAAAAAGAATTTTCTGATGAAAAACAACAGTATTATGTGATTAATATGTCAATCAGTCATATGAAAGTGATGATACCAACACGGAAAATGTCGGGTTCACGTATTAGACCTGTTACAGATATACTGGCATTAAACAGTGTGATACACATTTTCCAGCATGGCAAATCAGATCAAATACTGACATGGAAAGAACGTCATACAATTAATACAAACAAAATAAAAACGGGTAACATCCAAGACGGTGCTGAAGTTGTACGTGACCTGATGCGTATGAAGAAAGAGAAAGCACTAAATGCAAGTGAAAAGAAAATGCTAGATGATGCCCATGAATTTTTGCTAAGTGAATTAGAAGTCATCAAAGGGATTACAGAAAAGCAAATAAAAAGTTTCTGTTAAGAACTCTGCCGCTCTTTTGGGCATCCCTCACCATTTTTGAATACATGTTCTCTAAGAACCTATCCACCCTTCAACTTATGAAAGAAAAAAGAATTTATTTAGGCAAATTCCGCATATTGTAAATCCAATATGCTATACTGTTGATAAACCTTTGAAGCATGAATTTTTTTACGATTACCTTGTAACATCTCCCTACTTGTACGCTGAGTAGGGTTTTTTATTGAAGAAATAATTGGAAACACAAAAAAACAGGCTCTCTACAGAGAACCTGTTTTTAAAAATGAAGATTAAGCAGTTTTTTGAACGTTAGCAGCTTGAGCTCCACGAGAACCTTGCTCTACGTCAAATGTTACTTTTTGACCTTCGTCTAAAGATTTGAATCCGTCACCTTGGATAGCTGAGAAATGTACGAATACATCGTCGCCTTCTTCACGTTCGATAAATCCAAAACCTTTTTCTGCGTTAAACCATTTTACTGTACCTTGTTCCATGTTTGTTGCCTCCTAGTGCGTTTACCACACAATGTATTATACTATCCTTGCCCAAAGTATCCTCAAGACGAAAAGTCTTTCTTCATGCTATCCTTTACGCCGAACAAAAATAATTATTCTTATTGTAACATGAATCGGAAATAATTGCAATTTTTAAATGTGTAAGGTCAAAAAATTGAGAATAGCTATTATAAAAAGTATTATAAAAAATTTGAGTTTAACATATCTTCTTTTTTAGATAACTATCCAACTTGTGCTAATGAAGATGTCCTTGATACTTGGAGCATTGATAGGAGGATGACTAACACATAGTTATTATATTAAGCGCTTCTTTACTACTTTGCAGCGTATTAATGGCTACGTTCTAAAACTTTGCTTTTCGAAAAACTACCCCTACAAGCACAATACGTTATCAAAGATTTAGTCATCCACAACAGAAAACTTAAAAAAGAAAGCCCTTTTCCTCGAATAAGGATAGAGCTTTCTAAAGTTTTTTATTTATTCAGTTAAGATTTAACTTCTTTATTTTTATCAATAGATAAGGTTACTATAACGCTAAATATGCTAATTAAAGTTCCTGCAATAGAAACAACAATAGTCAAAAAGCCGTTCGGAATAAAAAACCCTATTGGAATGAGCCCCAGAAAGGAAAGAACAATAAAACATTGGTATACACCAGATATAACCCTTACAACAAAATTACTAAAAAAAGACATAATTAACGGCGGAATGAATAAAAATGCAACTATTCCCATTGATATCATTAAGATACGAGGTTCATCAAATGAAATGACATTATCCCCAGGAGAATTTTTGGCAGCTACTAGCACTAATACTATGGACATAATTAATGTGAGCAAAATCAAAAAAAACCTTTTTAACATTATCATAACTCCTTTTTCGATAAATACTTGAAAAACCATAACCATTTTATGTTATTTAATTGAAGTATATGCAGTCAATTAGCAGAAATAATCTTATTACTTTATATCTTAAGGTTACACTAAACTTTTTATCTTCCTTAATACATTTAACATAAATGATCCAAATGTTAATTAAAATCAATCATAAAGAGATACAAAAATTTATTTAGTCAACCAATTTTTGGGCTGACACAAATCGCCTGTATTTATCATGGTTACGCATTAATTGGTCATGAGTTCCTTTACCAGTAATTACTCCTTGGTCTAAGAATATGATCTGATCTGCTTTTTTAATAGTTGCTAATCTGTGAGCTATTATTACTGTGGTTCTTTTTTTCATTAATTCTTCTAGTGAATCTTGTATTTTCCTCTCACTCTCACTATCCAAACTTGCTGTTGCTTCATCCAATAATAGGATATCAGGGTCTTTAATAAAGTTTCTTGCAATGTCAATTCGTTGACGTTGACCTCCTGACAACTTTAATCCTTTTTCTCCAATTATTGTATCATACCCTTTGTCTAACAAAGTAACAAATTCGTGGCAATTAGACAATTGAGAATATTTTATGATTTCTTCTTCACTAATTTCTTTTTTAATGCCGTACACTATATTATCTTTTATCGTGCCATTTATCATCGCGTTATTTTGCATTACGTAGCCAATTTTATTTCGCCAATCTGATAGATTAAATTCATTAATGGGTATTCCTCCAAGTGATATGCTCCCATTGCTCAAAGGCAATTCATATAATCGTGCAATTAAATTGAAAATAGTACTTTTACCAGAACCAGACGGACCTACAAAAGCAGTAACCTTTCTACTTGGGATATCAAAAGTTATTTTATTCAAAATCTGTTTATCATCAAACTTGAAACTAACGCTTGAAAATTTCAAATTTCTATTACTGAAATCAATATTTGAAACATGTCTATTAGAATCTAGTTCTTCTTTATGTTCGAGTAATATTTCGCTCAATCTCTGGCTAGCTCCTATCGCTCGTTGGTAATCCGTAAGTAGGGTTGAAAAATTAGTAAGAGGGCCAGATAATTGTATTACATAGAAAATCATAGCTACTAGAGTACCTGCAGATATTGCCCCCGTTGAAACCCTTATACCACCAAATCCCAGAATAATTCCTATAGTCAGTAAAAGAATAAAGCTAGTTAATGGTTGTATAATTGAAATGATTTTGGCTTCTTTTAACCCTAATTTATATATTTCAAAAAGATTACTATGAGCATTTTTTAATTCTAAACTTTCAGTATTCGATATCTTTACTAAACGTATTTCGGTTAAGACACGACCTAATAATCCGCTAAAGCTAGCTGCTTCTGATTGTGCTGCTTTTGAGATTTTTCTCACCATTCCCCCTAAAGGTATAATTATGGCTAAAAATATAGGCACTATAATAAGTGTTATTAGAGTCATTTGCCAATCCATTCTCAATAAGATAATAATAGAGCCTAAAACAGTTATTATAGAAGGGATTATATTCGGTAATTTTTGAGATACAAAAGCGTTGATAACATTAGTATCTTCTGTGATACGACTCATTATTGAACCACTCTCATTATTATCAAAGAAAGGGATTTTTAATTTTATTATATGCTCCCACAGCATATAACGAATTGCCATAATCATTTTTTCTCCAATTTTACTGAGCAAATATAAACCAATACCACTCAAGACCGCATTTATTAGAAACATACATAAAAAAAGCGCTATAAATCCCAAATTAAAAGTGTTCTCAGAAAATTTATCAACAACTTTACCAGTAAATAGAGGTATAAACAAACCACTAATACTCCCTACAGATGAAATAGTTATAGCAAATAAAATTAATAATAATGGCAGTTTTATTTTACGTAATAAAAAGAATAAGGGATTTTTAGGTTTCATAATAATATCCTTTCTGCTATAGACTATCCACATTCACCACAAAGTATCTATCTTACATTTCAATCAAAAGTCATAAATAAAAAATTAAGAGTTAGACTCATATATATTAATGTTCATCACAGGTAGCTCCATATAATTAGTATTTTTTATATTACGATTAACTATCCTAATGAACCAGAACCAGAAAATATATCATTTGATAAATGATACCTCAAACCCAGATGTGTATATTTCTTTTCAATAGAATATGTATATATTTCTAACGTCTTTATGTAATGGCCATTTGTACTATGACTATAATCTTGATCAATATATTATCACGTAGTTCCTCTAAACAAACCACAATTATAAAAATATATTGTCTAATGTTGCCTGGAAGAACTCATAAAATTGTTTGACGAGATACAATATTTAAAGTATCTTAAATCCATATTTACAATCGGTCAACAGGTTAATTATTGCGTAAATCTGCACTGATGATGCTTACAGGAAGGTTGATTAAACAGAAGTTATACTAGCTGAAGATATAAGAGATTGACCTTCAATAGTTACTGTTGTTCCTACAGTATATAACGAACGAATATCTGAATTTTGAAACTTTACGATATTTCCAATTTTCTCTTTTTTGATATTTATGCCAACTTCTTTTTTGAATAGTATAAAGAAAGAGAGGAGACTTACCTCTCTTTTGTTAAGATAATTTTTCCGAAAATTTATTAGTTACCACAGAAATACAAACTTATTGTGCTGATCTTATCGCAACCTAAACTTACCGATGACCTACCTTTTAATAGCGTAACCTCTTTATCAAGTGCTTTGTGCTGAAGTAATAGTAGCTTTTTCATTGTTTCATCCCCTTTAAGTGTAATTAGTTACCACAGAAATACAAACTTATTGTGCTGATCTTATCGCAACCTAAACTTACCGATGACTTACCTTTTAATAGCGTAACCTCTTTATCAAGTGCTTTGTGCTGAAGTAATAGTAGCTTTTTCATTGTTTCATCCCCTTTAAGTGTAATTAGTTACCACAGAAATACAAACTTATTGTGCTGATCTTATCGCAACCTAAACTTACCGATGACCTACCTTTTAATAGCGTAACCTCTTTATCAAGTGCTTTGTGCTGAAGTAATAGTAGCTTTTTCATTGTTTCACCTCCTTTAAGGGTAACTTAATTAGCGCAGAGAAATAGACTCACTGTACTGATTTTGCCGCAGCCTAAACTTATTGATGACCTACCTTTTAATAGCGTAACCTCTTTATCAAGTGCTTTGTGCTGAAGTGATAATAATTTTTTCATTTATTTCACCTCCTTTATTGGACTTCTCTACTTCAAAGAGATTTAATTTATTATCTTTAGGCAACGGCAACCAACTATTCCATTTGTCATTATCTATATCAGAAAGTGCGAGAAGTAAACCACTATTCCCAGTTTGTAAGTCTAAAGATAAACGATAACCATACTCTCCTGGGCTCAAAATCCCCTCGTCTCGCTTATAAAGGAGATAATTACCAAGTGCTCTTATACTGTATTCTAACGAGCCTGAATCTAGCTCCTCACATTTCATTGCGTTAGCAAGAATAATCATTCCTCCCACACCCCGAAAGATGCCGCTAGCAAATGTGCTGTATAAGTCTGTAACATTTGCTAGCTTTTTGAACAATTCCGCATTAGTTTCTGTCATAAAATTAGGAAGATTCTTGTTGAACTCTAGCATAATTAATGCTATACCAGCTGCACCTTCTCCAAGATACGGTATTAACCTTTTATAGCCCAATGAGTGTTCTTTTATTTGTGCTAATTCTAATTTAGAATCAATTTCAATGTTTTGGCTTATTTCTTTACTAAAAATTTCACCAGCCAGTTTTATTATTCTTCTATTATCTGTCACCTTTCCTAGCATTAGAAGATATAAGCTGACTCCAGACCACCCATTTAACAAACCATATGGCATTGCATAAGGATCACTTACTGTAATGGGAGAGCCTTTTTTATAGGCATCTATTATTCTGTTTCCTATTTTTATTGAGCGATCTAGAAAATCTTTTTTCTGTGTAATGTTATAAAAAGCTAGGTAGTTCAATCCAATTCCAGCCAATCCAGAAAACAGTGTTAAATCTGAATCTTCTTTATCTGGTAAGGGTATTGTATTTAATATTTTAATTGCTTCTTCTTTATAACCAATATCGTATAATACAGTTGTAATACCAGAGACACCGTTAAATAAACCTAATGGGAAATTCTTATATTCTTCCGTGTCTACTTTTAACATTGCCTCTAATACATGATCAACCCATTGATAAACTGAATCGGAAAGAGACCCTGTCCTATCTAAAGCCATTATTCCACCAAATCCTCCATTAGCAATTGATATACTTCCTATTTTTTCAATAAATTGCCTAATATCTCCGGATATTAAACTTTTAGATTCAGGTTTTAAATTACTTATAATTCCATTCCTTAAGCCTTCTGTTATCTCTTTAATATTCTTATAGTTTATTTCCATTGGTGGTATTAATAAATTAGAAGCTTCCCTTAATTTTTTAATGGTTGGCAAGGTATTTTCTTGGATCTCTTTAATTTTGTGTAAAACTGCATCACCAAAATTCTCTCCAATCCATTTATCCTGACTTTTTTCAATATCAATTGACATATCAGATAAATTTTCTATTGGTAAAAATAAAAACCGGCAAATTCTAAGTAATGCAAACCAATCTGCTTGTTCAAAGGTTTCTGCTTGATCCGTAACATAACCCGGAGTCATTAAAGCGGGGGTGTATTTACTGTCGGGAGTTACGGCAGTTTCTAAATCTATTAGTTTTATTGAGAAATCTTCTAATATCAATACATTATTTGGCTGTAAATCTCCGAGTGCAATATTACTCTTATGAAGATCTTTTAAAGCATCCATCAACTGATCTATCACATTCAACATGCGTTCCATATAGATATCTTTATCTTCTTTATATGAAAATGGAAAGTTTTGCGATACATATTCCATAAGAGAAATCCCTGAGACATGTTCCTCAATTAAATAGTTATTTTCCCAAATTTCAAAGTAATCATGAAAATCAACTATGTAAGGCTTCTCACTTAATTGCTTTATTGTTTCAGCCTCTTTATAAATTCGTTTAAAACCATCTAGTTTCAATCGATCCAAACCCGAACCAAGCCTTCCTTCCTTCATTACAAACGTTTCCCCATTTTTTTCAACCTTATATACTCCTCCACCGTTACTGAAATGCAGTGCAGAAATAACATTATATGAATCAAACTTTGAAGTATCTTCTTTATCAAGTTCTGCGTCAACTTTTTTAGTCATCATTTGTATTTCTATGGGTTCTTCAATAAAGTCCGGAACTTCATAATATGGAGCACGAACATCTGGAATAAATGTGCCATCAGGTCGTTGAATTGCTGGAACATTTTGTCCATCTTTATTTACAGTCATAGATACAAACGCTCCAAATCGGAAAAAGACATTTGAATATTTCCAGCGCTTATCATTTAATATATAAGGGCCTTTTTTTAAGGCTTTTGTCAAATTATCTAAATCTGAGAGTAACGTTAGAAAAATTTTTTTGTTATAAGGATAAATTGTAATGAATTTACCAGAAGATGCTCTATCTCCATTTTTGGAATTTTTAAATAATAATTGCCTCTCATTAGGAACAAATTTAAAGGACACTTTATTTCTTATGAGATATGGAATGACGATATCTAAAGTCTTTTGTGCCTCATCAATATCTGTTGTAATATGTATTTTCCAACCTTGTTTTGGCATTTTTTCCTTTGTATAAATACAATACCTCCAATTAATATCCATGTTTTGTTTCCACTCTTCTTTATTTAAGGTAGGTATACTATATTTGTTTACTAATTTATTCGGTGTTACCAGTTCATAAAATAAATTACCTGGACTCATAAACTCAATGTATCTTAAATCCATTAAAATCCCTCACTTTAGGCTAGAATAATTTTCTGCTCGCTTGTCAATAACGTATTAAGTATTCTTTCTGTATCTTTAGTCCAAACAGAAGCCCAAACCATATTTTTAAAACTATTAATTTTTGCAGATGTAACACCAAACTGAAATTTTTCATTATTACTTTCAAAAAACCAAGGACCTCCAGATATTCCATGTTTAAGTTTAGAACGTATTCCAACAAGCTGTTCATCTGTAAAAAGTGTTAAATCTAAATCACCTTTGGAATATTTCTTCTGAGATTTAAAAAGTGAGATGGGGTAACCAGCTAATGTAACCACCCTATTATGCACTTCGATATCCTCACTAAAATCAAACTTAGGGATAAAAGCAACCTTCTTCATTTCTTGAGTCAAATTAACTCTTCCAAAGGCATAATCATAAGTTAACCTATGAGTACTAATCCATTTTTCAGGTATTACTAAATTTTGCACTTCATAAGACTGTTTTTCCCCTTGTTTCTCTACTTCTATTGATATGTTATTAGCTAATTCATTACTCCCCAGGTCGTATAGACAGTGAGCTGCAGTAGCAATAAAGTATTCACCTTTGTATATGATAATAGATGCGCTAGCTAATGATTTCGCTTGTGATTCACCTAATTTATAACTAAGTTTACATATATTATCCATGACTTATTACCTTTCTATGACTTTTTATACAATTTAAGTTATTTATATTGTAATACTCTATGGTAAATATTACAATAGTTAAAAGTGAATTTTCACTTTTTTTATAAAATCATAATCTAAAAGGAGGTGTTATAAATGTCCGATAAGATTTTATCATTACAAAAATTATCTACAAAAAAAAGTGACAACCCTGACAGAAAATCGGTTCTTAGCATTTTTATTTGTGAAGGTGGTAAAGGTAGCTCAGTAAGTCTATACGCTTGTACTTCTATAGTTGGTTCTTAATATAGGTTTACATTTTGTTCACTTCTTCACAATTTTTCAAAGAAATAGGAGGTGAAACATTATGAGAAAAATTCTTTCACTACAGAAGCTTTATGAAACAGATATATCTAAGAGTAATAAAAACCAATCCAATGTAAGTATTGGATGTTTAGGCAGAAGTAACATAAGTTTGTTTATTTGTTAATTAATAGTTGAGGTTATTTCATCTTGCTGTCCTTAAAATTTTTTAAGGGCAGCTTCTTTATAACCCTTTCCATTTAGGATACAAATTAATTAGTTTGTTAGTTGAGTTTTAAAACATAATATTGATCTATCCAATGAATAGATGAAATTTCTATTTGCTCCTTTCATATTCTCTCATCAACAAACAAGTTGTCCTAGTTTTACACAAGGTTTTATAGTAGCAGTTCTTAAATAGAAAATAGAGTTTAAATCAATATGTTTTCACATTTTAGGAGTTATTTGTGATAGCTTTCTTAATAAAAAAGAGCACAAAAAAACCAAAGGTCTACAACCTTTGGTTTCTTAGATGCGGCCGAGAGGACTTGAACCTCCACGGGTTATTCACCCACTAGGCCCTCAACCTAGCGCGTCTGCCATTCCGCCACGACCGCGTGTATGATGTGCTCTTATATTCATAAGTGCACTGTTTGAAAAAACAATGCGGGTGAAGGGACTTGAACCCCCACGTCATAAAGACACTAGATCCTAAGTCTAGCGCGTCTGCCAATTCCGCCACACCCGCGTGACAATGGTGAGCCATGAAGGACTCGAACCTTCGACCCTCTGATTAAAAGTCAGATGCTCTACCAACTGAGCTAATGGCTCATCTGCTATGCAGAAAAACATATATAAAAAATGGCTGGGCTAGCTGGATTCGAACCAACGCATGACGGAGTCAAAGTCCGTTGCCTTACCGCTTGGCTATAGCCCAACGAATCAAAAAACAAAACATGACCCGTACGGGATTCGAACCCGTGTTACCGCCGTGAAAGGGCGGTGTCTTAACCGCTTGACCAACGGGCCATAAAATAATGGCGGAGAAGGAGGGATTTGAACCCTCGCGCCGCTTACGCGACCTACACCCTTAGCAGGGGCGCCTCTTCAGCCACTTGAGTACTTCTCCATTATGGCTCCGCAGGTAGGACTCGAACCTACGACCGATCGGTTAACAGCCGATAGCTCTACCACTGAGCTACTGCGGAATAATAAGACATGTTTCATTATATATATGCCAGAAAAATGTGTCAAGAATTTTTAAGCGTTTCATTCCTGGCCCATTTGCGACGGCTTTTATAATTTAACATATACTAATATAACAGTCAAGCCTTTTTCCATGCCATTTGTTTAACTTGGCAGAAAGCCCCCGACCTCTTCACGTAGACCAAGGGCCTTGATGCAGCCTTCCTCAGGAGACTAAGACAGCTTAAACTTTCGCATCCACTTATAAAAAGTACTTCTTGGCACCCCTGCTAACTTCGCTGCTTCTGACACATGACCTTTTGTTTTATGCAGTGCTTCTATCACTGTTTGCTTTTGAATGCGCTCCCTAAACGTGAGTTCTTTTGGAATCTCGGTACACTCTGCTGGATGCAGCTTCTGCTTTTTCTGATCAATCGTCTCTAATACTGAAGCATATTGCGATTCACCAATCCATCCGCCTTTCGGAAAGAGGACCCTTAGATGTTCAAACAGATTAAAAAGCTCTCGTATGTTTCCCGGCCAGTGGTATTCCTGCAATGTCTGAAAAAATGATTCAGGAAATACCGCATTCCAGTGGTACTTCTTTTGGTAATAACGATATAAATCACGAATGTCTTCTTTTCTTTCTCTAAGCGGCGGGATGTTGATCGGATAGACATGAAGACGGTAATACAAGTCTTCTCGTATTTTTCCTTCCTTCAGTAGTTCATTCATATTACGGTGAGTCGCTGTAATGATTCGAATATCCAAAGGGATTTCGTGTGTCCCGCCGAGCGGTACGACTTTTCTTTCTTCTATCACCCGAAGAAGTGCTACTTGCATCGCATATGGGATTTCGCCAATTTCGTCTAAAAAGAGTGTTCCTTTATGAGCTTGTTCAAACTTCCCTTTAGCTCCGTGACGTTTTGCTCCTGTAAAAGCCCCTTCAGCATAGCCAAATAATTCGCTTTCTAACAGGCTTTCAGGAATGGCTCCGCAATTAACAGCAATAAACGGTCCTCTATGCCTTTCACTGGCTGAGTGAATGGCCCTAGCGGCCAGTTCCTTCCCTGTACCTGTTTCGCCCCAAATATATACATTGGCATCTGTTTGTGCCGCTCTCTTCATCTCACTGAGCGTCTGTTGAAACACCTTACTTGTTCCAGATTCCCCGGGAAATTGAGCAAAAGAAACGGTGATGCTATTTTTCGCTGCTTCTTCAAGGGAAAGGGACATGCCCAGCATCTTTCCATCTTGCTCTGATTGAATGATCTGCGTTCCCCGGATAACAAATGGATGACCCTTAAGCCGCTCGACATCCATTCCGTACCAGTCAGAAAATCGTTCTCTAATTGACCTGCTTGCAGAAACAATTTGCTTTTTTTCATTACAGACCACATACGGTTCGTCTGCTTCCACCTGCTGGAGACAATGAGTGATCAGCTCCATCTCTCTCCTTTTTTGCTGGACTTGAATTTCTCTCTCTATGGCATAAGCAACTGTTGAAGCCATTCCAAGCATAAAAGGGTGCTTGTTATCCGCCATACAGGAGATATCAATCACCCCTATGATCGTACCGTCTGCATCACGAATAGGAGCGGCTGAACAACTCCAATGATGAGAGGCGACAGAAAAATGCTCAGTTCCGTTGATCGTCACAGCTTCCCCGATGACGAGTGCCGTTCCAATAGCGTTCGTGCCTACATCTGTTTCGGTCCAGCGCGACCCCTCCATAAAATTAATTTTTCTTGCTTCTACCATCGTTCTTTGGCTTCCTGTCAGACTTAGCACATAACCGTCTGCATCGATAAGTAAGGCCAGCATGTCAGATTCTTTTAATTGCTGACTGATTTTATTTAAGTAAGGAAGAGCAGCATTGAGGAATAATGAGTATTTCTTTTTTTGGGCACTGAATAATTCCTTTTCTAACAACGACTGTCCTTTATCTAAATACGGATTAACATTTGCCTGTTTACACCTGTGCCATGATTCCATCACTCTCTTATTCAGACGAGACTGATCAAGCAAACCTTCACGAACAAAACGTTTCCACGTATTTAAATAACAAGGCGTCGGATTCATTCCATCCTCTCCTCTGGGGGCTTTTTATTCATTATAGATAATTATAAAAGCGCTTTCAATTAACATTGGCTAACCCAAGAAGTCAATCGGATAGAAATAGAGTCTTTTTCAGCAGTGCACCGCTCGTCCCATTGTTTGCAGCAAGGCTTCGTGTATCGCCTCTGAAAGTGTCGGATGTGCCGCAATAAACTGCTCTAATGTATCAGCGGTCAGCTCTGTATGCATCATCACCGCCGCTTGTCCAATCAGTTCTGTTGCATTCGGTCCAATGATTGATACACCTAAAATTTCTTGATATTGCGGTTCTACAATGACCTTTACTTGACCGGCTGGTTGATTTAATATTAACGCTTTTCCATTTGCAGAAAATGCACATGTCCCTATCCGAATCTCCTCATATTGTTTTCTAGCACTCTCTTCATTTAAACCAACACTGGCGATTTCTGGAGAGGTGTAGAGGCATCTTGGAATCACTTGTTCATTGACTTTTACATGTTCACCTGATGCATGGGATGCCGCAACCGTTCCTTCATGAAAAGCAGTATGAGCAAGCTGGACCCCACCTGTCACATCACCGCACGCATAGATATGCGGGAGATTGGTTTGCATATGTTCATTGACGTAGATTCCGTTTCTGTCAAATTCAATGCCGACCTGATCAAGATTCAACTCTCCAAGCTGCGGAGTTCTGCCAATTGCCACTAAGCAACGATCAGACTGGATTTCACACTGCTCTCCTTGATTTTTCTCTACCACTACTTTTCTTGAAGAAGAATCAAGCTGTTTGACTGCGGCGGACGTCAAAATGTCTACCCCCGTTTCTTCAAGTTGCTCGTGAAGACATTGTGCTATATCACGATCTTCTTCAGGTAAGATGTGCACTGCTCGCTCAACCATGACAACTTTTGTCCCCATTCTGCTAAATATGCTTGCAAACTCACAGCCGATCACCCCTCCCCCAATAATACAAAGCGAATCTGGTATCGAAGAAAGTGACATGGCATCCTTGCTGTGAATGATCCATTCCCCATCAAAAGGTGCAAAAGGTAAAGCAGCAGGCGCTGCCCCTGATGCAATAATGATTTGTTTTGCTTGAATGATTTCAGACTTCCCTTCACTTTCTACCAATAGCTCGTGTGCCGATAGAAATGACGCCTTCCCATTCAACACGCTGATTTTGTTTTTATTCATCAAGTAGCGAACGCCATCAGTTAGTTGCTTGACGACAGACTGTTTCCGTTTTTGAACGGCATCCCATTGGATGACAGGCTCATGTTCTGGAAGCTCAATTCCAAAATGTACAGCCGATTTCACATGCTCAAACATATCGGCGCTTTGCAAAAGCGCTTTCGTCGGAATACAGCCTTCATTGAGGCAGGTACCCCCCAGCTGACCTTGATCAATTAACACAACCTCCCTGCCAAAACGGGCGGCTGTTATGGCCGCCACATAACCTGCTGGTCCGCCTCCTATAATGACCAGTGTCATGATACGTTCACCTTCTTCCTATAAAAGAATGGATATTGGTTCTTCTAAATATGCTTTGACCGTTGATAAAAATGCGGATGCCGGCGCTCCGTCCAGCACGCGGTGATCAAACGTAAGACTGAGTGGCAGGATGGTCCCTTTGCACAATTCATCCTCTCGATAAACAGGGGTTTCATACATTGTTCCGACGCCAAGGATACCGGCTTCCGGCGGATTCAAAATCGGAGTGAAATGCTCTACACCATATGCACCTAGGTTGGTGATCGTAAAGGTAGAGCCTTCGATTTCATCGTGAAGAAGTTTGCCTTCACGTGCTTTTTTGCCATACAATTTGATGGTCTTCGCTAGCTCAATGAGCGCTAGTCTCTCCGCATGTCGAATAACTGGCACAGCTAAGCCGTTTTCTAAAGCAGCAGCTATCCCAAGATGAACATACTCAAAAGTTTCCACTCTTTCATTTTGATATTGACTGTTCATCGCAGGGTGTTTGAGTAATGAAAGGATCGTTGCTTTGGCTACAAAATCGGTCATGGTCAATTTTGTCTCGTGACGGGCTATGGCTGTTTCATTCAGCTGTTGTTGTAAGTTTGTAAGTTTTGTCACGTCCGCTTTCATCGTAATGGTTAATTGTGCACTTGTTTGCAGGCTTTCCATCATTCTTGAGGCAATTGTTTTCCGCATCGTGTTAACAGGTTGATGCTCTGTCTCATTTTGTTTTTTCTCTGCCCGTTCTGGAAGCGCATGAAGCACATCCGCTTTCGTAATTCTTCCCCCCGGTCCTGTCCCCACCAGCGTATCAATGTCTAGGTTTACGCTATTCGCAATTTTACGAGCAACAGGGGAGATTTTCTTTCTCTCTTTCTTTGGTTTTGACTGGACATCTCTTTCTTTCTTTTCCTCCACCTGTTCATTTCCTTCACCGATATAGCAAATGACCGTGCCAGGCGGTACACCTTCTCCCTCAGACACTTTTATATCCAATATGGTTCCTTCAGCAGGTGATTCGATCTCCATTTCAATTTTTTCGGAGTTGATGCTTGCAATGCTTTCCCCTTTATTTACGGTCTCACCGACCTCCTTATTCCAGACAGATACCGTTCCTTCTTTCATCGACATACCCAATTTAGGCATCACAACTTCGACAGCCATCTCCCTCTCTCCTTTCTTTAGTTCAAGATCTTGTCATGACTCTTGCCAATCATCTCTAATACGGTGTTCACAATCTTATCAGGTGTCGGCAGATATATATCTTCAAGAGGTGGTGAAAATGGTACTGGTGTATGAGGAGCCGTCACTTTTTTGATTGGAGCGTCAAGTAAATCGAATCCTTTATCTGCAATCAAAGAAGAGATATCTGCGGCAATTCCGCACCTTGGATTTGCTTCATCCACAATGACAAGCCGATTTGTTTTTTCTACCGAAGTCAGAATGGCCTCTTCATCGAGCGGCGACAAGCTTCTTGGATCAATCACTTCCGCTTCAATACCTTGAGCAGCTAACTCTTCTGCCGCTTCGAGTGCTGTATGCACTTGTTTGCCTACTGCAAAGATGGTTACATCAGAACCCTCTCTCTTCACATCTGCTTTACCAAGCGGCAATGTGTAATACCTCTCCGGCACATCTCCTGTGATATTGTAAAGCGTCTTGTCTTCAAAAAAGATGACAGGGTCCTGATCCTCGATGGCTGCCAGCAGCAGCCCTTTGGCATCATAAGGTGAAGAAGGCACAACTACTTTCAATCCAGGGATGCTTGTAAATAGCGCATACAAACTTTGCGAATGCTGGGCAGCTGCTCTAAAACCCGCCCCATGTGTCGTTCTAATCGTGATCGGCACCTCTGCTTTTCCGCCAAACATGTATCGAAATTTTGCTCCTTGATTCAGCACTTGGTCCAGACAAGTACCGATAAAATCATTAAACATAAGTTCCGCAATTGGTCTTAGCCCTGTTGAAGCAGCTGCCATGGCCGCGCCTACATAGCCAGCTTCACTAATCGGTGTGTCTAGGACACGCTCACGTCCAAACTCCTGGACGATTCCTTTGGTTACTCCAAGAACTCCGCCCCATGCTTCATCATCCTGTAAGTGATCTACATGAGCGCCTCCCGCAACATCTTCCCCCATTAAAATGACATCTTCGTCTCTTCTCATTGCCAGTTTAATCGCTTCATTCAAAGCACTAGACATGCTGATTTCTCTTGTCATTTTCCTCTCCCCTTTCTGATTTATTGATACGAAACATACACATCGGTCAGTAATTCGGTATGATCTGGATATTCACTTTCTTCACTGAATCTAACGGCTTCATCTATCGCTTCTGCTACAGCCGCTTCAATACTTGATATCTCCTGATTCGTCAGCAGCTGCTTCTTTAATAATTCATTTTTAAAAAGAGCGATGGCATCTTTCTCTTCTTGGTGTTCTGCTTTTTCTTGATTTGTTTTGTAGCGCTGGGCATCTCCTTCAAAATGTCCATAATTCCGATATGTCATGCATTCAATCAATGTCGGACCTTCTCCATTTTTTGCTCGTTCTATCGCTTGTTCTGCTGCTTGATAAACGGCTGTCACATCTTTTCCATCTACTTGAATACCCGGAATGCCATAACTGGCGGCTCGATCCACGATCGATTTGCAGCTTGAAGCATAGGAAAATGGCGTCGCTTCCCCGTAACCATTGTTTTCTGCGATGAAAATGACAGGCAGTTTCCAGATGGCGGCGAGATTGATTCCTTCGTGAAAAGTCCCTTGATTGTTTGCACCATCCCCAAAAAAGCAAACGCTTACATTGTTTGTCTTTTTATATTTAGCCGTGAGGGCTGCCCCGCACGCAAGTGGAAAGCCGCCTCCAACAATTCCGTTGGCACCGAGCATTCCTTTATCAAAATCTGCAATGTGCATGGATCCACCTTTTCCTTTACAAAGACCTGTGGCTTTTCCATAGATTTCTGCCATCATTCCTTTTAGATCACAGCCCTTAGCGATACAATGGCCGTGGCCGCGGTGTGTACTTGTAATACTGTCTTGTTCATTCAGATGAGCGCAGACTCCTACAGCAACAGCTTCTTCGCCAGCATAAAGATGGACAAAACCTGGTAAGATCCCTTTTGTAAAAAGCGTGTGTACTTGATCTTCAAATTGGCGGATTTCCTGCATTTTTTGATACATCCAAACGGCTTTTTCTTTTGTGAGTGCCATTTCCATATGGTAAAACCTCCTATCTTTTTTTGCTTGCACTTATATACAAGCAAAAAACGTGCCAACATCATGGCACTTGAAAACTTAGGTTTTGAACGATTCACACCGATCAAAAAAGAGACAAAATGAGACTTGCGTCTCTTTTTGTCTCAATATGTCTACTTCATCTCCTACATATCACGATGATCAGTTCCATTGGCCACAAAAAAAGCATCCCATAAAGGAATGCTTTTCATTCTGTATCGATTGTACGCTGCCATTTTAATTTTCCTTTGCAGACGCCGCATACATAGCGAGAGGTATCAAATCGTCTTTTCCTGATAAAATACTGACCGCATCCTGTGCAGACATATTCATGACGTTTCTGTACACGCCGTTTATTTTGTACCGTCTTTAGCGGTGTACAAAAACGCGGGGCTCCTACTTGTTCTAATAACTCTTTAAAGGAACGGTCACGATGCTGATAGCCCTTCCCCTCAAGGTGCAGATGATAATGACACAGTTCATGCTTAATGATACCGATCAATTCGTCTCTTCCATGCTCCTCTAAATATCGGCGATTTAACTCAATATTGTGTGTACCAAGCAAATATCTTCCGCCTGACGTTTTGAGACGGTCATTAAAAACAGCTTGATGGCGGAATGCCTTACCAAAGAACTGCTCAGAAATATGCTCTGTTAACTGCTGTAACTCCCTCTCCTTCAATCAAGATCGTTCCTTTCTATAAAAACCTCGAACGGGACAATTTCCCCTTTGCATACATTGAAGGTACACCCACTGTTTCGATCAAAGGAGGAATGGGCGATGCCCAACTGGCTGAAAAATCAGATGCAGAAGGCATTTTTTGAAAAAAATCATTACCAAATCAAATTGCTGAATCAATGCTGGTACTTCTACAGAAAAAAACATTCAGTCACATCAAGGCACACCCCATCCTAAGGTGCGCCTCGTTTTTTGTTTACTCTGGTTTCAGCATGGAGAGGGCAACGCGGCCTTTTGCCTGATCAACGGAGTCCACCCATACAGTTACAATGTCACCAACTGATACAACGTCAAGCGGATGCTTCACAAAACGGTTGCTTAGCTTTGAAATATGTACAAGCCCGTCCTGCTTTACACCAATATCAACGAATGCGCCGAAGTCTACGACGTTTCTCACCGTTCCTTGCAGCTCCATTCCTTGCTTCAAGTCCTCCAATTTCAACACATCTGTTTTCAAAAGAGGTTTTGGGACTTCATCGCGCGGATCACGCTCAGGTCTTGTCAGCTGATCGATGATATCCTGAAGTGTAATGATACCAATATCAAGCTGCTCTGCTGCTTCGTCCAGTTTGACCTCTGCAATTTTCTCCTTTAACTGCTCTGTGCCAAGATCGTCTGGCGTCATCTTGATCATGCGTAAGAACTGTTTTGTTTCTTTATAGCTCTCTGGGTGAATGCCTGTCCGATCAAGTGGATCTTGTCCGTCTGCGATGCGCAGGAAGCCGATACACTGCTCATAAGTCTTAGCACCAAGTCTTGGAATATCCTTGAGCTCTTTTCTGCTTGTGAATCTCCCAATCTCTTCGCGGCGCTTGATGATATTTCCTGCGACAGCTTTTGAAAGACCTGACACATATTGCAGCAGCGCCTGTGAGGCCGTATTGACGTTCACACCGACTTGGTTGACGACAGTCTCCACCACGAAGGTTAACGAGCTGTTTAATTGCTTTTGGCTCACGTCATGCTGGTATTGGCCCACCCCGACAGACTTGGGATCAATTTTCACAAGCTCTGCTAAAGGATCTTGTAATCTTCTAGCAATTGATATGGCACTTCGTTCTTCGACTTGCAGGTCTGGAAACTCTTCTCGCGCCAGTGCAGACGCAGAGTATACACTTGCCCCTGCTTCATTCACGATTAAATAGGACACCGGCTGATCCAGCTCTTGAATCAGGTCTGCGATGAATTGTTCGGTCTCTCTTGAGGCTGTTCCATTTCCAATCGCAATGACTTCAATGTTTGATGATTGAATGATCTCTTTGACTTTTTGTTTGGCATCCGCTTTTTTCTGCACAGGCGGGTGCGGGTAAATGACGCCAATATGATAGACTTTGCCCGTATCATCCACGACGGCTAACTTACAGCCTGTACGAAATGCAGGGTCGACTCCTAGTACACGCTTCCCTTTCATCGGCGGCTGAAGAAGCAGTTTTCTTAAGTTTTCAGCAAAAATATGAATCGCTTGCTCTTCTGCCTTTTCTGTCAGCTCTTTGCGTATTTCTCGTTCGATTGAAGGCTGAATGAGGCGCTTATAGGCATCATCAATTGCCGCTTCAATAAACGGTCTCGCCGTCGTCTGCTTGCCTTTTATGACTTGCTTATCGAGATAGAAACGAATATTTTCAGCAGGTGGTTCGATGGCTGCCTTTAAGATGCCTTCTTTCTCTCCACGATTGACCGCTAGTACACGGTGGGGCACTATCTTTTTGATGGGCTCTTCATAATCGTAATACATTTCATAGACGTTTTTCTCATCGCTCTCGATGTCTTTTCCTGATGTGACCAGACTGCCCTTTTGGTACGTTTCACTGCGAATCCATTTCCGCATATCAGGATCATCAGCCAGCTGTTCAGCAATGATGTGCTGCGCGCCTTCAAGTGCCTCGTCTACACTTCTTACTTCCTTTTCTTCGTTGATAAAAGAAGCAGCCTTCTTCTCGATCTCATCGCTTGGCAGCGCGAGTACATATTCCGCCAGCGGCTCGAGCCCTTTTGCTTTGGCTACATTCGCCTTTGTTTTACGTTTTTGTTTGAATGGCCGGTATAAATCTTCGACCTCTTGCAGTTTATGAGCTTGTTCAATTTTTTGTTTTAATTCATCCGTCAGTTTGTCTTGTTCAGCGATTAAGCGAATGACTTCTTCTTTTCGGTTCATGACATTTTGGATATATGTATAGCGCTCTGAAATGGTTTGAATTTGCACCTCATCCAGTGAGCCTGTCTGCTCTTTCCGGTAACGGGCAATAAACGGGACGGTGTTGCCATCCTCTAAGAGCTTGATGACACTTTCAATTTGTTTTGTTAAAAGCTTTAATTCTGTTGCAATTTGTTTCAATAAAAAGTCAGATGTCTTCATACTTTGCATCCTCTCACTGTGTCTTCTCTTTTAGTGTATCAAAAAAACCGGCAAAACAGAAAAAAGGTCAGCTATTTTACATGAGCTGACCAAGTACATAGGTGAGATCGTCTTTCTTGTCTTGTGTGTATGTTTCAAGCTGTTTGGCAATGTCTGCAACTGAATGACTATGCTTTAAACACATTCTCATGTTTGGCACATTCAGTCCGTCTGAATACATAATGAATGTCGATCCTTTTTCGTAGGAATAGGTGTAAGTTTTATATTTTCTAGGTTTCCCTGATAAGTATCCTGATGTCGGAAGTGGATAAATATAGTCGCCAGAAGGGGCATTCAAGATAAACCGAATATTACCAACCGAACAATAGGTAAATTGCTGCTGGGAAAAATTCACCTTTAAGATCGCAACTGTGGCCCCGCGTTTATTTTTCATAGCCTGATTGCATCTGTCGATGAGGGTCGTCATATCCTCATGTCCATATTCTTCGACAATTTCGCTGACTAAAGAAGATGATTCATTGGCGAACTGACCGCTGCCTAATCCGTCTGCCACAGCACAAATTAGTTCTTCATCATCTGCTTTAATAAAAAAACTGTCCCCGCAGCATGATTTCCCTTCTTTATTCGATTGATAGATAATGGCATTCACATGCTCATGCTGTTCAATCTGCTTCATTACCCTAGCTCCATAGACGCATCTTCTGATAATGCATCTCGTAGCTTTTTAACTGCCTTCCGTTGCAGTCTCGATACATGCATTTGGGATATCCCGAGTAAATCGCCTGTTTCTTTCTGACTCTTATTTTGTAAATAAGTCAGATCGATAATCTCTTTTTCTCGATCTGTCAGAACATGAAGCACACTCTCAAGCATCATTTTTTGGTTTACACGTTCGTAGCCCTCTTCTTGTGAGCCGACAACGTCTAAAATGGTGACTGTACTTCCTTCAGAATCAGCCTCTACGCCTTGGTCAACAGACAGTGCTTGATAGCTTTTGCCCATCTCCATTGTTTCAAGTACTTCTTCTTCTGTCACATCTAGGTATTCTGCAATTTCTTGAACTTTAGGTGACTTTTGCGTCTCCGTTGTCAGATGATCAACTGCCATCTTGATTCTTGGTCCAAGCTCTTTTATCCGCCTTGGTACATGGACACTCCATGTTTTATCTCGTAAAAAGCGTTTGATTTCTCCGATGATGGTTGGAATGGCAAAGGCTTCAAATGATTTACCGACGAGCGGGTCATATCGCTTAATAGCGCCGAGTAAACCAATCATTCCAACTTGTCTGAGATCTTCATGAAAGCTTTTTCCTTTGGAATATTTTTTTGCCAGCATATCGACCAAGTTTGTATAGCATTCGACCAGCGTGAGCTGCGCCTGCTCATCTTGATTGGATTGATAGCTTTGGATGAGGCGATCCACTTCATCTTTAGTTAGTTTCATAGTTTTGGATGGTTGTGTCATGGTCAACTCGCTCCCTGTTTAAAAACTTTGTCATCGCAACGGTAACTCCGGAGTTTGCTTGCACCTCGACTTCATCCATCAATGTTTGCATTAAGTATAAACCAAGACCTCCTTCTGCCAATTGATCGACCGTATGAGCAGATGTGTACGGTCCTAGGTCTTCCTGCTTTTGCTTAAAGTCAAAGCTACCGCCTTTGTCCGCGACAATGATTTCTAGACGATCCTCGTAGACAAGAAAGCGAACAGCTACCTCTCCATCTTCGCCATGTTCACCTTTGTAGGCATGCTGAACTGCATTTGTACAAGCCTCACTGACGGCAATTTTTAAGTCTTCAATCTCTTCGTAAACATAGCCCATTCGACTTGCTACGCCTGAAAGAGTCAGGCGAATGATGCCTACGTATTCTGGTTTCGCTGGGATTTTCATCTCGATTAGATCTACTGATTCGTTCATTGTACCCCACCCTCTGTCTTTGCAGAAATGTCAATGATGTCCTTTAGTCCAGTAATTTCAAACAACCTTACAAGCCGATCTGACAAGTTCTCAAGCTTTAATGTTCCACCTGCTTTTTGAGCCGCTTTAAACAGCCCAACAAATACACCTAATCCTGTACTATCCATATACGTAACATCCTTCAAACAGATTTCAAGATGCTCTCCCGCCTCGGCTTTAGGCATGAGCGTTTCTCTTAGCTCAGGTGCGGAGTACACATCGATTTCTCCGCTGACACTAATTTTCGTTTTTTGATCTATTTGATGCTCTTTCACTGTCATATTCATTATGCATTCACCTCGAAATTCTTGTTTCCTAGAATTTTATATACCCGCATCTTCACTTTCTAAACCTTTCTTTTGAGCACAAGTAAAGTGAAGTCATCGTGAAGCTGAAAATCTTGCAGCTTGAGTAAGCTGGCATAGATGGCATCGACCATTTCCTGAGCTGAGTAGGATAGGTGCTCTGCTATAAGCGCTTTGATATCCTCCCGCTCTAAGAAACCGTCCTCTGACTTAGATTCTGTGACACCATCAGAGAATAAGATCACCATATCTCCTGCGTCCAAGTGCTTCTCATACTGCTTGTAGTCAAAGTCTGGTGCGATTCCAAGGACAAGTCCTCTAGCATCTAAATCGTAAAATTGATTCTCTTTTTTGCAATAGAAAAAGCCCGGCTCATGACCAGCCGATGCGTATTTAAATTCATGTGTTTCTGTATTATAGCTGCCATAGAACATGGTGATAAACATGCTTGGGTCTACGTTTTGTTCGACAACACGATTAAGGGTTTTTAGGACCTTTGTTGGGCCGCTCCCTGACTCCGGCAAGGAATCCATCGCATACTTAATCATCGACATACAGAGCGCAGCCGGGATGCCTTTCCCAATCACATCTGCGATCGCGATATTGATTGTATCGTGATCGGTGACAAAGTGAAAATAATCTCCACTCATCTGTTTTGCCGGCACACTAATGGCACCAATATCAAAGGTGTCACCTTCTGGTATTTTCGTTTCCAGAAGGGTTTGCTGAACATTTGCAGCAATTTCAATCTCTGATTTAATTTCTTGCTGGATGCCTCTGAGTGTTAAATGTTCCTGGTAGGCAAGTCCGTACCCAATCATGACTTCAATTAAGAAGTCTAGTGAATGAAAGACATCTTCCGGCAAATCAGGGTATAGCTCCTGAATCACTTTTCGGTGAACACTCACTATTTCTTCAGGAGGTATTTGATGCTCAATGGTTTTTCGGCTAAATTTTTGAGCTTGATAAAGCGATGTTTCAGTTAGATCACTGATATAACGACTGAGCAGCTGATGATACCGCTGCTCCATTACCTCCTTAAAATCCATGGTTTCCCTCCTAGCGAAGCCACTTGACAGCTTGTATCTCCGTTCCTTGTTCTTGTGTAGAATCTAATTTAAAATCATCCATCAGTCTTCTGACTCCCGGAAGACCTGCTCCGAGTCCGCCTGATGTAGAAAAACCGTCTTCCATCACTTTACGTATATCCATGATGCCAGGTCCTTCATCGGCTGCAATGATTTTGAGTCCACGCTTTCCGCGCTCCATCACTTCTTCTATACAAATCTGACCTTTACCAGCGTATAAATAGATGTTTCGTGCTAATTCAGAAATAGCCGTCGTAATTCTTGCTTGGTCAACTGTTCCAAAGCCTAATTCTTTAGCAACATTTCGTCCCAGTTGTCTTGCCGCAACTATGTCCCATTCCGTCAAAATTTTCACACAGGATTGGTCTTTCATATCTATTCCCCCAATTCCCGCTTCAATGTCTCAAGCCCTTGTTCAAGATCTAATGCTGTCTGAATTTCTTCCAGTGATATACCAAGTTCAATGAGTGTTACAGCGACTGCCGGCTGTATTCCTGTTAATACAACTTTTGCCCCCATGAGCTTTGACATCGTGATGACATCGCCTAATACTTTTGCGATAAATGAATCGATCATATCAACAGATGTTAGGTCAATGACAACGCCGTTCGCTCCTGTTTCATGAATTTTATTCAGCAAATCTTCTTGAAAGTGAAGGGCTGTTTGGTCATCAAGCTCCCACTGTATCGAAATTAGAAGACAATTATATAATTTTAAGATTGGAATCTTCGGGTGATTTCTCACTGGGTTTCCCCTCCAATGAAACAATTTTTCGATTTGTCATTTCTAAAGCAGTTTGAATTCCTTTTTGAAGGGTATTCTTTGTTGTAACTTGAGATAAATCAATTCCAAGGGTGACGATGGTTTGGGCGATTTCTGGACGAATACCGACTAATAAGCATTTTGCACCTACTAATCTCACAGCCTCTGACGCTTGAATGATATGGTGTGCCACCATTGTATCGACGACAGGTACACCGGTGATGTCGATTAAGACCACCTGTGACCGATGCTTCACAACGCCATTTAACAGATTCTCCATGATCTTCTTCGCACGGTCTGTATCAATTGTTCCGACAAGAGGCATGACAGTGATGTGCTCAAACACCGGAATCAGCGGAGCAGAAAGTTCTTGTAACGCAATTTTTTGAAGGTTGACGGTTTTCTCCCATGAGATGGAGTAGTGATTCAATATTTCGTTATGAACTGGTGAGATGAACCGATCAATTTCCCATATGAGCTCATTACTTCCTTGTTCAGTATTTTTGTCACTGTTCATTTTGTGATATAAGTGTGAACGGATTTCCGTTAGCCCTTTTGCCAGTAACTTAAGTGATATACCCATTTGTACAATTTTTAAAGCAAAAGATTGCACTTTTTCTTCAAAATCCTCAGCATTCGCCTCTGAAAGGGATGCTAGAATAAGCTGGACATATTCGGAACAAATCGTTTCATACATTTTATCGTTTAGCATCATGTCCGTTTCTTCTTCTCCGAGTCGTTTGAAGATGTCAGTCCATTCTTTTTCTAATTCCTTTTGGTGCGCTCTCGCAAAAGCTAACACGATATGATTCGACATATTTTACCCCCTACATACATAAAAAACAATAACTTTCATTCTCTCTCCATTATAGCCTTAATAAAAAATGAACACAAAAAAAAGTTGCTCACAGGAGAGCAACCAAATATCACCATATTAAAAATCAATAAGAGCCAAACTAACTTGTAAGGCTTCATCAACCTTCTCCATCATCTCATCATCAAGATGTGTGATTTTATCTGTCAATCTTTGTTTATCGATTGTACGAATCTGTTCCAAAAGAATGACAGAATCTCGTTCAAAGCCGTAGCGCTTTGCATTGATTTCGACGTGAGTCGGTAATTTCGCTTTTTGTATTTGGGCTGTTATGGCTGCAACGATAGCAGTCGGGCTGAAGCGATTTCCAATGTCATTTTGAATCACCAATACTGGGCGAACCCCGCCCTGCTCGGAGCCAACAACAGGAGATAAATCAGCAAAGTAAACATCACCGCGTTTAACAATCAAATGTTTAACCCCCGCTGACTAATCGCTCAACTGTATTCTCAGCCTCAAACTCTGCGTATTGTGCCTCTGAAGAGATATTCAGATTAATTTTCGCCATCTCCATGTAGCCGCGTCTCATCGATTCACGATTTTGTCGAATATTACGTTCACGAATATACGTTTTTGTCGCTCGGTAGATCAATTCATTTCTTGTTACCTTATCCTGCTCTGCTACTCGTTCGATCTCAGACATTAAAGTCTCCGGCAGTCGAATCTTCATTTCGTTTGTTGCGCTGGATTCAGACAAAAAACATACACCTCCACAAAACTTACGGATACCGTATCGATCCATTCCAAGACTAATCATACCATTATTCAATGCACAAGCAAAGCTGTTTTTTCATGATTTCTTATTAGAACATGAAGCGGCTCGCCACCCGTAAATCAAGATGATAATGGAGTTCCTCTTTCCCATTATACGCTTTTTTCCGAAAATCATACGGTATTTCCAAAATCTCTAAAAAAGGGAGAATGTTTACCCTACTTTTGTCGAATAAAAAAGAACGAAGTCAGTTTGACCATCGTTCTTTTGAACACTGTTTATAAAAAGCTTGGCCCGCTTTGAAGCAGCGGATTCCGTACATGCACTCTTTTGCCGTCCTCCATATATACTCTTGGGATGCGGTGGCCAATCGAGCAAGTGACTTCATAGTTAATGGTTTCAAGCCTTTTTGCGATTTCATCGACTGATACCATGTCTCCCCCTTGCTTACCAATTAAAACGACCGGCTCCCCTACTGGAAGATTGTCTTTCAGTTCAATCATGAATTGATCCATGCAAACCCTTCCTGCGATCTTCCGGCGCTTTCCGCCAACGAGCACTTCCGTTCCTGCCAGCTTCCTGATCCACCCATCTGCATAGCCGACTGGAACCGTGCCGATCCACGTATCTTGATTGGCTGTATACGTCGCCCCGTAGCTGACACTCTCACCCTTTTGAATGTGCTTCACATGGGCAAGCTTTGTATGAAGAGACATGGCTTCTTCCAGCTTGAAAGGCAATTCATCCTTGATTTCTTCTGACGGTGACAGCCCGTACATACTGATGCCGAAGCGAACCATATTAAACAAAACGTCTTTAAACCTTTGACCTGCTGCACTGTTGGCGCAATGAACGAGCAGCTTGTCCGTATGAAGCGGCTCGAGCAATGTTTGAAAGGTATCGACCTGCCGATCAAAGTAGGCCTCATCCTTTTCATCTGCTGTCGCAAAGTGAGTAAATACGCCTTCCAGCTGTAAATAAGAGTGTTCACTGACAAGCTTTTTCACTTCGTTCACTTGCTCTATCGTTTTCACACCTAATCGGTTCATTCCGCTGTCTATTTTCAAATGAAAACGTATAGGTTGTCCCATCTGCCCTTTCATCATTGTGGTGACTTCTCTCAGCCAATCGATGGAGTAAGCGGTCATGATGACATTGTATCGAACGGCGGCTTTGACATATTCCGGCGGTACGGCGCCGAGTACAAGAATCGGTGCTTTGATGCCTTTATTTCTTAAAGAAACGGCCTCATCTAAAAAGGCTACGGCTAATAAGTCTGCTCCTGCTTTGAGGGCAGCTCTTGCCACTTCTATATCTCCATGTCCATATGCATTGGCTTTCACCACAGCCATCAGTTGAACACTTTGACCAATATGATCTTTCATATGTGAAACATTATGCTTAATTGCTGTTAAATTAATTTCTGCCCATGTGTCTCTATAAAAGGCATTTGTGTCCATCCGTCACACTTCCCTATTGAATGATTCAATACCTTCATTATGATACTAAAAATCAAGAATAATGTGAAACAAATCAAAAAACATCAGCCCTTGCATAGGGCTGATGTTTCATTTCCAAGGCTCTCGCCTGAGATATTTATTTATTTAGCTGACTGGCCTTCTACACTCTTTGCAACCATCAAGAGCTCTTCCTTCGATAGATCACTTGAAGAAATCAAGTAGTCCACTCCGTCAGATGTCCATGAAAGGGATTGATCTGTGAGAACCCCAACTGTCATGCCAAGGTCGACTGGCTCGCCGTTCATCGTCACAGGCGTAGATGCTTCAGCTACTCTCGCTTTTTCCTGAATGAGTGTGAAGGATTTCTTACCGCCATACGTCATCACATAACGTTTCCCAGCATCTGTCATCATTTCTTTCTCTTCCATCTTCTTCACGCCCTCTGGCATATCAACTGGCGTTTTCACCGCAAAGCTGTCAGATGAGTCTGCACTTGTGGCTACATCCATTTGAGAGAGTGTCATGTTTTTCTTCTCATCAAATGCATCTTTGTCAAAGGATTTATTGAATTCAAAGTGAGAGAATTCCACTTTCACCATTGGCTTTTTGTCGCTATCCAGTACTTTCACACTGGCAGGCGCCATTGTTTTTTTATGAAAGGTAATCTCTTGGGTAGGCAGCATTTGGTTGTGCTGATAATTGGTTTTGGTTTCGAACACATACTTTGAATCTTTCGCTTTGAACTGAGCTGCACTGTCATTTTTAATGTCCTTCACGAGTGACTCAAATAAGTAGACCTGACTGCTATTATTTGGCCAATCACTGTGGAAACGGAAGCTCTTGTTCAATGAAGGTGTCAGCACAAACACACCATTGCCATTTCTTAAAATGACTTGACTCTGATCCTTTTTCGGATTTTCTAAATAGACACGGTAAAGTTCCGGCTTCTTGTACCAAATTTCTACTCGATACTCCTGCGGGTCATTTCCTGTCTCAATGGTCATTTTTGCTTTGGCTTTGTATGATGTCATTTCCTCTGCCTTTTTGTTTAAATCTCCAACGATATCCTGCTGAGATTTTTGACCGCATGCGGAGAGAATCAGTACAAAAAGGATTCCCGTTACAAGCAAAACAAAGCTTTTTCTCACCCTTTTCAACCCCTTCGTTAATTGTGTTAAAAGGAAGAAACCGCTTGTTTGACTTTAACAGTACGCCTCAAGAGTTAACTGCGTACCGCGAACCATCAAAGCCTGTTAGCAACTCGCCCTTCCTTATCGCACTACCCAATATATGAAGGGGGGACAAACAATATGCAGACTAGCTTGACAACCTTTCAATTAAAACTTGTGCAGCAGCATATTCTTTCGTGTGAGTGATGGACACATGAACCTGGTCGCCCATCGTTTTCTTGCTTTTGATGAAAGGTTTTCCATGTTCGTCTTTCTGGATTTCCAAGTCATGAAAGCTTAAATGCCGGCCGATTCCCGTTCCGTAAGCTTTAGCGAAAGCTTCCTTTGCTACAAACCGTCCCGCCAAAAATTCCAGCTGCCTCTTTTCACTGAGTTCGTTAAAGATGTCTTGTTCACTTAACGTTAAAATTCGTTCTGGTAAACGAGGCTGTCTGTTAAGCACTCGCGCGAGCCGGTTGATTTCTACAATATCAATGCCTATTCCTTTAATCATGAGGTACCTCCTATGATACTCGTACTAATTTGGATGTTCTCTTCATAAACGTGTTACTATAAACTTACCATTATCTAGTCAAAAGGGGTTTGTTATGTTTATTCGAACGGAGAGCTTTCAACAATTTATTAGATCGTATCCAATCGTAACAACGATCCTTGCTTTGCAAATTGGTCTGTGGCTTATATTTGCGATTCCTATCCCTCTTATACAGCTTGGTCACGACCATCTCGTCGGTTTCAATTATGGGGTAGCTGCCGGAGAATGGTGGCGGCTCGTCACACCTATTTTCCTTCACGGAAGTCTGACCCATATTTTGTTCAATTCTATGTCCTTGTTCTTATTCGCTCCAGCGCTTGAGTATTTGCTTGGGAAAGTTCGATTTCTGATCATCTATCTTGGTGCAGGGTTCATTGGCAATCTCGGAACCTATTGGGTAGAGCCTTTAGAGTATGTACATGTCGGCGCTTCTGGTGCCATCTTCGGTTTGTTTGGCGTTTATTTATACCTTGTTCTATTTAAACCGCACATGATGGACCGCGGCAATTCTCAGGTGATCATAACGATTCTTGCAGTCTCTGTCATCATGACTTTCGTTAACTCAAACATCAATATTATGGCTCACTTATTTGGATTGATCGGCGGCATGCTTTTAGCACCTCTTACGCTATTTTTCCATTCAAAAAAAAGACGCTACTAACCTCATAAAAAATGTCGATCACTCCTATGAACGGGAAGCTGATCGACATTTTTTGTTTAAGAAGATTTATTTTTTTCATACGAATACCAATCCATTACACGAGCAGCATCTTCTTCCTCAAGGTGATGCACACCAAAGGAATCAAGCAGTGCAGAGGATTTCACAAAGGTGTGAATACTCGCCAATCGGCCTTTCTTTTGGAAGAAAGATTGCGTCATCGTATAGTTTTGCATTCGTTTTCTCAAGACAATGCCAGTGGTTTTGCCAATGCCTCTTGATGTCAGTTGAATCAATGGATCTTTGATCGTATAGCCTGATTGTTTATAAGCTAAATAGCCAAAAACCAAAGCAATAGGAAGCGGAATAAGTGCCAAATACCCCCATGGCGGAAAACGTACAGATAGGATCACGCCGACAAGTAATGGCACAAAACCGAAAGAGATCAGGTAGCGTTTGAGTGAACGCTTTGGCACCTTTTTCAGTTCAGCTTCTGGCGCCAAGTGATAATGATCTGTGAATTGAGACAGCAGTTCGTTGATTTTTTTCTTCCGAATAAGCGGAAATAAGACGGAAGAGGTTTCTTTTTCTGTAATAGAACCTCCTGCGCTCACAAGCATCACCGTCGCAAAGCCAAAAGGCTCACGGAGAATATTTTCTTTGATTTTCACTGCTTGAATTCTCGCAAGTGGAATGGTCATTTGATGCCTCTCGATGAGCCCTCTTGTGATGATGATGTCTTTCCCTTTTCGTTTTGCGGTAAAATTCGCATATTGAAGGGCTGTTACCCCAACACTAAGAATCCACGCAATCAATACGGCAAGAAATATGAGAATCGCATAAATCTCAACACTCGCATGACTTAAAAAAGAGAACCGCTTAAAGAATCCGTCCAAAGGAAGAATTTCATCTATTTGTGTGTAAATGGCAAGACACCCGGAAATAATGACTCCGATTCCGCTTGAAGTGGTCGCAGCCAAAAGCAGCTCTGGTACACCCATCCGATAGGAAACATTCATTTCTTCTTCTACAGGTTGTTGCGCTGTCAGAGGATCATGCGGAACATCCCTATTTTCATCCAACACCTCTTCTTGCTGCAAGCTTTTCTTCCGGTTGAAAATTGATTGCTTTAATTGTTCCGCTTCTGCTTTTGTAATCGCCGTCAGGCTCACTTCCGGACCGTCCGTTCCGCCTGCTGTTTCGATTTGGACCCGCACCAAGCCGAAAATCCGCTGGAAGATACCTTCACTTGTATTCACCGTTTGAATTCGTTCTAACGAAATATATTTTTTCTTTTTTGTGATGACGCCGGATTCCACGCGAAATTCATCATCTTCCATCCGGTAGGTGAATCGCCTCCATGCTAAAACGGTTGAAACAGCTTTCCATAAAAGAAGCACACCAAGAATGATAAATGCATAAAAACGAATGCTCGAATTCGAGTTCACAAAAATAAGCACGAAAAAAGGGATAATGAAGTTTTTGATCATGGATACGGCATCTGATATAAAATCAATGAACATCGAGATTGGATGTACACGTTTTGGTTCAGACATCATCTTCCGTCACCCTTGCTAAACGAGATATGTAATCACGAAGCTCATCTGCTTCTTCTAATTCTAGCGCCGGTATATCATGAACTGTAGCAGCAGTCGATATTTGAACAGATGCCAAACGGTAGCGCCTTAAAAGCGGTCCTTGCGATGTATCGACATGCTGGACTCGCACCATCGGCACAATCACACGTGTGACACGAATGAGTCCATGCTGAATTTCAATTTCATTTTCGAATACTTCGTAGCGCCAGATGCGATGACGGATTTTCGGTATAAGCCAAATGCCAAAAATGACCTGTAAGACCCATAAACCGGCGAGGATGGCGCCAATCCAATATGGCCATTGAAGATAATAACTAGCAACAAATACCCCAATGATGATGAGTAAGAAAATCAATGAGATAATTCCATTTTGAAGACGCCATACCTTTAAACCATTTAAACTAATTTGACGTTGCGGCTGTTTTCTCACATTCTTCCCCCATTCTCTTACTTTTCTATCAATATATTACGAAACAAAGCCTAAAAAGTTTCAACAAACCTGTTAAAAAAAGCGAATCCTGCAAAGGATTCGCTCTTGAATTAGTTGTTATAAGATTTCTTTTGACGACGATCGTTAGAAGAACGATTGCGGTCATTTGAAGAACGCTTTTTATCACCGTAAGATGAACGGCTTTTCCCGCGATAGCCGCCTCCGCCGCCACCGTCTCTACGTTTAGAAGAGCTGCGGTTGTTACGATTGCGTTTTGAAATCATTGGTGCTTCATCTGTCAAACGAACAGGCGTTGCATCTGGCTCTTTTGTCATCATTTTGATGGCAGCCGCAACCACTGTGACAGAATCATTATCTTCTAGCAATTCAGCAGCAGCTGTCATGTAGAAGTTTAAGTTGTTTTCACTGATGATTGTGCGCAGACGATCAATGGTTACTTGCTGTTGACCTTCAATTGCTTCATCTAGAGTTGGTTCTTTCATACGTTCCATTTTACGTTTAGTCGTTTGCTCAATCGCACGAAGCATATCTTTTTCACGCGGTGTGATAAATGTCACCGCCATACCTGTACGTCCAGCACGTCCTGTACGTCCAATACGGTGTACGTAGCTCTCTGGATCTTGTGGCACGTCAAAGTTATACACGTGTGTTACGCCTGAGATATCAAGTCCACGTGCTGCAACGTCTGTTGCTACAAGCACATCGATTGAACCTTCTTTGAATTTACGAAGCGCAACCATACGTTTTGCTTGTGTCAGGTCACCATGAATTCCTTCAGCTGTATAACCTCTAAGGTTAAGCGCTTCTGTCAATTCGTCAACACGGCGTTTCGTACGGCCGAAGACAATTGAAAGCTCAGGTGATTGAATGTCAAGAAGACGAGTCAATGTGTCAAACTTCTTACGCTCGTGGATATCCAAGTAGAACTGTTGGATGTTAGAGACAGTCATTTCTTTTGCTTTTACTTTTACATGTTCTGGGTTTGTCATGAAACGCTCTGCAATGCGCTTAATTGGTGCAGGCATTGTCGCAGAGAATAAAAGTGTTTGGTGTTCACTTGGTACATTTGAAAGGATCGATTCAATGTCTTCGATGAAACCCATGTTTAGCATTTCGTCTGCTTCATCAAGCACAACTGTTTCAACATTTTGAAGACGCATTGTACGACGGTTAATGTGATCGAGTAAACGTCCTGGAGTCCCTACGATGATATGAGGATTTTTCTTGAGCGAACGGATTTGGCGGCCGATATCTTGTCCACCGTAAATCGGAAGTACGCGCGCACGCTTGTCTTGGCCAATTTTGTATAGCTCTTCAGATACTTGAATCGCTAATTCTCTTGTTGGCGCAATGATAATCGCTTGGATATTTGGAGACGCTGGGTCGATTTTTTCTACAAGAGGAATACCAAATGCTGCAGTTTTTCCTGTTCCTGTTTGTGCTTGTCCAATGACATCTTTATTCTGAAGACCGAGAGGAATTGTTTCCGCTTGAATCGGTGTTGCTTCTTCAAATCCCATGCGGTTAATAGCTTTCATGAGACTTTCGCTTAATTGAAAATCTTGAAACGTTATAGTCAAATTATTCAAACTCCTTCTAATTGCTGTTTCAGTAATCTCGTGAATGATCATTAAAAACTGCCCTTTTCCGAAAGGACAGGTCCATTATATACAAAGCCCGAATTACCCTACCTTATATCTTACCATTACACTATTTGTTTTTCAACAAGACAGAAATGGATATATCTACTGTTCCACAATGACAGATTCACCATCACTTTGATCTCCATCCATCCATTTCCACTTTTCGAACAGTTGAATTTTTCCGTTATCCAACTGCTTAGGTGTAGAATTGCAAGACCCGCTTCTCATGCTGCCGTCTTTGCTGACATGGTGGTACCTAAAATGAAGTGTTCCATCCTCATTCACAGTTCCTACAAGTACACCAGATACAATACTGCCGCCTTGATATGTGCCCGTTAATATATTCCCGTCCTGACGATATTGAAATATGGTTCCTGCCGATACTTCTCCGTTACTCGAATTAGACTGCGGGACAAAGGTTTTTCCGTCATAATGAAACAACCGAATCAACCACCTTTTCTTTCCTATTGTACCATAGGCTTGTCACTCATTCGACAAAAATGATGCAATTTTTAACAAGTGGGATTCAATTTATATTAGTTTAGCCACATTTTCGCTTTTCTATAGATTAAATTGTTTTTTTTAGAAATTGCTCTACTTTTTCAAACAATTGCTGTGCACATGGCTCGTGACAAACATGGTGTTTACAATCAGGTAAATAAAACATTTCTTTCTGACGAGACGGGATTTTATGATCAATAAATTCTGCACTTGAAGCGGGCACAATCCCATCACTTTCACCTTGAACAATTAACACAGGGAGGTGAAGCTTCTCAAGGGAGCTCTTCGTTTGCTTCACCAGCTTCATAAATTCTACAGCAGCTGACAGCGGCGTGCTCGTTAGCTTATGGCGGTATCTATCATACAAAGGATTCGTATCAATCAGCCCAGACAGTGATTCCTTCAACATCTGCCTTGTGTCTTGAATCATTTGTTTTGGATTCACATATTTAGCCGCAGCACTTAAAAGAACGAGACGAGCAACCGGATACTTCGCTGCTAGATAAGAAGCAATCATTCCCCCCATGGAAAAGCCGATCAAAAAAATGGTGTCGCATGTTCGGTAAAGAGATAGCAGTTCTAATTCAGCTGTTGCAATCCATTCTTGATAGAAAATGCCTTTGAGCTGAAGCTCATCTCCATGCCCCGGAAGCGTGACTGACTGAACGTTCCAATCTGTCTTCTGCTTTAAATATTGCGCCAGCGGTTCCACTTCATAGGGCGCGCCAGTGAATCCATGTATACATAGACAGCCAATCATTCTGTCACCTTCTTTGCCGCTCACTCTTTATAGTGCAGTAATGACTTCTTCTAATCTCATGCCGCGTGAGGCTTTGACTAGAACAACATCGTCAGGACCTGCTACGTCAGCAAGTTTTTTCTTCAGTTCCTCTTTGTCCATAAATGAGGACACGCGCGCGTCACTGAATGATTTCTTTGCTCCTTCAGCGATGAATGCACCTAGGCGGCCATACGTCATCACATGATCAATAAATTCAGGCTTGATGTAGCGGCCTAGTTCATAATGATACCTTTCTTCTTCGCTGCCCATCTCGAGCATGTCTCCAAGGACAAGAATGCGATTAGCGAAGCCGTCCATATCTCCTACAAGATCAATTGCAGCTTTCATGGAAGTAGGACTTGCATTATACGCATCATTGATAACAGTGATTCCTTTCTCTGTTTTAAACAGCTCAAGACGCATCCCTGTCAACTTTGTTTGCATGAGTCCTTGGGCGATTTGTCTTTCATTCAGTTCAAAGTGCTGGCCTATGGCAATTGCAGCAAGGGCATTTTTTACATTATGTTTCCCTAATACAGGAATGAGAAACCCCTGGGCATACCCTTCGACTTGAAATTCAGTTCCTTCTGCAAGCTGGTTGATATGCGTTACCTTGATATCGCAGTCTTCTGCTTCTCCAAAGGTTTTCACACGCTGCGAAAGTGCAGTCGCTCTCTCGCGCAGCAAGGGTTCATCTCCTAAGTAATAAAAGATGCCATCCTCTTTTAATCCTTTTGTGATTTCACATTTTGCATCAGCAATGGCTTCTCTTGATCCCAAATCTTGCATATGAGATTCTCCAATATTGGTGATGACTGCTGCATCAGGCTCAGCGAGTTTTGACAAAAACTCGATCTCACCTTTTGCACTCATCCCCATCTCCAACACAGCAATATCTGTTCCTTCCGGCATTGCAAGAATGGTGAGCGGTAGACCGATATGATTATTAAAGTTACCATCTGTTTTATGAACTTGATAAGCCGTTTGTAAGACGGAATGAATCATGTCTTTCGTTGTGGTTTTCCCATTACTTCCTGTAATACCGACAACACGAGGTTTTTCTTCTTTCAAGTATGATTTTGCCAGCTGTTGTAGTGCTGCCAGTGTATCCTCTACAAGAATGACAGGTACACCGAACGGTGGATTGGCTTCTTTTTGATTCCAAAGAACAGCTGCGGCTCCAAGCTCCACTGCTTTAGAAGCAAATGTGTGACCGTTAAAATGTTCTCCAATTAGGGGGATAAACAATGCACCTTTTGATACTTTTCGTGTATCTGTTGTCACTCCGTGAATTTGCTCTTCGCCAAAAGCTTGATTAGATAGTGTCCCACCAGCCATTTGGGCGATTTGTTTCACTGTACGTTTGATCATGATTTTTTCGCCTCTCTTTCTCATTTCACGTTTGAAGGAAAAGAGACACTACCTAAGGATAGTGTCTGCTTGTTGCTCACATTAAAAAGTCGTTTTAATGGTTTGTTTTTCTTGATGGCGTTCAATTGCAAGTGACACTAGCTTTTCAATCAGCTCTGGATACTCTACACCAGTGTGTTTCCAAAGCAGCGGGAACATACTAAATGGTGTGAATCCAGGCATTGTATTCACTTCATTGATCAACACTTCGCCTTTTTCTGTGAGGAAGAAGTCTGCACGTACAAGACCAGATCCATCGAGGGCTTTAAATGCCTTAATCGCCATATCATGAATCGTCTTGTATTCATCCTCTGACACGCTTGCAGGAATGATCAAATCTGTATCGCCATCTTCATATTTTGCTTTGTAGTCATAAAAATCTGTTTTAGGTGCAATTTCACCAACGACAGAGCATTTCGGCTCGTCATTTCCTAATACACCAATTTCGATTTCTCTTCCAACGACGCCTTCTTCGACGACCACACGACGATCATATTGGAAAGCCAAGTCGAATGCGGTTTGCAGCTCTTCTTTGCTGCGGCATTTGCTAATTCCAACACTTGACCCCATGTTGGCAGGTTTCACAAAGCATGGATAGCCAAGTATTTGTTCCACCTGTTCTAAGCTGTCTGGTGTGGCCTTTTCATAGTCTTTTTTATTGAAGGAAAGGTGCTTTGCTTGTGCAAGTCCTGCTTGAGCAAAAACATCTTTCATCATGACTTTATCCATACCCGCGGCAGAAGCAAGAACGCCGTTGCCGACATACGGGATATTTAGCAGTTCAAGTAATCCTTGCATCGTTCCATCTTCACCATTTGGCCCATGCAGCAATGGGAAGACAACATCAATCTTCTCATCAGCAGATGCAGGCTGCGGGAACATGCTCTCATTTAAAGAAGTTGGTAAAAACGTCTTTGCGTTCTGTTCAAATTGAAGCATTTTGACGTTTGAAACTGGTTCAGTGAGTTTTTCTCCTCTTAGCCATTCGCCCTCTTCTGTAATATAAATTGGATGTATATCGAACTTCTCAGTGTTAAGTGCTTTTGTAACTGCAAGGGCTGTTTGCAGTGATACATTATGTTCGGCTGACTTTCCGCCGTAAATCAATCCTAAACTTATTTTCAATGGATACTCCCCCCACTAAAATTCATCTTTACTATCTTATCACTTTCAAGCAAAAATGCTCTAATTAATTTTTGTTGTTACGGAATTGAAATGATTTGTAAAGGTTGTAAGCGCCTCCCGAGCATTTGTATGTCATTCGCCATTATTTTATATTAAAATGACATTGAAAAGGAGTTGTGACAAATTGAAAAAAATCACAAGTACTGAACAATTCAATGAAATCATTCAATCTGACAAAGAAGTCATCGTTAAATTCTTTGCAACATGGTGTCCTGACTGTACAAGAATGGACATGTTCATTCCAGACATCTTAGAGGCTTATGCTCACCATGAATGGTTTGAAATAAACAAAGATGATTTCCCTGAATTAGCAGAAACGTATCAGGTCATGGGTATTCCAAGCCTGTTGATTTTCAAAAATGGCGAAAAAACAGGTCATTTACACAGCGCAAACGCAAAATCACCTGAAGAAGTGACAGAGTTTCTTCAAGGGCACGTTTCTTAATTGGTTAAACGAAGGACATCAGCAAACGCTTGCTGGTGTCTTTTTTCTTCCCCATCTCTTACATCAAATCTCTCCATAAGACGAGTTGCACATCCAAAACGTTTCAATGAGCAAAAGAATGTTTTATATAGATGTTTCACTTACGACAAGAAATGACAGGAATTATTTCCTGGGAAAGAATGAGCGTCGACTAGGCTTCGAATTTGTCGGTTACGTGAATTTTCTGAATAGATTCTTTACTTCTGACATTTTGCTTTGTATAATAGAGTTGCTAATTGATAATGATTATCAATTTCATCTATATGAAATCCTATAGACATCTATACTTATATAAAGGAGCGATGAGTCACATGTCTAAGAAGAAAATCAAAACATATCAGCAATTGATTGAAGAGAACAAGAAGGCCATCATGCGCGACCCTAAAATGATGGAAAGTATATACGAAACAATCGACAAGAAGCATCAGGAGCAGCTTGCAGCTGCTGGACGTGAATCATAAACATAAGACGAGCAGTCACAGCTGGCTGCTCGTCTCTTTTGTCTTTTTCAACAAAAAGAAAAAAGCCGATAAAATCTATGATGTGATTTTATCGGCTTTTGTTTTAATGTGATTTCGCTACACGGTCCTGCTTCATTCCTAAATAAATGAGCATATATGTGAGATAACCCATTGTCATTGTTAAACCACCGAAGAAGAACTGAGAAAAGACAGGTTCCTCAAAGGTTGTGACGGCAGCAAGAATGATCCAGCTCGCATATAAATAAACCATGAACCATTTCATGTTTCTTTTAAGTGTATACAGAAAGAAAAGACCCGCTAACGAAAAGATCCCCAGCGCTAGTCTGAAATAAATAAGATGATCAAACTGGAAGGCAAAAGACACAAACGAAAACGACAGCAACAACAAAATGGGTAAAGCCGTAATGAAATTTTTCACGATAGTGCCACCTCCAAGACTCCCTCTTATTATAAGACAAAATCAGCCGGTTATCGTGAAATACAGACTCGTTTTCACAAAGATGTCACGAATTTTTCTTGTTATTTGACACAATTTTTACACATTTACATCACGCTTCCAAAAAAGAACCCAAGCCGTGCCAACAAAGAAAACAAAATGCGCCCCTACCATAAATAGAGAAAACAAAGGACTCATGCCATGAAAAGGCGGCGGTCCTTGAAAGCTGTACTGAGTAAAGTCCGTATTAGCAAAAAGCAGGATTTTCCCCCACTGATTTTCTAAAAGAGACATAATAGGCACAAGTGATTTCGCCGCATATAAAACAAAAAACGAGGTCACAAGCGCAACGAGGCTGTTCCTAAACAAGCTGGAACACATAAAAGCGAAGCTTGCCATCATCATCACTTCCACCCACTGAGATCCGATAACAGCAAACGTATGCTGAAATAATCGTCCCGTACTTTCATCAAATTCAGTACCAAAGAAAATAAAGCCAAATAAAAAAGCTAATACATAATAAAAAACAAACAAATATATGACCGTCAGCACAAGTGTGATGTATTTTGACAGAAAAATTTGCAGCCTTGTTTTGGGCCGGATCAATAAAAACTTGATTGTTCTTTTTTGAAATTCTGTTGAGATCAAGGTCGCGCCAATGACAACTGCGAGCACCTGTAAAATAAATACGACATTCGTGGAATAAGCAAAATAGTTGGCGACAGTGTCTTGTCCACCAAAGCTGGAAATGACTCGTTTCAACGCTAGAGCCATCGCCAATTGAAACACAACGATCAATCCAAGAGCAATGAATGTGATCTTTTTCCTCATCATTTTCTTATGCTCATTCTTGATGAGTTGAAGCATCTGCCGTCCCGCCTTCCGTCCATTTCATAAATGCCTCTTCAATTGATGGCTTTTGAGGCGTCATTTCAAGTACATCAAACCCAGCCATAACAAGCTGTTTGTTCAGCTCAGGCACTTGTTCTTTGTTCAAATGAAGTAATACACGCGCTCCATTTCGTTCATATGTATAGGCCTGCGTGTCGAGCCACGAAACCGCCTTTTCCACTGGCTGAATATTCATGAGTATCTGTTCTTTCCCCTCCATGTCCCGGAGCTTCGCACTGGCTTTGATCTGTCCTTTTTGAATGATGATCATGCGGTCACATAGCTCTTCTACCTCATGCAATAAATGTGTGGCAAATAACACGGACGTTCCTTCTTCTCGTACGAGCATTTGCAAGTGCTCCCTGAATTCCTTCATACCTGCAGGATCAAGTCCATTTGTCGGTTCGTCTAAAATCAGCAGGTTCGGCTGATGTAATATGGCTTGTGCAATCCCAAGCCTTTGTTTCATCCCCAGTGAATACGTCTTCACCTTCTGATGAATGGCGTGCTCCAGACGAACTCTTTTCACCACTTCCTGCATGCGTTCTTCCGTCACTCCATCGTGCATCGCCGCATATAGTTCAAGGTTTTCAAAGCCTGTTAAATAAGAATAAAATTCGGGATTTTCTATGATCGCACCAACAGATGACATTGCGTGTAGAAAATCCTCATCCTGTGAATATCCATTGATCATGATTCGGCCATTGTTTTTTTTCATCAAACCAACGATCAAGCGAATTAAGGTTGTTTTTCCAGACCCATTTGGTCCTAGTAAGCCGACGATTTCTCCTTTCCCTATTTCTATAGATATATCTTGTAAGATCAATTTCCGACCAATTCGTTTATCGACTTTCTCTACTTTTAGAACAGCAGACTGCAACGTGTTTCCTCCTTCTGATGTAAAGCCTATGGCGGCAAATAAGACCGCTCATTCTTTTAAAAGTATATCACGCAAGACAAGAGGCCCATGAAAAAAAGGGCTGATCGAGTCAGCCCTTCTTTTACATTACATGGATAGGTTCGGTGATGCTGCGTCTTTCTCGTGTTTTTTCTCAGTTTCTGTCACAATCACCGCACATGCGGCGTCACCTGTAATATTGACAACGGTTCTTGCCATATCTAATAAGCGGTCTATGCCAAGGATGAGCGCAATACCTTCAACAGGAAGCCCAACCGAGTTCAAGACCATTGCGAGCATGATCAAGCCTACTCCCGGTACGCCGGCTGTCCCGATACTGGCTAATACGGCGGTTAATACAACTGTGAGCATTTGCATCAGCGTTAACTCCACACCAAACACTTGTGCAATAAAGATGGTTGCAACCCCTTGCATAATGGCTGTCCCATCCATATTGATCGTAGCGCCTAACGGCTGCACGAAACTAGAAATCGGCTCAGGTACTTTCAGTTTCTTTTGAGCGGTTTCCATTGATACAGGGAGAACCGCACTACTGCTAGACGTACTAAAGGCTACGACCATCGCAGGCGAAAAGTCTTTAAAGAATGTAAATGGATTTCGTTTTGCAAATAAAGCCAAGGTTGAGCCATATGTGAGAAAGAAATGCACCAATAGTGCTACTAACACCACTGTAAAATACAGTCCCATGGCTTTAATGGCATCAAGACCTTGACTCCCAATAGCCGTCACAATTAAGCCAAATGTCCCGTATGGAGCAAATTTCATGACCACTCCTACAAGGTACATCATGAGTTCATTGCCTTGTTCTAATATTTTGAGTAATCCTTCTGTTTTTTTGCCTAGCACTGCAATTCCTAGTCCTAAGAATACACAGAAAACAATGATTTGCAGCATATTTCCTTCAACTAAAGATTGAACTGGATTTGATGGAATGATGTTTAATAAAGTGTCTGTCGTAGATGGTGCTTCTTGAGGTTCGTATTCTGCCCCTTTTGTATCGAATGAACCAAAGGAACCCGGTTTAATTAATAATGCTAAAGACATCGCAATGATAATAGCGAAGGTTGTGGTCAGTAGAAAATATAAGATGCTTTTTGCTCCAATACGGCCTAGTTTTTTTGGATCTCCGAGGCCTGCCACACCAAGTGTAATGGAAAAGAAGACGATTGGCACAACCAGCATTTTGATTAGATTTAAGAAGATTTGACCTAGAGGTGTGAATAGATAAGGATCTAACACTTTGAATACATTTGGAGCGAAAATGTTAAGCAAAAGTCCCGTGATTGCACCTGCAATAAGGGCAATAATAATTTTTGTAGCCAGCTTCAATAAAATCTCCCCTTCCTCGTCAAAAAGACCCACGAGAGAGTTTTCTCGTGGGTCTGCGTGTCCTTACATATACCACCGTTTACTCTCTTCACGCCGATGAGGTTAGCTGACGGGTTAGGACGAAGAGATGTCCTTTTTTCTCAACAGAGAAAAATTCACCCCAAAATAGTGGGTCCCCCATTCCTTTAGAAGGATTAAGCGTGTGGTTATTATGATATTTTCATACTATTTATACCTTATTTTTAGAAAATTGTAAACAGGTTCAAATGAACTTTTTAACTACTTTCCTCCTTGTTGGTGACCTCCAAAATATCTAGGATAAACACAAAGATTGGTATACCAATAATGAGTCCCCAAATCCCGATGTAGTGTTCAGAGAAGATCAGCACAATAAATGTGAAGAAAATAGGGAGTTCTGTTTTTGCTGACATGAGTTTCGGGTTTAAGAAGTAGGCTTCAATGGCATGGATGATGACGATCACCAGCACAATATAAAGGACATACATGCCGCCTCCAAGGGTATACGCAATGATGCTGAGTGGAATAAGTGAGATGACCACACCCGCTACTGGGATTAAGCCTAGCAAAAAGACCATGACCGCTAATCCAAATAATTGCGGGAATCCCATAATGCCTAGCGCAATGGTTGTTAAGACACAGTTAACGGTTGCAATAATAAACTGTGCTTCGAGTACCTTTCCAAACGTTCTGGAAAATTTACGTCCAAAGAAGGCTATTTCATGATAGAACACTGAGATTTTACTCGTTTTGAACTTGTTCATGAATTGAATGAGGCGTTCCTTTTCGAACAGGAAGAACATGCTTAATATTAAGGACATAATGACCTGGATACTGAACGTGCTGAAATCTGTTAAGTATGTATAGAGGAAATTAAACCCTTTCTCAAAGTAAGCTGATATTTTAAAATCTCCGAATACGTTGGTGATGACATCAAAGAAGGGTAAATCTTGTGGATGATCTGCAATTTTCTTTCCTAAATGAAATAGCTGCTCCACCTGTTTGGCGATAATTGGCACAAACACGAATCCGCCAAACGTCAATCCACCAGCCAAAAGAATATACAAAATGGTGATAACCGATTTCTGTCCTATTTTCAGGAAGTGACTTAAAAAACCTCTAATGACCTCTTCTAACCGATTCATCAAAAAGGTGAATATGAAGGTCAAGAGAATTAAATTCATCATTCCTCTTAATAGATATAAGGCTGTGGCTAATACTACAAATACAGAAAACCGCTTAACACCGGGTTTTTCGAACAATTTAAAAAATGCCGCCATTACGTTACACACCTGCCAGGACTAAAGTCTATTTTTCATCGGATCTGATATACATTATATCGGATCTTTCTGTAAATTATATAATAAAAGGTCAATAAGGTCTTACGATTCGTTTTAATTTTATCAAGCTTTAATGTTTTTTCTTTTCAGCACAAGAAAAAACCGAACCCCATGTAGAACATAAGGTTTCGGTTTTTAGGTTGTTTTTATACTATACAGCTTGCTTCATATTGCGCATTTCTTGAAGGGCTGTTTTACTCTTCGCTTCGTCAAATTCACCTTCACTTTTCGCAACAACAATTGTTGCAATTCCATTTCCAATAAGATTTGTAATGGCTCTTCCTTCGCTCATGAATCGATCTACCCCAAGCAGCAGTGCAAGCCCCTCTAGCGGAATGACCTGTAGTGCAGCGAGTGTAGAAGCCAGCACGATAAATCCGCTTCCTGTCACCCCAGCCGCTCCCTTTGAGGTGAGCATCAGGACAAGGATGATGGTGATCTGCTGACCGATGGACAAGTCTACACCAAACACTTGTGCCAAGAAGACCACAGCCATCGATAAGTAGATCGAGGTTCCATCTAAGTTAAAGGAATACCCTGTTGGGATGACAAGACCAACCACAGACTTAGAGCACCCGTAGCGTTCCATTTTATCCATCATTCTTGGCAGCACGGATTCTGATGAGCTTGTGCCAAGAACAATTAAAATTTCATCCTTGATGAACCGCAGGTAACCGAACAGGCTGAAGCCATACATTTTACAAATGATGTTCAGCACAACGAAGATGAACAGGAACATGGTCATATATACGGAGAGCATCAGACTCGCTAGCGGTTTAATCGATGCCAAACCAAAGTGTCCGATCGTATAAGCCATTGCCCCAAATGCACCGAGCGGCGCAGCACGCATGATATATCCAATGATTTTAAAGAAAACAAGTGACAGCTTATCAAGCCACTCAATGATTCCTTTCCCCTTCTCGCCAAGTGCAGCAAGCGCAACACCGAATAAAATAGAGAAGAATAAGACCTGTAAAATATCACCCTTTGCAAAAGCATCTACCATATTAGATGGTACGATGTGTGTGACAAATTCCATCCAGTCGATACCCTGTCCCCCATTTTGGGTATACTGTGAAACATCCCCTTTTTCAAGCTTGCTATAGTCCAGACCTGCACCCGGCTTCATGATATTTACCACAAAAAGACCGATGACCAAAGCAAGCGTCGTGACGACTTCAAAATAAATAAATGCTTTTCCCCCAACTTTTCCAACCTTTTTCATATCCCCCATCTTGGCAATACCAAGAACAATGGTTAAGAAAATGATTGGCGCGATGACCATTTTAACGGCATTGATAAAGGTGTCACCAAGCGGCTTCATTTCTTTTCCGACGTTTGGCCAAACCATCCCGACAATGATCCCGATAATGACAGCTGCAATCACCTGAAATGTCAGGTTCTTCAAAAGCCTCTTCATAAAAAATCAACTCCCTCACCCTTTGATGTAAACGCTTAACTGTTATCTGTAGCTAAATGATAGCGATTTCACCAAAGGCTGTGAAGCTTATGGACATATCGTACATTTTGGTCTTTTTGGTCTCTTAGTCAGAATGTACGATATATTTATTGACAGGCCGGCCAACCCCGCCATATTGCATATCTAATTTCAGCTCGCCTTCTTTCACTAAGAAGTCTAAATACCGGCGTGCCGTGACACGGGCAATGCCGAGTGCATTGGCAACTTCCTCTGCAGACTGCGGGCCTTCCTGCAAGCCCATATAGGCTTTAATTTCATTCATCGTATGCACATTCAGCCCCTTAGGGAGCCAAGTATCCTCCTGCTTAACAGCAGGCTTTCGTATGATATCATCCAGCATCTCCTGAGAAAATTCTGCTGCTGTGCGAATTTTAGATTTAAACGCTTTATAGTTTTCAAGTGATTCTTTCATACGTTCGAACTTAAACGGCTTGATGATATAATCTCGTGCGCCATTTTGAAGCATGATGCCAATGGTCTCTTTGTCCTTTGCCGCAGAAATAACGATCACATCTACCTGTATCTTTTGCTTTCTAATGTCTTGAAGCGTCTTCACGCCATCTTTTTTTGGCATATATACATCGAGGACAACAAGGTCTGGACGAATTTCTTTGATCAGCTGGATGCCCTGCTCCCCATTACCTGCGACTGCCGCAACTTGAAAGCCAGGAACACTCTTAATGAACTCTTTATTCACTTCTTGCACCATCGGGTCATCTTCAATTAATAGCACCTTAATCTGAGTCATCTGTCTCTCTCCTCTATTGTCATTGGGAATTCGATTGAGAAGGTGGTACCAATGCCGATGCTTGATGTGACTTCTACATTTCCCATTCCTTTGTCGATAATCGTTTTTACAATATACAGGCCATAGCCTGTTCCGCCTTCTTTGCCGTGTGTGAAACCTTTATCGAAAATATAAGGAATCATTTCCTCTTCAATCCCGGAGCCATTGTCTTCAATTAACATCGCGAGGACATCCTCGGTTTGATCAATACTAATAGAAATGCGTTTTGTGTTTCTTTCTACAGTATCATACGAGGCAAAGGCGTTCTCGATCAGATTGCCAAGCAGCTTCGTCATATCATGCTGATCTAGACGCTCAGGGAAATCACGCAGACAGCTATGTTCGTCTACTTCGACCTTTATGCCTAGCTCCTTGCCCCTTCTGATTTTGCTCATCAATAATCCCGCAACGGCATCATGCTGAATGACGCGGTGAAGAAAGTCCATCACAAGTTCCTGTTCTTCCGTCGTTTGAAAGGCTAGATCGAGCGCCTGATCGGGTTTACCAAGCTGAATCAGCCCGGCAATCGTATGAAGCTTGTTCATATGCTCATGGTTTTGCACCCGCAGACCGTCAACAAAGTTCTTGACTCCGGTTAACTCCTCTGCCAATTTTGCCGCTTCTGTCCGGTCCTGAAAAATGGCGACCGCTCCGATAATTTTCTTTTTCATGACAATCGGAATCCGGCTGCTCATAATCCGCTTTCCGCTCATATGAATTTCTTCATTGTAAACGGGTTCAGCGCGATCAATGATCTCAGGGAGTCTTGTGTCAGACAGCACATCCCAAATATTCCGGCCTACGACATCCCCTGTCACACCAAAAATTTGCTTCGCCTTTTCATTAAAAATGGTGATCATGTGCTGATTATCAATGGCGATGACCCCTTCATTAATAGAGTGGAAGGTTGCGGTGCGCTCCTCTAGCATTCTGACAATCTCATGCGGCTCCAGCTTAAACATTTGCTGTTTAATATGACGGGCGAGCAAAAATGAGCCTACAAGCCCAAAGCTGAGCGTCAGCAGAAGGATCATGAGGATATCCCGCTTCATTTCTCCTAATATATCGATCATACTTGGCAGCGTTCTCCCTACAAGGACAACCCCTGTTTGATTAAATTGATCATCCTTCACTGGATAAAAGGCTCTGATGGCTGTCCCAAGCTCTCCCTCTGCTTCTGAGAAATAAATATGCTCTGCAAAAGCAGGTTCTTCATCTGTCCCCTCCGAGCGCTGACCAATCCTTGTTTTTACTGGATGCGTTAATCTCACATGATCCATATCCATGACGACAATGTAGTCAGCATCTTGAATAATCCGAATCTCTTCGATGGCATGCTGTAATCGGTTACGTTCCTTTGTTTGATCAGCTAACGCCTGCTTCACCTCATTCATCTCAGCCACTGTTCTCGCCGTGTTCATGAGCCTTTTTCGAAGCTCTCGTTCCTCTGTTTGCTGGATTCCCCCAACAAGGACAATTCCTCCGATTAAAAGGGCGAAAATGACAACGAAATATGTGAGAATGGTGAGCTTCCATCTAATAGATAATTGTTGTAATTTCAATCGATTTCTCATCATTTTTTCACCTGTATCTTTACGAATTCTTCCTCGGTCAAGTATGCTTGACATAAGGGGGATCGGACGCATGAAGAATTTACTCGCCTATACACTATTGCTCATAATCGGTTTTGTAACCGCTTTATACTTTGGTTTTTATCATATGATGCCAAAATCAGCGACGACCTTTGATGATGAACAGACAGGGCTGAAGGATCAGCTTGTGTTCAAATTTAGCCATGTCGTGGCAGATAATACACCAAAAGGACTTGCCGCAAAGAAATTTGCTGAGCTTGTGCACGAAAAATCCGATGGGAAGATCAGCATTCAGATTTTCTCCAACGGGAGTCTTTATTCTGATATAGAAGAAATTAATGCACTTAAAGAGAATCAAGTTCAATTTATCGCCCCGTCTACCTCGAAGCTCGGCATGCTGTCCCCTGAGTGGCTGGCTCTTGACCTTCCCTTTGCTTTTTCTAATTATGATGCGGTTCAAGAAGGCTTGCACGGTGCAATTGGCCAAAGATTGTTTGGCACCCTGCAAAAAGACGGGCTAAAGGGAATGGCCTATTGGACAAATGGCTTTAAGCAAATCACCTCTAATAAAGGTCCTATCAAACAGCCTGGTGATTTAAAAAACCAATCTCTCCGCATTATGCAAAGCGACATGATTGAAAAACAATTCAAACTTCTTGGCGCAAAGCCCTATCAGGAATCGTTTAATTCAACGTTCCAGCTATTAGAGACAAAAAAAGTAGACGGTGAAGAAAATACCATTTCAAATATTTATTCAAAAAAATTCTATCATATACAAGACTATATGACGATCAGTAATCACGGGTATTTGGGCTATGTGGTCTTAACAGATCAATCCTTCTTTGAACGCCAGACACCTGAAACGAAACGAATTTTACTTGAAGCCATGGAAGAAACAACAGCTTGGAATGAAAAACATGCAGAACAGATGAACAAAGATCAGCTAGAGGACATTAAACGGGAATCGCCGATTGCCATTCATGAATTGACGCCAGCAGAAAGACAAAAATGGGTGAAAGCCCTCGATCCTTTGTATGAGGAAGCCGAAAAAACCATTGGTTCCACCCTAATCAAGCAGATTCGCGAGCTGCGTGCGCGTTATGAACATTCTCCTATCCATGCTTTTCAAGATGAGGATGAGACCAAATAAAAAATCCCTTTGAGAAAGGGATTTTTATGCACCAGATTCACTCTGTTCTTGCTGCGTGAGCTCTTCTAATCTTGTGACAATTCTTCGCTTTCGGTATTGCATCATGCCTGTTTCGGCAATACCTTTTAGTTGTGAGCGGTTGGAGACTGCGCCAAACAAAATGCCTGCTATGGGAACAAGCTGAAACAGTTTCTTCCAGCCAAACGAATCCCGGTAATTATACACCACTTCACGCCACCCTTGGATTTGGGAAATCATGTTTTCGTGCTTTCCTTCTGAAGCTTGATAGCTCCTCAGCTCTTTTAATATAGATTTCTTCCCCACCACATCAGCAGAGTTCAGCTGTAAGCATTTTATGATGAAGACCCGCTCTTCCTTGTTTTTAGGATCATAGCCATAGGTGACGGCAATATCCTGTAATGTTTTAAGGGAAAGACCCAGTACCGCAGGAATATCTGCTGCCAGCGTAAACATACCGCCGACACCAGTTGTCGCACCTTGTACCGTGGCGAGGTTCGTCCTGTTTTTCCCCATATGTTCACTAATGGCATCCATGATTTCAATAGGAGCTTTTTCAATATCTTCTATGCGCTGAATGGAATCATCAGCACATTTCTTTTGAAATTGATGGATGATGCCTTTTTCTGATGTCAAATAGGCACCGCCTGATTGAATGTAATGCCCCATTTCATCTAGCAGTACACCAATTTTTTTCTGAATAAAGGCAGGCGTCAGCTTGTCCAGCATTTGAAATGGAAGGCGGCTGAGTTTCTCCCAAAACCATACCTTTTGCTGGTCTTTCTCCCACTGTTCAATCTCCTTTAATTGTGCTTTTAGCCACTCTCTTTCCTCCATGCCATTTGCCTCCTTAGATGCCGCTCAAGTATTTGTTTGTTATTATACACAATCCTTGTTCATCATACGTATAGAACATTGAAGCGGTTTCGAAAGGTTTGAAACTTTTTCAAAACGGTTATTGCTTAATACACAAACAAAAAGAGGAGTGATCAACATGTTAGGATTTCTGATTTCATTAGTTGTGGCGATTGTCATCGGCCTTATTGGCAGTGCACTCGCTGGAGGTAGTGTACCAGGAGGATGGATCGGTTCAATGATTGCCGGGCTTGCAGGTGCTTGGATTGGTCATGGATTACTTGGAACGTGGGGTCCTAGTCTGGCAGGCTTTGCGATCTTTCCAGCAATCTTAGGAGCAGCGATCTTTGTCATTATCTTAAGCCTGATCTTCCGTAGTGTGGGATCAAGGGTATCTTAAAAAAAACGAATAACAGAGGAAGCAGTAGGGACACCGTCTAAGAGGCGGTGTTTTTTATGTGATGGATTGACAAGGTATCTATTTTTTTCACTTACATATGATAAACAAACCTATTAGTTCAGATAGTTGACTTTTCATGAAGATGGGCATATGATGATTAAAAATTGCATCAAGGAAACTTTTTGTGCCAAAGCAAAACTTTTGTAGAATCTAGGTGATGACATATGACAAACAAATACATCGAGGCACAGGCACACATGTCAGCGGCAGCTGAGCGTGCACTTGAAGGAAAGGTCAAAGGATTTAGAAGGCTCCTTCCTTTTCTCGGCCCTGCTTTTATCGCAGCCATTGCATATATTGATCCAGGAAATTTCGCCACCAACATTGCGGCTGGCTCCAAATACGGATATCTCCTTTTATGGGTCATTCTCATATCAAATCTCATGGCTTTGCTCATCCAGTCCTTATCCGCAAAGCTTGGAATCGCGACAGGTAAAAACTTACCTGAAATCGCACGTGAAGAGTTTCCAAAACCCGTTTCAATCGGTTTATGGATTCAGGGAGAGCTCGTCATTATTGCCACGGATTTAGCTGAGTTTATCGGGGCGGCACTTGGTTTATACTTGCTTTTTCGAATCCCTCTGCTTGAAGCATCTATTATCGCCGCTATCGGTTCATTTGCGATATTAGAGCTGCAAAGACGAGGCTATCGAGCATTAGAAGCAGGTATTACAGGCATGCTGTTCGTTGTCGTGATCGCTTTCGCTGTGCAAACCTTTGTCGCCAAACCAGATATCGCAAGTGTCGCTGGCGGACTGTTCATTCCAAAATTTGATGGCGCAGACAGCGTGCTGCTTGCAGCTGGAATTTTAGGCGCCACTGTGATGCCTCACGCAATCTACTTACATTCAGCTTTAACCCAAAGAAGAGTCGTCGGCAGAACGGAAAAGGAGAAAAAGCAGATTTTCCGCTTTGAGTTTTTAGATATCCTCATTGCGATGATAGTCGCCGGGGCCATCAATGCCAGCATGTTGATTGTGGCAGCCGCTTTATTTTATAAAAATGGTCTCTTTGTTGAAGATCTGGATGTTGCGTTTCAGCATTTTGATACACTCGCAGGGCCTGTATCAGCCATCTTATTTGGTGTAGGTCTGCTTGTAGCCGGACTATCCAGCTCTTCTGTTGGTACACTGTCAGGCGATATCATTATGCAGGGCTTTATTCAATACCGAATCCCGCTATATGTCCGCCGGCTGATTACCATCATTCCCCCTATTGCGATCATTGCATCTGGGGTGAACCCGACCTCCGCGCTTGTGATGAGTCAGGTCGTCTTATCCTTTGGTATTGCCTTTGCTTTAATTCCGCTCATTTTATTTACAAGTAAAAAGCGAATTATGGGCGAATTAACGAATGCCCGCTGGGTGACAGGAATATCTTGGGTGATAGCAGCTCTTGTTGTAGCACTTAATCTTTTCTTAATTGTAGATACGTTTATGTAAAAGACAGTGTTGAGCTGTCTTTTTCTTTCCATTTGGTTATGGTAGAATTCCCCTGAGAGGATGTGGGTTCATGTTTGTTTATCAGGATCAAGAGATATCCATGCGGCTGCTTGAGCCAAGAGACGCAAGAAGTCTGTATTTGCTCATTCAGCGGTCGAGAGAGCATTTACGTGAATGGATGCTTTGGGTGGATTCAACGCAGACAGAGGAAGACAGTATGGCGTTTATCCAAGGCGCCATGCAGCAAGCGATGCAGAACAACGGTTTTCAAGCGGGCATCTGGTCACATGGAGAACTCGTCGGCATCATTGGCACCCATCAAATTCATTGGATCAATAGGACCGTTTCAATCGGCTATTGGCTCGGAGAAGGCTATCAAGGAAAAGGCATCATGACAAAAGCCTGCCAAGCGGTCATTCGCTATTTATTTGAAGAGTGCGGACTGCACCGTATTGAGATTAGGGCTGCTGTCGACAATCAGAAAAGCAGACGCATTGCAGAGAGATTATCCTTTTCGCTTGAGGGAATATTAAGGCAATGTGAATGGCTGGGCAATCGCTTTACCGATCATTGTGTGTACGCCCTTTTACAGCCTGAATATATGAAACAAAAAACGTATTCGATGAATCAGCCTACTTAATTGTGTCGATTGCATGAATTATTTTACAAAGTGAAGCTTTGTAGTATCCGTTGTGATCGGCATCTGATAAAATAGAAGGAAAAATCGAGGTATGATGTATGTCTCTTATTATTTTATTTTACTTATGGATTGTCCCTTTGGTATTTGGTATTTTCTTCTCATTCCTAACAAAGAAAGCCACCTACAAACGCCGCTTTGTCCCATCCTATAGCATGGTAGGACTCAGCATCGTTTTTCTCATTCTGGCACTCGTCTTTTCAGCCAGCCATTTTCTATTTATTTGCGGTATGTTCCTATTTGCCACAACCCTTGTCGGCACAGGCATCCCTTTATTCTTAGCCTTTGGAAAAACACCATCCTAAACAAAAACCACCTTTTCGCGATGAAAGGTGGTTTCTTTTTTATTGAAGTGGCATTCGGTATGTCATCGTGGCATTTGGATGTTCTTCAATCGTCTTCATCATGTCTTGAAGAATCTCGGCTGCGCGATCATTTGAGTCATACTTGCCGAGCATCTTTGCCCAAGAAGTACTTCCCAAGATCATCCCTTCAATTTTTTTGCCGCTTACTGAGACTTCTTGGACATGAATCAGAGTTTGCTGGTTTTGTGTGAGGATCCATAGCATGGTTTTTTCTCCTTTTCAATTTGTAATGATTTCTACTTGATTTCTTCTCATTTTAAGCTTTTTTAACTGATATTTCATGTGACCATTGATCAATCATTGAATTTTTCAGCATATATTAAATCTGATTCACTAGGTTCTGCCTTATGCTCTTTCACATTACCCTCTTTATCATATTTTATGTAAGTCATCTCTCGGCCAGCAATACATTCACATTCATACTTTTTATTTCCATTCTCAAAAAACTCAACTTGATATCCCTCTGTAGCGTTCTTCCTCATATACCCTATTTTTTTCACACTGCCATTTGAGTAAAACTCCACATACTTCCCCTGTTTAATACCTTTCTCTACATAGAAATAACTTTCAATATGTCCGTTTTCGTACATATCATAGGCTAGTCCAGTAAATAGTTTTTCTTTCCCTCCTTGAGTATATTCTACAATCGCTAGTTCGTAGGGTCCCCCATACTCTAGAGACTTTTCAAACTCAATACCACTTTCTATAACTAACTTCTTTGTCAATATATCATTCAATATTAAAAACCCTTTCAGTTTCTAATTTTGAACAAAACGAAAACCAGCTGTAAATAATTATAATATCCGTTTTCACTTGCTCATGAGGTGGCTTCTAGCACTTTCTTTTGAAATTATAAAATTCTTTTAGTTTTGTATGTGGCGTTTATTTCAAAGAGTCTTTTAATAAATCAAAGTTCAATTCTTAATCGATCAATATAATTGATAAATTCTTCGTAAGAACTTTCTTGATAATTAAAAATTCCTTCACCATATTCATCACTATCGAATAATTACCTAAACTCCGATAAACACAAAAAACCTTTAAAGACATTTAGCCATTAAGGTTTTTGTATTTCATAACACTCTAATTCAATGCATCTTCTAATGTTTTCTTTTCATGTTCTAACATACCACTTATGAGAATACCACAAACTACTTCTTCTTTATCCAAAACAAATCCTACTGTATCATTTTGTAAAATAGACACTGCATCATTTTCTGAGAATGAAATTAATACCCTATCCTTCCCTATATATACGTCTAATTTACCTTTTTCGTCTATATAGGTATTATCATTAGATTCTTCTATCTGAAAACTCGGTACACCTTTAACCATATTTATATCTTCCATATCTAATTTCAAACTTTCCATTTTGTGTACATTTTCACTTAACGTTAGTGTAATTGAACGAATATTACCTGTATATTTCCCTAAACCTATTTCAATTAAAGATTTCTTGAAATCTCCAGTTCTCCAATATATCGTTGGCTCTTTTGATATATTCCAACTACCAAATTCTATATTAATCGGTGTATAAAGATCATATTCAATGTTTATAGGTTGACTGTCTTTATAATCTATTACTTTTAACATCATCATTTCTCCTTTTAAGGCATATACACAGCATGCTTTATTACTGGTAGTAATCCGTCTCCCCGGGGTTTACTAAATATTAATTCCCAATTACCTACCTTCATAATTTCTTCATATTTAATTCCTTGCTTAGCAGCATTGTTAACAGAGCTTTGGAAACTCGACAATAAAGTTTGACTATTTATCGGCATACCATGTGTAGTTGCTTCTCTAGTTATATACTCAACCATATGTTTTGTTCCATTAGGGTGCACCCAGAACTGTCCATCAACTGTTGCTAATTCAAAAGATTTTGGGATTTTTGTACCTTCATAAAGTGGTTGAGTAACTTTTATATTCCTCCACACTGTACCATTATCTACATTTTTAGCAGTACTTTTAACCCCCATCTTCCCATGAAACCCTTTCGCCCCAAACGGCAAAAGCATTCCAAGCGCTGCGTTCATGCTCGCTTCCTGCTGTTCTTTCGAGATCTTATTCCCAAACATATCACGCCCCGTAATCGCTTCGCTGAAGCCGTTGGTGGCGGTGAGACCATATAAGCCTTTTTGAGATGTTTTTAAGGCGTCAAAGGATTTTTGCGAGGTCTTGTAAATGTCGACTGCTCGTACTGCGGGTGACGTCGCTTGAGTCGTTTTATAAACGGCTTTTCCGCCTTTGAAAATGCGCCCTGCCCAGCCGACTATTGGAATGTAGCCTGCCGCTGCCATGCCGCCTGCGGCGACCCGCTGTCCTGCGGTGAATTCTTCCCCTGTGATTGGATCAACGCCAGTTGCGGCACGTTTTGCATCGTTCACACCTGTCAGCTCATTCACGATGTTCCCGCCATAATCGAGCGCTTTTTCATACCAAGGACGGTTGGCGAGGGCTTCTTGTTCCTTTGCGATCTCGCGGGCTTCTTCTTGTTCTTTTTTGATTTTGAGATATTCAGAAGTTTGCTTCTCAATATCGCTTTTTGCCTTGTAGATTTCGCTATTATGATACGCTTTCTTGTCAAAATTCATAGGCGAAATCGCTTTTCCGTCATTTGTGGCATTCATCATTTCTGCGTACAATGCCAATGTAGCCTGCTGCTCCGTTTCTGACAAAGCATATTCATCTTTTAAATTTTGATCAAGCTCTCTTAGGTCTTTTACTGTCTTTTTTCGCTCGTCTTCCGCATCTGCAATCTTTTCATCAAAGCTTTGACTATCAAATACTTCTAGAGAGATGAGGTCGTCGATGTCTTGAAAAATCGTTTTAAGCGCCTTTTTTTGATCCTTCACAATGCTTTTGGCATTTTTGATGCCCATATGTACAGCGTTGTCTAAAAAGTGTTCTTCTACAAAGGTATCGCCGCCAAAGCTTGTATCATCTAGTGTCCCAGAAACACCTTCATGGAACGCTTTTTGCTTATCAATGAAGCAGAGAAACATGTCTACATTTCCAGCCAGCTCTTTATAAAAGCTTTTAATGTTGTCGGCGCCTTTTCCAGTGAAATCATCACCGAGGTTTGCCATGCCTTGAAGTGTCTTTTTTAAATCTACCATTTGTTCGCGGAGTTCCTGGTAGTGTTTTGCCCTTGTGTCCGTGGCACTTGTTAGTGCTTTTGCATCAAGTATCTTGCCCAGAAGAAGTCACTCCCTCCATTATTGATCATAAAGTCTATTTTACCTTTCTCATCGAATTGGAAAAATAGGCTTTAAGTTACAAAATTAATTTCCAAATATTTTAATAGAGATGAAGGCAAGTGACAATTGAAATGATTTCCCTAATCATCACAAAAAAAAGTCAGCCTTCTTTTCAGAAGACCGACTACCTTGTGTTTAGAAAAAGCGTTTGAGGCTTTTCTTGAGTGGAGGGATATCCAGCTCACCTTTTTCAAAGAATTTTTTCAATAAATATTTACTGAAGCCTGCTGCTTGGGTGTACGTGATTTTTCCAGGTAACGGGGGTTCATTGGCGACAGTGACATCAATAATGACTGGTTTATCCGATTGAAGGGCTGTATCAAAGGCTGGAGCTAGTTCTTCATGTGATGACACGGAGATTCCTTTGCCGCCACATGCTTCTGCAAACTTAGCAAAATCAATATCCTCTAGCTCTATACCATAATTGATGTTTCCTTTTACCTGTTGCTCATATTCAATCATTCCTAAATTGTTGTTGTTTAAAATCACGACAACGATCGGCAGCTTATATTTTACAGCTGTCACAAAGTCTTGCATGACCATTGTGAAGCCTCCATCACCACAGACAGCAATGGCTTGTCGGTTCGGTTCATTTAACTTAGCCGAAATCGCACCAGGTAAACCACAGCCCATTGTGGCAAGCCAGCTGGAGATAATGAAATCCTGCTGTTTCATTTCGAAATGACGTGCCATCCAGACCGTCACATTACCAACATCAACTGAAAGAATGGCGTCGTCCTCGACTGCTTCTTCTAGTCTAGCAATGACTTGCTGTGGTTTAATCGGTGAAGTAGCAACGGATTTTTCCTTATCCATTTCTTCTCGCCACTTCATCATATGCTCTGTACAAGCTTCAAGAAAACCACGCTGCTCTTTATATTCAATGTAGGAAGTCAGTTCATGCAAACCACTCTTGCTGTCGCTCACGATTCCCACATCTACCGGATATCTTTTACCGATTTGATCTGGTTTAATATCCAGTTGAATGGCTGGCGTGTCCTCTGGTAAGTAGTCTCTATATGGAAAGGAGGTTCCAAGCATAATTAAGAGATCACATTCTTCCATCGCTTCATATGCCGGCTTCGTTCCAATTTGACCTAGGTTACCTAAAAAGTATGGATGCCTGTCTGGCACAACCCCTTTTGCAGGGAGTGTGATGACGATAGGAGCAGCTGCCTTTTCTGCAAATGAAAGAAGCTCTTCTTTTGCATGTCTTAATCCTTTACCTGCTAAGATGACTGGCTTCTTCGCATTGTTAATCAGCTGAGCTGCCTTTAGCAGTTGATCTTTCTTTGGCCGTACTTCTCCCTCCACATAAAGAGGAGATGTATAAACGGGTTTACGCTTAATTTTTTGAGAAAATAAGTCATCCGATACGGTGAGAACTGCCACACCTTTATGGGTATAAGCTGCTTTGATGGCTTGATTCAATAAGTCAGGCAGCGCTTCTGCCGTCTGTACCTGCTGATTAAAGACAGCGACATCATCAAACATCCGCTCTAATTTGATTTCTTGGAATGCGCCTCTGCCTACTTCGGCCGAAGCAACCTGTCCTGCAATTGCTAAAACTGGTGCACCATCTGCTTTTGCATCATATAGTCCATTTAATAAGTGGACAGCACCCGGCCCAGCGATTGATAAGCAGACACCGAGTTTACCTGTTAGTTTGGCATCAGCCGCCGCTGAAAGTGCTGCCACTTCTTCATGTCTCGTTTGTATAAATTGTATTTGGCTTGATTCATGCCTAAGTTCTTCAATCAATTCGTTTATGCTGTCGCCGGGCATTCCATAAATATGTTTCACGCCCCACTCTTCCAGTAGCGCTGTTACTTCTTTTCCTGCGGTTCTTTGCGGCATGTGAGAAAACTCCTTTTTTCTTACTCCATACCACCGCATCCTTTTAATCAAACGTTTCAACTTGCTTTTGCTACTTTTTAAAATGATATGGGAGGGTCGCCACCACAATATCACGCTTCCATAATAGGCGGAATCTTAATAAAAAGGCAGATTGATTATGCAAAATGGTGTGCCATCTTTTTTTCGGGATAAATTGAGGCACGAGCACCATCACTTTATATTGATGCGCATTTGCTTTTGCCTCAATGGTTTCAAGAAATTTATCAAGCGGGTGAATGAGGCTTCGATAGGAAGAATGCAGCATCACAAGCCGTACACCGCTGTTTAGTTTTTCCCAATCCTCTTCAATTTTCTTATCCTTTTCTTTATCAAAGGATACATGAACCGCTATGACTTGATCTGACAAAGACCTTGCATATTGGACAGATTGTTCGACGACACGTGTTACACCTGCTATCGGTACGATGACCACATTCCCTTTAATCTCAACAGGCTCTGTTTCATTCAATAAACGCAGTTGTTCTCCAACAGACAGGTAATGCTTTTTAATGGAATGAAAGATAAATAGAACAATAGGCATGAAAACAAATACTGGCCATACGAGATGGAACTTGGTCAAAATGAGCATCATGAAAACTGTAAAAGAAATCAGTGCTCCGACGATATTGATTGGCATTTTCGTTTTCCAACCCTGCGGTTTTTCACGAATCCACTTCACACACATGCCGGTCTGCGACAGAGTAAATGGAATGAAAACACCGACAGCATATAGCGGGATAAGGTGTTCTGTTTTTCCATCAAACAACCAGATGAGCAGCATAGAGGCTACGCCTAGAAAGATAATGCCATTAGAGTAACCAAGCCGGTCTCCTCTTACAGTAAACATACGCGGCATATACTTATCCTTTGCTAAATTGACAGCCAATAACGGAAAGGCTGAAAAGCCGGTATTTGCCGCTAATATTAGGATTAGCGCTGTGACTGCCTGTATCACGTAATAGAAAAACGTACGCCCAAAAGTGTCTGATGCAATTTGTGATACAACCGTTTCTTCTGGCTTTGGCGAGATGCCGAAACCAAACGCAAGTAATGTGACTCCCACAAATAAAACAGCTAATAATCCACCCATCATCAATAATGTTCTTGCTGCATTTTGAGCAGCCGGTTTTTTAAAGGATGGAATGGTATTTGAAATGGCTTCTACTCCAGTCAGAGCAGAACAGCCAGATGAAAAAGCTTTTAATAACAGAAATAATGTAATGCCTTGTACGTGCGTGCCTACCGCTGTATGCTCAGGTGCTGGTGGTACGCCTCCTGTTAATAATTTGAAGCCACCTACTCCAATTAAGATAAGGAGTGAAAATACAAACAAGTATACAGGATAAGCCAGGATAGATGCCGATTCTGTCAATCCACGAAGGTTGAGCACCATAATCACGATGACCAATACAATTGAGATCAAAACATGATATGGATATAGTGCTGGAAAAGCCGATGTGATGGCATCAGTACCCGCTGATATGCTCACTGCTACAGTCAAAATATAGTCTACAAGCAATGACCCACCAGCGATCAATCCTGGTTTTTCACCTAGGTTTCTGCTAGAGACGACATATGCCCCGCCGCCTTCTGGATAAGCATAAATGATCTGGCGGTAAGATAGAATTAACGCCATTAAAAGAATTAATACACAACCTGCAATCGGGAGTGAGTACCAAAATGCTGCTGCACTAACGACAGAAAGAACAATTAAGATTTGTTCTGTACCGTATGCCACTGATGACAATGCGTCCGATGACAATAATGCCAACGCTTTGATTTTTGATAGTTTTTGTTCTCCTGCTGCTTGTGATTTTAATGGTTTACCAATTAAAATACGCTTCATCAAACTGTACATGTGATGCCCGCTCCTTTAGTGTCAAACGATTTAAGTTGCAAAAGATGGATCGCCAAAAAGACACAGAGGCAATAGAATGCCCCTGTGCCTATTCTTTAGATCACAGGTTGGTCTTTGCTCTCTTTAACGCTTACGAGGTTAGCTGACGGATTCGAGCGCATGAGACTTTGCCCTACCTAAAAAGGATTCACCCCACGTGGTGCCTTGCACCACAATTGGTTCCCCCGCTCATCGAAATGATTCAGCGATTGGTCTTTTATAAAAGAGATCATACTCCCGTTTGACACCAAAGTAAAGAGATTTTTTCGAGGTCTTTTGACCGTTTATTCATCAGTCTTTTTGCGGTTTTTTCGTACGAAATAAACAATCATCAAAGCGACAAAAATGATCAGTACAGCGATACAGGCAAAGTAAATCCAAGACTCACCGCCGCCTTGCTTTTCACCTTTTTTAAGATCATTTTTTGCATTGCTGACTGTTTGATTGTTAGAAAACATATCTTTGTTCTTGCTTTCTATTGCAACTGTTGCGGTCTCCGTATTTGTTTGAAGGAAACGTATCACTTCATTTGATACATCAGCGTCAGCTGCCATCATTCCTGCAAAAACGGTCATGGTTTGTTCTTTATTCCATACAGATGGCTGCGTCCATACAATACGAGCTGTTGTTTCGTTGATCATGCCAAATGAGGATACATCATATTGAGCCTTTTTCGCCGGAACGATGAGATCGTCTGCTTTTTCTTTTAAAAGAGAGAATGTCTGGATGCCCCCGATAAAAATGAGAGAGTTATTTTTCAATTGTTCATTTGTCACATTCGATGCTTCGATCAAATGATATTGAGCAGCTTCCGGCTGACTAAATGATTCTGTCAGCATCGCCATTTGATTGATCGTTGCTTGATTGATTTGATCTGGCATAATGATCAATGTGTTTCCTTGCTGCGTTTTTGAAGTGTAAGGAAGCGGCCATGCGGCTAAATCCGGTGTATCACTATTTGTTCCTTCTGGTATTTGAAGAGAGCTGTTCTTGTCAATGTAAATCCAGCCTTCTTCATCCGTATGTCTGCACGATTCCATGCTTTTAAAACCCGTTGTGACAAATTGCAAGTCCACATACTCGTTCTTTTGAAGTACTTGCGAGTCTACTGGAATGGACACATGATAGAATCCATTCTCATCTTTGTTTCCTAGTTTTGTTAACGGTATGTCGTGCGGTTCGTTATTGATCATCACTGTTAGACGTTCCGCTTTGTTCGCTGGATCCGATTTTTTAAATGATAGATTTAGTTTTGCACCTGATTTTTGTTGAGCGATTAATGCTTTCGGATAATAGTAGTGATCAGATGCCGTCTTTTTGGTTCCAACTGTGACATCATCTCCGCCAAAATCTATTAAACGAATATGATGCGATGGCTTAGAAGCATTAGCTGTCACCTTTTGCAGCAGCAAGTCGGTACCAGTGAGCTGACCCGTCAGTTCTGGTTGAGTCAGGACATTGATTTTTTCAGCAATTGTCCTTGGCTGTTCAGCAGAGACAAATAAAATGGGCTGTTCTTTTTTCTTTGCTGTCAGGGTTCTCACCGCTAACGTAAGTTGATTGCTTTCTGTTTTAATGCCCGCAGCTTGCTCGATCGATTTCATACGTCCTTTCCAGCTTCCTTTTGCTCCCACAGCAATGGTTGGATGCGCAATTTGCTTGAGGTCCTTTTCTTGAACGAGTTTGAGGTCTGCTAGACGGTCTTTGTTTTTCAACGTACGATAGATTTTCATAGCCGCTTCTAATTCAGCCGCTTCCGGTGTATTTGGAATCACAATATCTGTTTGTTCTTTCTGCTCACCTGATGGAATAAAAGGTGAAGGGAAGCTGTCTAACGTCACGTCTTTCGTTTGAGCTCCTTTGAACGCCAGCTCACTTTCAGGATATACTTTCAGCCAATTGGCAGGTGTCTCTTGGTTGATACACACACCTTCTTTTAACACACCATAAAATGCGAGCTGAATTTGATGAGATCCTTTTTTCAATTGCGCTTTGTTCAATTTGATTTGAATCGATTTTTTTTGGTTTTTCCCTGATACAGGGATTGTCTTTTCAATCTCTCCATCGATCATCACTGTGAAAGACGATGGCGAAATGAGTAATGGTGAAGCCTCTATATTTAATGTAAGAGTGCTAGACTCTACTTTTTCTTTCTCCATTTGATAGGAAAATTCAGTGCGGTCTTCTTGTCCATACAAGGTCACCACATCTTCTGATAGATGCTGCGTTTCTGTTTGACTTCCTTTTGATGAGCGAACCCAATCGTCTTTCACTTGTACTCGATTGGATTGCGCCATTGCTTGACTTGCCATGAAAAAAGGCTGAATGGCAAGGGATAGCGCTAATATAAAAATCATCCATTTGACCGATTTCAATTTGTCACCCGCTTTTCTTTTGTTGTTGATCGTAACGCTCCGTTTTGTACCATTTCACTTCTTGTTTCAATAATCGGCTCTTCACCTCTACACATAAGGAGTACACGACAAGCGCAATCCATACTTGAGAATAGGTGAAGTACATGAGGACCACAATGAGAATGTTTTGTTTGGTGAGCTCTGTTTTCTCAATACTTAATGTAATCATCACTTCTGTTAGAAAGAGGAAGAAGGCTAATCCCCACAGGATCAGTGCGACAGCCCCTACAGATAAGTGAAGGTCAACAAATAGGTTCACAATAAAGATGCCATTTGAGAGCAGAACACCGAAGAAAAATAAGAAATACGTAAAGAAGAAATAAAACAAATCGAAAATCATTCGTTTTCGTTTCAGCTTCATAAACTGTCTTAAAAATTTGAGTACAACATATTGATTACCTCTAGCCCAGCGCGTTCTTTGCCGCCACCAGACCTTCCATGTCTCAGGCTCTTGTTCCCATGTGATCGCAGCTGGGAAAAATCGAATCACATATCCAAGGTTATACACACGGATCGTTAATTCGGTGTCCTCGGCCAAAGCTTGGACATCCCAGCCGCCGAGTTCTTCTAAAATGTGCCTGCGGATAGCGAAGTTGGTGCCTGGTATTGTCGCAATCCCAAACCACTTCCATCTCCCGCCCTGCGCCATCCATTGGAAGCAGATGGTCTCAATATTAATAAATTTGGTCAGCAAATTTTGGGCTGCATTGATCACTCTGAATTTCCCGACAACGGCGCCTGCTTTTGGATCATTCAATAACCCAAGAACCAAATGATAGACAGCCTTTTGTTCCGGCATGTTATCTGCATCGTATACGCAAATCACTTCTCCTGTCGAAGCCTTCAATCCTTCATTCAGTGCAGTAGATTTTCCCTTCCCTGCAAATGGCGGCTTCGTTTCAATCATATGGACATGATCATATTGCTCACTGAATGATTGCACAATATCTCCTGTGCGATCAGAGGAATTGTCATTAATCACAATGATTTCAAGGAGGTGTTTAGGATAAGATAGCTGGACCATCGCTTTTAACGTCTGCCGAATGACAATTTCTTCATTATGAGCAGGAATCAGGATACTGACGGTTGGCAGCTCTTTCCCTTGTTTTGACCATTTAGGCAGCACTTTTTCATAGGTGAGGTAATGCTGAAAGCCGCCCTGCATGAGAAACATGTGGTATAGGAGCATAGTCCAAATCAGTAGTAATGAAAGATAAAATAAGACATCAGCCACCTAATTTTCTCTCCTTAAAAATTCGTTTTTTCATTGTCAGTCTTAAATACAATGTGTATAAAGCAAATGCCGCAATAAATAGCATCACCACGACTGTAAGAATTCGCAGCATATTTTCCATGCCACTTCGTTTGATTGTTTTTGTTTCGGCGATGTTGGATTCCTCTACTTGAATATGTCCATTCCGTGATGTTTGGATTTTTACATGTGCAGTTTGGACCGTCTGTTTTGTTTTTTTTACATCCAGCCATTCGCTAGAAGGGATTGCCTCCATCTGTGTGATCAAATCCTGTAATCCTGCTAGCCCCAACTCCATGTCATAGGACAGGCCCATTGCGGCTGATTGCAGATGCTGCACGGATTGAATCGTCTGTTCAGTTAAAACATTTGAACCTTCTTTATTAGACGCTTGCTCAACTTGCTGCTGAGGATATAAAGTCATGCCATGTAACATGGCAGGAGACGTCACAAGCGGCGATGCGCTGACTGATTTCCAAGTGCGGTCTGACAGCTGCACCTGTCCAAATAGACTGGACACATGCTTTGAAATTACTTCATACCCTTGTTGTGATATCGCATCATGCGGCACCTCAAACGCAAGAGGATATAAGCCTTGCCTAGCAAGAAGCTCAATGCCCTTTGTCAGTTTTTCTTCTGTATAGGCGATTTCTTGCTGCTGATACGATTTGGTATACGTATGAAAGTCTTTTTCATTTGGGAATTGGCTTTTACTTTGTTTCTTCTCAGCTTTTTTGGGGTCATTTGACGCGATGGGCTGATCATATTTTGCATCCCAGAACTCAAATCCCTGACCAGATTCCTCCGTTCGATACGTACGGCTAAAGCCATGAAGAATGATACTCGCTCCATTTTCTTGCATTTGTTTTAACACATTCACGAGCTTCGGGCGGTCACTCAGTGTGACTTCATCACCTGTTGCTCGATCTATCCAAACAGGGGTCACTGCAATTTGATAAGGAATATGCTGTGCGGATACGTATTGTCCAAGTTCAAGCAGCTTTTTCTCATCACTTGCTGGGCTGATGTTCCCGAGCATTAAGTATTTTGTCGCCATTTGCGCAGAAGATGGCATGTATTTTTCTAGCACTTCTGCAAGAAGCTTGTTGTGTTGCATGACATCTAAGATACCGATATATGCTGCACCTTCTTTTGTTTGAGTCACAAATGGCAGATCAGATTGACGTTTCTTCACTAGAAATTCATTTTCCAAGTCCGCCCCTCGAACCGTTAACACATTGATACTTCTCTCTAGCTGACGGTATGTCTGATCATGTGTATGTTTCAATTGACTGATATGATCTTGTTTGTGAAAAGTAAGCTTGGAGAATGGGCGAAGCTGTTCCGCATTGTATCCAATGGCGATGAATTGCTGTGATTCGTTCATCGCACGAATGGTTTGTTTTGACAAGGTTCTCTTTATTTCACCAAGATAAATGACTTGCTGAAATTCATTGATCCTCTTTTCAGCCAAATGTTCATCGGATACAATCGTCGTCTGTTTTGAAAAATGACCGGCGAGTAGATCCAGCATATGAACGGCTGGAGTCACTTCCCCAGATGGTGTGGAATAAACGATCAGTGTATTTGGCTGCGTGACAAGAGCATCGGCTGAAGTAATGTGTTTAAACGAAAGAATCGTAAAAAGCGTGATCATCAAACAACATTTCATCAAAGAATTACAGTTCATTCATCATCATCTCTTTTTCTAGTTCTTTTAAAAACTGCTGTGGCGTACGATAATCCGAGCTGCTTGTTAAATGACAGACATGAAATGTCAAGGTCACTTCACGACCGTTTAATAGGACATGCGTTTGCAATTTACCCTTTAGCTTATCAAGGACAACTGACACATTTTCTTCTGGTGTATGAGTTAACAGCAAGCCTATTCGCTCTTCGGATAATCGAAATTTCTTATCGGTTTCTCTTACGCTTTCACGAATCTTGAGACTTAATTGCTGAAATAGGTGCTGCATTTCTTTTTCTCCATATAACGATTTGAATTCCGCTGCGTAATTCATATGAAGAAGGATAAAGACAAATGGCTGTTTGTACCGTTCTGCCCGTTTCATTTCCTCAGACAATTCGAGCTTCATCCGCTCAGCATTGTCAAATCCTGTTGTCGAGTCAATCGCCACAAATTGTTTGATGGCCTGCTTTTGTTGTTCAATGGTGTGACGCAGCGTATTAATCCGTTCATGCAAGCTTCCCGCTGAAATAGCGAAAAAAAGAAGTGCTACGCCCCAAATCACTACATCTTGCAATGTTTGATTTGAAAAAAGGGAATTTTCATGGCCAAGCTCTGTAAAGAACATGGCGCTTCCTATAAAGAACAAAATCAGTAAGGTGAAAATTAATGCTGGTAGGATACCAAATAAAATACCGCAGCCTAACACGACAAATGTCAGTGCGATGATCATAAAGCTCTCTGCATCTTGTACGTTAAGGTAGCCCATAAACAAAATAAGGCCTGCAAACGTGAGGAGCAGAGAATAGTACAAGCGATACGTGTTACTGAACAACCGATTCATTTAGGAGCTCCCTTTCTGCAATTAGAGGCAATAAGTTATCAAATGAGTGTGTCTCTTTTTCGTTCATGTATCCTCCGTAATAAGGCTTGAGAGGATCTTGGGTTTGTAATTCTTTCATGCGTTGATAGACAGTCTTTGCGAATTTCAGCTCATTTTGTTTAAGGGCATACAAAATGACGAGTGCATATACCGAAGGCGATTCATATGTGACAGATGGCTGCAATGTGCTCAGTTTGTATCTTCCGTACAGTTTTCCTTCTTGTTTAAACGACGTTTTAAGCCATTTCATGATCTCGGACGTATTTACCTTTGCATGGTGTGCATGTAAAGCTGTATAAAGTTGATCGATCATATTAATTTCTTGGTCGAATGAATATGTTTTTTTCTTTATGTCATAGGACTTAGGAAAGAATCCTTTTTTTCTCGGTGCTTGTTTTAGAATGGCTAATTGGTTACTGGTCATTTGTTTCGTGAATATTTGGAGGGATTCCAATTCTTTGATTGCTTTTGGATCTATATAAGAGAGTGTGATTGTGTGTGAAGTTCGATTTGTTGATGCATCATAGTAATCGGACAATATGCCTTTGAACATGTTTTTTTCTTTTAACGCTTGAGCGATTTCTTTTGCTGTCGTTTGATACGCTGACTTCTTCCACAAACGATTTGCCTTTTGAAGTGCCGCCACTACACGTAAATCATCAACTAAAGCATTGGCCTTACTTTTTTGTTCAGATTCAATTTGCCAGCTGAGAAGATGATGGTCAAGTAAAAATTGATCTTGTAAAACACTCAACTGTTGGTCAAATAAATTTTGATCTTTTTTTCGAACAAGATAATCCATCCAAAGTCCAAGTGATTCAGATAAGTAGATATGTTCCTCTGCAAAAGAGGTACGAATCAAGCCTTCATCTGTCATTAAGTGGTGAGTGATAAAATATTCTCCAGGCAAAACAGGCTGTGTTGATACTGGATCAGCTGATTCTTCCTGCTGTTTCCAGGTACATCCGCCTAGTAGAATGACAATGAGTAAAACAATTGCTGTACGATATATGCGTGTATGCATTCGTGTCCCCTTTCAACTCCCCGTTCTCTAAGCATCTAACGATTTATTATAGAGCGTTTTTGTATAAATTTAAATAAATATTTTATACCAAATTACGAGTCTTTTCGCACATTTATTCCCATTTTCAGAAAAACAATATATCGATATGCTCGGTAAAACTAAAAAACCCATGCGTTTCCGCACGGGCTTTTATAAAACTATTGATCTAATTTTAATTTCTTTAATTGTTCAGCTAGTGCATTATTAATTGGTTCTTCCACTTTCTTTTGTTTCTTCAAATATTTAGACACATCGTGCTTACTGGCTTTCTTTTGATTGGATTGAGATTTGCGTTTTTCGAAGACAGACAGTTTTTCTCTATGGCCGCACACACAAGCAAAGATTTTGCCATCGCCTTCTCCGCGCAGCTCGAGCTTTTTATGACAGTTCGGGCAGCGTGCGTTTGTTTTCTTCGCCACATTTTTACGATGGCCGCATTCCCGGTCCTGGCAAACAAGCATCGTTCCATGTTTTCCATTCACTTTCAGCATCAGTTTTCCGCAGTCTGGACAATGGGTGCCAGTGACATTGTCATGCTTAAAGGTCTGGTTCGTCTGTTTGATTTCAGATACGGCTTGTTTCGCATATAATTTCATTTCACTCATGAATTGAGAAGCTTTCAATTGCCCTTTTGCGATTTTAGAAAGCTTTTGTTCCCATTCCGCTGTTAACGCAGGAGACTTTAAGTCTTCAGGCACTAAAGAGAGCAGCTGCTTTCCTTTCGATGTGATGAAGATGTCTTTGCCCTTTTTCTCGATTAGGAAGCTATTGAACAGCTTTTCAATAATATCTGCTCTTGTTGCTACTGTCCCTAGACCACCTGTTTCACCAAGGGTTTTCACTAAGTCTTTTTCCTCTTTCTGCATAAATGCCGCTGGGTTTTCCATGGCAGATAATAGGGTCGCTTCATTAAAACGTGCAGGAGGTTTCGTTTCTCCTCTTGTTTCTTTCAGCTGTCGTACGTCTAGTGACTGTCCTTCTGAAAGCAGCGGCAAATGTTGATCCACCTCGGCTGATTCCTCTTCTTCATAGGAATCATCGTACACGGCTTTCCAGCCAGCTGATTGCACGATTTTCCCTTTTGCTGTGAACGTTTCACTGCCTATTTTGGCGATAACCGTTGTTTCTTCGTACTCAAAAGGATTCATGAGTACCGCAAGGAATCGTTTGGCAATAAGGTCATATAATTTACGCTCTTTATCACTTAATGCACCTGGATACAGCTCTTCCTCGGTTGGAATGATCGCATGGTGATCTGACACTTTTGCATCATTGACGAAGCCTTTGTGCGCTTTTACACCTGATTGTAAAATCCGGTTCACATGCTGCGCATATGGTCTGACGTTCATTCCTTTTAAACGATCTTTTAATGTAGGAACGATATCCGCTGAAATAAACCGTGAATCTGTACGTGGATATGTCACGAGCTTATGCTGCTCATACAATCGCTGAAGCGTAGATAATGTTTCTTTTGCTGAGAAGCCATAGCGTTTATGCGCATCACGCTGTAATTCAGTCAGATCGTACAGGCCCGGTGCAAAAGCTTTTTTCGCTGTTTTTTTCAACGCATCAACCACTGCTGGTTTTCCTTCGCATGCTGCCAAGCGCTCTTTGATCACATTCTCTTGGAATGTCCGGTTTTGCTTTGTTTTGGCATCCTGCCAGGTCAAAGTCAGTCCATCTACTTGTGCAATCAATCCATAGAACGGCTTCGGCTGAAATTGCTGAATGTCTTCTTCTCGTTTGGCGATCATGGCAATCGTTGGTGTTTGTACCCGTCCGCAGGAAAGCTGTGCATTGAACTTGGTTGTCAGCGCTCTTGTTGCGTTGATGCCGAAAATCCAGTCTGCTTCTGCACGTGCAACTGCTGAGCGATACAGGTTATCGTATTCTCTGCCGTCTTTTAATCGTTTGAAGCCTTCTTGAATGGCTTTGTCCGTGACAGATGAGATCCATAGTCGTTTCAAGGGCTTTTTCACATGTGCTTTTTCAAGAATCCACCTTGCGACAAGCTCCCCTTCACGTCCAGCATCTGTTGCAATGACAATGTCTTTGACATCTTTTCTCGCAAGCTGCGCTTTCACTGCTTGGAATTGTTTTCCTGTCTTTTTCATCACAACAAGCTTAAGCGGCTCTGGAATGATTGGTAAATCCTCTAAACGCCAGGATTGAAATTCTTTTCCGTAGCCTTCTGGATCAGCCAGTGTGACCAAATGGCCAAGCGCCCATGTCACAATGTATTGATCTCCTTCTAAAAAACCATTTCCTTTTTTATGACACTTCAGCACACGCGCAAGGTCACGTCCTACTGAAGGTTTCTCTGCTAATACAACTGTTTTTGACACTAGATTTCACATCTCTTTCTTCTATCCATCCTTTTATTATAGCAGACGTGGAGATGCGGTTCTAATGACGGATTATTTCTTCAATCGTTTGATGATTTCGTTTGTGACTTCTTGTGTTTGATAGGATCCGCCGATGTCCGCTGTTAAAAAGCCGTCTGCTGTGACTGATTCGATGGTGCTGAGAAGGTGCGTACCCAGCTCTTCTTCTCCGAAATGATCAAGCATCAGTTTAGCGGTCCAAATTTGACCGATTGGGTTGGCGATTCCTTTTCCCGCAATGTCTGGAGCTGATCCGTGTACAGGCTCAAACATGGATGGGTATTTGCCATTTACATTGATGTTGGCGGCAGGCGCCACGCCAATACTCCCCATAATGGCTGCCCCAAGATCCGTCAAAATATCACCAAACAAATTACTGGCCACAATCACATCGAATTTTTCTGGTCTTGTTACAAAGAAGGCTGAGAGCGCATCAATGTGCTGAGAGTCTGCTGCCACCTCTGGATAATCCTTTGCTACGTCTTGAAACACTTCATCCCAAAAAGGCATGGTATGGACGATCCCATTCGATTTGGTTGCACTCGTCACATGCTTTCGTCTTTTTTCTGCTAATTGAAAGGCAAAACGCATCGCACGCTCTGTCCCTTTTCTTGAGAACACTGCATTTTGAACAGCAAGCTGATCTTCTCCTTGATAAATACGGCCTCCAATTTCACTATATTCACCTTCACCGTTTTCTCTGACAACTAGAAGATCGAAATCCTTTGGCTGCGTAAGCGGTGAGCGAATGCCGCTCAGCTGTTTTGCAGGTCTGACGTTTATCACCTGTTCAAATTCCCGCCTAATCTTAATAAGCAGTCCCCAAAGCGATACGTGATCCGGCACTAAATTGGCATCTCCGACAGCCCCTAAGAAAATGCTGTCAAAGGTTTTCAGTTGATGTAATCCATCCTTTGGCATCATCTCGCCATGCTCTAAATAATATTCACAGCTCCACGGAAAATCCTGAAAGGTAAAAGACAAACCGCCATGTAATTCTGACACCGCTTTCAATACTCGTATGGCTTCAGGTACAACTTCCTTCCCAACCCCGTCACCTGGTATCGCCGCAATTGAAACATGCTTCATTCATTTCTCCCCCTTTATCGTCGGTCGACCGTCGACCGTTTAAATTTGAGTTTACTAGAGAGTTCATGTTCTTTCAATGGACAAAAGACGCTTTTTTGATCAAAGCGCCTGTTTATCCTGGAAAAGCATCGAGGGTTTCTGTTTCTTCCTCCCCGCATCTTTTTTATCTGAAAGCAGCAGTCCTCCTAAGGTCAGTGCCGTTCCGAGTACAGACATGAGGGTCAATCTCTCATGAAGAACGATCATTGAAATGACCATCGTAATAATAGGAACGCCATAAATATACACACTCGATTTCACCACACCGAGCGTTTTCACCGAAAAGCTCCATGTTAGAAAACAAATGGCAGATGCGAACAGGCCTAAAAACAGCAAGTGAAAGGCAAACGACGGGTTCGTCAATCGCTCCCAGTCTAAACGAATCTTAAAATGCCAGATCAGGGGAAGCATCCAAAGCAAGCCGTAAAAAAAGACACGCCTCGTCACTTGAATGATATGGTATCCATATTGGTTGATCATTTTCGATAAAATAGAATAGAAGGCCCAGACAATGGTCGCCGTTAATGCTAGCACATCACCGAGTGGATTCAATTGGAACGTCGTCATTCCATTAAAGCTAATCAGCACAATGCCTGTCATCGCGATAAAAAAGCCTATGAAAAATCGGCGATGCAGCGGCTCATCTTTCAATAAAAAATAAGCCAATAAAAATGAGAAGAATGGCACAACTGAACTGATGACACCTGCATTCGAAGCGAACGTATAGGTGAGTGCGACATTTTCTAAAAAATAGTATAAGACCACACCGCATAATCCTGCGAGCGCAAACATCGCTTCATGCTTTTTACGCTGCACCTTCATGGTGACCGGATAGATCATCATCAGAGCCAGATACCCAATAAAAAAGCGAAAAAATAATATCTCTGTGGGAGAAAAAGCAGTTAATAATATTTTGGTTGAGATAAAGGTCGAGCCCCATAGAAAAATAGTGAACATGGCCGCTAGATGACCAAGCAGCTGTTTATTTTTCATCTGCTGTTACCTGCTTTGCAAAAATTTGCTGATATTGCCCTGGGGTGAGCCCAATAAATTCTGAAAAGAAATGACTCAAGTGACTTTGATCAGAAAAACCAGCGGAGACTGCCGCATCTACAGGCTTCACTCCTTGGGCGAGAAGCTCCTTCGCATAGTTCACTCTCACTGTCTGTAAATAACGATACGGCGTGATCCCTCTGTACTTTGTAAAAGCACGAAGAAGGGAGTATTTGTTCATAGACACAAGCTCTCCTAAGTCGTCTAACGAAATATTTTCCGTGCGGTATGTTTCAATATATTGCTGTACATCTTGGACTTTCTGTTCGGCGGCATGCGCTGCTGACGCTTTTTCCTCTGATGTATCAGCATAGGCTTCAATCAGCTGCTTCATAAAGAAATAAAACGTTTCCTGTTTATTCAAAGCTGGAGCTTCTTCTGTGATCATTTGATGAAGATCATATAATAGCTTTGTCAGTTCACTTTGTGAAAACACAGGGGCTTTAAAATGTGGCTTGTGCTGAAACATTTTCTCTATGACATCTGCTTCTATATTTAAACAACGATAATCTAGTGTCCTGTGATCCATCTGCTCGCATGCGTGATTGTCATATGGATTGAAAAGAAGGATGTCTCCCTTTTCAATGATGTATTCTTCATTTTGGCAGATCAAACGTCTTTGACCGTCCTCAATAAATCCAATCACATAGTATGTATGAAAATGATTCGGGAACTTTTGCATGATGCCATGAAAGCGATACGCCTCTATTTGCAAGTCCTGATCAAAATGTACCGTTCGTTCTTCTTGTGTTTTCATGTCGATCCCCTCTTTCACTGAACTGATCATTAGTGTAGCACACCCTTTTTCTCTTGAATTGTACGATATTGACTTTTCCGATGCAGGCTTGCCTAGAGGGAAAAACTTGGATAACATGAGACAAAAGATGATGTGTAAATGAGGGAATGACGGGATGAATTCATTCGAGATGAAAAGACCAGCACCATACCATATGCAATTTTATGAACAGCTGAAGCAAATGATATTTGATGGGCAGTTTCAGCCAGGGGAACGCATCAATGAGACACAGCTTGCCAAACAATTTGGTGCAAGCCGATCACCGGTTAGAGAGGCGATGAGGCTTTTAGAAAAAGATGAACTCTTGATCGCTGATCATCGGTCAGGCTACTCTGTCTATACGTTAACGGAAAAAGATGTCGAGGAGCTTTATCAAGTTCGAATCGCCCTAGAAACGCTAGCTGTTGAGCTTGCATGCAAGGAAGCCGCGCAAAGAGAGCTGGATGATATTGAGCAGGTCCTCAAGCAGGCAGACGGAGCAATCAAGCAGCAGCTGCCATCTAAAGAGATCGTCCAGTTACATGAAGCCTTTCATCAAAAAATTATTCTAGCGAGTCACAATCACCGCTTATGTAAACAATTGAATCATGTGAATGCACTCATTCATTTTTGCCGTATCTTTCATTTTAGCGGCGGAGCGCGTGCTGAGACGATTCAAAAAGAGCATGCTGCCATTTATTCTGAAATGAAAGAGCGCCGCTCCACAGAAGCCGTTCAAGCGATGACGGATCATTTATTACATGATGTGATGCACTTAAAGCAAGTACTCTCTGAAACAAACAAGGATTAAGTGATTTTTCCTTTTTCCCATTTTTTAAGCATTACATGAACATATTTTGAATTTTTCGTAGATTTTAGCATGTCCAGACGATCTTTCGTTTATATTAGAAGATGAGAAACTAGCTTTTATACAGGAGGATTTGTATATGCATACAAGTATTAGCCGTCTTCGACAGGCGGGTTTTATTGAGGGTATGTCTCTTTTAACCCTTCTTTTAATTGCCATGCCTCTGAAATATTTTGCGGATATTCCGATGGCAGTCACCATTGTAGGCTCTCTTCATGGCGCATTGTTTGTCATCTATATGCTTGTTTTGGCATATGTGACTTTTAAAGTTCGCTGGCATTTGAAATGGTCCATCGCTGGTTTTTTTGCAGCGTTCATTCCTTTCGGCAACTTCGCCTATGATAAGGTGCTCCGCCAGTATGATACAAAGGCTTAATCAAAAAAGGGCTAAATCGAATGTCGTTTTAGCCCTTTGTCTACACGCTGAAGCGTTCTGTTAAAGGAACGCTTTTTTAAATTGATGCATATTTCACAATGGCTGCTTGACGCGTCATTTCGTCATACGCCACCCATAATTCATCACCTGGCAGTACACTAGTCATTGGATCGATTGGCTGTTTCACTTCATACAGCATGCCATCTCTCTCAATCTGAATGATTGCTAGCGGCTGGTTGCCGATGACGCCAGCAAATGCGACATGGGTCACTTTTGCACTTCCTTGTTTCTCTTGCATGAGACCGATTTCTCTATCCAGCTCTTCTTTCTTTGTCTGGATCGTGATTGGAGTTCCTGGTGCGACCTGCATATGATCAGGGATGAATTGGCTGACCGTTTTTGTAATAGACTGATCTCCGCTTGAAACCGTCACATCCAGCATGACAGGCTTTTGTCCATGAATCGTGACTGGATATTGCTTCACTCGCTGAATGGTTCCTGTTAACGTCACATCTTTCCCCGATCGATTCCGCACTTCATGGCCATAGGCTGCCATTTTCAACTGACCGCTGATGGCGACGAGATCGGCTTTTTCTCCTTTTCTAAATTCAAAACCAGCGGCTTGAATCATCGGAATGGTATACCTTTTCTGATCTGCTTCAAATGTAAGCGATAAGACAGTGCCTCGTCCTACGGTTTCATATGATTCTATATTTCTTAAAACAGCGCCTTTGATGAACTTTGGCTCACTTGTCTGTGAGAAGTCCCCCTCTTTTAAGAGCATCGCTTTTTTCTTCTTCGGATTGTAGAGAATGGCGATACGCTGACCCGGCTGCGGTATCTGGGTAAAGGATACAACTGTTTTAACCGTCTTCTCGATGTTTTCCCCATCATATTGAAATTGCAGCTGCATTTTGACAAGCGGCTGTTCGTTGATGTAGGTGCCCGTTTCTTTGACAGATACAATATTGGCTTCTAATGTGACACTGTCTTTAATCTTGTTGTTTCTCACCAGTCTCAAAATCGGCGGCAGGAAGATGGCTAGTACAAATAACAGTAGTGGAATAAACAGCCATATCGCCCAGTTGAGAATGAGTGGCCCGCCTTTCATGACATATTGCATAAAGGTGTCAACAGACGTTTGGTGAGCAGGACTCGCGTTTTCGATTGAGATGACTTTTTTCAAAGGAAATTCCTTTAGCTGGCTGCTCGTCGTCTCATATGCACCCGTTAATTGATTGTCGAATGAATAATAGATCCAATCGCTCTTCACATTTTTATTGAAAGTGAGCTCTTCTCTTTGTAAGGATTCATATGACAACGATTGAAAAAGCTTGCTGGCAGACGTCGCCTTATTCGTGCGATGGTTATAAATATATCCAGTCAGTTTGCCTTTTGCTTCGTCCTTTGCAGTAGAGCCTGCAATAAGAACTTCTTCTTCATTAAGCTGGTAGATATAGGTTTGATAAATTGGTTTTGGTGTTGGGACGACTTCCCCAAGCCTTCCCTCTGCATTCACTTTCCTTGCCCTTTTTGGATAATTCGATTCTACGGCGACAGCAAAGTTTTGTGATGATCCAATCTTTTTTTGCAGCCTCTGCTCAACTGTATCTTCAATGAGGCTAAACGGATCAGCGTTTTTGGAGACATAGACACCAAGCTGATGCTTCTCGTTTGAGATACCGCTAACATATGCCTTCTGGTCATTTTTCAAAGTCAATTCAAATATAGGAATAGGCGTCTGCCCTCTAAAGGAATTCATGACGACATCCATGGAGACTGGCCTTGCTGGCAGCTTTAGCTCGTTGAGATTGTGCACATGAAACTGACCATTCTTTAGCTCACCGAGGACTGCAGCGGCGCCTTCCATTTCTCCTGTAAACACGAGCTGTCCATTCCATTGATATGTATTCGTTTTTAAAAATGAGGGGATCAGTAGATTTTGCTTAACGAGCTCTTTCTTTTCTCCGCTTGGCGTTATTTTCTCGATCAACAGCTGCCCCTCTTTATTTTTTAAAGCAAGTAAGAGATTGTTACCTTGAATGGATGGAAACATTTCATTAAACGTATCGCTTTCCGTGGTCCATTCACTGATTCTTTTTCCTGATTGAGGATCATACATTCCAAAATGGAGCTGCTGGTCTTTTGATACAGCACTCACCACTCGTTTTCCTTCATCAAATGTAAAAATTCGTTTGACGTCATACTCTGTTACTTTCCCATCCGACAAATCATCTTGGTAATGGTTCCACACCATGAAACTGATAATGATCGCTGGAATAAAGAAGACAATATATCGTAGAAAAATCACTGGTATTCTTTTCACTTGATCGCTTCCTTTCATGAGGTTCCTTTACCTTATACGTTAGTGCAGCGAGAATGTTTCGTGCTAGAAGAATACCATTCCAGCCTTCGAATTCCATATTTTACAAACTTCGTTGTTTGCGATAAAATCCAATCAGATTCAAAAAAGGAGTTTTTCTCATTGGATAAGCTATCTTCTATCTTTCTAGCGGCTTGGCTACGTGTTCCTCGTTGGTTCAAGCAATGGGTGCTCGTATCCATTCCATTTTCTTTTTTTATATGTGTTTTGTAAAGGGGCTGACTAGCTGGCATACCTTGCCGCCCATCACTTTGCTTACGTGTGTCATTGCTTCCTTCTTCATTTGGATGTTGTGGCTAAAAGGTCAAAAAAATAAGTGAAATGGGGAAAATCATGAAAGCATTCATCAGTTATTTTGCTATCTCTTTTGTTCTGCAATGGGTTTGGTTTGGCATTGTGCACCCAAATAGTGGCGTGACACTCTTGGACATGTTCGTCTTTTCTATTTTGTTTGCAGTGATGTTCTTTTTTATCGGGCGGATTTGGCATTATCAGAAGAAAGGAAGAAGTGAGTGATCATGAAATGAACCCAATGAAAAAGGCTGCCAAATAGATGGCAGCCTTTTCCTTGCTCTTTTCATGCAAATAAATAATCAATGTGTGATCTCCGTTACGGAGTGTATGAATTAAGATTCGATCATATCAGTGTGTCATATGTGTTCCGAGTGAACCTACGTTTGAAAGTAAACGCCATGGAAGTTCTGGATAACAAGACAACGAAAGCCCTACCTCTCATTCGTCCTTACGGCTCCGAAGCCGTGCCAGTGTGAATTGTAAATCAAAACGTCTTTTTTCCACTCTTCCGCTTTTATAGGGGGCGGGTGCAGAAGGAAAAGAATAAGTTGTTCGCTTTGACAGCGTCTCGTTCTTATCAAGTAGAAGCTCTATTGCTTCTCATTATGTCATAGAAAAAAGAAAGTTTACTTTCTTTATTTATTTGCTTATTTCAACACTTAATATAAAACTATAACACATACCCCCAGCTTACGCAAGTGTTAAAGTGATAATTCTGCTGGCGTACGGCTTCCTTCATTCATGTAACGAATGGAGGTTGGATCAATCTTCAGAATCACTAGATTCGGATCATCTTTTCCTTTAAACCATTTCTCCATCTCCTCAGACCAAAGGCGGTCGATCAGTTCTGGATCATCGGTTAATGTTGCGGTACCTGCGATTTCTGCATACGTGTCACCGAATCCTTCACCTGAATAACCAATGAGAATATGGACATTCGGGTTTTTTTCAATTTCGTCTGCTTTATGTGTTTCTTTGCTCGTTGGTGTATATAATGTCAGCCCTTCATGGAAAAAAGTCATGTAGCGGGTATGCGGCTTATCCTGTTCAACGGTCGCCAGTGTTCCGACCTTTTGTTCATCTAATAGGTTGAGTACCTTTTGTTTTAATTCTTCTTGTGACATATCGTTTCACTCCTTCAAATTTCATCCGTACTCTTAGGTTTCCACGACAATCCATTCATTAAACAAAGAAATGTGTTTTTCATAAAAAGAGATCTTCTGGCTGATGCTATAGAAAACAGGCTCAATGAAGGGAGAAGTTGAACATGCATCATGAAACGATGTTCCATTTGAGTTCACTTGTCATTGCGGCAGTTGTTGTGGGCATTATCGTATGGTCTGTCTCATCTGTGCAGAAGAATCGCAAGAAATACTAAACACACCGCCCAATCAAAGCTGGGCGGTGGCGCTATTGATCATGTATTCATAAAGGAACCGCCGTTGACGTGAAGTGTTTGTCCTGTCATATAAGACGATTCGTCAGAAGCAAGCAGCACATAGCAGCCGACATGCTCTACAGGCTGTCCTGGTCTTCCCATTGGGGTTTCTGCCCCGAAGCTTTCCACACTATCCTCATCAAATGTAGATGGAATGAGCGGCGTCCAAATTGGACCTGGCGCTACACCATTCACCCGAATCCCATCTTTCACAAGCGACTGTGCCATAGAACGCGTAAAGCCGTTGATGGCCCCTTTTGTCGCCGTATAATCAATCAGCACTTTGTTGCCTCGATATGGGTTAATGGATGTTGTATTAATAATTGTACTTCCCGGTTTTAAGTAATCCAGTGCTTTCTTCGTAAAATAAAAATAAGAATAGAAGTTGGTTCTAAAGGTTTGGTGAAGCTGTTCACTAGAAATATCTTGAATCCGTTCTTTCGGATGCTGTTCAGCCGCATTATTCACTAAAATATCTAATTGCCCAAAGGCTTCAACTGTTTTTTCTACCGCTTTCTCGCAAAAGGCTTCGTCACCGACATCTCCTGCAATCGTTAAACATTTAACGCCTTCCTGTTCTACGCGCTTTTGCGTATCCTTTGCATCCTCATGTTCATTTAAGTACACAATGGCGACGTGTGCACCTTCTTTTGCATAGGCAACAGATACAGCACGTCCAATTCCACTATCTCCGCCTGTAATCAGTGCGACTTTCCCTTTGAGCTTGCCAGATCCTTGATATGATTCATCCTCAAAGATCGGCGCAGGATTCATTTCTCTTTCACTGCCTGGCTGCTGATCCTGTGTTTGGCGCGGAATGCCATTTGTTAAGTATTCACGTAAATCCATGTGTAAGCTCCTCCTTGATTTGTTGATGTATCCTTTCATTACCACCTCTTTTTTTTACTCAAACATCCCTAAACTGCACAGATGCGTTTTGTAAATTGGCATGTTTCAAGATGGGAAAAATCGGTTACATGATCATTAAAAAGGAGCGTTCTCAAATGCTGTCAACCATTTCGAAAACCTTTAGCAGACCAAAAGGCTGGCTCGGAAGCATCGCAGGCTTCATTATGGCAAATGAAAATAAAGCATTGAATCAGTGGGCCATCCAGCACTTAGATCTGACAGATAGTGAAAACATTTTGGAAATCGGCTATGGGCCCGGCTACAGCATCAAACATATGCTTAAGCATTATGAAGATCTTCACATTGATGGTCTAGATGCCTCCGCCACCATGCAGGAGCAAGCACAGTCCCGCGTCAGCAAACGGTCAAAAGACAAACAGGTCCGGCTGTATGTAGGGAAAATCGAGAAAACACGCTTGCCCGGAGAGCAGTATGACAAAGTACTGTCTGTCAACAACTTTACGATTTGGGATGATCCAAAGACTGGCCTACTCAACCTTTATCACACGTTGAAACCAGGCGGAAAACTCGTCATTGTGATGCAGCCAAGAGAAAAAGGTGCTGATGCGAGCCGGACAAAAGAGATGGGTGAAAACATATTGAATGACTTACAGTTTGCGGGGTTTGACCATTTTTCTGTTGAGTATGAGGAAATTCGTCCAACACTTGCTGTCTGTGTCACAGCCAAAAAGCCGAGAAGCGAATAAGCTCTCGGCTTTTTTTCTTACCATTTTGCTTCTTTTACAAATTGATAGAACAGCTGATGCAATTTCTGTTCAATCTCTTCCTTTGATCCCTGTCCATAAAGCACCATGCTTTCCTCACTTTCAATGATGGATGAACTGATCAGACTAAACATTTCAGACCCTTCCTTGCCAAGCTTTTGCGGCGCCAGCATCATAAGCATTCGTGACATCATTTGCTGCCCGCCGTCCATGCTTTTCACCTCGTATGCCTGATCAAGATCGTAAATATGAAAGATTGGTTCCTTGATGAATTCATGCTTTAAATGAAAAAGAGCAAACTCGGTACCAGGTATGCCTAAACCGCCTTGCTGTTCACGTTCCAGTAAGCCGCTCGCTACATCATCCGCATGTGTGATAGATCCTTCTTCTTCAAGCTGACGAAGCAGCTGTCTGATTGTTGCCTCATGCTGCGGCAGCGTCTCTCTATTTTCGATGGTAAAATGGGACAAGATGCTGCGAATCACAGACATATAATTCGTCACCTGCTCTGCAACCGCCATCATATCAACCGTTTCTTGCACAGATTCTTTAACAGCTTCTTTTGTTCTTTTTTTCTCGATCATATAAGGGATCTTCCGTTTAATATGAGCTTTCACACGCATGGCGTCATCCTCGTTTAGGAGCGGACTGACCATGATGTAATCGATATGGTCATATGGGATCGGAACAGTCGATACAATCATGTCATAGCTCGATGCATCAATTTCCTTTAGCTCCATTAAGGAGGATAAATCGAATTTGGCGATCTCCGGTAATTCTTTTTTTAGCCGCGAGGCGAGCATTTTGGAGGAACCAATCCCGCTTGAACAAACGACTAGTGCATGAATGTTTGTTTCTTCTTTTTTGATTTCAAGCACTGAGCCAAAGTGAAGCACTATAAAGGCAATTTCATCCTCTGGAAATTCAATCTCTGGAAAGAAACGCTCGACTCCTTCTTCAATCGCCATGAAAAGCAAAAAGTAGTCCTTTTTAATTTGTTGTGTAAGTGGATTATAGATTCTCATTTTTTCCTTTAAACGGTTCATGGCAGGTTCGAGATGAGACACGAGTCCCTCATACAATGAATCATTCTCATTTAAATGGTAGCCGGTTTTATTTGAAATAAAATCAATGAGCTTCTTCGTTCTGATCGCTATATCCAGCTCGATCTCATCAATACGGTATTCTGCCCCAAAGCTGCGATTTGCACTGCGCAGGTGGATGGTCATATAACCGACCTCTGCTTCAGGGATCTCCACATTAAACATGCGTTCAAGTGCTCTTGCGATTCGCTGAGATGATTCAAATTCTTTCGTCCGCTTTAGTTCAAGCAGCTCTTCCTCTTCCATTCGAATGGTTTCACCAAGCTGAATCCGTTCAATGGCATAGGTTAAGTGAACGACAAGGGCAATATAGGCACTATCAGATAAGGAGAGTGACAGTCTATTTTTCAAATGAAAGAGCAGTCTTTCTACCTTAAGCAGCTGCCCTCTGCTGACAACGCCAAACACCTTTTCCGTCGCTTTCGTTCGATGTTTGATATTCATTTCAATTGTTTCTAAAAATAATTGAATATCGAGCCGGTCAACAATAAGGTTCCCGACAATCTTTCGTTTTGCTTCTTCCGGTCCTTTTAATTCAATGCCATACCCGCGTTTTCGGATCAGCTGCAAACTGTAAGGAGCGATCCACTCCGTCAGTTCATCTAAGTCATAGCTGATGGTCGCATTTGTAACCTGCAAATCGGCGGCGAGTGTATATAATTTCACCGGTTCCTTTGCTTCAAGCAATGCACAAAGGATTAAGAGCTTCCGTTCGTCAGAGCTATATTCAATTTGATCCTCATTTGATATATGAGCAAGAAGCCGCTGTTTATCCTCCTGTTCACCGACTGCCTTCAAGCCTTTCCCCGGCTGTTTATCTAGTGAAAGATCATAATTCTTTAATATGGGCTTAATCGATTTTAGTTCTCTATGAATGGTTCTTGTGCTCACCTGAACAGAATCGGCTATCTCACGAATGGTGACATAACGATTTTGCTGAATGATGTATTTGATGATCTTCTGTTCTCGTGCCGTTATGTACATGAAATGCCTCCTTCTGCAAAAATAGGTCTATTGTCACACCTTAATATAAAACGCTTTCAACAAACGATGCAATCTTAAGTTGATCTGACTTTGGCAAATGGGCTGTGACAAAATTAAATACAACGTCCGATCATACGTTTCTCCAAAATGACGGTCCATGATCCTTTTGATGAAATTGAACCTTTTGTTCATGAAAAGGCAGTGAACCCCCAGCTTTTAAAGAATACGTCGGGTTGTATACTGGAGAGCCAAAGCAATAATCCATCGTTCCTTCCTCCGGGCGGAAGATGACGGTTCGCATTGTTCCGAACAGCTCCTCATAATTGTGCACAGCCAGACCATCAGGATATTCTGTCTTGAACAGCTTAGCAAGAGAATCACTTGGTCGTCGTTGTTCTAAAGCCTTCATTAACATGTCGTATCTGACAATAGAATGATGTTTTGTCATCCCTTTTGCTGTTTGATCAGCAATCGGATGATTTGTGGCTGCAATATAACCTGCCTCCGGTCTTCTGACCATTTTGCGACCATCAATGATTTCAATCACAGCCGCTTCTCCTTTTCGATCGGCAAGCATGAGGTGAACATTTGAGGCAACGGGCATTTCCTGAATAGAGTGAATGGCTTCCTCAACCGTTCTACAGTTTTCCAGAACAGATCGAATCACATGATACACTTGCAAACCGGCAACTGCTGGAACCTTTAAACCGGCTTCATTTCCAACCGGCGGACCACAAGCAGAGAATGTGACAGAAAGACCATGCTCATTCATCCCATCAGATCTGCCAAACAAGAGCAGCGACGAGCCTGTATGACATGCCAAGCCCTTCACATGTGTCGTCACAAGACGCATATCATCAAATATCGGGGAGAAATCATAGTTACGCAGCATGACCGTTTGTTGACCGGCCGCCATATTCCCCTGCCTCACGCAGTGGGAACAGCCTGGCTGAAGATGAGATGAATAGAAAAAGGTCAAATAACGCTCATCTAATTGCAGTTCATCACAAAATCCAGCTATCTCTTCTTCTAACTGAGGAAGATAAGGGCGCATCAGCTGCTTCGTTTCCTTCACAGCCTCTTTTTCTAGCGGTTCTGTTCGAATATATTGTGTCTGTAGCAACGGGTTCTCCTTAAGCCAGACAGCCTGCTGCTTTCCTACTTCATAAGCGGTTCCTGTCATTTCATGAAAATATGCACTGATCTCCTCCATGCCTGCACACCTCTTTCGCCTTCGTTTCTTTTATCATATCGAAACCGTCATTTATTGAAAAGGATGAAAAAAACTGCAACCCCAACGGATTACAGTTTTTTACAGGATTGTTGAAACAATGCTTTTGCCATCGCTTCATATCCTTTATGGTTTGGATGAAATTGATCAATCGATAAGTACTCTCTTTCATGTCCTTCAAACGCCCGGTACACATCCACAACTTCTACATGCGGATTTGTCGCAAGCGAGCAAAGCTGATGATTGTATTGCTGAAGCCACCGCCCGGCTATTGGTATTTGCGGAAAAGGATTATATAAATTCATGAGATACACGCAATAGGGCTGCTTCTGCCCTCTTTTGATCTGAGCGATTTCTTGAATCATTTTGCTGAAATTTGCTTGGCAATGCAGCGTCGCTTGCAGCAGTTTCTTTTCATCTTCACCCTTTTCATACTGCTGAATCGCTTGAACAAGGTCATTCCCGCAGCCTGTGATGGTGATGATGTCAGCTGGTGCAATAGCACGCCTCACATCAGATCGTTTGAACAGCTGTAAAATCTGATCCGTCGTTAACCCTGACTTTGCAAATACGGACAGCTCGACTGACGCCTGTGTCTTTTTTTCAAGCATCCATTGATACCGCTCAACGAAGCCTCCGCCAAATAAACGTGCCCCCACTCCCACTGTTAAGGAATCTCCAGTCGCAACATAGGATCGTCCCACTCTTATCCCTCACTCTCTCCTGCCTTCTCTTATATATACGAAATCGGAGAACAGATGCTTGTAGCAGATGGCTTAGGGGCATTCATCTTTTTTTTCGTGAGACGTCTTTACAAACTCTTTACTTGCGAGATCGACTGTTTTTTTGTTCAATAGGAGTAGGTTTTTATGATGAAATCCGTATCTCCAAGCGTTTCAAAAAAATTTACAAACTTTTTATCTTGATTTCGAGACTTTATACCTTGACTTCAAACTACATTGTGATTACAATGAAAATATCAGTTTTTATGTAACTGTTCTTGTTACATCTTTTTCATAGCATTCCAATATGATTAAAGATGCCACATATTCAGTGTATCTTTGGGATACACTAAAAAAAACACTGAAACAGAAAGGATTGAATGAACATGGCAAAAGTTTTATACATCACTGCACATCCGCATGATGAAACAGTTTCTTACAGTATGGCTACTGCTAAAGCATTTATCGAATCTTATAAGGAAGCAAACCCAAATGACGAGGTTGTACATATCGATTTGTACAAAGAAAACATCCCTCACATTGATGCAGATGTATTCGCTGGCTGGGGCAAGCTGCAATCAGGTGCTGGCTTCGATACACTTTCAGCTGAAGAGCAAGCGAAAGTTGCTCGCCTAAACGAATTAAGCGATCAATTCGTTTCTGCTGACAAATATGTATTTGTTTCACCACTTTGGAACTTCTCATTCCCACCAGTTCTTAAAGCATACATCGACTCTGTTGCTGTAGCTGGTAAAACATTCAAATACACTGAGCAAGGTCCTGTTGGATTATTAACAGACAAAAAAGCTCTACACATCCAAGCACGTGGCGGATACTATTCTGAAGGTCCTGCTGCTGAACTTGAAGCAGGCCACCGTTACCTTGGTACAATTGCGAGCTTCTTCGGAATTCCTTCCTTCGAAGGTCTTATCGTTGAAGGTCACAATGCTGAACCTGCGAAAGCAGAGCAAATTAAAGCAGATGCGATCGAACGTGCAAAAGCTTTAGGAAAAACTTTCTAATAAACTGAACGCGAAAAGCCAATGATCTTAACGGTCATTGGCTTTTTATTTGTTTAGATGAAAGCCTAACTCTCTAGAGATACCACTCGCGGCTTTTTTGACCTGCTCAATTAAATATGGAAGGCGTTCCTTTTGATAGCCTGCTTCAAACCCTGCAATGCTAATACCTGCTGCGACTTCTCCAAGGTGATTGAAAATAGGGGCTCCAACCGCAGCGGTATAGTTTTCAAGCTCCGAATAGCTTAACGTATAGCCCCTTTCATTTGATTCATCCAGTATGTTTCGAAGAACCTCTTTATCTGTAATGGTCCCGATTCCGATTTTCCCTAGCTCAATCGAATCAATATAAGCGAGTCTCTCGTGCTCTGGCAAAAAGGAGAGAATACTTCTTGCACAAGCACCCGCATATAGGGGAGAGCGCCTGCCGACGGCGGTGTAGAGACGAACAGGCTGCGTCCCTTCGATTTTATCCACGTAAATGGCTTCGTCTCCTTCACGAACGATGAGCTGTACAGCTTCTCCCACTTCATCCCGCAAGCCTTCCATAAATGGTCTTGCAATTCTCCGAATATCAAGGCGGTCCGCCACAAGCTGACCGTATTCAAGAAACATCAGGCCTAAACGATAAACACCTGAATCATGTTTTTCTAATAATCCCATATCGGATAACGAGCTCGCCATGCGGTGCACAGACGTTTTCGGCATGCCGGAGAGCTCGATCATTTCATTTAACGTTAATTGGTCACGAGCGATAAACAGCCGCAAAATCTCCATTGATTTCACCACGGTTTTATTTGTATTTTGCATGTCCATCCCCTTTTCTAAACGAATGCTTCCAGCTTGATTCTGGCAGCCAGCTCCTTCAATTCTGCTTCTTGCTTAAATAGCGCCTGCTCTGCGTCCTGATGATCGATTCGCTTAAAATACAGATTCGCCCCAGGCATCGCTTGTGCAATGAGCGGCAGATCGACCGTCGCTACTTCTCCAATACGCGGGTATCCTCCTGTTGTTTGCCGATCTGCCAGCAGAATAATCGGCTGGCCGTCAGGAGGAATTTGAATAGAACCAAAGGCAACCGCCTCTGAAATCAATTCAAGCTTTTCTTTTAAATGAACCGGCTCCCCCTTCAAGCGGCAGCCCATGCGATCTGATTGAGGCGTGACTTGGTAAGGCTGTTCGAAAAAGGTGTGTTGAGATATTTCTTGAAAAAAAGAAAGGTGTCTCCCTGGCAGCACCCGAATCACGGGCGATTTCCGCAGCGGCAAAAAATGCGTATGACTTACAGTCCAATCGGGTGCGCTGTACGCCGCCTGTTTCACTTCGCTTTTGAGCCTATCAGACAATCGATCCGCTACGATTGAAGGCTTTCCAATGGACAGGACGTCTCCTTTTTCAAGCGGACGTCCGTTCAGTCCACCTATTCCTGCTCTCACATAGGTGCTTTTGCTCTGCATGACCGGCTCCACATCGAAACCACCTGCCACAGCAAGGTAAGCGCGGCAGCCTCTCTTACAAGGACCAAAGGTGATCGTGCTTCCTGATCGAACAAAGAGCGGCTTCCATAAAGGGGCTGGCTCTCCATCGATGTCGATTTCCACATCAGCGCCAGTCACTGCAATAAGCTCATCCTTTTGACACGTCAACACAGGACCCGGCCCCATTAATGTCATTTCCAGCACGGCTTCGTTTACCTCGTTGCCTGTGAGAATGTTGGCAATTCTAAGTGAGAGCGGGTCCATGCCGCCGCTCGTTAAGACGCCATACTTTTGATAGCCTTTCCGCCCTTTATCTTGAATGGTTGTGAACATTCCTGACTTGATGACATGAATACTCAACGTTCTGCCTCCTTCATGCTGAAAAATTCCTTTTCAGACATTTGGACAAATCTGACCTCGTCCCCTGCTCTCAATAGACTTGGGACTTTCTCGTCTGGGCAAAAGAGTGGCAGCGGGGTTTGTCCAATGAGCTGCCAGCCGCCAGGTGTGGAAATGGGGTAAACGCCGGTCTGCTTTCCCGCAATGCCGACAGATCCTTTTGGAATGGACATTCTCGGTGTTTCCCTGCGCGGGGCTGCGATCTCTTCAGACAGCCCGCCTAAAAATGGAAACCCCGGGGCAAATCCAATCATATAAACAAGATACGTCCCTGCAGTGTGAATACGCACGACTTCCTCAGTCGTTAAACGATTGATCCGGGCGACTTCTTCTAAATCAGGTCCCAGCTCTCCCCCGTAGCAGACTGGAATATCGACGATGCGGCGCTTCGACTGAACCCCCTCCTGCCACTTCTCTTCAAGAAGTGTTTCAATATAGTTTTTCACCCATTCATACGGAGACAAGTCCATTTTTTGAAGGTGGGCAGATTGATAAACGGTATATGGCTCGTAAAAAACAGTCACGTTTGTAAAGGCTTGAACAGCTTCCACATATCCGGCAAATGGATGCTGTTCAATACACGAAAACAGCTGCACAACACGCTCATGAATTTCTTCACATATGTCTGCTCCTGCTTGGATAACGATCGCTGCATCTCCTAGCGGGTGGAAGGTGATAGACTCTTTTATCGTTGAAAATGCCACTTGAGGATCCCTCTCTTTCTAAAGCACACCGAGCTGTTGATCTCTTTGATCTGTGATGAACATATGCCCAGGTGCATGGGTAATCGCAATGTCTGGTTTTGTATGCATGACAATGGCTTGCGGCGTCACACCACATGCCCAAAACACCGGGACTTCTCCTTCTTTGATCAAAGATGGTTCTCCAAAGTCCGGCTGATCCACATTGGCAATTCCAATCATCGCTGGGTCGCCTATATGGATGGGGCCGCCATGAACTGACGGGAATCTAGACGTCACTTGTACACTTCTTGTAATCTGATGCGCCAGAATGGGCCTCATGCTGACAACCATCGGGCCATGAAACACCCCTGCTCTTTCACAAGAGATATTCGTTTGATACATCGGAACGTTATGACCGTTTTCAATATGGCGAACAGGGATATCATTCAGCATGAGCGCATGCTCAAACGTAAAACTGCAACCGATGAGAAAGGCAACCATATCATCCTTCCAATAAGCAGAGATATCTGAAACCTCTTCTTGAAGAATCCCTTTTCGGTAAATACGGTATTTAGGAAAGTCCGTACGAATATCCGCTTGGGGTGCCGACCGTCTCGGCACTGGATCACCCGGCTCCAGTACATCAAGCAAGGGGCATGCAGCCGGATTGCGCTGACAAAACAAAAGAAAGTCAAAGGCAAGTTCCTTTTTAACGATCATTAAATTGGCTTGAGCATATCCCTCTGCTAAACCCGCCGTTGGTCCTGTGATTTCTTTTTTACGAATCAACTCTCTGATCTGTGAAGGCTCATATGTTTGATCAATACTCATTCAAATCAACTCCATAGTTTCGGGATTTCATTCATAATGGTATATCCGCCCATCAAAGCCATGATGACGACAACCAATGCACCTGACGCTGTCAAAAAGAATGGATGACGGTAATCGCCGACAATTTCTTTCTTATAGGCCGCAACCAGCAAGGTGCCAAGTGCGAGAGGTAAAATCAATGCATTGATCGCCCCAACTAAAACTAATATGTTCACAGGTCGTCCGATCGTAATAAAACAAATAGTCGAGAGGGCAATAAAGCCGATGATAATGCCACGTTGATTTTGCTCAATTTTTGGCGAGAAGGTTTTAAAGAAAGAAACAGATGTGTAAGCCGCTCCAATAACCGATGTAATCGCCGCAGCCCACATAATAATCCCGAACATTTTATATCCAACATTTCCAGACGCTAACTGGAATACAGAAGCAGGCGGATTCGCTGGATCAATCTGTAAACCCTTTGAGACCACTCCTAGCACGGCTAAAAATAAAGCGACACGCATCACAGATGTAATCAGGATGCCGAAAACAGAGCTTTTTGTCACTTGAGGAAGTGCATCCTTCCCTTTAATTCCAGCATCCAATAGACGATGTCCGCCAGCAAAAACGATATAGCCGCCAACTGTCCCCCCGACAAGTGTCACAATCGATAGAATATCAATTTCTTCTGGGACAAATGTTCTGAGTGCTGCTTCCCCAACGGGCGGCGCTGTTGAAATCGCCACATACAGCATCAGGCCGATCATGACAAAGCCTGCTACCTGTGTGAAACGGTCCATCGCTTTTCCAGCCTCTTTGATCACAAAGATCAGAATGGCAATGACAGCACTGACCCCTGCTCCGATTCGCGGATCGACTCCGAAGATGACCTGAAAACCGAGACCAGCACCAGCGATATTTCCGATGTTAAAGGCAAGTCCCCCAATGACAATCAAAAAGGCCAGCACATAACCGAGCCCCGGCAGAACCATATTCGCAATATCCTGACCTCGCTTTTCTGACACGGCGATGATGCGCCATACATTCGTTTGTGCAAAAATATCCAACAAAATAGAGATGAGAATGACAAACCCAAAGCTAGCCGCAAGCTGCTGTGTGAAGACAGTCGTTTGTGTTAAAAATCCTGGTCCTATTGCGGACGTCGCCATTAAAAAGGCTGCGCCCATCAGCATAGAACGATTCCCCTTTGGTGCCTTCGTGTGCTTGACTTCCTCTTTTTTCATGCTGTTTCCCCCTTTGATGACGATTTTTATTGAAAGGCTTTGAGATGAATGCTCGCTTCTTTTAGTTTTGATGTAATGGTTTTGGCAAATTGAAGCGCATGACTGCCGTCTCCGTGAATACAGACCGTATCTGCTTTAAGCAAAATATCTTCCCCTTGAACGGTACGAACCTTCCCTTCTCGCACCATACGAACGACCTGCTGAACTGCCCGTTCATCATCTTCAATGAGTGCATGTGGTTCGCGGCGGGATGTCAGCGTCCCGTCTGCTTGATAGGTCCGATCAGAAAATACTTCATGAGCCACTTGAAGGCCAATTCTCTCACCTGCTAACGCAAGTTCACTGCCTGAGAGACCGAATAACACAAGACTTGGATCGACATGATACACAGCCTTTGCAATTGATTCAGATAATTCAGTATTTTTAGCCGCCATGTTGTAAAGGGCGCCGTGCGGCTTGACATGCTGCATCGTGCCGCCTTCTGCCTTGAGAAAGGCTGATAGAGCGCCAATTTGATAGACGACGAGATCATAGGCTTCCTCTGCCGAGATCGCCATTGGACGTCTGCCAAAGCCGACCAAATCTTGCAAACCTGGATGCGCACCAATTTGGACCCCTTTATCCAGCGCCATTCTGACCGTTTTTCTCATGACCGTTGGATCTCCTGCATGAAAACCGCAAGCAATGTTGGCTGACGTGACATATTCAAGAATTTGTTCGTCCGCACCGATTGTGTATTGACCAAAGCTTTCTCCCAAATCACAGTTGATATCCACTTGATACATAGGATCCCTCCTTGTTGTTCCGAATAACGGAATATAAAGTCCGAATATTCGAATTTATATTGATTATATCAATTTTGGATAGATTGCACATGACATTGTCAGAAAACATAACAATAGAACTAGGAGAAATTAAAAAAGCGAGAGGATATCGCCTCTCGCTTTTTCATCATGTTCTTTATTTAGATAGCACCCAATGTTGGATGGCTTTTGCTACACCATGTTCTGTGTTAGGAGCTGTAATCCAATCAGCGGCTTCTTTCACCACTTCTTGCGCATTTCCCATCGCAATTCCTAATCCGGCTTCTTGAATCATGGCCATATCATTTAGGCTGTCGCCAAGTGACATGACATTGTCCATCGTACAGCCAATGCGTTCTGCTACCTTTGCAAGAGCCGCAGCTTTGTTAATCCCTGCCGCATTGACTTCGATATTGGTCGGACTTGAATTTGTGATCTCTAGATGCTCATTTGCTTTCAATGTATTAAGTACTTCCTCACGAACGTCATCATCATGAATATCAAAGCCAAATTTCAACCATTCATGGTCATGAATTCGTTCTGGGAATTCACCTCTCCACACTTTCTCCACAGTGGAAGCCCAGTAATCGGTTTCGAACCTATTTTTTAGATCCCACATCATTTGGACGTGATCAGGATGCAGCAGATCTCGTTCGATCAGTTGGAAGTTTGAATCCCAGATTTCACTTCCATTTGCTGTCACAAGGTAAGAAGACAGCTTAAGCGGCTCAACCAGCTCTCGGCATGTCATCAGCGTCCGTCCTGTGCTAATCACCACATGGACCCCTTTTGCTTCAGCATCTTTAATGGCTTGTTTATTTTCCTCTGGAATGACGTGTTCACTGTTTAACAGCGTGCCATCCATATCAATGGCAATCAATCGGATGTCTTTCTTATCAGCTTGTATGGACAAATTGAGTACCCCACTTTGTATCATTTTTTGTAACTATCTTTATTTTAATATAAAGAGGAAGCTGGCACAAAGGGACGAGTTTGATCCCATAGAAAAAAGACCTTGTTACAGGTCTCTTTGCATTGGCTTAGCGTTCACACGCAATGCCGTCTTTATCACGGTCAAGTCGCATATTTTTTTGGTAAAGTGCTTTTGACACATACGGCTTGTACTTTGTTTTGCCGCCTTTGTTTTTCGTGTTTTTGCTTTTTGCCACGCCGCCTTTATAGACTTTGTTCAGTGCTTTGCAGTTTTTGTAGGACTTGACCGTTTTTGCATCTGCAGTGTGGGTGTCGACTTGTGTAAAGCTTAGTAAAAGACCTAATGACAAGACAGCCACCATGATTTTTTTCAACATGTATGATCCCCCTATTTTTTCTATTTTTACATTTTTATCATATGTCACCACTTTTTGTTTTTCAAGACTATCGCGCTAAAAAAATTCATTTTTTTGGCATAAAACATGCTTTATATCCTATATGGTACAATGAGTGGGAAACCTTTCCGTTTTTTACACGTATATGAAGAGAGGAGTTTTTCACATGAAAATGAAATATACCATTCTATATGTAAACGATGTTGAGGCAAGTATTCATTTCTATCAACATGTACTTGGCTTTCCTATGAAACTCAGGGTTGAATCCTATGTTGAGTTTGATACTGGAGATGTGACATTGTCAATTAACTCACGTCAGGATGTCAAAGATGCACTTGGATTGCCTGTCCCTGAAGCAAATCAATCCTCTCAAACGTTTGAGATAGGGTTTGTTGTGGATGACGTGGATCAAACCATTGCATCAATGAAGGAAAAAGGGGTTCCGATCATCAAAGAACCCGCAAAGAAACCATGGGGTCAAACCGTCGCTTATGTCGCTGATCCTGATGGGCATTTCATTGAAATATGTGATGCCACCTCCTAATCTTCTTTAAAGGAAGTGAATCAGTATGAGAAAAAAACATGCCTTTATCGCCGGAGTTTGCTCAATGATTGTGATTTGCAGTGCCGCTATTATTTTGCAGCACCATGAGTGGATAGGGTGGATCAGTGGTGGAATCTCTATTATTGGCGTCATGATGTCTGGACTTCTAATGGGGGCTTGGACAAGCGGGGAAGAAACGCGGGCAGCCTATCATTCTGAATCAAAAGAACACCGCATGTGGCGTCTTGATACGGCTTTTCTTTTGATGATCTTTGCAGTTCCGCACATGGCTGCATCGGTCTTATATGTTTTGATGTAATCACTTGTTAAAGGAGTTAGCAATATGGCTGTTTTTGTCTTATTCATTGTGTTCGGCTTTCCCATTATTTCCGTGCTGATTGGCATTTTTGGCACAATGCTTTTGAAGAATGTTTGGATGCCAACTTTGATTGTCCTGTTAGCCAGCGTCATTCTTATGTACACATACATTGGCGGGGATGAATCCTTTCTCATTTGGGTCGTCATCTACACCGTCTTTACGTTGATCGCTGCATGGATGACAAAGCGGTTTCGATTCAAGTAAAAAAGAACAGTTTGCACTGTTCTTTTTTTTGATCATATATCGGCGCACCATAGCTCAATTTCAATTTTCAGCTCGGGCCATCCTAAAGCTGATACATAAGCAACCGTCATTGATGGGTAAGCTGTTTTAAAGATCGTATCCCACTGAGGATATAGATGGTCCCAGTCGATTTCTTCCGTTGCCCATATATTGACCTTGATGACATGCTCTTCGTTCAATCCTTCTGATTCAAGGATTTTTTTGATATTTTCAAACGTATTGGTTACCTGGTCGTTTAAACTTGATGGTACCTGTCCATCCATATCTGTTCCGACTTGACCCGATGTAACAAATAATCCCGCGCCCTTTGGTACTCTTGTGATATGACTATAGCTGCCAACGGGCTTCGGCATACTTTCTGGGTTTTTTCTCGTGATTTTTTCCATGTTATATCCCTCACTCACTTTGATTTTTCTGCTAGATTCTTCCTCATGTAGACAGACTTCACCAATTTCTATCTATTCTAAAAGAAAACAGCAGTGGAGTATCCATAGCCACAAGGTAAGAACATCAATATTTTCTTTTTCATGACCGGTACACTCCTTTTGATTGCGTGAGCAAGGTTTTTAGATTAACTACATAGTACCTGACAAGTGACACACAGTCAAAATGATTTATAGACGATAACGTGCAATGTCCTGATTCAATCGTATGCTTAGTTCATTGAGTCTTTCTGCTGCTTTTGCCACATTGGAGATGGCTGTCACTTGTTCGTCTGTGGATGCGGTGATCTCTTCGGTCGCAGCGGCATTTTCTTGAGAAATATGGGCTGCGCCTTGCATGGCTTTTGTGATGAGGTCGTTTTGCTCCAGCAATGCATTCAGCTCTTTTGCCATTGCGTCTGTTTCAACGATGGTTTGTGAAATCGACGTAGAGATGGCATTGAATTCATGTTCTGTGGCATGTACCGCTTTATCTAACTCAGCAAAACGATCCATTGTCTTGGACATCATACCGGCTGTTGCCGTCGTTTCTTCTTTAATGCCTTGTACCATTTGCTGAATTTGAACGGCTGATTGCTTTGTCTGCTCAGCTAAATTCCGCACTTCACTCGCCACAACCGAGAAGCCTTTGCCGTGCTCTCCTGCACGTGCTGCTTCAATGCTTGCATTCAGCGCTAGTAAATTTGTCTCATTTGAAATGCTTTCAATCGTATCTGTAATTTTAGAGATATCCTGTACTTTTGTACTTAGCTGCTCAATGCCTGCTCTAATGCCTTGAGACGCTTGTATGGATTGTTCATTTGATTGTTTTAATTGCTGAACAATTTGCTGGCCCTGCTGCGATGATTGACTCGATTGGTCAGAGATTCGTTTAATTTGATCGCTTTGTTCTTTGACATTTTCGATGGATTGATTGAACTGGGTCATTTGTTGATTGGCTGCATCAAGGTCAGATGCCTGATGAAGCGTTCCGGTCGATATGTCGCCAATGGCTCGGCCAATTTCTTCACTGCTGGCTGAGGTTTCTTCAGATATCGCCGATAAATCTGTCGCTGATTCAACAAGCTGGCTGCTCGTTTCCTGTAGACCGCTCACAAGTGTCCTGAGTTCTCCTGACATATGATTAAAGCCTTTTGCCAGCTGTCCAATTTCATCTGTTGTTTCTTTTAAACTCGTGCGTTCAAGATTCCCCGCCGCAATTTCTTTTGAAGCAGCAGTGACTTGCTTGAGCAGCCTGACTTTTCCTCGAGCAGCTAAATAAAAGACGCCAAGACTGAGAAGAGCAACACCTGCTGTAATGAGCATGATATAGAGCTTCATCTGCTCTAATTCTTTATAAAATTCATCCTGAAAGACGGCGATACCGATACTCCAATTCCAGGGCGTGAACTGACTCATATAGGCAAGCTTTTGTTTTTCTTCCCCGGTGGCATCGTCCTTATCTAAATAGGTCACATAGTGTGCATCCTCGCCTTCTGATTTGGCTCCAGCGACCATTTTTTCACGATTGGTCGTATTATCTGGAATGACGCCAATGTCATTGACAGGATGGACTTGAGAGGAATAATCTGCTCCATATGCGACGAGATAGCCTTTATTTTTATAAATAAAATCTGATTTTTGAAATTGGTACCCTTTCCTGTTGTCATTTTTAGGCCCGCTCAAGTAAATACGGGCTTGTTCCTGTGCCTGTTCAAGCGTCAGTTCTTTTTTCTCTACACGATCATTCAACTGTGCAAGTGTAGCCATTGCTCCGCTGACGATGTGCTTTAAATCTGCTTTCCCGGCATCAATTAAGACATGTTTCGCTAACAAATACCCCGTTGTGCCTACAAGTCCGCCGGTTAAGATCGTGATCACGATAATGGCAGACATTAATTGAAAAAAGACACTTCTTGACGCAAACGTTTTCTTTTTCATATACAAATTCCCCCTTACATCATATATCGTCAAGCGGGGAAAACTATTAAAAAAGTCATAAAAAAATCCCTTTCACTCGTTGGAAAGGGATTTTCTGATTATCGAGCTGTTTCTTTCAGAATGGCTTGATAGAGATCGTCTGTTGGTGTGAGGCCACATACTTCTTCCAGCACACCTTCAATGCCTTTTTCTTTTCTTAATGCCTGCAAACGAACCGCTTCTTCGTCTTCGGCAAAGTCATAAGCGAGAGCTGCAGCGATGCCTTTGATTAAGTACACTGGCTGTTTGATCTTTTTCGCTGGACCGATTAAACGGTCGTCTGCTCCCAGCTTTCTAAGAGGAGATCGTGCGACACGAGTGACTTCGTCGGAGATAAAAGCATTTTCGAATCGTTTGATGATTTTTTGAATATACGCATCATGTTCTTCTTTTTGAAAGCCATATGTGTCGATTAAATAACTGCCTGTTTCATGAAGTGCTCCTTCAATAACTCGGCGAATCTCTGGTGTATCGACGGCTTCTTTAATCGTTTGAACGCCTTGCTGATACCCGACATAAGCAGCTAGTGCATGCCCTGTGTTGACAGTAAAGAGTTTGCGCTCAATATACGGCGTCAAATCTTTTACAAAGGTTGCTCCTTCAATCTGAGGAACGTCACCAATAAAGCCAGTCTCATCAATGACCCACTCGAAAAAAGGCTCGACTGATACTTTCAGAATGTCCTCATGGTGCTGAATCGGAACAATGCGGTCCACAGCAGCGTTTGGAAAACCAACTGTTTGTGACAACGCTTCTTGTTCCTCTTCTGTTAAATGAGAGAAAACGGCTTCTTTTAAATGAGAGCTGCCTCCAATCATATTTTCACATGCCACGATGTTGATGATATGGTCAGGCTTTTTCTGTTTTAATCCTTCAGCAATCGATGAAGCTATGATCTTCAAAACGGCTGGTCCAACAGCTGTTGTAATTAAATCGGCTGATGCGACGGCCTCTGTTAATGCCGCTGTGTCTTGTGCAGAATTGATCGCTGTCACAGGGCCGACCACTTCTTGTTTTTGACCTGGCGCTGCGAGTTCAACCGTGTATTCTCCTCTTTCATTCAGCTCGTTGATGACCGCTTCATTTACATCGGTAAAGACAAGCTCAAAGCCTGATGTTTTTAACAAAGATCCGATAAACCCTCTGCCGATATTTCCTGCTCCAAAATGAAGTGCCTTCATATTAGTTCACCTCGTTAAAAATGGCGATCAGTTCATCCTGATCCTTTGCATGGATGATGCGTTCTACATTTTCTTCTTCTGAACAGACAATCGCAATTTGAGAAAGAATATCAAGGTGTTCGTTGTTTTTACCAGCGATGCCAAAGACAACTTTGGCGATATTTCCTTCTCCGTATTCAACACCTTCTGGAATTTGAATGATGGAAATCCCAGAATGAAGGACAGCCGCTTTTGCATCCTCTGTTCCATGAGGAATCGCAATCCCGTTGCCCATAAATGTAGATGAGATATTTTCTCTTTCAAACATTTTGTCAACATAATCACTTGTGACATAGCCGTTTGCCACTAGGACCTCGCCCGCTTTTTTAATGGCTTCTTCTTTTGAGCCTGCTTGTTCGTTTAGAAAAATATTGTCTTTTGAAAGTACTTGTTTCATGAATGATCACACACCTTTTTTTAGAATGGAAAATCAGAAAAACAACCAAAACGGGGAGTTCAATAAAGAAAAATTGAACTCAACCCGTTTCGTCATGTTATTTTTTCAATTTCTCAATCAGCTCATCGTATTTCGGGCTGTTTAAGAAATTATCAACTGAGATATGCACAGCGCCCGGCAGTTTCGCCTTGGCTCTGTCTGTTAAATCTTTATGAGTAAAGACCACATCGGCGTCATCTGGGATGTTGCTGATGGATGTGTTTGTCACATCAATATCAAGCTCTGCCTTTTTGACTTTATTCTTTAAGATGGATGCGCCCATCGCACTTGAGCCCATTCCTGCATCGCAGGCAAAGATGATTTTGTTCACGTCATCTGGATTGACATCACTTGGAGATGCTGCTTGCTCATTTGCTTCAGCATCTTCTTTTTGAGCTGTAAGAGCGGCGGCTGCAGCGCTTTTCTTCCCTTTCATGTCCTGCATCTTTTCTGTTGCTGCTGTTAGATCCTCATCAACAGCTTTTGAAGCCTTCAAAATCACAGAAGCGACAAGGAATGATACGACGGCTGCCACGACAACACCTGCAAGAACGGCAAGGTGTCCGCCTTTTGGTGACATCAGCATGAGGGCGATAATACTTCCTGGTGACGGCACAGCCTTTAAGCCTGCATTTAACAGGGTAAAGGTCAGAACGCCGCTTGCTCCCCCTGCAATAACCGCCAAAATGAGCTTTGGTTTCATTAAGATGTACGGGAAGTAAATCTCATGAATTCCTCCTAAGAATTGAATGACAATCGCACCCGGTGCAGACTGTTTCGCATTTCCTCTACCAAAGAACATGTACGCAAGTAGAACACCTAACCCTGGTCCTGGGTTTGTTTCAAGCAAGAACAGAACGGACTGCCCTGTCTTTGCCGCTTGCTCCACCCCTAAAGGACCTAAAATTCCTTGGTTAATCGCATTGTTTAAGAACAAGACTTTCGCTGGTTCAATGAAAATACTTGCCAGCGGAAGCAAATGTGCATTCACAATGATATCTACACCTGCTGCAAGGGCTTTATTTAGACCAAGTACCACTGGGCCGATGGCGTAGAAGGCAATCGCGACAAGAATGGCACCTAGAATCCCTGCCGTAAAGTTATTCACAAGCATCTCAAAGCCCGATTTGATTCGATCTTTGAACAGCTGATCAATTTTCTTAATCAAGTAACCGCCAAGTGGTCCCATGATCATGGCACCTAAAAACATTGGAATGTCCGAACCGACAATGACCCCAATCGTCGCGGTTGCACCGAGTACCCCGCCTCGATGGTCGTATACGAGCTTACCGCCTGTGTAACCGATTAAGAGCGGCAGTAAGTAGTTGATCATTGGACCAACAAGTGAAGCTAATTGTTCATTTGGCAAATAGCCACTCGGAATGAACAATGCCGTAATGAGTCCCCAAGCGATAAATGCTCCAATATTCGGCATAATCATGCCGCTTAAATAGCTTCCAAAGCGCTGTACTTTTACGCGGAATCCGCTTTTTTCCTGCATCTATGAAATCTCCTTTCTTCTCTCCCTTTATTCAGGGCTTTATAGGTCAAAAGATATAAGAACAAGTGTCAGTGAAGCCCTTAACCTTATCGTAAAACGCTTTCACTTTCCCTTCAATTGAAACTAAATGTCACTTTGTCACTTAGTGTGTGACAAAATTGAAATATGATGTGAATTCTCTGTCAGAGCATAGGACAAATGGAGTAAAAAGGTTGATGTGCCGTGGTTTTGATGCAAAATTCATTGGAATTTCACAACTTTCAAATAGTCACTTCTTGTTTCCTCTTCTTAAATCGACTAGGCTTATACATGATCAAACCTATTCAATCAAGAAATGTCTGCGCAGACATGACACAGAAAAAGTGAACCATCTTGCTGTTTGTTTCGTTTACCTTTTAGAGTGAGCGGCACAATAGGAGGAGCGGTTTTTTCTGTGACTCACAGTTTCCTGCCGCTTTCTTTCTGATACATGAGACATTTTCATAGGTAGAAAGGCGGTTATTTATCTTGTTGAAACATAGTAAGTGGATTCTGCTCCTTATCGTCACGTTCGCTTTTTTCATTCCAAAGGAAGCAGTTGCTCATGCATACGTCGTCAGCTCAAATCCAGCGGCAAATGAAGAGCTGGAGAAGCAGCCTCCTTCAGTCTCTATCACATTTAGTGAAGGAATCGAAAGTGGATTTCATGCTATTAAGGTGCTAAATGCAAAAGGTGATCGTGTGGATAAAGGAGATACGGTCATTAAAGATCAAAAAATCATGGAAGCTGCTTTAAAAAAGGATTTACCAAAGGGGATTTATACCATTCAGTGGAATGCGGTATCAGCAGACGGACACTCTGTCTCTGGCATGATCCCGTTTAGTATTGGCAAAGCGGGTGGCGGTTTTGACCAATTAGATCAAGGTCAAACGAATGAATCCATCGATGTAGCCTCGACCATTGATAAAGCCTTACTTTATACGTCATTTAGCTTATTTCTCGGGACCATTTTGTTTGGACTGTTTTGGTTTAAAACAGCCATTTCTCCTGTATTAGTGAAACGAATGAAACGGCTTTTGACTTTGTCACTGATCATGATGGGCGGAGCACTCGTGTTCCAGCTGCCAATTCAAACAAAATCAGCGGCAGACGTGTCCTTTTTGGGGGCATTTCAACCATCGCTCTTACAAGAAACCATTGCGTCGACTTCTGGCGGTAGTTTGTGGATGATGCTCATGGTGTCATTTGTTCTTCTGACCATTTGGAGCATAGTCGCGATGAATAAAGGGGATTTCACATCTTTTCGGGTCTGGTTGTTTCCACTGCTCTTATTCGCAGTGCTTCTCTGGCTGAAGGCACAAATCGGACATCCAGCAGCAACCGATAATAAAATACTGACAACGTCACTTGATTTCATCCATCTCGTTTCTGCATCGATCTGGGTCGGTGGTTTAACAGCCATTGTGCTTTTATTGTTGAAGAAGCTGCCAAATGAAGATCAGCCGCTCATACGGAGTACGTTAACAGCGTTTCACCCTTGGGCGCTGCTCTCTGTTGGACTCATTGTGTTTTCAGGATTTGTGAATGCCATCTTCATTTTGCAATCGTTTGATGCTCTTTTCGAATCAGCGTATGGACGAACCTTTTTAATCAAGCTTGGTTTATTTATCTTGATGGGCCTTCTAGGACTTGTCCATTACTTGATGCTGAGATGGGAAAAGAAACAGAAACAAAACGTTTCGTTACGAGCTGAGTGGATTATCGGAATCGCCATTTTGTTATTAACGGCTGTGTTTACCAATATTCCGAGCCCTCCTCCGCCTGCACCTGAGCCGTTCTTCGGCGCAAACCAAGTGGAGCATCGTGACATTGTGTCCATGAGCATTACCCCGAATGCTCCGGGGAAAAACACATTCGAGGTCGCATTTACGAAGAAGGATGGACAAACGATTACAGATATTCAATCTGTGTCAGCCAAGATCCATAAAGTCGCCTTATTCGGGGAAGAGAAACCGAGTGAATTTCAGCTGAAACGATTAAAAAATGGTCATTTCTCTGCTGAAAACCTCTTGTTAAATGAAAAAGGTACTTGGAAAATTGAAATCCATGCATTAACTGGTTCTTTTGAAAATATCGATACCACATTTATTAGAAGAAACTAAAAGGAGTTCATACCATATGAAAAAATACGTTAAAGCTTTATTACCAATGCTTCTCGCTTCATTTTTATTGGCGATTCCTGTGAGTGCTCATGTCACAGTCAAGCCTGATACGTCTGCGACAAATGCGTGGGAAACCTATACGTTAAAAGTTCCTTCTGAGAGTGACAGTCCAACCACTAAGGTTGTCGTGACAATACCTAAAGGTGTAGAATTCCAGCAATATGAGCCAGTCCCTGGATGGAAAACGTCAACTGAAGAAAAAGATGGCAAGGTGACAAGAGTGACTTGGGAAGCAACGGGTAAAGGCGTGCTTGCCGGACAGTTCCAGCAATTCGTTTTTGTAGCGAAAAACCCTGAAAAAGCAGGTGAAGCTGCATGGGATGCATATCAATATTATAAAGATGGAACGGTCGTTGAATGGACAGGCGATAAAGATGCTGATAAGCCGCATTCCATCACAAACATTGTGGCATCTAATACGGTAACGGATTCACATGGACAAGAAAAACCAAAAGAAGAAAAGGCATCTGAAACAGCCTCCAACTCTTCCTCACCACTTGTGCTAGGGTTGTCCATTGCTGCTCTAGTCGTAGCACTGATTGCACTGGGACTTGCTTTTAGAAAGAAATAATTGATTCGTAAGCGATCGTTTTCACGGAAACGATCGCTTTCATTTCTATCCACCTTATTTGAACACGAGATGCAAGGCTTTGCCTGCAAACTAGGACGATCAACTTCCATTTTCCCAACCTATTATTACCAACATAGGATTGAATAGGGTAATGGTGCATGCCATAATGAGACACATGACCACCTAGGAGGCTATAAGATGAACCATCTAATTATATTTGCTCATCCCCAGCAAAGCTTAAATCAAACCTTATTAGATCTTGTTGTCAGCACTCTTTTGAACAATGGTCATGAAGTGACTGTTCGTGATGTCTATGCTCTTGGTTTTTCGCCAGAGCTAAGCATGTTGGAAAAGGCTGCGATCAAACGGGGTAATGTCCCAATTGCCATTCAAACAGAGCAGAAGCTGATTCAGCAAGCAGATGTCCTAACGTTTATTTTTCCCATTTGGTGGACAGGCTTACCCGCTATGCTAAAGGGCTATGTAGAACGCGTTTTTTCTGAGGGCTTCGCTTATCAAATCAATGAGCAGGGGGCTATTGAAAACCTGCTTCGGCACAAAAAAGGTGTCATTATCAACACGCACGATGCTCCAAGGACCTTTCTTGACTCTAAGCGGATCATTTCCGCCTCCCATCGCATGACAACAGATACAGAAGTCTTCAATTTTATTGGTGTTGAGCCTGTTGAACGACTTTTGTTCAGCAGCATGGAGCAGGCACCAGCAGATTACATCCACGAAATTCTGAAAGAAACGAAAGAAACGGTGGAGCAGCTTTTTCCGCCGGCTGTTTAACATAAAAAAGACTGCCAAGATTCCTCAGGCAGTCTTTTTCACGTTTATTCGTCTAAACCAATGGATACATATTTGGTTTCTAAATACGGTTCGATCCCTTCGATGCCGCCTTCACGGCCAATTCCGCTTTCTTTCATTCCTCCGAATGGTGCTTGAACAGCCGATGGGCCGCCATCATTCCAGCCAATGATCCCGTAATCAAGATTCTCTGAGATGTAGAGGCCGTTTCGATAATTTTCTGTAAAGAAATAAGCTGCAAGACCAAAAGGTGTATCGTTGGCTAATTCAATCGCTTCATCTAGCGTTTTGAACGTCGTAATCGGCGCCACTGGTCCAAAGGTTTCTTCATGCATGATGTTCATGGAAGGGTCTACATGTGTGAGAACCGTTGGCTGGACAAAATAATACGACTTTTCATCATCGAAATGCGTATCTCCGCCGACAAGGATTTTCGCCCCTTTATCGACTGCATCTTGAATTTGGCTGACAATTTTATCAAAGCCGCGCTTGTTGATAATTGGGCCGATGGATGTGCCTTCTTCAAAGCCATTTCCCACTTTTAGCTTTTCTACTTCTTTGCTGAAGCCTTGAGCAAATGCTTCATGAATGTCTTCATGCACAATTAAGCGGTTGGCACAGACACAGGTTTGTCCTGCATTACGGAACTTAGACGCCACTGCTTGTTTGACAGCTAGTTCAAGATTGGCATCTTTGTCTACGATGAGCGGAGCATGACCGCCAAGCTCCATTGATACGTGCTTGACTGTACTCGCACTGTTTTTGATCAGATGCTTTCCGACTGGCGTTGAGCCTGTGAACGTGATTTTGCGAATCAATGGACTATCTGTGAATATTTCACCGACTTCTTTTCCATCTCCAACCACCCATTGCAGGGCATCCTCTGGAATTCCAGCTTCGTGACCTAATTTCACAAGTTCAATAGCCGTCAGCGGCGTGTCTTCAGCAGGCTTCACAATAAACGTACAGCCCGCTGCAAGTGCTGGTGCAGCCTTTCTCGTGATCATGGCTGCAGGGAAATTCCAAGGAGTAATGGCTGCAACAGGACCAACTGGCTGCTTTGTGACGAAAAGGCGTTTGTTCGTCGTATGAGACGGAATGGTTCTGCCGTAGATCCGTTTGGCTTCCTCTGCGTACCATTCAATGTATCCAGCCGCATAGACGATTTCGCCTAATGCTTCTTGATACGGCTTCCCGTTTTCTTCCGTGATGATTTTCGCGAGCCTTTCTTTATGTTCAATCATGAGATCAAACCACTTGCGAATGATATTGGCACGTTCATGCGCAGACGTTTTTGCCCATGCTTTGAATGCTTTATGTGAGCGGGTAATGGCGTCTTCGATCTGTTCTTTTGTATGCTGAGCAACTGAAGCAATTTCTTCTCCTGTTGCAGGATTATACACTTTGAGTTCGTTTGTCATGCTCTACCGTCTCCTTCGTTCTTGGATTCATTACATATAGTATATACCCAATGAGTGCCCAACCTAAAAGCAATATCCATTCAGCTGGCCATGATAAGGAGGCCGGCATTCCTGGAAAATAAAATGAAAGAAAAAGGAGACTCAGCCCGATAGCTAAAACGCCTGTCGTCCGCCAATACTTAATGCGGTATGGACGCTCAAGCTCTGGTTCTGCTTTGCGAAGTCTCATAAAGGCAATGGACACTATTAAGTACCCTACGATAATTCCGACACCGCCCGCATTGACAATCCACACGAGGGCAGGACGCCCTAATAATGGAGCGAAAAAGGCCAATGCACCAAGAAATAAAATCGCATGTGTCGGTGTTTTATACTTTGGATGAATATACGCAAACCATTTGGAAATCATGCCTCTTTCCGCCATAGCGTATAAGATGCGGCTTGCACCGATGATAAAAGCATTCCAGCTCGTCACAATTCCTGCTACACCGCCAATGACAAGCACTGTTCCAAACGCCTGATGACCGAGCAGCTGCACCATCGCATCTGCTGTCGCCAATGAAGAGGCTTCAAGCTGTCCTTTTGACAGCCCAGCAGCTACCCCAAAGACAATGAGCAGATAAAACACAACGGCACTCACGATGGAGATAATCAAAATTCTCCCGATAATTCTCTTCGGCGCATTGATCTCCGCCGCCACTTGCGGGATGACATCAAAACCAACGAATAAAAAGGGAATCATCACTAAAACCGCCATGAGACCGCCAACTCCGCCTTGAAACATCGGCTCAAGGTTTGCTACATTTCCGTTAAATGTTGCGCCGCCTAAAAGAAGAAAACCTGTCAGGATAATGGCCACTGTAAAAACAGATTGAAAAATAGCAGCTGGCTTGGCGCCAATGTAGTTCAGCGCTGTTAAAAATAAAGCACCACCAGATCCAATCAACACCCATGTGAAATAAACGTCCCATCCCCCTATATTCCATAGGAAGCCAACATGCTGTGTTGGAATGACATAATCAATGACAGTTGGCAAGGCAACAGCTTCAAACGTAATGACGGACACATAACCAAACAATACGCCCCATGCTGAGACGAACGCTGATTTCATCCCAAATGCCCGCTGGACAAAGACGAGCCCTCCTCCCGTCTCTGGAATGGCAGACGAAAGCTCAGCATACGTGAGTCCAATAAAGATGACGAGAATACCGCCGATGACAAAGGCGATGACACTGCCTAAAAATCCTGCTGTTAAAATCCAATCTCCCGAAAGTACAACCCAGCCCCATCCAAGCATTGCACCAATGGATAAAAACAGTACGTCAGACTGCGACATGGTTTTTGCCATTTGTTGTTTTTGCATACAACCATCCCCCTTTGTTGTTTAGCGTGCTTTGAAGGCGTCCTCGATGATCCCCAGTCCTTCATTCAGCAGCTCATCTGTGATGACAAGTGGTGTTAAGAAGCGAATAATATTCCCATTAATCCCTGCCGTTAATAAGAGCAGCCCGTGCTCATTTGCATATGCTGCAATCGCTGCGGCTGTTTTCTTATCTGGTGTACGCGTTTTTTGATCTTCCACAATTTCAATCGCCGCCATTGCCCCTAATCGGCGGACTTCCCCAATGAATGGATACGTTGTTCTCCAATCATTTGCTTTGTCCTCAATGACTTGTCCAATGTGTTCAGATCGTTGATTCAATTGTTCCGTTTCAATAATATCAAGAACTGCTAGTGCTGCCACACAGCCTAATGGACTTCCTGCATATGTCCCCCCGAGCTCACCTGGATCTGCCGCATCAAGCAGTTCTTTTCTGCCAATAACACCGCTCAGTGGTAATCCAGCAGCAAGAGATTTTGACACCGTGATTAAGTCCGGCACCACATCAAAGTGCTCAATCGCAAAGTATTTCCCCGTTCTCGCAAAGCCTGTTTGGATCTCATCTGCAACAAAGACAATCCCGTGCTGCTGACAGAATGAAGCAACATGCTGAACAAAACGCTTCGATGGTACAATGAATCCGCCCTCCCCTTGGACTGGTTCCATGACCACACATGCAACGGTTTCTGGTGCAACGGCTGCGACAAAGAATTGATTGAATTGATCAATGATGTACTCATCGTAGGCTGCATCGCTTAATCCTTCTGGCTTTTGATAGTAATAAGGGTATGGTGCTTGATACACCTCTGACGCAAATGGTCCGAACCCAAATTTATATGGCTTGACCTTGCTCGTCATGCTCATCGTCATATTCGTTCTGCCGTGGAAGCCTCTTGTAAACGACACAACGGCCTGTCTTTTCGTATATTTACGTGCAATTTTCACCGCATTTTCAACAGCTTCTGCACCTGAATTGAGAAAAATGGCTTTCTTGTCATGGTCGCCTGGTGTGAGGCGGCATAGCTTTTCTGCCAATTCGATATACGATTCGTACATCATGACGTTGAATCCTGGGTGAATCAGACTGTCTGCCTGTGCTTTGACGGCCTCCACAACCTTTGGATGTGAATGACCTACATTTAAAGTACCGATAGCGCCAGCAAAATCGATAAAACGTTTCCCATCGATATCGAACAGCTCGGCACCCTTCCCCTTCGCTGCAAGATGACGGTTGCCATTACTCACGCCTCTTGCGACGTATTGATCTCTTTTCCCCTGCCATTCTTCTGTTGAAAAACGGTTTGTTGTCGTTTGACTCATTGTCATCCATCCCCTTTATGTCTTTTTTATTATTCTGAATATTTTTTGGTATGATAGAAAGTACCAATATCATTTTTTTCATGGTACCAGAGAGGATGGAATGACGAGATGCTGACAATTCAACTAGATCAAACAGGGGCAAACGGATTTATTTATCATCAAATTTATACGAAAATTAAAGGTGAAATTTTAAATCGAAACCTTCAGCCGCACGATCAATTACCCTCTAAACGAGAGTTAGCAGATACATTAAACGTCAGCGTGAATTCAGTGAATGGCGCGTATCAGCAGCTGCTTGCTGAGGGATATTTATATTCGGTCGAACGCAAAGGTTTTTTTGTGGAGTCATTAGAAACGTTTCATGAGTCAGGTCAGCTGAAACCCTCGTCCCTTCCAGCCGATTTAAAAGAGGAGTCGATTGCACGGGACGACTGGTATTCCTTTTCACATATCTCTGTTGATACAGCCAATTTTCCATTTAAAAGCTGGCTGAAAAGTGAACAAAAGGCGATCAGCCTCCATCAAGAAGCGTTTGGTGAGCTTCCGCATCCACAAGGTGTGTACGAGCTTCGGGAAACGATTGCCCGGTTGATCGGGCTTGCGCGAGGGGTCAAATGCTACCCAGAACAGCTCATTTTAAGCGCAGGCACGCAATCACTTATCCATTCTTTATCAAGCATTCTTCCAGCCGATCAAGTATACGGATTAGAAAACCCTGGCTATCGCCGGCTCTATCAAATGCTGAAAAACAATCATCACCGAATTGAAACGATTGGCATTGATCAAAAAGGGGTGCGGATGAGTGACATTCACAAAAAACAGCCGAATGTCTTAATCATTACCCCTTCACATCAATTCCCAACAGGGGTGATTATGCCGATTTCCCGGCGGATTCAACTCTTAAACTGGGCAGCCGATCAGCCCGGCCGTTATATTATCGAGGATGATTATGACAGTGAATTCAAGTATGGTACAGACAGCATTCCAGCGCTGCAAAGTTTGGATCGATATGACAAAGTCATTTATATGGGGACCTTTTCAAAGTCATTGTTGCCAGGCTTAAGACTAAGCTACATGGTGCTCCCGCAGCATTTATTGAGACGCTATAAGGAAGAACAGCACTTCTTCATTCAAACAGCCAGCCTTTTTACACAATACACCCTTCTTCATTTTATAAAAGATGGGGCGTATCAGCGGCATATTAAAAGAATGAATGGTTTATATGAGGAAAAGCGGAAGCAGCTCATTGAAGAGCTCGACACGGTTTTTACTGACAATGTACGGATTATTGGGGAAAATGCTGGACTTCATTTTATCGCAGAGTTCCGCTCAAACCGCACGCAGCATGAGATTTTACAGCGAGCCAAAGAAAGAAAGCTTAAAATGTACGGGATGGACCGTTTTACCCTTGATGAGCAATTGCCGGGGCATCAGGAAGGCTTTGTTCCACTCGTCCTCGGCTTCTCTCATATGCGGCCAGAGGATATTGAGCCGGCGGTGAAAAGACTGTATGAGTCGATTTATGGGAAATAAAACAGCCAGCTGCTTTACAGACAGCTGGCTTACCACCGCTCTTTATCTACGGCTAAAATGGATGACACGAGTCCAGGAAAAGCGGTCTCGATGTCTTCTTTTCTTAAAGAATAGTAGCGGTGTTTACCGTCAATTCTCACTTTCACGACGCCTGCCTCCCTCAGCACTTTGAAGTGATGAGAAAGCGTAGATTTGGCAATATTCATCTCATACGTACCGCATGTCCTCTCGCCCGCTTCTGCTAAGCAGCGGACAATTTCTAACCGGATTGGATCAGCCAATGCGTGCAGCACAGAAATCAGTCTTATGTCTTCTTGAGTTGGATGGATTGGATTATTCATACGATAAATGTATCGTATTTTGTGCAAACATACAATCTCATGACTCGCCTCATACAAAGTAACGATACATCCTTTGGAAACGACTATGACTATATAAAAGCTGTCTTGAAGGGAAGGAACTGTCTATCAAACAAATGTAGATTTGACCCATCAACTAACCGTCACAAAACATCAGCAAGTAGGTATCATTCAGAAAACAGCTGCCGAACATTTTGATCACGGCACAGCTTCCCAGTTGAAAAAAGGGACAGCGATTTACTCTGTAAAGGAGCGAAAAGACCTTTTGATCGTCGAACTTAACGGACAGATCATCATATATGCCGCACATGCGGAAGGATAAAATACCTGTCATAAGATAGGTGTTTTTTAAGTTTCTTTTCTTGTCATAGGTCATTGGTTTTGTTATCATTGCAAAAGTGACCACTCGGTTTCCATTGTGACCATATGGTTTTGCCGATTCGGAAAGGACTTATGTAGATGAACGAAAAGCAAGAAGAGATTTTGCGGGTTTCAAAGAAATTGTTTTCTCAAAAAGGCTATATGAGTGTCTCCATGCAGTCAATTGCCGATGCCTGTAAAATATCAAAAGCGTCCATTTATAAACTGTTTGATTCAAAGGAAGCTCTTCTATTAGAACTGATTAAATACAATCAGTGCAAAATGAGAGAGATTTCTCAGATCATTCATTCAGAAACGACGCTGTCCAAAAAGGAAAAATTCACAAAGAAGATCAAACTTGAGCTTGAAGAGTTTAAAGAGAATCATAAATTTTTGAATATGCTGTCCTTTGAAGCTTTTTCGCAGCATTCGCCCATTGTCATTAAACATTTACGCGAGACACGCTCCATTATCATGCAGCGGCACAGAGACATTATTTTAAGCACATATGGTGAATCTGTCGCTCCTTATGTCTGGGATCTTGTGATCGTCCTCAACGGATTAATGAGAGAATTCATCTTAATGCTGGCGATTGAGCATAAGAACATCCAATTAGAAAATGCCGCCGAAATGATTATTGGCGTGATGGACCGTGTGTCGAAAAAGCCTTGCTCTATTGAGCCTGTGCTAACAGATCAGCTGATGGACTCTTATTTACTTTCCACACAGGACGAATATGATGAAGAAAAGCTTGTCATCTCGTCCTTAACGAAGATCAAACAAGAGCTTCACGCACTGCCAAACGGAGAAGAAAAGGACGATCTCCTCTCTGCGTTTGAGCTGCTGAGCCAAGAATTATCAAAGGACCAACCGAGAACCTTTTTAATCAGCTCATTGCTCGATTATTTAGGTAAAAACAGCGTTTTATCACAAAACGTGTCACAGCTGAAAAGCATCATTCTATAGACAAAGAAGGGATAACATGAACCAATCAACAACATCGTATAATCGATCTGTGATTGTTGGGATTTTCCTCGTTGGGGCATTCGTCGCGATTTTAAACCAAACGCTGCTCATTCCAGCGATCCCACATATCATGGAGGAATTCAATATTGATGTCAGCAAAGGACAGTGGCTCACCACAGCCTTTATGCTGACAAACGGGATTCTCATCCCGATCACGGCTTTCTTAATCGAGAAATTTTCAAGCCGTTCTTTAGTTTTAACGGCGCTTAGCATCTTTACAGCCGGTACAATTCTTGCCGCGTTTGCAACGAATTTCCCTGTATTACTTGCAGCGCGTATTGTGCAGGCAGCCGGCGCAGGAATTTTAATGCCGCTGATGCAAACGATCTTTTTAACCATTTTCCCGAAAGAAAAACGCGGGCAGGCAATGGGTATGGTCGGACTTGTCATTTCGTTTGCACCAGCTCTTGGACCGACACTTGGCGGCTGGATTGTCGATTCCTTCAGCTGGAAGTTCTTGTTCTATATTGTACTGCCAATCGGTATCATTGATCTCATTCTTGCTTTCTTCTTAATGAAAAATGTAACGCAACAAAGAGAGACACGAATTGATGTTTTATCTGTCATCTTGTCGTCCTTCGGTTTCGGCGGACTGCTTTACGGATTTTCTAGTGTTGGCACATATGGCTGGACGAGTGCGACTGTCCTCATTTCGCTCATTGTCGGCGCCGTGAGCTTGTTCTTCTTTATTCTGCGCCAGTCGAATTTGACAAGACCGATGCTTGAATTTGGTGTCTTTAAGTTTGCGATCTTTAGCTTGACGACCTTCCTTGGGATGCTTGTCTTTGCCTTATTGATTGGGACAGAGACGATTCTGCCACTCTATACGCAAAATGTCAGAGGATTGTCTGCTCTTGATACAGGACTGATCTTATTGCCTGGTGCTCTCTTTATGGGGCTCCTCTCACCAATTATTGGACGAATTTTTGATAAAGTCGGCGGAAAAGGGCTGGCATTAGGCGGGTTTACGATACTTACCGTTACGACCTTGCCATTTATGCTGCTCACCCTTGATTCATCCATCGCCCTCATTACGGTCGCCTACACGCTTCGCTTAATCGGGGTTGGGATGATCATGATGCCGCTGACAACCGCAGGTATTAACTCTTTACCGCCTCATTTGATCCCGCATGGGACAGCGATGAATAACACGATGAGACAAATGGGCGGCTCCATTGGGACGGCTGTGCTTGTCTCCATCATGAGCAGCTCTGCTGCAAATGCAGAATTAGCCAGCCCATTAAAATCAGCCGTTCACGGCATGAACACGTCGTTTATCGTGTCTGGTTTGATTGCGGTCCTTGGACTCGTCCTCTCCTTTTTCTTAAAGGAAAAACGCGATAATAAAGTGATGAAGCAGGAGCTATCTTCCTCCTCATCTTCTTCATAAGAAAAAGAGCTCGGCATATGGCCGGCTCTTTTTTCATATATTCACATTATATCGTCCTCTCCAAAAGGACATTTGTATTTACAGCGAAGAAAAACCTTGATAATTTGAAGAAAAGAGTTGATAATAGGAACTATTCAATTTGTGAGAAAATTTTTACTATAGGAGATGTATGCATTGAAGGTCGTTAAATTTGGTGGCAGTTCACTTGCATCTGGCAAGCAGCTGCAAAAGGTATTTGACATTGTAACAGCAGATCCAGCTCGAAAAGCAGTCGTTGTTTCCGCACCAGGAAAACGGCATTCAACGGATACGAAGGTCACCGATCTATTAATTAGCTGTGGTGAGCAATATTTACGTTTAGGGGAAGCAGAGGATTTACAGAAAGCCGTCATCGAACGGTATGCCTCGATTGCGGATGAACTCGGGTTAAGTCATGACGTGATTGACACCATTCGGCAAGATCTAGATGCCCTCTTACAGGCAGATACGTCTCACCCTGAGCGATATCTTGATGCCATCAAAGCAAGCGGTGAAGACAATAACGCAAAACTCATTGCCGCCTATTTCCGCTATCAAGGTGTCGAAGCTCACTATGTGAACCCAAAGGAAGCTGGTTTATTTGTGAGCGATGAGCCTGGTCAAGCGCAAGTCCTTCCAGAGTCATATGATCATTTGTACAAATTAAGAGAGCGCTCTGGCATCATCATCTTCCCTGGCTTTTTTGGCTTTAGTCTATCGGGGGACATCGTCACCTTTTCTCGCAGCGGCTCCGATATTACCGGTTCCATTTTGGCAAACGGTTTGAAAGCAGATGTGTATGAAAACTTTACAGATGTGGATGCTGTCTACGCTGTCAATCCGACGATCGTTCATGAGCCGAAGGAAATTACAGAGCTGACTTATCGGGAAATGCGCGAGCTATCCTATGCTGGTTTTTCTGTGTTCCACGATGAAGCACTCATTCCAGCCTTCCGTGCAGGCATTCCTGTGCAAATTAAAAACACCAATAATCCCTCAGCAAAAGGCACAAAAATTGTGAACCAGCGAGATCATACAAATGGACCAGTTGTCGGAATCGCCTCAGACAGCGGTTTTTGCAGCATTTATATTAGCAAGTATTTGATGAACAGAGAAGTCGGTTTTGGACGTAAGGTGCTGCAAACGTTAGAGGAATATGGGCTTACGTATGAGCACGTTCCTTCTGGCATTGACGATATGAACATTATTTTAAGACAGGATCAGCTGGAGGAGCAGCATATTGAACAAGAGCTGCTCGACCGCTTGAAGCTTGTGCTTGATGCAGATGAGGTCGTTTTAGAGCCGAATCTCTCACTCATTATGGTTGTAGGAGAAGCGATGCGTCACAATGTTGGCACCACAGCAAGAGCAGCAGAGGCGCTGTCAAAAGCGAAGGTCAATATTGAAATGATCAATCAAGGCTCTTCAGAGGTCAGCATGATGTTTGGCGTCAAAGCGGCTCAAGAAAAAGAAGCCGTTCAAGCGTTGTATGAAGAATTTTTCTCTATGTCTACCGTCCCTGTCTCCCTTTAACCAGCAGACTGCCAGATCTCAGGATCGGCAGTCCTTTTTGTTCTCGCCAGATTCACATGGATTTGCGCATTAAAATATATCTATTTCTCGTTTGATTTTGTATGATAGAGACAAACCAACTATTGTTCCGGCCTATGATCGGAGCTACAAGGAGTCCTAAAACAATGCCTCGTCAACAACTATTAAAACAGTTTCGCAATTTTCATGATGCTTCTACGAGTATTTTAAATATGATGAGTCAATTCACTGATGTAAATACACTGTTTATTGCTAAAAACGATCAAACCACCAATCAGATTGTAAAGGTGCTGAATCATGATGAGCAGCTTCTTGAAGAAGGAGAAGAAATTCCTTACGAGAAGACATTTTGCAAACTGGCGGTCGATCATCAGGATACGCTTGTGATTCCTGATATATCATTGGATGATCGTTCTAAATACTTAGAAGTCACGAAACGTCTTCAAGGCGGATCATTCATCGGAGTGCCGATTAATTTTACAGATGGCACAAACTACGGAACGATTTGCGGGCTTGATCTAAGACCACAGCAATTCACAGAAGAGCATGTGCATATGTTTGAAACGATGGCTTCTCTATTAAGCTACGTCCTGGAACTAGACCGTGCCAACCGGCAGATTCAGCAATTATCTGTACCGATCGTCCCAGTTGTTGACGGTGTCGCCGTGCTTCCTCTCCTAGGTGATATCGAAGAGACACGTGCTCAGCATATTTTAGAAACCATTTTACAGGAAAGTTACAGACTGTCGCTCTCTCATTTGGTCATTGATGTATCGGGAACAAAACGCCTGAATGAACAGAGCATTCAATATTTGGTCAGCTATGCACAAACGCTGAAACTTTTAGGAATTTCGGCTGTTTTAACAGGGATTAAACAAGATCTTGCTCTAAGTGCGATTCAGTCGAATATTTCATTTAAAGACATCACCATCCGGAAAGACTTGCCGCAGGCACTTGCTCATATTGGCTTGACGTTTACTAAAATGGAATAAGAAATGAGACACAAAAAGGGCTAAATAAATTTTAGCCCTTTTCTTCTTTTTAAATCATGCAAGCAGCTGCAAATAAGAAGAATCGTTTCCGTCTTCAATAACTTGTAAAATCTGCTGTGCATGCGATGTGTCTGTGATACTGTTTAATTTTTGCATGATGTCTTCTTTCGATAGTGCATGGCCTGGTGCGCCCCGCGGAAGATCGACTCGTTTGCTAATGGTGGTGCCATCAGATAAGGTAAGCTTCACAATCGTAAAGCGACCTTTTGGGACAGCGTCTGGATGGGGTTCTGTCGTTTGATCATATTCTCTGCTCATCCGCTTCATCCATGTGCGCATGTCTGATGGAATCGTTTTTTTCGTAAAGGCATCCAGCGTAAGCGTCTGTCCAAATACGGCAAGTGCGATGACGTATTCGACACTGAATCGTCCTTCTTCGCCCGTCAAAGGTGTCCGCTCAATAAGCGCTGCATCTCCGCCAGGCGGGAATATGACCTCTACTTGTTTCACCTGATCCGAAAAGAAAGTATGCTCTTCCATTAAGGACAGAATCGCATCTGCTGCATGATGCGCTGCTGAGCAGAACGGGTATACTTTGAACCACAGCCCCGGCGAGACAATACGCCACGTTGTACCATATCCCTCTAGTAAACGACTTTCCGCGCGCTCCTGATCTCCATAGAGAGAAAAGAAACCAAGCGTACCATCAAGAACCGATTCATTCCCGCCAAAACCTGAACAAGCTAAGTCCATAGACCAGACGGCTGTTTTAGCCGCTAAGCCGGCTTGTAATGGTTTCATATCAGAGCCAAACTGCTTTCTCATTCCGGCTGATTGCGCTCCGGCAAAGCCGATTGCCTTCGCCAGCTCTTCCTGCGAGACTTGTTTTAAATACCCAATGGCACATACTGCTGCAATGGCTCCGAGGGTTCCGGTATTATGCCAGCCCCGCTCATAATGCGCCTTGCCGATGGATTTGCCAAGCCTTGCCATCACTTCAACACCTGTGATGTAGGCAGCTAAAAATCGATCGCCAAACCCTTTGCCGTCTGATAGCTGTGATAGCAATGCTGGAATGATAACCGCACTTGGGTGTCCTCTCACGTCTGAATGCACATCATCATAATCAAGGGCATGGATCAGGTAGCCGTTCAGCATCGCTGCTGATTGACGGCTGACCTTCTTCCCTTGTCCAATGACAGGAATTTGAGCGGCTCCGCCTTCTTGTTCCACAAGCGCCATGAGCTTTTGAATTCCTTCATCCTCTTTCGCAGCAAGCGCCGCCGCCGCAGCATCTAACAGACCATTTCGAGCCATTTCTACCGCCCGCTGATCTTGAAGTGGATTAGCAGACAGTACAGCCTCTGCCAATTGTTTTGTTAGTTCCATGATCGTGACTCCAATGCCCGAACGGCAAGCTCGGAAAAGAAGGCAGCGGCAACAGGGAGTGCTTTTTCATTTAATGTAAAGGCAGGGTGATGCCATTCCTCGGTACCGCTTGTCCCCATCCATACGAAAAAGCCTGGAATGCGTTCTTGATAAAGGGCAAAATCTTCTCCGCCCGGTGACTGCTCTGCCTGAACTACTGTGAGATCCAGCGCATCTGCCGTTTCTTCGACCACCTTTGTCAAACGCTCGTCATTCAACACAGAAGGCAAATACGGATGCCATTTCACTTCGCCTTTTGCCCCAAATCCTTCGGCAATCCCACTCACGATTTGTTTCATAAGCTCTGGAATCATCGCTCTCACTTCAGGCTCAAACGTCCGAACGGTTCCTTCCATCTCAACACGATCAGGAATCACATTCCATGATGTACCGCCTTGAATGCGTGTGATACTGACTACTGCATGATGTAAGGAGCTGATGCGGCGGCTGACGATTTGCTGAAGAGCACTTGTGATCTGCCCGCTGATGGCAATCGGGTCCACCGTGTGATTCGGAATACCTGCATGGCCACCCGTCCCTTTAATATCGATTTCAAACCGGTCAACACTTGCCATTAATGCTTTTTCTCTAATACCAATGGTGCCTACTGGCAGATCAGGTTTGTTGTGCATACCAAAAATCGCATCCACTCCATCTAATACGCCTGCCTCTATGACATGTTTCGCTCCTTGGGCGACTTCCTCAGCCGGCTGGAACAAAATGCGGACCGTTCCTTTCATCTCGTGTTTCCGCTCTTTTAATAAAAGAGCCGCTCCAAAGATAGAAGCTGTATGGAAATCATGACCGCAAGCATGCATTTTCCCCGGTATCTTTGAGGAAAATGGTTCGCCTGATGCTTCTTCAATTGGAAGTGCATCAATATCAGCCCTCAGGGCAATCGTTGGTCCCTCTTGTTCTCCTTTGATTTCACAGACAACACCTGTTTGAAGAGCTGGAAAATCGAGTACGGTGATCCCTTCTTCTTCTAACCAGCCGCGCAGTTTCTTTGTCGTTTCATATTCTTCAAACGCCAGCTCTGGATGCTCATGAAGCGCTCGGCGAATGTTAATTAAACGTTTGTTTAAAGCTTCTTTTCCTATTGTTTTCACTAATACTCACCCCTCTAAAGAGTAAAAAGCAGCTTATGCTTCTTCAGCCGCTGCTTCTTTTTGGATAAATCGTTTTGTCCGTTCATTCTTCGTTTCATCAAATAGCTCAGTTGGTGTGCCCTGTTCAATAATATGACCATCCGCCATGAAAATCACATGGTCTGCCACTTCTCTTGCAAACGCCATTTCATGTGTGACGATGATCATCGTTGTTTCTTGGATTGCAATGGATTTAATCACTTGAAGCACACCTGAGACAAGCTCTGGATCAAGAGCTGACGTTGGTTCATCCAGCAGAATCGCATGTGGATCAACCGCTAACGCGCGGGCAATTCCAATTCGCTGCTGCTGTCCGCCAGATAACGTGACTGGATAACTGTCAGCCTTTTGCTCTAATCCTACCTGCTTCAGCAGCTTCATCCCAATCTCATTTGCTTGCTGCTTCGTCATTTTTTTCGTCACAAGCAGTGATTCTGTGATGTTTTGCAGTGCTGTCTTGTTTTTAAATAGATTATAGTTTTGAAACACCATGGCCGTTTGTTGACGCAGATGATGGGCTTCTTTACGTGTATACTTGGACGCATCGAGCTTCGCATCGCCAATTTCAATCATGCCTTCATCTGGTATTTCTAATAAATTTAAGCAGCGCAGCAAGGTGGATTTACCGGAGCCAGAAGGTCCGATAATGGCCACAACCTGCCCTTTTTGCACATCGAGATTGATTCCGTCTAAGACGACAAGATCGCCGAATGATTTCTTCAAATTGGTGAGCTTGATCATGTCCACACCTCCTTAATTCCGGTAAGGTTTGCTGATTTTTCTTTCAAATAGGTCTTGAAGGAAGCTATAAATGATGGTCATAATCCAATACACAATCCCTACGGCTAAATAGGTTTCAAAGTATTTATAGTTCGCGGACGCAATCATCTTCCCTTGTGCAAACATTTCTGCCACCCCAATGGTAAAGGCAAGAGATGTTTCTTTTAAAAGACCGATAAAGGTATTCCCCGTCGCTGGAATCGCATTTCTGACTGCCTGCGGGAAAATAATTCTGACGTAAGACTGCCATCTTGTCATGCCGACAGATAGACATGCCTCTAGCTGCCCTTCATCTACAGAATTGAGGGCCGCTCTGAAAATTTCTGCTAAGTATGCTGAGTTTTTAATACTTAATCCGATAATGACCGCTGTTAGGGCATCCATTGAGGTCATCGCAGGGAATAGCTGCGGAAGACCAAAATAAATGAGAAAGAGCTGAACCAAGGTTGGAACCGCTCTGAAAAAAGAAATATACAGCTTGGCAAATTGGTATAAAACAGGTATCCGGTTTTTCGTAATGAGAGCGAATACCACACCAATGATAATGGCAAATACCATGGAGACAATCGCCATGAAGATCGTTATCGGCAAGTATTGAATCAATGTCGGAAAAACCGTCACCATATACTGCCAATCAATTTTGTTCATGTCTGCTCTTCACCGCCGCTGTCGTTATTTTTTAATTGGCACCGTGACATCGTCTTTGAAATACTTCTCAGACAATTTCTTCAGTGTCCCGTCTTCTCTTAATTCTTTAATCGCTTTGTTAAATTCTTCTCTTAGCTTGTCATGCTTTTTATCTTTGGCAAATGGGTAGCCTACTTCTTCATACACAATTGGGTTGCCAACGATTTTGAGAGGCAGACCTGTTTTTTCAATTTGAGCAAGTAATACACTGCGTCCGTTGACATAAGCATCTACTCGGCCATTTGCCACTTCATTTAATACACCGTCTTGCGTTTCATATGTTTTAATATTGATTTTTTTGTCCGGGTCTTTGCTCTCTAGGTTTTTGGCGTGGTTAGAGCCAAGAACCGCCGCCACTGTTTTTCCTTTTAAATCATCAAGACCTTTGATGTCGTTGTTGTCCTTTTTCACGATGATTTGTGTTCCTGCGTAAGCGTACGTATCTGTAAAGTTAAACGTTTGTTTACGCTCATTTGTGACTGCGACTTGGTTTGACACTGTATCCAGCTTACCAGATGTCAGCTGTCCCATCAGTCCGCTGAATTCACTCAGCTGCCAGTCTAGTTTGTAGCCGAGTTTTTTTGCGATGGCTTCAGTTACTTCGACATCGAAGCCAACAAGCTTGCCATTGTCTTTATAAGCAAACGGATAGCTTTGCCCTGTGGCGCCTACTTTTAACACTTTTTCGTCTTTGCCTTCACTCTGATTGTTGCCGCCGCAAGCTGCTAAAACTGCCAGCATTGCTGCAAATAGAACGACTAGCCACTTTTTGTTTTTCATGTTCGTAAACCCTTCTTTCTTCTTATAATTGTGTCATATCTGACCTTAGTTGTTTTTTAAAATAAACCGTGATGTGACCCTTGCCTAAATCCTTTTCTCCTGCTCTGACGTAGCCTTTGCGCTCATACATGTCCATGAGCCACGGATGCTTATCAGCTGTACCAAGAGATACGTATGGCACCTTCAGGGTATCCCTTAGCACTTCAGTTTCCACCCATTCTAGCAAGACAGAGCCTGTCCCTTTTTTGGCGGAAGGCTCTGAAGCAAACCACCAAATGTGAGGGACGCCGAACGGTCCTGGCTGCTCTCCCCAAGGCATACGGAGCGACAAGGTAGATAAAAGTTCTCCGTTTTCTTCCATCACATAGCAAAGATTCTTTTGTACATTTTTCTGAACGAGAGCGAAATCAGCATGTGCTGCTTGAAACTGGATGCCGAGCTCACGAATTGGCTCATAGGCTCTTGTTGTCAGTTCAAGCAGCGCCTCTATATCTGCTTCTGTTGCCAGACGAAACGTGTATCCCAACGTTAGTCACCTCACCCTTATGTCGTGTAGCGATTTTTTGGCTGCTTTAACCCAAGATTTTCTCGTAAGGTTTGTCCTGTGTAATCTGTTTTGAATAAGCCACGTTCCTGAAGAATCGGGACGACGCGGTCTACGAACACATCCAGCCCTTCTGGCAAGAGCGGCGGCATGACGTTAAAGCCGTCTGCTGCTTCTTCATTGATCCATGTTTCCATCACATCTGCTAGCTGCTCTGGTGTTCCAATGAAAATATTATGACCACGAGAGCCGGCAACCGATTGATAGAGCTGGCGAATGGTCAGGTTATCCTTTCTCGCCATATTCATCACAAGATCAAAGCGGCTTTTCACCGCATTTGACGTGCTTGGATCAATCTCTGGAAGCGGTCCGTCTAAAGGATACTGAGACAGATCAATCCCACCTAAGTAGTTTTGCAGAATGCTCAGCCCAATCTCAGGAACAATCAGCTCCTGTAATTCTTCATATTTTGCTTTGGCTTCTTCCTCTGTATCAGCAATGATCGGGAAGATACCCGGCATGATGCTGACGTCCTCTCTAGCACGACCAGCAGCCTCAACTTTCTCCTTCAAGCTTTGATAAAATTCCTTCGCTTTTTCGAGATCGTTTTGTGCAGTGAAAATGAGCTCAGCTGTTTTCGCTGCAAGCTTTTGACCATCTTCGGATGATCCTGCTTGAATGATCACTGGCTGCCCTTGAGGCGTGCGTGATACGTTGAGAGGACCCCGTACTGAGAAGAACTCACCTTTATGCTGGAGCTCATGAAGCTTACTAGATTCAAAGAATTCTCCCGTTGCCTTGTTTCTGACAAGGGCGTCTTCCTCCCAAGAATCCCAAAGACCTTTCACGACCTCGACAAATTCTTCTGCTCGCTCATACCGTTTATGGTGTGCTAAATGCTCTTCTCCGCTAAAATTTTTCGCTGTTTCTTCAATAGAAGATGTGACCACATTCCATGCCGCTCTTCCGCCTGATAAATGGTCAAGGGAGGCAAACTGTCTTGCAATATGGAAAGGCTCACTGTATGTAGTAGATGCTGTTGCTGCTAAACCAATTGATGAAGTAGACTCAGCAATGGACGAAAGCAGGGTGAGCGGTTCAAATCTCGTGAGTACATTCGGATGAGAGGTTTGGTTAATGGATAAGCTGTCGGCTAAAAAGAGCAAATCCAACTTTCCTTCCTCTGCTTTTTTCGCTAATTGTTTAAAATAATCCAGGTTCATGGCTGCATCTGATACGGCGTTCGGATGTCTCCAAGAGGCAACATGATGTCCAGTTCCTGCGATGAATACGCCTAGCTTGAGCTTCCTTTTCGGCTGTGACACTTGTTCTTCATCCTTTCTATATCCTGCTGTATCAAACTGAAGTCCTCAGAAGATACATTTTTCTGATTGAATTAATCGGTTTTATCAATAAAAAAAGGGCAAATGTTGCGAAAAATGAAAAATAATTATTACTATATGCCCTTTTTACAGGATTGTCAACCGCCTTCTGAACCTCCAAAATTAGGGATTTCACCCGTTCATCATGGTGTGTCGATTTCAATATTTCCGATGAGCCGGTCTGTGGTATGTGTCACCAATTGGCTGCGTTCCAGCATGTTATGGGCGATCACGGAATGAGTGGAAGATATAGTGCGGACGGCAATCGCTTTTTGAGGAGATAAATTAATGATGTTATTCCGCAGCACACGGGCTGAGGCGGCTTGATCGATAAAGATCGCCGTCGGCTGTCCGAACGAACGATTTAAATAAAAGCGGTTATCTCCAATTTGCGGTGAACCATTTTTAATATACATCACCACATATAAAGATGTTTCTTCAAAGGAATTATCTTTAATTTCTAATGGACCCGTCGTGCTGCTGTATAAGGCGTAATTTTGGTAGTGCTTAAAGCGATTCTGCCAGATGAAAGCCTTTGCACTCCCAGTGATACTGATCGTATACGAAGACGCAAGCTCTGGGTGTCCTTCTTGAATAAAGTGGTTGCCGTTGATTCCAGTTTCCCCTTCCTGCACCCATATCCCTCTGCTGAAATCTTTGAATTGATTGTGCTGGATCAGGATATTCGTTCCTCTCACCATCGCCCCATCGATCACCGAGTAGATTGTATTGTTTGAAAAGACGACGCTATCCGATTGATAGATACGCAGCGCTGCGCTTCTTTGCCCTGTATTCGTCCCCGATTCAATATGATTTCCTTCTATTAGAATACGATTCGCCATATAAACGGACACAGCCGCATCTTCAAATAGACTGATCTTATTTCCTGTAATGTGAACGCTGTCGCCCCTCACATCAATCCCTTTTTCAAATCCCTCAATCATATTGCCAATAATGATCACATTGTTTTCCGTTTGACCAAGAGAGACACCTAAGCTCGTAATTCCTGCTTTTGTAACGCCTCCTCCCACTGCACGGATCAAATTGTTGGCAATGATTGTTTCGGTGGCAAAGCCATAGGAGATACTGCTGTCTGTATGATTGCCTTCAATGATGACACCATAGCCGTTGAAATTATAAATGGAACTTGCAGCACCACCTCTTACAATGTTGTTTCGAATTTGAATATTCAGCGGTTCTTCCATATTAACTGCTTTTTCTCCGTAGCCTTCAATATCAATACCCATTCTCGGCTCGACTCCGTTTACTCCTGCTCTCTCCAGCAGACAGTCCTCCACAATGACCCCATCACAGCCTGTAATCGAGATATTGTTTCGTCTTGAATCTGTGATGTGGCAGCCAGAAATATGAATAGATGAAGCAGGCGAGTACGATTCAGCTTGTGATAATAAACCGTGGGGACTGACAATGATGCCGTCTCCCGTACAATTCTTGATTTGCACACGATTCACTTCCACATGGGAGGCCCCTTCAATACATATCCCAAAGCCCCACTCATGGGTTTTTCGTTCAGGGGGAAGCGACTTGTACACATGCTCATGACGATCCCCTTCGATTCGCCCGCCCCTGATGGTCACATGCTGAACCTTTCCTATATAAAAGGCCGCATACCCCCACGAATCATTTGGTTTTACCTTAATCACGGCATCCGGCGCCATCTCAATGTACATATGACTTGGCACCCGTATGCCTGCACCTCGGAAAGGAAAAAATCGATCACCTCTGTACACTGCATCGATTACATACGTGCCGCTCGGCAGCCAGACGTGGGAATACCCCTGTGCTTTCGTCCATTCTAAGCATTCATTGAGCCTCGCTGTACAGTCCGTTTCCCCATCCGCAATCACACCAAAATCTTGTACATTGACAACAGGTTTTTTTAGATCAGATTCATTCAATTCCCCCAACCTAAATCCCTCCTTTTCACACAAGTCCTCTTGTCATCCTATGCATGTGTAAAAGGTTTGCTTGTACAATTCTTCAAATTTTAAGTAAATTCTTCCGATATAACTTTCTGACCATTCTCACTTGAAAGAATGTTTCATTTTTTTGAGTCTTTACGCCTATTGAACTAACATTTTCCTGTTTTAGAATAGTTTTATATTGACACAAGAACTATACAAGAATATCATTTTTCTCATATCTCTTTTTTTAAGAAAGGATCTATGCCATGTCTACAATTGACCACGATAAAATTGTTAAAAGTGTTCCTCAAAAAGGGTTTTTTGGACATCCTAAAGGACTTTACACACTGTTTTTCACTGAATTTTGGGAGCGTTTCTCTTATTACGGCATGCGTGCACTGCTTATTTATTATATGTACACAGAGGTGACAAAAGGCGGTCTTGGTTTTGATCAGACGACAGCCAATTCGATCATGTCTGTCTACGGTGCGCTTGTCTATATGTCAGGCATTATTGGAGGATGGCTCGCCGATCGAGTATTCGGTTCGTCCAGTACGGTCTTTTATGGCGGGGTTTTCATTATGCTTGGACATGTCATTTTAGCTTTGCCAAGCGGAGCAACAGCGCTCTTTATTAGTATGGGACTGATTATTATTGGGACGGGCCTTTTGAAGCCGAACGTTTCAAACATTGTTGGCGACCTGTATACCAAAACGGACCCTCGCAGGGATTCTGGCTTTAGTATTTTCTACATGGGCATCAACATGGGTGGTTTTATTTCCCCATTAATTGTCGGAACACTCGGTCAAAAAGTGAACTTCCACCTCGGATTCTCACTTGCTGCCGTTGGGATGCTTGTTGGACTGATTACATTTGTGATCACGAAAAAACCGAACCTTGGTCTTGCCGGCACTTATGTGACAAATCCGTTATCAGCTGCTGAACGCAAGAACTTCAAAATTTTCGGAACATTGATCATCATTGTGCTCGCTGTTTTTGTTGTCATTGGCATTCAAACAGGCGCACTCACGATTAATCTATTCACTTGGTTTGTCAGTGTGCTTGGTGTGCTCATTCCGATTGTGTATTTCATCGTCATGTATTTCAGTAAAAAGACGAGCTCAGTGGAGCAATCCAGGGTTCTCGCTTATATTCCATTGTTCCTTGCTGCGGTGATGTTCTGGGCAATTCAAGAACAAGGCTCAAACATTTTAGCCACATATGCAGATCAACGAACAAACTTGAATTTCCTAGGGATGACCCTTGCCTCTTCGTGGTTCCAATCATTGAACCCAATCTTTATTGTGCTGCTGTCTCCTGTGTTTGCTTGGTTGTGGATTAGACTTGGAAAGAAACAGCCGTCTACCCCGATTAAGTTCTCACTTGGCCTTCTGTTTGCAGGATTATCCTTCATCATCATGATCATTCCTGCCTACATGTCTGGTCCGAATACACTTGTGAGCCCATTATGGCTCGTTCTGAGCTTCTTCCTTGTCGTGATCGGAGAGCTCTGCTTATCACCAGTTGGGCTGTCAGCAACAACAAAGCTTGCACCTGCTGCCTTCTCAGCGCAAACGATGAGCCTTTGGTTCCTTTCAAATGCGATGGCACAGGCGATCAATGCGCAAGTGGTCAAACTGTTTGATAAAGTGCCAGAAACCGTCTATTTCGGTATCATCGGAATGCTTGCCATCGTTTTATGCGGTGTGATGCTGCTCTTAACACCAGTGATCAAGAAAGCAATGAAAGGCATTCATTAAATGAAAAAAGAAGCCTCCCGATTGGGTTGGCTTCTTTTTCTGGTTTAAAACCGGATCTCATCATCTCCATGGATTTGCAGCTTAAGCGGTTCACTTTTCGCCTGATGCTTTTTCACATAGCGGTGATAGACGACATACCCAATGATCATGAGAGGGACGCCGACATATAACCCAATGCGCTGTTCCTTATCAAAGGCAAGGCTGATTAAAACGATTGTGTTGAGTGTAATCGCAATAATTGGCAGAACCGGATAGAGAGGGGTTTTAAATTTTAAGTTTTCCAGCTTTCCGCCTGCTTTAAGATATCTTCTGCGGAAAAGCATCTGTGATAATGTAATGGTGATCCAGCCAGTCTGGGCACTCATGCCGGCAATGGACACGATCCAGGCAAATACTGTTTTCTCTGCAAAGAACCCGGATAATAGCGAAATCCCTGTAAACAGGAACGTGAGCAGTAAGGCATTCATTGGAATACCGCGCTGATTCACGCGTCTAAATGCTTTTCCTGCCATTCCTTCCTTCGATAAGGAATACAGCATTCTCGTCGATGCATACAAGCCAGAGTTGGCAACAGATAATAAAGCGATGATAATGACAAAGTTCATGATGTCTGCCGCAAAAGGAATTCCCGTTCTCTCAAATACAGTAACAAATGGACTTTGCAGCACACTCGCTTCCTTCCAAGGCACCATACCCGCTAAGACAAAGATGGATAAGACGAAAAAGACGAGTGTACGCCAAACCGTCTGATGAATCGAACGAGGAACGGTTTTTTCAGGGTTTTCACTTTCCCCTGCCGCAATCCCGATCAGCTCTGTTCCTTGGAATGAAAAGTTCACGGTGATCATCGTGACCACAACGGCGAGCAATCCATTTGGAAACAAACCATCACTCACAAAATGACTGAAGTAAGGGGCAGGTTCACCGCTCGTTGTTTCAATAAAACCAAACATCGCCGCTCCGCCTACACCTATAAAGAGTAAAATCGCAATAATCTTAATGGTTGAAAAGAAAAACTCCGACTCCCCGAACGCTTTCGCCGACCGGGCATTTAATAAGAAAAGACACATTCCAAATATGAGACACCAAATCCACACATCCACTTGCGGGAGCCAGCGCCTCATCAGCTGTCCTGCTGATAAGAATTCTAGGGCGACCGTTGCCGCCCAGCCAAGCCAATAAATCCAGCCGACAGCAAAACCCGCTGCAGGGCTGACAAATTTCGTCGCATACGTATGAAACGACCCCGACACAGGAAGTGCGACCGACAACTCTCCAAGACACAGCATGGTTAAATACATAATCAATCCGCCCACAATATAAGAAAGAACGGCTCCAACTGGCCCTGCTTGTCCAATCGTATAGCCCGTTCCTAAGAAAAAGCCTGTCCCAATGACACCGCCAAGTGAAATCATAAATAAATGGCGGGAGGTCATCGCCCTTTTCAGTTGTTCGGGCTGATTTTGTCCAACATCCACAATGATGCCCTCCTTCTTCTAAGATGCTCAGTTATCAAAACATGTCTCCATGTGATTCATTCCATTTTCAAAACAACCTACTAATTATACATCTTTTATAATAAATATTCTTCCTTCTATGGTCACTGTCTCAAAGTCTTTATTTTAGTAATGTTCGCACAAATAAAAGATGATAGGCTTTATAGACGTTAGAGGTTTGAAAGAAATGGGTTGCGGGCATAAAGTTGGTGAGATTCGCTCAAGCTAGTTTCAAATGCTTTACTTTTAGGTTGCTTCTCTGTAAGATCATATGTTGTAAATACCAACAAGAAAAGTGGGGAATAAAATGAAAAAAATGTTCTTTGCCATTATGTTAGGCGCTTGTGTTGCATTGATCACGGCATGTGGATCTGGTGCAAGCGACAACGCGAATAAACAATCCGGGTCTAAGGAATCAGGTGACCTTTGGAAATCCATTCAGGATAAAGGTGTTCTGACGATCGGAACAGAGGGTACTTATGCTCCTTTCACATTCCATGACAAAAAGACAGATAAATTAACTGGCTACGATGTAGAAGTCATCACAGAAGTAGCAAAACGTCTTGACTTAAAACCTGAATTCAAAGAAACACAATGGGACAGCATGTTTGCTGGACTGAATTCAAAACGTTTTGACGTGGTAGCGAACCAAGTTGGTAAAACTGGACGTGAAAATCAATATGAGTTCTCTGATAAATACACAACGTCTCAAGCCATTGTTGTGACAAAATCAGATAACAACGACATCAAGAAACTATCTGATGTAAAAGGCAAAAAAGCAGCACAATCTTTAACAAGTAATTACAATAAACTAGCTACAGATGCTGGTGCTAAAATTGAAGGCGTTGAAGGCCTTGCACAATCGATTCAATTGATTCAGCAAGGACGTGCTGATCTGACGTTCAATGACAAGCTGGCTGTATTGAATTACTTGAAAACAAGCGGGAACAAAAACCTAAAAGTTGCATTTGAAACAGGAGATCCTCAAGAAACTTACTTTGCATTCAGAAAAGGCAGCGGCGAAGTCGTTGACAAAGTGAATGGCGCATTAAAAGAAATGAAAAAAGACGGTACACTTGCTAAGATTTCTAAGAAATGGTTTGGTGAAGATGTTACAAAGTAATACCCTGGGAGTCGTCATTCCTTGGGATCTTCTTCAGCAATCTTTTTGGCCAATGGTGATGCAGGGGATTTATTATACAATTCCCCTCGCCATCATTGCCTTTATCATTGGTATTTTTATCGCGCTTGTGACAGCTCTTGCTAGAATGTCTAAAATCAAAGCCCTCAGATGGATTTTCTCCATCTATGTGTCGGCCGTTCGCGGAACGCCGCTTTTTGTGCAATTGTTTATTATTTTCTATTTCTTTCCGACATTTAATATCACACTGGATCCATATCCAAGTGCCATTATTGCTTTTTCATTAAACGTAGGTGCGTATGCATCGGAAATTATTCGTGCATCCGTCCTGTCTGTTCCAAAAGGACAATGGGAAGCTGGTTATTCGATCGGGATGACGCATCGTAAAACACTCGTCCGCGTCATTTTACCGCAGGCTGTGCGTGTATCGATTCCGCCGCTATCTAATTCATTCATTAGTTTGGTGAAGGATACATCTCTTGCCTCTCAAATCCTCGTGGCAGAGCTTTTCCGTAAGTCTCAGGAAATTGCTGCAGCGAACTTGGATCAGATATTGTTCATTTATATGGAAGCAGCCCTGATCTATTGGGTATTCTGCTTCATTCTATCGCTCGTTCAGCATCAAATTGAAAAACGACTTGATCGATATGTCGCAAGGTAAGGAGGGAACGACATGCTAACAGTCAAAGGTCTTAAGAAATCCTTTGGTGAAAATGAGATTTTAAAGTCAATAGATTTTACGATCAACAAAGGGCAGGTTGTAGCCATTCTTGGCCCATCAGGTTCAGGAAAAACAACGATGCTTCGCTGTTTAAATGCACTTGAAACACCAAATGGCGGCTCCTTTACCTTCGATGATTTCTCGATAGATTTTTCGAAAAAAAATAAATCAGCTGACCTGCTGAAGCTTCGCCGAAAATCAGGAATGGTGTTTCAGGATTATCACCTGTTTCCACACCGCACAGTGCTTGAAAATGTGATGGAAGGTCCTGTTCAAGTACAGCGCCGTCCAAAGGAAACGGTTCGAAAAGAAGCCATCCAGCTCTTGCAAAAGGTCGGTCTTGAAGATAAAAAGGATCTGTATCCATTCCAGCTCTCAGGCGGTCAAAAGCAGCGTGTCGGGATCGCCCGTGCACTTGCCATTCAGCCAGAGCTCATGCTTTTTGATGAACCAACCTCTGCACTTGACCCTGAGCTTGTCGGGGAAGTCTTAAAGGTCATGAAGGATCTAGCGAAAGAAGGCTGGACCATGGCAGTTGTCACACATGAAATCAAGTTTGCCCAAGAAGTGGCAGACGAAGTGATTTTTATTGATGGCGGCGTCATCGTCGAACAAGGCCCTCCGGAAGAAATCTTCAAACGACCGAAGGAAGAACGAACAAAACAATTCTTAAACCGGATTTTGAATCCAGTATGATGAAAAAAGGCTGTTCTCACGTGATGAGAGCAGCCTTTTTTCATATTTTTAAAAGTAAGCGATTACAATTGAGCAAAGCCATTTAAAGGGGCGTGGGAGTATGTTACGATTGAATTCGAGTGTTTAAGAAAGAAGGGAATGCTTTTGAAGCGGGAACATCTTTTACGTTGGTTTTTTTATTTTGTTGGATTGATCGTACTAGCTTTTGGATTATCGCTGACAGTGAAAGGAAAGATTCTTGGGATTGGTCCTTGGGACGCTTTCCACTACGGACTGTTTCAGCACTTTGGACTCACGATTGGACAGTGGTCCATCATTATTGGTGCACTGATCGTGACACTGACTTCTGTTTTTACGAAATCATTTCCAAAGATCGGCGCATTATTGAACATGGTGCTGATTGGCGTGTTTATAGATTTCTTTAATGCGGTATTGCCTGCACCACATGGGTATTTACCCGCTTTATATGTGTTTATTACAGGCGTTGTGGTATCAGGGTATGGTGTTGGCATTTATGTCTCAGCCAATCTTGGCGCCGGGCCAAGAGATTCATTAATGCTGCTCATCTCAGCGAAAACAGGATTGAACGTGCAGTGGGTTCGAAATGGCATTGAGTTAACAGTGCTTTTATTTGCATGGATGCTCGGCGGACCGATTGGCATTGGCACGATTCTGACTGCTATTTTTACAGGTATCGTCCTTCGTTTCTCCTTGCCGCAGTCTACACGGCTCCTGCAGCTGCTTATTACTAAAACAGCAGAGAAACCTGTTCAAACGCTTATCAGATAAGAACAAGCCATTCTACAAAAAGAATGGCTTTTCTTGTGCTGAAATAAATAAACAGATTTTTCTTATATTCATAAAATGAAATAAGCCTACATCTGTCATTTTAGGCTTTCAGTGAAAAGGAGGCTGTTTCCCTTTTGTACGGCGCTCACCAATGTTACAATCAATGTAAAAAATTGAGGTTCGTTATGAAGATATTTGCTATCCAATTACTACACTTAGATGAAATAGGTGCACGACAACAAATCGATTGCCTGAAACCCTTTGTATCACCTGCAAAGCGTGCTGCGGCTGAGCGCTTTCGTTTTTTGGTCGATGCAAGAAGGACCCTGTTAGGTGAGGTGCTGGTTCGTCAAATGATCCATGATATGTACGATCTGCCTATTGATCAAATCGTTTTTGCAACAGAGGGCAATGGCAAGCCTGTCGTCCGGCACATTCCTTCTTTTCACTTTAATCTTTCTCACTCTGGTGATTGGGTCGTATGCGCAATAGATGATGCACCTGTAGGTATTGATATTGAGGAGATCAAACCGATTGATCTAGCGATTGCTAAACGATTTTTTTCAGCAGATGAGTATGAGGATTTACTTTCACAACCGGCAGAACGGCAGGAAGCCTACTTCTTTCATCTATGGTCAATGAAGGAGGCCTTTATCAAGCTGACTGGAAAGGGATTATCTTATGGTCTTTCGTCCTTTACAGCCCGTCTGTCAGAGGATGGACAGGCGACGTTGACATTACCTGATCATGAAGCGCCCTGCTTTGTTCAAACATACTCACTCGATCCTGCCTACCAAATGGCGGTGTGCACACGAAAACCTTCTGCGGCTGAACGTGTTGAGATACTCTCTTGCAAAGATGTACTGTCCCGTCTTTAATATCGCCCAATTTGCTGAAGTGCTGTCTTTAGCAATTCGACTCCACGTGTGATTTGGTCTTCTTTCACATGCCAGATGTTCAGCTGAAGAATGGGGTCTTTTTGATGGGTCGACAGGTAGTGGCGGCCGATTGACTGAATGGAAACAGATGCCTTTTTCAGCTGCTGAATGAGCTGATTCATCGGAATTGATCGATCGACACGAAGATGTGTATGGGTAGCTGGCTCCTCTTCTCCCAGTTGATAAGCGATTTGATCATTTTTCAGACAAGTCACCAGCTGTTTGGATCGGTTGCGATAGGTTGTCTGCATTCTGTCTCGATGCCGTTCAAACATCCCGCTTTTTAAATATATTTCTAAGGCTGCCTGTGACAGCATGGAGCTGTCGATGTCAATGAGCCGTTTGTGTTCACTAAAAGGTCCAATCAGTTCCTCAGGTAAAACGACTGCTCCTGTTCGAAGTCCTGGAAAGATGATTTTGGAGAAGCTTTTTAAATAAATGACCTTACCCGCCTGATCATACGAATAGATCGGGTCTCTTTTTGCGTCGAATTCTAAATCGGCTATATAATCATCTTCAACGATATAGACATCATATTTCTCAGCAAGGGCTGCAATCGCTCTTTTCTCCTGTTTTGACAAGCTCGTTCCAAGCGGGTTTTGAAACCTTGGCATCGTATAGAAAAAACGAATCTCCTCTTCTCGAAAGATACGCTCCAATTCCTGAAGATCAATTCCCTTTTCCGTCCGCTGAATCCCCCGCACAGGCAGTTGATTTTTCTCTAAATATTGGAGATATAGGTGATACCCAGGCTGTTCGACTAGTATGGTCTGTTTTCCATTCGGAAAAGGGATGGTGCTTAAAATGGATAACGCCAGCTGAATACCAGAGGTCATGACGATCTGTTCTGGATTTGCAAATACTTGATAATCCATTAATCGCTTAGAAATGACTGGCAGCAGCGATGGTAAGCCGTTGGCTGTGCCATAAATAAACAAGTCATTTTGATACAAATCAATCGCTTGGTTGATGCAGTGCTGAAAATCGACATATGGAAACACAACGGGATCAGGTGCAGATGAAGCAAAATCAATCCATGTGCTATCCTGTTTACCCGCTGACTGCTTCGTTTTCACGACATAATAGCCGCTTCTTTCTACAGAATACAGCAGATGTTCACGTTCTAATGTGTCCAGTGCTTTGATGACAGTGCTTTTACTCACTCCATATTGAGCCACTAAATGACGAATGGAAGGGATCTTCATGCCAGCACTGTATTCACCAGACGCCATTTTCTCTTTTAAGCTGAGAATAAGCTGATCATATTTCCTCACACCGCTTCCTCCTTGTACCGGTACAGATATCATGTTCTCTTATTGTACACCTTAGATGATCCGATTACGATAGAAGAACAGAACCGGTCAATTCAACTGAAGCATGCATGCTCGTGTAAGGAGTCAAGTTGTGAACATTTCAAAACAGAAAGCGTATGCTGCCGCGATAGGCTACGCCACGATTATTGGTTTTTCATTTTTGTTTGTCAAAATTGCATTAGAATCAGCAAACCCGATCGATTTATTGGCACACCGCTTTACGATTTCTTTTGCAGCCGCACTATTGCTGTATCCATTTTTACGAAAGAAGAACCGCTTCTCCATTCAATGGCGTGACCTTCTCTACATCGTACCGTTTTCCTTGCTTTACCCTGTGTTGTTTTTTGCTTTTCAAGTATGGGGGCTGATGTATACTTCTTCGTCAGAGGCTGGTATTATTCAGGCAACGATTCCCATTCTGACGATGGTGCTGGCCGCGTGGTTTTTAAAGGAACGCGCGACATGGATACAAGTACTGTTTACCCTTCTTTCTGTGTGCGGGGTGATGCTTCTCTTTGTCATGAAGGGAATTGATGTAAAGCATTCACACATGATCGGCTATGTGCTGATATTGCTTTCAGCCTTATCCTCCAGTGCATATAGTGTATTTGCCCGGGTGATTACACGGCGCTTCCATGTGATTGAACTCACCTTCGTGATGACATTCTTTGGGTTTGTCTTCTTCAATGCCGCTGCGCTCATTCGGCATTCGGTTAACGGGACAATGCCGCAATTTTTCAGCCCATTTACACAAGCATCCTTTGTATGGTCGATGCTCTTTTTAGGCATTCTTTCTTCACTTCTCACGGCATATTTATCAAACTATGCCCTCTCTCAGCTTGAAGCGGCAAAGGTCAGCATCTTTAACAATTTATCTGCGTTTATTACGATCGCCGCTGGGGTTCTCATTTTACATGAAACAATCGATTGGTATCATCTCATCGGAGGTGTGCTGGTTATTGGCGGAGTGATTGGCGGGAATGTAGTGAAGAAGCGGAATTCATAAGAAAAGCGGTCTCTCAAACGAGGACCGCTTTCTTTTAATGTCTGATGAAGTGTTGTTTGGCTGCAAGGTCAATCACATGTCTCATCTGTTCTGCGAAGTGCTCGAGGTGTGTGTTGATGTACATGTGGCCTCCATCGAAATTGGTGCGTTTGATGGTCTTTGCCCATGGCAGCCAGCCATTTGCATCTTGCATGCATTTTTCATCTTGTGTTCCATTGAATAAATAAACCGGTGTTTCGATGACGGATTGATCTTTGTGCTGGAAGGTTTCCAGCGCCTGATAGTCTGCACGTAAGGACGGCGTAAAGTAATCCATCATTGGTTTGTTCTCTAATAATTCCTTTGGAATCCCGCCCATTTCGGCAATATGCTGAACAAATGCTTCATTGGATAAATGGGTCAGGATCTGCCGTTTTGTTTGCGGCGGCTGAATGGCCGAGATCACAACTGCTGCCGGATAGACCCCTTCCTTTTCTAGCAGCTGCGTCAGTCTATACACGACAAGTCCTCCCATGGAATGTCCGAACAGGATAAATGGGCGGTTCAGGTTGCCTGTAAGCCCTTCTTTGTACAGCTCAGCCAATTGGTCAATGCTCGTTTCGAGCGGCATGAGATTGGTTCCATGTCCTGGGGGCTCTGCTGCTGTTACTTCGGCAGAGCCTTTTAGCTGTTCAAAAAGTGGACGGTACGAGGCGGAATAACCGCCTGCAAAAGGAAAACAAATAAGCTGAATAAGGTCTGATTTTTTTTCAAAGGTTTTAAATAACTGATTCATACGTCCTTACCCCTTTATAATCGTTTGAAGAATCCGTGCCAGTTCATCTGCCTGCGGCCTTTTCATCATGGTGACATGGTCTCCTTTGATGTGATAATACGAGCACGTTCCTTTCGTATAAGCCTCCCAGTCTGAGAACTTCTTCTGGAAATCGATGGCGTGATCACTGCTTTGTACAATATAAAACGGCACAGGGAATGGTTCTTTTTCTAATTCAATGGCTTGTGACATGATCGTATTATGCGTTTGCATTTGCAAATATTTATCTAAATATTGATCATTCATAAATTGATGAACCACTTCATCCTTTTCTGCCTCTTTGAGTATTGTCTGTTTCACTTCTTGGAAGCTCAGCCCTTGTAATGCTTCTGGCTGGATGCCGACGAGATTTCCCATTCCAAGGACAAGCGCAAGCATTTTCACTTCTTCTTCGTTCATATCGGCATGGAGCGCCTGATCTGCCTCATCTCTTAGCACGGGCACCGTATCTAAAATGATCAATCCTTTCGGCGCTTTTCCTGCATGGCAGAGCCGCTGATTCATTCCGTAGGCAAGATGCCCGCCCATTGAATGCCCTGCTAGATAGTCAATGCCTGGTCGATAGAAGGTCTCAATGGCTTCAATAAAAATGGTGACAAGCTCTGTGTAATGAAGGAATTGCGGTTCTTCATCCTCATATAAGCCAGGAGACTGCATGGCATAAACAGCGCCTTGATGTGTCATCAGCTTAGCAACATCGATATAGCCCATGACCGTTCCACCGGCAGGCGGTGCAAAGAATATTCTCGGTTCAGCTGGATCGCCTTTTTTCAGCTCAATCACATAGTCCTTCGGAGACCTTTCGACATGCTCCCCGGCCTCTGGCATTGCGTCTACATGTGCGGCTAGCTGAGCCGGTGCTGGATGCATGAAAATCCATTTTGGATCAACACGAATCCCCTTTTCTTTTAATTTGGCAACAGCCTGGATACTCATAATCGAATCGCCGCCTAAATCAAAGAAGGAGTCATGCATGCCTACTTGTTTGACACCAAGCACTTCCTTGAAAGCTGTGACAATCCGCTGCTGCGTTTCGGTGATTGGTTTGTCATCACCCTGGGAAAGAGAGATCGTTTCTGTCGGCTCTGGCAGTGCTTTTTGATCAACCTTTCCGTTCGTTGTGACTGGCATTTCGTCCATTACAATAAAGTAACTTGGAATCATGTAGCCTGGCAGGCTTTCCTGCAAAAATGCTTTCCAGCCCGGAACAGGATTCTCCCCGTCTGTGACAAGGTAGGCTGCCAGCCGTTTAGAGCTGCCATACGTTTTGGCGATGACTGTACATTCCTTTACTTGCGGATGCTTGAGGAGAGCTGTTTCAATTTCCCCACATTCAATCCGGTAGCCTCTAATTTTTACGAGGTTGTCTTTTCGGCCGAGATATTCAATGGTGCCATCTGAACGCCATGTACCAAGATCACCTGAACGATACAGCTTGTCTCCCTCTAGTTCAGGAAATGGATTGTCAATAAAACGCTCCTGCGTCCGCTCTGGATCATGAAGGTATCCTTTTGCCAGCCCTGTGCCGCCGATATAGATTTCTCCTTTGACGCCTGCTGGCACTGGGTTGAGCGCTTCATCTAGTATGACGACAGTTGAGTTCGATACCGGAACACCAATTGGAACTGATCTTGCACCCTCTGGCATGTGCGTGACTTGATGTGTTGTTGCTAAGGTCGTATTTTCTGTTGGACCGTAAGCATTGATGAGCACACCCTCCATATGTGGGAGTACCTTTCGTGCATGCTCACTAGACATCGCTTCTCCGCCAACAAGTAATGTGCGGTAGCCTGCTACACTTTTTGGATCGTGCTCCACCAGCCGATTGAATAATGCGGTTGGCAGACAGTTGGCTGTCACTTGATGCGTTTTGATCAACCGTGATAATTCATCCATATTCAGTGCGGCATATTTTGGGATCAGAATCAGCTGACCGCCATTCAGCAGCATTCCCCATAATTCAAATGTAAAGGCATCAAAAGCATAGTTTGAGAGCTGAAGCATCTTGTCATCTGGACCTAGTTCAATATAGTTTGTTTCTCTAACAAGGCGGACAACTCCTGCATGGGGGAGCATCACGCCTTTTGGTGTACCTGTAGAGCCTGATGTGTAGTTGACATAGGCCAGCTGGTCTTCCCCTATGATCGATTGTTCTCTTTGATACACTGCATCTGTTTCTGGTAACGGCTTGTCCATGTTAATCTTTGTACCTGTAAAGTCTACTAGACGATTCGCAAAATGAGACTGAGTGATGATCACATCACTTTGCGTATCGCGAACGATGAGGCGGATGCGTGCATCTGGATATTCAGGTGACATCGGAACATACGCAGCACCAGACTTGACGATACCTAGCACCGAGACAATCATGTCAAAGGAACGATCAAAAAGCATCGGTACCAGTGAACCTGGTCCAACTCCTTTAGACTGCAAGTAAGCAGCAAGCTGTGTCGCCTTCTCATCCAACTCTTGATACGTCATGTGCTCTTCCAAATAGGACAAGGCAATACGGTGCGGATCACGCTGCACCTGTTCTTCAAACAGCTCTTGAAGGGTCCGTTTTGGATATGATGTAGCCGTTTGGTTTTTTCCTATGATCATGGCGGCCTGTTCCGCTTTGTCCATTAAGCAATAGTCAGAAAATGTACGTTCAGGCTGAGCCGTCATACCATCTAGCAGATGAAGATAATAATTCATATAACGATGGATGGTCTCTTGATCAAATAAATCTGTATTGTATTCCACATGGATCGACAGCTGATCTCCCTGTTCAAATACATGCAGGGTGAGATCAAATTTCGACACTGTATGATGGACCATCACATGTTCACTTGTCAGCCCTTTGAGGTTGACATCGAGCGAATCTGTTACATACCCCATGGCCACTTGGAAAATAGGCGATCGACTTAAATCTCTATCCAACGAAAGATCATCGACAAGCTTGTCAAATGGATAACGCTGATGCTCAAATGCTTTTAACGTCAGCTCTTTCACGTTTTCCATGACATCAGCAAACGTATCTGCTGTGGAGATATCCTGCCTCAGCGCAAGTGTATTCACAAACATCCCAACGAGCTTCTCTGATTGTTTGGCATCTCGCCCTGCGATCGGCGAGCCAATGATGATATCTGTCTGTCCGGACAGCTTGTGAAGCAAGACGTAATAAGCTGACAGCATCGTCATGAACAGCGTTGTGCCCTGCTGCTTGGACAAAGCCTGCAAACGGCGGATAAGCGGTTCTTCCAAGACGATTTGCTCTGTAGCGCCGTTAAATGTTTGAACCGGCGGACGAGGGCGGTCAAACGGCAGCTCTAGCACTGGAAGTTCACCTTGTAAGGTATCGAGCCAATAGGTTTGGTCTGCTTGATGATGCGTTAGTTGCTCATTTTCCCAATGAACATAATCTGTCCATTCGATTTCCAACGCCGGGAGCTGCGGCGATTCATCTGAAAGAAGCCCGTCATATGCCACTTCTAACTCCTGAATGAGCAGGCTGAGCGACCATGCATCTGAAATGATGTGGTGCTGCGCGCAAAGAAGATAAAATTCCTCATTGCCCATATCCACAATCGTCCACTGTGCAAGAGGTCCTCTTTCTAAATCATAGACGCGGTTTGCCTCTTGCTGAATAAGCTGCTTGAGTCTTCTCGTTCTCGTTTTTTCATTAAATAATGAGAAATTCGCAACTGTGACGGATGGCGGAAGGTCTTCACGTATCAGTTGAACTGGCTTGCCGCCAAGCGATTTAAATGTTGCACGCAGTGCTTCATGACGTTTCGTTAAGAGACCAATCGCTTTTGTTAACGCTTGAATGTGCAGTTGTCCTGTCAGCTTCCAAGCACCTAATATATTGTAATGATGGCTCTTTTCTAATGTGGATAAGAACCAAATGCGCTTCTGAGCATGTGACAGCTCATAGCTTGTTCGCTTTTCAAGCTTTGGAATCTTGGCTTCCTGAACAGCCGGTGCCCCTTTGATGTCATCAACCATTTGCGCCAGATGGGCCAGATGCTTACTTTCAAATAATATTTTTAAAGGCGCCTTGATTGAACATTCATGATTGATCCGAGAAATAGTTTGAGTCGCCTTTAATGAATGCCCGCCAAGGTCAAAGAATTGATCCTCTTTGTACACACGATCTACGTCTAAAATGTCCTCCCATATGGCAGCAAGAATTTGCTCTGTTTTCGTTTCTGGCAATTGTTTTTCAAGGGGTTGTCCATTTTTGTGATGATTCAGCTTGAGGGCTTCATGATCAATAGAGCCATCTTGTTTTTTCGGTATTTCCTGTACTTGCTGAATATCCCAGTCACCTTTTGTTACGCCTGCGATATCTTCAAGATGCACTTCTTTGCCAGACTGAACCGTGTAAAAAAGCTTTTTCTCAAAAGTCGGTATTGGTGCTGGCTGAAGATACTCAGCGATTTCTGGATTGGCTCCGTCTAGGCCGATAAATAGATGCGCTTCATTCAGCCGGGCACCTAGACATAATGAATGGAGACCTTGCTTCTTTCCAATCAATTGAAATCCCTTGCGAACGGTTAGCGCTGCGCCGGTATGTCCCTTAGACAAACCAAGATTATCCCACATGCTGAAGTTCAAAGAGATCGCCCGTCTTCCTTCTTGAAAGGTGAGAGCGTGCGCAAGTCCATCTAAAAAGCTGTTGGCTGCAGAGTATGCCCCGAATGTTGTGCCGCCAAAAAAGCCATTCACCGATCCAAAAAAGACGAGTGGTACTGCCGGGTCATGCTTGAAGGCTTCCTGCAGGACAAACGCTCCGTCTGCTTTCCCTGACAGCTCCTTTGTGAAATCCTCTTCTGACGTATGAGCCAATGCATACTTATCCGCATGCTGAAAATGCTCTGACACATTGCCAGCCCCAGCTAAATGCAGCACGCCTCGGATCGATTGACCAAAATGTTTTTCTGCTTTGTAAATCGCCCGCTCGACATCAGCTAAATCGGTCACATCCGCTTGTACATAGATGACGTCACCGAAGTCTTTTAGCTGTGAGAGCGCCTCTTTCTTTTCCAAGCTGCCTTCCAGAGATGTCCTTCCAATCAATACGAGCTTTAGTCCAAATTGGAGCATCTGCTTAGACAGCTCAAATCCAATACCGCCAAGACCTCCAGTCAGCAAATAAAGACCTTCATATTCTAAAAACCCTTCTGTTTGAGGTGCTTTCATCATATTGACTTTTTCCAGCTTTGGTACGAACCTGTGCCCGTTTCGGTATGACACCTCTGCTTTTATATGAATCGCTGACAGCTCTTCAGCAATGTGCTTTGCATCCTGTTCCACATGCTCCGCTTCAATATCAATATGGGACACCTCTGCTCCTTCCCATTCTTGCGGGATGGTTTTTAATAAACCAACGAGCGACGTTTTCTCCACATGAAGATCGTCTTCAGGGCTTACAAATTGACCACCCTTTGTCACTACGACAAGCCGGATCGGCTCTTTGTTTTCTTGTCTCCATGCTTGATACAAGTACAAAATAGATTGATTGGAACTCGCATGCATTTCTTTGAACTGCGCAGGCTCAACGATGGCTTCTTTGTCTGTCACATTCCACAGGTGGAGCACCTGCCCGGTCTTTAATTCATCTGCTTCAAGTGCTGCAGCGAGCCTGACATAATCCCCCTTGATTCTCGGGTTCATTTGATACATTCCTTTGGACAGACGCAAAAATTCATGCCCTTTTTTCACAGAAACATAGGACTGATTTCTTTGTTCTAATTGTGCGTAAAGCGATTGGTACAGCCCTTTTTCATCCTCGAAAACGAGTACATGATCAGCAGAAGGCTGAGACGGACCAATATGCTCCTTTGCCCAAGTGCGTTTGAAAAACCAATCTGGGAGTGTTTGTTCATTTTCAGAAGCAAGATCCAGTGCCCTTTCAATGTCACGGAATACTCCCTCTTTTAGCGCTGCACCTAACTGGGCACGTTGGATTTTCCCACTCTCTGTTTTCGGAAATTGGTCTTTTTTCACCGGAATGATATGATCAGGCTCTATCCCGATTTTTCGGATGATGGCCTCTCTAATCTGCTGAATCATCGTGATTTGTTCCTCTATCGAATCTTTTTGCGAGACAAAAAAGACGGCAAGCGTGTCGTTGCTTGATTCGGGATTGTAAATGCCGTACGCAGCGGCAAAGGTGACTTCAACCCCGTCCACCTCTTCCACAACCGCTTCAATTTCGTAATTCAAATAGTTGGCTCCGTTGATGACGATGATGTCCTTTTCCCGGCCTGTCAGAACAAGACGCCCTTCATGAATAAACCCTAAATCCCCTGTGTGAAACCAGCCATTTTCCGCAAATACCTCTTGATTGGCTTCCTCATTTTGATCATAGCCCATCATAATCGTTGGACTCTTCACCTGTAAGCGTCCGACCTGATCTTCTGGCAGCACATGATGATGTTCATCTACAATCCGAATCCATACAGACGGAATAGGTACGCCGACTTCTGTAAACGTCATCTTGTGCGGATGATCTTGCGTCACGTATTGAATTTCACCTGTTAACGAGGTCTGATCAATCGTAAGCTGTCCATCCTGATCATCATGCCGCATGAATTTCTTTGATTGAACAATGGCTGAGGATGTTTCAGACATGCCGTACGCCGGCACCATCGCATGGCGGCTTAATCCGTGCTGACCCATGATATGCATGAAGCGCTGCGTCACTTTTGGCACAACCGCTTCGGCTGCATTCATAATATAAGTCAGTGTGGAGAGATCCCAGCTCCCCTTGCGAATGTCGTCCTCATATTCATTCATCATGGCAAAAGCAAAATTCGGTGCCCATGTCCTTGTGACGCCGTATGTTTCTACCCAATCCAGCCACACCATCGGCCGCTCGATAAATTGATCGATGGATGGACTAATCTGCTGGCAGCCAAGGTAGACGTCATGCACATGAAACATGACAATGCCTCCTACATGATCAAGCGGCATCCAGTTAAGCGACACATCCTCATGCGTAAAGCCATTTGTCTGCTCAAAGGAGATGATCCGAGATAAAATACTTTGATGGTTGTGACGGATACACTTAGGCACACCCGTACTTCCTGAAGAGAGCAGCTGAAGCACAGGCTCATCCGGCTCTGGCTCATAATGCTGTTCATCCGGTTCACACGTAAGCAATGTTTCTACTGTTAAAATAGGTATTTCTTTTGTCTCAAATGTCTCACGCAGCCCAGCAATGTCTTCAGCACTTGCTTCGTTTGTAATAATAAACGGTTCATTTTGCAGCTGAAACACGCCCTTGAGCTTGTTCACTCCTTGATTCATCTCATCATAAACAGGCGGCACAGAGACTGGAGTCGGAATGATGCCACCGAGAATACAGCCCCAAAACACAGTGATGAAATCGTGATGATCTTTTAATTGAAGTAACACTTGATCGCCGTTTGTCAGGCCTGCTTTCCTTAAACCAGACAGAACCCGTTCTGCGTTTGTGAGTAACTCAGGATAGGTTTGGGTCAACGTGCGCCCGCCTTCTTTGATATAGATCACCCCGCGGTCAGGTGACATAAAGGCTGATCGAATCAGCACCTCTGTCAGTGTGACAGGTGTGCCTGGTTTTTTGATGACATCCCCGCCATACACAAGTGCTGGCGGCTTTTCATGAGCGGATGCTTGCTTTGTTTCGCCCTCTTCATTCTTCGAGATCGATATGTTCCCTTGCGCACGCTGCCGATTAGGAAACAGATCATCTAGGTGATAAGGCATTTGTTTTTCTGTCTGACTTTCAATGAGAGCGGCCGCTTCCTCCACTCCATCTATGGCTTTCGTACGCTCTTCTATCTTTCTTAAACCCTCTTCATCAATGATGTCGATCGAAAGCAGTGCTTCTGTATCGATGGCTCCACTTTCTGCCCTTGGCAAGGAAGGCAATAAGACGAGAGCGGCTGGTACTTCATGAGGATGAAGCGGGCCTTTCATCAAGTCCTCTCTTGTCAGCGAAGGGTCCTTCGCCTGTGCAAATAGCACAAGCGAGAGGCTGCCTTCTTGATTTTTCTTAGGGATTAACACACATTCCTTTAGCGGAAAATGAAGCATCATGACTTGCTCTAATGCTTTCAGATCGATTCGTTTTCCGTTGATTCTGACGATATGATTTGCTGCATGTCCTTTTCGTCTACTAACTAACATCGTTCTTCTCCTCCTACATCCAATCCAAAATCTGAATCTTGTTTTTTTCAGTCCAAACGCCGACATCCCCTGTCGGATAAAGGTATTCGCCTGTTTGATGTTTGAATGGATGCGGAATTTTATGCGTCTCCATCCAATCGGCAAGCTCCCCGCAAAGTGCTTTGATATCCTTCGCGCCGATAAAAATATCTCCAGAAAATCCTACCGGTATGAGCTGATGCTCTTCGCTTAGCACAAATATTTCCGTCTCACAGGAAGGATCGTGCACACCTGAGTAGACCTCTTCTTGGTCTGGGTACAGCACGCTGACTTGTGCGTTTTTCGACCAATCGGTGATCATCCGCTCTTTTTCTTCATTTGTCACCATCGTGAAATCAGAGAGTGGTGTCTCCACTTGTTCTGTCATGGCTTCAAGTGTGTGGATCAGCTGCTGCATCAGCGATTGTATTTGTTTTTCTGTATATTGATTGAAGCGGTATGTGACTCGAAGCTCCAGCGTATCTCCTGGGACAGCCACAAGGGTCAGGTCATAGTTTGTTTCTTCATGACTTGCAATGTCTAATATCCGTACACCATACGGCTCTACAGATTCAATCGGATAGTTTTCAAACACGACAATGCTGTTAAACAATGATTCTCCATTCGGGATTTGGGTCATCTGCTGAATATCTGGCAGTACGGTATACTCAAATTCTCGCATGTGAAAAACCGTTTCCTGCGTCTGTGCCAGCAGCTCGGCAATGGTCCTGTCTGGTGTGATCGGCAAACGGAGCGGCAAGGTGTTAATAAAGAGCCCTGTCATGCTTTCAACCTCTGGTAAGTCCGCCGGCCGCCCAGATACTGTGACACCGAACACGACATCCTCTGAGCCTGAATGAAGGTGCAAGAGCAGCCCCCATGCCGCCTGAATCAGTGTGCTCATCGTGACCTTCTGTGTGCCTGTCATCCTCTCCAGCTTCTGCTGCATTTCAGGCGTCAGTTTGATACTAAATTGATCAATACCTGCTCCTTCATTCGAAGTCTGCTCTCCGTCCCCAGGAAGTGGTGTGGCTTCCTCCACTCCTGACATATAATGTTTCCAGAACTCTTGCGCCCTCTCTTGATCCTGCTTTTGCAGCCATTCGATAAAATCTTTATACGGACGTACAACAGGAAGGTTTATCTCTCGTTCATCCACAAGAGAGCGATACATTGAAAAGGATTCCTCAATCAAGCCGAACAGGCTCCAGCCATCGATTAAAATATGATGAAAGCTAAAAACAAACGTGCATGTTTTCTCGTCACGATGGAATAAAGCGATACGAATGAGCGGTTCAGCCGCATCCTCTAATTCGAAATCCTTTGAACGATCGGATTGTAAATAACGCTCAATGGTTTTCTTCTGATCCGTTTCACTCAGGTGGCGCACATCGTGCTGAGTGAGGTGAATGCTTCCTTCTGATTGAATCAATTGGACAGGCTCCTTTAGCCCCTCCCAAGCAAATCTTGTCCGCAAAATCGAATGACGTTCTACAAGCAGATTCCATGCTTTTTCATAGGCTTCGCCGTCCGTTAAGCCTTCGAGCGTCATATGCACCTGACCAAAATAAGCCTGTGACGCTTGATCTAACAGTGCATGAAACAGCATCCCTTGCTGCATCGGAGATAGTGGATATACATCCACTACATGATCTGGAAGCTCATCTATTTGCTTTTGCGTCAGCTGAACCATTGGAAAATCAGATGGCGTAAAGCCGCCTTTTGTCTCTATACAATGCGTCAGAATGTCCTCCATTTTTTCTTTGAACCGTTCAGGTAACTGGCGCACCTCTTCCTCCTGAAGCAGTTCACGATTGATCATAAAATTCATCTGAAGCTGACCACTGACAACGTATCCGTACACATCGATTAAATGCTGTCTTTCTGCTTTTGGATCATGTACATGTCCATTTCGTTCATCTGCTAAATACAGATTTGCTTCACCATCTATTTGATCTAACTGTCCAAGGTAATTAAAGCTCATCTGCGGCGCTGCCGTTTTGAGTAAGCGAGATGCTGTCATGTATTGAAGCAAGCCATAGCCGATCCCCTTTTGCGGCACAGCTCTTAAGGTTTCTTTGACATCTTTGATTTGTCTCTCCACATCGGTTTGAATAAAAGGAATAAAAATAGGATAAAAGCTTGTAAACCAGCCGACTGTCCGTGACAAATCCATCTGTTCAAATAAATCCTCGCGTCCGTGTCCTTCTAACGTGATCAATATTGGCTTTCCAACAGCTTGCGCAAGTCCTGATAAAAGTAAATCGTTAACCTCAGTTCGGTACGCTTGTGATGCGTGCCTTAGTAAAATGTCTGTTTGATCCTTCGTCAATTGAACAGTCAGGATCTCTGCATGTTCTTCTATATTGAAAAGCGCAGGTGTTTGAAAAGGAGAACCTTCTTCCTCTTGATCCATGATCTTTTGCCAAAAAGGAACCTGCTCTTGTAATTGATCGGTTTGTGCATATTCATAGAGTGCATCTGCCCACTGCTGATAGGAAGCGGTTTTCTTTGCAAGCGCGATCTCCTGCCGTGCCGCAAGCTGCTTCAATCCATTTAATAAATCTTCCTGTATGATGCGCCACGATATTCCATCCATTACAAGATGGTGGGCTGCGATAAAGAGTTCAGACGTACGATCACTTGTCTGAAAAAGAATGGCTTTGATCACTTCTCCCCGCTCTAATGACAATGTTCCTTGACAAGCGCTTGTCTCCAAACGAATTTGCTCTAGCGCTTCCTCGTGAGAAACATCCGTCAAATCAAAGAATGTGACACAAGGGGTAATGCCAGGCGCACGAATGGTTTGAATCCATGTGCCGTCTGCTGCTTTTGTATAAATGGCTCTCAGCATATCGTGATGATCGACAAGCTTCGAAAGAACCTGTGTCAACTGTTCGGGTTGTACAAATTGTTTAAATTCCATATGCGCTGATAGATTCCAATAATCTTGGTTTGTCATCGATTGCTCAAGGAACCAAGATTGGATTGGAAGCAGACGAACATCTCCTGTAACAGGCGATTGATCATAGGACACAGACACATCCGCTCTTTTCATAGCGCGTGCCAGCTGCGAAATGGTCTGTTTTTCAAATACATCTCTTGGCTGAATGATGTAGCCTTCCTGTGCTAGACGTGCCACCATTTGTATGACAATAATGGAATCTCCGCCTAGTTCAAAGTAGTTATCATGTACATCAATTGAAGGAGTGCCAAGAAGCTGAGTCCACACTTTTTCCAGCACTCGTTCTTCCTCACTGAGTGCCTTATCTGCTGGTTTGTCTGCTTCTTCCTGTCTCCACTCTGGCGGCGGGAGACGCTTTTGGTCTACCTTGCCGTTTGGTGTGAGCGGCAGTTCCTCTAGCTCTATGAATAGACTTGGTACCATATAATCTGGCAGCTTGTCTTTCAAGGCGCTGCGAAGGTCTTGCTGGGTCCATGCACCTTTTTGGACAAAGTAACCGATGAGGCGCTTATGACCACTCTCGTGCTGATGCGGAATGACCGAACATTCTATGATGTCTTCAACACTCAGCATAGCGGCTTCAATTTCGCCGCATTCGACGCGATGTCCGCGTATTTTCACTTGATGATCCATTCTTCCAATGCAGTCGATGATGCCATTTGGGAGCCAGCGGCCCATATCGCCTGTTTTATATAAACGCGCTCCTTTTTGGAAAGGATGCGGGATAAATGATTGCGATGTTTTTTCTTCATCTCCAAGGTAACCGAGTGCCAGCCCTGTTCCGCCAACGTAGATCTCTCCAATAACACCCTGCGGAACCGGCTGCAGCTGGTCGTCTAATACATAGGCTTGTGAATAAGCAATTGGCTGACCGATAGGAACTGTCGCCTGCCCTTCGTCTAATGAGCGAATGTGATGCACACAGGAGAACGTCGTATTCTCAGTTGGTCCATAGCCGTTTAAAAGCCCTTCAGGTAAATACGGCAGTGCCTTGCGGATATGAGCAGCTGAGAGCGCATCACCACCAACCAATAATGCATCGAATCCAGATAAGGCTTCAGGATGTTCCTCTGTTAACCGGTTGAACAGCGGCACCGTCAGAAATCCTGTTGTGATCTTGTATGATGTCAGCGTGTCAGCCAGCGTATCCATTGATAAAATCGTATCTCGATCGGTCAGGATCAGCCTTCCCCCATTTAGCAGGGCTCCCCATATTTCATACGTAAAGGCATCAAAGGAGAAGCTGGCGATTTGTAAAATACGCGTATGTTCATCAAGGGTGACATAATCTGTTTCACAAACAAGCCGGATGACTGCTTGATGCGGGATCAAAACCCCTTTCGGCTGTCCAGTTGATCCTGACGTGTAATTGATATAAGCGAGTCCATCAGGTTTTAGGGCAACAGGTATGAGTTCTGCTTCTGATAAAAACTCTTCATATCCCTCATCAAGACAAATGAGTTCGGTTTGACTGATTGACACCTTTTTGAGCCATTCATTTTTTGTTAGTAACAGCTTAATACCTGTATCCCTCAGCATATAATCAATCCGTGTATCTGGATATTCAGGATCAATTGGCACGTAGGCGCCTCCTGCTTTCACAATCGCCAGCACCCCAAGAATCATTTGAGGCGACCTGTCGATGAGCAGCCCTACTGGTTCATGCGGCGTCACACCTCGCTGCTGCAGAGAAGCAGCAAGCCGGTCGACTTTCTCTTGTAACACACGATACGTCCACTGCTCTTCCCCGAATTCGAGAGCAATCGCATCGGGTGACTTTCTCACCTGCGCTTCAAACCGTTCCGTGATGAGAAGCGGGCCTGCAGGCTGATTGGTTTTACCGCTCCATTCATAGAGCAGCTGATGCTTTTCTTTCTCTGGCAGGTAATTCATTTGTCTGATCGGCTGTGCTGGATTTTCACAAATACACGCAAGCAGATGCTCGTAGTACCGAAGGAACCGATCCATCGTGTCGTCAGAAAATAAGTCCACATCATACTCCAGTTTTAATTGAAGACCCTCCGCCCCTTCAAAAACAAACAGGGATAGATCAAATTTGGCGGTATCGTTATCTTCAATGGCTAAAACGGATGTCGCCTCCCCCATCGGAGAAGCTTCAAGCGGTAGGTTTTGCAGAACGAACATGACCTGAAACAGCGGCTGCTTGCCAGCCTCACGTACAATATTCAGCTCATCTACGACCATCTCAAACGGCACATTCTGATGCGCATAGGCGCCCATTGTTGTTTCTTTCACCCGCTCTAATAGTTCAGTGAAAGCAGGATTCCCGCTATGATCGATCCGAAGTGCCAGCGTATTTACGAAAAATCCGATGAGATGCTCCATCTCCGTCCGATTTCTCCCAGCAATGACTGATCCAATCACAAACTCATTCTGTGAAGACAATCGATGCAGCAAGGTAGAAAAGGCAGTCAGTAACGTCATATAAAGGGTGCTGTCTGTCTTTTTAGAAAGGGCAGCCAGCTGCTCAGATAGCGACTTCGACAAGTGGTATTTTTTCGTTTTTCCCTTGTAGGATTGAACGGCTGGCCGCGGGTAGTCATACGGCAAAACCAAATCTTCTACAGGAACCGCAAATTGCTCCTTCCAATAGGAAAGCTGCTTATGCAGCGTCTCTCCAGTCAAATACTCCTTCTGCCATAGTGCGTAATCCGCATATTGAATCGGCAGCGGCGAAAGATCAGGCGCTCTCTTGTCAATCATCGCTGTATACCACTCAGACAGCTCTCTTGCGGCAATCCCAACCGACCAGCCATCTGACACAATGTGATGAATGGACATCAGCAGCAAATGATCTGTTTCCGACAGCCGAATCAGTTTCACTCGAAAGAGCGGATCATGTTCTAAGCGGAAAGGTGTGCCCGCCTCTCTTTTTGCCCATTCAGCCGCTTTTTGTTCTTTTTCTTTCTGTGCTGTCAGATCTGATAGATCCACCACTTCAAGCTCTGGAAGAGTCATATGCTCATGTATGATCTGCACTGGTTCATCGCCGCTCATGGTAAAGGAAGTTCTGAGCGATTCATGCCTTTGCACCATTTGCTGCAGACTCCTCTGAAGCACCTTCACATCTAAAGGTCCATTCATCCGAAAGGAAATTGTATTATTATAAAATGGCAGATCGGGCTGTAATTGATAGAGAAACCACTGCCTTTGCTGGGCATAAGACATCGGAATCTCCTGACCCTTTTCCATTTTCCGCATCGGAACCGCTTCATCCACTTTTGCATGCGAATCGATCCATTCCGCTAATTCCCCAAGTCTCGTATGCTCAAAAAGAACAGCGAGCGGCACGTCAAATCCCATTCTTTGTCTCACCGCAGACAGCATTTGCGTTGCCTTGAGCGAATGACCCCCGAGTAGAAAGAAATGATCACCGCAGCTGACATTTGAGACATCAAGCAGCTCGGACCAAATGTTTGCCAAAAGTTTCTCCGTCTCCGTTTGAGGCGCTCTGTCCTCTGCCTCCTGTCCACTTTCCTCAATGAATGCTTTGAAATACGCTTCATCCGGCATGCCATCCTCTGATTCTTTCCAGTATTCCTCAGGAAATAGATGTACGGAATATTCACCAGATAGATGAGACTGCAAACACGTATAAATGGACTGATACAGCCGTTCTTCAATAGCCTTTGTTTTGTCGGTTTTAAAAAAGACATACATGGCTTGCTCTGTTTGCCTCTCCGCTTGGCTCATTTCTTGAATGTCCTGCTTTGACCGATCTAATCCCATATAAATGAGAGGTGCATCTGTCATCAAACATGCCAGCATTGTCTGGAAGCCCGCCCGCTTTGGAATCGGAAGATAGCCTCTTTCTTTTAACATGCCTTTGATCATCGAACCCTCGCTCATGCCGACCTCATCCCACATGCTAAAGCTAAAGCAATACGGCTTCACTGTAGATGTCAGCCTTTGATAATGAGCAAATTGTTCAACGAACTCATTGGCAGCGCAATAAGCGCCGACGGTCATCCCGCCCTTTAACGTTCGTGCTGACGAGCTAGATAGAAATAAGACGTTCTGCCGTTTAGAAGCCGCTTCATGAAGCGCAATCGTGCCATATACCTTCGCTTCGTACATCGCATGTAAGGACGCAGACGTCATGTCAGCAAGCAGCTCCTCTTGAATGATGCCAGCGAAATGAATCACGCCATGCAGCCTTTTTCCTTGAGCCGCCTCTTGTCTTGAGATGAGCGCTTCAATGTCTTTTGCGTCCGTCATGTCCACTTCTTCATAAAAAACTGTGCCGCCATGGTCTTTCGCTTGTTTCTCAAGTGAGGTCAAAACGTCTTGCTGCTCCGCAGATAAAGCCTTTCGTGCTTTTCTTCCAAGCAGCACAAGATGCGCTTGATAGGACGTCAGAAGGTGTTCACTCAGCATCCGCCCAATGCCGCCAAGCCCTCCTGTCATCACGTAAAGCCCAGATGATTCAAATGGCGGTTTCTTCCTCTTTTGATCTTTTTCCAGATGCAGCGGTGATAAAAGAGGAATATAACGAACACCTTCACGGTAAGCAGCGATATGATGGCTTGTGTCATGTGTAAGCTCTGTCATGATCGCTGATGCATGAGAACGGTCAGCCGGTTCTGTTAGAGAAAAATCAAGACATCGCACCTTGATAAACGGCCATTCATGCTGTACAGCTGTCATCAATCCTGTTGTCGTTGCTTTTTCCACATGATGCGTTTGATCTTCTGGCAAATTCATCGCATGAGCTGAGACAAAGGTGATCTCTACAGGTTCCTCATAGGTGGCAATCGCTTTTGTTACATATAATGCACTCATGCTGCCAGTTTTCTGCGCTTCCTTCGCCATTGCCGCTTGAAGTGTGTCTTCCTTGTTTGTGTAGTTCCAAAGGTGAATGATTTGTTTCACCGAAACGCCATACGAACGGAGCGTCTCAAAGAGTTGTTCGTAGTCTGACGGCCGATTCGGGTGGATGATGAAGTGAGTATGTGTGAGTTGTGTGAATGCTTGACCCGGTTCAACCGTAATATAGGTTTGTTCATTGTTTGAGAGGGATCTCAATTGATCTGCCAGCCCTAATGCATCTGCAAAGATCACCATGTCCCCTGCTGTTTGCTTTTCAGTTTCATGAAGCGGAGCAGGTGTCCACTTCTTTTGATAACTCCAATCAGGCAAGGTGTGTTCATTTTCAAGTCTGATGTCCAGTTCCTTGATGATTTCGTCGAATTCACCTTCCTGCCACCTTGTCTTGAGCTGTGCCCTTTCTATTTTTCCAGAGCTTGTTTTCGGAAAGGCATGCTTCTGGACAGGGATAACCTTTGATGCAGACAGACCCATTTTTGTCGCAATATGGGTTTTAATATGCTGGCTAGCCCTCATGATATAAGCAGGCTCATACAGCTTCGGTGTAAAAAAGAGAATCAGTTCATCGGATGCAGATGCCTCCATCCGAACGGAGCAAGCAGCCACAAAGCTCGTTTCTACGCCTGGTACTTCCTCTGCCATGGCTTCAATCTCATAGTTGTGATAATTTTTCCCGTTGATGATGATCATGTCTTTTTCTCTACCGGTTAATGTCAGCCTTCCTTCGTGCAGAAAACCTAAATCACCCGTGTGAAACCAGCCCTCTGTTTGAAAAACCTCTTGATTCGCTTCGTCATTCTTGTAATAGCCCTTCATTGTCGTCGGCCCTTTGATTTGCACGCTGCCAATATGATCTTCGGGAAGAAGCTCATGCTGATGGTTGACGATACGAATCGTGATACCCGGAATCGGTTTCCCCAGCTCTGTAAAGCTGACGGTTCCTGTCTCACGTGCCTCCGCTGGTCTTAGCTGCTCTGTCAGCGACGTTTCCTCAAAGGTCAGAACCCCGCTGTTTTCATCTCCCCGCTCAATCGCAAAAGAGAAGACAACGGCTGATGAGATTTCAGACATGCCGAAAGCCGGTCTGATGACGTCTCCCTTTAAGCCGTGCGGAGCGAGCAGGTGTAAAAACCGGTGAATTGTCTTCGGTACGACCGCTTCTGCCCCATTGATCATACACGTCATGGCAGAAAGATCCCAAGATCCTGAAGAAATGTCTTTCTCATAATCATTGATCATCGCAAATGCGAAGTTAGGTGCCCACGTCTTCGTTGCACGATAGCGTTCCATCCAGTCAAGCCAGCGCAGCGGCTGAGCGATGAAGTCATCTGTCCTTGCCCGAATCTGTTCACAGCCTGTGTACACATTGACAAGGTGGAACATCACAATGCCGCCAATATGATCTAATGGCATCCAGTCTAACGAGACATCCTCTTGTGTAAACTGATTGGCTGCCACTGTCCCTTTGACATTCGCCAGCACACTTCTATGAGAATGCTCTACGCATTTAGGCATCCCCGTACTTCCAGACGTTAAGATAAAAAAGACTGAATCATCAGGCGTGACTGGATGTGCTTCTAGATCTCTTTCTAAAGTGAGCATCGGTTCAACGGCTGCCACACGTAATTGATCTGTATGCCACAGTAAAGCTAAGCCTTGCACCTCATCAATCAGCGAGTCATCCGTGAGAATGAGCGGGTGTTCCAGCAGGTTCCAAGCGTGATGAAGCTTCTTCACTGAGGCATTCATTTCCCGATAGGTCGGGGCTGCCGATACAAGTGTTGGGACAAATCCGCCTAACACACATGCCCAAAAGGCCGTGACCATCGCATGATTCGATGAAAATTGAAAGAAGACAGGATCACCTGGCTCAAGCCCTAGTGCCCTTAAACCCGTCAGAACCCGTTCGGCATCCTCCTTTAACTGTGCGTAGGATTGCGTGAGTTCATTTTCACTATTGATGATATAAGTCAGCCCGTTTGTCGTTTTGGCTGCCTCAGTTAGAGCGTCCTGCAAGGTTTGAGCTCCTGCACTAACATCTATATCCCCCCCATAGGAAATGGCTGGGGGCATGTCCGCTAAAATAGGCGAAGCCATTTGCGTCTGTATCCATTCAACTGCGGCCTCCTGCTCCATGTGATGGTCGAGAAATAAATGAGAGAGGTGATATGGCCGAGGTCGAATGGTTTTTTCACGAGAAAAAACAGCGAAGCGTTCGATTTCGTTGGTTTGTAAAATGGTTTTCTGTACATCTTGTAAAATCGTATCCATTGATTCATGTACATTCGATTGATTGATGGTTGATGGTTTCATATGAGTTCCTTTCCTTTTTTGTCAGGCAGGGCTGCCAGTGTGCACCCCTGCCTAATCTAAAGTTTACAAGACTGCTTCTCTATTTTTATGATGGACTATCTTTTGGATCAGCTGTGCATTTTGAGCGGCACATTCTTTGTTTTTGAACATGTCAGCGTGCTGACCATAGCCTTGATATTGTCGATAAGCGCCGGTCGTCGCAGCTTCCCAATTTTCCATCCAGTCTGGTATCGCAATTTGCTCTTCGGATTGGATGAAGTCAATGTCTGCTTGTATCTCTCCTTGGTTCACCCCCTTAACAAAAGTTTCATAGTAGGCTCTCGTTTTTTGAGCCAGCGCGTCTTGGATGAGCTCCGCTTGGGCAAGTTCACTTTGCTGCGACTGATGGACGATCGCTGCTATATCGTCATCAATGGATCGTCCTTCTAAATCACTTTCTCCTATTTTCTTATAGGAATCGATCATGATGACCTTTTCGACGGTCCGCCCTGCTTGTTCGAGCGATTGAACAAGCTCAAAGGCTAGGTAGCACCCGCCAGAGTATCCCATCAAAGTCAGCGGTCCTTCAGGCTGAAGGTGCTGGATATGCTGAACATATTGCGAAATTCGATGATCGGCTTCAATAAAGTCAAAGGCGATCAAACGAACACCATCAAGCGTTTTTGCGGCTTCCTGATAAATAAAGCCATAGCCTGGTAATGGCGGGAGAGCAAAGACTGTTGGCGTTTGAGATTCATTGAATACAAGATAGCCTGCGGCTTCCTGATCCTGCTGTTGAATATAACGGCTGATTGCTTCAATGGTAGGCGTCTCAAACAGCAAATGAATGGGCACCTGAACATCGAATTCCTTCGACACCTTGGATAAAAGCGACATCGCTTTTAATGAATGCCCGCCAAGCTCAAAGAAATGGTCATCTGTGCTGATATCATCTCTTTCAAGCACTTCCCTCCACATCACAAGCAACTTTTGTTCTACCTCATTTACTGGAAGCTTCACATGGCGGTTTCCTTGAGGCGCCTCTGGCTTTGGCAGCTGACGTTTATCAACCTTTCCATTTGGCGTAAGCGGCATTTTCTCAAGTCTGATCAGCTCATGAGGCTGCATGTAAGCCGGAAGTTTTTCCTTCAGCCCTGACTTGATCACATCGAGTTTGTCCTTCCACTCCTCCTCACACGTCATATAGGCGAGCAGCCTTGTATGCTGCGTGTTATGCTGATCAGCTATAAGGGCAGCTTGCTTTACGCCTGGATGCATGAGAAGGTGGGCTTCAATTTCTGTCAGCTCAATTCGATGACCGCGAATTTTCACCTGGTCATCCACTCTGCCTGCATACTCAATCAAACCGTCTGCTCGAAAATAGGCCAAGTCTCCCGTACGATACAGCCTTTCTCCCGCAGCAAATGGATGGGCGATAAAGGCTTGTTTTGTCAGATCAGGACGATTCAAATACCCCTTCGCAAGCCCTTTTCCGCTCAGGCATAGTTCTCCGACCATTCCAATCGGCTGAAGCTGTCCGTGCGGGCTCAATATATAAGCACCCGTCTGGTTGAGCGGCTTTCCGATTGGAATCGAACGCGTCTCTACCGGCAGAGCCTCATCTACTGGATAATAGGTGGCGAAGACCGTTGATTCGGTTGGACCGTAGACATTGATCAGTCTGTCTTTCCCCATGACATCAAAGGCTTTCCTCACATGCTGTACCGATGCCCGCTCTCCTCCGAACAGCACCTTGCGCACACTGCGCATCCAGTCGGTTTCTTCATCAACGAGGAGATTAAATAATGCCGTCGGAACAAACATGACAGAAATGTTTTCCCTTTTAATCAACCCCGTCAGCTCGCCCATGTTTAAAATGGTCTCTTTTTTCGGCAAGACAAGCTTTGCTCCGTTTAAAAGTGCGCCATATACATCAAATGTAAAGCCATCAAATACGCTGTTGGATAGTGACAGCAGTGTATCTGTTTCTGAAATGGTTAAGTAGTTCGTATTTTTGACCACCCGGGCAATATTGGAATGGGTCGTCATGATGCCTTTTGGCTGACCTGTTGTACCAGATGTATACATGATGTAAGCCGTATCGTGTAAGCCTGCTTCTAGCAGAAGATTCTCTGAGCTCATCAGTGAAATTTCCTGATCATCCGCAAACAGATACGTACCATCAAACGCAAGTGCCTTCGCCTGACCGATAAAGGATGAGTGAGTCAGAAGATGCGTTGCCCCGCTGTCTTTAAGCATGTATTGAATGCGGCTTTCTGGATAATCGGGATCAATTGGCACATAGATTGCGCCTGCTTTTAAGACAGCCAGCAGGCTGACAATAAGTTTAGGCGTGCGGTCGGCTAAAATGGCGATGACCGTTTGATGCGTGACCCCATTTTTTTGCAAATGCCTTGCCAATCGATTGGCTTGTTCATTCAGCTCCGCATATGTCATCGTGTGCTCACCTGCTGATAATGCCACTGCATTCGGCTGTTTGCGGACATTATGCTCAAACCATTTCGACAAATACAGCTGGTCATGCTCAAGCTCAGGCGCATTCCATTCCTCAAGAATCAGCTGCTTTTCCTGTTTCGTGACGAGTGTAAGTGTATGAACCGATTGATCAGGATGCTTGATCGCCTCGCTCATCAATAGACTCAGCTGCTCCTTTAACCGGTGGACAAATTGAGGATCAAATGCTTTTTGGTTAAAGGCCAGCTTCAATTGCAATTGTTCTCCTGGTGATGCCAGCAAATTGAGATCATAGTTCGATTTTTCATACACATTCATGTTTTCCACAGTAAACCCTAATCGCGCCTCTTGCTCGTCCTTCTTTGCGGCTGGGACGTTTTCAAACACGACAATATGATCAATGAGTGGCTGCTGACCTGTCTTTGCCTGAATATCATAAATCGGAATATATTGGTGCGGCTCGGCTGCAAGAGACTGCTGCTGAGTCTCTGATAGAAGAGAACGGAATGTCATGTCATCTGTCAGCTGAATTCTTCTTGGGATGACATTGATGAACAAGCCAACCATTCTGTCAACACCAGCCAAATCTGCCGGACGTCCCGACACAACCGTGCCAAACAACACATCATTTGAACGCTGATATCTGCTCAACAGAATTGACCACACCGATTGAAGCACGCTGCTTAACGTGGCATTTTGCTGCAACGCTAACTCTGATAAAGCAGCCGTTTCTTCTTTGCTCATCGACCATTCCATTTCGCCTAATTCATGTTCATTCGTTTGTTTTCTCTGTTCTTTAAAGGTTGATTGTCCATCAAACCCGGCTAATGATTGCTGCCAATATTGAAGTGATGCTTGTTTATCTTGTTTTTCCAGCCATTGAATATATTCTTTGTATGGTTTAACCGGTTCCAGCTTGTAAGGGACGTCATGCAAAAGTGCATGATAAATTGCAAATAACTCCTGCACCACAAGCCCAAAGCACCAGCCATCAAGGAGGATATGGTGATAGCTCCATATCCAGCGATAGCTGGCAGGACCCGTTTGGAAAACGGATGCCCGCATGAGAGAATCCTTCGAGAGATCAAATCCTCTCAGCTGATCCTGTTGTTTAAATGTCTCAATACGTACAAGCTGTTCGTCTTCAGAAAGATCCTGCATGTCCACCACATCAAGCGTAAAAGGGCGTTTCTTCAGCACAACTTGGACAGGGCGCTTCACTTTTTCGTGGAGAAATACGGTACGAAAAATATCGTACCGTTCCACGATGACATTCATGCTTTTCTCAAGTAAGTCATGACGCAGTGTGCCCTTTACGTTCATATCCATTTGCTCTACATAAAAGCCCTTTTCTTGATGATGGAGGGTATGAAACAGCATTCCTTCTTGCATCGGTGACAGATAATACATGTCTTGAACTTGATCCCTTTTAAATGAACTCATCTATTTCATCCTCCCTTCCCGTTTGTATGACTGATCTCGTGTTGTTAGGTCAATTTTTCCTCAAGCATGTCAAAAATGTCGTCCATTTCATCCATTTCAAGATCAGCCGCAGAGAAGTCACTTGGCGTAAATTCTCTTTCGTGCTGCGCTAAACAATGGGTAATGATGGATTGGATTTTTTCTTTCAACAATGCCATGAACTGCTGTATCGTTTGTTCTTCATATTCATCTGTACAATAGGAACACGACAACATGAATCGATTGTGTTGAACAAGACCACTGAGGTTCAGCTTATAGACAGCTTCTGAATCAGGGCTTGCTTGTCGTCCCATATCATAGGTGGACGGTCCAAAGAGTTCTGTCGTCACTTCCTGATCGATCTGCCCAAGATAGTTCAAGCTGATTTCAGGATGTACGTGCTGTCCTGACGGCTCAGTGGCTGTCATGTATTTCAAAATCCCGTAGCCAATTCCTTTATTTGGCACACGCCGCAGCATCTCTTTCGTTCCTTTAATAGCATCAGCTATGGTCTGATCCGGCTTTGCTTCAAGAACAACTGGATACATACTCGTAAACCAGCCAACCGTGCGGGAGACATCCAGCCCTGATAAAATATCCTCTCTTCCATGACCTTCAAGTTGCACATGTACATGGGACTTCCCTGTCCACTCCTGAACGGCAAGCCCGAGAGCACATAGAAGAATATCATTCATTTCCGTTGTGTACGGTAGATGAATATCGGTTAAGAGATGCTCGGTTTCGGACTCTGAAAGCTGCATCTGTACTGCTTTTGTTTGAGCAACTTTTCTTTTCGTTACTTCATGATCAACAGGTAAAGTGGTCAATGGCAGAGTGTCAATCTCTGTCCAGTACTCACTTTGGCTTTTTAACGGCTTGGACTGTGCGTATCGTTCGATTGCCTCTGCCCATTCTTTAAAGGAATGGGTTTTTGGCGGAAGGACGAGCGTTTGTCCTTGAGCTGCCTGCTGATAAAGAGACATAAAATCCTCTAGTAAAATTCGGCATGAGACACCGTCAATGACAAGATGGTGTGTCACGATGAGTAAGTGATCGCCATCTTTTGCACGGAAACAAATCACTTTCATGAGTGGACCTGTTTCGAGGTTCAGCTGACGCTGATACTCGTTGGCATATGTGGAAATGGCCTTTTTCACGTCGTGCTCTTTAGAGACATCATGAGAAATAATCGCAATCGATTCCCTGAGCTCCCGCTGATTGTATTGCAGAATGTCATCATGCTCCTGCCTGTATACCATACGCAGTGCATCATGATGTGAAAGTAATTTCTGCATCACTTGTTCTGTAATCGAAAGGTCAAATCCGTTTGGCGCATGAAGCATCATCGAGAGATTCCAATGGTGCTGGTCACTGAATGCTCGCTCAAAGAACCAGCGTTGAATTGGAGTCAAAATGACTTCCCCTTCAACTGGTGATTGGTCGGCTGTCATTTGATCGGCTTCTTCGATATATGGGCGCAGCTCCGCAATCGTTGGATATTGGAATAGTAGCTTCATATCGAGCTTCCAGCCCGCTTGTGTGAGTCTGCTTGCCATTTGGATGCCTTTAATTGAGTCTCCACCAAGGAAGAAGAAGTGGTCGTGAATGCCGACTTGGCTCACGCCAAGGACATCTGCCCAAATATCGCAAAGCAGTGTTTCAACTTCGTCTCTTGGCGCTTCGTATGCCGTTTGGTTTGCTTCCATATCAGGCGCTGGCAATGCTTTTAGATCGACTTTGCCATTTGCCGTCATCGGCAGTTGGTTAAGCTTGATGATGGATGATGGCACCATATAGTCTGGCAACGTTCGTTTTAGACTTTCTTTCAGGTCGGTCGTTTCTTCATCGGTGATGACATATGCCACAAGCGAATCTTGTTCGCTGGCATCTTTGACCGTTGTCACGACTGCTTCTTTGACTTCCGCCAGCGCAAGGAGCTGCGCCTCAACTTCTGACAGTTCAATACGGAAGCCTCGGATGTTGACCTGATGGTCTTTTCTGCCGAGGTAAATCAGCTCACCATCCTCTGTCCATTTCACCAAGTCGCCTGTACGGTACATGCGCTCGCCTGGATAAAATGGATCTGGGACAAATCGTTTCTCTGTTTCCTCTGGAAGATTCCAGTACCCTCTTGCCAGTCCTTTTCCTGCGATCACGAGCTCACCCGGTACGCCTGGCGGCGAGAGGTCGTATAACGAACCCATGATGTAGAAACGAGTATTGGCAATCGCTGTTCCGATCGGAAGTGTGCCTTGATCTGGGTTGATGATCCCGCTGGTCGCTACGACTGTGTTTTCTGTTGGGCCATAGTTATTGACGAGTTTATATGGAACAGGCTTTACCTGTTTCAGCTTGTCTCCGCCAGTCAGTAGGTAGCGCAGTGAATGATTGTCCATTGACATAAACTGCTCGCATAACTGGGTCGGCAGGAACGCAATGGTGATCCCTTTTTCATTGAAATACGTATTGAGCTTGATCATATCGAGACGAATCGCTTCATCGATGATGTGCAGCTCTGCGCCGGCGATCCATGACGGGAACATTTCCCAAATGGAGGCGTCAAAGCCAAAGCCGGCATATTTGGCGGTTCGATCCGCATTTGTCACTTGGAAGGCATCATTGTGCCAGAAAGCAAGATTGACAAGGGACTGGTGCTCGACCATGACACCCTTCGGCTGTCCAGTCGTTCCCGATGTGTAAATCATATAGGCGAGATCTGTTGGTTTCACATGTACCTGAATTTCTTGTGCTTCTCCTTCTACGGCATCTTCTATTTGCAGAACATGACCTGTGAAAGAAGTTGGTGCAGTCAGTCCTTTTTGCATCAGAAGCACCTCTGCCTCGCAGTCCTCTAGCATGTACGCAATACGCTGAGCCGGATAATCCGCATCAATTGGAACGAATGCCGCACCTGCCTTCAGGACGCCAAGGACGGCTGCCGTCATGTCAAGCGATGGACGGGTGAGAATGCCGACGCGATCTCCGGGTTTTGTGCCAAGAGAGATCAATTTCTGAGCAACTACATTCGCCCGATTGTTCAGTTCCTCATATGTCCAGCTCGTTCCGCAGAAGGTCGCCGCCTTTTGGTGAGGCGCTTTGTGCGCATTAGCTCCAATTAGTTCATGGATCGTTTGATCTGACGGAACGTCTAGGACAGGACCTGACCATTCATTGATCAGTTCTCGTTTTTCCTCTTCAGTTAAGATCGATAGCGCTGAAATTGGCTGATTGAGCTTAGCCAGCATTTCGTCTATGATTTGTTCAAAATATTGACTCCAACGCTGAATGGTCTTCTTTTTAAACAGTGCCGCTGCATACTCAAAACGCAGGCCCACTTGGTCTTTTTCTTCAAATACACCGAGCGTTACATCAAATTTTGCTTGAACTGTCTCTTGCTGTTTTTGCGAAAGCTTGAGTCCATCCAGATCCGGTAACGTCAGATCTCGGTCATCCGTTGTCAGCATGACACTAAACAATGGATTGCGGCTCGTGTCTGTCGGAAGATCTAACTGTGCCACCAATTCCTCAAACGGGAAATCTTGATGTTCATAGGCTGATAGGCTGCGATCTTTCATTTTTTCAAGCAATTGTGCTGTCGTTTCCTCCAGCTGCACTTCATGTCGAAGAGCCAGTGTATTCACAAACATGCCCGGAACCCGTTCCATTGAAGCATGCGTACGTCCTGCTGTCACAGCGCCTATAACGATATCTGTCTGCCCAGTTAAATTGGAAAGGAAAATGGCAAATGCCGTTTGCATGACCATGTTCAAGCTTACACCTTTTTCAGCCATGAGCGTTTTAATGGACTGCACCTTTTCAGCAGATAACCATCTGTCGACTCGGTCTCCTTCAAATGACTGAACATGAGGGCGCGGAAAATCAAGTGGCAGCGCCAAATCTTCAGGCGGCTGAGCGTATTGCTCTAGCCAATATTGACGCTGTTTCTCGAGCAGCGCTTGCTGCTTTTCTTCCTGCTGCCATACCGCATAATCCTTGTAGTGCAGCTGAACTGGCGGTAATGTCTTTTTCTCATACAACTCTGCCAATTCTTGAATGAGCAAACTGCGTGTGACACCATCTGCGATGATATGGTGCATATCCATCATGAACACATATTCTTCATTAGAAAGCTTCGCCACCTTTGCCCTCATTAATGGTGCTTGATGTAATGAGAATGGGGTGATGAATGCGTCTATGACAGGTTGTTCATGACCTCTCTCTACTTCAACAACCTCTAACGTAAACGGCATTCGGCGATAGACTTTTTGAACTGGTACGCCGTCAATTTCTACAAAGGCTGTCCGCAATGATTCATGTCGTTCGATCAAGGCTTGCAGCGCTTCTTCTAGCAGCTTCACATCAAGGCTGCCTTCCATCATCAAAACAGCTGGCATATGGTAAGTAACTGCTTCTGGATGCAGCTGCTGTAACACATACATCCGCTTTTGAGCGGAAGAGACAGGATAGAAATCTTGCTTCTCCGCCGGATGAATGGATGTGATGTCCGAAGAATCCACTTCTTCCAAATAGGCTGCCATCGCCCGTATCGTTGGCTTTTCAAAAAGGACTTTGAGCGGCACATGCTTGTTCAGCTTGGCTTGTACCTTCGAAATGAGCACCATGCCTTTGAGAGAATGACCTCCCAATTCAAAGAAGTGATCATGAACACCTATTTGTTCAACCCCAAGTACTTCTGACCAAATGTCACACAGCGACTGCTCAAGTGCCGTTTCTGGTGCTGCATGCACCGCGCGGTTCATATGCACCTCGTGCGGAAGCGGCATAGACTTCGCATCTACCTTTCCGTTTTGTGTGAGCGGAATGTGGTCGACTTTGACAAAGTACGTTGGAATCATATAATCCGGCAGTGTCTCCGCAAGCTTTTCTCTAAACGTCAGTGTTCCAATTGGCTCAGGCGCTGTGTAATAGAGTGCAAGCTCCGGTAAACGGGACATGTGAATTACTTTGACATACACCTCTTGAATGGATAATCGTGCACGCGCGGCATGCTCAATTTCCTGTTTCTCAATACGATAACCGCGGATTTTCACTTGATCATCTATTCTTCCGAGAAACTCAATGTCTCCATTTGCATGCTGTCTGACCAAATCCCCTGTGCGATACATTCGCTCCTGAGGATAATATGGATTTTCAAGAAAACGCTCTGCTGTTAATTCAGGCTGATTCAAATACCCTCTCGATACACCTTCCCCCGATATATAAAGCTCTCCAGGTGCGCCATAAGGGACAAGGCGCTGCTGACGATTGAGTGCGAGCGCTCTTGTGTGAGCAATTGGCTGCCCGATCACAGAGCGATCCATCAAAGCGCCTAGCTCTTGCGGTGTGATCAGCTTGGTCACAGTCCCAATAGTTGTCTCTGTCGGGCCATAGTGGTTCATCACTGCCACACATGGGTGCTGCTTCATAAACGTTTCAACATCCTCAGAGACAATCGGTTCCCCTCCAAGTATCACAAGGCGTAAAGCATTAAATGCATGATCCTTCGAATCTGCCATCATATGAAATAAGGATGGTGTCATTTTGATATACGTCAGCTCTTGTTCATCAATCAAACGCATGAGACGCACCGGGTCTGTATACACATCTTCACGAGGCACATAGAGTGTCCCCCCTGCTTTTAAAACAGGGAAAATGCTTGTGTAACCGAGATCGTATGCATAAGAAGAAAGCAGTGCCGTCCGATCGCATTCTTGCAATGTCACCTCATTTGTCAGCCAGTTGACATAGTGTGATAGATTACGATGTGTGAGCTGTACACCCTTCGGCTTCCCTGTTGTACCAGATGTGTATATTACATAAGCGAGCTGATCGGCTGAGCCTTCCGGCAGATCTAGCGAGCGGCTTTGCTGCACTGCTTTTTCAACCTGCACCACTTGAATCGACTTGTGATCTTGATAGGAACCTGCAAGAGACTCATTTGTCACGATCACTTGTGCACCTGAATCTTCTAATGTGTAACGGATACGTTCCGCAGGGAAGGCCGGATCAATTGGTACAAATGCACCACCTGCTTTCATCACACCAAGCATTGAGACGATGACATAGACAGAGCGGTCAAGAATCAGTGCTACAGTCTTTTCTTTCTCGACGCCTCGTACCTTCAGTTCACTGCCAAGCGCATTTGCCATGTCTTCCAGCTCGCGGTAAGTGAGCTTCCGTTGATCATCCATCACCGCAATGGCATCTGGTGTTTCCTTTACCTGACGCGAAAATTGGACATGGAAGGGCTCATGACGATTCGATTGCACTTCGTCTTTTTTCTCCAATCGCTCTATTTGCTCATGCTGATCAAGGATACGGAGCAAGCCGATCTGTTCATCCGGGTGTTGGACCGCTTCACGAATAATCGCTAGAAGATGAGTTCCGAACCTGCGGACCGTCTCTTCTTTAAATAATGCCGCTGCATAGTCAAAGCTCAGCTTTAATGCTCCCTCTCGTTCAAATGCTTCTAGAGACAAGTCAAATTTGACAGAGTGATGCTGAATGGCATAAGGCGAAATGTGCAGATCGCCGAGCATTAGCGCCGGAACCTCCATGTTCTGCATGTTAAATGACACGCTAAAGAGCGGGCTTCGGGTTGTATCACGATCTAGCGGAAGACGTGCAATTAACTCTTCGAGTGGATAGCTTTGATGAGCAAAAGCGTCAATACTCGTTTCTTTTATTTCTTCAAGCAGCTGTAAAAATGTCTTCGTTTGTTCTGGTTTTCCGCGAATCGCAACAGTGTTGATAAACATCCCCGGCATGTCCTGTAAATCAGGGTGTGTCCGTCCTGCAACAGGGGAACCAACGATGATATCTTCCTGGCCGCTATAAGTGGCAAGCAGCACTTGAAAGGCAGATAACAAGAACATGTACATGGTCGTATCTGTTTTCTGAAGCAATTCATGAATCCGCTGAGTCGTCGCTTGATCACAGCCAAACATGAATCGTTCTCCGTAAAAATCACGTTCCGCTGGACGCGGATAATCAGTTGGCAGCTCTAATACCGGTAAGTCTCCTTCGAATTGCTTCAACCAATATGCTCCATGCTCCTTCTGTTTCTCCGTCTCTTCTTCACTTAACTGCCAGACAGCGTAATCTTTATAATGAATGGCTCTTTCTGCAAGAGCTTCTCCATCATAGGCCTTCGCCAAATCTTGAATGAACGTCTTCATGGAGCTGCCATCTGTAATGAGATGATGTGCTTCCAAGACGAGAAGATGACGGTTCTCACTGACCTTCAACAACTGAGCTCGCAATAGAGGCGCAGCTGTTAAATCAAATGGTGTTTGACGTTCAGAAAGGAATGCCTCTGCCTCATCTTCTTTGATGTCATGAACGGGAAGGTCAAATGCAGTCCATTCATTCACCCTTTGGACGATGTCTTCTCCATTTATATGAAAACTCGTTCTTAAGATTTCATGCGTTTGGATCAACTGATCAAACGCTGATCTGAGCCGCTGATATTCGAGTGCCCCTTCAAGCGTTAAGACGATCGGAATATGATAATTCGTGCTGTCAGGTTCGAGTGTCTGCAAAATGTATAAACGGCGCTGAGCTGGTGATACCGGATATTCGTCCGCATGCTCTGCTGGTAAAATAGGATGCCCCGTTTCTTCTTGACCGTCCTGATCGATGTACGCCGCTAATGAACGAATTGTCGGCTTCTCAAAAATCACTTGAATCGGTACTTCCTTTTGAAGCACCTCTTGAATCTTCGCGGACATCATCATCGCTTTGAGAGAGTGCCCGCCAGCCATGAAGAAATGTTCATCTACTCCTACCGTTTTCCCAAGGAGCTCCTCCCAAATTTGAGCGAGTGCCTTTTCTGTCTCCGTCTCAGGCGAAATGATTTCCTTTTTCTCCTGATGCGCTTCGTCCGGCTTTGGTAAAGCTTTTCGATCTACCTTCCCGTTCGATGTGAGCGTAAAAGCATCCAGCTTCATCACATGGTGCGGCACCATATAAGCTGGCAGCTCTTGATTGAATAAATCCCGCACCTCTTCTTCTGTCATTGTCCCTGTGAAGTAAGCCGTGATTTCCTTTTCATCTGAGGAAAACGAATGGACAAGCACAACCGCATCCTCTATGCCCGCTTTTTGCTGAAGCACTGTTTCAATTTCACCAAGCTCAATACGGAAGCCTCGAATTTTCACCTGATCATCTGTCCGGCCGAGGAATTCGATCTGGCCATCCGCGCCATATCTAGCCAAATCCCCTGTTCGATACAAACGGCCTGACGGCTTAAAAGGATCTGCCATGAACACTTGATTGGTCAAATCCGGACGATGGAGATACCCTCTTGCGACACCATCTCCGCCAACATACAGCTCTCCTGGCGCTCCAATTGGCTGCAATCTTTGATCATCATCTAAAATATAAGCCGACGAATGGTTGATCGGCTGACCAATTGGGATCGGACCCGTTTCATCTCCTCTTACTTCGTAAATGGTCGAGATGGTTGTATTTTCAGTTGGACCATAGGCATTCAGTAAAACAAGTGCTGGATGATGCTGTTTCACAAGCTCCGCACTCTTCACATTGATGACGTCACCGCCTGTAATTAATGTGGTTAATCCTTCGAACATTTGCGGCCGCTGCTGAGCGAGCTGATTAAATAATCCAGTTGTTAAAAAGAGCGCCGTCAACTGATGTGTTTGGATAAATTGTTCGAATCGATGAATATCCAATAAAGTATCACGGTCAACAGGATAAAGCGTCGCCCCATTTAGCAGCGTGGTAAATATCTCAAAGGTAATAGCATCAAAGCTGACGGCCCCTGTATGCGCCATACGATCCGACTTGGTCAAGCCTAATTTCTCCTGAGAGCAAGCCAATCTCACAATATGCTGATGCTCAATTTGAACCCCTTTGGGCTGTCCAGTTGATCCTGATGTATACATGATATACGCCAATTGAGATGGAGACGTCCGGACTGAGAAATCCACGTGTGAGCGATGAGGCATGCTGGTCACATGTACAGCCTTGATATGTTCATCAACTGGCGGCTGATTGTCAGCATGCAGCAAAATGGATGCGCTGCTGTCTTCAAGCATCCATCGGATTCTCTCCTCAGGCTGGGAAGGATCAATCGGCACATAAGCTGCCCCTGCGTGCAGAACTGCTAAAATGGCGATCACCGCATCTGCTGATCGGTTCATATACACCGCGACAGCATCTCCGGGCTGTACGCCGTTTTCAACAAGACTGCCGGCTAAACGACGGATTTCTTGTCCAAGCTCCTCGTACGTGAATGTTCGATCGCCTTCAACTAATGCCAGATGGTCAGGCTGCGCCTTCATACGTTCATTAAGCAGCTCAGGAATAGACAGATGCTTCGGATAATCTCGCTCTGTCTGATTCCAAGCTTCAATCTGCTGCTTCTCCTCTTCTGTGATACATGTCACTTCATGAAGGCGTACATCAGGGTTCTGGATGATTTGCTTCATGAGATTGGTCAGATGTTTTGATATGTTTTCAATGATCTTTTCTTCAAAAGCTATGGCGTTGTATTTGATTTTCAATGTCCACGTTTCACCTGGATAAACAAGGACATTTAGGTCGAAATTCGTTTGTTCAAATCCGTCCTTTACATCAATGGAAAAACCAAGCCGTGCAGACATGGTATCACCAGACAGCTCCTGATCTAAAGGATAGTTCTCAAACCCAACCAAATGATCAAAGAGCTGCCCTCCAGCAGCTGTCTTTTGCTGAATGTCATAAAGCGGCATAAAATCATAGTTTTCCGCTTCCAGTGCATGCTGCTGAACCTTTTGAAACAACTGTTTGAACGTCTGCCCCTGATCCAATGTCACTCGAACGGGTATCGTATTGATAAACAGCCCTGCCATGCGCTCAATTCCAGATACACTTGGAGGTCTGCCCGATACAACGGTGCCGAATGTGACATCATCAGCTGCATGATAGGTGCCTAATAGAACAGACCAGACAGCCTGAAACAGGTTCGGGGCTGTCACTTGGCATTTTCTTGCTACATTTTGAATGGCTTGTACCGTTTGAGCATCCCATGTAAACGTCCATTCCTGATGGTCGTATTGTCCGTTCGCTTCATTTTGCTGCAGCAGCCCTTGATGCTGAACCGCTCCATCTAGACGCTCCTGCCAATAACTTTCCGCTTCTTGTTTATTTTGCTTTCCAAGCCACTGGATATAATCTGCATAAGGCTTTCCCTGTGAGCGATCCGGCGTTCGATCGTTCCGAAAAGATTCATAGTAATGAAACAGTTTTTTCATTAAAACACCCATGGACCAACCATCCATGATGATGTGATGGTTGCTCCAAATTAGATGCCAGTTTGTTTCATTTAGTTGAAAAACAGCGACCTTCAATAACAGATCATTTGTTAAGTGAAATCCTTGCTTTCTCACTTGCTTTTTATATTGACCCAATACCTTTTGCTGCTCTTGATGATTCAGATGAGATAGATTCTCTCGATACACATCTAGATGACGTTCAGCCAGTACAACCTGACGAGGCTTTTGCAATTGTTGATAGACAAAGGCTGTACGGAGAATGTCATATGTCCGTATGAGCTCATTGAGACTTTTTTCAAAAAGAGCGAGATCAAACTCTCCGCTTATTCCAAGCTCAAGCTGTGTGAAATAAGAGGAGGAATTAGGGTCTAGCATGGCATGATACAGCATGCCCTCCTGCATGGGTGTTAAAGGATATACCTTCTGAATCTTCTGCTTGCTCATATGTCCACCTCTTCGTTTGCTTAAAATATATCCATTAGCTTTTCAAGTTCATCCATCGTGAGATCTTCATCCCCTACATCACTAGGTGTCATCTGGGTTTCCTCCTGTGATACGCAATGTGAAATCAGCGCCCTCACATTCTTTTCAAGAAGATCCTTGAATTGTTCCATCGTACGTTCTTCAAATTCAAGTTGATGATAAGAAATCGTCACATGGAACATGGCTTGTTCGACGAATCCCACAATATCAAGTGCATGAGGTTTCTCTGATTCAGGACTCAGCGATTGTCCTGGATGCCACGTTGAGCGGCTTAACTCACCGCTGATCTGTTCATCAAACTGACCAAGATAGTTAAAGCTGATATCTGGCGCGAGATCAAATGAGATATCGTCCTTCATCTTGTCAGGGGTTAAATATTTTAATATGCCATAGCCGATTCCCTTGTTCGGAATGTGCCTGAGTTCCTCTTTTAAATGCTTGATCTGATAAGAAAGATCGTCTGCATGCGACATATCCAGTAACACAGGATACATACTTGTAAACCAGCCAATCGTCCGTGATACATTGATTGCAGGGAGGATGTTCTCTCTCCCGTGTCCTTCAAGATGAATAAAGTGTCTGTCTTCACCTGTCCACTCTTTCATGGACAATCCAAGTGCTGTCAGCAAAATATCATTGATGTCTGTTTGATATGCTTCATGTACATCTGTCAGCAGACTGCGTGTTTCCTCCTCAGACAATGTAAAACGAATGGTCTGTGTATGAAGCATCCGCTGATCTTCTGTCACATAATCCTTTTGAATCGGTGTAACGGAATGCGCAAGTACCTTTTTCCAATAGGCTCTTTCCGACAGCAACTCATCTGACATCGCGTATTCCGTCAGCTTCTGGGCATATTCTTGGAAAGAGTGTGTTTTTTCAGGAAGTGTCAGGATTTCCCCGCGCTTCGACTGTTCATAAAGAGCCATAAAATCTTCAAGGAAAATACGCCATGACACACCATCGATGACAAGATGATGTACAGCGAGCAGTAAATGATCCCCTTGATCCGTTCGGAAAATAGCTGGCTTTACTAAAGGTCCTTCTGCTAGCGATATACTCGCCTGCACTTCATTTGCCAGCTTTTCTACCTGCAGGATTTGCTCCGACAGTTCCCCTCGTACTTCCATTACATCAACAGCCACCAAGTTTTCTTCGATTTTTCGATGACGCTGGATCACGCGTCCTTCTTCAAGCGGATACACCATTCGCAAGGCATCGTGATGGATCATAAGCTGCTCCAACACTTGCTGAGCGATGGTTTCATCCAAACCATTTGGCGCTTGGAGCATAACCGATTGGTTCCAATGGTGCTGACTCGTAAAGTTTCGCTCAAAGAACCAGCGCTGAATCGGTGTGAAAATGACTTCCCCTTCGACAGGTGACTGGTCGGCTGTCAGTTGATCAGCTTCTTCGATATATGGGCGCAGCTCTGCAATCGTTGGGTACTGGAATAGTAGTTTCATATCGAGCTTCCAGCCCGCTTGTGTGAGTCTGCTTGCCATTTGAATGCCTTTAATCGAATCTCCGCCAAGGAAGAAGAAGTGATCGTGAATGCCGACTTGGCTCACGCCAAGTACGTCTTCCCAAATGCCGCATAGAAGCGTTTCGACTTCGTCTCTTGGCGCTTCGTAAGCCGTTTGGTTGGCTTCCATATCTGGTGTTGGCAATGCTTTCAGATCGACTTTGCCATTTGCCGTCATCGGCAGTTGGTTAAGCTTGATGATGGATGATGGCACCATATAGTCTGGCAACGTTCGTTTTAGACTTTCTTTCAGGTCGGTCGTTTCTTCATCGGTGATGACATATGCCACAAGCGAATCTTGTTCGCTGGCATCTTTGACCGTTGTCACGACTGCTTCTTTGACTTCCGCCAGCGCAAGGAGCTGCGCCTCAACTTCTGACAGTTCAATACGGAAGCCTCGGATATTGACCTGATGGTCTTTTCTGCCGAGATAGATCAGCTCGCCATCCTCTGTCCATTTCACTAAGTCGCCTGTGCGATACATGCGCTCACCTGGATAAAATGGATCTGGGACAAATCGTTTATCTGTTTCCTCCGGAAGATTCCAGTACCCCCTAGCCAGTCCTTTTCCTGCGATCACAAGCTCACCCGGTACGCCTGGCGGCGAGAGGTCATATAACGAACCCATAATGTAAAAACGTGTATTGGCAATCGCTGTTCCGATTGGAAGCGTTCCTTGATCTGGATTGATAATCCCGCTTGTCGCCACGACTGTATTTTCCGTCGGACCGTAGTTATTCACGAGTTTATATGGAACAGGCTTTATCTGTTTCAGCTTATCTCCGCCTGTTAGTAAGTAACGCAGAGAATGATTGTCCATTGACATAAACTGCTCGCATAACTGGGTCGGCAGGAACGCAATGGTGATACCTTCTTGATTGAAATACGCATTGAGCTTGATCATATCGAGACGAATCGCTTCATCGATGATGTGCAGCTCTGCGCCGGCGATCCATGACGGGAACATTTCCCAAATGGAGGCATCAAAGCCAAAGCCGGCATATTTGGCGGTTCGATCTGCATTGGTCACTTGGAAGGCATCATTGTGCCAAAACGCTAGGTTTACAAGGGACTGGTGCTCGACCATGACACCCTTCGGCTGTCCTGTTGTTCCAGACGTGTAAATCATATAGGCGAGATCAGTCGGTTTCATATGAATCTGAATTTCTTGCGCTTCACCTTTTACGGCATCCTCTATCAATAGGACATGACCTGTGAATGAAGATGGTGCAGTCAATCCTTTTTGCATCAAAAGAACCTCTGCCCCGCAGTCTTCCAGCATGTAGGTAATGCGCTGATCCGGATAATCCGCATCGATTGGAACGAATGCCGCACCTGCCTTCAAGACGCCAAGGACAGCTGCCGTCATATCAAGGGACGGACGGGTGAGAATGCCGATGCGGTCTTCTCGTTTTATGCCGTTTGAGATGAGCCTTGAAGCGACTGTATTCGCCCGACTGTTCAGTTCTTCATACGTCCAGCTTGTTCCGCAGAAGGTTGCCGCTTTTTGGTGCGGTGCTTCAAATGCTTTAGCCTCGATCAGTTTATGAATGGTTTGATCTGACGGAACGTCTAGGACAGGACCTGACCATTCACTGAGCAGTTTTTGCTGCTGCTTCGGTGATAATAGCTGCATTTGATCTAGCGATTGATCTGGCGCTGATACCATTTGTTCCAATAAATGAAGGAAAAACTCCTTCCACTTTTCAATCGAAGACTGTTGAAAGATAGAAGTATTAAAATCGAACACAAGCTCAATGTGATCAGCCGATTCGTTTCCAGTTAAGGTCAAATCAAATTTGGCGATATTTTCTTCAAATGGCTCTGGAACGATGTGAAGTCCATCCATCGTTAAATCACGGATATCCGCATTTTCCATCGAGAACACTACATCAAAGATTGGGTGACGGCTAGTGTCTCGAACCGTTTGTACTTGGTCTACCAATTCTTCAAATGGGTACAACTGATGCTCATTTGCCTCTAACACAAGTTGATGAACATTTGACGCAAATTCTGCAGCTGTCAGATGTCCTGCTGGCTTTGTTCTAAGTGCCAGCGTGTTCACAAACATACCAATGACAGATTGAATATCAGGGTGAGTTCTGCCCACAATCGGTGAACCGATGATGATATCTTCTTGTCTTGATAGCTTGCTTAAAAGGGTACTGTAGCAAGTGAGTAGGACTGTATACGTCGTACTGTTGAGCGCTCTGACCAGCTCATCCAATTTCGCTTTAAGCGGCCCATTGATTGTAAATGAGACGCGCTCTCCTGCGAATGTTTGCACTTTTGGTCTTGGCAGGTCTTCCGGCAGTGCCAGTACAGGCAGTTCTCCTTGTAATTGCTCCAGCCAAAACGCCTCTTCAGCTTCTATTTGTGCAGCAAACGTCTCGCTTTTTGACCAAACCGCATAATCCTTATATTGAACAGGTAATTCCTCTAGTTTGTCCCCTCGATACAAGGCTGAAAGCTCCTCAATTAAAATGCCCACAGATGCACCATCTGAAATGATATGGTGCATATCAATCAGCAAATAATGAACATTTACGGAAGCAGAAACTAGACCTACTCTGAGTAGAGGCGCCTTTTCTATATCAAATGGACGGATAAAGTCATTCATCAATTCCTGTATGTCTCTTCCGTTCCCTTCGATTTCCTCAATGTCTAAGGAAATATTTGATTCAATCCGTTGAACAGGTTCATTCTGAACAAAGTCAAAGCTCGTTCTAAATGCTTCATGACGATGGACAAGCTGCTCAATCGCTTTTTTAAATCGTTTTTCATCAAAAACACCTTCTAGCTTTAAAGCAGCCGGCATATGATAGCTTTGCTCCGCATCGGTCATTTTCTCCAATACAAACAGCCTTTTCTGAGCAGATGTCACTGGATAATAGGCCGCTTCTTCTGCAACCTCCACCCGCTTGATCTCCGTTTGATCCGCTTGATCAACCGCAAATGCAAACGCCTCTAATGTTGGAGATTCAAATAAAGACTTCAAAGTGAGCTCCACGTGCATCTCTTCATACAGCCTGTTCAGCATTTTCATGCCGCGCAGCGAATGGCCACCGCATTCAAAGAAATGATCGTCCCTGCCGATTCTCGGCACTTCAAGAACTTCCTCCCAAATGCGCGCTACGTGATGCTCTGTTTCGGTTTGAGGAGGGATGTACTCATTTACCCCCTGCTCACTTAGGTCAGGCACCGGTAAGGCGCGCCTATCTACCTTGCCGTTATTCGTCAGCGGAAGCTCGTCTAATTGCATGAAGAACGACGGCATCATATACACAGGCAGTTCACGCCCTGCTTGCTCGCGCAAATCAGTTAATGAGACAGACCCTTCTGCTGTGAAATACGCACATAATGTATCATTTGGAGCTGCAATGACGATGGCTTCCTTCAATTGCGGATGTCGCAGCAGCTGATGCTCAATTTCTCCAAGTTCAATACGCTGACCTCGAATCTTCACTTGATGATCAATCCGTCCAATGAATTCAATCTCTCCATTTGACAGCCATCGTGCAAGATCACCCGTTTTATACATGACCTCACCAGGGCGGAAAGGATTTTCCACAAATTTTTCGCTTGTGAGTTCTGGCTGCCCATAATATCCTTTCACCAGTCCATCACCAGCGACACATAGCTCTCCCGCAACACCCGGCGGCTGCACATGTCCAAATTCATCTACAATGTAAACAGCCGTTTGACTCACTGGCTTTCCAATTGGAATGGATAACGCCTGCTTCTCAATGTGATTCACTGGATAATACGTAGTGAAAATCGTGCTTTCAGAAGGACCGTACATATGAACAAGCTTGCCTTCCCCCACCGTTTCAAGTGCAGTCATGACATGAGGCACGGAAGCTCGCTCTCCGCCAAACAGAACTTTTCTGACGTTCTTCAGGCTGTCTTTTTTCATATCGATGAGTAAGTGAAAAAGAGCTGTCGTGATCATTAAAATACTGACTTCTTCCTTCTCAATCGCTCCAGAAAGCTCATTCATGTTTAAGATATGATCCTTTGGCAGAACAATCAGTTTCGCACCGTTTAATAAAGCACCAAACACATCGAACATAAAAGCATCAAATACATAGTTTGATAGACTCATCACCGTGTCTTCATGATGAATGGTAAGATAATTTGATTGCTTCACCGTTCTCAAAATATTCCGGTGTGTCACCATATTTCCTTTAGGTTTTCCTGTTGTACCAGATGTATAGGTCAAATTCGCCAAGTCCTCTGGTAAAATACCAACATCTATAGGGCTGTCTGATTGCTGGTCAATTGCCTGATCTTCTGTTTCGATGATGGTTCCCTCGAAAGAAGCGAGTACCGAGCGATGGCGCAGCACTTGATGTGTCAATAAGAATCGCGCACCGCTGTCTGTCAAAAAGTGCTTCACGCGCTCATCAGGGAAATCAGGATCAATTGGTACATAGACGCCGCCCGCCTTAAGTACAGCTAGAACAGAGAGTACCATTTCATTAGATCGCTCAAAGAATAAGGCCGCTTTCATCCCTCTTTCAAACCCATGTTCACGCAAATAATGAGCCAGCTGGTTCACTCGGTCATTCAGTTCTTGGTAAGAAAGAATCACACCTTCACATTGGAGTGCAGACTTATGACCATGCTCCTGCACCTGTGCTTCAAACTGCGTCACAATGGTTTCTTCTGCCGGATAAGGCGTCGGTAACGGATTCCACAGATTCAGTTGAGCTTCCGCTTCCTGTTCAGACAGTAATCGATAGGATCGAATCGCTTCCTCCGGCGATTGGACCATCTGCTCCAGCAAATACATATAATGATGTAGCATTTGCTCGGCTGTACTTCGTTTAAATAGCGCCGTACTGTAATCGAGGACAAAGGATAAACCTTGATCTGACTCCATCGCTTGCAGCGTTAAATCAAACTTTGCAATATGGAAATTGGTTTCTTCAATTTCAACTTGCATCTCTCCAATATGCTGGGCTGCTCCATGATCTGGCATGAGTGTAAAAACGGTATCGAATAAAGGATGACGGCTAAAATCTCTTGGTACATTCAGCTTTTCAAGCAGCCGTTCAAATGGATATTGCTGATGCTCAAATGCATGCATCGTTTTTTCCTTAACTTGCTCGATCAACTGCGACACGGTTCCATTCGGATCAACCTCTGACCGCAAAGCAAGTGTCTGGACAAACATGCCGATCATGTCATCCAGGTCTGCATGCACACGCCCTGCCGCCGGTGTTCCAACCACGAATTCCTGTTGACCCGTGTACTTCGCAAGCAATGTATAGTAAGCAGAAAGCAGAACCGTATACAGTGTCGTGTGGTGTTTTGCCGCAAGCTCCTGCAATTGTTCCTTTAACGTTTCATCTATTTCTTTGATCACACGATCCCCTGTGAAAGACTGGACCGCTGGGCGTTGATAATCGGTCATCAGCTGTAAAGCAGGAAGATCACCCGAAAATTCCTGCAGCCAGAATGCCTCTTCTTTTTGAAAATCTTGCTGTTCTTGCCAAACAGCATAATCTTGATATTGAAGCTTCAATGGTGCTTTGACCGATCCCTCGTAAGCATCTGACAGCTCACCCAGCATTAAATCAATCGAAAGACCATCTGAGATGAGATGATGCATATCGAAAAAGAGCAGGTGCTCCTGATCATGTAATGACTTCAAGCCAATACGAAGAAGTGGTGCACACTCAAGGTCAAAAGGTCTGACAAATTGCTGCATATTTTCTTCCATCGTGCCGCCTGTCAGCTGCTCTATTTGAAATGGCACTGATGGAGCTACCTGCTGACATGGAACACCTTTCAACGTATGAAAAGAAGTACGCAGCATATCATGACGTGTGATGAGTCTTTCAAAGGCTTCAGTCAGCTTCTCTCGCTGCAATGTTCCTTTTAACCTCACAACAGCCGGCATATGGTATGCGGTGCTTTGCTCCAATTGACTCACCATATAAACGCGCTGCTGTGGAGGTGACAATGGATAGTGGTCTGCTGCCGGCGCTTTTGGTATCACCGTTTCAGAAGATGTTTCCGCTTGCTCAATGTAGGCAGCCAAAGCAGCAATGGTCTGCTGTTCAAATAAAATGGAGAGCGGCACTTCCACCTGAAAGTCTCGCTGAACATGTGTGAGTACTGTCATCGCTTTAAGTGAATGACCACCTCGCTCGAAGAAAGAATCATATACACCCATCTTCTCTTGACCAAGGATTTCTTCCCACAAACGCACAAGCTTCGTTTCGAGATCGTTTCTAGGTGCAACATATACAGCATGAACTGCTTTGTCGCCTTTTAAAGCAGCAAGTGCACGACGATCGACTTTACCGCTGACTGTGAGTGGAAATGCATCGAGCTCTTTGAAATAGAGCGGCATCATGTAAGCTGGAAGCTGATGTTTGATAGCGGCTTGCAGCATGTCAACTGACACACCTTCTTGACGAGCTTGATAGTAAGCACTTAACGCCTTTTCCCCATCCGCTTCATCAACCACAAGTACGACAGCTTGATCGACTCCATCTACCTGCTCCATCACTGCTTCAATTTCGCCTGTTTCTATGCGGTAACCCCTTATTTTTACTTGATCATCCATTCTGCCAAGATAATCAATGGTGCCATCCGGAAGCCATCTGACTAGATCCCCCGTTCGATACATCCGCTCGTGTGGAGAAAACGGATCTGTCGTGAATACCTTCTCCGTTAATTCAGGCTGATTCACATAGCCTCGTCCAACACCTATCCCTGCAATGCATAGCTCTCCAATAGCCCCCTGCACCTGTAATTGATCATGGTCATTTAAAATATAAAGACGGTGATGACCGAGTGGTTTTCCGATCGACACATAACGCTGCTGTTCAGATGATTCGCGCAGCTCACTTAGTTCCAGACGATGAACCGCCGCATCGACACACGTCTCAGTGGGACCATACACATTCCACAAAGTAAAATCAGGCTCACTCATACGAAGCGCTTCGATAAGAGAGTGTGCTGCTTTCGCAGGCAATGCTTCTCCCCCAATCAACATGTGTGTCAATGACAGCCCGTCCAAATCCGCTGCAAGTAAAAGCTGCACATGCGCCGGTGTTCCGTCTGCTGCTTCAATTTGATGTTTTTTATAATAAGCCGCTAATTGAACACCATTTCTCGTCGTTTCTCGCGGGATGATATGAAGCGTATGCCCAAATAAAAGAGCAGCAAAGATTTGTTTCACCGATGCATCAAAATGGAATGGTGCAAGAAGCGCCATTTGAAGCTCACTCGCCCCTTGATAAATCTCATGATGCAAGGCATGGACCAAATGATGCAGCTGAAGATGCTCAATCATGACGCCTTTCGGCTTTCCAGTCGTACCTGATGTATAAATCATGTAAGCCAAATCCTCAGGTGCCGACTGATTTACAAGCGCAGGCAGCAGACCATCATCTAATTCGATTTGCTGCTGAACGACCATTTTTTCCGAGAGGGCACGGTATGTTGAAACGAACGATTCCTCTGTTAACACAATGGAAGCACCAGAATCCTCCACAATATATTGAATGCGCTCCTCAGGTAATGCCGGATCAATCGGTACATACGCCCCGCCAGCCTTTAATATGCCGAAGATCGCCACCATAGCATCTGCCTTCCGATCCATTAGGACAGCAACAGGCACATCACGCGAGACACCTTTCATTTGTAAAAACCGCGCCAGCTTTTCTGCCTTTTGATACAGCTCTCCATAAGTAAATGCTCCATTTTCCGCTACAATGGCTGTCCGCTCTGCATACTTATTTGCTGTCTCATCAAACATGTGGTGAACCGGTTTTTCAGCTGGTTTTTCAAACGGGATTCTCTCAGATAGTTGCAGCAGTTCCTTTTGTTCATCTGATGGAAGTAAAGGAAGTGTCCCGATCAGCTGATCAGGCTGAGAGACCGCCGCCTCTAGTATGATCAAAAATCGATCAAACATATTACTGATTTCTTCTTCGGTGAATACATCTGTACGGTAGTCCAAATCAATGGTCAATGTATCTGTATCCCAGCGGTCCTTTACATGGATTGAAATATCATTCATTCCGCTCCCGCTAAAAATCGGTTCAGTAATAAAAGACAGATTCTCTTTTTTCTGCCACTGCATGACCTGGTATTCTAAAGAAATATCAAAAAGGCGCCCTGTAAACCCTTCTCTTTCTCGCAAATCATTCATGAGGAGATTGTAAGGGTACTTTTGGTGACGCAAGATCTTCATTTGATCCGCCATGACCTGTTTTACGAAATCAAGAAATGTTTGCGACCCATGAACAGATGCACGCATTGGAATCGTGGAAACAAACATACCAATCATCTTTTTTTCTTTGGCATTCGTTCGGTTGCCCATAAAGGTTCCAAGAACAACATCCTCCATGCCGCTAAAACGATGTAAATATACATAAACAGTGGACATAAACATCGAGAGCATACTGACTTTCTGCTCTTCACAAAAAGCACGAAGTTTCTCCTTCAAAGAATCTGGAATATCCCCCGAAAATCGCTGCGCATGTAAACTCATCTCGTATCCCTTATGCGGTTTTAAAGAAGCGAAATCTGGAATATTGGCAAATTGCTCATTCCAAAAGGCTTGGTCTTTTTGAAATCGTTTAGAAGTTTCATAGCTTTGCTCACTCATGATGTGATCAACGAAGGAAATCTCCTCAACCGGTGAGATGTCTACCCCGTGCAGCATGTTCTGGTATAAGTCGATAATGCGATTTCCCATCAAGATAATCGAGATACCATCCGCCACAATATGATGTGCTTTACAGAACAGCCAGCACTCTTGATCACTGATTTGAAAGACCGTAAATTCAATCAAGGGGCTGTCAATTAACGGCATTGGCTCACGGATTTGCTCATTCGCCCAAGCCCTCACTTCTTCTTCACTCCAGCCCTTCTCCATGCGAATCGGCTGTTCTTCATAAGGCTTCATATATTGAACAGGCTCCTCCTGCTCATGTCGATACACCAGCCTCAAACGAAGGGAGTCAGTTTGGCGAATGTACGCTTGAAGCACGTCAACGACTAAAGATGGATCTAAACCTGATACCGATCTCAATCTGGCGAATCCACCCAAATTAGAAATACTTGTACCTGGATAAAATCTTTCCGTGTAGAATACTCGCTTTTGCGCATGTGTTAAGGGGTAATAAACTGTATTCATTCTTATCCTCCGCCTCTTCTATGTTTTCTCCACCAATGTGACACCCTGCACCCTCTATATCAAAAGAACCAAGTCTATTTGATTAAATAGACGAAATACGGAAAGAAGCCCACCCCGAATAAAACGGAGGGACTCCCATTTTGATTCGGTAACCTGCCGACCATAGTAAAAAAGCAACTTTCACCTTAGGACATGGCTTTGCGTCTCTACGTTTCCATAGATTTGCCTTTTTCTTCTTTTCTTTTTAAATATTTTCTATTTACGTCCACTTTATATGAAATTATTGTTTTTTTCACCGAAAAATGGGTGTAAAGATTCATGCGTTATACCGAATGAATCACATGATAATTTACGATATTTACCGAAAATAACTAATAATAGTTGCGTTCAACCGAAAATAATCGACTAAATACCGCAAAAATTTCATGTTTCCCCTTAAAATTTGCAAATATGACCGAAAATGCAGGATAGAGGTCTCCTTTCATTCTCCAAAATTTCTTAAATCTTAAGAACTATATTCCCTGAAAAATTGAAAATATTTACCGTAAAAACAACACAAAAAGAGCTGCCATTTCAAATGACAGCTCCCTTGTTTCTTCATTATATTTACATCACCTTAGACAGGCCAATCGTTTTCTCAATGATGAGCAACGCAATGATAGAAATGATAATAAATATGACAGATATCGCATTGACACTCGGATCAAAGGTTTGCTCAATGTAATTAAACGTCCTGATGGGAATCGTAATGGTTTGGGGAGAGGAAACGAACAAACTGATCGATATTTCCCCAAATGACGTCACAGCTGAAAACACTCCGCCTGCAATAATTCCTGGCTTAATCAAAGGCAGCGTCACTCGAAAGAATGTGCGAATGGGTCCTGCGCCAAGATTCATTGAAGCTAGCTCAAGCTGCGGGTCCAAATTCGAGACACTGACGCCTACTGTTCGAACCACATAGGGAAAGCCAATAATGACGTGACCTATGACAAGCGCCCACAAAGATCCCGTAAACCCCATAGCCGTAAACAAATAAAGCATGGCAATCCCCAACACTACCTGAGGAATCATAAGTGGTGACAAAATGAAGGCTTGGATGGCCTCCTTTCCCTTAAAGGTAAGCCTTGCTAAAGCATACGAAGCCATCGTGCCTAAAAGAACCGTGAGCGGCGTTACGATGAATAGCAAAATCACACTGATACGCAGAGACTCCATCCATTCTGGATTCGACACGACCTCTTGAAACCAACGAACGGAGAACGAAGTCGGCGGAAATTCAGGAAAGGCATTTGGACTAAAAGCAGATAAGACGATGACAAGAACAGGTATGGTTAAAAAGAGATAAACCAATGACCCAGCAGTCCAAATCAGGATTGAAAGCAAGCGGTCACCTAATGATTTTTTACGCATGCATCCTCGCCTCCCAACGCTTCAATAGATAGCTTAATAAACTGACCACCACAAGCACACAAACCAATAACGTAAAGGACATCGCTGCAGCAAGAGGCAAGTTATACACCTGCATGACCTGCTGATAAATAGACAGCGGCAGCAGAGGCTGCATCCTTCCGCCGACTAACAGCGGGGTGATATAGCTCCCAGCCGCCAGTGAAAAGACAATAATAGCTCCAGTCACCATACCTGGAATGGTCAGTGGAAAGGTCACATGAAAGAAGGTTCGAATACGTCCAGCTCCTAGACTCATAGAAGCCGGTCGTAAATGACGATCCATATCGGTTAAGCTCGTCGCGATAGGCAGCACTGCAAAAGGCAGCATGACCTGAACATAAGCAATAATCACCGCATTCATATTCCACAGCATAGAGAGCGGCTTCTCAATCACATGTAAATCTAATAACATGCCATTGATCAGACCATTTTGCGAAAGAAGGACAATCCATGCAAACGTCCGAATCACAACACTTGTCAAAAGCGGCGAGACAAGTAAGATATAGAAAAATGCCCGCAGACGCGGATGAGGTGCCTTGACGAGCACGTATGCTGCGGGGTATGCCATCAATAAACAAATTACCGTTGTCTGCAAGGCTACCCACACTGTACTTCCAATCGCCTTCACATACGCATCTGTCGTGAACACATGAATATATTGAGAAAAGCTGTACGTTTGTAATGTATTCATCATTGAATCCACATCGCGAAAACTGAGGACGAACATCATCACAAGCGGCGCTAGAAGAAATACAACAAGAAACAAACACGCAGGCAGCAGCATGAACCAATGAAATCGCTGATTTTTTTTCTTGATACGCATCACGTGTGCACCTTCGAATCTAGGAAAACAATATCTTCAGGCTGCCAATTGATATGAATAGCTTCTCCAGCTTTCGGCAGTTCAGGAAATGCTGCATCAGAAGCATGGACAATCATTTCACCGCTATCGAGCCCCACCACCAAACGTAATGAGTGACCAATATAACTGACATCTGCCAGCACGCCTGATACATGGTTGGGCTGAACGTTTTCCCACTCAGAAGATATGCTGATTCTTTCTGGACGGAGCATGAGTAAATGATTCCCCTTCTTCTCTTGGTGTGCCGCAGCCTTTAACTCAACATGCTGCCCGTTTGACTGGGTTAAATGAGGAACGATAAATGCAGCTTTAGCTTCATCATATACTGCTTCAAATAGGTTCACCTGTCCGATAAATTCAGCAACAAATCGATTGTTTGGCTGGCGATACACCTCTAAAGGCGTCCCAATCTGCTGGATTCTTCCCTCACCTAAAATCCCAATCCGATCAGAAAGGCTTAATGCTTCCTCTTGGTCATGGGTCACGAGGATGGTTGTAATTCCGACATTCCTTTGAATATTTCGAAGCTCTGTCTGCATATTTTTTCTAAGTTTTGCATCTAGGTTACTGAGCGGTTCATCAAGAAGAAGAACAGACGGCTGAATCGCAAGCGCCCTTGCAATCGCTACCCGCTGCTGCTGTCCACCACTTAATTGATGCGGCATACGTTTCGCAAACGCCTCTAATTGCACAAGAGACAAACATTCCATTACTTTCTCTTTGATTTCTGCCTTCTTTTTCTTTTGAACCTTTAACCCGTACGCCACATTATCAAATACGGTCAGATGCGGAAAGAGTGCATAGCTTTGAAAGACCATACCCGTTTTTCTTTGATAAGGCGGTAAAGTCGTCACATCCTGATCACCAATATAGACGACACCTTTTGTTGGCTCTAAAAAACCGCCAATGATGTTTAATAACGTTGATTTTCCGCAGCCGCTAGGGCCAAGAAGGGAGAAAAACTCTCCCTCATTCACCGTAAGACTGACATCGTTAAGAGCAATCTGCTCGCCGAAATGCTGGCTGATATGTTCTAAATGGATTCCACTCATGCGATCACCTATTTTCCTCCGCCTAATACTTCGTTCCATCGATTTGTCCAATTGCCAAGCTCTGAAGTTGCTGTTTCGTAATCTACCCAAGTCAGCTTGCTATAATAATTCTCTCCAACCTTGACCTTCCCCTTAATCTTGTCACCGTATTTCACATCAGAATTCGACATGCCATAATAAGATTTTTCCGAGAAAGCCTCCTGAGCTTCTTTTCCACTTAAATAGTTTAATAGTTTGTAAGCCGCTTCTTCATGCTGACTTCCCTTCGTTAAAGCCCAGCTCGCAACAGCTGCAACAGCGCCTTCTTTCGGATATGAGAAACCAATATCCATTCCTTCTTCTTCAAGTGCAAATACTCGTCCATCCCAATATGGAACTGCTGCCACGTCACCACGTTCTAACAAGGTTTGAATAGACCCTGGATTATCTGGAAAAGCAGCTACATGTCCTTTTAATTGTGAAAGGCTTTTAAAGGCTTTATCAATATCCTTAGGATTTGATTCTGTCCCCCCTTGAGCATGGACAAGCGCAGAGAAAAATTGCAAACCGGCTGAATAAGTCGGAGATGATATCGCCACCTTCCCTTTTAGCTGACTGCTCCATAGGTCTGTCCAGCTGTTTGGTTCCTGCTTCACAAGATCTTTTCGATAAGCAATTCCTAGCTGCCCCATGCTAAAGCCTGCTGCATATTGTTTCCCATCAATAGTGAGCTTCTTTTGGACAGAACGGTAAAGTTTTTTGACATTCGGTGCTTGCTCTTCGTCAATCGGCGCAAGGACATTTGCTGCAATGCCTCTTTGAATCGTATCAGGCTGTAAAATAAGCAGGTCATACGGTGGATTTTTTCCATTGGACGCTTTTAATTTCGTAAACCATTCAGAATCCGCTCCAGAGACGGTTTGGACTTTAATTCCCGTATCTTTTTCAAACTTTTCGAGGATTGGTTTGATATTCTTTTCCCAATCGCCTCCGTATACGCCAACGATCACAGTCTGCTGCTGTTTACCTTGATCCTGTCCATTTCCACCGCAAGCTGTCAGCAGTAGAATCATTGATAGTACACCTGCAAAAATAGTGATTAATCTTCTTTTCATGATTCATTTCCCCCTTTTTGTCCATCCATATGACGAAGTGCTTGAATAATATCTTTCTTTGTTAACGGCTCATTTCTATGACTGAAATGTTGATGAACTGCATGTTTATAATGCGTACGTTCATTAGCTGGGTAAGAACGCAGCTGCACGGCAAGCTCGCTGCTGGCTTCATCCGTCCATACTTTCTCATAAGCTTCTCTGTGTTCTCCGAAATCCCACATGATATCAGCAGGATGATCAACCTTTTCACGAAGCTTATTCGTTTGCTTTTCATCAATCTTCCATTCATTTTGGTCTAGATACACTTTAACGCCATATTGCTGCAGCGCTCTTTCTTCACTTAATAGACCTGCTTCCACTTCCTGAAGGACTTTTTCTTTATTTCTAGCAAATGGATTTCCCCAGCCGCCTCCACTTGGTGATATTAATTGCACAATATCGCCTTTTTCAAGACGCAGAACATCTATTTTTGGCTGGTCTTGTTTTTCACCTTTTGCTGTGATCAGCTTGACCTCACCAACAGCTCCTGCTCGGCCGCCCATTAACCCCCAAGGCTGAAACTTCATTCGTTCCATTCCTCGTGCGGTCACCATAGATTCAGGCTTGATCATTTCAAATTCCAAACCAATCGCATGTCCACCTCTGTTTTCTCCTGCCCCGCCTGTGTTCGGCAAAAGCTCATATCGGTGAACATGAATATCAATATGCTGTTCTAAACTCTCAATGGGTGTATTTTTCAAAAAGCCAGATGAATGATCAATGCCATCTACTCCATCCGTTCCATTTTGAGCACCGCCGCCTCCGCCTAATGGTTCGACAACAGACATTTTCCTGCCACCTGTTTGATCATCAGGAACAGAGAGAACAACAATAGCAGATTGACCTGCACCTGCTGCCGGCACTGCTTCAGGTAACAGCTTACCAATGGCGCCTAGCACGACATTATACAGCCTCATCGTAATCGAATGCCGAATACCAACAGAGGCCGGGTATTCTGGATGCACCAGCGTCCCTTTAGGTGAAATCACTTCAATCGGATATGTTATTCCGCCATTAATCGGTATAAAGGGATCTTTACTAATAATGTAATTAATCAACCCTTGATATAGGAAGGAATGCTTCTGACCATTAGTGACAAGGTTAAAAGCTGTTTTCACTTGCGGGTCACACTCAGAGAAATCCAGCGTCAGCCGCTTTCCTTTCACCGTTAACTTGATTTTCAATCGGATCGGCACATCCGAGATCATATCATCATCTAAATAATCAGCGAATTCACTCGTTCCATCCGGAATGGCTTCAATGACCTTTCCTGCACGAATCTCAGCTTGCTTCAGCAGGTCCATCATTCCTTGTTTCACTTCATTTTTTCCAAATTTGCCGATCATTTCTTTTAACCGAATTTCTGCTGTATTTACTGCAGCAATCATCGCATTGATATCCCCATCATTTAAATGACTGGCTCGGCTGTTGGCTCTTAAAAAGGTACGAACGACCTGATTCTCTTTCCCGCCTTCATAAATTTTCACTGGCGGGATTCTTAATCCTTCTTGATGGACATCTGTTGCTGTCGGTGAAATACTCGAGGGCACAAGTCCGCCCACATCACTCACATGAACAAAAGACCAAGCATAGCTGACAATTTCACCATCTACGAAAATTGGCTTAATGATATGGACATCCGGCAGGTGAGTCGCTAAACCATCTGTCGTATAAGGGTCATTTGTGATGATAATATCTCCCGGCTGCATCGCCCCGCTCTCTTCAATCGCTTTTTTAAGACTCAGCCCTAAAAAGATCGTTACACCCACTGTCTTCGGATAAACAAAGAAATCTCCAGAAGGCGTGGCTAACGCTGTCGCAAAGTCATCTGATTCTTTGACGAAAGTCGTAAAAGACGTCCGCTCAATGACATGTCCCATGCCAGACGCAATTGCATTAAAATAACTGCGCATCATCTCAAGCTTTGCTGGATCAGTTCTCATGTAAAGCCGCCTCCCTTGAAATCACCAAGTTCCCTGATTGATCAATGCTGCCTGTCCAATTTGGCAGAATCAATGTTGTCGTATCATCCTGCTCAATAATGGCAGGTCCATTGATGACAGAACCTACTGACAAAGTATCTCTATAATAAATAGCTGCTTCATGTTCTTTTTCTTCTATAAAGATTCGCCTGTATTCATATGGCTTCAAAGATTGTCCGCTGCTTTCATGAACAGGTGTGAAAGGCAGCGGCGGCGTCTCGCCTATGACTCGAACTCGTAAATGAGTAAACTCGATGTCCGCCTGATCATCTCTATGACCATATTGACGCTGATGCAGTTTGTGAAAGGCTTCAATGAGTTGATGGATATCTTGTTCTTGCTTCAGCCATTCAGCTGATAGTGGTAATTCAATCTCAAAGGCTTGTCCTTGATAACGTGCGTCTGCCAATAATAGAATGGATGTCTGTTTAATATGCTGAATGTTCTGCTGACTGAACCAATCAGCCGCTTTTCGCGAAAGCATCTCATAATCTTGTTTTAGTTGATCTATCGAGTAGTCTTGTAAGCATATTTTCTTCGACAGCACCGCATCATGAATAAAATCAGCGGTCAGAGCACCTAATGCACATAATGTTCCTGGACCTGGAGGAACGACCACGTTTTTCGCATGGATTTCTCGCGCAAGGAAATTCGCCACAACCGGTCCTGCTCCGCCAAACGCTAGTAAACTAAAATCTCTTGGGTCAAACCCCTGCTGCTCCATGACATTGCTTAATTCTGTGTACATATTGGCGACAGCTACTTGAATCAGCTGGTCAGCCGCTTCTTCTACCGTTTTGTTGAGCTGGTCAGCAATTGGCTGAAAGGCCTTTTCCGCCGCGGACAGCTGTAGTTGTAAATGTCCTCCGGCAAAACGCTCTTGATTGAGATAACCGCATATGAGGAACGCATCAGTTAAGGCGGCTTTCTTTCCCTTACCATACGAAGCTGGTCCCGGCTGTGAGCCAACTGATTCTGGTCCTGCTTTGAGAAGCCCGCCCTGATCAATCCACGCGACAGAACCTCCGCCTGCCCCTATTGAATACATCGCAACAGATGGAAGAATGATAGGAAAACCTGAAAGCTGATTAGACTGAGCCATTGTAGGCTGCCCCTTTTGAATAATGGAGATATCTGCACTCGTCCCCCCTACATCAAAAGTGATCAGGTTGGATTCGTTTGCAGAGGCAGCGATTCTTGCCGCACCAATGACACCAGCTGCTGGACCAGAAAAAAGTGTTTTAACAGGTGAGGTTGCTGCACTTTCTGCATCCATTAAACCACCATTTGATTGTGTAATGTATGGAGAAATTGGTACACCTTCTTCCTTCAAACGGCTTTTCAATGTTTGTAAATACTGTTTTACCTTTGGTTGAATGTACAAATTGACAACAGACATCACAGTACGCTCGTATTCTCTTATTTGAGGCCATAATTCAGATGAAGTAAGAACTTCTAATTGCGGATAATGGTGTTTGATATAGGCTTTTGCCTGTAATTCATGAACTGGATTTTGATAACTATGTAAAAAAGAAATGACAATACCTGCTAGCCTTTTAGACATGACCTGCTGGACAGCATGATCTAATTGCTGCAGATGGAGAGGTTTTTTGATCGTACCATCGTGTATCAACCTTTCAGAGATTGGGTATACATGCTTTCGTGGTATCAATGGTTCCGGCAAACGAGAATTGAAGTCATAAGGAATGGGTAACCGTAAACGTTGTAGTGACAATATGTCTTGAAAGCCTTCCGTCACAAAAAGGGCTAAGTCTGCTCCTTTTCGCTGCAATAATGTATTAAGACCGATTGTCATTCCGTGTACGAGATATTGGATTTTAGATAAATCAACACCCCTGTCTTTTAGAAGTTTTAGCCCATTGATAATTCCCTGGGCTGGGTCGTCAGTCACTGTGGGTGTTTTGAGTTCAGTCAGCGCCCCTGTTGCTTCATTCATCAGCGATAAATCAGTAAATGTTCCTCCTATGTCTATACCAAGCCGATAAGAGACATCCGCCATTTGTACTCCCCTCCTGCAATGTAAATAGAATCATATTTTGATAAATTACGACATTTTTTGATATTTGACTCCATATTATTAAAGCATATCGGTCTAGTCAATTTTATTTTTTTAAAATTTCTGTGTGTTAAATTCTTGAAATTAGCCCAAAAAGCAATGATAAAGCCATTTTGATAAAGCATAATCTTTTTTTGACCAGCAAAATTAAAATTTTTATGAATTTTTACAAATATAAAAAGCAAGAAAACGGATAAAAACCGTTTTTCGAACTTTAAAAGGCGTTTTTTCAAAACCAGGAGAAATTGGTAAGTAATTCTGCTATACTTCTGTTTACAAAATACGCAAACAAGAAAGAGAGCTAGCATCTATGAAACTTCTTAAAATCATTCTCTTGCTTTTACTAATCGTCGTTGGTGTAACAACAGGCTATATTCAGCTGGAGCAAAGTAAACAAGAGACGACGAATTCATCTTATAACAAAACCATTCACTTCCCATCAGATCGTTACCCAGAAACCGCGAAGCACATAGAAGAGGCAATTGATGAAGGCCATTCATCCGTATGTACGATTGACCGTAAACATAGCGATGAACAGAGAGACCAATCACTTCATGGCATCCCAACAAAGCGCGGGTATGATCGGGACGAATGGCCGATGGCGATGTGTAAGGAAGGAGGAACAGGAGCTTCTGTCAAATATATCAGTCCTTCAGATAATAGGGGAGCAGGCTCATGGGTCGGTCATCAATTATCGGATGATCCTGACGGCACAAGAATACAATTTATCATCGATTAACGCCATTTCCTTTTTCTATCTAAAAAAATTTTCTCGTAACTGCATACAGGTATTTCAAACATTTTTTTCATGCCGATAATCCTTAAGGAGGTTTAACCTACCTTATACCTAAAGGAGTCAAAAAGCATGAAGAAAAAGGGAAAACTGAGGCTTGGTGCAAAAATTTTGCTGATCTTTTTAAGTGTCCTCATCATCTTTTCAGCAGTTGTTGGTTATGTGGTGAATCGTGAAATGACAGAAAACATCAAGCACATGGCCACTGAAAAAGCAAAAAGTGATTTAAAGCTAGGCTATGCCTACCTAGATGAAAAAGTGGCAGGCTCGTGGCAGATAAAAGATGGCAAGCTTTATAAAGGGGATACCCAAATCAATGATCATGATACATTGGTTGACCAATTAGCTGAATATACCGATGATACCATCACAATTTTCCAAGGGAATACCCGTGTCGCGACGAATGTCATGTTAAACGGAAAACGAGCTGTCGGTACAGAAGTCTCACCTGAAGTGAAGGCCACTGTATTAGATAAAGGAGAAAACTATTACGGCACAGCAAATGTTGCCGGGAAAGACTATCAAACGGCTTATATGCCGATCAAAAATGAAGCAGGCAAAACGATTGGTATTTTTTATACGGGCGCCAATCAAAGCATGATTTCACAAATGCTTCAGTCATTCTATATTCAATTTGTCATTGTTCTGTTGTTAAGTTTAATTGTTGCAGTTATCATTATTTCTATTTTCACAAAGCGATTTCAGTCACGCCTCAAGTGCATAGCTTTTGCCATTAAAAGTGCAGGCGAAGGAAATTTAACCATCAATGTGTCGGATACGGCAGGCGATGAACTGTCTGACCTGGCTGGTCATTTCAATAAGATGCGAGAAAAATTAAATCAAACCATTCTTAATGTCATGAACACATCTGAATTAGTGGCCACCTCATCTGAGCAGCTTTCAGCTAGCGCAGAAGAAACAAGTGCAGCATCAGAAAAAATCACCCACAGTATTCAAGAAGTAGCTCAATCATCAGAAGAACAATCAGCTCAAATGACAACAAGTGAGCACACGATGATTCAAGTATCTAACGAGCTGGCAAACATCACGGAAAATGCGGAACAAATGGCTTCAAGAAGTCAATTTGCACAAGAAATGGCCCTAAAAGGTGTACAGAATATTGGGGAAGTAAACTCACAAATGAAATCTATTGCAAAATCAATCGAGGAAAATGGGACAGCCGTTCAAGCATTAGAAACACGTTCAGCTGAAATTGATCATATTTCCAATGTTATTACAGACATCGCTAATCAGACAAACCTGCTTGCTCTTAACGCAGCAATTGAAGCAGCACGAGCAGGCGAGCATGGAAAAGGTTTTGCGGTTGTCGCAGACGAAGTGAGAAAGCTCGCTGAAGAATCTCAAGCATCATCAAATATGATTTCCCATCTCATTTCTGAAATCCAAAAAGAGATGACTCATTCGACGAATGCCATCAAACGAGTAAAAGAGGAAGCGGCTCAAGGGACTGTACTTATTTCTCATACAGAAGAATCATTTATTGATATTCAACAGTCAATGAGAGAAATGGCAGATGGCATCAAACATTTATCTAGTGCATCACAAAAAATCGCAGCTTATACAAACGATGCGAAACAATCCTTTGCCACTATCACAGAAGGCGTTAAACTAACGAGTGAACATTCACAGCAAGTAGCCGGTTTAACAGAAGAACAATTTGCCTCAATGGAAGAAGTAACAGCATCATCAGAAGCTCTTGCCCATTTAGCAGGAGATTTAAAAGCAATGGTTTCGCAATTTCACATCTAGATTCCTCAAATAGAAGCGCAAGACGGCGACAATCGTCTTGCTGCCTAACATTCTCTTCAAGAATCATTCTTTCAACCATTCACATTCCAACGAAAATCTATGTATAAAGGAGTTTTTTAAATGAATAAGTTAAACCAAGCCTATTCCCTATCTATCTCTTATCACCAAATCACCGTATACACCGGAAGCAAAACACCACCTGTGATTGATTGGTCAGATGATGACATTCTTCAAGGATTCGCCATGGGAGATCAGGGTGTGTCCTTTGAAGGGATCAACAACGGAAAAGCATCTGTTACCGTAACTTTAAATAGCGATATGCCCCCAGCCTCGGCTGACAGAATAGTTACAGTGCCTTTTACGCATGCAAGCGATCAAGTTTATATCACAAGCGTCATGGCTCAGGTGCTATCTTTCCCTATTCCAAAGGGAGACTATCAGCTCACCTGCTATACCTCACAGCAGCCTGATCAAGACCTTTATCATATAAATTTCCAAACTGTGTAGATCACGACTGATCGTACAAATCAAGCCACTTTTCCGCAAAGTCTACTGATTCTCTCACCGGCAATAAATATGAACTGGCAAGTCCGATTTGACCGTGATCATGAGTGCCTCCTGATTGTAGAAAATCACGACCGATCTGCTCAAATAGTTCTTCTCTTGTGATAATATCTTGGTACTCTTTCCATACCCTCCATCCATTTTCTAAGATGGGAGCTCCTCTTGTCATGAGGTCTTGCTGAGGGATGCGATATTCAGCAAGATGGAAAGCTGTCAGGCTCTCAAATGACGTACCAATCAGCAGCACCTGAGCCTGAAGATCATACATGCGGGCTAGAGGCGAATGTTCTCCTAATCCAAAAGAAAGTGCGTGGTGTTTCAGAAGCTCATGTTTCCTTTTGCCCCAGGCTGTGAATGAAAAATGAGGATGATTGCTTCTCGCCACGCCTGGGTATTTCCAAAACGTTTCCGCTACCTTTCCCATTGCTGTTGGCGTCGTGTATGCTGGATCAAATGCAGGCATCGTCTCTTTGATCGATTTCCACCACGAAAAAGGAACAGGCGGATTGATCCAATCAGCGGGATCAGAAAGCTCTAACGTTTGTGCCGGCATGATCAGTGTCCCCTCTTCTGATAAGGTTTCCATCAATGCTTGTATGAGGGCAACAGCGCCTCCGTTTACCCAGCCGATAGATGATAAAGATGAGTGAACACATAAAATCATGCCTTTTTTCACACCAAGTTGAACCAAGTCTGCTTTGATTCTTTCCTTTGTCATCGGTTCAGCTTGATTTTTGATTAATTTTTTCATCGTTCCTTTTCCTCCTGCGTCTCTTCTATTACTGATGAATGAGACGTTTAACCGCAATAGACAGTTTATAATTTGCGTAATTTGTCAGCTCCGTTAAAAACAGATCCAGTTCATCATGACTGGAAAAATGGCCTTCAGCCATATAACAGCCCTCACCACTTATTTTAAACAAGTTCTTGATCTCTTCCTGTTGGTCGAGAAACGACAGAAGTGGTTCGTGATGATGACTGCGGGTATAGAGCTGCATAAATGTTTGGATGGTCTTTTGAGTCCGCCAGTCAATCGAAATGGTATATGCTTCAATCACACCCTCTTCTTCAAGCTTTAACACACGATTTGCAACAGCTTGACCGGTTAAATGAACTTTTTCACCTAGCGCTTTCATGGTCAATCGACTGTTTTTAGAGAGCTCTTTTAATATATCCATATCGGTTTGGTCTAACATTGACTCACCTCTTTCAAAAATCAAGTCCTTCTGCTGAAAGACTTTCATTACCCTCTGTCATATGGAACTCTTTTAATATACTGTAAACTTAATCAGAAAAAAAGGAGGCCTTTTCATGAAAATCACGCTCATTCGGAATGCTACTTTATACCTTCAATATGGTCAGGCAACTTTCTTCATTGATCCCTTTTTAGCAGCAAAAGGAACATATCCACCGTTTCCTCATACAGCCAATCAACATTTGAACAATCCTATTGTTGATCTGCCTGTAAACATTGACTTAGACAACATGTTACACCCAGATGCTGTCTTACTCACTCATTTGCACGTGGATCACTTTGATGACGAGGCAAAACAAAAATTAGCTCAAGACCAGCCCATTTATACGCAATCGGAGAATGACAAAAAAGAAGTTGAAGAAGCCGGTTTCCAGCATGTCACATGCATTGAAGATGAAATAGACATTTGCGGTGTTCATATTAAGCGGACAGGTGGACAGCATGGGACAGGAGAAACTGCGAAGCGGATGGGACAGGTCAGCGGTTTTGTTTTCTCTCACCCTGATGAACCTACCCTTTACATTGCAGGTGATACCATTTGGTGTGATGAGCCGAAGGAGGTTGTCAATACATGCAAGCCAGATGTCATTGTGGTTAATAGCGGAGCTGCTCAATTTTTAGAAGGCGATCCGATTACCATGACGAAGGAAGATATTTTAGACGTTCACCGTTCTCAGCCAAAAGCACAAATTGTCGCTTGTCACCTTGAGGCAGTGAACCATTGCTTGCTAACAAGAGCTTCTTTACAAGCTTACATTCAGGAGCATCATGCAGATCAAGCCATTTTTGTCCCTAAAGATGGTGAAAGTCTCACCTTCTGAAAAGATTCATAAATAATAAAAAACCGGCACCTCGCTGCCGGTTTCATCATTATGGTCGATGGTGCTGTGGTTTTTTCAGCAATGGAACAAATCCGTTATTTTCCAAATGATTGTAATGCTCATCCATTCGTTTGGTAATATGTGTACCTTGTTCCTTTGTTAACACACCATATTGAACGTATTTCTCAATCACTTCTTTTCGTTTAGAAAGAATTTGCTGCTCAAGCATTTCAATTTGTTTTTGTTGTTCTGTCGTTAATTTTACTTGATGCGTTACTGGACGCTTTTCCATTTGGGGTGTTTCACCATGAGCTGTTTCCATATAAAAACCAGACAACAGCATCATCGATAATATGATTAAGCCACTTACTTTTTTCATCATTGTTATTCCCTCCTTTATTCGCAATTATTTTGTACGCGCTTTCCTTTTTTATACATTATTTCACCACGCAAATTGCACATAATATTCTTACTTTTTCGCTTTTCTTCTGAAAACGTTGTCCTAACAGAAAAAGCGTGCTATGTTTTGTTTTGTATAAAAAATAGAGGAGGATTCTTAAATGAGTCGTTTTTATCATAGAAAATCGATATGGTTGATGCTTGTTGTGTCTGCTTTCATACTTGTCATGTCTGCTTGCAGTCAATCAAGCTCTTCTCAGTCTGGAGATTCAAAGTGGGATGAGATTCAAAAGAAAGGGAAAATCGTGGTTGCTACTTCAGGCACCCTTTATCCAACGTCATATCATGATACATCTAATGGCAAGGATCAATTGACTGGTTATGAAGTGGAAGTGGTCAAAGAAGCGTTTAAACGCCTTGATGTGAAAGTAGAATTTAAAGAAATGGGCTATGATGGCATGCTGAGCGCCATTAATTCTGGTCAAGTGGATGCCGCTGCAAACGACATTGACATCACAGATGACAGAAAAGATAAGTTTGCCTTTTCAACTCCTTATAAATATTCCTATGGCACGGCGATCGTACGAAAAGATGATTTGTCTGGCATTAAAACGTTAAAAGATTTAAAAGGAAAGAAAGCAGCTGGTGCTGCCACAACGATTTACATGGATGTCGCTCGCAAGTACGGTGCGAAGGAAGTCATTTATGATAATGCGACAAACGAGCAATACTTAAAGGATGTCGCTAATGGTCGTACAGATGTCATTCTAAATGATTATTACTTGCAGACACTAGCTCTTGCTGCATTCCCGAAATTAAATATTACGATTCACCCTGACTTAAAATACATGCCAAACGAACAAGGTTTTGTGATGAAGAAAGACAACACAGAGCTTCAAAAAGAATTAAATCGTGTCTTAAAAGACATGAAAAAAGACGGAACCATGAAAAAGATTTCCGAAAAATTCTTTAATCATGCAGACGTCTCAAAGAAAATAGATGCTGATGTCGAAGATGTCGACATTTCTAAATAAGGAGCCGCAATCGTGGGAGATATTCATTTAGAATATATATTTAATCCTGCACTGGCAAAGGCGTCATTTCCATTTGTCATGAAAGGCATCTGGCTGACGCTGCTCATTTCCTTTGTGAGCATGTTTTTTGGTACAATTCTTGGCTTTTTTATTGCGCTTGCCAGAATGGCGAACACGTGGATGCTTCGCCTGCCTGCACGGTTGTATATCTCATTCATGCGAGGCGTGCCCATTCTGGTGATTTTGTTTATTCTTTATTTTGGATTCCCTTATATCGGGATTGAGTTTACAGCGGTCACCGCTGCCATTATTGGGTTCAGCTTCAATAGCGCTGCCTATATTGCAGAAATCAATCGGGCGGCCCTCTCCTCTGTTCCGAGTGGACAGGTGGAAGCTGCCAAGTCACTAGGTCTCAGCTATTGGCAAACGATGCGCGGTGTCATTTTACCTCAATCTGTCCGCATCGCACTGCCGCCTTTAACCAATGTCATGCTCGATTTAATCAAAGCCTCCTCACTGGCTGCGATGATTACTGTACCCGAGCTCTTCCAGCAAGCAAAAATTGTAGGTGGACGCGAATTCGATTATATGACCATGTATATTTTGGTCGCACTCATATACTGGGGCATTTGCAGCGTAGTCTCATTGCTTCAAGACTTTTTAGAAAAGCGCTATGCGAAATATCTGTAATAAAGGAGAGCAGATCTCATGGATCTGCTCTCTTTTGTATTTAGCTTTAATGTATCAGCCATAACCACACATATAACCCTAGTAAAGTAAGGATCAAGGTTGGGATGGTCAGGATGATTCCGGCTTTCATGTATGCACCCCAAGAAATATGGACGCCCTTTTTCTTGAGAACATGAAGCCACAGCAATGTCGCCAATGAGCCGATAGGGGTCATTTTCGGACCAAGGTTGGAGCCGATGACATTGGCATAAATCAGTCCGTCTCTCATGACGCCTGCTGTATCTGTATGACCGATCGCAATCGCATCGATTAACACAGTGGGCAGATTGTTCATGACAGAGGACAGCACTGCGGCAAGCACGCCCATAAACATCGTTCCCGCAAGCAAGCCATGCGATGCGCCTTGTTCGATCCATGCCGCCAATATTTCTGTGAGACCGACATTCTTCAGTCCATATACGACGACATACATGCCAATTGAGAAAAAGACTATGGACCACGGTGCTTCTTTTATGACGCGTTTTGTCGCCACTTGCGGACTTCTTCTCGCCAGCCACAAAAAGACAAGGGCAATACCGCCCACAATGATGGAGACCGGAATCCCAATGAGTTCTCCTGCAAAATAACCGACAAGCAGACAGCCAAGCACATACCAAGACAAGCGGAACATGCGGATATCTCGAATAGCTGATGCCGGCTCTTTCGCTTGTGACAGATCGTATGTTTTTGGGATGAGCTTCCGGTAAAACACATAAAGCACTAGCATGCTCGCTCCAAGCGACACAAGGTTTGGCACAAACATGTTTGCTGTATATTCTAGAAATCCAATATGAAAATAGTCGGCTGATACGATATTAACCAAGTTACTAATCACAAATGGCAAGGAGGTTGTATCTGCAATAAAGCCGCTCGCCATCACAAAAGGCAGGATCATCCGCTCATCCAGCTTTAACGCTCTCACCACAGACAAGACGATCGGGGTCAGAATCAGTGCCGCTCCATCGTTCGCAAAAAAAGCAGCCACGACAGCGCCGAGCAATGTTAAATAAATAAACATGCGGACACCGTTCCCTTTTGCGGCTTTTGCCATATGCAGTGCAGCCCATTCGAAAAACCCAATTTCATCTAAAATTAACGAAATAATAATGATGCCAATAAACGCAAATGTCGCGTTCCATACTATATGCGTCACTTCCCACACATCGCCCAGATGAACGACACCAAAGACAAGTGCAAGAATGGCGCCTCCACATGCTGACCATCCAATGGTTAAACGTCCTGGCTGCCAAATGACAAGGACGAGGGTCAGGATAAAAATCAAAATGGCCAAGGTGACTGCTCCCAAAGGTGGCCCCCCTTTCATAAAATCCTTATCTATCATACAACGTAACGCAGCAGTTGTATGCCATTTTCACATGAAAACCCGCAGGTGATCCCGGGCACCTGCGGATTCGATGACTATTGATCTTTTTTCATCAGCATCAATTCAATAAATAACTCACATCGCTGACTGAAGTGACTTAAATCAATTGAGGTCATATCAAAGATTTGTTTCATTCGATAGTTTAATGTATTTTGATGAATAAACAACTGCTCTGCAGCAGGCTTTAGCTTGCAGTTATTCAATAAGTAGACTTCAAGCGTTTTTAAAAAAGAAGTTTGGCTGTCACGGTCTTTTTCCTTCAAACGTAACAAATCTGGATTGAAATCATTTTTCTTTTTTTGATGGCTGTAAATCGAGTCTAAGAACCGGAAAACCCCCAGATTCTCGTAATCATATGGAATCAGCTCTTGTCCCCCAACAATTTTCACAGCCTTCACGACCTCTATCGCTTCAAATCGACTTGTACTCATTTTCATGACATCTCGATACTCTCTTCCCATCCCGATATACAGCAGCGAAGGATGGGCATGCGTTTTCGATTGCAGATGAGCGATGACGTCGGCAGCAGTTGCTTTCGGTGAGTGCCGGTCTGACAAGCTGCCCAATATCACGACAATGTCGGCTTGAACGGAGTATACGTGATTCACCTTATCTTCTAGCTGCAAATACGTTCGAATGACATCCTTCACGTCTTCTGCCGTCTCACTTTTGTTATCGGCAGCATGTACGACCATGACAGTAAATACTGCCGGCAGTGGGATGCTTAAATTCTCAGCCTCCCACTTCAGTTCTTCTTCTGTATAAAAATGATCATCCATGACCTTTTTGAAAAATTCTTCAATCTTGCCTTCCTTTTTCTCCAGCTGTTTCTTATTCTTATAAATCACTTTTCCCACTTGAAAGGAAGCTTCGTGCAAAAATTGCAGCTCCTCCTGAGAGAGGGAATCCTCAATGTCCTGCACCCAAATAAAGCCTACAACCTCTTGTTTATGCTTGGCGCTCACAGCCACCCGCCGATTAAACCCGAGCTCGTCATGACCGCTCACATAAAAAGGCTTTGACTCCTTGTGAAGCCGCTCGATGACCCCTGTTTTCTTTAACCAATCGACTACAGACCCCGGGCATTCCTTTGAGAAAATCGTTTGCTGATTGACTGGGTCAAACTGCTGTATGCTGTAAGAATTATAAGCAAGGAGCTGGCACTCTGTGCTTTCTAAAATGACTGGTTTTTTTAAATACCCGCTAATAAATGCAATTAACTTATCGACATCAAAAAATGTATGAAGCTTTTCTAATATCTCTTCCATCCCGATTGCTCCCTGATTAAGTAATACATTTATCATACTTCTTTCCGGACAGATTTGTATAGAAACAAGTCGTAGACAAGCAAAAAAAGCATGAACCCGTGTGCACAGGTTCATGCTTTTCCATCTTAAAACATTTCACTAATCGTTTTCGCCTGCATGTGTAGAGCTAGGTAATCTGGACCGCCTGCTTTTGAATCGGTTCCTGACATTTTGAATCCGCCAAATGGGTGGTATCCCACGATGGCTCCTGTGCAGTTACGGTTAAAGTAGAGATTCCCTACATGGAACTCCTGCTTCGCACGGTTGATGTGATCACGATTATTGGTAATGACAGCACCTGTCAAACCATATTCCGTGTTGTTGGCTACTTCAAGTGCCTCATCAAAGCTAGACACTTTCGAGAAGGCCAAGACTGGTCCGAAGATTTCTTCTTGCATCAAGCGAGATGTTGGCTCAAGATCTGCAAAAATGGTTGGGTGAATGAAGTATCCTTCCGAATCATCACTCGTTCCACCAGTCACTAAACGGCCTTCCTCCTTGCCCACCTCGATATAATCCGTGATCTTGTCAAAGGACGCTTGATCAATGACAGGTCCCATGTAGACATCCGCAGAAAGAGGATTCGCTGTTGTTTTTGTTTCTGTGATTTCCTTCACTCGCTCGACCACTTGGTCATACAGCTTCTCGTGGACGACAGCCCGAGATCCAGCCGAACATTTCTGACCTGAAAAACCGAAGGCTGATGTGAAAATGGCATTAGCCGCTAATTCGACGTCTGCATCCTCATCTACAACCACTGTATCTTTACCGCCCATTTCAGCAATGACGCGCTTTAAATGCTGCTGACCTGGCTGTACTTTTGCCGCGCGTTCAAAGATACGTGTCCCTACTTCTCTTGAGCCAGTGAATGTAATCAGGCTTGTTTTCGGATGATCGACTAAGTAATCTCCGACCTCTGCTCCGCTTCCTGGTACAAAGTTCACCACACCCTTTGGAAGACCTGCTTGCTCAAGCTCTTCCACAAAACGTGCCGCAATCACAGGAGTTGCACTCGCTGGTTTTAAGACAACTGTGTTCCCTGTAACGATTGGTGCTACTGTTGTTCCTGCCATAATGGCAAACAAGAAGTTCCACGGCGGAATGACGAGCGTCACGCCAGTTGGTGTGTAAACATATTGATTGCGTTCCCCTTCGCGGCTGTTCACTGGTTTGCCTTTCGCCAGCTCCAGCATTTGACGGGCATAGTATTCAAGGAAGTCGATTGCTTCTGCTGTATCTGCATCCGCTTCGTTCCAAGGCTTACCTGCTTCTTTTACAAGAAGGGCTGAATACTCATGCTTTTTACGGCGAATGCTTGCCGCAGCACGGAATATGACGCTGGCTCTTTCTTCTGGAGACGTATAGCGCCAAGTTTCAAATGCTTTCGCCGCAGCTTGAACCGCTTGCTCTGCCTCTTCTTTCCCGGCCTTTGATACGGTTCCAACGACTTCATCCTTTTTCGCTGGATTGATCGAGATAATCTGGTCTTTCGTTTCGATTCTTTCTCCATTAATCACGAGCGGATAGGTTTGACCAAGTGATTCTGTTACCTTTGCTAATGCTTGTTCAAACGCTTTGCGGTTTTCTTCCTGGCTAAAATCCGTGAATGGTTCATGTTTGTAAGGTGTTGTCATCTTTGTCACGCTCCCGTTTCAAATTATTTTCTCGTCATCCCTTTTAAAGCAAAGGCAATGTTTGCCGGCCGTTCTGCAAGACGTCTCATGTAGTAGCCATACCACTCTCGTCCATACGGGGTATAGACCCTCATTTGATAGCCCTCTTTCACAAGTGCCTGCTGCGTTTCTGACCTCATGCCATACAGCATTTGAAATTCGAACTGACTTGTCGGTATATTGTGTTTTTTCACAATATTTTTCGTAAACTCGATCATTTGATCGTCATGTGTCGCAATGGCTGTATAGTTCCCTGTGAGTAATTGCTTTTCGATCAGCTTTTGATAATTCTGATCGACGTCTTTTTTGTTTGGATACGCCACTTCAGCGGATTCCTTATAGGCACCCTTTACAAGTCTTAAAAATGGCTGAAGCTCATTTAGGTCATCAAGATCCTTTTCTGTTCTGTACAAATACGCCTGCAGGACCGTACTGACATACTCATATTGAGATTTCATCTCTTTAAAAATGTCCAGCGTTTTTTGACAGCGCTGTTCATCCTCCATATCGATTGTCACCATGATACGGTGTTTCTCTGCCGTATCTAAAATGCTTTTCATATTGCGATACACAAGGTCATCGTCAATATCCAGGCCGAGTGATGTCATTTTGAGTGACACGTGGGAATTGAGTCCCGCCTCAGCAATCCGCTGAATGGTTTGAATACACTCATTCGTCCGCTCATTTGCAATCTCTGCCTTTGTGACAAACTCACCAAGGTGATCAACTGTTACAGCCATCCCTTGATCATTTAATCGTTTGATGACAGAGATAGCGCTCTCAAAATCCTTCCCACCGATGATTTTCTTAGATGCAACAGCACTTCCCCAATTACGAGCAATATGGTTCAAGAGACTGCTCTTTGACAAAAACAAGAAGAAATTTCTTGTGACCGACTCCATAAAGGGCACCTCCCACTCTTTGTAAGCTATGTCTTTATTGTAAGGCTCATAAGCTGTCCGCTACAATATTTGAAGATGACAAAAATTCTGACTTTTTTTGTGGTTTTATCACAATAAGAGTTAAAAAAGAGCCTGCCGCTATCCGGCTGGCTCTTCCCTCCTACGCCCACACCTCATCAAGGGTAGACTGCAGCAGCTCATTTAATTCTTGCGTGAGATTGTCTTTCGGCTGATTGTAGCTTTTCACCAATTCATCAAAACGCGCCAGCTCTTTGTCGATGAATGGATGGACATAGGCGAGACGGTTCTCTACATCCATTTCCTCTCCGTCCATTTTACGTTTGAGCAGCTCGTGAATTTCTGTTAAAAGCGGGCCTTCCTCCACTAGCTCCTCGAGCAGTTCATGAAAGTCCATCGGCGGAACCGTCCGGTAGCGTTCAATCCACTGACAGGCAAATAGCGGACGAAGCACATAGAAATACTTCTTGATTCGCACCTGCTCCCCTCGTAAATGCCGGCTTTCATTCCGCTTCGCCATATTGAGGTAATGATACATCAATGCTGCAGGATAAAACGCTCGATCCTTTAATTCTCTTAGCTGCTTTGCTAAAGAGAAAGATTCAGCATAGATGATGTCAGAAGATAGCCATTCCATGATGGATGGATTTGATTTATTGAATAAGCGAAGTGCCTTTCTAAGCTCCCAGCCGCTGATATCAAGCACGTCATCAATCGGCCGTTCAATGACATCACGATGCTCTTCCATCGCCCAATACCATTCTTTCCGGGGAACATATAAAAAACGAACATCATAATCACTATCAGTCGAGGGAAATCCCCATGCCCTGCTGCCTGATTCAACGGCGAGGCAAATCTTTACGTCATACGTTTCTTCGATGATTTTCAGCTCTTCCTTGATTCTCTCTCTCAACATCCATCAACTCTTTCTATAGAATTCTGCATGACTTCTTCACGTTTTGGGAAAATACGAATAAGACATATAAAAAAGGAGTTGGATCTGATGTCTATATCTCGCATTATGAAATGGATCACCGGGATTTTTGAAGCCTGCCTTGCCATCCCTGTGATCGGAGGTCTATTCGTTATCAGCAATGGCTATTCACCGCTCATGGTCATGCTTATTCTGCATATTATCACACTCGTCTTATCGAAGCGAGACCAGGGACCAATGATTGGAAGCATCATCGGAATTGTCACATCCTGCCTTGCTTGGATTCCAATTCTCGGATTCATTCTTCATATCATCACTGCCCTTGCCCTGATTATCACTGCGTTAGTGCCTGATGAAAAAACGAGACAGAATACGAGCTATTAAAAAAGAGGCCCTCCTAGAGCGGCCTCTTTTCTTTTAGATCCTTAAATGCTTTTGTAAGAAGGCAAGCTTCTCTGTTTGAAAAGCCGGGATGTACTCGTGTCCAAAGTAGCGATACACCTTTAAATCTTTATCTGTTTCTAAATGGTTGTATACCGCAAACACAGTAGATGGCGGGGTGATTTGGTCGATCAGACCGATGGCCATCAATGTGGGCTGTTTCACCCATTCGGCTAAATTGATCAAATCAAAGTAGCTCAATGTCTCAAATACCTTTTCTTCCGCTTCTGGATCACTGTTTCTTCGAAAGTATGAATTGATTTCTAAATAAGGCTGCTCCAATGCCACATCCACTGCACGCTCGAAATTTGATAAGTAAGGATAATCTGCCACGACGACCTTTGGAATGTCTGAAAGTGCCGCAGCTGCAACCGCCAGTGCACCTCCCTGGCTTCCACCCACCACGCCGATACGGTGTTCATCCACTTCCGGAAATGACTGAATAACGTCGAGTGCACGAACCGCATCTAAATAAACACCTCGATAATAGTAGGTCTCCTTCGATAAAATGCCTTTTGTCATCCATCCCAAAGCCTGCCCGCCTGGTGTCACTGTCTTATCTTCACTGCCGCCTTGACCGCGGACGAGCATACCAAATGTCGCATAGCCATGCAGTGCCCAGTTGACGATGTCGTGAATGCCGCCGTCATAGCTGGCATTATAGCCATGAAAACGAACGAGCGCTGGATGCGGACCTGTTTGATCTGGTACCGCATACCAGCCTTCAATTCGAGAATGACCAAAGCTTTGATACGTCAGGCGGTACACCTTAACGCCTTTCACTGGATAGCCATAAGGTTCAAGTGCTGGCTCTGCCTCCACTTGGCGCAGTTCTTCGAGCGACGCCTTCCAAAAGTCTGAGAAATCAGGTCGTGCTGTTTTCTTCGGTTTATATACTTTTAGCTCTTCTAGTGGTAAATCGAACAATTGCATACCATACTATTCCCCTTTGTTTTATTAGTTATGAGTATCATATCACTGTTTTCTTGACTTAGAAAGTCATTTTCACTACAAAAGACAAAACCTTCTGACATTTCTATTGGCAAAGAGGATTGAAACCTTTATGATAAAGAAACTGGCTTGAAGAATAGATGTTCTCAGGCAAAACAAATTGATAGACATTCATGGATTTTCACATTTACACCATCGCATAAAGGAGGAACCTGTATGAAAATCGCCCTTGTCCAAATGGACGTACAAATTGGAGAACCTAATGTGAACTTTCAAAAAGCAGAAGCGTTTTTAGAAGAAGCCATCCATCAGCAGCCTGATCTGATCATTTTACCCGAAATGTGGAATACCGGTTACGATCTTGAACAAGCCGAGCAGCTTGCAGATGTAAACGGTGAACGCACAAAACAGCTCTTCTCTTCCTTTGCCCGCAAACACCAAGTGGTTCTCATCGCAGGAAGTGTATTGAACAAGCGCACAGAAGATGACAACATCACCAACACGATGTATGTCTTTAACCGCCAAGGTGAGCTCTTAGTGGATTATGATAAAATTCACTTATTCCGCTTAATGGATGAGCACAACTATTTAACAGCTGGTGATCAGCTTGGTTTATTTGACTATGATGAGGATGTGAAGATCGGTGCGATGATCTGCTACGACCTTCGCTTTCCGCAGCTTTCCAGAACACTTGTAAACAAAGGGGCGAAAGTGCTCATCAATACGGCGCAATGGCCGTCAGCAAGAGTGGATCATTGGCGTTGCCTGCTCATCGCAAGAGCGATTGAGAACCAGTCATTTATGATTGCTGTTAACAGAACAGGCACAAGCAGAGACACTGAATTCCCTGGCCACTCCATGGTGATTGATCCACTTGGCCGTATTCTGCTTGAAACAAGCCATGAGGAAGACATTTATTATGCGGAAATTGATCTTCAGCTAGTGGATGAAGTGAGACAGCAAATTCCTGTGATGACGGATCAGCGTCTGGATATCTATTAGAAAGCAGGGTGCTCCCCTGCTTTTTGCATTTAATTAAACGTTTGTTTAAGCTTGATTCTGGTAAAGGTCCATTAGGGCTTGAGCGGCTTTCGTTAAATACCTTTCTTCCACATATGCAAACACAAGAGTGCGGGTTGGGCATGAATCAATTTTCAAATAAGTGACTTCGTTCCATTCCTCTTGTGCCACCATTTTCGGCACAACTGTCACACCTAGTCCATTTTTGACCAATGCCTGCGCTGTTTGAATATGACTTGTTTCAAAGGTAATCTTCGGCTGAAAACCATGATGAAGACATAGTTCCATGACCACTTGCCGAAAGCCATATCCCTCTTTCAACATAATAAATGCGGCGTCTTCCAGAAGGCGAAACGGAACAGACCCTTTCTGATCTGCTTGATTGATGATTTCGTTCAATTCATCTGTTGACCAGGGCTGGGCAGTTTGCGGAACTGCGAGAAGAAGCGGCTCTGTCAGCATGTGTTTCGTTTTCAATGATTCATGCTCGACAGGCATAGATAAAATAGCCAAATCCAGCTTTCCAGCCAATAGAAGTTTTTCTAGCTCACGAGGTGATTCTTCTATTAGTTGAACGTGAACATGAGGATACGTTCGACAAAAGGTTTTTAATAAACCGGGCAAGACATAGCCCCCTGTGACTGCTGGCGCTCCAATGTTCAGCTCTTTCCCCACCTCATAAGCTGCTTCTCCCATTTCACGCAGCAAATCATCTCTTTCCTTCAAAATGTTCTCAGCCCTTTTAATGAATCGACTCCCTTGAGGTGTGGGCGTGACTTGTCCATACTTTCGAATAAAGAGGGGTGTGTCTAATTCCTCTTCCAGCTTCTTCATTTGTTGGCTTAAAGAAGGCTGTGCAATGTGAAGTTGATCCGCTGCTTTTGTAAAACTTTTCTGCCGGTACACTTCCATGACATATTCCATCATTCGTATATCCACTTTCATCACCTCATAGGTTTTAACTATTCATGTCATATCTTTTATGTCTTAGACAAATAACAAAATGAATTTTACGATAAAGAGACAACAAAGGGGGAGAAGAAATGAATCCATATGCTAAAGCCGAAAACCAATTCTCACAAAATGCCGAGAACTATCGAGATTCACCTATATTTGCAGCCGGAGAAGAGCTGGAATGGATGAAAGCAACAGCCAATACGAAGAGTCACGAGCATTTACTTGATATCGGCTGCGGGGCAGGACATACCGTTTTTTCCTTTTCAGATATCATTTCTAAAGGAATCGGCATTGATGTCACGCAAAAAATGATCGAGGTTGCAGCAGCACTTGCGGAAGAACGCCAACTGAAACATATTACTTTTGAGCGGGCAGCCGCAGAAGCACTGCCCTTCGCTGATGAATCATTTGACATCGTGACGTGCCGCTTTGCCGCTCACCACTTTCCAAACCTTCCGGCAGCCATGTCTGAAATCAGCCGTGTCTTAAAAAAAGGCGGCACATTCCTGCTCGTCGATCATTACGCACCCGAAAACACTGCACAGGATTCATTCATTAATCACTTAAATAGACTCAGAGATCCTTCTCATGTGCGAGAAAACTCGTTATCAGAATGGAAAGAGCTCTTCGCTGCCAACCAACTGACTCAAAAAGAAAAGCGTTACTGGGATCTGCAAATTGATTATCAGGACTGGATGATGCGTGGACGCACACCAGAGAATGTTCAAAAAGAGATCGTTACCCATCTTCAATCCGCAGACCCTGATACAAAGCAGCTGTTTCAACTTCAATTCGATGCACAGCAGCAGCCTATTTCCTTCTGTTTAAAAGCTGCACTCATTCAAGGAATGAAGAATTGAACTTATAGAAAAAGTCTACCCTCGTTGGTAGACTTTTTTATTTCGAGTATAAATCCCAGCCAAGCTTGAGTGTGTCCACAATATAATTGGCGACTTCCTCAGCTTCTAGATGATCTGTTTCGACTCTTGAGTTATGAAGGGCATATATTTCCCGGCGCTCTTCAAACAGCTCTTTCATCTCATCGAGCGTCCGGTTGTGAAGAACAGGGCGGTTTTCAATTAAAATATCAAGCCGCTGTTTCCAATTCTCCCAAGATAAATCAAGGAAAAGAACCGTACAATGCCTCAAGCAGGCGCGTTTGATTTCTTCCTGTTTGAATGCGCCGCCTCCAAGAGAAACGATCTTTAGCTGCGTATGTTCACATAAATCGACGATATAATCTTTTTCAGCCTGCCTGAAGAATGCTTCTCCTTTTTGCTGAAAGATATCTGGAATCGTCATGTTATACTTTTTCTCAATCTCCTGATCCACATCAATAAAATCTCTATATAGCTTTTTGGCAACCAGCTGCCCAATGGTTGTTTTCCCAACACCCATAAAGCCAATGAGGACAATATTTCGCTGTCTCACAGGGATTTCTCTATTGTTTTTCATATTCGTGACACGTCCTCCTTACGACAAGGAATGCTACATAATGTATCTATTATATGATAAATGGCGCGCGAAAAGATAGGCAATTTGAAAAATTGTACGTAGATCATCTGCATAGAAAAAAGAACCTACCCTCTTTGGAATAAGTTCTTCACTGCGTGCGTAACTCACGGTGCAATATCCTCTAATACTTTCTCGCGCGTTTCGATCATTTTAAAAGCAAGAATTGCTCCCACTACAGTCACACTTGCGAAAAGAATAAAAATAGTTGAAACACCGCTTACCTCTAAAATAAAGCCTATCATAATAGGAGCGATCGCTGAGGCCAGCCTAAGCCACGCTGTAGCAAATGCCGTTCCAATCACCCTCATACGTGTTGGATAAATTTCGGGTGTATATAGATAGAGAAGAACTGTAATTGTCCCCATCATTCCGTAAGCAGCGGACCCTAAATATATAACACTTTCTGGAGAATTAGCTCCGCTGATCCATAAAGCAGTTAATAAAGCACCTGTTACAATAAATGCAATGGTTGCCCAGCGCTTTCGTCCTACTTTATCAATTAAAAATGCACAAGCGAATACCCCTATGGTCTGTAAAATATTTGTTAGAGATGCTGCCCTTAATGAATCTCCAACTGGCAAATTGTAAACAGTATTATAAAGACTCGGTAACCAGTTATTTAAACCATTCGAAACAAAGTAGGCAGAAAACCATAGTCCCCATACGATCAATGTTCTTTTACGATAAAAAGTTGAAAAAAGCTCTTTCCAGTCGCCTTTTTCAGTACTGCTAGATACTTGCTTTGCTACAGGCATTCGTTTGTCAGTACTAGCTTCAATTTCTTCAATAATTCTTTCGGCTTCATCTAACCTGCCTTTCGAAATAAGCCACCTTGGAGATTCGCGCAACATGAAAAAGAATACAAAGACGATTAAACCTCCAATGCCCCCAATCAAAAACATCCACTTCCACCCAAAGCTAGGTACAACAAATGCGCCTATTTGAGCTGAGATCATTAATCCTAAAGGAAAAATCATCTCATAAAGCATAAAAAATCTGCCTCTCCCTTGAGCCCGGGACAGCTCATTGATATATGAGGCTGCTACCGGCACCTCTCCTCCTACCCCAATCCCTTGTATAAAACGAAAAATAAACAGGGCCATAAAATTACCTGAAAACACGCATGCAATACTCATGACGGACATGAGGAGTACAGTCCACTTTGCACTAAATACACGGCCGCGCCTTTCTGCTAACCAGCCAAAGAAAATAGCACCAATCGCTTGTCCTATATAACCAGACCCAATAAGAAGACCAATTTGAGCAGGTGATAAACTCCACATTCCGATGAGAACTGGGAGAACAAACGCTAAAGATAGAGCATCAAAAGCATCAAAAAAAGTAGCAGATCCCATAATGATACGAGGTTTTAAATGCCATCTAGAAAAAGGTACACTTTCCATTCTAGTCAATAGTTGTGAAGCTCTATCAACAACTTGCCCATCATGAGAATTTGGATTTCCGCTGAGTTCTAACGTCATGGTATCTCCTCCTTATTAGAGGAAATGATGCAAAAGTACATGCCGAAGAGCGCTAAAGAAATCGCTTACATTTTAAACCAATAGACATTCTAAAGCGTTCATACGAGTTTTCAGCATCTATCATTTCTTTTTTGGCGTTCCCGTGGTGCCCCGGTCTATATAGTACATAGGGAAGATATGTTCCATCGCATCTAACTGTTCTCCTTCCAATAACTGTGTTAGTAAAGAAACAGCTTTTCTTCCCATTCCAACTAAATCAACATGAACTGAAGATAAAGAAGGGGTTAGAAAACTTGCAATGGGCACATCATCGGCACCAACGACAGACAAATCATGAGGTATTGACACATTTGCGTTATTTGCCGCTTTCATGACCCCCATCGCCAAAAAATCTGAAGAGCAAACAACTCCAGTCATGTGCTGGTTTCCTTGGAGAAATTGAGAAACCACTTCTACTACTTTTCCCCCATCAAATTCATCTAACTCAAACACAAGTTCTTTGTTTATTGTTAACCCTAAATTTTTAAGTGTGCGCTCATATCCCTTGTAATACCTCACACTATGCATCGAACTCATTGGACCATTGACCAGCCCAATGGTTCGATGACCTTTATCAAATAAGGCCGTTATTGATTGACACACACCTTCTTCATCATCTGGCCTGACACATGGAAATGGAGAATCCTCTAGATAACTTCCGACAACTATAATGGGAATGGCTAAACTTTTTAACCAATCCATGCTTAGTTCTTCATTTCTTGGTGAAAATAGAATGGCTCCATCTACTGCCTGCGTTTCAAGTAATCGCTGCTGTTGTACAGATGTAAACGACATCAACATATTGAATTCCGTCTCATCTAATTCCTTCGCTATTCCATCTAGAATCGTTGAAAAAAATGGATTATTCAAAATATATGAACCACGCGGAACCACTACAGCTATATTCCCAGTCTTCCTTTTGACGAGCCCTCTAGCTCCTAAATTAGGACGATAGCCTAATTCATCAATTACTTGTTTGATTCTTTCAGCCGTTTGAGCACCTACTCCTGGTTTACCACTTAATACTCGGGAAACAGATGCTATAGACACTCCAGCTTTCAATGCTACATCTTTAATACTTACTGACACATTTCATACCTCCGGGAGTCTGTTGTTTTGTCCTCTATTATAACCTGACTCACCTTCATCATGAAATTAATGGTCTGTTATCTACTGACGTTTTCCTTAAGCAAACCAACACTTTGAAGGCCCTGGCGAATCTCTTCTTTCTCCTTATGAGTTAAAGGTAAGACCGGCTTCCTAGCAAGCGAACTACTGATTAGACCTCGCTGGTACATCGCTTCCTTCATTCGCAGATGAGAGGTAGATGAAGGTTCATCCATTTTATACACAGCATGCTTTAATTCGAAGATTCTATCGTAAACTTTATTGGCCGCTACAAGATCTTTTTCTTCCACACATTTCACAAGTTCAGCGATCAAATCTGGCACAAAACAGCCGAAACCTACAAGTGCTCCATCAATCCCTTGAATTAATGTTGGCAATAAATATTCATCGTGACATGTGAGTAACGATACATCTGGTGCATGTTTTTTCAATGCCCGCACATCGACCTCGTATTGTGCCATGTCTCTTTGACCAATTTTAAACGAGACAACATTCTCAATTTCCGACATTTCTAGTAATTGATTGGTTGTATATGAGGTTTTTGTCCAAGTTGGATATTGATGTACGATGATTGAAATGTCAATCGCTTCTGCAACTTCTTTAAAGAATTGGACAGGTGACTCAGGCTGCATACCGAATCTTAGCCATGAATGTGGCGGCATGAGAAGTATACCTTCTCCGCCAGCTTCTTCAACGGCTTTTGCATGTTGGATCGCTTCAATTGTCCCTTCAGCAGAAACCCCAGAAATGACAGGTACTTCCCCTTTTAATTCGTCGGCTGCAATGCGCACAGCCTCAGCTCGTTCATGTGGCAGTAAAGTCATAATCTCGCCAGTATGTCCATTGACAACGATACCGTTAATCCCTTTGTGCTCCGCCACCCAACGGACAAGCTTACGAAAAGCAGGTTCATCAATTGAATAGTCATCTTTAAAAGGAATTAAGACAGCCGGGAATACACCGCTCCATTTTTCTTTATTTTTCATCAACAAATTCCTCCCCTTTCGATTATAGTAAACGTTTACGGTAAGCGTTTACGTAAACAATCATAAAATGACATAACGGAGATTGTCAACTAAATTTTTAGAAAATTTTTATTATTCAAATAAAAATACAATCAATTTCATTTTTCTAGTAAATAATATAGGTTTGTTTTATTTCTTAAATGATTAAGCAATATCTGCTGGTTAAAGTTGCTGATTATCATCCTAAATACATATTCAATAAGAGACCATTATAAATAATTTTATATTTTCCAAACAGTATTTTTACTATAAAAAACCTCTCCATCACAGGAGAGGTCTCTTGCATTTTCTTATTTCCACCAGTCATCAAACATGGAAGCTGGTACTTGGCGTTTATGCTCTGATTGAACATAGCGCTTTTCAATCGCTTCTGCTGCTTGATCTGACACTGGCTTACCTTCTAAGTAATCATCAATTTCATTGTACGTAATGCCAAGTTCTGTTTCATCCGTTTGCTGAGGTTTGTCATCAAGCAGATCCGCTGTCGGTTTCTTTAAGTATAGGCGCTCAGGTGCTTGCAGCGCTTCTAGCAGCATCCGGCCTTGGCGTTTCGTCAGACCTGTGAGCGGAAGAACATCTGCACCGCCATCGCCATACTTCGTGAAGAAGCCGGTTACTGCTTCAGCTGCATGATCTGTACCGATGACAAGCAATCCTTCTTCTCCTCCGACAGCATACTGCGCGATCATTCTCATACGTGCTTTGACATTTCCTTTATTAAAGTCAGACAACGGGCCGCCTGTGTCCTTTTGATATTGTTCACTAAATGCCGTCACGGCAGGCGCAATATCATATTTCCACGACTTGTCCGGCTGAATAAATGATAAAGCGAGCTGTGCATCATCTTCATCCTGCTGCACACCGTGCGGGAGGCGCACCGCAATAAAGACTGCCTCTTCTTTTCCTTCTTGACGCAGCTCAGATGCAGCCAGCTGTGCAAGACGGCCAGCGAGCGTTGAATCCTGTCCGCCGCTAATGCCGAGGACGAATCCTTTTGCGCCAGTTTTTTTCAAGTATTCCTTTAGAAATCCAACCCGCTTTTCGATCTCCTGCTTTGGGTCAATTGAGGGCTGCACATGCAACTCTTGGCTGATCTTTTTCTGCAAACTCATACACTTTTCCTCCTAAGCATCCTCTACATGAAGAGAACAGGTTTTACTCTGAATTCATTGGTTTGACAACGTTTTTTAAGTCTTCATTATACCATGTTTTCAGGAAGAACATTTTGTTAGACGTTCCCCTATTTCATTAATGATCAAACATTCACAAAAGAAAAAGACCATGTCTATATGGACTGGCCCTTTTCTTTTTCAATCAATTTCTACCCGTATAGATGTACAGCTTGCGCCATTACAATTCCCAATATCAGAAGGACATGCGGATACGGCCACAATGAGATCCATTTCGGCTCGCAGACGAATGTAATCACCGGGAAGAGATTTTGGGAGCTCCACAGACAGTTTTCCTTTTTCATCAATGACTGTATTCATAAAGGCATTAAAAGGATAGTACATATCCTCCTTAGGAATCCCAAATGGCTCAAAGGCAGTCCGCAAATTATCGTAGCATGTATGCATGACCTCTAAATGCGTCCGTCCGTATAAAAGCTGATACATTTCTTGCCGGCAGGCGGGCATGTATAAATCATGGCATTCGACTGTGTCTTCAATGACCGTAAACATCGGTTTATATAAATTAGAATAGAGCTTATCCCCTTTTTTCACTTTTGACGAAAATAGGCTGTCCATTGTCGCGCCTTGGTCAAATTTTTCATAAAAATCCTTTTCATGATAGGCCATGACATCTGCTACTTGCTGACCTTCAATATCAACGACCCGCATACATTGGCCTTTTCCTAAGCGAAAGCCGTGTCCATCCTTTGGTAAAATGACATATTCTCCGTTCATCACATGCACTCCTTTCCATGTCAGTATGCCCAAAACGTCCCCTTGATCATGTATAAAAAAAGACGGCGGTCACAAGCTAATGTCATTGAAATCGAAAGGTGTTGCACATGCATTGAAAGAAGAACAAACTTTATCTTGGTGGCAGCTTTCTCTCATCGGAGTCGGCTGTACAATTGGCACTGGTTTCTTCCTTGGTTCCAGCATTGCCATTACAAAGTCCGGTTTTTCCGTCTGCATTTCTTTTTTGCTTGCTGCGGTCGGAACCTATCTCGTCTTTAAGCATTTGGCTGCGATGACAGCCGATAACCCTGATAAAGGGTCATTTTGTTCCTATGCTCGTAAAGCATATGGACGCTGGGCAGGGTTTAGCAATGGCTGGGTGTATTGGTTTGCAGAAATGTTGATTACGGGAAGTCAGTTAACAGCGATTTCTCTTTTTACCCGCCACTGGTTTCCATCTGTTCCGCTCTGGGTGTTTTCTGCGATTTATTCCGCTCTTGCCCTGCTCGTGATTATCATAGGGCTTTCTTCTTTTCAAAAGACAGAAAATGTCCTTGCAGTACTGAAGACAGCGGCGATTTTTCTATTTATGATCCTTGCTGTGCTTGTGTTATTCGGCATTCTGACAGATCATAAACCGACCCTGCATCTGCCAAACAAAGATCACGAATGGATGCCCCTCGGTCCGCTTGGTCTTTGGAATGGATTGATTTACGCGTTTTATGCATTTGGGGGAATTGAAGTCATGGGGCTGATGGCGGTTCATTTAAAGGACCCGAAGGATGCGGCAAAGTCTGGACGCGTCATGCTGATCATTCTAGCGGTCATCTATATCGTCTCAATTGGACTTGCTCTCTTGCTTGTCCCAGTAACCGCCTTTGACAAGAACAGCAGTCCATTTATTACATCATTGGAGCCGTTTCATTTATCGATCTTTCTTCATATCTTTAATGGCATCTTCATTATTGCCGGCTTTTCGACATTGGTTGCCTCTCTTTATGCGGTCACGACACTGCTTGGCTCAATGTCGGAGCATCAAGATGCACCTGCTTGTTTTAAACAAAAAGACCCAACTCATGTCGGATGGCCTTCGATTATCTTAACTGCTGCTGGCTTAATTGTCTCGATTTTGCTTGCGCTCTTTTTGTCTAAACACATCTACGAGCATCTCACAACAGCAGCCGGCCTTACCCTTCTGTACACATGGGTATTCATTCTGTTCTCAAGTAAAAAGCTATCAAAGCCATCCACTCGCCAAACGTGCGAAATGATTCTTGCGCTTCTCTTGATTGGAGCCGCCATTTCAGGCACTTTAACAGAGGCAAGCGGACGACCTGGCTTTTTTATCAGCCTTGGGATCATTGCAGTGATTGCCATCATGGTGCTATTTATGAGAAAAAAGTGGAAGCAGCAGGATCAGACCGCATCATAATTTCATCATGTTTTTTAATGCAGTAAAAGGACATTTGGCGGAGGCTGGTTTCTCCGCCTCTTCATCTGGGAGAAAGTATTGCTTCCATTCATGATTGGTCGGATCACCGTACCATTTTAATGATGGGTGAACGCTGACCTCATCATACGCTTTGAGCCGCTTGCGAACGAGCTGGCTCATTTTTTGACCAAATTTGGTCGATCCATTCAATTTCTCAAACACCCATCTAGGCTGAAATGCCATCAAGACATAAGGGAAGTGGCGGCTTTTTCTGAGCTTATGAGCCGGTGTGGAGCACAAAATAAAATACGCTTCCCCGTGAAAGCAATACTCCCACTCATGATGATGAGTATCTAGTGGAATATCCTCAGGCCATGGCACTTCATCTTTCTGGTGCAGTCGTTGAAGCAGTGACCAAAACTGCTGCTCAAACTGTTCAAGTGAACTTTCTTTTAAATCCTGCGGTGTTTCAAAAAAACAAATAAATGAAGCATATTGACCCGTTTCTTTCGCACAGCTTTGATATTCTCTCAGCAGCTGGGCTAATTCATCAACCGCTTCCTCTTTCCTCGGATCACCAACAAACCCATAGCGTAAATGATCGAGAAAAAACCCCTGTCTTCCCGGTACACAAGGGAATGTATCTGCCTCATCTCCTACCATCTCTCCAAATTGAGTAAAAGCATCCTGCTTCCATTCTTCTAGTGATCGTAGATTTTGATCAAGGCAACTTTTTGCATACAATTGGGCCATTTCTTCCACCTCGTTTTAGCGTCTTCTCCATAGCCTATGAGAAAAAAAGGCTGTGGTGACTGTCCTTCAACGACTTTCCTTGCGCATTCAAGAGGTGGACGTTCTTGTTCAAATTGAGCATGTATGTGTGTCTTTCACTCCATGATGCATGAACAGACAAGTGTATGCGGCCGTCAAACTGCTTCTTTTAATAGAGCGCTTTTGTATCATTCCTATGATCTGTTCTTCATCAAAAAGACAGAATCAAGTACCCAATAAATGAGGGCTGAGCAAAAGCTAAATAGATAGACAATGTTGCTGTGATAACTGATAAGATCAGCATGCACACATAGTTGAATACTGGAAGAAAAATACAGATGGCAATATCCCACCATTATTCAAGAATGTGTTATGTCTGTCAATCCTTACAAAAAAAACAGACTGAATGTATCAGTCTGCTTTTCTACCCAATCAACGCCATGATCCCTTGATACCCAAAATAGGCGCCGAAACCAAGTAAAGATAAGCCTGCAAGAACGGATAAGCCATGTAAGACACGTTCACTTAAATAGCGCCTAAACGAACTAGCAAGAAGCGCCATACTGAAATCCCAGATCAGCATGCCGATAAAAATAGCCATGCTGTACATCAGCATTTGAGATGCCCCATACTTTTCAATCGTATTAGCCAAAATACTGCCGTAGATGCCAAGCCAAAATAAAATACTGAGCGGATTGGAAAGAGAAATGAAAAACCCCGTCATGAACGACTGACCAACCGAAGTGTTTCCACCATCCTTTTTCGGGCTCTCCTGCAAATTGATTTTACGCAGACTTTCAATGCCCGTATAGGTCAGAACAAAAAAGCCGAACAGCCACAAAAAGGTTTTCACTAGAGGTGCAGTCAAAAGCTGGGCGACACCAAAATAGATGAGGAGCATATAGACAATATCCGCGGCCATCGCCCCCACACCAAAAATCCACGCGTGCCAAAATCCACTTTTAATCCCTCTGTCGATTTGGGCTGCATTGACTGGCCCAACAGGCGCTGAAAGTGACAACCCTAAAAAGATATAACCAAAAAACACCGCCACATAGACGTCCTCCTTTTGATGCTGACTTGTACATATTATTCAAACGTTCTGTGTTTTAGTACAAGTCCTTTGTATCTTTTCAGGTGGACTCAAGGAGACATTGGATATTGCTTACCGATCGGCTTTCAGCGCCGATTGCTGCGACAGAACCGTATCCTTTTTCTTAGCACGATTCATTTGAATCGCAGCTGCAAACAGAAGAACAGCTAAGAAGGCGAAAACAAAGACGGCACTTGCTGCTCCTGCCCATTCAAGACTAAAGCCAATCAAGAAGGACAAGCAGGCTCCGCCTAAACTTGCGGCTGCAATAAAGTAACTCGTTGCCTCGTCGATGGCATTTTCAATCATTAATGCAGATGCAGTCAGTGCGATTGGGAACATGCCAGCTGCGCACAGGCCGATGAAAAAGATGAGAAGCAGCTGCGCGGCGATGTGGGTTGTCAGGGCAAATACAACGAGCAGCAGAATCATGAGTGCTGCGCTTAGCTTTAAAAAACGCAGCGGATGCAGCTGATCAGCTTTTCTCGCAATGACAGTTCTGCCAATGACGATCGCTGTCCAAAAGGTAGAAACCGCAAAAAGACTCCAGTTGTCTCCCCCTTTTTCCAGCATGATCGACGGCAAAAAGTTCGCAAAGTTCGTTTCAATCCCTGCGTAGAAAAAAGCAAAACAGATCATGAGCACCACAATCATTCGATTGTTTCGATCAACAAGTAAGGACGGTTTTCTCATCCCATTGGAATTGGAAGAAGAATCCATCTGTCCACGAGGCAATTTGTTCATAAAGGCAAGCCAGAGCATAAGAAAGAAAGTCAGTGCACCGACTTGAAATAAAAACACATAGTGCCACGTCTGTTCAGTGACAGTTAGCAGAATCACAAGTGGAAATAACAGCGCTCCTAACCCAAAAAAGACCTCCATGATGCTGATTCGCTTCGCACTGTTTGCCATCGAAATCACATAAGCTCCGGCTGTGGTCTCAAGACTGCCTGCACCGCTCCCAAGAAAAAAACCTGCCAGCACAAGTGTTGTCCAGCCCGGCACCAAAAGCCCAAGGAGAAGTGACCCGATCATCAGCAAAAGACCCATGGTCAGAACAGCGCCATAGCCTTTTTTCCTCACAAGAATGGGGGATAACAGAACACCTGTCAAAAAACCAATAAACTGAAAAAAGATTAAAGAAGATAATTCCCCGGGACCCTTATCGTAACTTGACAGTAAATAAGGAGTTAAGCTGCCAAAAAACACATGAATGGTCCCAATAAAAAAATAAAAGACACAGCCAAAATAAAATACTTTTTTCATCTTTTCACTTCCTCTAAAAAGGAGCGGAGTCATGACATCCTCCGCTCCACCTCTTTAATATGCCCGGGCAGACTTGACAGCCTCTTCCCTCTCGAAGCATGTATTGAGCGCAGCCTGTGCGCGATACCCATCTACAAAATCAGCCACTTTCATATGACATGGATATGGATCAGTATTCACCCAGTGCATCAGCTGATCACGGAACGTATCAGACCATCCGTAAAATTCATTTGGCGGATCTGTCAGCAGGGTTTGCGGCATTTGATGACGCTCCACACACAATCCATCACTGATCTCATATTCGTTTTTCATGTTCGAATGGTATTTGAATACCTTGTCATGACCAACGACTTCTACACTAAATCCGCATTCCTCAGGCTGCGTGCTTTTGGATGTGACCAAGTGAAAGAACACTTGATTCTCCATCTGTCCGAAAATTTCGGTATGATCATCCACCTGCACCTTTTTCTCTTCTTTTTCCTTTACATGTGTCAGCATCTTGGTATTAAGTGATTCTTTCTTCATGTCACTGCCAAATAAGTACCACAGCATATCAATTAAATGAATACCAAGATCCCCTAATGCACCGCTCGTGCGCAGACTCTCACCGCCGTCTCTCCATGAAAATGTCTTTCTTCTGAGGGCACTGTTTTTCTTAAAATGAGTCCTGACGGTCAAAATGCGGCCTAATTCACCATTGGCAATCAAGTTCTTCAAAATATTCACAAAGGATAAGTAACGATAGTTAAAGCCCATACTGGCTTGAACCTGGAACTGTTTGGCTGTCTCCACCATTTCCTTCGCTTCCTTCAGCGACACAGCCATCGGCTTTTCACATAAAATGGGCTGTCCTGCTCTTAGTGCCTGAAGGGCATGGTCTTTGTGACAAAAATTAGGGGAGGCAATGATCAACCCATCAGATGCATCTGCTAGTGTTTCAATACTTGAATACACACGTCCGCCGTACTGTTTAATGAATCCCTGTGCAACTGACTCGTGCAAATCATAGACACCGGATAACTCTGCACCTTTGATTGTTGATAATGCTCTTGCATGAGCTTTTGCAATATTCCCTGCTCCAACAATTCCAATTTTCTTCATGAATGTGCCTCCTCATGTTTATACATCACTGTTTTCAGTGTTTCATAGATTCCTTTTGCATACCCATGATGACAAATCTGATGATGGTGCCGCTTGGCTTCGGCCGTCGCATTTTGGACGAGGAAACCATGCGTGACGGATTGAAGCATCCGCAAATCGTTCCCACTATCTCCAAAGGCAAAGCCTTGATCTTTTGATAGATCATATTGGTTCAGCATAAAGCGGACAATTTCATCCTTCCCTGTTCCGACTGGTAAAAAATCGACATCATAGCAATCCGCAGGGTCTCCTGCGAGCGGATTGCATTTGTTAATGTTGACCGCCACCCCGCGCTCTTTGGCAAGTGTTTGGATGAATGATAGATGATGAAGATCTGTCCGTTCATCCTGCTCCTGATAATAGAAATTCTTCTTATACCCTGAGCTGCCCAGCTGCGTTTGCGGTCTGAGATGAATTCCCTTTTCACGTACGGTTTCCAGGATGTCTTCAATTTTTTCATCTGAAAAGCCCTGCGCATCCAGCCGCTTCATCCATTCCGCATCTGGCTGTCCAAAACGGGCTTCCGATGTATACACAATTTCAGTTCCTAAGTTCGACGCAATGAAATGCGGGAATTGATGAAAACCTCCTTTTTCCATTTTACTTGTGACAGAATCGAGGCTGCTTCCCGTGACCCAGCCAAGCATGAGCTGTCCTGCTTCGCTCTTTTCTGCCACAAAGGCTTCCAGCCGCTTTACATCCTCTCTCTGCTCATCGGTCATTCCGTGAGAATAATAGGTTTCATCAAAGTCACAGAAGACGATCCACTTCGGATTTTCCGGCTTATTCAGCAGCTTTTTATTGAATGGAAGACTTGATAACATGATGAACCCCCTCGATGACCTTCTCCTGATCTTGCAGCGGCATGCCTGGATACAGCGGCAAGTGAAGTAATTGCTGTGCTGCTTTTTCCGTGTGTGGAAGTGTCGTACGTTTATACTTTTGAGAAACAAGATTTGTTTGATGCTGATGCGATAGAATCGGGTAATAAACATCTGTTTCTATGCCCATTTCCAGCAATTTCGCTGCAAGCTCATCTCGTTCGCCCTTTAGCACTCTGATCGGGAACAGATGCCAGACATGATCATCCGTCAGCTTCGGAAGCTTCAAGTATCCTTCTTCCTCAAGCGTTTGCAGCTGGTCAATGTATCGCTTTGCTAAGTAAAAGCGTTTAAAGTTTTGTAATCCTAAATACTTCATGCGTTCGAGTCCGATCGCTGCCTGCAAATTATCAATTTTAGAATTAAATCCATAGTCACTGCGTTTGACATTTTTCTTTCCTACTTCAAAGCCGTGATAGCTGATCTCCATGCATTTTTCCGCTAAGGCTTCATCATTTGTGGCGATAGCCCCTGCCTTACCGCAGACGCCAAGGTTTTTGTATGGATTAAAGCTGAGAACAAGTCCATCTCCATATGCACCAAGGCCGCTGCTGCCGATCGCCTGACAGCCATCTTCAATGATTTTCAACCCATGCCGTTTCGCAATCGCCGAAATGGCCTTCATATCCGCTTGCTTTCCATATAAATGAACCGGAAGAATGCATGCCGTTTGATCTGTGATATGCTTCTCAATTTCACTCGGTGCCAAGCAGTAAGTATCTGGATCAATATCGGCATAGACCGGAACAGCCCCAATCGCAAGCACTGCATTTTCTGTTGCAGCAAAGCTATTCGCTGGCAAAATGACCTCGTCTCCCGGATGGACGCCTGCTGATATGAGGCTGATCATTAGGGCATCTGTTCCACTTGACGTGGCAATGACATATTTCTTCCCTAAGTACTCAGCGAGCTGCTTTTCAAACGCCGGAATATATGGACCTGAAGTAAAACGGCCAGAACTCAATACTTCTTTCAACACCTGCATGATATCATCGATCTCATCCTCTGAAATCAGTTTATCAACTGGCAGAAACGGTATCTTTTTTTCCTTATTTTGTTTATAATGGAAGAGAATTTTTTCCAAGCCTGTGCGCCCTATATCTTGCTCAAGGAACGTCACCAGCTTTTCATTTGCTAGGTGCTTCTCAACTGAATCAGACTTTACTTGAACACCTTGATTGATCATATCCAGCAAAGGAAGATAATCCTTGCTTTTACCTGATATCTTCGTCAATATTTGCATTCCATTCCCTCCAATTAATCAATTCCATTTGTTAATATTTAACTTGTTTCACATTGTAAATGATGTTATCGATTTCAGAACAATAACTTTGTGTAAAGGATTTGTTAATATGTGTACAATTTATGAAATTGCCAAACGCTGCGGGGTTTCAACCACCACCGTTTCCAGAGTGCTGAATCATCATCCATATGTGTCAGAGGAAAAGCGTCAGCTTATTTTACAGGTGATGAAAGAAATGGAATATACACCAAGTTCAGCGGCTCGCACTCTTCGTTCACATCAGACAAAAACCATTGCTGTGTCTGTCCCGGCTGTGGACCATCCTTTTTTTGCACAATTGATTAAAGGCATATCAAAGGAAGTACTGGATCAAGGTTATAAAGCCATCGTGCTTCAGACGTTTTATCAGGAATCGTTAGAGCTTGAAGGGCTTCAATTATTAAAAAAAAGAGAAGTAGATGGGGTCATATTAGGGGCATTAGAAAATCCGTGGGAAAAGATCGAGCCATTTTTAACGAACGGCCCTATTGTCATGGCGAACGAATATCATCAAACAGCAGACATCCCGATTATTGGATACGATGAGCGGGAAGCCGCCTATAAAGCGGTTGACTACTTGATTCAGTCAGGGCGAAGATCGATTGGGTTTTGCTTTGATACTGAAAGCAGTGAAGCACAAAAACAAAGGAAACAGGGCTATCTTGATGCACTTTCTGCACACGGCTTGCCGCTGCATGACGATTGGCTTTTTGGGGAGGCCTTCACCATTGAAGACGGTTTTCGCTTAATGGATGTCATCCATGACATGAAGAATGCACCTGATGCCATTTTCACGGGTAATGATCAAGTCGCAGCAGGGCTCATTAAACAGGCCATTTCATACGGTTATCAAATCCCTAAGGATCTAGCGGTGATCGGCTATGACAATCAAGACATTTGCGAGGTGACAGCTCCAACAATCACCACAATTGACATCCCGATCGTAGAGCTTGGCCAGCGGTCTGTGCAGCAAATAATCGAGATCCTGCAAGACCAAAAACCATTACAGCGTGAACATATCCATCTGCCTACCCGGCTTGTGACAAGGGAATCGACATAAACAAAAAAGACTGAGAGCTGTCTCAGTCTTTTTTGTTGACAAAGGGCTAAAATGATCTTTGTTTTAGCCCTTTGTCTTCCTTCTTTCAGCGTGATAGAAAACCTTTGCAGTCTAGGAAAGGCGAGCACCGGAGCGGAGCGAATTTTACATTCGTGAGCACCGGAGCACAGACCTGACAAAGAATGCGAGGGTTTATCTACACGCTGTGACTGAGAGCTGTCTCAGTCTTTTTTTAAACCTATACAAATTGAGCAAGAATGAATGTCCATATACACACAATGCCGAGCAGGATGAAGCTGTACTTCACGGTCTTTTGGAAGAGCTCAGATTCTTTACCTGTTTCTCCAACAGCTGCTGTAGCTATGGCGATGGATTGTGGAGAAATTAATTTTGCCATGACCCCGCCAGTTGTATTTGCCCCGATTAACAAACCTGCCTGTGAGCCGATTTGAGAAGCAGTGACCGCTTGAAGGTTGCCGAATAAAGCGTTGTTACTCACGACAGATCCTGTAATAAACACCCCGATCCAGCCAAGCACCGGGCTGACAAGCGGGAACAAATCGCCTGTTTTAGCAAGTGCAAGCCCAATGGCTGAACTTAGTCCAGCGAAGTTCGCCAAGTTGGCAAAGCCCATGACAAAACAAATGGTAAGAACAGGTACCCAAAGCTCTTTCACTGATGCTTTTAAACAGGCAGCGCCTTCTGTTAATGTAATATGTCTGCTAAACAACCCTGTCAGCATCACCGCAATCAGAATGGCAGTACCCGTTGCACTGATGACATCAATTTTAAAGATTGCATCAATGGGTGTTTCTGTTTGTGCAATTGGTGGTAATTTCACAATTTGCTGATGCAAAAACGGCATCTTCACTAAAATCGTCGTCCAGTTGAGCGGGCCTCCTGCAGCAAACAATGCTTTAAATGCTGGCAGACTCCATACCGTAATAACGGCGGTTAAAATATAGAACGGAGACCATGCTTTCAGTACTTCAATGCCGCGATACGTTTGTTTCTGTTCAATGGCTGGTGCTCCTTCTTCACGATAAATGTGTTTCGGCTGCCATTTTCGAAGAAATAAAGCCAAAATGCCCATACTTGCTAAGGCTGAAATAATATTGGCAAGCTCAGGACCCATTGTCACCATTGTGACAGCTTGTAAAATGGCATAACTTCCACTTACAACAAGCAAGGCAGGGAGCGTTTCTTTAATCCCTTTGAATCCGTCCACAATGAGAATGAGCAGGAACGGAATACAGAATGAAATAAACGGAATCGTATACACAAGGGTTTGAGATAACGCAAGCGGCGTCATATTGCCCATTTGCGCCCCTGTAATGACTGGGATACCCACAGCACCAAATGCGCCAGACGCAGCATTGGCAATTAAGCAGAGCATCGCAGCTTTCAGCGGTTTAAACCCAAGCTCTGTTAAGAGAGCGGCACTGATCGCAATCGGTACACCAAACCCAGCGGCTCCCTCTAAAAATGCGTTAAAACTAAAACCAATTAATAAGAGCTGAAGACGTTGATCTCGAGAGATTCCTGCAATACTAGAACGAATGACATCGAATTTACCAGATTTCACAGCAATTTTATAGAGCCATACCGCCATGATGACGATATATCCAATCGGCCACAGCCCATTAGATATACCGAGCAGCACAGCAGATAATGCCTTTTCAATTGGCATATGAAAGAAGAAAACAGCTGTTACAAAGCTGACGATTAAGGTAAAACAAGCGGCTAAAACACCTTTTAACTTAAATACAGTTAATGCAAGTAGGAAAAACAAAATTGGGAGCATTGCTACCAATGCACTCACGAACTCATTACCAAACGGATTATATATTTGCTGCCACATAGTGATTCATCCTTTTCTGCTCAGATAGGTTGCTTTTGATTAAAAATGAGGAGCCAAAATCTCTTTTAACACATTCACACTGTGTGCGAATTGTTCTTTTTCTGTATCATTAAGTGCAAGCTCCATCACTTCTGTTGCGCCATTTCGATTCACAAGGGCAGGTACACCAATGTAGACATCTTCTGCTCCATACTCTCCATCTAAGTAAGTGCTGACGGTCAAAATACTGTTTTCATTGTGCAGGATCGCTCTTGTAATGCGGGCCAAACTCATCGCTACGCCGTAGTAAGTGGCGCCTTTTTTCTCAATGATTTGGTAAGCGGCATGGCGGACATTTTCCATCATCTCATCTAAATCTTCTTGTTTGTATTGATCATTTCTCTTCATTAATTCTGTAATGGGTACACTTCCGATATTCGCATGACTCCACACAGCAAGCTCTGTATCCCCATGCTCTCCAATGATGTACGCATGCACATTGTGTGCCGCTGCTTCAAAGTACTCACTGAGCATGTATCTAAATCTTGCAGTATCAAGTGTGGTTCCACTGCCAATCACTCGCTCTTTTGGCAGGCCACTGAATTTCCAAGTGGCATATGTCAAAATATCAACAGGGTTCGTGGCGACTAAGAAAATACCATCGAATCCACTTTTCATCACATTGTCTACAATGCCTTTAAATATATTTAAATTTTTCTCAACAAGGTCAAGTCTCGTTTCACCTGGCTTTTGGTTCGCACCAGCACAGATACATACAATGTCTGCATCCTTACAATCCTCATAATCTCCATACCATGTATTCACAGGATGCGGAGCAAATGCTTTCCCGTGGTTCAAATCCATGACGTCACCCATTGCTTTATCTTGATTTAAATCGATGACAACCAATTCATCTGTGATCGCTTGATTTATTAATGTAAAGGCATAACTGCTGCCTACAAAACCTGCTCCAATAAGTGCTACTTTGTTTACTTTTTCGTTTGTCATTTATCTCATCCTCCTGAGTAAAACTAGGTTGTTTTTCGTATGTGAAGTATTTCACATTCTTATTGTGCAACACTTCACAAACTTTTGCAAGGGGGTTGCTCAAAAAAAATATGTAGCGAATTTGTGAACACACTTATTGTGCTTTCAAAGCGCTGTCTCCATGCATATTTCCACAAGAAAAAAGCTGCCAAACAATTGTCAGCAGCTTTATACATGTTTAATAAGGTCCCCAGTTGATCATAACGCCGATACAAATAAAGACAAGACCAATGACAAACCAAATGAGCGCAAGCGGTACCATAAAACGCAGCCACTTCACATAAGGAATACCACTTGCAGCAAGCACAGCCATCAACACACCTGACGTCGGATTGATACAGTTGACCACCCCTTCGCCAAGCATAACCGCTTCAACAGCTACCTGTCTTGTGATGCCCATTAAATCAGCCAGTGGCGCAAGAATTGGAATAAAGACAACCGCTTCTCCTGATCCTGATGAAATCAAAAAGTGAAGAAGTGCACTCGCAATATACATCCCAATCGCACCAGCAATTGGACTAAATCCTGTCAGCATACTCGCCAAGCCATTGACCACTGTATCAAGCAGCTTACCGTTTTCTAAAATGACAGAAATGCAGCGTGCCATTCCGACAATGAGTGCGCCGTACACAAGGCTTTGACAGCCGACAATAAATGTTTTCGCAATATCATTGGCTGCTAATCCGCCAAGCAATCCAGCAGCAATGGCCATAAAAATGAACACACCTGCCATTTCCTTATCGGTCCAGCCAAGCTGAAGCGCGCCATATAAGAAGCCCCCAAGAGACAATCCGCACACCGCTAAAATCAGCTTATGTCTGCCGGTAAATGCAGGCTTGTCGACAGATTCTGCATCAGATCCGCCAAGCCCCTTCGCAGGAAACCATTGATCACCAAGAAGACTTCCCTTTTCTTTATTCTTCAGGCGTCTTGTATATAAATAGATGTACACAATACTAGATATAAGAAAGCAAAGATAAATAATGACACGCAGGCCAATGCCAGAAAAGATCGGCAGCTCTGCAATCGTTTGAGATAAACCTAGTGGAGATGGAGACAAAATGGTTGCGTTAAATCCAGCATAACAGCCGATGTAAATGACCGCTGCTCCTGCCACAGCGTCCCATTTCAAGGACCTTGCCACAATAATCCCGATTGGAATAAATCCTATAACAGAATTCACGACAATGCCGGTCGTTCCAAGCACCGAAAATAATCCTCCAACAATACAAATAAACAATAATTGCTTCGTTTGAAACCTGCTGATGACATGGTGAATCATTCCGTTAATGGCACCTGTTTTCTCCAAAATGGCAATGGTTCCGCCAGTAAATAGAATGAGAAAAATAATAGAAGAGGACCCTACCATCCCTTCCTGAATGGCTGTAAAAAAGCCAACGGGACTTACGGGTGATTGATCAATGCGGTGATAGCTGCCAGGAACAGCTGTTGTGATTTCCCCTGATGTCTTTCGGTCAAACTCACCCGCTGGTACAAAATACGTTGCAATGGTACAAATGAGCGCAATGATAAATAAGAGAACATACGCATCCGGCATTTGAAGTTTTCGTTTTTGTTTCTCTGGTGCTGATACTGCCGCTGTTTTCATGTGTCAAAACCCCTTTGTCCCGATCGGAATTTCACTTAATTTTCAGAATAATCAAATGATGTGTTATATTATAAACACTGATGATATTTAAGATCAATATTATTTCACTAAAAGAATGTTTTGGCAGATTTTCTGTCAGCAAGGAGGCTACTCATGACAACTTTGACAAACGAAATGCAACAGACCGTGACAGACATCTTTGAACACCTGCACGCCCACCCAGAAATAAGCTGGGAAGAAACGAATACGACGGCTTATCTTGAAGGCATATTAAAAAAAATGGGCTGCAAGACTCGAACATTTGACGACTGTACAGGAGTGATTGGTGAAATTGGAGAAGGCGCACCAGTGGTCGCTGTGAGAGCCGATATTGATGCACTTTGGCAGGAAGTAGATGGTGAGTTTCAACCCAATCATTCATGTGGTCACGATGCACACATGACAATGGCTCTCGGCGCCTTCATGGCATTAAAGGAAAAGGAGCTCCCGAACGGCACCATCCGCTTCATTTTTCAGCCTGCTGAGGAAAAAGGCGGCGGCGCGCTGAAAATGATTGAAAAAGGTATGTTAGCAGACGTTGATTACTTATACGGAGTGCATGTGCGCCCAATTCAAGAAACATTAAACGGACGCTGTGCACCTGCAATTTTACATGGATCGAGTAATCATTACATCGGCACAATTATTGGAGAGGAAGCCCACGGTGCACGCCCGCATCTTGGGGTCAACGTCATTGAAGTGGCTTCTACCCTCGTGCAGAGACTCGCGCATATCCATGTCGACCCAAGAGTTGCACATTCTGTAAAAATGACCAACCTACATGCTGGCGGGGGCAGTTCAAACATCATCCCTGGCAAAGCTTCTTTTACATTAGATGTCAGGGCACAAACAAATGATGTGATGGATGAACTAGAAAAAGAAATTGAAAGAGCCGTACATGCTGTAGCGGATGCCTTTGGCGCTTCCATTACACTTTCAACCGATCACCGTCTGCCTGCCGCAACCTTAAATGAGGAAGCTGTCCAGATCATGTCTAATGCAATTGAACAGATTTTAGGCAAAGAGCAGCTCGATCCCCCGATCGTCACGACAGGCGGAGAGGATTTTCACTTTTATGCAGCAAAGGTTCCGCATATCAAATCCACGATGCTTGGTTTAGGCTGTGATCTAGAGCCCGGTCTACATCATCCATATATGACATTCGACCGCTCTGCTATCTTTACCGGCATTGAGATCTTGACGGAAGCTGTCTATCAAACCCTTCAGCAGCATTCATCATAAAATCAAAAAACCACCCGTTTTTTCTTTAAACGGGTGGTATGCTTTATATTATGCATTCAAATCTGTCATGGCTGGGACGTTGATTTCTTTTACACAGGATACCCTTGATAAATGAATCACACATCTCGCAAGCTCTACAATATCCTGTACAGGGATTCTCGTTTCACCATATAGAGTGATGGCTTTTTCGGCTCCATCTTCATATGGAACCTCTGCCGCCAGCTCTCCTGGATTGATACAGGTGACGGATATTTTATCTTTTCTCACATGTTCTCTCAGTGCATTCACAATTCCGCGCAGGCCAAATTTAGAAGCGACAAAAGAAACCTGCGGCAGGTTTGTATGATCTAGTCCCGCCGTTGAGCCAATCACGATGATTTTTCCATTCTCCGATTTCCTTACGTGCGGAAGCAGTGCTTGGATGTAAGTAATCGTAGAGGTGACATTCACATTGATTAAATGAGCGATATCCTCTGGCTGATCGTGATCGAATGAATAATCATCTTCAAAGCCTCGTTTTTCCCATAAACCAATGTTATAGATGAGAACATCAATGGTTTTATTCTCCAATGCTTCGAGCATAAAAGGGATGTGGGTTTGGCTTGATAAATCAATTTTCAGCCAAATTCTATGTACACCGTCATCTATGTTCAAACTGCTCGGTTCACTTCGAGACACAATCCAAACTGTATCTCCACTTGAAGGAAGACCTTTTACAAAAGCATCCCCTAAGCCTTGACTCGCACCGAATATGATATAGTTTTTACTCATAGCTCCTCCTTCTACAGCTCATGAGCTTTCAGTCAGACTGCAGCTCATCTGTAAGCGTTTTATGCCTATATCATATAGGTTCTAAGATCTAACTGCCTCTTTTATGCCTGTCTTCACTTTCGGCTACTTGATTTCCTTTAATTCCACTGGTAACGCACGCTCTTCTATAAAGGATTGAATCATATCAATAAACAGTTCTTTCTTTTCAAACGTAAATGTATGTCCAATATCAGGAACGACGACACCTGCTGCCTTCGGATGTGATGTCATTATTTTCTTTGCTGACCGTTTCATGATACCTTTTTCCTTTTCTCCCACTGTGACAAGAATCCGTGCCTTCGCTTGTTGAAACGTGTCTGGGAGCTTGTAATGGAGATTTTCTTGAAACATCGTCAGAAGGGTTTTCTTCTGCAAACTCTTCGAATCCGCCGCATAGTCATTCAGTACATCGTTTGGAAGCCCCATCTTTTCAGCTTGGAGCTGGATAAACCAATCTTTCTTTAATAATGGATACGTAAGAGGGAGAAGAGGTCTCACCATCAAGTAAAGCCATGGCAGCGGCATCACAAGAGCGCTGTTGATGACGGCTATGTCTACGATATCAGGCTCATTCGATAACACTTCAACGGCAACCTGTGCACCTAGAGAGAATCCAATGAGTATCACTTTACGGCCGTGCGCATGCTGCTTGAACCACGAGATGACTTCAAGAGCGCTTTCTCGCATGGAAAATGACTGTTCATTTGCTCTTGTCCCGTGACCAATCAGTTCAGGCGTATAGCATTCATACGCTTCCTTGAATGTTTCCATCTGCTCCTGCCACATCCAGCTGCTGACTCCTCCGCCATGCAGGAAAATCATGATTGGCTTATCCATCATCGACAACTCGTCCACCATCCTTATATAAGAAAAAAGCAGCCGCTTTTTGAGCAGACTGCTTTTTCATATGCTCCCTTCTATTATAAGGGAACCTCATCACTATAGGCTATTTTTTCAAATCCTCAATCGAGTTGACGTTCTTCATATATGTCGGAACAACTAGCCCCATGCGAAGACCTTTCATACTTGTGCCTAGATCATCATATTTCCCTTTAAACTTCGCTGCATACGTTTTATGCGTATTTGGCAGCCAAGCAGATAATGAGGCATCCGCACTTCCAGTTGCAATTGCTGTCCACATTGGACCTGCTTCCACTTGAGTCAAGGTCACTTCAAATCCGAGCTCACGCAGTACTTCTGCAGCGACATTGGTACTTGCAATCTCACTATCCCACGCAACGTAGGCAAGATTGACTTTGTCACCATTCGACTTTTTCACGCCTTTTGTCCATTTCGCTACTTGGTCTTTATGTTTTTTCACATATTTAACGGCGGCATCCTTTGGATTGATACCATCTTGGATATCCATCATGACTTCGCCCATGTCATCTTGAGACCATTTAAATTGACTAAGCATTTTGGCTGCTTCCGGCTGATCTTTTGCAAAACCTTTACGTGAAATCGTATGAATCTCTTCCGCTTCACCGTAAGATTTCTTTGGATCCTCTAAATATTTTAAATCATAGCGAGTAAACATCCAGTGTGGATTCCAGCCAGTGATAATAATTGGCTTTTTACGGTCGTAAGATTTCTTGAGCGTTGCGGTCATAGCTGCACTTGATGCAGACACAACCGTCCAATCCTCTAAGCCGTAATCCTTTTTCGCTTGATCCGTTAGCGCCATAATCCCTGAACCCGGATCAATGCCGATAATGGTTTTATTCACCTGCTGTGCTGCACTCGCATTTGAATCTGACTTCACGCCACAAGCGGCTAGTAAAAAGACAAGCAGGGCGGTCATCCCAATGTAGAGAGACTTTTTCCACATTAAGCATTCCCCCTGGTTTTTTTCGTTTTAATGTTTTGTGTAATACGGTCGAGTGTAATCGCCACAATCACAATGGCAATACCTGCTTCAAAACCAATTCCTGTTTTCAGCTGCGTTACCGCACTATATACTTCCGAACCAAGTCCTGGAGCACCTACCATTGCCGCAATGACGACCATTGATAGAGCAAGCATGATACTTTGGTTAATACCAGCTAGGATGGTTTTTGTTGCAAGTGGAAGCTGAACTTTGAATAAACGCTGGAATGTCGTTGAACCAAATGCTTCTGTTGCTTCAATTAAATCAGCTGGTACTTGTTTAATACCGAGAATCGTCATACGAATCGTTGGCGGCATGGAGAAAATAACTGATGCCACAACCCCAGGCACAACGCCAATGTTAAAGAAGAAGATTGCTGGTAATAGATAAACGAATGCAGGCATTGTCTGCATTAAATCTAAAATAGGTGTTACAATCTTACGCACAGTTTCCTTCTGTGATGCCCAAATACCGATCGGAACCCCGATCACGATGGAAATGACCACAGCTGTCAAAACGAGCGCAAGTGTTTGTAGCATTGGATGCCAGTAGCCTAAATAGTCAATCAGCAAAAATCCAATAAGTGTGAAAAGAGCAACTCCTCTTGTACTGATCCACCAGGCAATGCCGGCAAAAATAAGGGTTAAAATAATAGATGGAATCACACCAAGTGCTGCCACAATTCCATTTACTGTGCCTGCTAATCCATTTGTGATGCCATCAAAGAAACCACCAAACGTTAATGTTAACCAGTCAACAAATCGATCAATGTAATCCGCGAACTGAATTCTAGGTAAATCACTCATACTAAACATCTTATTCTACCTCCTGTGCAGAAGGCTCTTGTGTTTTAATTTCCTCAAGTTTGTTAGAAGACATGTTGATATACTCATCATTACCTGATAACGCACCAATTAATGCACCTCTGACCACAATACCCTTCATTCTGTTTTTCTCATCGACAACGGCAATCGGAATGTTTGCTGCATCAGACACTGCGTCAAAGATTTCTGTCAAATACGTAGATTCCAATACTGTCGTGAATTCTTTATCGAGAACTGTTTCAAGCGACGCTCCCATTTCTGCCGCCTTTTTCGCTGCTTGTGCAGAAATAACACCTAATAAATGCTTTTTCTTATCTACTGCATAGATAGACGAAATCCCAAGGTTTTTCATGAGCGTGAGCGCAACACGTGCCCCTTTGTCGATCTGAATTGTTTCTGCACGTTTCATAATATGACCAGCGGTTAATACTTTAGAAAGGTCGACATCTTCAACGAAACGTTCAACATATTCATTCGATGGGTTCATCAGAATTTCTTCTGGTGTTCCGATTTGAACGATATTTCCGTCCTTCATGAGCACAATGCGGTCGCCAATCCGAAGCGCCTCATCTAAATCATGGGTAATGAAAATGATCGTTTTTCCTACAGATGTATGAAGCTCAAGCAATTCATCCTGCATATCTTTACGAATTAATGGATCGAGTGCGCTGAATGCTTCATCCATTAATAAAATATCAGGGTCATTTGCTAATGCACGTGCCAATCCAACACGCTGCTGCATCCCGCCACTTAATTGGTTTGGGTACTGTTCTTCAAAGCCTTCAAGTCCAACAAGCTTTAAGGATTCAAGCGCTTTTGAGCGGCGCTCTTCTTTGTCTACACCTTGTAATTCAAGACCGTACTCGGTGTTCTCAAGAATCGTACGGTGGGGGAACAATGCGAAGTTTTGGAAGACCATGCTGATCTTTTTCCGTCTGACTTCACGCAATTGATCCTTTGACATATTTGTTATCATATCCCCATCAATAAATATTTCTCCGGAGGTTGGTTCGATTAACCTATTTAGCAGCCGCACAAGTGTGGACTTTCCGCTCCCTGATAGCCCCATGATGACAAATATCTCGCCGTCATACACATCAAAATTTGCTCGATTGACACCAACTGTTGCGCCGGTCTCTTTTAGAATCTCTCTTTTTGTTTTCCCTTTTCCAAGCATTTGAGATGCTTTTTTAGCATTTTTACCGAAAATTTTAGATACATTATTTATCTTGATTTTGATAGTTCTCTCTTCAGAATTCATATTTTCCCTCCAAATTAGCATCTTTATAACCGTAACATAAGCGTTATGATGCGAACAATCTTTAGAATTCGCTTATTTCCGCACAATATGTATGAATTCCATATAGAGGTCTGGTGATTAGAGTTTATACGCCGTATTACTCGTAAATCCTATAGAATGCTTCATAAACTACATATTTTACGGGGTATTTCCTCTCATCAGACAATATTTTACTGGAAATTCCTAATTGTGCTAAAAAATAACTCGAATCCTCACCGTAGCGGACTTTTTCAAACATGGGCGAACCATTCCCCTGAACAGGATTTACCCGAAAATGGTCACATAAAAACCTTTTTTCTTCAAATTTTAATAAAATTCATGAGTAACTGCCTGCAACTTTAGTTACAGACAGCTTATTTTTTAGGACTCTAGGGCAGCCCGCTTAATATTATCTTGCAATTCAAGCATACGTTTTGTTCCATCTTCGCGTAATCGTTTGTTTTCTTCTTCGATCTGTTTCGTCTCTTTCATCCCTTGTACAATCGTATTAAAGGAAGATTCGATCGTTTCAATGTCAATACTTGGACGTCCAGACAATTTGGCAATCTCCACACTTTGACTTGAGATGTTTTCAGCATTTCGTTTCAGCATTTCATTTGTTCTTCTATCCAGCTCACTCATTGAATCAGCCACAAGCTTTTGTCTTTTCGCTGTAACAGCTTGAATGATCCCATTTTTAAAAATTGGAATGGTGATGATGAACGCTGAGTTGATTTTACCGATTAATTTCGTATTCCCACGCTGCAGCAAACGAATTTGCGGTGCCGTTTGAAGAGCCACCATCCGTGCCATATCAAGGTCATATACACGCTCTTCCAATGCTTGAATGCCGTTACGAAGTGTATCAAGCTCCATTTGTGCCAGCTGGTTTCCACTAGCCGCTTTTTCTTCATAAGAAGGAACCAATTGCTTTAATTCTTCGATTTTCATTTGACCTGCAACAACATACTTTTCAAGCTCCATATAGTATTGAATGTTATGCTCATACATTTCTTCAAGCGTCACAGTCGATTTAGTCATTTCGTCTTTATATTTACTGATTTCTACATTAATTTTTTCAATCTCTGCACCGAGCGTTTGATATTTACTGAAAATCTTTTCAATCATGCTGCCGCCGCGCTTAAAGATTTTTGACAACAAACCACCCTTTGGCTCGTCAAAATCATTTTTATCAAAACGATCCATAATTTTTCCAAGCTGCGTCAGCATCGTTCCTGAGTCAGTGACACTTGTTGAACGCATCATCGAAAGAATACGATCAGAGAACTTAGAGATTTCAACGGCCGGCTGCTTTCCGTATTCAAGCAGCTCCAGCTGATTTTTCGCATCGATCTGTCTCGCAATATTTTGCACTTCTGGTTCATTTCGAAGCTGAACGCGGATATCGTCTGCCTTCTCAATGGAGATTTCCTCTTTATCAATTGAAATGATGTCATTTCCGTTTGTATTTGTCATAAGCTTTGATCTCCTTATCGATTTTTAATGGATTGAAATAACTTTCTGACGATGGATGGCTCTTTAAACTCCTGATTCATGACCATCTCATCAAGCCAATGGGTATCAAATAATTGGTCATCTATATACCGCTCGATACACTGGTATCCCGCCGGATGATACACGAAGAGATCCACCCCCATTTCGTTTAGGAAAATGAGGGCAGCCGCATCAGAACGAGTCAGCTCACCATTATATTCCGTATGGTATAAAATCACTTTCGGTACGGTTTGTGCATAATCAAAGGTTTGAATGAGTTCAATGAGCTCCTGGCCGATATGCAGTATCTGTTTGAATAAATAAATACGGACATCTAATTCGGTCTCATTGCCTTCTTTTAATAGCTTTGGATGCTGACAGATTCGAGATATCGCCTCTGCTATCGCACGCTGCGCGCCCTCATATAGATGAGAAAACTGCCATACATTGCTTTTCATTAATAATTCAGGATCAATCTCTCCAGCAGAAGAAAGGGCATGCTGATAATGAAATTGATAATTCGAAGACACTTCTTTCGTAAAAGGAAAATGGCGAATGGTCTTCGTCTCTTTCCCTTCCATTAACGTATGGATACGATCCCAGTATTCACGCTTGTCTCGTGTGATCCCCATCATTTTCGCAAAGAGATTCGGAATCTGTATCGTGTCCCGTTCTGCTTGAAAATTAGGGCGAATAAAGGAACGTTCCTTTGCAATTAAAAACAGCTCATCATACGTTGTCTTCAGCGTAATGGAATGAGGGGTATGATCTCTGAATTGCCACGGCTTATACAGCATTGAATCTTCCGTGTGGAGCACCTCTTCAAGCTCTCTTGTCGAGCGGTACGCCACCGTTGATTTCCTCTCAGGCTTTTCAGTAGGGAACGGTTCAAGCTTTGAATTTCCCGGATACTGATCAATAAAAGTCAGCTTTTCTTCTGGATCTAATTCGCGGAACGAATCCTCGCCCTCTGGATGAAATAGCACAACATCACAGCCAATCAGCATGACATAGTAAAGAAAATAAAGCTGACTTTTATTCGCCTCTCCATACCAAATGACAACCGGCATTTTTTCTTCTATATTGACTTCCTTCAGCCATGGACCTAGATGATTATTTGAAAACTTCACTACATCCAGGAGAACCCGGCGGAAATCGGGATGCTGAAATCCACCCTCATGCATCTGTTTGAAATGCTCAAACACCTTGATCAATGAAAGGCGGATATGCCGGTTCATCACAGGGTTTGGATGGCGTACAATCAGCTGTTCACCATCTAAAAAAGCCACAAAGCGATTCACGGACAATCCCTTTTCTTCTTGGTTAATCAAATGAATGCGTTGAAGCGCTTGAAAATGCTCCGGCTCAATATGACGATTGAGCGTTTCACTTAAAATATGAACACCATCTGTTTCATATAATTCATGTAAATAAATAAAATAATCGGTTGCATCATGCGGAGTTCCAAGGACCCGGGCGGCGAGACGCGGCAAGGACAATGTATGCTCGTCCTTTACATAACCGTCTCTTTCAGGGAGCGGCTTTTTCAGCACGTTTTTCCAGGCTTCCTGCTCCGCCCGTGTATGGTTGACATCGATTTCTTTATAACTCACGCCGCTCCTTCCTTTCTCCTATATTTTCTCGAAAGCTACTACTATCATATCATTCACCCTTCTACTTCTGCTATCGAATCGAAGGCTTTTTTACGGTCGTCATCTGCTTCATGACACAAGCGGTGATTTCATCTGCTGCTGCCATGCCAGATGCTGCTGTCGGCTCAAGTAATGGGTCAAAGTCAAGCACTTCCCCATGCCTCGGGGCAAAGCCCATATCCGCCTGACGAATAAGACCTGCATCTAAAAGGGAATCGCCTGCACCATATACATATTCAAGCTCCAGCCGTTCCTTTAAAAAAGCAACAGCATCCCACTTATTGAGCGGCTCCGGAATAAAATAAAGCTTCCGTCCTTGAAGAGAAACCTGCCAGCCTCTCTCCTCGCCCCACAGCTTCAATTCAGCAAGTGGAATGTGAGACAAATACTCATCTTCCATAATCAAATAAAGAAATTTCCCCTCTGCTGTCCGGGTACGCTTCACCCATGCCGCAACTGGAAGGTCGGAGATGGCTTTCAGCATCTCTCTGACTGACATACACGCTTTGAGCCTCTCATCAACGATAGCCTGCCAATCCTCAAGCGGCTTGCCGTGATGAATGATACAGCCTCCATTTGTCGTGACGGCATACTCCGGTTGGAGCTCTTGCTGAAAGAAGGTGATCCGTTCATACTGAGCAGTCGTTCTTGTCGTCACTGGAATGAACCAGCCCAGTTGATGGATTGTCTGCAAGGATTTTTTCGTTTCAACCGACATATAGGAAAGCGGTCGTTCGTCCAGCACCTCAACTAAATCATAATCTCCTTCATACTCATACTGGTCCAGCACTCGATGTGAGTAAATCAGCGTCCGGTCTAAATCACTAGCAAACGCACATGTCTTCATGACGTCTGTTCCATCGGACGAATAAGTCCACAGCACGTATAGGACATATTGGCATATTCAATGACAGGAACGCCTCTGTCCTCTGCCAGAAGCAAAATATGCTTCAGCTTCTCCTGAGACCCCGGCTGAATCAGGATTTTCCAAGGGATTCTTCTAAGCAGCACACGGGTCGTCTCACCAACACCCGGCTTAATCAAATGGGTATTTTTAATGTGAAACTCCTGACCGATCGCTTCAATGGACGCCATCCCCCGCCAGTCCGCAGGCATTCCTTGTGTGAGGATAGTCTCTGCTTTCTCTTCTACATTTGGTTTGAGGCTAGAAAATGCTTCTTCAATTGTATCCACATACAGGTTGGACACATCCTCATCAAGCAGCTCTTCATAATACTTCGCCCCATGGAAATCATCGGCATTGATCCAGCGGTTGTTTAGTACCGTTCGACTGACAAGTCCTGATACCGTCGAATTCAGGCAGGCACTTGGAATGAGAAAGTCCTCTCTCGTTCCGTAGACATTTGTACAATAGCCTGGATCAGCTAGTACAGCCAGTTCACTAGAAAGACGAATATCATACTTTCTTTCAAAATCAATCACAGCTTTTTGGAGCTCTCTCGAAATCGCACCTTTTCCGGTCCATCCATCAATAAAGGCAATCTCAAAGCCCGGATGTTCTTTGAGCATATAATGCAGCGCATTCTCATCTATTCCTCGGTCACGAATAATAGAGATGCTGTAATGAGGCAGTTCAAGACCATATGTCTTTCGAATATATCGTTTGATGAGCACCCCGATCGGCGTTCCCGCCCTAGCCAAACTGCAAAGAACCGTTTGGAAGCCTCGCTTTTTCACAATCTGTTCTGCTACCACAGCTACTGCTTCTGCTACCTTTTCCTTACTTTCTTTCAGAGATTGATAGAATAAATCCATATAAGATTCCGTTGGTTTATACTCAATCGGCAGCATTTCTGAATAATGCGCACCGCTCTGAATCGAACGCTCCCGCTCTTCTGTACTTTTCTCCATCTCAATGGATGATAAATCTTTGAGTAAGAAGGTTACATCCTGCTCTGGATAGCTTCCCATCTTTGTATACACATTAGTCATTCACCTTCACCTCGTCTGATAAAGTCACAATATGCACATGCTTCACATGCCGCTCGGCAAATAAGTGAACAAGCGGACGCAATGCCTCCTGAGAGACCTTTTTCTCAAAAAAGAGAAATACATCATCGTATTGATCTTTTGGTATGTTGTACACGTAGTGCTGAATTCGGGCATCCTCTGGACTCACAAAGGTAAACCCATTTTGAACAGCGTATCCATCCTTTTCAACAGGGTGAATTGGGCTTCTCGTCGTTGAATGAAAGAGAACGCCTTCTCCCATATGTGCAGCCAGTCTCATCGGCACATACATCAGCTCACCTGTTCCTAAACAAAGTGTCTGCTTTCCTTTGCGTTCCTTCTTCAGTTTCAGCCCAGCCTGTGCAGCTGCTTGGTCGATGGCTGCCGTATCTGCTGCGTTTAAACCAAAACGGCCCGTTTCATGTATATATGGCGAATGACCTGCCGAATTTGCTGCATGAGAAAGTGCATACGGCTCGTGCTTAAAGAAAGATTGAAGAGAGTGAACAGAGAGACTTGGCAGATCCTTTTGCTCAGCAATCTCATACGAATAAGCTGGCTCATCCAGCGTTTTGCCCCGAAAGACCATTTGCCCTTTTAATAAAGACAATGATGTGATGTGAATACCAAGCTCCTCTTCAAGCTCACACATGGCTTTCTCGTGCTCCTCAGTCCGCCAGTCCAAAATAGAAAGAATCGTGTAAGAATGCCGCGGATGCTTTGCATGAAGGTCCCGAATGATATTGATATTCGTACGGCCTGTCGTGACTTCATCATCTACTAGCACGATGGGACGGTCTGTGCGAAGTAATGCTTCGTCTGCATAACAAAGCTGATCCGTTGCATGCGAATGCTCTTCTTCAAATACCAATGAAGGATCAAGGTCCAGCAGCTGTTCACGTGTCGTATGGATGTAAGATGCTCCTTCTATTACGTCATACACACCATGACCCAGTGCTGTTGCTGTTTCTGCAAAGCCGATCACGATCGGCTGTTTTCCTGATGAAAGCTTCTCTTTTTTGAGTGCTTCGTAGGCTTTAGTTAATGCCGTGTGGTCATCCGTCTTGAGTGCTTCTACTAAAAGGTCTTGATGCGGAGACGTCTTGCCTGTTTGCTCTTGTGCATACGCCATGGCTAAAAGACCCGAGACAAGAAGCGGTTTTACTGGATGAACAGGAATATGCTTACCGAGCACCTTACTAACGAATAAAAAGGCTCTTTTTTTGTTCACTCTTGCTGCCATGTCAAAAAGATGCTCTTTTTCCAGCTGAAGCGCACCTTTTTTGAGATCAAGCTCAACTTCCATATGTTCCAAGATGCTCAGCGTATGCGGCTTGTGCTTCTGTGAGTATGTCGATATAGCTTCTATTTTCATGAAACACCCCGTAAATATCTGACTTAATTAAAATGTGCTCTGCCCACCGGTAATGCGGCTTCGTTTCATTCATTTTATTAGAGAAGGTACTCTTCATTACGCCAACTGTGCCGTCTGCATGTTCAAGAATGCTTAATGCATCCATATACTCTTCCTTCGTCACAACATACATACTTTGCACCGGCTTAAGATGTGTTGGATGAATGACCGTCTTTCCATGAATGCCGTTAGCCACATCGAGTTTTGTCTCCTTGAGTAAACCTTGTACGTCATCAAATTCAGATAAAGACGGTTCACCGCTCCTATGAGAAAGCGCACGGATGAATGGCTTTTGTTCCTTTCGAGCAGGGCCAAAATGCTCCCACACAGCCCCAGAAATTACAAAGGAACGCCCAAAATAATTGATGATATCTGTGATTAAATCTGCAATCAATTTGATCTCATAGATGGTCGTGTCACGATCACGGCGAATACCGTACAAACCGCAAAGATCCGTTGCCCCAATGCGAATATTCAAAATATATTCTTCATCATTCAGCAAGATCTGCTTTAACTCAGACAACACCGTATATCTTGTTTCTTTTTCTAATAAATCGGGTGTTTCCAAAATGGGCATCCCATAAAGTGTTGTCCGCGTTTGGGACGATGCCTGTTTCAGACTGTCCAAATAATCCTTCGCATTATGAACTGAACACTTCGGGAACACAAAACCGGTAAGTAATTGAAGAGAGGAACCGAGCAAGTCTGCCATTTTAAGCAGCTGTTTCGGCGAACGAACTCGAATAAATAAAAGAGGCAATTGTTCAGCCGTTTCAGGAGCATGCGTTACTTTCTCTTTGAGACTGGCCAATTGTGTCACTAGATTCTGTTCGGCCATGTCCACTTCTTGATCACCGATGGCATCCTCCAAGCAAAATACAACAGAGCAAAGCGCTTCATATTTCTGCGACAGCAGCATATCTGCTATATCTTGTCTTGTCGCAGGCATATACAAAGTAGCACCTAATGCATGCGCAAGTACATGCCTCGGTGTCAGTGAATGCATCGCCCCTGGCCGCTTGAAAAAAAGATCGTGCTGCCTCGCCTCTGATAAAAATCGAAAATACCGCATGCTGTGCCACCTCCTGTTGTTTAGAGAAAATAAATGACCTGATGATTCAAAAAAGGATGGAGCCGCTAGTCAACTCCATTCCTTTTTGATCGTCCTATTCTTCTTTTGAAGCCGCAGCTTCGTTTGTCACATCTTGATGTTTCTTCTTATTGATTTTATGAACAATAAACGTCCCGATAAATGCTAGGATAATAATTGCAAAGAATGCGACATGCGGAATTTCAATATGAGCAGCACTTAAGCCCATTTTGATGGCAATAATTCCAATGAGAATAAACGCTGTATTCTCAAGCTCTGGAATACGGTCAATGAGGACAAGGAATAACTGTGCCACTGTACGCATCATGAGAATTCCAAGCATTCCGCCTAATAGCAGAATCCATACTTCCTCAGATACAGCGAATGCCGCAAGAATACTGTCCACCGAGAAGGCAAGGTCCATAATTTCCACAGAAATAACAGTTGCCCAAAACACGCCAAATACACGAACCATCCAGCCTTCTTTTTTCAATTCCTTCGCTTCGTCATCGCCGTCACCTAACCAGAAGTGCTTAATGACAAGCCATGCTAAATATGCAGCTCCGAGGACCTTAATCCACCAGAACTTAATAAGCAGCATCCCTACGCCAATGAATAGAAAACGGAAGAAATAAGCGCCAATTAATCCGTAGGTTAATGCCTTTTTACGCTGCTTTTCTGGTAAATGTTTCACCATGACAGCTAATACAAGCGCGTTATCTGCTGATAACAATCCTTCAAGCACAACAAGGGTCCCAATAAGCCCCCAAGAGACAGGGTTTGTTAATACCTCTGCCCACATATGCCAATCAAAAAACGAGGCATACGTGTCCAACATATGTTTCAAAATATCCAACTGGTTTTCCTCCTATAAGTGTAGAAGCATCAGCAGGCTTTCGCCTGCTGTTATTCTTGACCGCTGTTTCTTTCTCACTTTGGAAAAGGCCCTCATATGAGTCATTGGCAGCGCCACTTGAATCGATTTGTTTCTATCGTTTACACTTCTAACCCATAATTTTGACAAAGAGCTGCAAGTCCGCCAGAGAATCCGCTTCCGATGGCGTTAAACTTCCAATCGCTTCCGTGGCGGTACAACTCACATACCACAACAGCTGTTTCAATTGAGAAGTCTTCCCCTAAATCAAAGCGAATCAATTCTTCCCCGCCCTCTTCATTTACAACACGAACAAACGCATTAGAGACTTGTCCAAAATTCTGGCTGCGCGTCTCTGCATCATGAATCGTAACTGTAATTCCGATACGATCAATGTTAGCAGGAATTTTTGAGAAATCAACGAGAATTTGCTCATCATCTCCATCTCCTTCGCCCGTCCGGTTATCACCTGTATGAGTGACACTGCCGCTTGGGTGCTGAAGGTTATTATAGAAGACAAAATCTGTGTCTTGCTGACAACGATTGTTTGCATCGACTAAGAAAGCCGAAGCGTCCAAATCAAATTCGGCTCCACCAGAATATTTATTCGTATCCCAGCCAAGACCGATCATCACTTTCGTCAGCCCTGGGTTGGTTTTTGTTAAATCGACACGTTGTCCTTTTGAAAGCTGAATCGCCATATTCGTACCTCTCCTGTCTTTGAAAATATGAAACTAGCCGTTACCCGATATCTAAACCGAAGTCCGTTGCAATGCGGGCAAGTCCGCCTTGATAGCCCGATCCGACAGCTGAGAATTTCCATTCCCCGCCATGACGGTATAATTCACCTACAATAATCGCTGTCTCGATGGAGAAGTCCTCTGCCAAATCGTAGCGAATGAGTTCTTCATTTGATGCCGCATTTAAAATACGCACATATGCGTTCGTTACTTGTCCGAAATTTTGACTGCGCGCTTCCGCATCATGAATCGTAATGACAAATGAAATCTTCTCAATACTCGCTGGTACAGCTGATAAGTCGATATTGACTTGCTCGTCATCTCCGTCTCCTTCACCAGTGCGGTTATCGCCTGTATGTACGACACTGCCGCCACCGCCAGTTGTTTGATTGTAAAAGACAAAATCCGATGGAGAGCTTGCCTTACCTGCTGCATCTAAAAGAAATACACTTGCGTCTAGATCAAAGTCATGTCCGCCGTCATACTTATTGACGTCCCAGCCAAGACCGACGACCACTTTTGTTAAACCTGGATTCGTTTTTGTTAAATCAATTTTTTGACCTTTCGCTAAAGAAATTCCCACTAGGAATCTCTCCCTTCTGATTAAATATAGTTTCTCGTAATATCGGCAAGCTTCGCATCATTTGTACCGTTTCCAACAGCCGCAAACTTCCAATCATTCTCATGACGATAAAGCTCTCCAACGATTAACGATGTTTTCCCTGCATACTCATCTTTTAAATTATATTTCACTAATTCTTGATTGTTTGAACGATCCACGATGCGAATGTACGCATTTTGAATCATACCAAAATGTTGATTTCTTCTTAGTGCATCATAGATGTTCACAACAAACACCAATTTATTCACATTGCCTGGCACCTTGCTCAAGTTGACGAGGACTTGTTCATCATCTCCGTCTCCTTCACCAGTTAGGTTGTCACCTGTATGCTCGACACTGCCGCATTTGCTTTTCAAGTTGCCAAAATAAATCAAATCTTTATTTTCCGTAAACTTATCATTTTTCAGCATGAGAACTGAAGCATCACAATCAACATCAGCGCCGCCTCCGCCGCCAAACAGCTTTCCTAAAAATCCGCCGCCTTGTGATACAGGGTCCCAGCCAAGTCCAACAAGAATATTCGTTAGCCCTGCTTTGCCTTTTGTTAAATCAATACGTTGACCTTTTTCTAATGTAATCGCCAAATCAATCACTCCTCCAGCATAATAAAAATCTATTTATTAAGCGATGGACCCTATTAAAATTATCATACATGAAAATTCGACAAAATTCATGATATGACATTGGAGCCTCTTACTCTTTTTTCTATTTACTAGTATATACGATCTATGTTCAAGATAGGTTTCAAACAGATGATATTTTTTTAACGAAAGATCCATGTTGAAAATGGTTCATGTCGTAAATGAAGTGTTTCATGTGAAACATTGTCGAATGTTCCCGGTAAGCAGCTCTAGCTGAATGAACGAAGTGTAGGCATCATTTCACGTTGGTTTTATATGTTGATATAGAAAATATAAAAGCTTGCGATCGAGAGATAAACCCTTTCGTTTCCTTCTATTCATGGATTTCTTTATACTTGAGATGAAGAACATTGACCGTGTCGATGAAAGGATGTTGATGATGCCATCACTTCACATATTAGATCAAGTCGCTATTCCTAAAGGTCAGACAGCCCAAGAGACATTGATTCACACAACGCAGCTGGCTCAGCTTGCGGAAACTCTTGGGTATGAGCGTTATTGGTTTGCTGAACACCACAGCACAAGAGGGCTCGCTAGTACAGCACCTGAAATATTAATGGCTCATATTGCCGCTCATACATCAACCTTACGTACCGGGTCTGGCGGCATTTTACTTCCGCAGTACAGCCCTTTTAAAGTAGCAGAGGTCACGCGGCAGCTTGAGGCCCTTTATCCTGGACGAATTGAAATCGGTGTCGGCAAATCTCCGGGCGGGATTGAAAGGACGAGACTGGCTTTGACGGACGGCGTGCATAAAGACCTGTCTCAGTTTGACCGCCAGCTGAAGGATCTTCTATTTTACTTATCAGACAGCCTGCCTTCTGGGCACCCGCATGCAGGAGTCAAAGCTTCTCCGCTTGTTGATGCTCATCCGCCGGTTTGGCTGCTTGGGCTAGGAGAAAATAGTGCCATGCAGGCGGCGGAGCTTGGGATCAACTATATTTTTGGTCATTTTATCCACCCTGCACGCGGCAAGCAAGCATTTGAGACGTACCGGTCTCACTTTTCTCCATCTGTCTTTTCCGGGCAGCCGCACGCTATGTTTGCTGTTTTTGTCATCTGTGGTGAAACAGATGAAGAGGCCGACCAGATCGCCAGCAGTACAGATTTATGGCTGCTGCGTGTTGAAAAAGGACTGGACAGCCGCGTACCTTCTATAGAAGAAGCCAGTTCCTATCACTACACCACGCAGGAAAAGAAAAAAGTGTTACAAAACCGCCAGCGGATGATTGTTGGCTCAAAGGCAACGGTGAAAGACCAATTACTTAGCTTGATGGACCGCTATCAAACGGATGACATCATGATTCTAAACAATTCCTTTGATCCGATCGAAAAACAGCGCTCCTTCAAACGAATCGCAGAATTATTTTGAAGCCAATCCCCTTGGCTTCTTTTTATCATTGTCATAGAAAATGGGAAATGTAACATCAAGATGTCAAAATCCTTCCGTCTGTCATCTGATCGCAAATGTGTCTTCTAATCGTTAGCGAACTGTAAACGCATAAGGGGTGTACCTTTTATATAGTAGAGGTACATATTCAAAGAATCGTTTACGACGCTAGAAGGAAGGAGATGACAGGCCATGAAAAAGAGACTCGATTGGGTCGATGCGGCTAAAGGAATCGGCATTCTGCTCGTGGTCATGGCGCATGTGCCCATTCCAGATTCTTTAAAGCAATTCATTTACTCTTTTCATATGCCGCTTTTCTTTTTACTATCAGGCATGATGTTTCGATCATCCTCACACCCTGCTCTGTCATTTATTCAGAAGAAAACCAAGAGCTTACTCTTACCCTATCTCTATTTCTCCATCATTACGTATGTTTTCTGGTTCTCCGTTACTCGTTTTTTTGCCTTTAAGGGACAAACGGATATTGACCCTTTCGTTCCGTTTACAGGTATTTTTATATCCAATGCAGATGAAGCTAGACTCACGCATAACCCAGCCATCTGGTTTTTAACGACGCTCTTTTTAGTGGAAATTATATTTTTCTTTATGCACCGTCTGACAAAAGGGAAACCTGCTGTCCTGATCTTACTGACCGTTTTTTGCGGAGGTGCTGGATATGTCTCTACATTGCTTTTAGACCAAAGTCTGCCTTGGAATGCCAATGTCGCCTTGACGGCTGTTGTGTTTTATTCAATTGGATTTTTGGCAAAGCAATGGTTTGTGGAATTAAAAACAGATCCAACCCTTCTTCTATGTACAGGTCTGCTTGTACTGACGGCTTACATGCAAAGCTTGAATTCACGGATCGATATGCGCGTTAACGACTATGGCGATCTCTTTCTTTTCTATGCATGTGCACTGCTCGGTTCAGCTGCCGTGATTTATTTAAGCTTTAAATTCAAAACGTCCCCAATTTTGACGTATCTCGGACGAAATTCTATTGTTATTCTTGTCTTGCAGTTTGCCGGCATCGATATCATGAAAGCATTTGTTTATTATGGACTTGGTATCAATATTGCGGATACAGCGCAGCTCTCTTGGACACTCTTTTATACAATCGGGACTTTGCTGCTTATGGTGCCGTGTATCTCCTTCCTGAGCAAGTATCCGATGCTGCTCGGCAAACCAGCCAAAACAGCACACCGCTACGAACAAAAAACATCCGCCGGCTGATCGGGCGGATGCTTTTTGTATTAATCATTGATTTGAGAAGGATAAAGCGTCATTCCTCCATCCACAAATAAGGTGGTGCCTGTGATATACGAAGCTTCCTTAGATACGAGGAATGCAGCGGCGGACCCAATCTCCTTCGGTTCGCCAAAGGCTCTCATCGGAATCTTTTCAAGCTGCTTTTGTTTTTTCTGTTCATCCTGCAAATCATCATTCGATTCGGTTCCCATTGTACCTGGTGCAATCGCATTGATCCGAATCCCTGCTTCCGCATAATCAAGAGCCAGCGTCTTCGTCATCATATTCATTCCACCTTTGGAAGTGGAATAGTGAACATTGAACGGGCGCGGTATTTCCTGATGGACACTGGATATATTTAAAATGGACCCTTTGATGTCATGCTCCATCATATAGGCGATCGCAGCCTTTGCTCCTAAAAAGGCGCCTGTGATATTGACATCAATGACTTTTTGCCATTGTTCAAGCGTCATCTCATGCGGCATCGCTTCTTCGCCATTAAAGCCTGAATTATTAACGAACACATCTACTGTACCGAAATGCTCCAGTGCTGTATCCATGATGGCTTGAATTCCTTCCTCTTTGGAGACATCTGCGTGTACTTTCACCGCTTGACCTCCGCGCTGCTGAATAGCTTGTACCGTTTCTTCAGCACCCTCTTCATCGCCTTTATAGTTCACAACCACATTCATTTGCTCTAGTCCAAATCGTAATGCGATGGCTTGTCCGATTCCTTTTGAAGAACCTGTGACAATGGCTGTTTTTCCTTTTAAATCTTGATACATCTTCATTTCCCCCAATCACGTGCTTCATCTTGTTGATACACAATGGTTACCCATTTTGAAAAAAAGAAAAACACAACCCTCTGCAATCGTTGACTAAGAGGATTGTGCTGTTCATCAAGCTAAAAGGTGTTATAGACATTTTCACATGTTTCACCGGTTGGCTGATAAAAGCAATGCGACTTATACCTTGCCACAAACGGCTGATTGTACCAAGTCGGTGGACAATTTCCAGGCGGTTTAAAATACCAAAGGCTGAATTTTGCCGGCCAAAATCGTTCTCCGTTAATATTCCTCCGCGCTAGTGCTTTTTCCGTTTCTCGTGCTCGCTGATAAAAATAACCATGCGTGACCGCTTCAAATGCATGCTCCTGATAAATCATTTGTGGAATCGTACGCAGCCCTTTAAAGTCAGAGCAGTTGGCACGCAACCGGTTGATGCCTACATTTCCTACGAGCAGCATCCCTTGCTTCCCTTCACCTTCTGCCTCCGCTCTCAGCAGTCTGGCCATTAGATCAATATCAGAGCTTGTCGCTCTTACCACTGCCATACATCCACCTCCATTTCGTTTCTCTTTTATTTTATGTGGTCTTTCTGTCTAGATGACTGCCATTTTGACGGGAAAAGACACATTCAGTGTCGAGAGCCTGTCTAAACACCTCAACATTTTGCTGGACATGTGTCTCTCTGCCAACAACACACAAACCAAGTGATCATACACATAACAGGAAAAAATATTCATTACTATAGACTCATTTACAAGTCATAAAAATCCTTCTAATTGCTACACCTTCGTCAAAAACAGTCATTTGAACCTATTCAATAATCCGACTCAAAACCTTAAAATATAAAATGTTGAGTTTTTACAGGAGATATCAAATAATAAATTACAAGTTTCTCCTCTCAACTTAGTGTCATTTTTACTACTTGAAGCTGTGCGACCTTTGAAACGCACTGAAGTATTGACAGTACTTTCGCTTCATTCTACAGTAAAAAACATACAGTATTTTTCTTTTTGTGCAAAAAGAACGATATGAACTAAAGCTTTCCAATGAAATTCATCATAAACCCGAGGAGGAAAACACGTCATGTTTAAAAAGAAATTATCCCTGTTTCTTCTGATCTTGTGTGTCACTGTTGTCGCTGCTGCTTGTAGTGGTGGAAAAGAAAAGTCAGCTGCAAAGGAAAAAGATACAAAATCCCTTGATGCAGCAGAGGTAAAGGTAGAAAGTGCTGAATACACATTACCACCTCAATACGATACATCTGTACAGGATGATCAGTATGTATTAAAAGTGAACGTATCTGTAAAAAATATCAGCAAAGAGCCTCTCAATGTTGATAAAAGCAACTTTACGCTTTACCAAGATGACGCACAGGTGTCTACGATTTCTCCAGATGACTACAACGAAGTATTATCTTCAAGCTCTCTAAATGCAGACAAAGTATCAAAAGGCGGTCTTTTCTTTGTTGTTGATAAAGACAAAGACTATCAGCTTGTATACACAGAGCCAGGCACTGGTTCTAAAAAAGATGACAAAACACTAGAGTTTGATATTAAAGGGAAAGACTTAATGAAAAAAGCAGATACACTTCAAGCATCTGCAAAAGCCCTTTCTTCTTATATTGATGTGATGATTTTTGGTAAGAATAACGACGAGTTCGAAAAACTAACAGGTGATAACAAATCAACCGTTGTCAACGAATTTAATAAATCATTCAAACAAGGCTACATCACGTCATCAGGTATTTCTTCTAGTTCAGCGAAAGATGAAAACCTTGATAAGCTGCTAAAAGCTGTGAAAGAAACATTAGCTGAAAAATCAAAAGTTTCAACAAAAACAAAATCAATCAGCGGTGATAAAGCCGTCGTGACTGTGACTCTCACACCAATTGACGCAAGCCCGCTTGTTGATCGTTTAAAAGAAAAAGCGACTGAGTTCTACAGCAAAAACCGCACAGCCTCTTATGATGAAGCACAAAAATATTTACTCTCAATCTACCCAGAAGAGTTCAAAAAATTAGGACCTTCATCTTCTGAAGAAACAGTAGAAGTCAACATGAAGAAAAATGACATCGACCAATGGAAACTTGATTTGAACGATTACAAAACAAGCTCATTAGTTGAAAAGTTCATCAAGAACTAATGAAAAACCCCCGATGCCGGGGGTTTTTTGTTTGATCCCTATATTTAGTTCCGAATTGCAGCCAAGAAAGTAAGATACGGTCTATTATGAAGGATTTTCTTTTACAGCTTCATACTCTTTTATCACCTCAACCGGATCAACCGCATCCTCCTCTTGTGCGTATTCCTCTACATAAGGGTCCATTAATTTCTCAAACTTTTGCTCATCATCTACTAAAGCAACATACGTTTCATATCCTTCAAAATCAGATGGATATAAATGTGCAACGGAACTACCCGTTTCTAATGCCTCATCTATCGCTTTTCTTAATTCCAATAACCCTTTCCTGTTTCCCAAAATAAACGCTTCAAAATGGTGTGTTTGTTGAGCATATATATTACATAACTCTAGCACATCATCATCATCTGTTTGATAAGACATACACCAATCACCTCTTTAATTAAATTAGGATCATAATGTCATTTCGCCTTCTATTATGCCATTTCTTTTGTCCGATCGTGAACCTCTTTTATATGAATCTCTGGATATAAAAAAACTTGCAGAAAAAATCTACAAGTTTTTAGCTTTTTTATTTCGCAAGCATTCACTTTTCTTTCATAAACAAACTTCTCACGCTGCCAAACATCAATTACTTACATAGTACGTGAATATTAAGAATGGGATAGCAAAGTAATACGTATCTAGCTGCGTAGCTCCTGCTCTCATGGTATTATTATCACTGGCATCCCTATAAAAGAACTCCAAAAGCTCATTCATTCTACGGAGGTCCTGTTAAATAATTAATAGAGGTGAATCATGTATAATTACGAAAAGCTATATAAACAGTATTTATATAAAAAAGATCAATTGATTTTTACTAAAGAACGAGTTGCTGAGATGATAACGTCTAAATTTAAAGCTAGAGAATTTTCAAAAACAAAAATTTTAGATTTAGTAAATGATGATCACTTTGAGTATAATAAGATATATAAATGTTTTGTCATAGATGATCCAAGTATATTGATTCAATTGTTTTCAAATGAGGAAAAAAAGAATCATCGTGAAGAAATACTTGATAATCGTGAACATCCCTTAAACCCCAAGAGAGTCAAAGAATGGGAGTATAATCACTTATTGCTTGATGAACAAGAAGGTAGAAGAATTGATATCATTTTAGAAAGTAAAGATGGATTATATATTTCAGAATCTCAAGTAAGAGCTAGCTGCGAAAAGCTTGATAGGTATTTAAATGCTTTAATTGTAGGTGCAATTATTGAAAATGAGTTAGAAGAATATCCAGTTGATATTCATAACGAGTATTTTCAATTTTATTTAGAGAACTTGGATCAATTCGGTTTCTTAAACTAAAACATACGGTGATCGGCATTCACTTGAAAACGCCCTCTATCATAGAGGGCGTTTCTTTATTTTGCAAGCATCCACTTTTCTTTCATAAACAAGCTTCTCACGATGACAAACAAGATGACGACTGCGAGGGCTGAGGAGCCGAGTGTCAGAGTGATGGACATCGGATCGATGATGCCAAACATCAATTGCTTACACAATGCATGAATATTAAGGAATGGGACAGCAAAGTAGTACGTATCTAGCTGCGTAGCACCTGCTCTCATGGTAAAGAACATTGGGATCACACCTAATGTAATGATCATGGACATGTACGATTGCGCTTCTTTCACTGAGCTTGAAACGACACTGAGCAGCAGTTCAATCATCGATACCATGAATGAGAAGATGATAAGCGCCGCAAACATGACGGCGATAATGCTCCACATTTGATCACCAAAGTTCAGTGCTTGTTTTAGCTTTTCTGTAAAGAGCAGCGTGGATAAAAGCAGCATGCCGATCGCCACAATTCCACTTAAAATCCCGAACATGGAGACAGCAAGCCATTTTCCTATGAGAATATGAAGTCTGCTGGCAGGTGTCAGGAACAACGCTTCAATGGATTTCCGGTCTTTTTCACCCGCTACAATATCAAGCGCAGCTGGCAAAGCTCCTGAGATAACGGAGGTCACCAAAATCATCGGAAGGAGAATCGACAAAAGCATAGCGGTCATTCCATTTTCCCCTTCATCGCCTTCTTCTACATCAACGGCCTGCACCTGAAATGGATGAATAACAGATGTATTGATTTGATCAGCGGCTAAACGCTTTTCTACGATTTGGTTTTGATACTGCTCCAGTAAGGATTGCAGCATTTGAACCGCGATGACCGAATCATCATCTGTTGTGTACCCATGAATTTTAATCGCAAATGATTTTTGATGCTGAAGCATGTCGTCAGCCTCTTTCGGCATTTCCAGGTAAGCATTCGCCTTCCCTTCTTTGACAGCTTGCTGCGGGTCATCAAATGTTTCAAGCGTGAGGTTTTTGACCTCTTTGATCATTTGATTCATTTCAGTTGGAAGCTTTTCATTGATTGCGACCGTATAGGTTTCATCCCCTGGATCTGCAATCATGCTTTCATAAAAGAACACCAGTCCAAGCATCGTCAAAAGAGGAATCAGCACTGTTAAGAGTAAGGTTTTTCGGTCCCTTAGCGCATCTGTCATTTCTTTTAAAAATACGGTTTTCCACATTATGAAATCCCCCTAGCGAGCTTCGACATAAAGATATAGTTCAAGTCATCACTTTGTTCCTGTGTATATAATTCTGGAAGTGTTCCTTTGTACACAAGCTCTCCTTGATGAATCATCATGACACTGTCACAAAGCTGGCTGACTTCTTCCATGATGTGGCTTGAAAAAAGGATGGTTTTATTTTGCTGCTTGAGCTGATGAATAAAGTCTCTGAAAATATTACTTGATGTGATATCCAAGCCTGTTGTCGGCTCATCAAATAAGATAATGTCAGGATCATGAATCAAGGTTCTGGCAATTGCCACCTTTTGTTTCATTCCTCTTGAGAATCCTTTCACCTTGCGATCCATATATTGTCTCATCCCAAAACGCTTTGCCAGATCCTCTATTCTTGCTTTGATTTCATGCTGGTCTAAGCCATATAATTTGCCAAAGTATTCAAGATTTTCTCGTGCCGTCAAACGATCGTAAAGCCCCGTCTCACCGCCAAACAAAACACCAATTCGCTTTTTCACTTCAGTTGCTTCTTTCACCGTATCAAAGCCTGCGACAGTGACTGTTCCGTGCGTAGGCTCTAATAATGTGGCTACGGCGCGCAATAATGTGGTTTTTCCTGCACCATTTTCTCCTAAGATGCCAACGACTTCCCCTTCCTTCACAGAGAACGTCATGTGTTTCATTGCTTTCACGACTTTTTTCTTATCTTTAAACCAGCAGCTGCAATCGCTGAGAGTAATCATTTGGTTCGCCCCTTTCAACTTTCTAAGTCTATGATAGAAAAAATAACGCTTCCCTGACATAAAAATGTCGCGAAACGTCCTTTTTCTGTCTTGAAATGATCTATTTTAAAAAAACAAATGGTAAAATAGACAAATAATAAGAAGAGTCACAGGTGATTTTTATGATAAAAGTAGGTCTCGTTGATGATTACCGAGTAGATTTAGAAAAACTGCATGCCATTGTGGGCAGAATGGAGGCTGTGGACATTGTCTTTGTCACGCAGTCAGCAGAGGATGCATACGAGAAGGTCAAACAGGGAGACATTGACCTGTTGTTCGCAGACATTGAAATGCCCGGAATGTCCGGTTATGAATTAGCGGATCTCATTCACTCTCACGCACTGAATGTCGATGTTGTATTTGTGACAGGAAACAGCGGATATGCGGTCCATGCGTTTGATTTAAATGTTCATGATTATATTATGAAGCCCTATCAAGCCGATCGAATTGCCAAATCCTTAGATCGCTATCTGTCCACCAAGCAGGAGAAAAGCATTCATGGACGGCTTCTCATTAAGCAGCAGTCAGATATTCATGTGCTGCAAAAGAAGGATGTCATTTTTGTTGAGCGAACAGGACGGTCAACCACCATTGTCACAACAACAGGAGATATCCAGACATATCAGACATTAAACGAGTTAAAAGGCGATCTGGCTGAAAGAGATTTTATCCGCTCCCACCGATCGTTTATCATCAATATTCATTACATTAAGAACTTCTCGGCGTATGCCAAAAATTCGTTTATCGTGTCTTTTGAAGGTACGGATAAAAAAGCCATGATGACCAAGCAGCAATTAGAATACTTTAAGAAATACTATTTTTAAGGAGAACGAACGTGAACGCTTTCTATCTTGGATTCCGCATGTATGCTCTCATATGGCTAGGTCTTGCATTTCATGCAGCTGTTGAAGCTTTTCTGCCGCTATCATCTGGGGTGCTGTGGCTCCTCACCTTTTGTGTGATTTGTCTTTATACATTCTTCATGTACAAAAGGTTTTTGCCTCATGTGAGTGGTTATGTGATGCTGGGCGCTTTTGTGCTCTTCACCTGTGCAGGTCTTTCCCTTTTTCTGACGCAAGGAAATGGGCTGAGCTCTCTTTTGGCTTTTATAATCATCATGACAGCAGATATCCTTTCATTGAAGATGATGCAGACGGAGAGACGGTTAAATGGACGGCTTCAAGAGCTGATCAACGCAGAATCAAGAACCAATGAATTGCTGCTTGAGCTGCGCAGTAAACATCATGAAACAGCTAGACATTTAAATGCCTTTTCCGCGTCGAACGACGAACATGAGATCAAGGATTTGATTCAGCAATACGTGAAACATTTCCCATGGATTAAAGGAGAAAATGCTTATTTGGCCTCAACCCTGCACTCCTTTTTTGAGCGGGCTGAAAAAGAGGACATTGCCCTTTCACTAGACCTTCAAGCACCTTTTTCATCGCTTCCGTTTTCTAAGGCGGATCAGGTTAGTTTTACTGGCAACCTGCTTGATAATGCCCTAGATGCGGCGATTGAAGCGAAGCAAGCCGGGAACGAGGGAAGCATCTCAATCACGACCTCTATTCGGAGCGGGCTCTTTTTAATCCATTGTGAGAACAGCACAAAAGGAATGGAAAAACACGTGTTAGACCATTTGTTCAAAACCTATGGGCGCTCGACAAAAGGCGGCGATCATCAAGGAATGGGGACGTATATCATTCATCAGCTTGTTGAAAAGGCAGACGGTAAACTTGATTTCACTTACCGTTCTCCAAATTTGCGGCTCGTCATCAAAATTCCCCTTACGATGTCATAAAAAAAAGGTGCAGCTGAGCACCTTTTTTATGTTAAGAGAAAATGTGGTCAATTTGATTGATTTCCTCTTTTGTTAATTGAACATCGTTTGTTTTTAGGTTTTGCAGAACTTGCTCAGCTCGTTTTGCACCTGGAATGATGGCGTCGATGCCGTCCTGCGCTAAAAGCCAAGCCAGTGCGACGTGTGCCGTTTCAGCGTTCTTTGATTGTGCAATTGCCTTCAGCTTGTCTACTTTTTCGAGGTTTTGCAGGAACGCCTCGCCTTGGAAAAGCGGGTCTTTTGCTCGAATATCATCAAATGTCGCATCCTTCGTAAATTTCCCAGTCAACAGGCCTGACGCCAACGGGAAATAAGGAATAAAGGAAATACGATGCTCGACACAGTATGGGAGAAGATCCTGCTCTGCCTCACGTTTCAGCAGAGAATACTCCGACTGAAGCACGTCTAAGTAGCCATCTCGATTAAAGGCTTGAAGCTGTTCAAAATCAAGGTTTGATGCACCAATTGCCCTGATTTTTCCTTCATCCTTCAATTCCTTTAATGTGCCTGCTACTTCTTCCAGCGGCGTCCGGCCGTCCGGGAAATGCATATAGTATAAATCAATATAATCTGTTTGCAGTCGTTTCAGGCTATTTTCGACCTGCTCTCTTAAAAAGTCCCGGCTGTTATCCAGTTCAATTTGTCCGTTTACTTCTTTATGAGCCCCCTTTGTCGCAAGGACAAGGTTTTCTCTGCCGCCTCTTTTGGCAATGATCTCACCGATCAATTCCTCTGAACGGCCCAGCCCATAAATAAAAGCAGAATCTAAGAAATTGACACCTTGATCAAGAGCCGTCTCCACAAGCTCTCGTCCGGCATCTTCACTCAGGTTCGGGAACAAATTATGTCCACCTACCGCATTCGTACCAAGCCCTATCGGATTCACCTGTAAATCAGTTCGTCCAAGCGTTACCTTTTTCAAAAGCTCATCTCCCTTATCTGCTTAATCATCCTTATTTTCCCATGAATCCTTTTCAACATTCAAGTATCCTGCTCTCTGAAAATTAACATAGCAGGTAGATGCTGAAAAAATGAAGGGACGTATAGTCATCTCTCTAAAAGCATTAACACCTTCACTTCAAGATTTTTACCTAAAAAACATTTAAAACCCATGATAAATCTATAAATTAATTCTTATTAACTAGTATATTAGACTTACAAAATTCCTTTTATTAAAGATGTTTGTGTAAATTTCTTTCAAAGATAGGGATTAAAACCTATTCCTCATCATGATTGAATTTCGATAGAATGAATAGTGCAAATCGTCATAAGGAGATTTTCCCCTTTAACACCCGAATATACCATTCTATCTGTTTCTTTTTTCATAGTCAGATAGCGGGAATGAAATGACGAAAGAAAAGCAAAGGAGCATCAACTGTGAATCTAAAAAAAATAAGTGCACTCCTCATGATTTCATTCGTGATGATCATCTCTGCAGCCTGCCAGAGCTCAGCCAAATCAAGCAACGCTGATCAAAAATCAACAAAAACAGCAGAGGTAAAAGTCAATAGCTACGAATATACGTTACCAGAAGACTCAACAACTACGCTAAGAGACAATGAATTGGTTTTAAAAGTCAACTTGACGATCACAAACAAAGGTGACAAAGCCCTTTCATTATATAACTCTGACTTCTCCCTTTATCAGGACGATGCCAAAGTATCTGATTTAAAATTTTACGGCAGTAAAGACCGCCTTGACCTCGGTTCATTGAACAAAGGCAAATCACAATCAGGTGCTCTTTATTTCCTAGTAGACAAAGGGAAAAAATATCAGTTCGTGTACCAAGACAGCATCAAGAAAAACAGTGATTCGATCGAAATCAACCTAGATGGAAACAAAATACTGGATACAGCGAAAAAGCTGGATAACCCTGCAAAGGCGCTATCCGCTTATACCGATATGATTGTCTTTGACAAAAAGAACGATCAATTTGCCGATTTAACAGGTGACAACCAATCGGATGTCGTCAATAAATACCACGAAATGTTTGTCAAAGACTTCAAAAGAAGTGCCGGAATGTACGGAAATGAAGTAAGTGATCGTGATATTCTGTCTATGTATAAACGCATTCAAAACACCATGAAGGATAAAGCCAAAGTAGAAACAAGTGTGAAAACCATCTCTGATGACGAGGCGAAGGTTGTCGCTCAAGTAACAGGCATTGATGCTTCTAACTTAAAAGACAAGCTAGACAAGCAAAGAGACGAGTTTTACAACGGCAAGATCCGCTCTAAAGAAGAATTGTATAAGAAAAGCTTAGACATGTACGCGTCTGAATTCGAGAAGCTTCCCCCAGTCTCCAGCCCAGCTGAATACGAAGTGAAAATGAAACGTAATGGGGATGGTCAGTGGAAAATTGACCTCAACGATTATAATACATCGCAGTACATGAGCGGTTTTATTAAAACAAGATAAGCATCAACAAAAAAGACGCTGGCCCATGAAGGTGCCGCGTCTTTTCTATTATGCTATACAGTCGCCTCTTGCTCTTCTTTCACCGCTTTTTCAATATCTTTAAAACGGCTCGATACAGTAGACGCACTAATGCCATACTTTTTCGCTATTTGCGATTGAGAAAGCGGGGCATCGCTTGCAAGTGAATGAATGTAATATTCGATTCCCGCAGCAAATGATGCTGCTTTACGGATCACAGGTGATTTCTGATCACAATAGGCTTTCCACACAGTTAAAGCGCCATCTGTCAGGCTTTGATCACCGTGTTCCTTCATTCCGTCTTCAATCAGCTTAGCTGTTTCCAGCTGAACGTCACTTGCCCAGTCCATACGATCTGCTGATAGACCAGTATCACCTTCTGTTTGAGCAGATGTTTCTGATTCTTCTACTTCTTGCTTCGCAAACATGCACTTCAGCACGTCAGGGAATGATTCTCTCATAAATGTACTGCGTGCCCCTCCATTTGCCTCATATGCTTCAACAAGCTGACGAACCTGAAGAAGAAGCGTATCTGTAAACTCTTTCGCAAACATCGTATATTGAATGAAAAACTCTGCTTTTTCTTCAAATTGAACAGGGAATCCAAGCACGAGACTTCCTTTTTCAGGCAAGACTGTTTGATCCGGTTTTACATCTACTTCAACCTTCTCAGCTGTCACCATATTCTCAAAGTAAAGAGACTCGTCCGTTTTTTCATTTAATAAAAGCAAAGATGGTTCCATGTTTGTCCATGATTGAACCACTTGTTTTGTTTTCGGACGGGTAATATCCTCTGCTTTCTTTGTCAGAAATTCTTGGAAGATGGTTTCTTTCTGATCCGTTAATGGACGGAAGAAAATGCCCCATACACTCAAATGGAAAACTGAAATTTGTTGCGTTTCTTTATCCATATCTGCAAGGAAAGAAAACTCATTAATGAATTGATTGATGGCTCTCTGATGCTTAGAGAAAGCATAATTCATTAAATCCTTTTGAACTTGTACAGCTTCCTTAAACACAAGCTCAGACGTTTGTTCACCGCCTGACTTTTGACCACAGCAATGTTTATATTTTTTTCCGCTTCCGCATGGGCAGAGCGCATTTCGTTTAATTTTTCCCAAAATAAAACCTCCGACATTCTAGTCTAACCTCACTATTTTAACAAACGATTGCACAGGAGAGTTTTATTTTCAAGAAAAAAGAAAAATCAGAATGATCAGTTAAATAACAAAGATACATAAAGATCACGACAGATCATAGGAATAGCGGTCTTTTTCTGTTTATTTTTTCCAATCATTCCAACAGATTTTCTTCAGCTCATTCCCTCAAATAACTGCTTTGCTTCAAAATAAAAGATTTGAACAAACTTCTTCGTATTGACTCTGCCCGTCGATCCTGCGGATGAAGAGGTCTTCTGCATCTCTTTCATTCTTTGGCTGACATCGGTAAAGTCAAAAAACTTCGACGCATAGTGCTCAAATTTAGGATTCGAAAAATCTGTTAATCCTAGTGAAGCAAAATGATTCAAGGAATGGTGAATAGCTCGTCTAATCCGCTGCTCTGCCGCTTTCACTTCCCTCATCACTTCTACATCGGTTGCTCCATGATCCAGCTTCCTCTCCGCTGTTTTGATAAAGAGCTGCTTTAGCGGCGGGAAATTGACCTCATGAGAATTGGCTGACTGTGTTTCATGTAAGTAGATCAGGATCTCTAGTAAATCCTTAGAACCGCTCTCTCCGACAATTCCTAGTTCGGATAAGAGAAATTCCCCTGCCTCTTTCATCGTCCTTTTTTTCGCCCCAGCACCCGTCGTATCATGAGAAATTACAGGCTCTAACGGCAGCACATGGCGAAGGGAAGCTTGAATATCATATATCGATTTCTCCAGCTTAATACGCTCCATGACTTTTCGAATCACACTGACGATCTCAATTCGATTGACAGGTTTATGAATATAATATTCGATCCCTAATTCATAGGCTTCTGCCATCATCTCTTTCGCCTCTACTTGGGAAATCATCATGATTTTACCTTTGAATTCAGGGTGAATATGACGAATCGTTTGAATGCCGTCTCTAGCAGGCATTAAAAGGTCAATCAGAAGGATGTCTATTTTTTTTAGGTTTAATGAATGTGCTTCTAATCCAACTCCGTCATCGGCTTCATCCACGACCTCTCCCAAATCTTCATCCTCAATGATTTGTCCTAAAATCGAGCGTATTGCACGATCATCATCTGCAATGAAAAATCGCATACACTCACCCTCTCTGTATTAAATTTTGTATAGGAAGGAGTAGCTGAAAAGCTGTTCCCTTTGTTTCTCTTTGTTCGATTTTAATTGTACCGCCAAGCTCTTTAACCAGCTCTTTCACATAGGATAAGCCAATCCCAGTTGATGGTGTTCCATATGCATCAAATTTAGAAGTATAGCCTGGATCAAATACAATTTCTCTCATTTTTTCAGGAATCCCCGGGCCATCATCTTCAATCCGAATCTCTATTTTATCATGACTTCCTTTTAATACGAGTGAGATCATTCCAGTATCCTTTATGGCTTCAACCGCATTTGCCATTAAATTATTAATCAGCGATAAGAAAATGAACACATGGTAATCATGCAAATGAATGCCCCTTATATCAGATGTAAAAGAGATGTTTTTTCCTAGAGATAACGCATATTTCTCTTGAATGCGGATGACAATCTGAACCAGCTCTTCAGCCTTCATATAGTCTTGCATATTTTCCTTAGAAATTAGCTTCGAAAGACCAGCATAAATACGCTGATTGTCCTTTTTCACTTCATGGATTTCTCCTGCGAGCTTCAACAGCTCCTGACTCACTTTCTTGCCTGCTTCGTGTTCATGCAGCAGACGATAAAGTCTGTATGATTCTTGCGTAATATGCTCTGTATGTTTTAACGTTTTCTTTAAATGAACCGTTTCTTCATATAAATTTGAAATGACCATCATCATATGCTCATTTTGTTTCATGATCTGCTTCTCTCTTGATTGTGCCTCGTACAGCTTCATCATATTAAAAAAGCTGATTACCACAAAGCTGTGAGCAAACGCAATGAGAAACATATCACTCAGCTTTGATAATGTCATCGTCGTATCAAACACTAAAAATTGTACAAACAGCTCAACAAAATCAGCTACTAATTCGATCATGAGACCAATGATCCCAATAAAAATAGAGCGCTGTTTAAAACGTCCCGTACGGACGGCAAAAAACAGGAAAGCATATGTAAAATAGAAGAAGAAACTTGGGAATTGCTGATAAAATGATGCAGCGAGATCAGCATGATGCTGAATCAGATCTAAGCCTACTCGAAAAAGCACAATGGCTGCGCCTGTTAAAAACCCAGGCAAAAACGGTCTAGATTTCCTTAAGAGTAATAAACAAAAGAAAAACGCAGGTGCGCCAAAGCTGATCCGGAACGTCTCATTCACAGGATAAAACTTCAGTTCTCCTGCAAGCGGCACAATAACCACCATAAAAATTAAAATGAATGCGTCTTTTTTGACAAGCTGGTTTAAACTCAAATGACTGACATCCCTTCCCCTTTTTGCATAGCCACAGTATACAAGGAGACTCTTTTCTTCACAATGTGCAAAAAAATAATTTTCACAGCTCCTTCTTTCCCCAAAATCCTTTTTTATGACTATTCTCCGAGGCGGCATGGTGACCTTTCAGCTATTCAGTGTTTTGGTGATTGTCTACAATAATGGGAATTGTTTAGACAATCATCGACAAACCGATTTTTATTTGTAAGTTTTTCTGTAGATTTTCGTCAGATTGTGTAGTTTCCAAGATAAATTGAATGAACAATTTTAGTGAAACTATATGTAAGCGTTTTCTGAATTTTCACTAAAAACCCTTTTTGTTTTTTCGCCGCCAAAGCCTTCAATTGAACATATATTTAGGTGTAAAGGAGTGGTACAAGCAGCGCATGACAAGTTCTTTGAAGATGTGTAACATGTTTTCGTGCCTATTTGATCGCATTTTTTGTCATCCGCCAATTCAATAGGGTACTTTTTGATTTTTGATTGGAGGAATCGTATGAAAACAGCAATTTCTAATAATACACAACACGCATGCCAGTCTTCTGTTGATCAATGGGCAGAAAAAATACGTCCGTATTACAAAAACGGGCAGAATGCTGGCTACATTCCAGCACTCGGAAAAGTGAATTCCTCTCAACTTGGTATCAGCGTGATAGGCCCAGATGGATCATCTGTACGATATGGTGATTGGGACGTTCCCTTTACCCTGCAAAGTATCTCAAAAGTCATCAGCTTTATAGCTGCCTGTTTAGGAAGAGGCGTTCCTTACGTCTTGGATCGGGTAGATGTAGAGCCAACTGGTGATGCATTTAATTCCATCTACCGCCTTGAGATGCATAAACCGGGGAAGCCCTTTAATCCAATGATTAATGCTGGAGCTATTACCGTATCCTCCATCCTTCCCGGAAAGACTTCTACAGAAAAGCTAGCATATATTTTCGATTTAATCGAAAACTTAATAGGAAAGCGTCCATCTGTTAATGAAGAGGTTTATCAATCAGAATGGGCAACTGCGCACCGCAACCGTGCTCTTGCTTATTACTTAAAAGAAACCAATTACTTAGAATCAGATGTCGAGGACACATTAGAAGTGTATTTAAAGCAATGTTCCATCGAGGTCACAACTGAGGACATCGCCTTGATTGGACTAATTATTTCAAGTGATGGCTACCATCCCTTTAAACAAGTCCAAGTCATCCCAAAAGATATCGCAAGACTAACAAAGGCATTGATGCTGACATGCGGCATGTATAATGCATCAGGTAATTTTGCTGCTTTCGTAGGCGTACCAGCCAAAAGTGGTGTGTCTGGAGGAATTATGGCTTGCGTTCCGCCAAGCGCAAGAAGAGAATTCCCGTTTCAGACAGGCTGTGGAATCGGTATTTATGGTCCCGCCATTGACGATTGTGGAAATAGTATTACCGGTGTCATGATGCTGAAAAAGCTCGCCAAAGAGTGGGATCTCAGTATTTTTTAAAGAAATAGGATGAATTAGAAGAGGTGATGTTATGAATGGTTTATTAACAACAACAAATGGTTTTCTATGGTCATATATTATTGTTGCACTATTAATTCTTGTCGGCCTTTATTTCACATTCAGGTCTCGTTTCCTTCAAGTGCGTATGCTTAAGGAAATGGTGATCGTTCTGAAAGAAGGAACAAATAAACAAAAATCTGGCGTATCACCATTCCAAGCCTTTGCTATTAGTATGGCGGCTCGGGTTGGAACTGGGAACATTACTGGGATTGCGATCGCAATTGCCATGGGTGGTCCTGGCGCTATTTTTTGGATGTGGATCCTAGCCATTATCGGTTCCGCGTCAAGCTTTGTTGAAAGTACGCTTGCCCAAGTGTATAAAGTAAAAGATGCATCAGGCTTTCGCGGTGGTCCCGCTTACTATATTGAAAGAGGCTTAAAGAAACGCTGGATGGGGATTTTGTTTGCTGTATTAATCACCATTTCTTTCGGTATTGTCTTTAATGCTGTACAGTCGAACACCATTACCATTGCTTTTGAAAATTCATTTGGCACAAATCGTTTGGTCGTAGGCGTCATTATGGCTATTGGATTTAGTATCATCATTTTCGGCGGGGTCAAAACGATTGCCAAGATGGCAGAATACATTGTGGTCTTCTTAGCTGTCGCATATATTGGTATTGCTCTTTTTGTCATGATTACAAACATTACTGAACTGCCTGGTGTTGTCCATACTATTATTTCACATGCATTCGGTATTGAGCAGTTTGCAGGTGGTACGATGGGTGCCGTCATTATGGAAGGAATCAAACGGGGTCTATTCTCAAACGAAGCAGGGATGGGTAGCGCACCAAACGCTGCTGCAGCTGCCGTGACGAGCCACCCTGTGAAGCAAGGACTGATTCAAGCATTTGGTGTCTTAATTGATACCCTGATTATTTGTACAAGTACTGCCTTTATCGTCCTTTTCTCAAGTGCATATAAAACGACAAAATTAACAGGTATTGAGCTCACTCAAGCATCTTTGAGTGAACACATCGGTCCTTGGGCTTCTGGTGTTCTTGCCATTATGGTTTTCTTATTTGCGTTTAGTACGCTGATCGGGAATTATTACTATGGGGAAACGAACATTGAGTTCCTTAAATCAAGCAAAGCATGGTTGATTGGATACCGTATTGCGGTAATTGTCATGGTTTTATTCGGTGCTGTAGCAAGTGTTCCTTTTGTTTGGAATCTTGCCGACCTGTTTATGGGGTTAATGGTCATCGTCAACCTCATTGCCATTACCATGCTGTCTAAAGTCGCCTTTGCAGCATTAAAGGATTATTCACGGCAGAAAAAAGAGGGGAAAGATCCAGTCTTTTATAAAAATGCCGTTCCAAACAATGAGAACATTGAATGCTGGGACGACGAACCTGCTTCGTTGAAAAAGAATCATATCGGATAAATCACAAAAGCTCTGGTCGTCTGACCAGAGCTTTTTTCTTTAGTTCAAAAATTCGAGTATGAGTTTGTTCACCACTTCTGGCTTTTCATGATTGATCCAATGAGATGCATCATCGACAAAAATCAGCTGACCATTTGGGCAAATCTTCATCGATTCCTTCGCCAGCTTTCTGCTTAAAAACTTGTCCTCCATCCCCCAGATCATGCGAACAGGTACTAAAATGCGTTTAGATATCGGCTTTTCAAAGCCGCCTTTTTTGATGGCGCGGTACCAATTCAGCATTGAGGTCATGGCACCTGGCTGCGTCCAAGCCAGCTTATATCTTGATACATCTTCTTTTGTAAATAGGTGTGGTCGTGCAGACAGCCCAATGGCTTCATCCAGCCGTTGGTAGTGATTTTCTTGAAGTGCTGCCTCTGGCACATTCGGAAGCTGAAAGAAAGCGATATAGGAGCTTTTCTTCCACTGCGGGGGATAAAACGGAAGAACCTTCATCATGACCCGCGGATGCGGCATGTTGACAATGATTAATTTCTCTACATATTGAGAACGTGTGGATGCCAAATGCCAAGCAACTGCTCCGCCCCAATCATGACCACCCACAATCGCCTTTTGATTCGGACTAAGCGTCTTAATCAGCCCTACGATATCATCTCTCAGTTGATCTAATACGTAGGATTCGATTCCTTCTGGCTTATCACTTAGATGGTAGCCCCTTTGATCAGGAACGACGACACGATAGCCTGCCTCAGCGAGGGGCATGATTTGGTTCTTCCAGCCGTACCAGAACTCAGGAAACCCGTGCAGCAGTACAAGCAGCGGGCCATTCTCAGGTCCAGCCATTGCTGTGTGAAGTGTTACACCATTTGTTTGGATCGATTGAAATTCAATTTGCTCCATCCCTTTGCCACCCTTCTCCTTGTTCTTTTATTCTTCCAACATAGCATATTTTCCATTTTTCAGAAAATAAAAACACTCCCAAAAAAACCTTCACAATAGTGAAGGTCTTAGAATTTTGACCAAGGATCCTTGAACAGCGAATTGGTGCCTTATTGCGAAAGAAACAGAGAAGATATGTATTTGTGCTAAATGACTAAATAACTAAAAAAGCAGACTCTAATCAGTCTGCTTTTTTTACGATTTTTATTTATCTAGAGAATATTTTTCTATTGCTTCTTTTGGAGATATTTCTTCATCAAATGAAAGATAACGACAATACACTTCACTTAAGTGAAGTGGTTCTTCTTCTAAATTGTCTACAAGTTCAAATATATCTAGGATTGCTACTAATTTTTTTGTTGTTTGTCCGTAATCCCCATTTCCAAATGTTTCTTCTGGAAAACTTTTTTCTATAATTTTTTTAACTTCATCTTGATCTTTTGCTTTGATTAATACGATTCTTTCTTCAAATATCTTATCAGGTCTAACTTTGGGAGACGGTATGGATTCAAACAATAATTTTGCTGAAAAGAGATCATACATAGATTTATCACCTGGATATTCAATAGATTTAAGGTAAATATAAGGGAATAGTTTTTTGAGGTTGCTGTGTCCACAATCATTTTTTATTTTTATATCATTGCATGATCTTTATTTAGCTCTTTGTCTTCATCTATTTCATATAATTCAGCACCCAGATCAACCCATTTTTGCGGTCCTGTACTTGTCCGTGAAGTGCGCCAAAGAACGTATCCTGTAATTCGACCAGTACATCTCCATCAGCTTCTAGCGCTTCATATACAGCCTTTAGTTCTTCTTCATTGTCAAACTGCATAATCAATCTGAGATGTTCGGGCTTTGGTGTGCGGCCAAACGTATCTGAAAAGTGAAGCAATGATTCTCCAAGGTGAAGTTCCGCATGCAGCACACGGTCTTGATGTTCATTTAAAATATGAATATCTCCGCCAAAAATTCCTTGATAATATTGAAGAGATTCCTTCACATCGTCTACCACAATATAAGGACTAACGCTAATCATACCCTTCATCCTCCTCTTGTTTCCGTCCATCTTCTCTTTTATAGCTTATCCCAAATCGTATGAAAAAAGGCACAAATCGTCAACGGATTTGCACCTTTTTCTCATGAAGCTTTCGCTAATTCACTATGTTTGTTTGAATACGCTGCGTACATGACGACACCGATTAACAGCCAAACACCAAAGTAAAGCCACGTCCGGCCTGGTAAGTTGAGCATAAGGAACAAGCAGCAGCCCATTGAGATAATCGGCAAGACCGGCACAAATGGAACCCGGAATCCCCTCTCAAGCTGCTGATGTGTCTTTCTCAAAATGAGCACAGATAAACTCACCATTGCAAACGTCAATAAAGCACCGATATTCGCTAAATTCGACAAGTCCTTTAAATCAATAAACCCTGAAATAACAGCTGTCATGCCGCCAATCATCCATATGCTTGCAACAGGCGTATCGCTTTTGTTTGTTTTCGAAAACACTTTAGGCAAAAGACCGTCTCGGCCCATCGCATAGGCAATTCGAGTTGCTGCATAATTATTGGCGAAAATCACAGCCATCAATCCAATGACCGCACCGACAGAAATAATACCGGCTACGCTATTTTGATGTACACTTTGCAGCACATAGGACATAGCCTCTGTGACATTCAGTTTTGTATAGTGCACCATACCTGTCATGATCAAACAAACGACAATGTAAATGATCGTGCAAATGAGTAATGAGCCAATAATGCCAATTGGCAGATTCCGCTGCGGATTTTTCACCTCTTCCGCAGAAGCAGAAATCGCATCAAATCCTAAAAAGGCAAAAAATACAGCAGCAGCACCGGCAATGACGCCTTCTGCACCAAATGGCATGAACGGCTGCCAATTGGATGGCTGTACATAAAACCCGCCTACTACAATGAAAAGAACAATAATACCGAGTTTCACAAACACCATGATATTATTGAATTTTTTACTTTCCTTCGTTCCTCTAGATAAGATCCACGCAATCAGTAAGGCAATGATAATGGCTGGCAGATTCATATATCCGCCTTGTTCTGGCCCCGCTAAAAATTGATGGGGAATCGAAATGCCAAACCCCTCAAGCAAGCTGTTGAAATAACTCGACCAGCCACTGGCGACAGCTGAAGCAGTCAGCATATAAACGGACAATAAAGTCCATCCCATTAGATGCCCGACAAGCTCACCCATCGTTGTATATGAATAAATGTATGCACTGCCGAATACAGGCAGCGCTGAAGCCATTTCTGCATAGCAAAGTGCTGCCAAACTGCACACAATCGCTGCAATGGCAAAGGAGAAAATGACAGCCGGTCCTGCATCCTTAGCCGCTGTAATTCCGGTTAACACCATGACCCCCGTGCCGATCACTGCCCCTATACCAAGGAGCGTGAGATCGAGCCCGCCCAGCGTTCTCTTTACCTTTTGCTGCCTGCTCTGTTCTAACAAATCGTGAATGTGTTTCTTACGAAGAATATGTCGCAAACCCTTTCCCTCCAAAACGTTAGAAAAACAAAAAATCATTCAAATTTCATTATAGCAGAATAGGTACTACGCATTCACAACCAATTCACGTAAATCTTTCTTCATGATTTTACCAAGCTTGTTTTTTGGCAGCTCCTGTGTGAAATGAATGGAGGGCACTTTGTAATCTGCCAAACGTTCCTGGCAATAGTTCACCACATCTTCTTCGGAGAAATCGGAGGATTCGTCTTTTACGATATACGCACTTGGCACTTCCCCATATAATTCGTCCGGTACCCCGATGACAGCTGACTCAATCACACCTGGAATTTGTTCAATAATCTCTTCTACTTGGTCAGGATAGATATTATCCCCGCCGTACAGAATCACATCTTTGTATCTGCCTGTGATGAAAAGAAAACCGTCTTTATCTAGATAGCCTGCATCCCCCATATGGAACCAGCCATCTTTCAGCACCTTCTCAGTAGCGTCAGGCTGATGATAGTAGCCTAGGAAATAAAATGGACTTCTCATGACGACTTCGCCAATTTCTCCTGCTGGCAATGTCTCCTCTGTCTCAGGATGCACGATTTTCACATCTACATCCGCATCCACTTTACCGGCAGAGCCCATTTTATCCTCACCCATCGCTGGATGCCACGCACTGACAATCCATGCTTCCGTACTTCCATAGCCATGCATCATCTGAATGCCTGCTTCTTTGTAATCTTTAATTAAGCGTACCGGCACCTTCGTACCGCCAGAAATCGCAATTTCAAAAGATGAGAGATCGTACGAACCGCGTTTCATTTCTTCTAGCATGTACGTGTAAGCTGATGGGAAAGCCATCATGAACGTAATTCTTTCTTTCTCAATCGTTTCTAAAATGCGTTTCGGTGTTGCATCATGTAAGAAGACAAGCGTATACCCTTCAATCGCAGCTGCGATCAGATGATTAATTGAACTCATATGATACAGCGGATGACTCGCCAAGTACCGTTTTCCTTTCAGATCAAATCCTCGATTCCCATGTCTTGTTAAAAATTGATAAATTCGTCCATGCCCGACCATACAGCCCTTTGGATTGCCCGTTGTTCCAGAAGTGAATAAAATCATCGCTAAATCCTCTTCTGATACCTCATCAGCAAGATGACTTCCATCATTTGAAGCCAAAATGTCTTCAAACAGCTGGGTTGTTTTCGCATTGGCACCGGATTCCACCATCAGACAATCTTCTAAAGACACATTCACTGCCGCAATGATGTCACGGAATTCACGGTCAAAAAATAAAGCCTTTGGCTCTGCTTTTTTCAAAATACCTTCCAGCTCAAAAGAAGTAAGCTGCCAGCTAAGCGGAACTGCGACTGCACCTGCTTTGATGGCTGCCAGCATAATCGTTGAAAAGTGATGATGGTTTTGACAAATAAAGCAAACGCGGTCTCCTTTTCGAATCCCCTTTTGATATAAGTAATGAGCGAGCTGGTCAATGCGTTTTGCATATTCTTCAAATGTATAAGACACACCCCCGCCAGTTACCGCTTCAATTTGTGAAGAGCGTTCCATTCTGTCGTTAAGTAATGCCTGTAAAGTATTCAATATCTTCATCTCCAAACGTTTGATTTACAATAGCCAATTTCCAGTGAATGGGGTTGGCAGATTTTATCTCATTCACATTCTAAAATAAAACCAGCTGAAAGTAAAATCATTTCATTTTGGAATTGTTCTTTATATTAATTGATAATATAGGTAATTTTATAGCCGTCTTCCATTTTGGTTTAAATGATGATAACTATTATGATAAGATAGACCTAGTAATTGATCGGAAAATGCGAACGCAATAGGAAAAGAGGTATGGAGAATGCAACATTTCGAGCTAGAGGCAAGTTTATTAGACCATGCGCTGACAAAGTATTTAAAGGCGACGAAGCAAATAGATGAAGAGAACATCCCGAAAAACGTCACGAATGTGAAAGGGTTTATTTTACGCATCATTTATCGCCATCAATCATGTACTGTGAAAAATATTCTGCAGGAAGTTTCATTATCTCCCTCTGCAACAACAACCGCTCTCAATCACTTAGAAGATGAAGGGCTGATTATCCGCTCTCGAAATAATAATGACCGCCGTACTGTATGGATTACACTCTCTGAATCAGGTGAACAAATCGCAAAACAAATGATTGATAACCGCCAGCTGCTTGTCAATCAGCTGTTCAACCATCTTTCAGAAGAAGATAAAAAAACATTTTTTGAATTAATCGAAAAAATGATGGACGAGCACACATTAAAGGCTTAGGAATACTCCTAAGCCTTTAGATTTTTTGACAAAGGGCTAAAATGCCCTTTGTCTTCTTTTCAGCGTGATAGAAAACCTTTGCAGCCCTAGGAAGGACGAGTACCGGAGCGGAGCGAATTTACATTCGTAAGCACCGGCACGCAGGACTGACACCCAATGCGAGGGTTTGTCTACATGCTGAGGGCCTTCTTTTTATGGCTTTAAGATGACCTTTATACAATCATCCTGTTTTTCGTTAAATATGTGATACGCATGAGCGGCATCATCTAATGGCAATTGATGTGTGATGATCGCTCTAGGATCAATTTCACCGGTTGTCACTTTTTGATAGAGCTTTGACATGTAGCCTCTCGCCGGAGCCTGTCCCATTTTCAGGGTGACGTTTCTTGCGAAAAAGGCACCTAATGGGAACATATTGTATAGGCCGCCGTACACACCCGTCATCTGCACCGTTCCACATTTACGGACGGCTTTTGTAGCAATTTGAATCGGTCCGATCGTTCCGCCTTGCAGCTTGAGTTTCTGCTCAATTTTTTCAAGCGGTGACTTCTTCCCGTCCATTCCCACACAATCGATCACAACATCGGCTCCACCCTTGGTGAGCTCCTTTAACGTTTCTCCCATGTCGGGATCTTCTGTAAAATCAAATACTTCTACGCCGCTCATCCGTTTTGCATGTCGCAGACGGTAATCAATGTAATCGACCGCAATCACACGTTCTGCCCCTTTTTGCCATGCAAATTGCTGCGCCATTAACCCAACAGGTCCACAGCCTAACACAATGACCGTATCACCTTTTTTCACACCTGCGTGCTCCACGCTCCAATAGGCAGTTGGAAGAACATCCGATAAGAACAGTAATTGTTCATCCTCCAGCTCACAATCATCTGGGATCTTAAACGGGGTGTAATTTCCAAAAGGCACGCGTAAATACTCTGCCTGTCCTCCAGGATAATTCCCATATTTCTCACTATATCCAAAAAGCCCACCCGAATCGTAGTGCGGGTTTGAGTTGTCGCATTGACTTTCTAAATGATGATGACAATATTGGCATTGACCACATGCAACGGTAAATGGAATAACGACACGATCTCCCTTTTTTACTACCGTGACATCCGGTCCAACTTCCTCCACAATCCCCATTGGCTCATGCCCAATCACATAGCCGATTGGAAGCGGGAAGTTCCCCTGATACAAATGTAAATCAGATCCACAAATTGCTGTTGATGTAATTCGTATGATCACATCTTCCCGATCTTGAATAGATGGCGCATCTACTTTCTTCACTGCAATACTATTTTTTCCTTGATAAGTAACAGCTCTCACATGCATTTCCTCCTTTAGCGAAAATCATCTGTACATAGCTTCACCTGGAATGGATGGTTCATGCATCAGATCAGGAATATTTGAAAAACAAAAAAGCCCGTCGATGGGTTCGACAGGCGCTTATTCAATCATGTGTAACGCGTTACATATTTATCCTTTTTCGACAAAAACCAAATCATATTGAGAGGAAGTCTCTCGATCGATCATAAAGTTCCCTTCTTGAATAAAATAAGGACATATACTCGGGCTTTGTGATTCTTCAAACTGCTCATACAACTGCTCAATCTTTCCAGGGAGCAGTAAAAGCAAAAATTTATTAGAATGGGAAACGAATTCATAAGAATGAATCGTATCCGGCGGTATATAGGCAAAATCACCCGGCATCAGGCAAATATCCTCTCCGTTCAATTGAAGGTTCATTTTTCCTTCAACGCAATAGAGTGCTTCTGTATGTACTTGATGATAATGCGGAGGAAAATACTTTCCCTTCGCGCCTTCAATCACAAAATGGCTGAACCCGCCTCCAGTTGTTTCTGTTGTTGCGATCAGCTCATGAAGCTGACCATCCACGATATATTGCTTCCCTTCACCAGCCTCTAATACATAGGGCTGCACCGCCTGAGGGAGCTGACTATGAAATAAAACGGAGGGCTTGGTTGTATTTGATAGCTGCCGGATACCATGCATCAATATGAGATCGCTTTCTTTTTCAGCTTGTTCAAAGCTGGCTGCATCGAAAGCATGATCAGTCATCAGCCATTCGTTCTGCTGAAGCCTCTTCCCAATTTGCTGATAGACATCTGTCATTTGTCCGCCCAACGTATATGAAATAAACCTTGTTTTGTGACTATGCATTCTGTAGCCATGAATCGTTTTAGGCGGGATATGAATATAATCGAAGGCTGTGACCATATATTTTTTACCGTCCAGTATCACTTCAAGCTTTCCTTCCAGCATGAAAATGGTTTCAAATAAGTGCTCATGACAATGAAGTGGAAAATAAGCTCCTTTCCCACCTGTGATTAAGACAAGCTCAAACAGCTGATTCGTTTGATTTGCTTCTGCCAGTACATGAACAAGCTGATTTTCCAGCCCATACAGCTTCCCTGAACCAGACACGGTATAAAAATAGGTATCTTCGGATTGCTTGATTGATTGCGGTTGCTCCGACATCCCATCACTCCTCATGACTAATTGACTATCTTTATTATATAGACCAATTGATATAATAGATAGACAATATGCGAGAGATTTTACTCTTCTCGCATAAATAAGTGTCTAAGGTAACACTTTACGTGTTCTAACGGGGTCGTTTGTTTGAGTGCTGTGGTCATCGATAGACCCCCAATCACCATTGAATGAAGGAGAGAAGCCAGCTCATCCGCTTTGTTTTCTTCATATCCGCTGTTCATTAGCTTTTCTTTCACAAGCTCTTGCCAGCGGATCATTTCTTGTTTGCATGCAGCATGAAGCTGCGTATGTTCTGGCTTGGATTCTGCCGCCAGCAAGACAATCGGAATCCCTCTTTCACTTTCTTGCTCCATAAATCCCCGAATGATGTTTGTCATAAAACGGTCGATGGCGATATAAGGGTCATCCGAATAGGCAAAACTTTCTTCAATTCGATCGATGACCTTTTGACTAATATATTCAACGGCTGCTATGGCTAGCTCTTCTTTTCCGTTTGGAAAGTAATAATAAAGAGATCCTTTAGGGGTGCCGCTCTCTCTAATAATTTGATTCAATCCTGTCGCATGATACCCCTGTTTTCGTAAAAGAAGTGCAGCCGTTTGAATGATTCTGTCCTTCGTACTCACGTGTGACACTCCTTTCCCTCCATAGACAAATGTCGTTTCAACGTATGATTTGATTTGTTCCTTTCCAAATCGAGGATGTCTCCATTTCTGCTGCAAGCCGAAGCAGCCAGTCCTCTTTTCCCTTTGGTGCTGTCACCTGTACCCCTAAAGGCATGCCCGCTTCAGTGAGATGAACAGGAACACTCATAGAAGGCTGACCCGTTAAGTTGGCAAGCTGTGTAAATGGTGTGTAGGTCAGACTCTTTAAGAACATGTCATAAATGAGATCCTGCTGCGCTTGCATTGAGAGGGATGACACACGTAAAAGTTCAGTGATTTCCTCTTTCGAATGCATCAGCTCACCAACCTTTGGAGCTGAATAGGCAGTAGCTGGTGTCACAAAAAGATCGTACGTTTGATGAAATGATGCCATTTGTGCAGCCGCCATATCCCACGCATCAAGACTTTCTGTATAAGCAGCAGCGGTCACATTCTTGCCAGCCTCCGCCAGCACCCATGCGACGATGTCCGTTTCCTCCGGATTGACTGGACGTCCTAATGAACGAGCCAAGGACGTGAATAATGCAGACATTTCTCCGCTATTCATGACGTAGTATTGCTGCATCAGATGGATCCCGTCAATTGCCGGCTTCGCTTCTTCTACTTGGTGCCCTTGGTCACTCAGCCATTTCACTGTTTGCTGAACCGCCTGCTTCGCTTCCTCACTAACCTTCGTACCTACTGGAGATTCTATACTGTAAGCAATTCGCATAGAAGATGTACGTTTCACTAGATCTTCTTGATAGCTGCCGTCGTATAACGGCGTTTGGAAAGCCGCTTCAGGCTGAATGACTTGAAGCAGATCAAGAAGGGCTGCACTGTCCCGCACTGTTTTTGTGAGTGTAAAATCAATGGAAGCCCCTTGCCACTGCCTTCCTGCGCCTGGTCCTACCGGCGTTCTTCCTCTCGTTGGCTTGAGACCGAACAAACCTGTAAAGGATGCTGGAATCCGAATGGACCCACCGCCATCACTTGCTCCACCAGCCGGTACGATGCCGCTTGCAACAGCTGCTGCCGTCCCGCCGCTTGAACCGCCAGGGGAATAGTCAGGATGCCAAGGGTTCCTCGTTGGACCATGTAAAGAAGGTTCTGTTACATTCCTTAAACCGAATTCTGGTGTGTTTGTATGCCCCATCATGAGAAATCCAGCCTGCTTCAATCGATGGACAAAGTGGGAGTCCGTTTTTGCCTTTACATCCTTTAACAATGCAGCACCTGCTGTCAGCGGTTCATTTTCCATCCCTTGCGATATATTTTTCAGTACAAATGGAACGCCCGCAAACGGCTGATTCGTATGTAATGTCTTGATTTCTTTTAATACTTGATCTTGTCTTGTCTGAATCACCGCATTTAGTTCAGGATTGACCTCATTCAATCTAGCAAATGCAGCCTGTACAAGCTCGTCTGGCGTTACCTGCTTATTCCGTACAAGTGCTGCCAAGCCAGTCGCATCATACGTCATATACTCTTTTACGTTCATCAGCATGTCCTACTTTCTCTTATTATGATCTCTCTATTGTCTACTAGATTTGTATGAATTTCAATTTCAGGTTACTTATAAAAAAACTTTCTGACAAACAATATGATTCTTCTAACCATCCTTCTCATTTCTCCGATATAATAGAGAAAAAAAGACGGAGGTCATCGTATGCAAGGGGCTATCGCCTTGAAAAAGAAAATCGTCGTAGTCATCGCGTTTCTTCTTGCGTTGACAACTGCCTTGCCTTACCATTCGCAGGCAGCTGCACCGCCAAAAGAAACAGATATCATCATCGTCTATAAAAACCAAAAAGGAAAGCAAACGGCTATTGAAGAAAGTGAAAAAGTGAACGCTCAGTACATACATCTTCCCGCTGTCGCTGTGACAGCAGATGAACAAGCGGTCACCTCACTCAAAAAAGATCCAAACATCGCTTATGTCTCAAAAAACATAAAGGTTAAACTCGCTTCTTCTACTATGAAAAAAACCGCTGCCGCTACGGGTCAGAATTTTTTGGTTCAACAATCTTACAACTTGCAAAAGCTGAATGTAAAGCAAGCGATAAAAGAAGGCGTCACGGGGAAAAATGTGAAGGTAGCTGTTTTAGATACTGGTATTTCTCCACATGAGGATTTAAAGATATCCGGCGGGAAATCATTTGTGAAGTACACAACTTCCTATAAAGATGATCAAGGGCATGGCACACATGTCGCAGGCACGATTGGTGCGCTCAATAACGATTATGGCACAGTCGGCGTCGCTTCTGGTGCGAAGCTGTATGCTGTAAAAGTGTTAGATAAAAAGGGAGAAGGCGACTTGTACAGCCTGCTTCGAGGAATCGATTGGGCCATTAACAACAAGATGGATATTATGAATTTAAGCCTAAGTTTTGAAGACAATATCCCCATCTTGCATTCAGCAGTGGATGCGGCATACAAAAAAGGACTGCTTGTGGTCGCTGCAAGCGGGAATGATGGGAAGAAGAATTATATTAGCTACCCTGCCGCGTACAATAGCGTCATTGCCGTTTCTGCAACGACGGACAAAGACAAACTCGCGTCTCTCTCAAATACAGGGAAAGGCATTGAATTTTCTGCCCCTGGCCAGAACGTCATTAGCACTTATTTAAAGAATGAATATTGGTATGCAACAGGTACATCACAAGCTGCACCGCATGTCACAGGCATGCTGGCACTGTTGAAACAGCTTCATCCGAAGAAAACAAATGTACAGCTTCGCACCTTATTGCGCAGCTATACAGTGGATCTTGGCGCAAAAGGAAGGGATCCACAATTCGGCTATGGCCGCATGCAATATATACCACAATCAAGCTTTTTGAAGGCTGCGACCAGCGCTGTCAAAACAGCCGAAACATCTAAAAAGCAGGCAGATGTCAATCAAGCCAAAACGAGAATTGGCAGACTCACTGCAAGTAAACAAAAAACAGCACTCACCGAACGGGTGAAAAAGGTACAAGGAACCATTGATATCCGTTCCGCACGTGCAAAGGTTCAAACAGCCGAAAAAAGCAAAACACAAGGGGCCATTAAAAGCGCCCAAACGGCTATCAAAAAGCTAAACAAAGGCAAAGAAAAAACAAGTCTGCAAAACCGGCTCGACAAAGTCAAAAAACAGGTCGCCTATCAAAAGAAAGTGACAGACGCCAAACAAAAGGTCAAAAAAGCGGAAGCCAAACGAACAAAGAAAACAAAAGCAGCGGCTCAAACCGCTGTCAAACAGCTAAAAGCTTCCAAAACGAAAACCAACTTACAGAAACGATTAAACCGTATCAAGGTTTGACAGAAAAAAACGATTCCTCGCCTGAAAGGAATCGTTTTTTCTATTTCAACATCGGCGCAAACAAGCTGTGATGATATTTTCCTTCGGCATCTGCCTTCACTTGATCAAGTATGCTTTCTAACGAAGCCATCACACCCTCTAATGCCTGGCGCACTAAACCTTGTTCAAAAACCGCTAAACTCTCCGGCAATTCATCTTCATCCAACACAAAGAAATGACCATTCGGCAGAACGAGAAGATCAATAATGAGGTCTTCAAATATGACCAGCTGGCCGTTGAACCATGTATTCCCCACAATATTAAAATAAGACCCAAGTTCCTTCCCTTGATCATCCCTCCAGAAGTAAATATTGTAAGGTCGATCCTTCCAATAATAAGCGGTCGTATAGCTCCCTTTTGGAATGGTCAGAGCACCATCACCTGCCCTCATCGTAAACGTGTCTTCGATCTTGTGAAACAGCACAGCCTGCTGCTCCTGTGCGTCTAACAGCTGACAAGTATATTCCACGACCTTCTGATCGTATTTGATTTTCCTCTCGATTACTTCATCCCAACGATCCGCACGTAGCGAAAACAACATGTCACAACTCCCTCTGCATCTAGTTTCTCTCTTTCCAGTATACACCGATTTTTTTTGAAGAAATAAAGGGTTGCTGCATTTACTTATGGAAGACCTATGATGAAGTGAAATAAATGAACGGAATCACGATTCTTGAAAACCTTACACAGCTTGGACAAATCATCCTCATTTTTTGCGGCTATGCCCTTTATTGGCGGCTGGTGAAAACGAAGAGAGAACGAAAGCTTTCTCCTTATGAGCGCATGTTAAAATTCTTTGTTATGTTCGGTTTAATCTCGTGGTTGGTATCATATTGGGCGCTTGTACTGTGGGCATAAATTGAAAAAAGGAAGAGCTGTCCCTGAAGGACGTGCTCTTCCTTTTATTACGAGTGATGTGATGAACCTGCCGGCTGTTCTTTCTGGATAACATATTGATAGCTCTTGACATGCGTCCCATTTTGATTCACAAATTCTTTATCTAGTGCACGCTCAAAGCCCATTCTTTCATATAGACGAATGGCAGCCTGCATTTTATCAGATGTATGAAGATACAGGACATTTTCGCCCCATGATTGCGTAAGTTCAATACTTTTACGTAACAATGACTCTGCAATTCCTTTTCCCCTAACATCGGGATCTACTCCTAAAAACCGGACGATGGCTGATGTAATGCCCATTTCGGGTTTGTCATACGCTTGCTCTGATGACCGAAACATTTGAAGCGTCCCCACGACCTTGCCTTCAAGCTCCGCCACAAGCATCAGCTCCATGTTCGGATTATCTACAGCTGCTGCAAGCGCAGCAGAATAATTTTGCCAGCCTTCCTCTGTAAATTGAGGCTCATACTGTGAATAGGATTTGATTAGTACATGCCTGATCGCTTCATGATCTTCTTTGACTGCTTGACGAATGATCAGCTCTTGCTGCTTCATGTCAGCACCTCCTGTTGTTTATTGCTAGATATACGTATCATGCAAATACTGCATGTCGATGACCTTGTTCTTTTCTCTACTCATTCAATGTAAAGAGTCTCATTCGAAAGATCAATCATTTTGCACGGAATCCATCTTTGAAAATTTCTATTGAAAAGGAACGCTTGATTCATTATGCTGTTTTGAGGAAGTATACGAGGAGTGTAGTGATCATATGAGTTCTTTATCTTATCCCCAAGAATCGAAAAAAAATCGATTTCTCCTTGCTGCATTGCTTGGGTCTTTAACAGCCCTTGCACCGCTTGCAATGGATATGTATTTACCTGCTTTGCCTAATATTGCGCGTGATTTTGAAGCAAGCACGGCTTTGTCCCAATTAAGTCTTATGGCTTGTCTTATTGGACTGGCGCTTGGACAGCTGATTGCAGGTCCTATTAGTGATACGATCGGCAGAAGAAAACCGCTGATGATCGGCTTAATCATTTTTATAGCCTCATCACTTTTATGTACGGTAGTCACATCGATTTGGATGTTCATCCTCTTAAGATTGATTCAAGGGCTCGCTGGTTCAGCTGGCATTGTCATTGCACGAGCCATTGTGCGAGATCATTATGAAGGATCAGAAATGACGAAATTCTTTGCACTGCTGATGTTGGTCAACGGGGTTGCTCCGGCAGCGGCACCTATTGTGGGCGGACAGATTTTACGCTTTACAACATGGCAGGGTGTATTTGTTCTACTAGGAATTCTCGGGGCCTTGATGCTGCTGAGATCCATTTTTTCACTACAAGAAAGTTTACCTGTGGAGCGCAGACAGACTGGGGGCTTTCAACAGATTGTTGGTGCCATGAAAATTTTAGCGAGTGATCGTCTCTTTGTTGGGTATGCCCTCTCGCAGGGTCTTGTATTCGCAGCGATGTTTGCCTATATTTCTGGCTCACCGTTTGTGCTCCAGGATCTTTTCCACCTTTCTCCACAAGGATTTAGTGCTGCCTTTGCAGTGAACAGTCTTGGCATCATCATGGCTGGACAAGTATTTGCCCGTGTCGCTGTAAAAATCGGCGAAGAGAAAGTTCTTCGCATTGGATTGCTGACAGCTGCCTTAGGCGGCGTCACCTTATTTTTGATGATCTCCATTGATGCAGGATTGTATGGCATTCTCATTCCATTGTTTTTTGTTGTCTCAAGCGTCGGAATTGTCGGTACGTCCGCGCCGTCTCTTGCGATGCAGCATCACGGAGCGCATGCAGGAAGTGCAGCTGCCCTTATCGGGGTGGCACAAATGCTGCTAGGCGCATGCATGACACCTCTTGTCGGACTAGCGGGAAGCCAAACAGCCTTTCCAATGGGCCTGATCATTATGCTTTGTGAACTAGGTGCACTTTGCTGTTATTTCTTCTTTGTGGTTCGAGCGAAAAAAAGACCCGCATAAGCGGGTCTTTCATTTATGGCTTGTTCCAATTGATAGTGCGGAACACATTGTTCTGGTCATTGTTGTGATATGCATCTAGGTCAAAGCCTGATAGTCCAAAACCAATTGCCATGATCATTCCTCCGACAACGGTGAAGATGATCCCCCATTTGATGCATTGCTTTTTTAAATCATTCACATTCATATTCTCACGACCTTCTTTTTAAACATTCCCATGAATGCCTTAGTGGTTTGAACAGTCATTTGAACAAATAGCTTTGTCAAATACACCGTGGCTATGCCGCATAATAATCCGACACCTAATAGAAGAATACCCACTCCAACCTGCGTCACCACCACATGCAAACCGTCCTGAAAAATAAATGGAGAACCAATGATGCTCCAAAAACCTCCGAGCAGACCAGTGAGCGTCAATGCACCTGTGACGAGCGGAACGCACCAAACCACCATATAGACAGAAAGAATCAGCAGAAAGACCGTTGCTAAAATACTTCCCCATAACGGAAAGCCCAAAATGAGAATGGAAAGCCTTGTAGCTTTTTCTCCGAACGTCGGCACCTGAGCAGTTTTGATTCCTTGTTCCTTCATAATCCCCTCAGCGATGATTGAAGGCTGACCCACTTGATGAACAGCTTCCTGTTCGCTGTAGCCATCTTCCTGATAATCCTCGATCATTTCATCGTAATATTCGATGAACCGATCACTTTCTTTTTCGCCTAGACGATGCAGGTGCTTCTCTAAGCTGGCTAAAAATTCTTTTTTATTCATTGCCCTGTCCTCCAGAAATAAAGTCGTAAATCGCCATTACTTGATCCCATTCCGCTAAAAACTGCGCCATATGCTCACGGCCGCTATTTGTCATTCGGTAGTACTTTCTTAATCGACTGTTATGTTCCTGGGAATAGGTCTCCACATAGTTGTTTTGCTCTAACCGCTTTAATATCGGATATAATGTCGATTCTGAAATCTCAATACAATGGGACATATCTTTAATAATTTGATAACCATAGGAATCGCCTTTCTTTAATACCGCCAGTACACAGAATTCCAGCAAACCTTTTTTTAATTGTGCATTCATGATTACAACTCCTAACCATTTATACTATACAATACATAGTATGATGTGACAAGAGGTATAGAGCATAAAAAAAGACCCGGTTAAGGTCTTTTCAGGTTTATATATTCACAAATCCTTCTCCGAACACATCACGCACGTCATGGACAACAACGAATGCGTCTCGATCAATTTTCTTGATGATTTTCTTTAGGCGCATGAGCTCTTGCTTTTGAATGACTGCGTAGAGAATCTCCTTCGATTCCTTTGAATAATGACCGCGTCCGTTTAAAATCGTCACGCCTCGATCCAAAGTGTGATTGATTTCTTCAGCAATATCATCTTTGCATGAAGAAATAATCGTTACTGCCTTTTTCGTGTTAAGCCCTTCTATCACGAAGTCCATCACCTTTGTTGCCACGTACAGCATCACAATGGTGAACATTAATTTTTCCGCACCAATAATAAAGTAGGAAGCAAATACGACGATCAGATCAAAGAACAAGATGGCATAGCTCACGTTCCAGTCTAAATACTTGTTGGCAATTCTTCCGAGTATGGCAGAACCCGCCGTTGTACCGCCTGCTCTTAGCACAAGACCAATTCCAATACCGATGATAATTCCTGCGAAAATCGCTCCAATGATCAATTCATGTACATTCACGACCCATGTTGTGGTCAGGTGTAAAAATAGGGAGTTACTTGCGACGGCAACCACAGTATAAATCGTCGTCTTCTTGTCCAAATATTTATAACCCACAAGCAGCAGGATGGCATTAAACACCAGGTTCGTCAGCCATGGTGCAATTTCAAACAAATAATAGAAAATGATGGACAGCCCCGTTACACCGCCTTCACCAAATTCAAGTGGAATGACAAACATGTTCACTGCTGCAGCAAATAAAAAAGAACCAATCAGAATCATAGCCAAATCTTTTACACATTTTTTCAATTTCTTCTTTCCTCCTTTTCTAAGCATATAAAAAACCCTCTTTCTGCACGAAAGAAGACAGTCGTTGGACAAAATAAAAATCAAAAGACAGCGCCTTTTGATGAAGCTTTCTGAAATGAACCTTTCCATAATATATATCTCTTTTTAGAGGCTGTCAATGACTTGGTTTTCTATTATTTTGACTGCATGTTTATGCACCGAAACCCGCATGTTTTCAAGGTTTTTCCGCGATATCATGCTTTTTCCTCTCCTTGACAAAAACACTTTAGTCATTTAAACTACTGCCTCATATCATATCCATCATTTCCAACTAAAAAGGAGGGTGTTCGTTTCCGATGAATCCTATTCAAAGCCGTTTACAGCCTCACGCACCTTTGGTTTTAGACGGTGCACTTGCAACGGAGCTTGAACGAAAGGGCTGCGATTTAAACGATCGTTTATGGTCAGCCAAAATACTCATTGAACAGCCAGAATTGATTCAGCAAGTACACTTGGATTACTTCCAAGCCGGAGCTGACTGTGCCACAACAGCGAGCTACCAAACAACGATTGATGGCTTCGCTGAAAAAGGCTATACAAAAGAAGAAGCCATTGAACTAATGAAACGATCTGTCACTTTAGCAAAAGAGGCACGCGATCTTTTTTGGCAGGATGAAGCGCGTCGTAAAGGGCGGACAAAACCATTTGTCGCAGGATCTGTGGGGCCATTCGGCGCTTATTTGTCTGATGGTTCAGAATATAAGGGAAATTACGGACTCACGGAGCAGGCACTTATTGATTTTCACAGACCAAGAATTCAGGCATTAGTAGAAGCTGGTGCAGACATTCTTGCATGTGAAACGATCCCTTGTCTGATTGAAGCAACGGCTATCGCAAAGCTGCTGCAAGATGAATTCAGTGGTGTATGTGCTTGGATTACTTTCAGCGCGAAGGATGACCTTCATATTAGTGAAGGTGATTTGCTCAGAGAATGTGTACAAGCATTGGAACCTTATGAACAGATCGCTGCTGTTGGTGTAAACTGTACGCCGCCGCAATTTATCTCTTCTCTCATTCAAGAGATGAAAAAGGGGACGAGCAAGCCGATTGTCGTGTATCCAAACTCAGGAGAATTATATGATCCTGAAGAAAAGGTATGGAGCGGGGATACATCTCAGCATACATTTGGTGAATGTGCGCATCAATGGTACAAAGACGGCGCGCATATCATCGGCGGCTGCTGCCGGACGACCCCAGAAGATATCACGGACATCTTAAAACAAACCACATCATAGCACCACGAATCATCACACATACTTCTAAGCAAAAGGGCGGGAAGACATGGAACAAGCAAAAGATCAGTCACAACAATATCAACGAAAAATGACGAGCCGCCACCTGTTCATGCTTTCTCTAGGCGGCGTTATTGGAACAGGGCTCTTTTTAAGCTCTGGGTATACCATCAATCAGGCAGGACCCGCAGGAACGATTCTTGCCTATCTTGTCGGGGCATTAATTGTGTACCTCGTGATGCTCTGTTTAGGCGAGCTATCTGTCGCAATGCCGGTTACAGGGGCCTTTCATACGTATGCAACAAAATACATTGGACCCGGCACAGGCTATACAGTCGCTTGGCTCTACTGGCTGACATGGACAGTGGCACTCGGTTCGGAATTTACAGCGGCAGGCCTTTTAATGCAGCGCTGGTTCCCAGACACATCGGTTTGGATGTGGAGCGGCGTTTTTGCTCTTCTCATCTTTTTACTCAATGCTTTTACAGTTAAGTTCTTTGCAGAATCGGAATTTTGGTTTTCCAGCATTAAAGTAATGGCTATTATTCTCTTTATTATCCTTGGCGGAGCTGCGATGTTTGGCTTGATTCCATTAAAGGGCGGTGAGGCCGCTCCGTTCTTTTCTAACTTCACTGGAGAAGGCGGACTTTTCCCAAACGGCTTTTTACCAATTTTAATGACGATGCTAGCCGTCAATTTTGCTTTTTCAGGTACGGAGTTAATTGGAATTGCTGCGGGTGAAAGCGTCAATCCTGACGAGACCATTCCAAGAGCGATTCGCACAACCGTACTGCGTCTTGTCCTGTTTTTCGTTGGAACGATCGTGGTCTTAGCCGGCTTGATCCCAGTGGAAGAAGCCGGGGTGATCAAAAGTCCATTTGTTGTGGTGTTTGATCGAATCGGGATTCCATATGCCGCAGATTTCATGAATTTTGTCATTTTGACAGCGATCTTATCTGCTGCAAACTCTGGACTATACGCGTCATCCCGTATGCTCTGGTCACTTTCTGAGGAACGGACACTGCCTAAGAAACTTGCAAAGCTGACATCAAAAGGAATTCCTTTGAATGCACTGATTTTAAGTATGATCGGCGGTATTCTTTCTTTGTTATCAAGTGTCATCGCACCCGAAACGGTATACCTTGTCCTTGTTTCGATCTCTGGACTGGCCGTTGTAATCGTGTGGATGGGGATTGCTGCGTCACAGTTGATGTTTCGGAAACGTTTTTTACAGGAAGGCGGACAGCTCCATGATCTTTCCTTTCGAACCCCGCTCTATCCAGTGGTTCCAATTGCTGCCTTCCTCCTGTGTTTTGCATCTGTCATCGGTATTGCCTTTGATCCAAATCAGCGGATTGCCCTCATCTGCGGCATTCCTTTCATCGCGCTCTGCTATGCTGCCTATTATGTGACAGCTTGGATTCAGAAAAAACGAGAAGAACCTGGTGTATAGCACCAGGTTTTTTAAAGTATAAACAACTTGACAAAAAAGGATATCGCTAGCAAAAGAAACACACATTGGTATATGATAGGAATCTATGATTTTCAGGATGAACCAAGGGAGTTGTCACTAATATGGAAATGACCATTACAAGAGCATTAAGTGAACTGAAAATGTTAGATAAGAGAATCAACCGAACCGTTGATGAAGCCGTACTTGGTGGATTGATGATCGGGAAACATATACAGCACGGGTTTCAAAATCAAGAAGAAATCGAAAAAAAGGCGAAGGCTGATGACCAATCGATTCAAGCATTAATCAAACGCCGGAATGCCATCAAATCAGCCATTGTTGTGTCGAATGCGACCACAACAATTGATGTAGCGGGTGTCAGCATGACGGTGGCAGAAGCGATTGAACGGAAGACGTCCATTGAATACGATATTCGTTATTTACGGAAATTAAAAAAGGTGTACACAGAACTAGTAGACAAAGCAGAACAAACCAATGAAGATGTGAAAAAGAGACTCGACCAGCATTTAGAAACCTTGTTTGGAAAAGACGGAAAAACACAAGCGGCTGCCAACCAAGAGATCGTCAAGTCGTTCCTAGCTGAAAATGAGGCAACGATCATCGATCCGCTTCGTCTTCGAGTGAAGATTGAAAAGCTTTCGAACGAAATTGAGGATTTTCAAATGGAAGTTGATTTTTCCTTGTCAGAAAGCAATACACTAACGAAAATACAGATCGATTAATAGATTTTGTTAGTGAGCCGAAAATCGATAGAACTAAACACCTCCGAGGGAAAGGTCATTCCCTCCTCATCTGATCATCTCTGGATGATCCTTGATAAAAGCTCAAAGCTGAAGGTTCAAGGATCAACGTTCAAGTGTGAAAGTTCTTATCCATCAAAGCTCAGAATTAAAAGGTAAACACTCGATCAAATCTGGGAGTCACGGCTCATGAGTGTTTGTTTATCGACTCTTTCGGTTGCCGCCCAGCAGGTTTGCTAACAAAAAGAAAAGGATGTCAAATGATGACATCCTTTTTTCTATGAAAAAAAACGACAGGGCTTTCGCCAAGTCGCCTCTTCCAGCAGATTAGTAACGTGATGTATATGCCAAATGGTATACACTTGTGACATTTGAAGATAGCTTGATGTCGTTTGAAGTGAACGTCACTGGAACGATATCGTAGTAATGTGTAGACCAGCCTGCATTATTGTATGTTTGGTAGCCTGCACCTGCAGGAACTTGAAACGTCAGTGAAAATTGTCCATTTACGTCTGTTGTGCCTGTCGCTGTTTGAGCATATGATTTGATTGCTGCTTCAAAATAAAGCTGGATCGGCTGATTGGGCATGAGATTTCCACTTGCATCTTTTAGTGTTCCTTTAAACGTAGCTGGATAATAAGAACCCACGCGATATTTACTGCCATAGCCGTAATTCACCAATCCACTATCGGCTGCTGTAACACTTGTTACTTGTACAGATGCTGGTACTGCTCCTGTTTCCTCTGCATGTGCAAAGGTTGGGAATACGAGAAGCAATGATAGAAAGAAAGCAAACATCATTTTTTTCATCGATAAATCCTCCTTTTTTTCCTACTATATTACTATCGACATTAATTGGTATTTTTCCAGTAACAAACAAAAGAACTTCCCTTTTTTAGAAAGGGAAGTTCTTCTCTTACTTTTTCACAACAACAACCTTCACCGCTTTGCTTTCTCTTTTTCTCACATCAGAAGCGGTCACATACAAGACTGTTTTGGCTTTTTGCGGTTTTATTTGGGCAGTAAATGCGCCCTTGTTATTCGTTTTCACCGTTTTGATGACTTTCTTTGATTTGTTTTTCACTTTAATGGTCAATCCTGCACCCGCAGTACCTTTGACCGTTTTACTTTTGACCGTTACTTTTCCCACTTTCGGCTTAGCTGGTGCTTTGCCTTTTTTGACGACTGTTTTGAGCGTTGTAGCGGCCTTTCCTTTTGAAATCTTAATGTGAAGGACTTTGTTTTTGTTCTGATGCTTGATCTTCACACTAAAAGTTCCATTTTTGCCTGCTGTGCCTTTTCCAAGCAGGGTTTTGCCTCTATACACAGAAATAGCAGCGCCGGCCTTTGCTTTACCTGTCACCTTTTGATGCTGATCCTCCACTTTGCTCACAGATGCATTCAGTTCGACAGCACTTAAAGCAGCAAATGCATTCAGTCTGCCATGACCTGTCATCCAATCAATACCTGGAATTTTCGGATCGACAATTGGCTCATCGTTTTCATCATAGAAAACGTCATCTTTTCCATCAACAGATGTAAAGGAGATCTTATCTGCTGTGCTTTGCAAGATATTCCTTACTTGATTTGGCTTCAAGGATGGATTTTTAGAAAGCAGTAATCCTGCTGCCGCTGCCACATATGGTGTCGCCATTGATGTCCCGCTCAGATATGAGACATTCCCATCTGGCATTAAGCTTGGAATATCAGATCCTGGTGCAGACATGCTCAGTCCTTTACCGTAGCTTGAGAATTCAGCGGCAATATCCATACGGTTGCTTGCGCCAATGGCCATTGCATACTTTGATGTCGCAGGATAGCCCATTTCTGGAACGCCATCATTTCCACTCGCCACGACCACTAGTACATTTCTTTGAGCCGCGTAGTTCATTGCGTATTCAATCACCCTGCTGTAGTAGCCGCCAAGGCTCATGTTGATGACCTTTGCACCTTTATCCACTGCATGCTTGATTCCAAGTGCAATATGCTCTGTATCTCCAAAGCCATAGGCATCCAGCACCTTCACCGGAATGATGCCCGTATGTTGATTGAGACCTGCCATGGAGTAATGATTATCGGCTTTTGCGGCAATGATGCCGGCAACATGCGTACCGTGTCCATTGTCATCAATCGCATCTTTGTTTCGTCCAATGAGATTCGCACCTAAGTCCGTACGAACAGTCCCGCTTAAATCAGTCAAACGACTGTCTACACCTGTATCCACAACTGCAATCAATGTTTGCTTCATCTTGCTTGTGCCAATCAGTGTATTCATTTGTTCAAACTTCACATCAGCGCCTTTTTTCCCGCTGTTTTGCGCACTGTTTTTCAGTGGCCACTGGTAACCATACTGCACGTCATTGCTAAGTGCACGATACGTTTGAACAGGCTCCGCAAATTCAACATTCGGCATACTGGACAGCTTTCTTGCAGTGCTTTTGATCACAGCTTTGCCTGCTTTTAGTGTCTTCCCAGCTGATTCTTGCCCTGCTGGTACATCATAGACATACATTCCTTTAAACAAAGGACTTACTGACTGCGATGTCACGCGGTTTTCTTGGATTCCATAGCTTTTCATCTTCTTTTTCGCAGATTGAAGCGTTTGGCCATCCTTTAATTTAAAAATGATCTTATTCGTCTTCACTTTCTCTTCTTTTACAAGCTTTTGCTTCTCTAATACATAACCGATCGATTTTCCTTCAAGCTGATCGATTCCAATATTTTGACTCACTGCTTCTAATTCCTTCTTTAAATAGGCAGGACTTGCTCCTTTGAGCATATCAAAAAGGGAACGGATCGCCTGTTGTTCTTTCTCTGTCACGATATGACCGCTAAATGCACCATTTTTCTCTACGTCATTTAGCAGTGACTTTAATGTCAGCAGATGATTGTATACCTTTTGCTGCTCATTTTTTTGTTTGATGAGCTTCAATTTGAGAAATGGCTTTGTCTTTTGGAGCAGGCGACTCAGCTTCTGACCATTTGGTGTTTCATTAAAACGTTTATCTTCAATTGTACGCATCGATTGGAGAATTTCGCGCCCGTACTTTTCTCAATAATAATGATGTCAGGCTCATCGTCTTCAGGGAAAACGGGTTCAGAAGGCGGAAGGTTAGCTCCTTTATACCCAATTGTATAGGCCGCATCCTCTTCCTCATCACGGCTGTCTTCCTCCGACCCTAAATAGAGCACTTTGACAAAATAAGGACCTGACCATGCATGCGGGAAGTCGATCTCTGTCTCTCCACTTGCAGTGTCCACACGATATCTGGAATAAGTGTCATCCTTCATCGCTCTGTCCTTGCTTGGATAGACCGATACGGACAACACTTGTTTACTTTTTACAGAAATTTTCATATGCGTATGTTTTGCCACCTCTTGTGCAGATGGCGTGATTTGGTACCATGACTCTTCCTTTTCATTCTGTAATGTACCTGAAATCACTTCACCATTTTTTAACCCAATGGCTTCATTGACAGTTGTTCCTTTACTGGCAGCTGCTGCCTCATATCCAGGTAATGCCGCCATACAGAGAATGATGGCCATGAGTACGATCACACAGGATTTGACCTGCTTTTTGAACATGAAAAGACCCCCTTATCTTTTGTAATACCTTGGAAGAATATCACAGAAATGCATTTAGTAGAATCTGTTTTTTACATAATTAAACTCGTTTTAAGCTAGGATTTGAGATATCCAGAAAGTATGACAGATAGCTTCATAAACTTTTTGCCATTTCAAACGGAAAATGATGCTATTTAACCATGCCGAAAAGTACATTACAATCAACTTGTAAGCGCTTAACAAACAAGAGAGAAGGGATCAGCTTGTTCCAAAAAGATCATGTTTTCACACAAGTAAACGGACGATCAAAGAATGAGATTTTACAATACATTGCCGAGAAAGCTGAAGACCTTCAGATTACAAACGATCAGGCGGGGTTATTATCCGATTTGTTGACACGCGAAGACGAAGTCTCAACAGGACTTCAGCAAGGCTTCGCCATTCCTCATACAAAAAGCTCCGCTGTACAAACGGCTTCACTTCTATTTTTAGAGTTAGAACAACCGATTGAATGGGGAAGCTTCGACGATTTGCCCACAAGCTATTTATTTACACTGCTCGTTCCATTAGAAGAAGCAAATGTCACACACTTGAAATTACTGTCAGGGATTGCGACAAGCCTCATGGAACCGGCTTTCATCGAAAAGATACAACCAGGTCAAACCGCTGACTATTATTACGAAGTCATTGAACAACAATTGAAAGAGGGGATTACACAATGAAAATTGTCGGTGTCACTTCATGTCCAGCAGGGTTAGCTCATACACCAATGGCAGCAAAGGCGTTAGAAAATGCGGGTAAACAGCTCGGTCACGAGATCAAAATCGAGCAGCAAGGGATTATGGGACAGGTAAATGGCATTACAGCAGAGGAAGCAAAACAGGCAGACCTTTGTATCATTGCCTCAAATCAGCATATCAACGATGCGGAACGTTTCTCAGGCATTCCCACAGTACGTGTCGAGATTGGACGCGCCTTAAAAAATGCCGAGCAAATCATCACAAAAGCCGTAGCACTTGTTGAAAAGAAAAAATCTGAATCTCAATAAACGTGAGCAATGCCATATAGAAAGGAGCAAAGCAAAATGAAAGCAAAATTAAAAGTCATTGAAGGCCATCTCATGACCGGTATTTCTTATATTCTTCCTGTGATCATCGGCGCCTCCCTTATCGTTGGTTTAGCAAAACTAGTCGGATTAGGATTTGGTGTTTCAGATTTAAACGCCTATAAGGATGCCGGCGGCATTTTACACGGCGCCTATTTAATGGAGCAGGTTGGCTGGACAGGCATTGGCTTAATGAACGTCCTGCTCGCTGGATTTATCGCCTATTCGATTGCGGATAAATCAGGTCTTGCGGCCGGCTTCATCGGCGGTGCCCTTGCCAGCTCAACGAATGCTGGATTTATCGGTGCCGTCATTGCAGGCTTCTTCGCAGGATATGTTGCTCTCTTTGTGAAACGAAAAATTCAAATTCAAGGCTCCGCAGCCGGACTCGTTCCTCTGCTCATCTTACCGCTTATAACCGTTGGCTTAACCGGGCTTCTCATGTCCGTTCTGCTGGGCGGACCATTAGGCGCTTTGAACACGGCATTAATTGAATGGATCAAAGGTATGGTCGCTGACGGCACAAGCACACTTGCACTCGCTCTGATTCTAGGTGCGATGATTGGCTTCGACCTTGGCGGACCGGTGAATAAATCCGCTTGGATGGCAGGTAATGCACTCTTCCTATCAGGCGTCTACCTCCCTGCCATCCTCGTCAATATTGCGATTGTCATTCCGCCGCTTGGATACGGGCTTGCGACATTGATTCGAAAACGCAACTTCTCTCCAACCTTTAGAGAAGCCGGACGAGGCGGGCTTGTGATGGGCATTATCGGTATTACGGAAGGGGCGATTCCTTTTACCCTTGTCAATCCTTTGAAATTAATTCCGCTCAATGTTGTCGCGTGTGCTGCTGGAAGCGGGGTCGCTGCATTATTAGGTGTTCATGACATCATGCCGCCAATTGGCGGGCTATACGGCTTCTTCTCAGTCGGAAACTGGTGGGCTTATTTAATCGGAGCCCTCACTGGCGCACTCGTCATCGGTATTGGCGCCAACCTGCTTGTGAATTTCTCTGAGAAAAAAGAGCCAAAAACGCCAGAACATGACCAGAAGCAGAAAGAAGAAGACGATTTTGACCTTGTGCTAGAAGGATAATTTGAACATAGAAAGGTGTCGTTGATCAATGACTGTCAATGTACATGTGATTCCACATACTCACTGGGACCGGGAATGGTATTTCACCACCTCCCGATCCCGTATCTACTTAATGAAAAGCGTAATGGACATTTTAGACACCCTTGAAACAGATGAAAGGTTCCATTACTTCATGCTCGATGCACAGGCATCCTTATTGGATGATTACCTGAAATGGCGCCCTGAGGATGAGAATAGAATCAAAAAACTCGTCACAGCCAAACGTCTCATCATCGGCCCATGGTATACCCAAACCGACCAGCTCGTCATTTCAGGTGAATCGATTGTACGGAACCTGCAATATGGGATTGAACGCTGTCAGCAGTTCGGTCATGTGATGAAAGTCGGCTATGTCCCTGATTCCTTCGGTCAATCCGCGCAAATGCCTCAAATTTACCGTGGATTCGGCATTGTGGATACAGCTTTTTGGCGCGGTGTTTCAGACCATATGACGAATCACACTGAATTCAATTGGCAAGGTGCTGACGGCAGTGAAGTCTTTGCTGTGAACCTGCCATTTGGCTACTACTACGGTGGAAATATTCCTGAAAAGGATGAGGACTTACAAGCCTTTTTATCTGAAAAAATTGGTGCGCTGCAAGCAAAAGCAACCACAAAGAATGTCTATTTCCCAAATGGCTTTGACCAGGCACCGATCCGCAAAAACCTGCCTGACTTATTGGAAAAAGCCAATGAACTTAACGAGCACCACTATCAAATCAGCAGTTTAGAAGATTACATTGCAGCAGTAAAAAAAGAGCGGACGTCTTTTGAAACATTAGAAGGAGAGCTCATTCATGCGAAGCATATGCGGATTCACAAATCTATTTTTTCAACACGAGCTGATTTAAAAATCTTAAACAATCAAATTGAAAACTATCTCGTCAATGTGATGGAACCCATCCTAACGATTAGCTATTCACTCGGACACGACTATCCGCATGATACGGTTCGTGATATTTGGTACCTCATGTTTGAAAATGCAGCGCATGACAGCATTGGCGGCTGCAATAGCGACACGACGAATCAAGATGTCTTCTTCCGCTACAAGCAGGCAAAGGAAATCGCCGAGAATCTTGTGGACTTACACATGCGTCTCATTGCTATTCGACTGCAAACTGAGCAAGAAATCACATTCACGTTATTTAATACACTGCCTTCAAAGCGTTCTGAAGTCATTGAGGTCGAAACCTTTATCACGGAACGTCCATTTACACTAAAGGATGCAAACGGAAGAACGCTTCACTACACAGTGAAAAGCAAAACCGATGTCACAGATTATGTGCTGGCACAGCAAATTTCTCTTAACCCAAGTAAAGATGTGTACATGCCAAAACAAGTATGGAAAGCCATTCTGCTGATTGAAGCCGCCAGCTTACCGTCCGTTGGTTATACACAAGTCAGCATGGTTTTCGATGAATCAAGCGAATCTGCATGGGAACAAACAGAAGGACGCGCGATTGAAAATACGTATTACCGCATAGCGGCAAATGACAACGGATCGCTGGATATCACAGATAAACAAACAGGCCGGACATTCTCTGAGCAAATGACCTTTGAAGACAATGGAGACGATGGAGATTCTTACAACTATTCCCCGCCGCGCGAAGATCTGTATGTGTCATCCAAGGATCTTTCTTCAGCAGACCTCACAGTGTCTAAAAGCGGACTGCAGGAAGAGCTCACCATCCAGCTTACTCTCACTGTCCCATATGACTTAGAAGAGCGCTCTCAGCAATCGGTCACGACTTCACTCCCGATCACAGCGAAGGTGGCATTAAACAAAGATGAGCCTGTCATCCGTTTTCATGTCGATATCGACAATCATGCGTTAGACCATCGTCTGCGTGTCCTCTTTGATACAGGCATCGCATCAAAGGTATCACTGAGCGATCAGCAGTTTGGAACCATCGAACGCCCAACAGAGCTCACGCAAGAGCTTGAATGGTGGAGCAATGAGCATTGGGAAGAAAAACCGATCACCATTGAACCGATGCAATCCTTTACTGCACTTCGTGATGAAGCATATGGTGTCGCTCTATTGACCGACTGTGTGAGAGAATACCAGATCACAGGAGAAGGCTACACAACGATTGCGTATACGCTCTTCCGCTGTTTCGGAAAAATGGGGAAAGAAAATCTTCTTTACCGTCCAGGCCGCGCATCTGGGGAAAAAATTGTTGAGACACCTGACGCTCAGCTGCAAGGTGCACTGTCGTTCTCATTTGGCATGCACTATAGCAAGGACGCTGTCAGCGAGGGGCACTTAGCGCAGCTTGCTAAGCGGTATACCACCCCAGTTCAATGCTACGAACGGGCAGACTTTTTAAACGGTCGTTTAATTTTCTCTTTCCGAGATGAAAAAGAAGACTTACAATCTACTTATAGCCTGCTTGACATTGAGACAGACGGAGCCATTCTAAGCGCTCTAAAAAAAGAAGAGCATGGAACAGGCATTGTCATCCGTCTCTTCAATCCATATTTAACGCGTCAAACAGCCGCTTCAATCAATAGTTCATCTCTACAACACGGAGAAACAGCGAATTTAGGCGAAACACCTGAAGGACATATACTCAAAGCACAACATGGATCATTACACATTGAACCGCTCACACCTTGTCAGGTACAAACCTACATTGTAAAGAAAAAATGAACATGTAGGGGCGGGGTCCATTTGGATTCCGCCCCTCTTTAATGGAGGGCATTGATCATGCGAATTGGAGGCATTGAAGCAGGCGGAACAAAATTTGTCTGCGGCTACGGAACAACAGACGGAACGATTGAACACATGACTTCCTTTGCAACAGGAAACCCAATTGAAACATGCCGGCAAGTGATCGATTACTTTACAAAGCATCCTGTCGATGCCATTGGCATTGGGGCATTCGGGCCTGTCGATGTAAAAGAACAAAGCCCAAGCTATGGGACGATTTTAGATACACCAAAAACAGCCTGGCGCCAATTCCCTTTCCTCTTAACCTTAAAACAAGCCCTTGGGCTCCCGATGAAGCTTGATACCGATGTGAACTGTGCAGCACTCGGAGAAGCCCGCTTTTCGGTCGAAGCACAAAAGCCTGCTTCTTTGGTTTACATCACAGTTGGAACAGGAATAGGCGGCGGTGCCTATATTGAACACCGCCTCATTCACGGATTGTTGCATCCAGAAATGGGTCATATCACCGTTCAGCGGCATCCTCATGATTCCTACGGAGGCTGCTGCCCAATACATCACGACTGTTTAGAGGGACTGGCATCTGGACCTGCCATAGAAGGACGCTATCATACACTGGCGCAAATGCTGCCAGAGGAGCATCCTGCCTGGTCACTTCATGCCTACTATCTCGGGCAGATGACCGCCAATTTATTACTCACTCTTTCACCAGAGCGCATCATTCTCGGCGGAGGTGTGATGAAACAGCCCGCTATGCTGCCGCTCATTCTTGATGAAACAGAAAAGCGGCTTCACGGGTATTTGCAGCTGCCAAAGCCTTTAAATGAAATTATCACCAAGCCATCCTTTGATGGATTATCGGGTTTAATGGGCGCAATCGCTCTTGGTACTGATGCCTTACAGGCGCAAGGAGCCGCGCAATGATGATGACGGCAGATCCTCGAACCTATCAGCTGATTCAGCGGCTATTTGAAACGAAGGGGTTCGTGAAGCTGGAGGAGCTCACTGCCTCTTTTCGCTTATCTGACCGCTCCATCCGCAATTTAATCAAAGAAGCAAATGAGCAATTAAAGGAAGCTGGAGCCAAGATTAAAACGATCCGCGGAAAGGGATACACCCTATTAACAAGTGACCAAGACGCCTTCCTGCTTTGGCTTCATCAACAGAAGCTTCCTGCCCGCTCTCTCGTCCCCGTCATGCCAGAAGAGCGTGTACGATTTATGATGAGAAAGCTATTGCTTCAACCGGATTACTTAAAAATTGACCAGCTGGCTGAAGAACTGTTTATCAGCCGCATGACGGTCAGCAGTGATTTAAAAAAAGGACGAGAGCTGTTAGCCCGTTACGGCATGACCCTTGTGTCAAAGCCTGGTTTTGGCTTAAAGATTGAGGGAGACGAGTTGCAAAAAAGAACATGCTATGCAGACTTACTCCTTGAGGAAGAGCCTGCACTTTCTCATATCACCGAGCGGGAGCAGCTCCATTTTCCTGATATTTCTCTTGAAACCATTCGATCTATTGTCTTGACGAACCTGCATCAAGAGTCATTGCTCATTAAAGACATTGCCTTAAAAAACTTAGTCATTCACTTAGCGATTGCGATTCAGCAGACACGAAAAAACCAGCGGATATCCGCCAGCACCACTCGTACACAAAGATCGCAAGTCTTAATGAGAATTGCCCAAAAGATCATACAGCAGGTAAGTGACACCTTTCACGTCATCTTATCAGAGGATGAAACAGATTACTTAGTGATGCATCTTTTGGCGAATCAAACGTGGAAAGAAGCCGCCCAGCATCAGACGACAGTGGAAGTTCAGCAGGCGGTTGCGGTCTTTCTACAGCACATTGAGAAAACAAGCGGCCACCGCTTTGCAGATGACAACATCCTGCAGCAAGACTTGATGCTTCATATGAAGCCATTATTAAATCGAATCCAATATGGCGTATCCTTACAAAATCCGCTTTTGCATGAGATCAAAGCGTCCTATCCTTACCCGTTTGATTTGGCTGTCAGCGGACTGAATGCCTTACAGCTGGTACGGACGCCAAATGAAGACGAGGCGGCATATGTTGCTCTGCATATCGCTGCTTCATTTGAAAGAAGTCAGCTCGATACCTCGCAAAAAAAGAAAGCCATTATCGTGTGCGGGTCTGGACTAGGGACGGCAAGACTGCTTGAAATTAAATTGAAGGCAGCCTTTCAGCACGAACTGGAAATCGTCGAGCTGTATTCCTATCAGGATTATCTAATGAGCACCACCCTGCCCTGTGATGTCATCATTACAACCGTCCCACTCGCATCAAAGGGAAAACCCGTGATTCAGGTCAGCGCTTTTTTTGAACATCATGATGTACAGCGGGTAAATGAGATCATTCATTTATTAAATGGACATGGGACTCCCTCTAAAGAGCTGATGGCATTTTTTCAAGAACGATTGACCTTATTGAATGCTGACCTATCCAGCAAGGAGGAGGTATTAGACACACTATGCAGCCGTTTAGAGAAGCATCAGCTAGTATCGCCTTCTTTTCGGTCCTCGGTGCTTGAGCGGGAGCAAATGTCGTCTACCTATCTTGGCAGAGGAATGGCTATGCCTCACCCGCTCATCACAAATGAAGGCACATCCTGCGTAGCCATCGCACACTTAAAACAGCCAATTGACTGGCAGGGAGACCAAGTATCACTTGTCTTTTTATTAGCCATTCATAAGGATGACGCAGTCTGTATGAATCAATTCTTTGAACAGGCCGTCGATTTACTGGACAATCCAGACCGCATTCACTTCCTGAAGCAAGCAAAAACATTTGATGAGTTGATGGATGCATTGTTTCAATAAAATAGAACAAAGGCCGCCCAGTTGTTGATGAGGCGGCCTTCGTGTTATTTAGAATATGGATCATCAATCGTATATGACATTTTTCCCTTCTTCGCTTAATTTCTTCAAAGAGCTCAGCATATGTTCAATTTCTTCATCAGAATGTCTTTCCCATGAACCTAATTCTGCGACAATTTTCAAAGGGGATTTCGATCGATAAGAACGTGTTGGATTGCCGGGAAATTTTTTGTCAGTCAAATTCGGATCATTTTCAAATTCGCCTAACGGTTCTACAAGATATATTCTCTCTTTCGCATCAGACCTTGCTAACTCAGCACCCCATTTGGCCGCATTTAATGTTCCAGTGAAATAGATATGGTTTGATTTTTTATCCTGAAAATTGGATAAATACAGCGGTTCAAGCAGATCTCCAATCTTCAATTCTGCTTTCGTCCCATGAAAAAATGGGCCAGGATCTAAAACCTGCTCATTGTCATTCATACAGCCGCACCCCTTATCGTTTTTGACTTGCGTATAACAGTATACGACCTGATTTGGGCGGAAAACAGTCTGTAAATGAGATTGTATTCGCGGTATAATAATAGTAGAGAGCAAGATGTGATTGGATCTAAAAAAATGGAAACTTCTCATTAACACCAACAAGTACAAAAACAAGAATACCTTCCACAGCTGATATAGTCACAATCACACCATGGTTCATTGGGTATTCCTTCGCAATTAATTTCTGACCTATATAATTCAAAGCATAAAAAATGAAAAACAATAAGAAAAACAGAAAAAGAATCGTCATCATATAAACAGAACCTCTCTTATAATGGATATTAAACCAAATTTTACAATATATAATTAGACTATCATTTTAGAACAACTCGAACAATATGATCTTGCTAATTAGAGTGAATGAAGAAAAAAAGCCAGCCACCCGCATAAGGTGATTGGCTTTTTTATTTGTTACCCCCCGATGTTCTCTCCATTTTGCTGAATCAAGGTTTCGTACCAATAAGAGCTCTTTTTACGAATTCGTTTGAGGTCTTTTAGGTCAAATTCGTCGCGGTTGACGTAGATGAATCCGTAGCGCTTGGAGCATCCTTGGTGTGTGCTGATTAGATCGATTGCAGACCATGGGCAGTATCCGAAAACCTCGACGCCGTCTGTGATTGCCCATTTGATTTGTTCGATATGCTTTTCTAAATAGTCAATTCGATAATCATCTTGAATCGATCCATCTTCTTCTAATTTGTCGAAAGCACCCAATCCGTTTTCCGTGATAATAAGGGGCAGCTGATAACGGTCATAAATCTCGCGCATCGTTGAACGGAAGCCGACAGGGTCAATCTCCCAGCCAAACGCATTTTTACTTAAGAACGGGTTGTTGCCGCCTTTGTATACGCCATCTTCACCAGATTTTAAATGCTGATCTCCGCCGCGTGCAAATTCATCGTTGCCATCTCCTTTACTCGCTTCAACCGTTTGAGATGTGTAGTAGTTAAAGGCAATGAAGTCTGGCTTCGCACTTTTCAAAATATCCATATCTCCCTCTTCAATAACAGGAAGAATGTCTTTTTCTTTCATGTATGCCCAAGCAAGGTTGTTATAACGGCCGAAGACTGCCATATCAAGATACAGCCAGTTGCGGATCGCATTGTAATTCGCCGCAGCAAGCACATCCTCAGGCTTTGGAGATGCCGGATAAATGAGCGCAATATTTGGTGCTGGTCCAATTTTCGCTTCAGGCAGCAAACGATGACAAAGCGTCATGGCTTTCGCCTGAGCTACGAGCATATGGTGGTTCTGCTGATACAGTTCTTTTTTTGGATTTTCTAAATTTGGATCAAGTGTACCGAGCGCCGATCCATGTAAGATCATCATGTTTTGTTCATTAATGGTCAGCCAATAGTTTACCTTCTGGCCATATTCCTTAAAGAGAACCTCTGCATAACGTTCAAACGCATCTACTGTCGCACGATTTGACCAACCGCCTTTTACTTGAAGCGCATGAGGCAGATCAAAATGATACATTGTCACGATTGGTTCAATGTCATAGCGGCGCAATTCATCGATGAGAGAATGATAGAATTCAATCCCCTTTTGATTGATCTCCCCATCTCCATCTGGAATGATCCGTGTCCATGCAATAGAGAAGCGATAAGCCTTTAAACCCATTTCTGCAAACATCTTCACATCCTCTTTATAGCGGTGATAGTGATCGCTTGCGACTTTAAAATCCGTTGTCCCTTCAGGGTAACTTGCTCTCATATCAATGACAGAAGGCCCCTTGCCATCCTCGTTCCACGCACCTTCTACTTGATAGGCGGAAGTAGATCCGCCCCAGAAAAAGTCCTTTGGAAATGGTGCTAGTGTTGAATATCTCATAATTTCTTCCTCCTCTTGATTAAACGAGATGTAAAAATGATTGTCCTGGTGTGATTTGTTTTACTTCTGTTTCTATGATATCGCTAAACTCACCGGAATTGGTAATAATCACTGGTGTTGTGACGGACAGGCCGGAAGCTTGGATGGCTTCAATATCAAATTCTGCAAGCAGTTCACCTTCTGTGATGGTTTGCCCCTGTACGACCTTCGGGGCAAAATGCTGACCGCCTAATTGGACGGTATCCAGTCCAATGTGAATGAGCACTTCTGCTCCGCTTTCAGAGGTGAGGCCGTACGCATGGCCTGTTGGGAACACCGTTGTCACGACTCCTGATACTGGTGCAAACAGCTTGCCTTCTGATGGAATGATGGCTGCACCCTTTCCTAGTGCACCAGATGAGAATGCCTTATCCTGCACTTCCTCCAGCTTGATCACCTCGCCTTTTAAAGGACTCTTCACATGAGCTGCTTTGACCCCATGTTCGTTTTCCATTGTTGGTGCGGAAATCGGTGCTGGCGTGTCATCTTCATCTACTGGATCCTTAAATCCAATCAAATAAGTCAAGACGATGGATAGAACAAACGAGACCGAGATTCCGATGATGAACCCTGTAAAGCCTTGTCCGTAGAAAATCGGAAGTGTCAGTAAACTTGGAAGCCCTGACGCAATCGCAATACTTTGTGAATAACCGATGATCGCACCGCCGACACCGGCAGAGAGAACGGCTGCAATAAATGGTTTTTTCAAACGAAGCGTGACCCCGTATACAGCTGGCTCTGTAATCCCAAACACGGCAGAAACCGCTGTCGATCCAGCCAATGATTTCAGTTTTTTATTCTTTGTTTTCAGCATAACACCGATTGAGGCACCGGCTTGTGAGAATACAGCTGGCGCAGTAGCCGGCTTGATATGATCTTTTCCATGGACGGCGATATTATTTAAAATCACTGGCACTAGACCCCAGTGGATACCGAAGATCACGAGAACCTGCCATGCCATCGCAATTAAAGCACCTGCAAGTGTAGGACTAAAGGAGAATATTTTCAGCAAGACAGCTGCAATGCCGTTCCCTGCATACACACCAAATGGGCCGAATACAATGAGTGTCAGCGGAACAACCGTGACAAGTAAAATCAGTGGTGTAATAAAGTTTTTGACACTTTCATGAATGACTTTGTTAAAGAAACGTTCGATATATCCCATGACAAACACTGCCAAAATGATTGGAATAACCGTTGATGTATACGACATTAAGACGACCGGAATACCGAAGAAAGTCACATCTCCGCCGCCTTTTGACAACTCTTGAATGGTTGGGTAAATGAGTGCACCAGCAATCGTCACAGCGACAAATGGATTCGCTCTAAACTTCCTCGCCGAAGTGAATGCGAGCAGTAATGGCAGGAAGTAGAACAAGCTGTCAGACGCAGCAAATAAAATTTGGTACGACGTATCTTCAGGTGATAACCATTTCGCATTGATACAGATGCCTAATAGACCTTTTAAAATACCAGCACCCGCCATGACACCGAGAAGTGGTGTGAAAATACCAGAGACAATGTCGACGAATTTTCCGAAAAGGCTTGTGCTCTCTCCACCTGATTTTGCAGATGAAGAAGTGGAATCCTCTAATAGATTCGTAAACTCCCCAATTTCTCGATAAACCTCTGGTACGGTATTGCCAATGACTACTTGAAATTGGCCGCCGCTTTCCATGACGGTTACAACACCATTTAATTTTTCAATGGCTGCTTTGTCTGCTTTTGATCGGTCATGTAATGTGAAGCGAAGTCTTGTGGCACAATGGACCAGTGAATGAACGTTTTTCTCTGTGCCAATGTGTTTGATAATGTCTTCTGCTAATTGACGATAACTCATACAAAAACCCCCTTTTTTTCAAAAAAATACGTTTTTGGGCAAAATAAAAACCTAAACGGGCACCAAAAATAGTCGCAACTTGCCATTGCGCTTTTTCAGTGAACGTTTAGGTTTTGCCTGCCGAACAGTCACAATCCTCTAAGACGATCATTGTGAAACCGTATTCTTTTATGTTTATGAGCAAATAGTACCACTCAGCTTTTCTCATGTCAACGCTTTCTTTTAAAATCTACCTTTATTTTTCTCGTTTGATCAATCGATTCAAATGAATGGATAGATACAGCATCTCCTCTGATGTGAGATCTCGGTGATAGGTTTGATAGACATATTCTGCGATTTTCTTTGCACATTCGTAAGCCTTCGGATATTTCACCTTGATCAGCTGATACAAGTCCTGATCTTCGCTGACAAGCAGTGTTTCGTTGATCAGACGCTGGACGAAAAAGCGCAAATGCGTGAGAAAACGGTAATAGTTGAGTGAGTCTTCATCAAAATCCATGTTGAGATGATATTTCACAATGGTGAGAATGGCGTTTACTTCTTTTGTGATATTGACCGTTGTATTCATGTCCTCATTGAGCTCTGCATTAATGATATGCATCGCAATAAAGCCTGCTTCATCCTCAGGCAGTTCAATATGAAGACGCTCTTCAATCATATCAAGACAGTCCTTTGCCACAAGAAATTCATCTTTGTATAAGCGTTTAATCTCCCAAATAAGCGAATTCTCAATGAGGTGATTTTTCTTCAATCGTTCGATGGCGTAATGAATATGGTCTGCGAGTGATACATGCAGACTTTCATTTAATCTTCGGTTCAGCTTTGTATGTGCATATTGAATCATTTCTTCGGTTACCTTGACCACATCATACGGAACTTCCAGAAGCAGCATTTTCATCCGCTCATGAACGGAGTGATCCTCCAGGCGGAAGACTTTATCGATTAACGATTCGTCTACCGGGTCTCCAGGCCGTCGTTGAAACGCGATACCTCTGCCCATGACGACGATTTCTTTTCCTTGTTCATCTATCACACTAATGACATTATTGTTTAGAACTTTTTGTATCTGCATCCCCAAACACCTCCGTCTATGACCCACAATCTTCACTCAAAATATGCTCTCATCTTAACACAACTGTCAAATCACTTGGTGATTTTATCTGACTTTTGAAATAGATTTCATCATGATTCTACCCCTTCATAGCTGGTCTGATCATTCAATTGCCTGCATACAATACTCCGAGGAGGTGACCTTCAGTGAAGGCTTTTTTCTGGTCTGCATCATTTTTATTCATGCTTCTATTCACACTCGTTTTTCTAGGAATCGTGTTTTGGCTTAGTGGACAAGGCATGGATCAGCTTTGGAGATATGTGCTCATCTCATTTGTCACAGCAGCCGTTTTGCGTGGCGTCACCACTTGGCTGAGGCAGCACGTGATGCATCATTTATCAAAATAAAACGGCTGCCCGCGATATTCAGGCAGCCGTTCCTTTATTCTTTGGATGATGCGGCTTCTTGCTGAGAAGTACGCAGCTCATCATTAATTTTTTTCGCATCCTTTAGAAATTCTGTTTCAAATCCACTTTTGAGTGCCCACATATAAAATAGCAAGGCAACCACTGTAATAAGTGCCATGTCCCAGCCATAATGAATGACGTTATAGCCGCCGAATTTGTCACTGCCAAGGCAGGAAATCGTCATCATCACAAGCAAGTACACGACCATCCAAGCACCCGCCTTCAAGTTGCGGCCGAAGCCTTTCCACTTCGCTTTTGCTTGATAGTAAAAATAGATCGGAAGACCGATGAGGATAATGAACAGCACCTGACCTGTTAACGGCCACCTCGCCCAATACAGCGTCAATGAGGCAAAGACAAAGCCGAGAGGAGCAATGATGCTGAGTCCTTTTATTCGAAGCGGACGATATAAATCTGTCCCTGTCTTTCTCAGTGTCATAACGGTCACTGGACCTGTCAAATAAGAAATGAGCGTCGCAACTGAAATGATTTCTGCAAGTACACCCCAGCCTCTAAATAAAAACAGAAAGATAAACGATACGGCTAAGTTAAAAAACATCGCTGGACGAGGCACACCGTAAATAGGGTGCAGACGGCCAAGCACGCTTGGCATGTATTTGTTTTTTTCCATTCCATAAATCATACGAGATGTCGTCGCCGTATACGTAATCCCTGTACCAGAAGGTGATACAAAAGCATCTGCATATAAAATCAGAACCAGCCAGTTAATCCCAAGCGCAATGGCAAGGTCAGCAAATGGCGAGTTAAAATTCAAATGGCCCCATCCATTCACAATCATGGACGGATTGACAGCACCGATAAAGGCGATTTGTAAAAGCACATAAATTACAGTCGCAATCAAAATGGATCCAACAATGGCGATCGGAATCGATCGGCCTGGATTTTTCGCCTCACCTGCCATATTAATCGGGCTTTGGAAGCCATTGAAGGCAAACACAATCCCTGATGTCGCAACAGCTGTCAGCACACTCGCCCAGCCGTTAGGGGCAATACTTGTTCCAGAAGTAAAATTCTCACTATGAAAACCTACGAATAAGAGCGCACCAATTGTTAATCCTGGAATGACAATTTTAAACACAGTAATGAATGTATTCGCTTTTGAAAATAACCCAACTGTCCAATAATTGAGCAGAAAGTAAATCACAAGAAGTACACTGGCGACCATGAGCCCTTCTGTCGTCAAAACCCCTTTTGTGACCAAATGGCTTGTCCACTTTGCCCACTCCCAAGGCCATGAGCTCATATACTGGACAGAAGCCACCGCCTCAACAGGAATGACGGAGACAATAGCGATCCAGTTTGCCCAAGCAGCAATAAACCCGATAAAAGAGCCGTGTGAATATTGCGTATATTTCACCATTCCGCCTGCCTCTGGAAACATCGATCCGAGTTCACTATAAGACAAAGCGATAAATAAAATCACGACCATCCCAATCAACCAGGACAAAATAGCAGCAGGGCCGGCAATTTGAGCGGCACGCCAAGCACCGAAAAGCCATCCTGAACCAATGATTGAGCCAAGACCTACCATCATTAAAGCGAAAGTTCCCATTCTACGATGCAAATGATTCATGTTCATAACACCTTTCGATTAAATTACAAAGCATGTGCCCAAGTAAGCGTCTTTCTTACTTGCAGCTCACTTTTCAATCAATTGACAAATATTTCTTCAACTAAATCTTTACCCTTGTTCATTTTTTCGCCTGTTTTATTATCTCTCAATTCTCTATTTTCTGAAATAGTCGAACATGCTTATTTCTAAAGAAAGCGCTTTTTCAACGATTCAATCTATTAGACTGAATAACTACCTTTACCCTTATTTTGAAAAAAACAAAACAAAAAAAGAAAGAGGAAATGAATCCCTCTTTCTTCTGAACCCTCTCGTGTATAGAAAAAAAGGATAAAGGGGGTCCCTCTATCCTTGTGAGATTGCTTGTTCTTTTTCAATCACAGCTAGTCTTTCTTGCACTTCTTCTTCAGACAGATTGTGCTGTTTCACATAAAGGTTACGTTCACTTGTACGGCATTCATGGCTGCAGCTGCGCATATACTTATGCTCGCTCTCTTCTGTTGCAATCATTTTGCGGTTGCATGCAGGGTTTGCACAGTTCACATAACGCTCGCAAGGCTCACCAGTGAAGAAATCTTTTCCGACAACTACATGCTCTGTTTGATTCACTGGCACTGTTAAGCGGGTATCAAACACATAGCATTGACCATCCCATAGCTTTCCTTGAACTTCTGGGTCTTTTCCGTACGTGACAATTCCGCCGTCAAGCTGAGAGACATCTTCAAAGCCTTCACGCTTTAACCAGCCTGAGAATTTCTCACAGCGTACGCCGCCTGTGCAATACGTCAGGATTTTTTTCCCTTCAAGAATCTCTTTATTGTCACGAATCCACTCAGGTAATTCGCGGAATGTCTCGATATCAGGACGTACTGCCCCTCTAAAGTGGCCGACATCAAACTCGTAATCATTACGTGCATCAATCACAACGGTATCAGGTGATTGCATTTGCTCGTAAAATTCAACCGGGCTGAGATGTTTACCTGTTAATTCTAACGGGTTCACGTCATCTTCAAGGCTCAGATTCACTAGTTCATTTCGATGGCGGACGTGCATTTTTTTAAACGCATGACCGTCTGCTTCGTCAATTTTGATCGGCATAGACGCAAAGCGCGGATCTTCTTTTAACGCTTGCATGTACTTGTCCGTTTGCTCAATGGTACCAGAAACAGTTCCGTTCAAGCCTTCTGCTGACACAAGGATACGGCCTAACAAACCAAGCTCCTTACAGAATGCTAGATGCTCTGCTGTAAACGTCTCTGGGTCCTCAATGGGGACATATTGATAGTAAAGTAAGACACGATATTGTTTTTCCATATATATAAACACCTCTTAAATTTAATCAAAACATACCGTTCTTTATCATACAGGAAATACATACCTAAAGGCAATGACAGCGGCTCAATTCCATAAAACGGAAGGGTCTTTTTCCTCATATTTGACAGAACTTTCTGTAAAATGAGATGATTTATGAAATATGATGTTGTAAAGGAGCAGAACTCAATGATCCAGCCAGAAGATATCGTCAGAAGCGGCCCAAACCAATTTATTTCTCAAAAAGGGATTTATCATGAACTCGATTCACTTGTTTCTCCATCCTTCCAGTCGCCCGCTGTACTGACGGGACACGATTCATTTCATGCTTTTTCAGCGTACACAAAGCTTCCACCTCATTGGCCTGTTGTTCAGCACAAAGGATACAGTTCACCAAATGCGATCACACGAATTGCTGAAGAACTGAAAGGGGCAGATGTGATGATTGGGATTGGAGGCGGCACGATTTTAGACACCGCCAAGTCAGTAGCAGAAGCTCTTCAAATTGAAGTGATCATGGTTCCAACCATCCCAGGGACATGTGCTGCATCTACACCGCTTAGCGTCATTTATGATGACAAGGGGAATTTCATGAGAGTCGATTATCATAAACGGTCCAGCTACCTCACGCTCATTGATCATACATTTTTGCTTTCTTCTCCTCTTTCCTACCTTCAAAGTGGGATTGGAGATACGCTGGCCAAATGGTATGAAGCAGAAGCCATTATTCGAAATGCAAAAGACTCCTTACCGCTCATGGTGCATGCTGCACTAAAGCAGGCGGTATACGTCAGAGACATTCTTCTTTCCCATAGCGAAGAAGCCGTCCACAGCTTGACAACAGGGCAGCACTCGCAAGCATTTGCGGATGTAACGGATACCATTATTACATTAGCCGGCACGGTCGGCGGGTACGGGGGACGCTACGGCAGAATGGCAGGAGCTCACGCCATCCATAACGGATTGACATTTATTGAAGAAACGCATCACGTATTACATGGTCAAAAAGTGGCCTATGGCATTCTTGTTCAGCTTGCCGCAGAAAATCGAATGAGCGAAGTAGAAGAATTACTTGAGCTTTATGAAACACTCGGATTACCTAGAAATATGCGTGAGCTTGGCATCACAGCTCAGCTGGAAGAAGCCGCAAAAACAGTGGCAAGCCATGCTGCACGTGCAGACGAAACCTTTTGCTTGATTGGAGACTATTCCAAAGAGCAAATTGCCGACGCCATTCAAGTCATTGAAAACGTATCAGCCTCGAAAAACCGTTAAATAAAAAAAAGCACAGGCATCCACCTGTACTTTTCTTTCGATTAAAAATCAAAGTTATCTGGATCTGGACCTGTGCGCTCATCTTCATTGAGCTGATCGATGACACCCATCTCATGTGCGGACAGCTCGAAATCGAAGACTTGTGTGTTTTCGATGATTCGGCTCTTCGTCACAGATTTTGGAATGGTGATAATGCCATGCTGCAAGTCCCAGCGAAGAATGACTTGAGCCACGGATTTGTCATGTTTTTTCGCAATATCCTGAAGAACAGGATGGTTCAGAAGCTTCCCGCTGCCTAATGGTGACCACGCTTCTACATGAATCCCTTTCTCCTTGCAGTAGTCTCGTAAAGGCTCCTGCGTTAGCTTAGGATGTAGCTCGATTTGGTTGACCATTGGCACAACTTCTGCCTCTTCTAATAAATCATCTAGGTGGTGCTGATGGAAGTTACACACACCGATGGCTCGAACGCGTCCATCCTTATACAGCTTCTCTAGTGCTTTCCAAGTATCTTTATATTTACCTTCAACTGGCCAATGAATTAAATAAAGGTCTAATACATCTAGCCCAAGCTTGTTCATACTTGTTTCAAAGGCTTCAAGTGTTGCTTCATAGCCTTGATCACGATTCCAGACCTTTGTCGTAATAAACAGATCATCGCGAGAGATGCCTGATTGCTGAATGGCTTTGCCTACCCCTTCTTCATTTTGATAGGCTGCTGCTGTATCGATGCTGCGGTAGCCCGCTTCAAGAGCGTCTGTGACTGCATTTACAGCCTCTTCCCCGTCTTTTACCTGCCATACACCAAAGCCTAGCTTCGGCATTTTTACTCCGTTTGCTAATGTGACTGTATCTGTTAATCCACTCATCAAACAAACCTCCGCTTCATTTTTACTTACCAAGCACTATACCCGAATTTTCTATTGATCATGCAAGAAATTTCGCTGGTGTTATTTGATATATTGTCCTATATCGACTTGATTGGCGTCAACGATTTGGTATTCGCTGATCTTATTTTTCGTTTTAGAACCATCATATGTCTCTAAATAAGCTTGATCATAAAAGACGAATCCGTATGTAACATTGCCTTCCTCTAACACCCTAATCCAATAAGACTCTTTTGTTTCTTTTTTAGCGCCATTCGCCTTCTTTAATTTCATACCTGAAAATTCATTCAGCAGCTTTTGAATATCTTCTTTCTTATCTACCACAACTTGCTCATTATCATGCTCAATTTGAATCGAAGTCACCTTATTCTTATCCAGTGAGGTCACATCATCAAAAGAGTATGTTTTGGTATTGATCATAAAATAAATACCTATTCCTATTAAAACCACTACACCTACACCAATGATCCACTTTTTCAACCTAGCTCCTCCTTCTATCCACGCCACACCTATTGAAACAACGAAATCCAATCATCCTCTTCAGAGAACACTTGAATCCCGTGCTGTTTCAGCAAGGCGGACGTCACACCATCACCCGCTTTTGTCTTACCGTTAAACTCTCCCTGGTAAATCAGCCGGCTCCCGCAAGAAGGGCTGTACTCTTTTAACACAACCGCTGTTGCTTTCAGAGACTGAACCTGTTCCAGCGTGGCTTTTGCACCTTTTACATACATCTCTGTGACGTCAGTTCCATGAACATCGACAACAGCAGCCTGCCCCCGTAAAACATCATATCCATCTCCGCCAATGATTTCTGCCGGTGGTCTAGGCGTAGAGAAGCCGCCAAGCAGTTCAGGACAAACTGTCACAGCCTTTCCTTCCTGCACAAGCTCTTCAATTCGCTGATCTAATCGATGGCTGCCATTATACCGGACCTTCAACCCAGCAAGGCAAGCGCTGACCACAATCACGTCTGTTCCTCATTTTTATGGATTGAGCGTTTTTTACTGACTTTAAAATAAATACATACAGGCAGATAGAAGATCGTGTACCCTAAAAAGGGCAGGGCACAATACAAAGCGGCCGCCCAAACAGGTTCTTCAACTCCTGTAATGCCAAAATAGTAAACAAATAATAGCAAGCTGACAAACAGTCCTACGAACGGCATGATGGCTGCTGACTTTTTAAAATTTCCCATCATTTCTTTCTCCAAAAAAGCTCCCTCCTTTTGAGCACGATTACGAATAACGTCAATATATGTTAATTTTACCATATAAAAAACCGAAATCATCTCATTTTCTACGATGGTTTCGGTTTTTAATCTATATCTTTTCTTTCCAAGCCTTCAAAAAGCGCTCAATCACCTGTAATTCATCTTCATGAAACTGCTGGAGAAATTCTAAGTAGGACGCGACGGCTTTTTCATGTAGTTCATCATGCAGCGCTGCCAATTGCGTGCCTTTCTCTGTCAATGAATAGTAGACAGATTTCTTATCCCCTTGCCGGTGGCAATAGTCCACCATGCCTTTATCAATTAGTTTTTTCACAGCCTTTGTAATGGCAGGCTTTGATAGTTTTAGTTGTTGAGAAAGAAATGTATTATTTGATTCGTTTGGATTGGCTTGAATCATCGATAAAATGTGAAGCTGTGTGAGTGTCCAATCTTGTTTGAGTGTATCAGTCGTGGTAATCAGTGGATCTGTTGGATCATTCCGTCTCTTTTCCCTATGCATAATCAGATCTTGAATCGCTTTTAATACAATCTGCTCTTTAGTTTCCATCTGAACCTCCACTCTTAACTGGTTAATAAAATGGTACTAATAATTAAAAGAGGAGTCAAAAGAAATGTCAGTGTGAGAAAAAGAACAGGCCATCAGACCTGAAAATGGTGTATGCACTTTTCTACTAGATGACCTATGTGTCACATCTCCTCTTTCTTTTATTTGCTATAATTCATGGGGGATGACATCCAATTTTTGATGAAAAAGGTGAGCTAATGAAAACCGAACAACAAATCGCCATTCGTCAGTTAGAAGAAAAGATACGCCTGTTTTCTTCAGCTGTGAACGGAACCTTCCTCACAACGGACGATTTCGTTCTATCTAATACTCACATATCGACAGACACATTCAATTTGCTATTACCGACATCAGCGAAAATCAAAGATCCGCAAAAAGTGAAAACAACCATCGAACACTTGCAGACACAGAAACAATCATTCAGTACATGGGTAGATCACCACTTGCTTCATCCTGATTGGATTGTTTTATTAAAGAACTATCAGCTTGAAGAGGTTGAACGCAATACGATCATGATGCTTGAGCAGACAGAAGACATGGACCCAGTTACATCTTCACCGCTTACAATCAAAGAAGTACTTGATGACCAGACACTGCTTGATTACAAAAATATCTTTATCGAGCTATTTAAAGAGTCGCCGGAGGCCATCGCCTTAGAGGACTATTTCCAGCATTTTTCGTTTGAAGCTATACACTCACGCGCTCGCATGTTCGTCGGATATGCAGACCACAAACCGGTCACAACAGGCTTATTACTCGAAGCAACCGATAGCTACGGTATTTATGATGTCATCACAAGGGCAGAGCACCGCGGAAAGGGACTTGGCAGTGACATGTTTCATTATCTTCTGACACAGACAGAGAACAAACAAAAATGCGTCCTGTTACAAGCATCATCTGACGGCAAAAATATTTACCAACGTGCCGGTTTTCAACCAATCGGCGAAATGGTTGTTTTTGAATAGAACAGAAAAAAAGCTGCCTATCATGAGGCAGCTATTCAGCACGATGCTGACGATCCATATAAAGTGGTGGTCTCTTCAACGAAATCACCGCACAGCTAAAGGCAATCAGCACAAACACTGCACCGAACTTCGCCAGATCAACAGATGAACCGGTCATCGTAAACAGGACACCGCCAACCGCTGATCCAATTGAGATACCAATTTGCAAGGCCGATGTATTTAAGCTTTGCTGAATATCAGACGTCACAGGATCTGTTTGAATCAAATAACTCTGCAAGGCAGGCGTTAATGCCCAGCTAAGCGCTCCCCATAGGACAACCATGATCATAAAGAGGACAAACACACCCGCTGTATAAGGAATGATAAACATCACAACTGCAAACGCGATTGTCACCAGCAAAATGGCTTTCCCTGAACCCAGCTTGTCACTAAGCCAGCCGCCAAACCCATTCCCGCCAATAGATGCAAGCCCAAAGACCAAATAACAAATACTAATCCAGAACGGGGTCATATGCAGAACTTCCATTAAAAACGGAGTGAAATAAGAATAAAGCATATAATGACCTGCCAGCATAAACAAACTAATCAAGTGTGCACTAAAAATTTTCGGATGCCCTAAAGAACGTATTTGCTCTCTAAGAGGTGTCACTTTTTCAACAGGCATTTTCTCCAATAGGAAATAGATCAGCACCATCGATATCGCTGATAAAATACTGATTCCTAAAAACATCACTCTCCAGCCAAAGCTCTCTGTAATAAAAATACCGATCGGTACACCGAGAACAAGTGAAGAACTAATCCCAATAAAAATCAACCCTAATGCCTTCGCACGATGCGCTGGTTCCACCAATTTAGCAGTGATCGTCAGTGACAACACCACGACAAGCGCTGTACTCATTGCGATCAATACCCTAGAGATCATGACAAGGGCAAAAGTCGAACTAAAATATGTGAATACATTCCCTATTGTAAACACCAATAACGCGATTAGATAAAGACGCTTTCGTTCAATTTTAGCTGTGGCAGTCAGCAGCACAGGTGCTGAAATGGCATACACAATGGCAAATACGGTGATAAGCTGCCCAGCTGTTGCAAGAGATACATTCAAATCCTCTGCAAGGCTTGGCAAAATGCCCCCGACCACAAGCTCAACTAATCCAACCGCAAAAGTAGAAACGGCTAATAAATATACTCTCCAGTTCATGTCTAACATCCCTTCTATATATCATCGCTTTCACTTTTGATACAGGGCGCAGACAAACAAAAAAACCCTGATTACAAAAAAGGAAAGCACGCTTTTGTAATCAGGATTTATCGGATCCTGGTAGAAACCCTCAAACCATATTATTGAGGTTATACAAGTCTATTTTTTTCTTCAAATATATTAGCATAGCCTTACATAACTGGCAAGCTGTAAAAATAGGAAATGACTGCAAATTCACGATCAAACAAAGCACTCAGAACAGCATGAAAAGAAACCCCAGTACAACTTGCTTTCTCCTGCATTTACAGGTAAACTGATGAAAAATCAACGAACATTGATCAACGTAGATCTGGAATAGTAGCTTGAATTGACCTTTAACAGAGAGGGAACCGTGCTGAGAAGTTCCTACTGACATCTTCAAGTGAACCTGCCGATTTAGTTCTGTTTCATACAGCGGTTCATACCGTTATCATGATCGAGTGTAAAGCTGTGCTTTAAATTAGGGTGGTACCACCAGGAATGGTCCCTAACTTAAAGCACAGCTTTTTTGTTTTTACAAAGGAGGAACATGCAATGTCAAAGAAACAATTTGTTGAAAAAATCACAAGCATGGAAGACGACTTTGCCCAGTGGTATACAGATGTTGTCACAAAGGCACGCCTCGTCGATTATTCAAGCGTCAGAGGCAGTATGATCATTCAGCCATATGGCTTTAAAATTTGGGAGAATATTCGCGACGAACTTGACCGCCAAATCAAAGAAACAGGGCATGAGAATGTGTATATGCCGCTCTTTATCCCAGAGAGTCTGCTCCAGCAAGAAAAGGATCATATCGAAGGCTTTGCTCCTGAAGTGGCGTGGGTGACACATGGCGGTGATTCGGAATTACAAGAAAGACTCTGCGTCAGACCAACCTCTGAAGTGCTGTTCGCCGAGCATTATAAAAACATCATTCACTCCTATCGTGATTTACCGAAGCTATATAACCAATGGGCCAATGTCGTCCGCTGGGAAAAGACAACACGTCCATTCCTTAGAACCCTTGAATTCCTCTGGCAGGAAGGGCACACTTGTCACGAGACTGAGCAAGAAGCGATTGAAGAGACAGAAAGAATGCTCCATATCTATGCGTCTATTTGTGAAGAGCTTCTAGCGATCCCTGTCATTAAAGGCAGGAAAACAGAGAAAGAAAAATTCGCTGGCGCCCGCTTCACCTATACAGTCGAAAGTCTGATGCATGACGGAAAAGCCCTGCAAACGGCCACTTCTCACTTCTTCGGAAACGGATTTGCCAAAGCATTTGGCATCGAATTCTTAAACCGCGAAGGAAAACTAGAGCATGTCCAGCAAACCTCTTGGGGCTTTACGACAAGAATCATCGGTGCCATGATCATGGTGCACGGTGATGACAGAGGACTCGTCCTTCCGCCAAACATTGCGCCAGCCCAAGTGCGAATCGTGCCAATCGCCTCTCATAAAGAAGGCGTACTCGATCATGCCTACGAGTTGAAAGATCGACTCACCCGCATCGCACGTACTGACATCGATGCAAGTGATAAACAGCCAGGCTGGAAGTTCAACGAATGTGAAATGCAGGGCATCCCTCTACGTGTCGAAGTAGGACCAAAGGACATCGAAAAAGGACAGGTGATGCTCGCAAGACGAGACACTGGTGAAAAGCAAGCTGTCACCTTAGATACACTTGAACAAACTATTACATCCACGCTTGAAGACATTCAACGGACGATGTACGAAAAGGCGAAAGTACGATTACATGAAAAAACATCAAAAGCTCACACCATCGAAGACATTGAGCACATTCTCTCAGAAGAAAACAGATTGATCAAAGCAATGTGGTGCGGTGATGAAGATTGCGAAAACGACATCAAAGAGAGAACAGGGGCGACCTCACGCTGTATCCCATTTGAACAGGAATCCGTTTCAGACACATGTGTCTGCTGCGGAAAGCCTGCATCTGATATGGTCTTCTGGGCAAAAGCTTATTGAGAATCGAAACGAAAGAGAAGCATCCTTTACGATGCTTTTTTTTGTTAAAAAGACCCAAACACCCATTGACCTCACCTGCACGATCCCCTATAATTCATATTAATATAATCGGTTTTTAAGACTTTAACTGGAGTGGTGATATATGAAGCGCTGGCCCTCACTGTTTGCCGAACGCTGCCCTAAATGTAAAACAGCATTAGAAGTCTCTAAGTCCAATGCCCTGCAAGGCAAAGTCGTGAAAACATGCCCCAACCTTCATTATCAAAAAGAGTTTCATCCAGCCCTTGAAACATATATCGAGCACGATGACGTCAAATAAAAAAGACCAACACGTTTGCTTTGTTGGTCTTTTCTTTATAATAAATCAAGCCAAATTTTGACCGCTGTCGCCGTAATCATCACAGCTAGTGCCCATTGTAAGTAGACGGCATTGATTTTCTGACCGACCTTAGCACCAATCGGAGCGGCTATTAAACTTGCCAGCATCAGCACAACCGCAGGAAGAAGCATGACTTGACCCGTCAATACCTTTCCAGTCGATGCACCGATCGCAGATAGAAACGTAATCGCAAGTGAGGACGCAATCGTCATCCGGACAGGAATTTTTAAAATAGACAGCATCACCGGTACCAATATAAATGCTCCACCCGCGCCTAGCACCCCGGAAACACTGCCAATCACAAAGGCAATACCTGCCGCAAGCCCTTTATGAAAAGTGACTTCTCCCTCTGAGTCTGCACGCTGTCCCTTTTTTGGAATCAGCATGAGGATCACAGCCACTACCGCGAGCAATCCATAGACGAGATTCATCCCACTCTCTGGCATAAAGTGAGATACATAACTGCCTAATAAGCTGCCCGCCAATATACTGCTCCCCATATATAAAATCAACGACCGATGTAAATACCCGCTTTTTCGGTAGGCCAATACCCCACCCAGCGTCGAAAAAAGCACTTGAATGGCGCCAATCCCTGATACCTCGTGTGCTGATAGTGCCATCACACCGACCAGTGGCGGGATATAAAGCAGCATGGGGTAGTTGATCACAGATCCCCCGATTCCCACCATTCCTGATAAGAAGGAACCAATACATCCGATGATAAAAAGTGTAATCAAAAACGCAAAATCCACGCTGGTCTCCTCCTTTGCAAAAGGAAAAGGGGATCTTCAGCAGATACCCCTACATCCTTTAGGACCCTTTTCTCACCCAGAATTTCAGCACATGTCCTTCATCCGTCTGCGTGATCAATTCATGTCCGCTTGACTTCGCCCATGCTGCCAAGTCAGCTTTAGCCCCTTTATCTGTTGCATGTATTTCTAAAACTTGACCTTCCGTCAAGTCATTCATTTTTTTCTTCGTCCGAATAATCGGCATTGGGCATGCAAGCCCTGTTACGTCTAAAATTTGATCTGATGTCATTTGATTGTTCCTCTCTTCTTATTTTATTGGACATTACCGAATCGCACAACGGTTTGGACCAATTTCCATTTCACGCTGCGCTTCATCGTCTGGGCTCAGCTTCCCCATATTGGCTTGACGAATGTCTTGATAGGCGTTTGGCTGTGCAGGCAGATTCTTCGTGACCATTTGTCTAAATACGTCTTCATCTTCAATATTCAGTCCATGATTTTCTTCAAATAGAACGCCTAGCTCCTTCCAAACGCTTCCGTCTTCATTGACTTCATCCATGATCATGAAATGCGCTGGCAATACAATGAATTCTTTCGAAAGTGCTCTATATCGGTCATAAAGTGTTTCTCTCAAATCACCTACCCAGTCCTCCGCCATTCCAGCGAGATCAGGTCTTCCAATCGAATCAACGAACAAAATATCACCTGAAAGAAGATATTGATCATCCACGATAAAAGATGTTGACCCAATCGTATGCCCCGGTGAGTAAAGGGGATGAATATCAATGGTAGCCGCTCCTATCGCGATGCGCTCTCCTTCTTCAAGACGGTTATATTCAAAGATCACTTCTTCTGCATCTTTTGGCGGCAGCCAGTAGCTAGCACCCGTCTGTTCAGCCAGTTTCTTCCCGCCAGAAATATGATCTGCATGAAGATGAGTGTCCAACACTTGCGTTATAGAGACATGATGCTTTTTAGCAAAACGCATATAGACATCCGTCATTCTAGCTGCATCTACAATTGCGGCTTCTTCATTCGACATGATCATATAAGACAGGCATCCCTTGCCCATCCGTACAAATTGATAGAGCTCTCCACCGCCGCTTAAATCACCAATCTTCACTGGCTCTAGATGCTCACTCCACGCCTTCATGCCGCCTTCTAAATAATGGGCCGTTCTGCCCGCCTCTGACAGCATCTCCGCGACCATGATAGAGGAGCCTTCCTTGGCACAAACCACCAATACTTCACGATCAAGAGGAATGTCATGCAGAATGCCCTCTACTCCTTCAAGGAGATCAAAATAAGGCACATTCATATGAACGATTGCTTCCCCTTCGATCTTCCAGTCCTGTACATCCGCTTGATTTCGCACATCTAGTAAAAAGAGCGGTTCCTTGTTCACAATCTTTTTTGTTAACTGCTCTGCGTTCATCACTTTTACCGTCATGTTTCATTCAGCTCCTATTTTTCAATCGGTCCTGTCCAGCTGTTCATGCCTGGCACGATATTCATCAATTGATGAAATCCTTTTTCTTTTAACTTTTGCGCAGCTAATTCACTTCTTCTGCCTGAGTGACAGATCAGGTAAATGTCCGTCTCCCGGCTCAATTCCTCCGCACGTTGTTCAACCTCACCAAGAGGAATATGAACAGCTCCTGGAATATGCCCCGCCTCGTATTCATCCAGCTCTCGCACATCTAAAATAAACAAAGATGGATCTTCTTTTACTTTCTGTTGAAAAGTCTCCAAAGACATTTCCGAAATCATGGACTTCCCTTCTTTCTCTTGTTCTCCGCCCTTACGAATCAAATGATGAAGCACCTGGCCTTCTACTTTTGTTCCTAAAAATTCGTGGCCTGCACTTTTTGACCATGCCGCTAGATCCGCTGCTGATCCTTTATCAGTGGCTTGCACTTCCAGTACGTCTCCTGGTAAAAGCTCATTCATTTGTTTTTTTGTTTTCACAATCGGCATCGGGCATGCCAGTCCTTTTGCATCTAAAATGACAGTTGGTTGCTGCATGTCTTATCCTCCTTTATATAGGGGTGGGGGTATATTTTATTGCGCATTTAATGCCAAGCATTCATGCCACCCTTGATGTTTGTAATCTGAGTAAATCCCTGCTTCTTCAATATTTTCGCCGCCTGCATACTTCTCATTCCGCTTTGACATATCACATAGACCTCTTCATTTTTCTCAAGCTGAGAAGCTCGTTTCTTCAAATGAGACAACGGGATGTTTTGAAAGCCTTTGATATGGTTTGTTTGAAATTCAGTAGGAGAGCGCACATCAATGAGCTGTTGACCTTTGCTTTTCAGCTTCTTTTTCATATGGGCTGCATCCATTTGCTTTACACCTCGTACCGGCAAAAAGCGGCTCACGAGTAATCCAATTACGATGATGAGTAAAATCGTCTGCACCATCCTGCTTCACCTCACTAGATAAATAAATTCACACGTCCGATTTCAGCCTCTGCTAAATATGCCGCTACACCAGCATATTGAATGTCATCTAATAATTCTTTCTCCTGTAATCCTAATAGATCCATCGTCATTGTACATGCCACAAGATTGATATCCTGTTCCTTCGCCATATCAATGAGCTGCGGCAAGGTCATAGCATTGTGCTTTTTGATCACATGCTTGATCATTTTCGGCCCCATCCCTGCAAAATTCATCTTTGACAGCCCCATTCGATCAGCCCCTCGCGGCATCATCTTGCCAAACATTTTTTCTAAAAATCCCTTTTTCATTGGCACCATCTCATCCTTACGCAAGGCATTCAGCCCCCAAAACGTATGAAAAATGGTCACCTCATGATCATAGGCTGCTGCACCATTGGCAATAATGTAAGCCGCCATCGCTTTATCATAATCTCCACTGAATAACACAATCGTCGTGCGTTTTTTCTGTTCTTCCATTCTGCTCCTCCTTCAATAATTACCTATGGGGGTATATAGATAATAAAAATATATACATATACCGGTAAGGGTATATTACATCAAGTAAAAAAATCCGTCAACCACCAAAGGCTGAGGAATTTCTTACCGGCTTTTCACCAATAGCTCAACTGCCTCTTTCACAAGACCTTCCGTATCCTTGCCTTGTTCAAGACTTTCACGAACACATTGCTCAAGATTTGTACTCACAATCACACCCATTGCCCGATCAATGGCATTACGTGATGCAGACAGCTGCGTCACCACCTCGCGGCAATCCTTGCCTTGCTCCATCATCGCAAGAACCCCTTTAATCTGCCCTTCAATCCGGCGAAGACGGTTCTTCATCTGCTGATTATATTCCATGTACCAGCACTCCTTTCTATTCTTTCTATGAACAGATAGTATACCCTAAGAGGTATTTAGTCAAACGACTTGCCCTCCTTTTTATAGAGAAAGGATAGATCGTATGTGAAAAGAATTGCACATTCCACCATTTATTGATAAAAAGAAGTTAATCAATGCACGAGAAATTAGTTGGCGAAAAGAGGACACACATATGACTTTACATCACTATATTGGTGCTAATAAAGAGCTGCCGCTTGGTACCTTTGGTCAAAAGCCTACCTATAAACCACTCTCTGAACTCAATATCAAAACGGTTGATAGAAAACGAAAAAAGCCCAAAACCTATCAAAAAGAAGAGCCCTTGATAGAAGTATACGAAACAGAAGAGGACTTTGCTGGCATTCACATTGCTTATGTAGATCCGGTCTATGAAGCCGTAAGAGACAAATTCACGCATCCTTTTGTTTATGATTTAGGCATCATTCATTCTCTCCGTCCTCTTTTCCTTTTCATTGAAACAGAGCTGTCCAAAGGAGAAACCATTGAAATCTACTCTTGTGTAGACGGCCTGGAAACGAAAGAAAAAGACGATCAATTAGATGTAGAAATTGACCTAAGCAAAAAACGATTTGGGAAACATATCGATTTTAAAGAGATCGATGAACTGATTGATATGTTTGAATTAGAACACTTACAATATGTGCTGGTGAAGAAGTAGAGGAGAATTGAAATGGAACATCAATGAGGCGTTGAAAAGTTTAGGCCTCAATTATCTCTGTGTAGATCATCGTAAACTTTTTCAAAAATCTCTATTGGCATTGAATACTTCGTTGTTTTATCATTACGGTAATTAACCACTATATCAATGTGATGTAGCTTTTTTTCAAATTCAATAATTGAATTCTCCCATCTATCTCGAACGGATATGACACAATTACCGTTTTTCTTTTCCTTTTTCTGATAAACATAGTCCATTTTATCTCTCCATTCTTATTATTTAGTATTAGATAGGTGAATTGACGTCACGTTGTAAATCAGTGATACCCAAGAAACATGAAGATAAAGAAACTAAATGTGGTGAGTAAGTTTAAAAACGTATAAAGATAATTTCTACTATAAATACTTAATATAATACCAACTGGACCTAATAGATAATTCAATAACCATAATCCGCTTCCATATCCAAATATCAAATTAGGGCTCCATAGTAGAACACCTATTACAAAGCATAGTAGTGATAACCGTCTCATTATTTTTTTAGACATTAGAACTCCTTCGAATTTTAAAATTGTAGGGTGTTTATTCAGTTTCCAAATATAAAGAAAAACCTACATTTTAACAAAATGATACACTCAAATAATGACTTAGTCTCTACTCCTTAAGAAATTTAAGATGAAATTAAACTAATGATGTAAAAGCAGGTGACCCATGCCAAACAACCAAACACCCAACCCACTCATCAACGAAAAATCACCGTACCTCCTTCAGCACGCCCACAACCCAGTTCACTGGTACCCGTGGGGGCAAGAAGCCTTCGACAAAGCCAAGCGTGAAAATAAACCGGTGCTTGTCAGCATCGGCTACGCCACTTGTCACTGGTGCCACGTCATGGCACACGAAAGCTTCGAAGATCAGCAAGTCGCTGACATCTTAAATGAGCATTTCATTTCAATCAAAGTCGATCGTGAGGAGCGTCCAGACATCGATTCTATGTATATGTCTGTTTGTCAGATGATGACGGGGCAAGGCGGCTGGCCGTTGAACGTATTTGTCACGCCTGATCAAAAACCTTTTTATGCGGGGACTTATTTTCCAAAGAGAAGTGCTTACGGACGTCCTGGCTTCATTGAAGCACTGACGCAACTGCTGGATGCGTACCACAACGACCGCGATCATATCGATTCATTAGCAGAGAAGGCGACAAATAATTTGCGGATCAAAGCAGCAGGACAGACAGAAAATACCTTGTCTCAAGAGGCGATCCACAAAGCCTATTATCAGCTCATGAGCAGCTTTGATACGCTGTATGGCGGATTCGGCTCCGCACCAAAATTTCCTGCACCTCATATGCTCTCATTCCTAATGCGCTATTACGAATGGACAGGGCAAGAAAATGCGTTATATGCGGTCACGAAAACGTTAGACGGCATGGCAAATGGCGGTATTTATGACCAAATTGGTTCAGGCTTTTCTCGTTATTCGACGGATGAAAAATGGCTTGTGCCTCATTTTGAAAAAATGCTGTATGATAACGCCTTGCTGATGGAAGCTTACACAGAAGCATATCAGCTTACTCAACAGCCTGAGTATGAAAAGCTTGTCCAACACCTGATCCACTTTATTAAACGAGATATGATGAATCCGGGCGGCTCCTTTTATTCAGCGATAGATGCAGATTCTGAGGGGAAAGAAGGGCAATATTACGTTTGGTCAAAAGACGAAATCATGGCTCATTTAGGCGAGGACCTTGGCGCTTTATTCTGCGCTGTCTATCACATCACAGAAGAGGGGAACTTTGAAGGGGCGAACATCCCTCATACTATTTCCACCTCTTTTGATGACATCAAAGCCTCTTTTTCGATTGATGACCATACGCTTCAGTCTAAGCTGCAAGAAGCCCGGCACATTTTACAATCTGTCAGACAGCAGCGACCCGCACCGCTTGTCGATGACAAGGTGCTCACATCTTGGAATGCGCTGATGATCTCTGCGCTCGCCAAAGCAGGAAGGGTATTCGGTGCAGAGGAAGCCATCCGCATGGCGAAGCAGGCGATGTCTTTTCTAGAAACACACCTCGTCCAACATGAGCGGCTCATGGTCCGCTATAGAGAAGGTGACGTGAAGCATCTTGGCTTTATCGAGGATTATGCGCATATGCTTTCTGCCTATATGTCCTTATACGAAGCAACCTTTGAACAAGAATGGCTGGAAAAAGCCACAACAGTAGCTGAGAACATGTTTGAGCTGTTTTGGGACAAGGACAAAGGGGGCTTTTTCTTCTCAGGATCAGATGCGGAAGCGCTCCTCGTTCGAGAAAAAGAAGTGTACGACGGCGCCATGCCTTCTGGTAACAGCACCGCACTCAAGCAGCTTCTCACGCTAAGCAGACTGACCGGACGTCAGGACTGGCTAGACACATTAGAGCAGATGTTCAAAGCCTTTTATGTCGATGTCTCTTCCTATCCAAGTGGGCACACAGCGTTTCTGCAAGGGCTCCTTGATCAATATGCAACAAAAAGAGAGATCATCATTCTTGGGAAAAATGGCGACCCTCAAAAAGAACGGCTTTTACAGGCGCTTCGGAAACGATTCATGCCTTTTGATATCATATTGACCGCCGAAACTGGACATGATCTAGCACAAATCGCACCTTTTGCAAAAGATTACAAAACAATCGACGACAGGACCACTGTTTATATTTGTGAAAACTACAGCTGCCGCCAGCCCATTACCAATATTGACGAGGTGATGGGGCAATTATTCCACGATTGAGCTTGTCATAAGATGACTGTGAGAAGACAAAATGAGGACAAACAGATAAAAAACATGTCAATCCGCTAACAAATCGGCTGTAAGGTTTTATTTTTCCTAAAAAACGGTTAGAATGCGCACTAGACGTTCTCATACCGAAGGGAGAGAAAATGATGAAAAAGATATCATATACACTCATCGCTTGTCTGTTATCTGTTGGGCTTGCAGCTTGCTCGTCAAACGATGCGAAACAAGATAAGCAAAACGATTCAGCCAAAAGCAAAGAAACAACACAGGCTGACCAAAAAGAGCAGCAAAAGCAAATGGAAGAGATGCAAAAGAAATTAGACGCACAAAAAATCGATGATCAAAAGGTCGTTGCGACCGTCAACCAAGACAAAATCACAGGCAGTGAATATAATAGCGCTCTATCAACCATTCAAGGGCAGCTTCAGCAATCAGGGCAAGACCCAACATCTAAAGAAGGCGCAAAAGCAGTCAAGAAACAAACCATTGATGCGCTCGTAGGTCAAGAGCTCATCCTGCAAGATGCTGAGAAAAAGGGCATCAAAGCCTCTGACAAGCAGGTAGATAAACAGCTAAAAGAAGAAAAGAAACAATTCAAAGACAACGCTCAATTTGAAGAAGCTCTTAAGAAAAGCGGACTCACAATGGATCAGCTGAAAAGTGACATTGCCGACAGCATCAAATACAGCCAGTATGTCGACAAAGAAATCAAATCAGCCTCCGTCTCTGAAAAGGACGTCAAAGCGTACTATGATCAATACGCTGATGAAATGAAAAAACAAAAGCAAAAAGCACCTGAATACAAAGAGGTTAAATCACAAATTAAAAAACAGCTAGAATCTCAAGAAAAGCAGAAAGAAGTACAAAAAGAAATTGAAAAACTAAAGAAATCTGCGAAAATTAATGTATCTCTGTAACAGCTAAGAAAAATCCGCCATTGTGCGGATTTTTTTCGTTACTTGACGAACTGTTTTTCCAAAATAATGACAAAAGCCTCATCATAAACGTCTCTTCCATCCGATATGATGGGAGTACAAAAGAAAGCGCTATCAATTCTTTTGTCTCTTAAAAAGTACAAGATCAAACGCCGATCTCGTACTTTTGCTTCAGTCAATCGGACAACTACAGGAGGAGGATCTTTATGTTCAAATGGTTTAAACCCGCTCCGCATATCGACAGGCTCGATGATGCCAAAACAGATGAGACGTATAAGCGGCTGCGGCTGCAAGTCTTTTTAGGCATTTTTATCGGGTATGCGGGCTACTATTTGCTGCGGAAAAATTTCGCTTTTGCTATTCCTTATCTACAGGAAGAAGGGTTCACGAAAAGTGAATTAGGCTTTGTACTCGCAGCTGTCTCTATCGCCTATGGCTTTAGTAAATTCATCATGGGGATGATCTCAGACCGCTGTAACCCAAGATACTTTTTAGCCACCGGACTCTTTCTTTCAGCCCTTATCAATATCCTATTTGTCTCATTTCCATGGGTGACGTCAAGTGTATGGATCATGTTCTTATTCATGTTTTTAAACGGCTGGTTCCAAGGCATGGGGTGGCCGCCATGCGGACGGACGATGGCACATTGGTTTTCGGTTAGTGAACGTGGAACGAAAATGTCCATTTGGAACGTCGCTCACAATATCGGCGGGGGAATTCTTGCACCGCTCATCACCTTAGGGATCGTGCTGTTTGCGACGTGGAAAAGTATCTTTTTCTTCCCTGCCATCATTGCCATTATCGTCTCCTTCGTGATCATTCTACTCGTCCGGGATACTCCGCAATCCGCTGGCCTTCCGCCAATCGAGGAATATCGCAATGACTATCCGGCACAGCAGTATGAAGATCAAGAAAAAGAATTAACAGTGAAAGAGATTTTATTTAAGTATGTACTCAACAATAAATTCCTTTGGTATATCGCCATTGCCAACGTCTTTGTATACTTCGTCCGTTACGGTGTCGTTGACTGGGCGCCGACTTACTTAACAGAAGCAAAAGGCTTTTCACCAGAACATTCACGCTGGTCATATTTTCTTTATGAATATGCAGGCATTCCCGGCACATTATTGTGCGGCTGGATTAGTGACCGATTCTTTAGAAGCCGCCGTGCACCAGCGGGTGTCCTCTTTATGGCTGGGGTGTTAATTGCGGTGCTCGTTTACTGGTTAAACCCTGCTGGCAATCCAATGGTCGATAACATCGCCCTTATCAGCATCGGCTTTTTGATTTACGGACCTGTCATGCTCATTGGACTTCAAGCCATTGACCTTGCTCCTAAAAAAGCAGCTGGCACTGCGGCCGGACTTACAGGCTTCTTCGGCTATATTGGCGGCTCTGCCTTTGCCAATGCGATGATGGGCGTTGTCGTAGATCACTATGACTGGACAGGAGGCTTTATTTTACTAGTTGGTTCTTGTGTGCTTGCGATTGTCTTCCTTGCAATGACTTGGAATACAGGGAAGCGAGTAGAGCAGGCTTAATGAAAACCACATAAAAGATTCATATCCGCCCAACATGCCCTTTACATCTATTTCTTATGATGGAGGCAGTTACCGTAAAAGGAGGATAAAATATGAAGAAAAGTAGATTACTTGCTTTCGTGTTGCTCTCTTTTGCTTTACTGTCTATTGCTTGGGTGCCGACCACCGTATCAGCACATGAACATCTTTTATCTCCAGATCGTATTCTAACCGTTGCACATCGCGGAGCATCAGGGTATGCACCAGAGCATACCCTGGCTTCTTACAAACTCGCCACAAAGATGAATGCGGATTACCTCGAACTCGACCTTCAAATGACAAAGGATGGACATCTCATCGTCATGCACGATGAAACCGTTGACCGCACCACAAACGGAACAGGCTGGGTCAAAGACCTCACACTTGCCGAAATCAAACAGCTTGATGCCGGTACTTGGTTTAACGAAGCCAATCCCGACAGACAAAATGCCAACTATATCGGACAGCGAGTCCTCACATTAGATGAAGTGCTGCGCTATTTTGGCAAACGAGAGAATTATTATATTGAAACAAAAAAGCCAGACATCTATCCGCAAATGGAAGAAAAGCTATTGGCTACCCTTAAAAAACATCATCTTCTAGGGAAACACACAAGAAAAGGGCAGGTCATTATCCAATCCTTTAGCCAAGACAGCCTGCTAAAACTACAGAAATTAGATCCACGCCTTCCCAAAGTACAGCTTTTAGACAGAACCCAAATGACGTCCATCACAGATGATCAACTCGACTTCATCAAATCTTATGCAGTGGGTGTCGGACCGAATTTTAGAGCATTGACACTTGAAAACGTACAACAGGTCAGAAGCCACGGACTCCTCCTCCACCCCTATACGGTCAACAACGAAGCAGACATGACCCGTCTACTTCAATACGGCGTCACCGGTCTTTTCACCAACTTTCCAGATGTCTTTCAACGTGTGAAAGCTTCACTCTAAATAAAAAAAGCCTTGCGGTCCATCCCGCAAGGCCTTTGATTATTTTACCGTTTGATCAGAAGAAGCTGTTTCGATCGGCTTCCGTTTCCCGATCCCAAAAACATAGAAGCTAAGCGCTACTACAATTAAGAACCCAATTGCCACAATCAGAGAAATACGCGTATCCTGATTAATGAGCATAAATACAAGCACCATCAATAAGAAACCGATTGTAAGATAATTAGAAAACGGCGCTAGCGGCATCTTGAATGGATGTTGATCAAGCGCAGATCCCTTCGCCTTTCTAAAGCCGATATGACTAATCAAAATCACAAACCAAGGCACCATACCAGGAAGTACACTCGCACTGTACACATAGACGAAAATGTTTGGTGGAGCAACATAATTGAGGACAACTCCTATCGCTAAGCCAATCAGCACAGCGAATGTCCCAAAATACGGTACACCATTCTTCGAAATCTTGGTGAAGAAAGCAGGCGCCTGCCCATTCACACCTAATGTATAAAGCATACGACCCGCACTGAAAATACCACTGTTACAACCAGACATAGCTGCTGTAATCACGACGAAGTTAATAATACCAGCTGCTGCTGTAATCCCAATTTTCGCAAACGTCGCCACAAATGGACTGCCAAGGGTATTCAGCTGATCCCAAGGATACACTGTCACAATGACAAAGATCGCACCGATATAGAAAATCAAAATACGCCAGATGATACTTTTGATGGCATTGGTCAGCGTCTTTTCTGGATTTTGTGCTTCACCTGCTGTAATCCCAATCAATTCTACACCTTGATAAGCAGCAATGACGAGCGACAACGCAAACAAGAATCCGGTAAATCCACCTGTAAAGAACCCGCCGTGCGCCCACAGATTAGACAAGCCAATAGGCGTCCCGCCATTTCCAAATCCAAAGAAAATAATGCCTAGACCCGCAATGATCATCAAAATAATCGTCACAATCTTGATCATCGCAAACCAAAATTCGAACTCACCGAACGATTTAACCGAAATCAAATTGGCCGCTCCCAAAATAATCATCGCAATTAATCCTGGAATCCAAGCTGGCAGCTCTGGGAACCAATATTTCATATAAGCGCCTACTGCAATAATTTCCGACATCCCGACAATGACCCACTGGAACCAGTTACTCCAAGCTGTCATATAACCCGCAAGCGGATGAATATATTGGTGACCAAATGTAGCAAATGAACCTGTACTCGGTTCAACGTATAACATTTCTCCCATCGCACGCATAATAAAAAAGATAAAGATACCACATACTGCGTACGCGAGAAGAACCGATGGACCTGTCCATTGAATGGCCTTGGCTGACCCCATAAATAAGCCAACACCAATCGTGCCGCCGAGTGCGATCATTTGAATATGGCGGGCACTTAACCCTCTCTTTAATTCCTTTTGAGCCACTTTTCTTCCCCCTCATCAACAAACAACATAAAAAATAAAAATCAGAATGTTCATTCTGATTGAGAAACATCAATCTTTCGATGTATATTATCATAATAAATCTACCCTTAAAAAACAATTGTTTTTTTGAGGAAAACACTATTATCAAAATATTCCGACGATAAAAGAGATTCAAATTGTTTTATATTGATATATTGAATCAACGAGTGAAAGTCACCTTCAATGCTTATGACTTATTAGAAACTGACCGCCTCTTATATCAATCTCAAAGGATCGTAGTCCATTTTTATGCACCATTTTGCCCTTCTCTAGATGACAAGAAAAGTCATTCCGAAACGCACCGGATCTTTTCTTTACATAACAAGTAAACCCATCATTTTCCGGTATCTCCACTTTGACATATGCTCCTGTTGAAGTAGATTTAAGTGAATCTAGCATCTTAGTAGAATGAATCTGCATCCTTCTACCTGTTACATGCAGATCAACGTCCGAAAAAGCACCCGTCAACTCAACTTTTGACGATGTGGCGTGCAGTAATAATCTCTGCGCGACCAGCTGCCGACTAGAAATAAGTCCACCTACTGTCTCTAAATGGAGATGCTTGATTTCACCTGATAGCATCGTCTTTCCAGAAGTTAAATGACAAGAGACATTTTCCACCTTCAGCCTCTCTGCCTGAAGATTTGTTCCTTTACAACGAAGAGATATGGACTGTAATTGTTGTTTAGGAAGATAAATAGCTACATCGGTTTTATAAAGGTGAAGCCCTAAGCTGAGTATTTTTTTTCGTCGATCTTGAATGACCAGCCGTCCATCTCTTACCTGATGATGCAGCAAATAACGTTGGGGAAAAGCTTGATTGGTCGTTTGACGAATGAATAGATAAGGATGATCATGATGATGAATACGCACCTCTCCCAATAGCCAATCCAGCGATAATTCTACGACCGATTCTTCAATTTGAACCGTATGCTCCACAATGTCTCCCTCCTTTTTTCAACGCGGCTCATCTCTCTTGAAGCCGGATGATACTGCCCCATAATTCCAAGATCACAATGAGAACGGCTGCGATCATGACTCCTGACAGAATGAAATTCATTTGATCATTTCCATAAAAAGCAATTAATAGGTTTCCTAAAACAGCACATAGAACAATCGCAGTCAGAATGGTCATGGAGGTAGATTTCTTCATTAACCCCACTCTCATCGCAATCATGCCAATACCGTTGATACAACAAGTAAACACTAGGTACGTTTTGATCACAGTGAACATCACATCAGCTGTCAGCGCATCCTGAACAAAGGGGAAGAACGTTTCAGTGACACTAAACACAACAAATGAGGGAATGATGCTACACAGCATTGCAATCGTAGAAAAGCACAGCATCCAGACCATTCTCGAAAGGAGTGATGCTTTCAGACTTGATGAATGAGGTTCATGCTCTTTCAATACAGTCACCATCACTCGACAATACATCAAGGCTGTGACGATCGAAAAAAAGATCATCCATACTATACTGGTCAACAAATAGATATTCGGAAATTGCTGAAAACCTATTTCCTGTTCAACCTGTGCAACAAACGCGACAAAATAAATAAACACCAGCAGTACAATGCTTGCAATCATACTAGATTGAATATAATGTTTCATATGGCTTTTTCTTAGCTCAAGTTTTATGAAGTGAAGCATAAGGCATCCTCCTATGAAATGAATTTTTCTTTTTGTCTTTTATCTGACCATTTAGGTTCCAGGCTGATCATATCCACCAATTCCAGCATAATGCGCTGTGACCTTTTGAATAAATAGATCACTCACTACATCCACTCCAAGCCCTTTCATCATCTGTTGTAAAAACAGCAAACGCTGACTAGTTTCCTGCTCATCACGAGCAAATAGTGTTGGATTCAGCCATATATTCACGAGAAGCATAAACACTTCTGCCACTTCACCAGGAAAAGCAGTCTTCATCGAACCATCATCAATTCCTTCTAGAATGAGCCTTTTAATTTTAAGCGCATCCTGATTTACTCCTGCCTTCATCCCTTCCACCACAAACTGCGGGTTTTTGATCTGATCAACTAAGATTCCATCAATTGAGTGAGACTGTGGATCTGCCACAAGCTTCTCTAAAATAAGCTGCAGCTTCTCTTTTGCATGAACTGCCTCTGTATGCTCAATCAGATCTTCAAGCTTCTCTGTCGCATGACGAAATTGCCGATCCATCACGGCACGTAATATTTCTTCCTTCGATTTGAAATGATGATAAATAGCACCCTTAGACATGTTCAATTCATGGATGATATCCTGCAAACTCGTCTTTTCAAATCCTTTTTCCTGAAACAGCTTCGTCGACACATCTAAAATTTGCTTGATTGTCTTTTCTGGATACTTATTTCTGGCCAAATGAAACGCCTCCTCTTACATACCGACCGTTGGTATGTATTTTAATCTACTTCATGATAAACTGTCAATATAGGTTCTTTATATAAAATAAATAAAAAAGACCGCTCACACGGTCTCCTCAAGCTCAAACTGTAAATTCACTGGAACATCTGGCAATGCAGAATCCTCCACCATATTGGTTGTAGGTGTCTTCTCATTCACTTCCTCAAATCGAAACCCATCTGCCCATACCGTTCCCTTGCCGCTGAGCAAGACACCAAAATGAATGGATTCACTGTGAGAAGGGATATCTAAAACAATCGCATATTGAAATGAAAATGAGAATATCCCACTATTTCAGGCACCTGCCTTAATACAGCTCATCCATCAAATGCGACTCAAAATAGAAAATCGCCTCTTGCGTGACAGACTATACATCATCTCGCTCACCTCTACTTGGTCATAATTGCGGTCATGATCTACTTTGAATAGATTCAGCTATTTTTCCTAGAACGCTTTCCTTTGATAAATAGCAGTAGAAAGCCCCCAAGACAGCAGGTAGATAAGCATAATCAGCACAGCTGACCCAGTATATAAAATAGGTATCGATAATTTCATGATAAAATCTGTGATCCCACTGAATTGCTCCGCTAAATAGGCAACAAATGGCGGTCCTATACCAGATAAAAGGATAAAGCCAATAATCACTGCCGTTGTGATATAGCCAGGCTTCAAGATATAAAACAATGGAAACGTACACGCCGCAAACAATAAAAACAGCCCGCTGCCAATCGCAATATCCGTCAGCGAAAACAGCTTCCCAAAAACAAATAAAGCAGCACTTGTCAGCCCGATTGCGATAATCATATAGAAAACGGCACCAAGATAACGTGATGCGATAATTTCTTTACGTGTATAAGGCAAAGAGTTTAATAGAATATTCGTTTCTGCCTTCTCATCGTACGCATATGTGTTAAAAGGTATGAAGAAACTAGCGACTAGAAAAATCAATGCCGGATGCGCATCCATGAGAATAAAAAATAAGATAAACGGAAGAAAAATAATCAGCTGCTTTTTCTGCAAAATCACATCACGCTTCATTAAATGAAACATGCGCCACCCCGCCTTTCAAATAAAACATGATATCCTCAAGCGACGCCGGTTCGATCACAACAGCGTCTCCAAAAATATGATTCACTTCACCGATCCGATCTGTTAATGCTTCAAACCCTGCTGCTGTACGCTGAATATGGACAAAAGCCTTTTCTGTGTCTCGATCCAACAAATCCAGGCTTCCCTTCACAAGCGCATAATTCTCCGCTACCTCATGAACCGACTGTTGAAAGACCAATTGTCCATTTTGTATAAACGCAATATAATCCGCAATCCGGTCTAAATCTGTTGTCATATGTGTTGAGAAAAATATGGTCCGGTTCTCATCAATCATTAACTCTTGTAACGTTCCTAACAGCTCTCTTCTAAAAACTGGGTCTAAACCGGCTGTTGGCTCATCCATGATAATCAGCTCTGCATGATGTGATAGCGCAATCGCAAGTGACGCCTTCATCTGCATCCCTTTTGAGAATGTTTTGATTGCTTTATGCAGGGGCAGGCCAAACTGTTCAATATATTGATGGAAAAGACGGTCATCCCAGCGTTTATAAGCAGGTGCCACAATCCGTTTAATGTCTTTTAAATTCAAACCTGGGAAAAAAACGTTGGCATCGTAAACAAAGCCGATTCGTTCCTTAATCTCTTTTTCATGGGTGTGATAATCTAATCCGAAAATCTTGACCTCACCTGAATCTGGTTTTAACAAATTCATGATCATTTTAATGGTGGTCGACTTACCAGCTCCATTTTCTCCAATAAACCCTGTAACAAAGCCTTTCTTGACCTGCAAATCGAGACTCTTAACTGAAAAGTCCTTGAATCGTTTTGATACTCCTTTGAATTCAATCACATGCTCCACTCTTCTCACTCCTCATACAAGAACTTTAATAACTGCTGCAATTCATCAAAAGATAAGCCTAATTCCTTGCCGTTTGTGACAACCGCTCCAAGCTGATCCTCAATCACCTTCAATTTTTTCTCTCTCATGACCTCTAGGTTTTGTTCCGCAACAAATGATCCCTTGCCTACAATCGAATAAATAAATCCTGCCTTCTCTAACTCTTCATATGCTCGCTTTGTTGTGATGACGCTAATTTGCAAATCCTTCGCCAGCTTTCGAATAGACGGCAGTGCCGAGCCTTCCGCCAGCTCCCCCGTTAAAATCATCGATTTGATTTGATTCGTAATTTGCTCATAAATGGGCTCCTTAGAGTGGTTTGAAATCGTAATCTGCATATAAAAACCTCTTTTTTCTGTACTGGTGTTTGGAACGAAATATTGTATATACACTATATATACATTATATACACACTGAAAGAATAATCAACCATTTTTTGATTGCAACTCAACTAAAAAAACCGCACAGCTCTTCAGCTATGCGGCCTTCCCCAACAAAATTCATCTCCAATACACCCATTTTCCCATCATCCACTCCACCGGACCTCTTCTCCATTTTTTCAAATAGAGATAGCTGATGAACAGCTGTGCTGTGTACAGTCCGACAGCGAGCAGCAGTCCAAACATTGACCCCATCTGTCCAAATAGACCAAGTCCATAAGAATAGAAAATCGTTGTACAAATGATCGACTGCGCCAAATAATTTGATAGGGACAAACGGCCAAGCCCTGCAAGCAGACGTTTGAGACCTTGGGCTGGCTTCGAATAGTAGAAAATAATAAAGGCTTGAATATACCCGATCGCCAGCACATAAGCACCAAGCGTCATCACGAATTCACTCCAAGGCGCATCAATGAACGTCGCACATTTTAGCGCAAGCCCGACGACAATCATCCATACCCAGCCTTTACGATAGGCCATTCCTCGATCTTCTTCTGTCAGATGTCCTCGTTTACCAATCACCATGCCAAGCAATGCGAACGGACCCACCATCATCGTACCGAAAAGAAACCCTAGTATCGGCATAAGCGTAATGGTCACGATCGCCAGAATCATGGTCACAATCAACATATCGTCTTCAACCGTAATCCGGCTGAGCAAAATATCTCCATATGCACCCTTCGCATACACATCGGTTAAAAAATCATCATTCCCATAAACAAAGTTCATCATATATGGAACAACGACTAAAGACAACGCCCCTAACACACCCGACCAAATAAGCATTGTTTTGATTCGGCTGCTCAAAAACATCATCAAGAAAAACGTACAAGCTCCATAATAAAGAAGAATGTCACCATTCCAAATAAAGATGTAATGCAGCATCCCAAGCACAATCAGACCAAAGCCTCGGCGAACGACAATGGCATTCGTATTTAGTCCCTTAGCTTTTGTAGATTCAATAAGCTTGATAAAAGAATACCCAAACAAAAAGGAGAAAATCGGATAAAACGACCCCTGGAACAAAATTTCCGTTACATAAACGCCAAATTCCTGCCCCCAAAAACTCGAATCAAACATCTTCTCAAAATCATAATCATATTGAAAATTAAGCATATTCACGATCAAAATACCTAATAAACTAAAACCACGCAAACTATCAATGAACTCAACCCTAGATCCCTTCAACACGACAGCTCCTTCGGAAAATATAAAAGCATATTTATCCTACCACACTTTCAAAAAATTGGTCTCTACACCCATGTAAAAACATGCGTTTTAAGGTAAATTTAATAAAAAAACCCAGAATATACATTCTAGGTTTTTTACTGATGAATTATGAATGATGATTTTCTTCTTTCCGCATCACACGTTTCAAATAAAACAAAATCGCCAATCCGAAAAAAATCAACGTCAGCTCCCAGTCTGCAGGAATCGGAAACCATTTCAATATCATTAAAATCAACAAAACCGCTCCAATCCCTGCGAAAAAAACCGCGTTTCTTTTTAATTCTTTGTTTGATAGAAACAACACTCTCTCCTCCCTTACACTTACTAACCAATTGAATGTTTTTCTAACTTTTCCTTTGATCTGAAGGATGAATCCACGGAAGGTGCTCAGGCCAATTGAGTTTTTGCTTTTCCACTATTCATCCTCCTTTTCCTTTAGCTGAAAAGCGATAATTTTCCCTAATGCTTCCTCTGCAGCAAAAGGAGTGACGCTGCCTGTTGGATTTTCTTGTTCTTGTTTTAAGCACTCGTACATGTTTTTTTCAATTTTTGATGGATCAATCCAAGAGATACACCATGATGCCCAGAAACAAGTAGGTCCCTCATAACGTTTAGCCAGTGCCAGAAGGAATGGCAAGCTGGGCTGTCCAATCCTCATGAGTGACATGGCAGCGGCCATTCTTGTATCCTCTTCGTCACTTTCTAATAGCTGGGCTAGCGGCTCAGCTGCGTCCCCCGCATCTGCTCCAAATTCACCAAGTACAGCTGCTGCAATGTTCCGTAGAGATCCTTTTTCTTTTAAAGCCTCAACAAGGACGGGCACTGCATCTTTTCCGAACTTTCTCAATTCCCCTATTGCTTGAACGATCGTTACTTCATTTGTATTTGCCAATTGTTGAACTGATTGAGACAGCTTATTTTCTGGTTTCATTGACAATCAACTCCTCTTTTTAATGAACCGCACGGCATCGATAACAAAGCACATAAAATCCAGCTCCAGCCACTAGGGATACAATTGTTGTCAACAAGCCATCAGTGATTAGATGAATGCTAATAATGACCATAGCACTGATCACAGACGCAAATAGCAATGATTGATAATAGGCGGCCAAAGCAAAACTCTTTTCTCGTCTCAGAGGCTGCATAAAGGCAAAGAGCCGTATGGCCAAAAACCATATATAAACTCCTCCACCAAATAAGGTCCAATACAATACATCCTGAATCTCAACCAAATAAAGTGAAATCAAGTAGAACGCATACAGCCAAAAGGTTTGAAACACTTCTAACAGAATGATTTTTTGATATAAAGCGCCTGGAAAAAGATAGAGCACTCCTGTTTGTGCGTGTCTTACAATCCCCGCATAATATGAACTAAAAAGAACGGATGCAGCGATGACGATTAAGAATAGATTCAGCCAATCTGAAAAATAAGTAAGGACGACATAGTAAGTACCAATTAACAGCATGGTAGATAACAAATGGAAGGTCGCATACTTTTTTAGCAGCAATAATTCAATCCAAAGAAAAGCCCAGCTGCCCGTTAATGACGGAAGCCTCCACCACGTCTTGCCCTTTTTTTGAACGATTGGACTTGATTGAATATGTTTCCCCTCAAATTCTTCCCAAAATACTGCCTCCTTGACTAAAGACTCCTTCATCTCTAAACGATGACTAGCCTTGTACATCATCATGAAAGATAGGAACATTACTCCAATAAAGATGAAGAAAGAAAGAATGGAGAACTCTTCGATCATACGTCCAGCTTGAAACATCAAAGAATCAGCAATGTTCATCAAGAAGGGCTGTTTCATCATGAATTGATTCAAAACAAGCAGTGCAAAGAAGCCAAACATCAATACAAAACCGATTATGAGCAGGCGCTTATATACCCGAATGGTTCTAGCACAAGACATCGCAATCATCCAAGTTTCAACCAAACATAACAGCCCTGTCAGGATGAGTGATTTTCCAAGCAGAAACGGGTACTGCTGCGTCATAAAAAACAGAAGAAGATCCGCAGCCACAGCAGACACAATGAGAAGAGCCCCTCGCCAAAAAATGTGATACAACCATACACTGATGACAACTGTCCATAGAGAAGCGCCATTTCCATATAACCAAATGATATCGTTCATTTGACTAGGGAGCCGATTTGTAAACAAGCCAAACCCCGTATAGAGAACAAACAAGCAGACAATGATCCATCCAGCTGCAACCGTATTCCAATCACCCATACTTGAAACTGCGCTTAGCTGAAAACCAATTGCCGCAATGAAAAGAAGTAAGATCACAAAAGGCATTTTCTTTTCTTGATTTTTACTGATCAAGCGCCTTTGAGATTTCATCCATAAAAGGGAGAGTGTGTTATTCACTTGACCACTCCCCCAGAAGTTGAATGACTTCTGCCCTCCACTCACTCTGTTCTTCCTTTAATTGAGGGACATCCATATTCTTCATGATGGCACCGTCTCGAATCAATACCACCCTGCTGGCCGTATCGAGAACGAACTCCAGACTATGAGTCGACACAAAGACCGACCCACCTTGACTGCTTTTTTGTCTCAGCCAATCCGACAGCCACTGTTTTGACGCAATATCTAACCCAACAGTCGGTTCATCTAATATAAAAAGGGAGGCATCTTGAACAATGGCCCCTGCTAAGACGACACGCTGCTTTTGACCTCTTGACAGCCTTCCGCACAGTTCGTTCATCTTTTTTTCCATATGTACTTCTTTCAACGCTCCATATACCTTTTCCTTGATCTGTTTTAAGCCTTTATGATATCCACGAGCACGGAACTGAACATGTTCAGCAGCCGTTAAGTCTGGATACAAATACGGCTGATCAGGAATAAGAGCTACTTGTTTTTGGACATGGGAATGACCAGGCGGGAAACCCTCAATGAGAATTTCCCCTCCATCTGGTTTATATAGACCCGTTAAACACCGAATCGTTGTCGTCTTCCCGGCGCCATTCGGCCCAAGCAGCGCCACAACTTCTCCTGCTTCTATGGAAAATGACAGGCCCTCTATCCCATCACCATTACTGTATCGTTTGCTTATATTCTGAACCTCCATGAATGGCATCGAATCTCTCCCTTGTATTAGAGTGATGTATGCTTATCTATGGTGTGTTATAAGATGAAAAGCGAATGTCATTAGACCCACTAACCACTTACCCTAATATTACCATATAGAGAATAACAAGGTAATAGGAATGAGGTAATCTATTCTATGTACAACGGATTAAGAAAATATATCATGTACAAAATAAAAAAAGATTAGGCGACAGTATCCTAATCCTTTATCTATTAAACAGTTATTCCCTCAAACCGCCCCATCACCCAAACCCATCTCCTGACACGCACAAGCATCCACCTCTACCTTCAAAGCAGGAGAAGCCAAGGCAACTACATAAATCATCGTCATACAAGGGAGATGATCGCCTAAGAACTGCCCCATGATTCGTTTTCTACACTCAGCATCGAACTCTCCCACGAGATAAAATACTAGTTTCGTTATATCTTCCACGGCCATATCTGCCGCTTCTACATTCCGTTTCACATTCTCTAACGCTAATTCGAGCTGCTCCAAAGGGTACATCAACCTACAATTCTTGTTTTCTAAAAAGAAACCATCCGATGAGAAAAAAGAAACCAATCAATACCGATACACCTAGAAAGCTTGTAAGCGCCTGATCCGAATAAGTCCCTCTATGAATCATCTCCTCGGCCGCACTTGTCACGCCTTTAGGCGCAAACTTCCCTAATGTATCCTCATAAAATGAAGGAACGGTAAATAGAATAAGGTTGATCACAAGCGATACACCGCCGGCTGTGACGGAACGCGTAAAGAACGCCGAAGCACAAATGGTCGACACGACAATCAGCAATAAATTGGGGTAATAAAGAAGTGTTCCTTTTACCACATTGACCCAATCCACATGCCCAAATTGGATGTCCACATAATAAACGGAGGCAAGCACTGCCACTACCAAACTAAACAAAGTCAAACCAGCATAGGCGCATATTTTCGAGACATAATAACTCATTCGACTGATCGGTTTCACCATAATCATCGCCGTCACCCCAGAGGCACGCTCTCCCGCAATCGTCCCCATCACGATCATAATGAGAATAAAAACGCCAAGTGAATCAAATTTACTTATTGCACTCGCTAAAGCCTCACCAGCGCTAGGCTCTGGTATATAAAATGTGGACCCTTCAGGTAAATTAGCTGATTTTGATAAAAGATCCGGCAGCATTTTGAGCGTAATAGGCTGCGTGATCATTAAAATCGTAAAAATGATTGGCACAAACAACATTTTATAACTAGTGAATAACTCCCTAAATTCCTTTTTCAACATCATCATGCAGTCACAACCTTCATGAAAATATCTTCAAGCGTCAGCTTAGATAGTCGATAATGGAGGATAACACCACCTGATTCAGTGATCAGACAAGGCAGCTCCTTCAATGCCGTTTGCTGATCTTTGACTCGAACCTGATAAGCGTCTCCTGTCTCAATACATTCCTCCACCCAATCCCGTTCTTTTAACATAGCCACTAGTTTCGTATTCTGTTGTTCTAATTGAAATTCAATCACTGGCTGGATATAGTCTTCTTTGATCTGTTTCATCGAAGAGGACATCTCAATTTTTCCGCTGTTGATCATGATAATATGATCCGCCACTCGTTCAATGTCATCTAAAATATGGGTCGACATAAAGATCAGCATCTCATGCTTTAGACGCTCAATCAAAGTCAGGACGTCTTTTCTTCCCATTGGATCAAGTGCAGACACAGGTTCATCCAAGATCAGAACCTTCGGGCTGTTGATGAGCGCCTGTGCAATGGCGAGCCTCTGCTTCATCCCTCCGCTATAGCTGCCAATGGCACGATCCTTCGCCTCATACACACGGCAAAGCTTCAACAGCTCCTCAGTTTTGGAACGAATGATTTTTTTCTCTAATTGAAATAACCCGCCAACCCAATGCATCCACTCCTGCCCCGTCATGTCCTGATAAAATGCAGGCTGCTGCGGACAATATCCAATCACATGACTGATGTCATCCATGTCCTTTGTCACATCCATACCCGCCACCTTCACGACGCCAGACGTAGGACGAGCAAGCCCCGTCAAAATCCGAATCGTCGTTGTCTTCCCCGCTCCATTGGCTCCTAAAAAACCGACACAACCAACTTCCCCAACAGAAAACGAAACGTTTTTTAAAATTTCATGCCGACCATACGATTTCGTCAGCCCATGACACTCCAGCATATTCAAGCAAATCCCCCCTACTAAGATTGTTTACGACCAAAAATGAAATACGCAATAGGACCGGCACTCGCCACGAACACAATCACCAAAGCCCAAACCCACTTCACCTCTCCTCTGATCCTAGATGGATCTCTTTTCAGCAAATCAAACAAACCAATCACCATTAAAATGGCTTGCAGCAAAACGAGAGGTAAAATCATCTTCAAATCCATCCACGCCACTCCTTTTTCATACGTCAATTTGTTTTGGTATTACTTCTTTTGACGACATGAAGAGGGAATTCGTTCAAATGGATTTTATTTTTATCTATCGATTGGTCTATAAATATAAAAAAAGCCCAGTGAAGGTGCGCTCACTGGGCTTACATGTTTATATTGCTTATAATGAACCTCGCAAAATCTTTTCCATCGTCTTTCCTTTCGCTAACTCATCAATCAGCTTATCTAGATACCGAATGTTTTTCATTGTTTCTTCCTCAATGTCTTCTACTCGAACACCACAGATGACTCCTTTGATTAAACTGCGGGAAGGATGAAGCTCAGGGGCCTCGGCAAAGAAGTTTTCAATATCTGTCTGTTGATCCACCTGTTCCTGCAGCTCTTCCGGACTGTACCCTGTTAACCAACAAATAATCGTATCGACTTCAGCCTTTGTTCGTCCTTTTCTCTCTGCTTTTGCGATATAGAGAGGATAGACTTTTGCGAAGCTCATTGTATAGATTTTAGGTTTGGTCATGTGATTTTCTCTCTTTCTTTGTTAAATATTTAACCTGTATTGCCTGCGAAAGATGCGGCTCTCTCATTATGCCTAATTCCTTTATTTTCAAACCAACTTGACATTCTATTTTTAATGTCCTTAGCACATTATATCCCATGTGAAATTATGGCTATCATACAACTTATAAACGATGATATAAACCTTTATTATTTCTCTTTTTATTCTCTTCATCTTTTTTGAAAGTCCTATATTTAAGAAATTGAACGAAACAAAATCCAAGGAATACACAAATCGGTCCTTCGACCGTGGCAGGACCACTAATCAACAAATAAGAGCTAATAAACAATGCGATATAAACGATTAAGAAAAAAATATTTCCCCATTTTTCCTTTTTTAAATATTCACTAATAATCATTCCGCTCCCTTGAAAATGTACGACCTTATCGAATCTATCTTTCATTTTATTAAGCTCTTTAGACACAAAAATACCCCTTTAGATAATTATATCTAAAGGGGTATCAAAAGTCTGATTTAATTTAAACCCTACTCCACCGTCACACTCTTCGCAAGGTTACGTGGTTTATCCACATCACACCCGCGGTGAAGGGCTGCGTAGTAAGCGATGAGCTGTAATGGGACAACAGATGCAAGTGGTGCAAGTGCTGGGTGTACAGCTGGAAGGACGAAACGGTCGCCTTCGTCTTCTAGGCCTTTTAGTGAGATGACACATGGGTTTGCGCCGCGTGCAACGACTTCTTTGACGTTACCGCGAATGCTGAGGTTCACGTGCTCTTGCGTTGCAAGGGCAATGACCGGTGTGCCTTCTTCAATTAAAGCAATGGTGCCGTGTTTGAGTTCTCCGCCAGCAAATCCTTCTGCTTGGATGTAAGAGATCTCCTTTAGTTTTAGTGAACCTTCAAGGCACACATAGTAGTCAAGTCCTCTTCCGATAAAGAATGCGTTACGTGTCACTGTGAAGAAGTCACGAGCGATTTGTTCCATTTCATCCTTTTGATCGACAAGTGCTTCCATTGCGTTTGCAACAATCCCAAGTTCTTTCACAAGATCAAAGTCAAGAGATTGACCATTTAATTCGGCTGCAACAGATGCAAGGATCGCAAGAACAGCGATTTGTGCTGTGTAGGCTTTTGTTGAAGCCACTGCGATTTCTGGTCCTGCATGAAGAAGCAATGTGAAGTCCGCTTCACGTGAAAGCGTTGAACCTGGTACGTTTGTGATCGTTAATGCTTTATGACCAAGCTCTTTGACTTGAACAAGTACAGCACGGCTGTCCGCAGTCTCCCCAGATTGAGAAAGGAAGATGAACAACGGCTTTTTCGATAGAAGCGGCATGTTGTAAGAGAATTCACTTGCTACATGGACTTCTACAGGTACTTTCGCCCAGTCTTCAATATATTGTTTACCAACAAGCCCTGCATGGTAGCTCGTTCCGCAAGCCACGATGTAAATGCGGTCTGCTTCTGCTACTGCGCTTGCGATATCGCCAGCGACTGACAGCTTGCCGTTTTCGTCTTGATATTCTTGGATGATTTTGCGCATGACAAGCGGCTGCTCATCCGTTTCTTTTAACATGTAGTGAGGATATGTGCCTTTCTCGATGTCGCTTGCATCTAGCTCAGCGATATAAGAAGGACGTGTCATGATATCACCGTCAAGGTTTTTGATGATCACCTCGTCTTTTGTGACAATGACCATTTCTTTATCCATTAATTCCGCATATTCGTTTGTTACTTGAAGCATCGCCATTGCGTCAGAAGCTACAACGTTGAAATCTTCTCCGAAACCAACCAATAATGGGCTTTTGTTTTTCGCCACATAGATTGTTTCTTTGTTTTCGTTATCGAAAAGGGCAATTGCGTAAGAGCCTTTTAGTTGAAGAAGCGTTTGACGGAAAGCTTCCTCTGTATCAAGACCTCTGCTTACAAATTGTTCGATAACTTGAACAACAACCTCTGTATCTGTGTCGCTTTTTAGTGTGACGTCTTGTAAATATTCACGTGTCAATTGTACATAGTTCTCGATGACACCGTTATGAACAAGCGTAAAACGGCCAGAAGCACTTTGATGCGGATGCGCATTTAGATGGCTTGGTACACCGTGTGTTGCCCAGCGTGTATGTCCGATTCCAGCTGAAGATGCTACATTTGCATCAACAACTTCACGAAGCTCAGCGATACGTCCTTTTTCTTTGAACACATGCACGCCTTCTTCGTTTGCCACAGCGATACCTGCTGAGTCATACCCGCGGTACTCTAGCTTCTCTAAACCCTTTAATAAGATTTCCTTCGCATCATTCTGACCAATATAACCTACGATTCCACACATAAATATTCTTCCTCCCGATCATGTGAAAGGGACAAAGAAAGCCTACTAAAATAGAAGGGACATTTCTTCGTCCCTCTCTACATGTTTAATTTGGGAGATCATGTGTATTCCCTTTGTACAAAGAGTCACCTCTTTGCTTTAAAGAAACACTTACGGCTGTGATCTCTTTTTTGATCAGCCGGGAGGCATCCGCCGAAAATTCGATAACCTCCATCCTCGTCAACTAAGCATCTTTCGTCCGATCGCTTAGTTCGGGCGCTATAATTATAAGAGAGTTGCTGAACATCTACCCTGCCTTTCCTGATAGAATAAAAATCCAGTAACACAAGGATGATTGTACTATAAGGTCTGACCTCCGTCAATCACAATTTAGCGGGTGATCCCGCTCAAGAAAGTGAGACCTCCATACACTATATGCGATGAGGCTTGTCATGTTCTACCTTTGATGTGCTCTCCTATGTATGAAGGCAGCAAATTGCCCTCGCTTATAAGATTCGTACAAATCCATCCATTTATGACGTTTATTCGAAAAAAAAGCAAACCGCCGCTGGCGATTTGCTTTCATCTATTACTCGATACCCATTTCCTCTTTCACAACAGCGGTAATTCGAGTCACATATTCATCACACAGCTCTTTTGTTTTCGCCTCTGCCATCACGCGTACAAGCGGTTCTGTTCCAGATGGACGAACAAGAATACGGCCATCACCGTTCATCTCTTTTTCGACCTCTTGAATCACTGCTTTTACTTTTTCATTTTCTTCCACTTTATATTTATCAGACACTTTCACATTTACTAGAAGCTGCGGGAATTTTTCCATTTCAGCTGCAAGCTCTGACAATGTTTTTCCTGTTGCTTTGAGTGTATTGACAAGCATGATTGCAGAAAGCATGCCATCGCCTGTCGTATTGTAATCAAGGAAAATCAAGTGGCCTGATTGCTCACCACCGACATTATAGCCATCCTTTTTCATCGCTTCGACCACATACCGGTCACCAACAGCGGTTTGGATGCTCTTAATGCCTTGTTTCTCCAGCGCTTTATAGAAACCTAAGTTACTCATGACCGTGGACACGACGGTGTCATCCTTTAATCGGCCTTCGCCCTTCAAATAACGTGCACATATGTACATAATTTGATCGCCGTCTACAATATCACCTTTTTCATCGACAGCAATTAAACGGTCTCCGTCACCATCAAACGCAAGACCAATATCTGCACCCTTCTCCTTCACAAAAGCAGAAAGTGCCTCTGGATGAGTTGAGCCGACACCATCATTGATATTCAATCCGTTTGGTGATGTTCCCATTGTGGACACATCAGCATCTAAATCCGCAAATAAATGTGTCGCTAGAGAAGAGGTTGCACCGTGAGCACAGTCAAGCGCCACGTGAATACCTGTGAAATCCTCGTCCGCTGTCTGCTTCAAGAATTGCAAGTATTTCTGACCACCTTCAAAGTAGTCATTCATCGTTCCAAGATCCGCTCCAACTGGGCGTGGCAATTGATCGACCGGCTGATCCATCAGCTGCTCAATTTCATTCTCCTGTTCATCAGACAGCTTAAAGCCGTCACCGCCGAAGAATTTAATTCCGTTGTCTTGAACTGGGTTGTGAGAAGCAGAAATCATGACACCCGCTTCTGCGTCCATTGCCTTCGTTAAATAAGACACACCAGGTGTTGAGATTACACCTAGACGCATCACTTCAGCGCCAATTGAAAGTAAGCCTGCAACGAGCGCTCCTTCTAGCATATGACCGGATACACGTGTGTCTCGTCCAACGAGTACCTTTGGACGTTCTTTATCCTTCGTGAGCACATAGCCGCCAAATCTCCCAATTTTAAATGCGAGCTCTGGCGTTAATTCGCTATTCGCCACACCCCTTACACCATCAGTTCCAAAGTACTTGCCCATGTTTCAATCGCTCCTTTTTTACCATTCAAGAGGACGCTTCGTCCTCTTTTTTATCTTCTTTGATCCGCTGTCTTTGACTTGATTCTTTCTTTGCTTTATCTTGCGTGGATTCTTCTTTACTTTTCTCATCCTGATCATCGTCATCAGAAGATGGATCCTTGCGATCATTCGTAGACGCTGGCTGATCTTCTGTCTCAGTAGAAGTCAGTTTCACTTTGACCTTTGATCTCGATAATGTCCACGTCACATTTTGAGGACCGTTCACTTGAATTGTGACCTCATGTGTTCCTTCGTTCAAGTCCCCAACATTGATATAGGCTTCAACATCTGAAGCCTTTAGTTTATCAATCGCACTCTTTGATCCTTTTGCTGTTAACGTGAGCCGTCCAGAAGATGGGCTCACAAAATCAGAGGTGAGATCCTTGCTCAGACCTACGACAGAAATTGGTACATTATCGATCTTTTTTTCTTGCGCTGTTGCAACCTTCACTTTGATCTTGACGGTTTCGGGCGATACCTTTTTCACACCATCTGGCAGGGGAATGTCGGCATCAATCTCGGTATCATCTTTGATCTTGCTTAGGTCCAGCTTGACGCCATCAATAAAATCAAGCGAATCCAGCACTTTTTGAGAGCCGTACACTGTGACCTCACTCGGGCTTGTCTCAATACTTGAGATACTGATCCCATCCGGCAAACTGCCAGTCCGCTCTATTTTAAACGGAACCTTTTTGCTTGGACTTGAGATGGGAACTGTAATATTCACCACAGACGGACTCAATTCGACTGGCAGCTCATTCCCGCTGCTATCATACACAGTGAGCTTCGCTTCCTTTTCAATTTGCTGATCGACATCCTCTAGGTTCACAAATGCTTTAATGACAGAAATTTTGTCGATTACGTCCTTTGAACCAGTGACTGTGACTTTTTTCGGATTCACAATAGGCTGTTCAGGTGAATAGCCATCTTTGATTTTATTTTGATTATAAAATTCAGTTTCAACAGGAAATTCTGCTGTTGTTTTTTCTTGTATCGTCACCGTCGTCACAGATGGGTTGATCGATAGTGTGAGCCCTTTTGATACATCTCTTGCCTTCAGCTCCACTTTATGGGTACCTGTGGATAAATTCTGCATATCTGCATATATTTCGAAGTTCTTTGTTTGTCTTGCTGTTTTCACAGCACTCGTTGACCCTTTAATCGTCACATTGACTGTTTGCGGCACGCCAGTAACGACGTACTTCTCGTCATCATAATACGCCTTAACAGGAATGTCGGTTAAAGTTGCTTCATCTGTCGTCGATGTTGGGAAAAAGGATTCACCGATTTTTTTCGGCGTGGGCGCTTGCGCTGAATTGACTGCACCATACAGCAATAAAGCGAAGACCAATGCAAGAAGCTTTACGGCCCAGCGATTATTCAAAATCTTATCCATTTTTCTTGCCCCTCCAATACCATTTGGTCGAGGAAGCATCTTTGCTGTTCTTACTAAATTCAGCAATCAGCATTTCTTCAAGCGCTTCTTCTGTCAATTCTCGGTGGAGATCACCATTTCTTGCGACAGAAATGCCGCCTGTCTCTTCAGAAACGATGACGGTTAAGCTGTCTGTCACTTCACTAATTCCGACTGCCGCCCGGTGACGCGTCCCCAGTTCCTTAGAGATAAAAGGACTTTCTGACAGCGGTAAATAACAAGCCGCAGCTGCAATCTCATCACGCTTCATAATGACAGCACCGTCATGAAGCGGTGTATTTGGAATGAAAATATTAATGAGCAGCTCTGAACTCACCTTTGCATTCAAAGGAATTCCAGTCTCTATGTAATCATTCATCCCAGTATCACGCTCAATTGTCAGCAGCGCGCCGATTCTGCGTTTTGCCATATATTTAATTGCTTTTGTAATTGCCTCGATCGTTTTCTGCTGCTGTTCCTCTATAGGTGTCCCGCTTCTTGAGAAGAAACGGCCGCGCCCAAGCTGCTCAAGCGCTCTCCTTAGCTCTGGCTGAAAAATAATAATGATCGCAAGGAATCCCCACGTAATCGCTTGATCCATCAGCCATTGAAGTGTGTTAAGACCGAGATACGCACTTCCCATCCTGACAAGAACAATGACCACAATTCCCTTTAAAAGCTGAACCGCTTTTGTTCCGCGGATGACCATCATTAATTTATATATCACATACCAAACAACGAGAACATCAACAGCATTACCGAGGTACTGCAAAAAAGGAATATCCCCTAAAGCCATTTCCTCGTCCTCCAGAATTTTCAGTTATTCTTCGTTTGATGCATTTTTAATAAAAAAAGAGACTATGTGTAAATACATAGCGTGGCTATTATACCACATTTTGTTTCAGCAAGGAAAACAGTTGCCATATATGGCTGGCGTGCTAGTTCGCATACATTCTGACCTATAATATAGAAAAAGAGCAGCCCCATAAAGAGACTGCTCTCGACCCGTATGATTACTTTTGCTCCTCTGGTCCAATGACCCGCATCACATTTTGTGCTGTGGATTTCATTTTGTACCAAATCCAATCAAACACTTCATTAATTTCATTAATTTGACCAGTGACTTGTCCGGCAGAAGCAGTCAGCTGTTCCCCATTGACGACGGTGACATTTCCATCAACCTTGCCTTCTACAATCAGCTTGCCATTTTTGACAGTGACATCACCTTTTACGGTTTCCCCTTTAGGTACGGTCACTGTATCATTTACAACGACGAGATTCGACTGTTTTGACACACTGAAATTATGATCGGTATTCCAGCTTGTAAACAGACTGCCTCCCATCAAAATGAGAAAGAGGGCAGCGGCCACCATCAGCGGATGAGCTTTGATCCATCTTTGAACCGACACACGCTTTTTTTCCTTTGGAAGACCTGCCATCACCTTTGCAGTGAAATCAGATGGTGCTTCTATATGAGATGTACTCTGCACAAGCGCGATGGATTTCTCAATTTGTTGAAAATGAGTACGGCACTCCTCACACGATTGCAGATGGCTTTTTAATTCTTTTTCGTCTTGGGGCTCAATGTCCCCGTCTAAATACTGATGCATAAGCAGGACGATTTTTTCCTGACAGCTCATCAAAATCACCTCACTCAAAGGTCTCTCAACTGTTTCCGGAGAGCCTCTCTACCCCTGTGTATTCTCGTTTTCACCGTACCAACGGGTATATTCAGAATCTCGCTAATTTCTTTTAACGAGAGTTCATCAATATACTTTAATACGATGACCGAACGATATTTATCGGGTAATCTTAGAATTTTTTGCTGAATGGTACTCGATAATTCAAGAGACACCACCTCTTCCTCTGGCAAAATGCCATCAGCAGCAATTTGAGAATACATATTCAATCCTTCTGTTCCTGCCACCTCTGCATCTAAATAATAATCCGGCTTTTTTTTGCGAATACGATCGATGGTCAGGTTGGTTGCAATGCGGTACAGCCACGTAGAAAACTTACGATTCACATCAAAGCTTTCAATATTCACATAGGCACGAATAAACGCCTCCTGTGCAATATCCTCTGCTTCGTGTGCATTCCCAAGCATACGATAGCACAGCTGATAAATTTTGTCTTTATACAGGTCTACGATGTCTGCAAATGCGTTCTGGTCGCCTTTTTTCAATTGCTTAATTCTCTTTTTAATCATTGTGTCCATAGTATATTCAACCTCTGCCTTCACCGGTCTTTATGTATACGAATCTCTTTCCAAAAGGTTTCATTCTCCTCTAAAAAATAGTGTAACAAATTTTTGACAGCGTGTTACGCATATCCACCGGTAAAAACCTTAATATATCCTTAAATTTCTCCAAAACAAAAAAGAACGGGAACAAGTCCCGCTCTACAATAGCTTTTCGCCCATTAACGAACCAATCAACGCAACAGCTGCCTCGGCTGTTTTATTTTTTTCATCCAAAACCGGATTCACCTCAACAAATTCAGCTGAAGTCAAAATACCCGCTTCCTCTAAAAGTTCCATGGCAAGATGACTCTCCCGGTAACTAATGCCACCCGCCACAGGAGTTCCTACACCAGGGCACTCCGCTGGATCTAGTCCATCTAAATCAAGCGACAGGTGGACACCATCTGTTCTTTCCTTTAAATATGAAATGGCTTCCTCCATCACCCTTGTCATCCCTAAACGATCTATTTCATGCATCGTATACACTTTAATGCCTTTCTCTCTAATCAATGCCCGCTCTCCTTCATCTAAGGATCGAGCACCAATTATAACAACATTCTCAGGCTTCAATTTAGGGGAATAACCACCAATGTTCGTTAAATCAGCATGCCCAAGACCGAGACTGACTGCAAGCGGCATACCATGTATATTTCCAGAAGGAGAGGTTTCCTCTGTATTTAAATCACCGTGTGCATCATACCAAATGGCACCTAAGTTTTCATAATGCTTGGCTACCCCCGCAAGTGTTCCTATCGCAATGCTGTGATCACCGCCTAAAATGAGCGGGAATGAGCCTGATTGCACAATACTGTCAACCTTCTCAGCTAGCAGCTGATTCGCACTAGCATTCTCCGTTAAATTTTTTAGCTTTTCACTTGTATATAAACCTTTCTCATCATCTCTTTGTTCAACCAAAATATCGCCGAGATCCTCCACATCAAATGAAAGCGATTCCAATTTTTCTTTTACGCCTGCACACCGAATCGCACTCGGTCCCATATCGACGCCTCTTCTCATTTGACCCAAATCCATCGGAACTCCGACAATCGTGACCTTCTTTTGATCTCCCATATGTACATCCCCTTTCCGTTCATGCTTATATTTTACTTTCTCGATGCCTTCTGACTCAACTCAACAATATTTTGAATAGTTATACATTCCGTCTGCCAACATAAAAAAAGACACCTTTTTGAAAAAGGTGTCTTAACTGGGCTAGCTGGATTCGAACCAACGCATGACGGAGTCAAAGTCCGTTGCCTTACCGCTTGGCTATAGCCCAAAAATGGTGGAGGGGGGCGGATTCGAACCGCCGAACCCGGAGGGAGCGGATTTACAGTCCGCCGCGTTTAGCCACTTCGCTACCCCTCCACATATGGAATTGATAAAGAAAAAACAGTGCCGGCAAGAGGACTTGAACCCCCAACCTACTGATTACAAGTCAGTTGCTCTACCAGTTGAGCTACACCGGCATATGGTGGAGGATGACGGGCTCGAACCGCCGACCCTCTGCTTGTAAGGCAGATGCTCTCCCAGCTGAGCTAATCCTCCACATCATGGTGACCCGTACGGGATTCGAACCCGTGTTACCGCCGTGAAAGGGCGGTGTCTTAACCGCTTGACCAACGGGCCAGTTTGTCAAGTTTGCTGTTTCCGTGAAGCTGACAAAAGTTATTATATACAGGTTGTCCCCCTTTTGTAAAGGGGATTTTTATTTTTTTTATTTTCTAATTATTTACCTTCAGTTAGCACAACGTTTCGAGTGAAATATAATTTCAATATTTAAATATAATGTTGAAATTTCATATCACACTGAATATACTGAAAATGAAGAAATAAGGAGGAATGTCGCATGCAGCCATCTCAATTGCGTTCTTTGACAACAGAATCAAGAAACCCTAACACAATGGGAATATCACAAGCAGATCCGCTCGAAATACTCCAGCTGATCAATGAAGAAGATATGAAGGTCGCTCAAGCAGTGAACCGTGTCCTACCACATGTCAAAACAGCAAGTGACTTCGCCTATGAATCCATTTCAAATGGGGGTAGACTCGTTTATTTAGGAGCCGGGACAAGCGGCAGACTTGGCGTGATGGATGCTGTTGAATGTCCCCCTACCTATAGCGTCTCACCTGATGTGATTGTCGGTATCATGGCAGGCGGCGACTCTGCTTTTTCACATGCTGCCGAAGATGTGGAAGACAGTGAAGAAGCCGGCAAACAGGATTTAGTACACATTCACCTGACATCAAAAGATACGGTCGTCGGTATCGCCGCCAGCGGCAGGACACCCTACATCATCGGCGCTTTAAACTACGCTAAATCCATCGGCGCAAAAACAGTAGCCCTCAGCTGCAATGAACAAGCAGAAATTAGCGAGCTGGCAGACTGCGCCATTGAAGTCATTGTAGGACCAGAAGCCATCACTGGGTCAACACGAATGAAAGCCGCATCCGCTCATAAAATGATTTTAAATATGCTTTCCACCTCTGTCATGATCAGACAAGGTAAAGTATATGAAAACCTGATGGTTGATGTAAAAGTCAGCAATCATAAATTAAAAGAACGCGCCATCACCATCATTCAACATGTGACAAACGCTTCCTATGAACAAGCCGTGAAGACTCTTGAAGCAGCAGACTTAGAAGTCAAAACCGCCATCGTCATGCTCCAAACAAACACAGACAAAAAAACAGCCAAGGATTTACTCAACAAAGCGAATGGCCATATCGACAAAGCCATCTCTCATCATCAATCCTAAAGGAGGCAGAGCTCATGTCAGCAGGTGGACTCACCCTACTACACACAATGAAAGCAAAGCTCCCCCAATCTGAAAAAATCATTGCAGACTATATTCTTGCCCATCCTGACAAAGTCATTAAAAGCACAGTACACGAGATCAGTCAGGCAGCCGGAGCAAGCAGCTCTGCTGTCATCCGCCTTTGTAAATCTCTCGGGCTAGATGGCTATCACGATTTAAAAATGCGAATCGCTGGAGACTTGATGCACGACGATAAACAAGGCTATCGTGATATCGAACAAGATGAACCGCTTCAATCCATTATTCAAAAAACAGCAGGAAACTCGATTCAATCGATTAAGGACACCGCTTCTATTTTAAATGCAGAAGCATTAGAAAAAGCTGTTCAATTACTGCTGCATGCAAACCAAATCCATTTTATCGGCGTCGGTGCATCTGGCATCGTCGCAGCGGATGCCCAGCAGAAATTTCTCAGAATCAATTATGCAGCGACTGCCTTCACTGACATGCACATCGCATCAACGGTCATCGCAAATGCAGGAAAGAATGACATCGTGTTCGGTATATCCTTTTCAGGAGAAACGTTAGACATCATTCAAGCCCTTCAGCTCGCAAAAGACAATCAAGTGAAAATCATTGCCTTAACGCATCCTGGTCAAACAAGCGTTTCTGCCTTAAGTGATGTTCACCTATCGACGTCCGGTTCCAATGAAGCACCTTTTCGCAGTGCAGCCACTTCCTCTAGAATGGCACAGCTCTACTTAATTGATGTCTTGTTCCTCAGCTTAGCTTCCCGTCAATATGAAGAGACAGCGCAATATATTGACAAGACAAGACATGCCATCCGCTCCATGAAACGAAAATCAAAGGGGGATTCAACATGAGTCATCAAAAGAAATATCAGCAGTTGGCGAAAGACATTCTTTCTCTCTGTGGTGGTTCTGAAAACATCTCTTCCCATACACATTGTATGACGCGTCTCCGAATTACACCGATTGACAATGAACAAGTTCACATCACAGCAATTAAAGAACTCGATGGCGTCATTGGTGTCGTTGAGGCAGAAACGCTTCAAATCATTTTAGGTACAGGTGTTGTCAACCAAGTATCAAGTGCGTTTGAACAGCTGCTAAATGCCTCTGGCTCTTATGATTTAAACAATGAAGCACAAAAAAACAAGCAAGCCATTTCACAAAAGAACCGCACACCGTTCAAGCTGTTCTTACGACGGATTGCCAGCATCTTTATTCCTATCATTCCGGCACTCGTTGCATCAGGTCTTATTACAGGGATTACGAAAGCAATCGTGCAAGCAGGCTGGCTCGATGAAAAGTCTCAAGCAGCGATCATTTTAACCGTTATTGGTTCAGGCTTGTTCGCATATCTCGGTATTTTAGTCGGATCAAATGCCGCAAAGGAGTTTGGAGGCTCTCCTGCATTAGGCGCATTAGCTGGTATCCTCATTATTAACCCAGCCTCCGCAGACATTATGTTATTTGGCACAAATATTCTACCAGGCAGAGGCGGGCTCATCGGTGTTCTTCTAGCCGCCATCTTTATGGCACTTGTGGAAACCCGAATTAGACGCTTCGTCCCGCAATCACTTGATATCATCGTCACACCAACCATCACACTACTCATTACAGGCATTTTTACGTACGTTGTCTTCATGCCAGTCGGCGGATTTATATCGGATGCCATCACCTCAGGATTAACTTATCTATTAAATATGGGCGGAATCTTCGCTGGATTTGTTCTTGGTGCGACCTTCCTTCCACTTGTTGTGACAGGACTTCACCAAGGACTGACACCAATTCATATGGAACTCATTAATTCCATTGGAGATGACCCGCTTTTGCCAATTCTCGCTATGGGCGGTGCAGGACAGGTAGGTGCGGCATTCGCCATTTATATGAAAACAAAAAAGAAAAAACTCAAAAGAGCCATCGCAGGTGGACTTCCTTCAGGGATGCTCGGCATTGGTGAACCACTCATTTTCGGTGTTACACTCCCGCTGGGACGACCATTTCTCACTGCTTGTCTTGGCGCTGGAATCGGCGGCGCATTTCAAGCCTACTTCCAAATTGCAACGAAGGCGATTGGTGTATCAGGTCTCCCATTAACCTTTATTGTTCACACACATCAAATGCTTCTTTACTTAATCGGACTCTTTATTGCATATGTCGCTGGATTTATTTTCACATACTTATTTGGTTTTCATGATGATATGGCTGTTGAATTTGAGGAAAAATAAGCAATAGGAGGTCTAACTCTTGAAGAAATACTTTCTCTTAATAACAAGTCTGCTCATGCTCCTTGGATTACCCGTACAAACATTTGCAACTAGCTCCCATCCTGTATCGTCTTTGTCTAAAACAGCACCTGAAGAATATCCCGTCTTAAAAAAGGCAAAACGACCGGAACAAGCAGGTTTTTCTTCCAGGCAGCTTAGGAAGGTTGATCACATGATTCAAAACGACATCAAAGCAGGATTTCCAGGAGGCGCACTCATCATTATCAAAGACGGAAAAATCGTCCATCAAAAAGCCTATGGCTACAGGCAAAAATACGAAGGCACAACTGAACTCAAATCATATAAGAAAATGAAAAAGAATACACTGTTCGACTTAGCATCCAACACCAAAATGTATGCGACGAACTATGCCCTGCAAAAGCTCGTCTACGAGAAAAAACTGGATGTGAACGAAAAAATACAAGCCATCCTGCCAGATTTTAAAGATGAACCAGATGCAAAGGTAACCGGCAAAGATCAGCTCCGTGTAAAAGATCTTCTGACCCATTCTGCCGGGCTCCCTTCCAGTGTCTTATTTTATAGCAAAGAAGCCGCCGGCTCTTTTTTCTCTCAAGATAGAAAGACAACGATGAAATGGCTGCCGAAGGTGCCGCTGCAATACAAACCAGGCACCCAGCACATTTATAGTGACATTGATTACATGCTGTTAGGCATGATCATTGAGAAAAAAACAGGTATGCCTCTTGATCAATATGTAGAGTCGACGATCTATCGGCCGCTAGGTCTCAAACATACAATGTTCAATCCACTGCAAAAAGGATTTAAACCGAAGCATTTTGCAGCAACCGAACGTTTAGGTAATTCGCGAGATGGTGTCATTGATTTTGAAAACATTCGCAGGTACACCCTGCTAGGCGAAGTCCACGATGAGAAAGCATATTACTCAATGGCAGGTATCTCTGGTCATGCCGGACTTTTCTCTAACATGTCAGATATGGGCGTGCTGCTCCAGCTCATGCTGAACAAAGGAGGCTATGGAAAAAAAACCATCTTTGATCAAGCTTCTATCGATCTCTTTACAGCCTCTTCTGATACAAACCCAACTTACGGGCTAGGCTGGCGTAAAAACGGTCATACTGACATGGAATGGATGTTTGGAAAATATGCAAGTAACGAAGCCTATGGACATACTGGCTGGACCGGAACCATGACATTGATTGATCCAAAACATAATCTAGGTATCGTCTTGCTGACAAATAAGAAACATTCGCCTGTCGTTTCACCTGAAACCAACCCAAATCAATTTGAAGGTGACCTTTTCCCAACTGGTACTTATGGAAGCATCATGACCGCAATCTACGAATCTTTTAAGTAAAAGGAGGAATTCGATGTTAAAAGCTCTTTTCCCCGCTACTCTGGTTTTGGCCCTGCTAACCTCTTCCATTCCAACGGAAAAGGTTAGCTCTGCCCCTCTTCCAACCGCAAAACAAATGGTGCAAGACATGTCCCTGGATGAAAAGATAGGTCAAATGCTCATGCCAGACTTTCGCAATTGGCAAACAAAAGATGAATCTGCACCTACAGGCTTAACAAAGATGAATAAAGAAGTGTCCCATCTTGTTGAAAAATATCATCTAGGCGGTGTCATCTTATTTGCGGAGAATGTCGTTGATACGAAACAAACCGTCAAACTCACCCATGAATTTCAAAAAGCATCACCAAAGATTCCATTACTCATTTCAATTGATCAAGAAGGTGGAATCGTCACAAGATTACAAAAGGGAACACATTTCCCAGGAAATATGTCGATTGGTGCCTCTAGAAGTAAGAAAAATGCATACGACACAGGTAAAATCATCGGCAAAGAACTAAACGCACTAGGGATCAATACAAACTTCTCTCCTGTGCTTGATGTGAATAATAATCCAAACAACCCCGTCATTGGTGTCCGTTCCTTTAGCTCTGATCCTGCTCTTGTCACTAGGCTTGGCCTTCAAACCATGAAAGGACTTCAAAAGGAAAAGACCATTTCCACACTAAAGCATTTCCCGGGACATGGTGATACAGCCGTCGATAGTCACTATGGCTTGCCGCTCGTAGAACATGACCTAGATCGTCTTAAAAAAGTGGAGCTGTATCCGTTTCAACAAGCCATCAACGCTGGTGCGGATATGGTCATGACCGCTCATGTTCAATTCCCTGCCATTGACCACACAACGTACAAAAGCAAAAAAGATGGCGAGGACATTATGGTTCCAGCAACCTTATCGAAAAAAGTCATCACACACTTATTAAAAGAAGAGATGGGCTTTCAAGGTGTTGTGGTAACAGACGCCCTAAATATGAAAGCGATTGCAGATAACTTTGGGCAGGAAGAAGCCGTGGTGATGGCTATTAAGGCAGGTGTCGACATCGCCCTTATGCCAGCACCAGTCACCTCTCTAAAAACAGAAAAAAACCTAGAGAATGTGTTCAATGCTGTAAAACAGGCGGTTGTAAAGAAAGAAATTCCGATGTCTCAAATCAACCAATCTGTCGAAAAAATTCTTCAATTGAAAATCAAACGCGGCATCATTTCTTCCAAGAAACCCATCACCCTTGAGAAAAAAATCAAAAAAGCCACTCAAGTCGTTGGGAAAAAGTCGCACCGGAAAGCAGAACAAAAAATGGCACGTGAAGGGATCACCCTGCTTAAAAACAACGAAAAGACCTTACCATTCAAGCCTAAAAAGAATAACAAGATCTTGGTCATGGCACCTTACGAAGATCAGACAAAAGCCATGTCTGTCACAATTGACTCTCTGATCAAACAAAAAAAGATCAAGCCTGTACGTATCCAATCATATGCGTTTGCGGATAAGACCTTCACTAAAGAAACAGCCAAACTAATACAAGATGCTGACTATGTGATTACCGGCTCTTACGTTGTCCAAAATGACCCAGCTGTGAATGATGGTGTGATTGATGACAATGTACAGGACCCGAAAAAATGGGCTACTGCCTTCCCTCGTGCTGTTATGAAAGAAGCAGCAGCACAAAACAAAAAAATGGTCATCATGAGTCTAAGAAATCCTTACGATGCGGCAAATTTTGAGGAGGCTGATGCCTTACTAGCCGTTTACGGTTTTAAAGGCTACTCAAACGGGCAATTCAATCAGCCAAATATTCCTGCTGGATTAGAAGTGATATTTGGCGCTGCATCACCTAAGGGCAAATTGCCTGTGGATATCCCATCTGTCACTCATCCAAATCAAACCCTGTATCCATTCGGCTATGGACTCAACTTGAAAGGGAAACAGATCAAATAGGAGGGATTCTCTTGAAAAAAACAGCAAGCTTGATACTCGCAAGCATTCTCATTATGAGCACATTGACCGCCGCCTCCCCCGCAAACCAAGAACGAACAGATACAAAAGGAAAAAAAGCAGCGGTCAAAACAGGGATCGAAACACTACTCTCAGGCAACCTTGCATGGTTAAAAGGGAAAAGGGTCGGCCTCATTACGAACCCAACTGGTATTGATGCAAATATGAAAAGCAGTGTCGATCTCCTATTTGAGCATCCAAGTATCAAGCTTACTGCTCTATATGGACCAGAACATGGTGTGCGCGGCGATGCACAAGCAGGAGAAGGCGTCGAATCCTATACTGATGAAAAAACAGGTCTCCCTGTTTACTCTCTCTATGGAAAAACAAGAAAACCCACGCCTGACATGCTCAAAAATGTAGATGTCTTGCTGTTTGATATCCAAGATGTTGGTGCTCGTTATTACACCTATATTTACACGATGGCTTATGCGATGGAGGCCGCTAAAGAAAACAACATTCCCTTTGTTGTCCTAGACCGTCCAAACCCCATTGGCGGACTAAAAGTAGAAGGCCCTGTCTTAGAACCTGAGCACGCTTCATTTGTAGGGCTCTATCCAATACCATTAAGACATGGAATGACCACTGGTGAACTAGCAAAATTCTTTAACAAAGAGTTTCATATCAATGCTGATGTCACAGTCATCAAAATGAAAAATTGGAAGCGTTCCATGACGTTTGATGACACGAAGCTGCCGTTCGTCCTTCCTTCACCTAACATGCCGACAGTGGATAGTACCTTTGTATATCCCGCCACAGGATTAATTGAAGGAACAAATGTCTCTGAAGGCAGAGGAACAACAAAACCGTTCGAGCTCATTGGCGCTCCATATATCAATAGCAGCGAACTAGCAGATCATTTAAATCAGTTAAAACTAAAGGGTGTACAATTTAGACCAGTATCATTCACCCCCACTTTTTCTAAACATGCAGGTAAGCTATCACACGGTGTGCAGCTATACGTCACAGACAGCTCTTCATTCGAAGCGGTAAAAACAGGGTTATCCATCATCAAAGCCATACATGATTTATATCCAAAAGACTTTCAGTTCCTTCAAACAGGCAGCTTTGATAAACTCATCGGAAATGGTTGGATCAAAGAAGAAATCAATCAAGGTACTTCCGTCAAACACATCATGAAGCGCTATCATCATGACCTCAAATCGTTCGAAAAGAAACGGAAGAAATATCTCATCTATTAATTCGCAAAAAGACCTCCATCTCATAAGATGGAGGTCTTTTCATGATAAAGATTTAGTCACAGCAGGCGCCTTCAGCTCAAAACGATTGAGTAAGAAACCAAACAAGGCAGCAAGCACTTGCTGAAATAGCATGCCAATCACAACAGGGACAGCAACAGCAGGCGGGAAAAAGCTAATAGCAAGCACAGCTCCGGCACTAATATTTCTCATGCCGCCCGTATACACAATGGCCACAATCTCCCCTTGAGTACATTTCATCACCTTTCCAATCAACCATGCAAAAGCATATCCACTCATCGCAATGAAAAAGACAGTCGCTGCTTTGCTAAAAAATGCAACATCCAGTTCACGCAAATATGGGGCGACAACAGAACTGTTAATCGATACGACAACAAACAAGCCTAATTTTGAAAAAGGAGACAGGGTCTGACTAATTGTTTTCGTCACCGATGGCTTTGCATACTGGCGAACGAGCATCCCTAAAATAGAGGGCAGTACCACCATACCAAACAGCCCTTTCATGATCGCAACCATGTCCATATGGACCTGTGTACCGACGAAGAGTGACAAGCTTACTGGCACAATCAATGGCGAAAGCAATGTATCAATTAAAATGATAGATAACGTTAACCCGACATTCCCTTTATACATCGCCGCCCATATTAAACTAGAAACACCTGTTGGAATCACCATCGCAAGCGTCAAACCGGTGATCGTCATGGAATCACCCGCAAATATCAAATGCCCCGCTGACCAGGCATAAAGGGGCATCAGCACATGTAAAATCATAAACGATAAAATCAAAGGCAATGGGTGCATCACCGTATGCTTTAAAGCTGAAAAAGTAGATGACAAGCTCCCTGAAAATGTCATCATGGCAAATACCCAGGGCACCATAAACGTAAAATCCTTTAAATAGGCCGACAATAATACACCGAGTAACACACTAATGGGCGTAATAAGCGGCATCATCCGGCCGAGCACTTGGTTCAAACGCACAAGCATGCCGGCCACCTCCATCCTTCACTTTCTTACCTTTTCTATTGTAACAAACAGAAAGATCTTTTTAAGAACCATTCACCTGTTTCACAAGCTTTCGACTCGAGGTATCCATTCCAACTACGTCTACCTGTACACCAGCTGCTTGATACTTTTCCTTTACACGTTCTATCGCTGCCACGCCTGATTCATCCCATATACACGCTTCAGACAAATCAATCACAACGGCTTGGAGATCTTCCTCCTGATGGAACGCTTGGATGAAATCAGTGACAGAAGCAAAGAAAATTTGCCCTTTAATTCGATACACCCAAATACCCGCTTGGCTTTCTGTAGAGGTAATATGAAGCTTTGATATTTTTGCTACAAAGAATATCGCACTAAGCAGCACACCTGCAAACACACCTTTTGATAAATCATGAGTCAACACCACAGTCACGACCGTGACAATCATGACAATAGAATCTGTTTTCGGATTCTTTTTTAGCTGCTGAAAGGAACTCCAATCAAATGTCCCAACGGAGACCATAATCATCACAGCCACAAGAGCAGCCATCGGAATTTGAACCACCACATCTCCGAGTACAAAAATCAGCACCATTAGAAATGCGCCCGCTACAAAGGTAGAAAGACGGCCACGCCCGCCTGCCTTCGTATTAATCACTGATTGACCAATCATCGCACAGCCAGCCATACCACCAAAGAATCCTGCAACCACATTAGCAATCCCTTGACCTCTCGCTTCCTTGTTCTTACGACTAGACGTCTCCGTCATATCATCGACAATCTGTGCAGTTAAAAGAGACTCAAGTAAACCAACCATCGCAAGTGCTAAAGAATAAGGAAAAATGATAGTAAGTGTCTCCCAGCTAAACGGTACTTGAGGAATCAGAAAAGCAGGCAAAGAACTAGGAAGCTCTCCCATATCTCCAACCGTTCTAACATCAATATGTCCAAATACAGCAATGATCGTCATGACAATAATCGCAATGAGTGGGGAAGGTATCACCTTTATCACCATCGGCAATAAATAAATAATCAACAAGGCGCCACCTGTCATGATATACATGGCCATTGATTCTCCGACGAAATGTGGAAGCTGAGCCATGAAGATCATAATAGCCAACGCATTCACAAAACCAACCATCACGGACCTCGGAATAAATTTCATCAGACGAGACACTCGGCAGAGTCCAAACACTATTTGAATCAGACCTGTTAAAATCGTAGCTGCAAACAAATATTGCAATCCATGATCGGCAACCAAATTAACCATGACCAGAGCCATAGCCCCTGTAGCGGCCGAAATCATACCTGGCCGTCCACCAACAAACGAAATCACAATTGCAATACAAAACGAAGCATACAACCCGATCTTCGGATCAACGCCCGCAATAATCGAAAACGCAATCGCCTCTGGAATTAAGGCCAGAGCCACTAAAATACCCGCAAGCACATCCTGACGCACATGCCCAAACCATTCTTGCTTTACAAATAAATCTTTCAAACCATCTACTCCTTTTTATATACATACCGAACAAGAAAAGAAGATCAACCAAACCTGGAGATGAAGAAAGGAAAAATAAACAATGCTTCACTTTCGGGGGAAAGAGGAACGTACAGAGTCTTTTGTTAGAGAGGATTTCATCACTTTAGTAAGCATAAAAAGGCACTGAAGTATCAAGAACGAAAAAAGGCATATGTAGAAACCTAATGCAAAGCTTCCAAGCAAATTGCTCCATTCGTATAGCAATCTTGTTTGTAGTTAAACATGAACGAATTTAATATATATGAAAACAAACAAAAAAAGCCTTCTCATCATCGAGAAACCTTAAACATTAATCATTATAATTTAGAGGAAAGCTTCCAAGCGGGCTCGAACCGCTGACCTCTTCCTTACCATGGAAGTGCTCTACCTACTGAGCTATGGAAGCATGGCTCCGCAGGTAGGACTCGAACCTACGACCGATCGGTTAACAGCCGATAGCTCTACCACTGAGCTACTGCGGAATGATAAAGTAACTTCTTCCATTGGAAGGATATAAACAAAAAGCTTGGCGGCGTCCTACTCTCACAGGGGGAAACCCCCAACTACCATCGGCGCTGAAGAGCTTAACTTCCGTGTTCGGTATGGGAACGGGTGTGACCTCTTCGCTATCGCCACCAAACCTGATGGAGAGAATGTTCTCTCAAAACTAGATAACAATGTTCAAGCTTCACATTAGAATATAGGTTAAGTCCTCGATCTATTAGTATCTGTCAGCTCCACGTGTCACCACGCTTCCACCTCAGACCTATCAACCTGAT
>NZ_PVWX01000003.1:0-455386 GCF_003004375.1 Bacillus sp. LNXM12-1 | reverse complement strand
ATCAGGTTGATAGGTCTGAGGTGGAAGCGTGGTGACACGTGGAGCTGACAGATACTAATAGATCGAGGACTTAACCTATATTCTAATGTGAAGCTTGAACATTGTTATCTAGTTTTGAGAGAACATTTTTAAAATATCTCTTGATTTATTTTCAATACATAGTATAATATCTTTTGTCACTAAATTGTCTGGTGATGATGGCGAAGAGGTCACACCCGTTCCCATACCGAACACGGAAGTTAAGCTCTTCAGCGCCGATGGTAGTTGGGGGTCTCCCCCTGTGAGAGTAGGACATCGCCAGGCTTTCTTCATTCCGCAGTAGCTCAGTGGTAGAGCTATCGGCTGTTAACCGATCGGTCGTAGGTTCGAATCCTACCTGCGGAGCCAATTTGGAGAGCTGTCCGAGTGGCCGAAGGAGCACGATTGGAAATCGTGTAGGCGGTAACCCCGTCTCAAGGGTTCGAATCCCTTGCTCTCCGCCACAATTTACATAATAAAGGGCCCGTTGGTCAAGCGGTTAAGACACCGCCCTTTCACGGCGGTAACACGGGTTCGAATCCCGTACGGGTCACCATTTTATAGAATATACACCAGTATTTTTATTCGGAGGATTAGCTCAGCTGGGAGAGCATCTGCCTTACAAGCAGAGGGTCGGCGGTTCGAGCCCGTCATCCTCCACCATATCTTTTATATCGTCGCGGGGTGGAGCAGTTCGGTAGCTCGTCGGGCTCATAACCCGAAGGTCGCAGGTTCAAATCCTGCCCCCGCAACCAAAATGGTCCGGTAGTTCAGTTGGTTAGAATGCCTGCCTGTCACGCAGGAGGTCGCGGGTTCGAGTCCCGTCCGGACCGCCATTTTCAAAAAGAATACTTGGCTCGGTAGCTCAGTTGGTAGAGCAACGGACTGAAAATCCGTGTGTCGGCGGTTCGATTCCGTCCCGAGCCACCACTATTTGCCGGTGTAGCTCAATTGGTAGAGCAACTGACTTGTAATCAGTAGGTTGGGGGTTCAAGTCCTCTTGCCGGCACTGTTTTTCAAATGTGGAGGGGTAGCGAAGTGGCTAAACGCGGCGGACTGTAAATCCGCTCCCTCCGGGTTCGGCGGTTCGAATCCGCCCCCCTCCACCATTTTTATTTTCATAGGGGCATAGTTTAAAGGTAGAACAGAGGTCTCCAAAACCTCCGGTGTGGGTTCGATTCCTACTGCCCCTGCCAATTTTCTTAATATGATTCATAACATCTATGGCGGTTGTGGCGAAGTGGTTAACGCACCAGATTGTGGCTCTGGCACTCGTGGGTTCGATTCCCATCAATCGCCCCATTTTATTATTGGGCTATAGCCAAGCGGTAAGGCAACGGACTTTGACTCCGTCATGCGTTGGTTCGAATCCAGCTAGCCCAGTTAATTTGCGGAAGTAGTTCAGTGGTAGAACACCACCTTGCCAAGGTGGGGGTCGCGGGTTCGAATCCCGTCTTCCGCTCCAATAATGGCGGCATAGCCAAGTGGTAAGGCAGAGGTCTGCAAAACCTTTATCCCCGGTTCAAATCCGGGTGTCGCCTTTTTTGAAAAGACTGCCGGGGTGGTGGAATTGGCAGACACACAGGACTTAAAATCCTGCGGTAGGTGACTACCGTGCCGGTTCAAGTCCGGCCCTCGGCACCATTATTTTTTATCATAAGTTGCGCTCTTTAATGATCATGCCGGTGTGGCGGAATTGGCAGACGCGCACGACTCAAAATCGTGTTCCTCACGGAGTGCCGGTTCGACCCCGGCCACCGGTATCTATTAAAAGTTTTATGATCGGTATTTTACCGTCAGCCTAACGTTTCACCATTGTGGTGAAACGTTTTTTTGTGGTTAAAACGAGTTATTTAGATGTAAATATAAACTTATTAGAAAATTTTGCAACAGCAGTTAGGCGTTATACCACTCTTATCAAGCAGAGCGTGTAGCTGCCTCCCTTGAAATAAGAAGGACCAATAGAATATGCTAAATGCTGAAGGAAATGAATTCGCCTAGGATTATCTCGATTTTGAACATGGCTTGTGTTTAGATGACTACGGGGAGACATTCTCAGCAGCTGAAAGCGTGTATCATGTTGAAGATCGTTGGGAGAACTACGATAAAATCAAAGAAGTGATTCAAAAGCGTTATATAGATTGGGTGAATCAACGTTAAGGAATCTAGTTTTGTTTCAATAAATAAGAGCTTCTCATCTTTGTACTGTTTCATGTGGACGTTACAATTGGCTATAGGAGATAAATAGAATGAATTTAGAGGGGCGGAGTTGTTATCTTGCAAACGAAGACGATATTACAGACCATCATTGAAGACGAGGGATCACGAGATTATCCGCTTTTTAGACAGTACTGTGAGAGAAAAGAGCAAGGTCTGCGTAAAGATGCGCTTAAAGTTCTTCAGTCCTTTATTGCGGAGATGAAGGAGAACGAGGTTGAAGCAAAGCGTGTATTTGTTGCTTGGCTGTTTGAGTGGATTGAACGGTTTGAGGATGGTCATCATTTGCTTGTGTTTCCATTGGTAAATGAGGTGATTCAGCCCGTTCTGCAAGAGTGGGAGAATGTTGATCCAATGGATGTAAGACCATATCGCTGGCAAGGCTTGTTCGTGCATCAGGGAGAAGGGCTGCCTTACTTATTGAAGGCACTAGAGCTTGGAGGCAGCAAGGAGCAGCGTGTGATAGTTCAAATTTGTGAAACCTATCTATCGGCCTTATGGTATTCGTTTCATCATATACATGAAGATCTTTATTTAAGCACCTATGAGAAAGATCAAGAGCGAATTCAGGGCATTGAAGATGTCATGACACTGATTGAAGATAAGAGGATTCGTACCAATGTTGAAAAACATTCGGTCTACTATAACCAGCTTTTATCGGATTGGAAGGAATTTCAGCAGACGGAGACAAGAGGCTTTATGAAATGGTGTGCGGAGCGTAGGAAGCCCTATGAGTGGGTAGAGGCATTTTATTATCATCAATAGATGAGGAAACGGCAGAATTCATTCTGCCGTTTTTTTACTTATGCCATATTCGCTCTATTTCTACATGATCTGGTCTAAAATATTGCAGAACATAGACATCTGGATTGCTTAGCTGCTCCCACTCCTTGATTCCAATCGTGGGATCGGCGTGTTTTAGAAGCAGGCTCATAATATTGCCATGTGTGGCGAATAAGGTATGATCTTTTCCTAATTTTATTTGTTCATAGAGTGCCTCTACAATACGGTTCATCGCTTCTTGGCTCGATTCTCCGCCTTCACAGGTCATATGTAAGTCCGAAAAACTGAGCTTTAGTTTCTCATACCAATCGTCCATTGGTTTGCTGCTTAACACACGTTCAGAAAGACGCTGATCAATTTGTACCTCGAGCTGTTTCACATGAGCAAGGGGCTCAGTGGTTTGGATCGCTCGTTTATAAGGACTTGAGATGATCTGATTGAGGTGGATACCGGAAAAGAACTGTGCTAGTTCGTGAGATTGTGCGATGCCTTGAGGCGTTAAAGACGCATCCTCGGATTGTCCATTTGCTTGGCAATGTCTGACGATATAATATGTTTTCATGGGGCACACCTCTCATCGAGTATAAAAAAATCATCCAGGATTGGATGAGGATTCATGAAGGTCTAGGTTCATTTGTTCGGATCTGTTTCTTTATAGGGATCTGTTAGCTTCGAGGTTAGGTCTAAGTTGAACAAAAAATCGTCTACGGTGTCTGTGCCAAAGGGAAGTGTGGAGAAGTTGATTGGGATGCTGTCTTCTTGCTTTTCTGAAGTGACCTGCTGTTTAGGCTGCTTTTTTCTCCAGTACTTAAACAAGCGCATGTAAAGCCCCCTTTTCTATGAAAAAGATGGATTTATACATAATATACGGGGAGAGTTGTCCAGGCGTCAAATGTTTTCTTAGAGAACGATGAAAAGAGCCACAGGAAAGTGCAGCTCTTTTTGTACATTTACATAGCACGACGTAATGCTTTCAGCACTTTACGTTCGCATTTTAAGTTATATCGCTTGTGATGGAGTTTATCCGTGTTACATCTGCCAATGACTTGTCTGACATCTGGATGATAAATGATGAGATTCCTGAAAGTTGGATCATTTAATAACGTGTGAAACCAGCTGAATTTTTTGAGATGCGCTGCATTTCTAGAGATATCCTCTTCATCTACCTGTAGAAAAGGGATATACACAGCAAGTGAAAAGATATCGAAAATGAATCCCATTTTGGTTCCTCCCCCCATATTATTTCCTACGCTTAGAAGAAGGAAAGGTTTCATTCAATAAACCTTTAAAAACAATCCCAGTGCATCAACCATTCTTTTTTGTCTTTGTCGTAATAGAAATACATCGTGCCGTTATCACCAATCATAAACCGAGGTTTTTCTTCTGGGGCGATTTGCAGCATGAATTCTCCTGGTTGATGACGGGGTGGGGATTGAATATATGCGCCATATCCATCGATTTTTGTGAATGAATAATTTGTGTATTGCTTAAAGAAGTGTTCTGTCGCTTCCTCACTTTCATTTACTTCTGATAAATCAACATATGACCACGCTTTTTCCCAGCAAGGGAAGTCCTTTTGCTCACTTTCATTCCATTGAATTTGAAAGGGTTTGAGTCCTCTCACTTCTTCTGGAGTCTCAACTACTTCGAATCCTTCCATAGTTGCGTATTCAATAAGCTTCCAGCCTTCGCCGTTTTTGGTGATATCAATCGGAAGTGCTTTCTGATTAAGAAAGATTTGAATCATCTTACATTCATTGAATCCGTTCATTCCTCCTGGCACTTCAGGTAAATAAATTTGTAAGATCGGAATCATGACACCATCTTGATCTGCTGGCCAGCCTTGATCGGGGTGGATGAAGAAATGACTGGCAAACCAGCTGTGTGCTGCTGGATCAGGACGAAAACCGCCAATCTTAGCCACGATGGGTGTTTTTCCCAGTTGTTCTAATTCGTGAAAAGCCTTTATCTCCATTACTTATCCCTCAATCTTTAGCCTGCAATGTGGGCATCTTGAAACGTGCCATTGATATTGCCTGAGACAATGATGACATGTCCCCAAAATAAATCACCGTCATGACAGTACACTTCAAACTCTCCATCTGGGTAAGCATGAAGGCTTTCGAGTGAGATGCGGCTCATAAATTGATCCAGTGTGAGCTCTTCTTGTTTTTCAGCGGAGTCATCTTGTGCCTGCCAGTCTTTAGCTAGTTCAATCAGTTGATTTGCTGCAAATGATTTAATGGAAGAGTTCCATGTGGTCTGCTCTTCCATGAGTTGTCTAGCGGTTCGAAGAGAGTCGTTTACTTTTTCATCTTTTTCGAGGTTGAAGTAGAGCAGGCACTCTTGATTGCTCCATTGGATCGTTGTTTCAAATAAGTCTAGTCCTTTCACTAATTCAAAGGTGCCCAGCATGTCATCATGGTAAAAGACAGGTTTTTGAGCTTCTTCTCGTATCTCTTGAAGCTCTTGATCCTGTGTATCTGTATCGATGAGTGATACAAGCATGAACTCACCTTCACCTTTTCGGACCTGAAGTGTCACGATTGATTCTTTATGTAATTGTGCCTGCTTTTCCCGCAAGCCCTCTTCATCTGTTAACCAGCAGAGCCTTATGTTTTCGGTTGTGATGAGGTCTTTTTCCTTCCATGCAATCAGTGGAATAGAAGCGGTCCAAAGAGATTCCTGTCCGGTTTTTCCTGCGCCTACTCCTGAAGGTCCTGTGACAGCAATGATGTGATCTATTTCTGCTGAAAATCTTTCTTTAAATGCGCTTATTTGTTTGTTATTCTTCATGTGATGTCCTCCAGCCTGCTTTTTGAAAATCTATATCTTTATCACACCGCACATCAGAAGGAGAAATCAAGCTTTTTTTTGCTTAAAACTTTTTTAGATTGACAGAGGGAGAGAAAATACATGGATTGCTGGAGGGTGAGTCACAATAAAAAACAAATGGATTATGTATCGAATTTTGTATAAATTTAGGTGAAAGAGTCGAAAGGCCTAGGTGATTCTTCCTTTTCTTTATAATTACTTTGACACGAATAGATGAAAAAAGTAAAGTAGTACTGAGTGACTTACAAACCCTTCTTCATCCACTAAAACATGAAGTGTGTGTAAATGAAGTGTAAATGGATATTTTTCCTTTTATTTACTCGTATTTTTTTTGAAACCTTTGAAGCTTCTCATACGTTATATTAAAGGAGCACATATGTCCGGCGGAAACAGAGCATCGGAATGCTTGGTGAAGAAGATTTACATTTGCAAAATCAATGTAAATTTTTTATGATTTCATTTATATCAGAACGATAACTAAGAAAGAAGAGGTTTTATGAAAAAAATATTTGCGAACAAATATAGCTTTTTTGTATTGGCTGTCCTTTTATTTTGGGCGAAATCGTACGCTGCCTACAAAATGGACTTTAATTTAGGAGTGAAAGGTTCTTTTCAAGAGGGGCTTCTCTTATTAAATCCATTTAGTTCAGCCATTGTGTTTTTGGGACTGGCTCTCTTTTTGAAGGGTCGTAAATCTGCCATTGTTTTAATTGTTATTGACTTTATTATGACCGCACTTTTATATGCGAATGTAGCGTACTACCGTTTCTTTGATGACTTTTTGACTTTCTCCACAATGAAGCAAGCAGGCAATCTTGGAGGAGGCATGACTGGCGGTGTATTATCTAGTATTAAGCCGCATGACCTTTTGTATTTCCTTGATATCATTATCTTGATTGCGATTGTGATTTGGAGACCAGAAGTGAAAAAATTCCAAATGAAAAAGACATTTGCACTGCTGATTGTGGCTGCAGGTGTAGGACTGTTTTTTGTAAACCTTCATTTAGCTGAAAAGGACCGTCCAGAATTATTAACAAGAACATTTGATCACAAGTATGTTGTCAAATACTTAGGTGTTTATAATTATACGATTTATGACGGAGTACAATCAGCACAAAATGCAACACAGGTAGCAAATGCGAGCAGTGAAGATTTAACGGATGTTGTAAACTATACGGCTTCTCACTATGCGAAGCCAAACGCAGAGTATTTTGGTAAAGCAAAAGGGAAAAACATCATTAAAATCCATTTAGAAAGCTTCCAGTCTTTCTTAATTGACTACAAACTAAATGGAGAAGAAGTGACGCCGTTTTTAAACAAACTAGCTCATGGTAAAGAGGATTTTACGTATTTCGACAACTTCTTCCATCAGACAGGTCAAGGAAAGACAGCTGATGCTGAGCTAATGATGGATAATAGTATGTTCGGCTTGCCAGAGGGAGCAGCGTTTGTGACAAAAGGTGAAAATACTTACCAATCACTCCCTGCCATCCTAGATCAAAAAGCAGGCTATACGAGCGCAGTGCTTCACGGGGACTATAAATCTTTCTGGAACCGTGACACGATTTATAAGCATATGGGATATGATCAATTCTTCGATGCTTCATATTACAACATGGATGAAGAAAATCTTGTGAATATGGGTCTGAAGGATAAACCATTCTTCAAAGAATCAATCCCGATGCTAGAATCAATGAAAAAGCCATTTTATGCACATTTAATGACATTGACTAATCACTATCCATTTAATTTAGATGAAAAAGATGCGACAATTGCTAAGGCAACAACTGGTGACAAAACAGTAGATAACTACTTCCAAACAGCAAGATATCTAGATGAGTCATTAGAGCAATTCTTTAAAGACTTGAAAAAATCAGGTATGTATAAAGACTCGGTCATTTTATTATATGGTGATCACAACGGTATTTCTGAAAACCATAACCGTGCAATGAGCGAAATTCAAGGGAAAGAAATTACACCTTATCAAAATGCACAAAACCAGCGTGTACCACTCATGATTCGTATTCCTGGCAAACAGGGCGGCGTGAACCATACGTATGGTGGTGAAGTAGACGTGATGCCTACGCTTCTTCACTTACAAGGTATTGATTCAAATGAGTATGTGAATTTTGGAACAGATCTATTCTCTAAGAAGCATGATCAAACTGTTGCATTCCGTAACGGAAACTATGTGACACCAAAATATACACTCGTAGATAACACTGTCTACGATACAAAAACAGGTAAAGTTGTGAAACAAAATAAAAAGACAGAGGCGATTAAAGCCCGTGTCGATAATCAGTTAAGCCTTTCAGATAAAGTGCTTTATAGGGATCTTCTTCGATTCCATAAGCTGTCTGACTTTAAACCAGTGAATCCATCTGATTATTTCTATGGTAAATCAAAAGAAAAAGAAGAGGATTCTTCTGCTAAGTAACTGAGTTTTGGGCAAGCACAGAAGGGTGCTTGCCTTTTTCTCTCTCACCGCTTGATTTGTTGGCAAAATATGTTTATATTTAGGGTGATACAAGCGTGATGCTGGCGTGCAGCTGGCGGAACTCATTTCGTCCTAGGGGATTTCAGGAGGAGCTTATGACAACAAATACAAAAACACAAAAAAAGAAATCAGAAGTATGGGGCTGGCTCAAAGCGATCTTAATCGCATTCATCGCTGTTTTTATCATTCGTAACTTTTTATTCGCACCGTACATTGTAAAAGGGACCTCTATGGATCCAACATTGCATAATACAGAGCGGGTTTTTGTGAATAAAACGGTTGATTACTTCGGCGATTACAAACGGGGACAGATCATTGTTCTTGATGGGGAAGATCGCAGCACTCATTATGTAAAACGATTAATTGGTTTACCCGGTGATAAAATTGAAATGAAAAATGACCAGCTATATGTCAATGGACAAAAAGTGGCGGAGCCTTACTTAGCGTCAAACAAAAAGAAAGCAGCCGCAGATGGGACCTTGCTGACACCTGATTTTGGTCCTCTTACTGTTCCAAAAGGAAAGTATTTTGTCATGGGTGACAATCGTCAAAACTCAATGGACAGCCGCAATGGCTTAGGTCTTTTTACAAAGAGTGATATTCAAGGAACCACTTCATTTGTGTTTTACCCTTTCCAAGACATTCGACTACTCAATGATTAATGACTCATAAAAAAAAGCACACAGAGGTGTGCTTTTTCTATTTCATTCAGCATGGCTTTTTGTGATCGCCTGTTCAAGATCTGCAAGGATGTCTTCAATCGCTTCTGTTCCAACAGATAAACGAATGAGTTCTGGTGTGACGCCTGTCGCTTTTTGTTCTGCTTCACTTAATTGTTGATGTGTTGTGCTGGCAGGATGAATGATCAGTGATTTAGAATCGCCGACATTTGCGAGGTGTGAGAAAAGCTTAACGGAATCAATGAGCTTTTTACCAGCAGCTCGCCCACCTTTAATACCGAATGTGAGAATGGCGCCTTGTCCTTTTGGCAAATAGGTTTGAGCAAGCTCATAAGATTCATGGCTTTCAAGACCTGGGTAGCTTACCCAATCTACAAGAGGGTGATCTTGTAAAAATTGCGCTGTTTTTAACGCATTTTCACTATGACGCTCGAGACGCAAATGCAAAGTTTCTAGGCCTTGCAGAAGTAAAAATGAGTTGAAAGGTGACAAGGCTGCTCCTAAATCCCGTAAGAGCTGCACACGTGCTTTTGTGATATAAGCGGCTTCTCCAATTGCTTCGGTATACGTCAGGCCGTGGTAACTTGGATCTGGTTCAGTCAGCCCTTTGAACTTATCACTGTCAGCCCAAGGAAACTGGCCGCTATCGACAATGACACCGCCGATTGATGTACCATGACCGCCAATGAATTTCGTAGCGGAATGGACGACAATGTCTGCACCAAACTCGATCGGTCTTAATAAATAGGGGCTTGCGAGCGTATTGTCCACAATAAGCGGAATATGGTGCTTGTGTGCAATGGCTGAGACGGCTTCAATATGTAGAATGTCGCCTTTAGGATTCCCAATGCTTTCTGCATACACTGCCTTCGTTTTGTCTGTAATCGCTGCTTCGAGTTCTTCCAAGTTGGATGAATCAACAAATTTCACTGTAATGCCGAGCTTTTTGAGTGTATGGGCAAATAAATTGTACGTGCCTCCATAAAGGCTGCTGGAGGATACAATTTCGTCACCAGCTCCTGCAATGTTTAAAATAGAATAAGTTGTCGCTGCTTGTCCAGAAGAGACAGCAAGTGCACCAATGCCGCCCTCAAGCTCAGCGATCCGTTTTTCAAAGACGTCATTTGTAGGGTTCATAATGCGAGAATAAATATTTCCGGGTTCCTGCAGTCCAAATAAATTCGCCGCATGCTCACTATCTCTAAAACCGAAAGAGCTTGTTTGGTAAATAGGCACGGCTCTTGAATAGGTTGCTGAATCAAGCTCCTGACCTGCGTGAATGGCTTTTGTTTCTAAACGGAATGGACGTTCTTCTGACATGTGTGTATCCTCCTTTTGTTAGATAAAACCAACTACTTTGATAAGAAATATTTAATAAGACTATAAATCTTGTTTCATGCCTGGTCAATCATTTTTTAGATAAATCTGAAAAAATAATCAATAAAGTTGATGAACTTTTTTATTTCAATTGGAAGGGTGTATATGTTGGTGAAAAGAGAGATTGTTTCCTTAGAGAGTGCGGATCAGTTTTTTTAGAAAGCAGCAAATCATTCAAGTGTTGTTTGAAAAGATCATGCTCGCCATCGTTTTAGATGAATTCTATAAGCGATTAATCTAATTTGAAGCACAAAGAATGCCAGCTGGTGGAATCATGGGGAAAGCCTATGCTGTAGGTTGCTTTTTCATAGAAAGGAGCGTGTCATATGTTGGATGTTACTCAAGAAGGCAAGGGCTTTTTTCCCAATGATTTCTCTTGTATATACATATTTTAAGTGACAAGAGAAGAAGGAAAATATGCTCACTTTTTTGTCGGAATTATCAGTAAATATTTCATAAATGGAGTTATAACGACATATAATCAGGACTTTTATATCTGATATATCGGGGGAATTCTTTCTATCTCACAAAAAAGAAAGAATATATAAAGGAGATGATAAAAATGGCCTATTTCAAAAAAAGAAGAAAAAAGATGGTTTAATTGACATTATATGGGTTTGGTGGTTCTTATGGAGTGAAAAAACCTAGTTAATAAGAGAGGGGTTATACACTTAAAAGTGAATAATTGAATAAAAAGTCACATTTTACCCAAAAGTATGTTCGGTCAAAAATGGGATCTTCTGTTGATGTTTGGAGAGTGACGCCTATGATACGATCATCATAAGCTGGGAGGTGAAAAGTATGACTTATGCAGCGCCGCAAGTTGACTATTCCACTATGGAACCTGCTATTATGGATCAAGCTTGGTTCTTAGTATTTGTTGCTGTCCTTCTTGGATTGGGAGCAACAGTTGTTCTAGGAGCAGCAGTTTGGTGTTTAGCAAACGGCAAGGGTAGCTTTACAGGAGCCGTTCAGTGGGAAAGTGGCTTAAAAGTCCAAATTGAATGTAAGTAGCTATACTTAGGATTCATCTTTTTACTTCTATGAAATGACACCAGGGCTAAACCGTCTGTGGCGGGCGGTTTAGCCTGATCTGTTTTTAAAGAATATGCAGACACTTGGAGGTTATATGTTTACGATCGAGAATTTAACTAAGACGTATAAAAATAACGTGACTGCTGTCAATGATTTTCATCTACAGATCGACCCTCATCAAATCGTTGCTGTTGCTGGACCGAATGGTTCCGGTAAAACAACGATGATTAACTGTATACTCGGCATCATTAAGCATACAGAAGGAACGATTCTCTTGCAGGACGTCACAAATGACGAACCATCCTTTAAAAAACAAGTAGCCTATGTTCCAGATGATCTGCTACTCCCTGAAGCTTTGACTGGTGCTGAATATTTAGATTTTGTTTCTTCTATGTATGAATGTAAAACAATTCATAGAAGAAATCAACTAATTGAACTGTTTGATATGGACTCGGCTTTATCAAGACCGATCGAAACCTATTCACATGGTATGAAAAAAAAGACACAGCTGATTGCCGCCTTTATGCTTGATAGTCAATTGGTGATCATGGATGAGCCCTTTAGAGGACTTGATATTGAAGCGGTTATAAACACAAAGAAACTGATGAAGCGTTATGCCGAGCACCATGGTGCGATCTTGCTTTCAACGCATGATATGCTTTCAGCGGAAGAGCTGTGCCACAAAATCGCCATTATTTCTAAGGGAAATAAAATGGATGAAGGAACGGTCTCAGCCTTAAAGGAGAAGTATCAATCAAGCACATTGGAACAGGTGTTTCTGAAAGCTTCAATGTTAAGTGATAGGGGTGCACATTTTGATGAAATCATTAATCATTTCTAGAATGATGCTTAAAATGTGGCAGCAGGAGATGTATAAGCTCTTTGATACTCAGACGAAGCGGATCATTGTGATCTTATTCTTTTTGTTTGCCGTCACAATGGGCGCCATCATCGGATACAGTTTTACGGGTGTCTTTATGAAGGCTTTCTTAAATGGAGATGAACGTTCACTTGGATTACTCGTTGTGTCAATGGCGATCAATGCATCCATATTTACAAGCTTGTTATTCATTTTGATCAAGGTCAGAACGCCTGAGCAAGACCGTTTTTCTATGCAGCTCAGCTGGTTCCCGCTTTCTACCTTTCAGAAAAGCCTTGGATACTTTATTCCGATGGTGACAGTGGTGGCAGGACTTGTGTTATTTTTTATCGGTATCCTGCTTTTACCTAACTTTATTGCCCAGGGAATAGGTATTTTCTTTATCTTTACGTTCTTTTTAATGGTGATTTTGCAATCGCTTTTTGTCTTAATGCTTCTGCAACTCATTTATAATATTACCTATTTGGTCGTTCTGAAATTAAAATTACCGTTGCAAAAATTTGCAGCGATCTTTGTTTTATTAGCACTGGTTGTGGCGTATGGAATGACGCATTTTGATATCAGTCAAATTCAGCAATCATATATACAGTTTGATTATCATTTGATGTATTTTACAGCACCGTTTTTCTTAGCGGCTCAAGGAATGTCTCCTGAAGGGGTAAATTATGCAATCTTGATCCTGTTCATCCTTTTATCGGCGGGCGGCGCATTTCTTTCTCTTGCGATGATGCCAATTATGGCAGAGAAAAAAGCGTTAACCTTTTTAAACAAACTGCCGTTCTCTTCTTCAAAAAAATGGTCACTTATTGTAAAGGAAATGAAATCACAGGTGCGAAATGAAGAAAACATTTTAAACTTTCTCATTCTCCTCATTGTGATCTTATTCGTCCGTTATCAGTTTGGATTCCGCTTTGAAGAAGAAGCGTTTTTTGTTCTCTGCGCTCTTGCTGGATTAACCGCCTTCAATTCATTTGGCAATGATAAACGAATGCTGGGGATGTACAAAACATTTGGCCTAAGATCGTGGGAAGTGGCTCTGTATAAGTTTATCGGGCTTTTGCTTGTTGGTATACTGCAAATTGCGTTATTCATGCTGACAACGCTGACGCTTCCTGATCAGATTTGGAACGTATTGATTGGGGCTGCTGTTTTATGCAATGCCACTGCGCTTTTTTATGTGGTAGGTATTTTACTTCCGCTTGACCGAAACAATCCCTACACAGGTATTTTTTCATTTGGAGCACTTATTTTACTCATGATTCCGATTGTTTTTATTGGAAACTATGTCATAGGGGAGTCGAGTCAAACACTTCAGTGGCTGCTTGTAGCTGCATTTGAAGGTCTGCTCATCTTTGCCATATACAAAGGTTTTTCATGGAGGTATTCACATGATTCAACTTCTTAACAATAAGCTAAAGATTGAGCGGGTACCGGCACTCGCGCCGTATGTGACCTTACAAAAGAGGCATCTCACTGATACGCAGTATGGAAGCACACTCCCGATTAATGAAAGTGCCTATCATATGTTAACGAAAGTAGATGGCAAAAGGACAGAAGCAAGTATTACCGCAGAGCTCGCCGATTTGTTTCAGGTCGATGAATCTGTGATTTCTCGTGACTTTTATCAACTGATAATGGGGTTAAATCAGCATCACTTGCTGTCTATTCATTATCAATCACCATATCGGATTGTGACAGCCTGTTGTCAATTTTTCAAACAGTATCAAGTGAAAATGAAGGAACGATTTGATTGCACTGGTCACTCGTTCCTGCACATTTTGGGGACGGCTTTGCTCATGGTGACGCGTAAAATCATCTTTTTCTGGATGCTTTTTATGGTCATGGCAGGGATCGCTTTTTTATTCATTCCTGATCAGTCGATTGCAGCCATTGCGATTTATTTTACTATTATTTATTTTGGATTAATTACCGGGACCGCCTTACATGAGGGAGCACACGGCTATGCGCATCGGAAATTTGCGGGACGGGATGGTCCTCAAGGCTTTTTTGCGAGTGATATGATGTCTGTGAAATTTGTGAGACCTGTATTAGATCCGTTTCAGAAAAAGCAAGTATGGATTACTCTGCTTGGGCCGCTTGTCCCGGGTGTGATCGGGGCAGCAGGGATCATTGTGACCGTATTATTTCTGAAAGAAAATCCAATTTCGACAGGTTTCTTTATTTTTTCAATCACGTATTTTATTCAATTACTCTATCTTCTTCCATTTATGGGGGATGGTAAATCCATTATGAAGCAGCTATTGCTTGGGGGAATGGGAGGACAACGATCATGAACGTACAGGCGATGAAACAAGGCGCTATTGTTGGTGGCTTTCTAGGATTTTTAGGCTTTCCGATGCTGACAATTGGTGTATTGTTCTATCATTTATTTCAATCAAAAACGAATGATGCCTTATTATTTAACAGTCTCGCTTTTGAGATGGAAGGTTCATCCGCATTTACTTTTCAGATCAAGCCAAACTTTTTTATTTATATGATTGTGATTTTTGCCGCGAGTTTTCTCATTGTGGCTTTCTTATCAGCAATGAAGCAGAAAAAAGCAAAAGATTAGGAGAATCCTCCTAATCTTTTTTTGTATAATCAACCAAATTTTAGTATAATAGAAAAACATCAAAGGAGATCTCAATGTTAAAAAAATGGAGTGTTCTTATATTCACTGTTTTTCTATTAGCAGGATGCGGCGAGAAGGCCGAAGAAACCACGACAACCGAGAAGACGGTATCTACAATAAACACGGAGTCTGCTACTAAGAAGCAAGTAACCATCGAACAAATGAAACTGACAAAAAAAGAAAAAAACTTACTAGAAGCATCAGCCCCTAATGAAATGGTGGCTTTGACACTAAAAGGATTAACGAAGAAGGATAAGAGTATTACGTTTATCGGGAGTCATTACAAAAATGGTCGATTAGCTAATCAGGAAGCATCATCTGCCACCTTTACTTTACATCAGAATGGAACCGACCAAACGATGAATGTGCTCTTGCAATTAAAGCATGAGAAAGATACATATGAATCACAATTTAGTATTTGGTCAGACAAAAAGAATGAGGGAATGACGAAAGCGACATCAAGCTTCCCGTTCAAAGTAAGTGACTATGTTTTTTCTGCACAATCTGAAACTGTCAAAGTCTCTTCTGGAGGGAAGGCATTGATTGCATATACAGCAGCAATGGGGAAAGACGGGAATTCACCTATGCTTGAAGAGATTGAGAAGAATCCAAAGCAAGCACTGAAGAATAAGTCACATGCATACTTATTTTATATTCAGCTAGATAAATAACTATCGTAATATATACGGAGAATATGAAGTTTTTTGACGAAAAATCTACATATTCTCTTGACGAATTGTTAAGAAAGTTGTAACATAATAAAAGTCAACGCGATGACGTTGCTTTTGAAAAATTGATGCGGGTGTAGTTTAGTGGTAAAACCTCAGCCTTCCAAGCTGATGTCGTGAGTTCGATTCTCATCACCCGCTCCAATACATAATTTTGTTTATAACGCAGTATTTCGTTTCATAGATAAACGAAGTGTTGCGTTTTTTATTATGTCAGTATAATGTGAAAAGCACTGTCAAGCTACAGTGCTTTTTCAATAAGTTCATATTTACTTTCTCCACCATGTATTTGTACAAACATCTTCGTCAAGGATTGGATTAGAGCTTCACTCTTTTCCCGGGAAATAGATGGCGGAAAGAGGATGATTTGCAGAATGTTTTTTGTGTCTTGAGAAATTTGTGCTTTACTTGCATGAGAAAATAATCCCTTAAGTCCCGCGTCGTCCTGCCATTCAATGTGGCCAGTCTCATGTTTTGCTAGAGAAAGCGGCTCTTCTATGCGATCAGCATCGAATGTCAGGATGGGCAAGAAATATTTTAAAGAGAAAAATATCGACAAATCCTGTACGGAATTGGTCGAGTCAATAAATTGTTCCTTTTGGATATCAGCAAGAATTGGCAGGAAAGGAACGTCTTTTAAAAGATCCGTCCATTCTTTGATTGCTGGTACTTCTTCTAAGACTTTATCTTCGTATTCAAAGAATAAAGATTCTTGAAACAGGCGTAGTCGGCCTTTTAACATTTGAGGGGATGTATCAACTTCAATATGCGAATATTCAATCTGTCCAACATGGATAGACGGGTTGTCAGGATGAGAAATTTCCATATGTATCTTCACAGTGACTCACTCCAATCGGTCATGATACACTCGTATTATACTGAAAACAACAGAAGAAACAAAGAAAGGAGGTTTGCAAGGTGATTCATGTTGGAGAATTAAAAGAAGAATTGATTCAATATGCGAAAGAAATTGGTGTCGATAAAATCCGATTTGCAAGTGCTGATACATTTGATTCATTAAAGGACCGCCTCATCTTACATGAATCGTTAGGGTATTTGTCAGGCTTTGAAGAGCCTGACATCGAAAAACGAACAAACCCTTCTTTGCTGCTTCCGAAGGCCAAATCAATTGTTGCGATAGCGCTCGCGTATCCTTCCAAAATGAAAGATGCTCCTCGAAGTACAAAGGATGCAAGAAGAGGGATCTTTTGCCGGGCTTCTTGGGGAACGGACTATCATGTTGTGCTGAAAAAAAAGCTCGATATGCTCGAGGAATTCTTGCGAAGCAAACATATCGATATACGGACAAAATCAATGGTGGATACAGGGGAACTGTCTGATCGTGCAGTAGCGGAACGCGCTGGCATAGGTTTTAGTGCAAAGAACTGTATGATTATCACGCCGGAGTTTGGATCTTATGTGTATTTGGCTGAAATGATCACAAATGTCCCATTTGAACCGGATGAAAAAATTGAAGACCAGTGCGGAACGTGCAATAAATGTGTAGATTCGTGCCCAACTGGTGCACTTGTGAATCCAGGACAGCTGAATTCTCAACGATGTATTTCATTTTTAACGCAGACAAAAGGATTTTTGCCTGACGAATTTCGTTCGAAAATAGGAAATCGATTGTATGGGTGTGATACGTGCCAAATCGTCTGCCCGATCAATAAAGGAAAAGACTTTCATTTGCATCCTGAAATGGAGCCGGACCCTGAAATTGCGAAGCCGCTCTTAAAGCCGCTTCTTACGATCAGTAATCGTGAGTTTAAGGAAAAATACGGTCATGTTTCAGGTTCATGGCGGGGGAAAAAGCCGATTCAGCGAAATGCGATTTTGGCACTTGCTCACTTTAAAGATACATCTGCCTTACCAGTGTTGATTGATTTGATGCACAAGGATCCACGGCCTGTTATTCGAGGCACTGCTGCTTGGGCAATAGGGAAAATTGGCGACGAGCAGCTGCTCCCAGAGTTGGAAAAAGCTCTTGAGCGGGAAAGTGATGAGGAAGCGAAACAAGAAATTGTCAAAGGGATTGAGTTTTTACAGACACCTTTAAATACTAAATAACATCCCTATGAACATAGAATGAACCAAACAGAGATTTTAAAAAAAGTTTGGTGGTGTCTGTGTGAAACAATTATTAGAGCAAACATTAGAAGACAGGCTTGGTTATTTATTAAATGGGAGTGCAATTAAACAGCCGCAGCTCATGTCTGATGTGGAAGCAGTTGAACGGAAAAAAGAGCTTTTTGCTAGAAGACAGGTGGAGATTGTCAAGGCGAAAGCCAAAGCAAAACTTCTTGATTCATCGATTCAGGATGACGGGGCTCAGCATGTGCAGTATCTCGCTCATCTCACTTATGTATGCAAGGATGCAGACGACTCTTTTTATTTAGAGGAGCAGGTAGAAAAAAGAGAAGCGTTCCTTTACAACGACATGCTTGTCAAAGATCGGATGATGCTAGAAAAACGGCAAATGGAAGAGCAGGTGGATGAGCGCTTTCACACCGAAGAACAGTTTGGGAGAGCCTTTCACTATGACCGGCGGGCAGCTGTGCAATATGCGGAGACGTACTGGAATAAACGAAATCCCGCCTATAAAAATTTTGAAGATAACTGCACAAATTTTATTTCACAATGCTTGAAAGCAGGGAATGCACCAACGAGAGGGTATCCGAACCGCGGATCTGGCTGGTGGGTGCGTCCTCATACGTGGAGCTATAGCTGGACGGTGGCTCATTCGATGAAAAATTATTTAGCGAATTCAAAAGCGGGTTTAAGAGCAAAGAAACTCAAAGAAGCGCAGGAGCTTCAAATTGGTGATGTCATTTGCTACGATTTTGAGGGAGATGGCAGGTATAATCATACAACCATTGTCGTCGATCATGATAAAGGCGGAATGCCTCTTGTGAATGCACAGACATATGACAGCCGTATGCGTTATTGGTCGTATGAGGATTCGACCGCCTATACACCTGCTATTCGTTATACGTTTTTTCACATTTTGGACGATGCCGCGAAGGATAGTTAATGGTATAATGTTGAGCGGAAAAGAAAATTAGAGGTGAACTTTTTTGGGACTTCATGTCGTTTTATATCAACCAGAGATTCCAGCTAATACTGGAAATATTGCGCGTACATGTGCAGCAACAAATACAACTCTTCATCTGATTCGTCCGCTTGGTTTTTCGACAGATGACAAAATGCTGAAGCGTGCAGGACTCGATTATTGGAAATATGCCAATGTGGTCTATCATGACTCGCTTGATGAATTGTTTGAGGCTCATCCGAAGGGACAATTCTTCTATATCACAAAATTTGGCCAAAAGCCGCATACGACATTTGATTACTCTCAGTTAGATGAAGACTACTTCTTCGTTTTTGGCAGAGAGACAAGTGGATTGCCGAAAGATTTGATCGAACAGAATATGGACCGCTGCCTTCGTTTACCGATGACAGAGCATGTTCGTTCTCTGAATCTATCGAATACGGCAGCAATTCTTGTGTATGAGGCACTTCGCCAGCAGCAATACCGAGATCTGATTTAAGGTCATAATGAAAGCCGGGATACCTATCTTGGCTTTTTTTATATGAGATAAGAAATATAAAGAAGGAAAATACGACTTTTTTTATACTTTTTTTACATGTAAAAAAATAGGTAGTATGATAGATTGTAATCGCGTTTTCAAAAAATAATGAATCCATTAAATGAGATGAAAAAGCTACTGATCACTAGTGCCATTAGCTCTGCTATTTTAATGGGGACGATTCCAGTCAGTATCCCAGGTCTCTCTCAGACGCAGGAAATAGAAGCAGCGCAATTATCGAAAGGTATCGGCGGGCGTACTTATATCAATAGCAATGGATCAATATTGGTCACAAAGATTCAACTCCCTCCCGCAATGAGTGTGTCAAATGGGACAGCTTATATTTATTCTGGATTCACAGGTTTAAAAGAAGCAGACATCGGTCTTCAATACAGTCCAACCTATAATGTGTGGAAACCTACGATGAAAGTAGGAACAAATAATCAAGAGACATATATCGAAGGAAAAAATGATTTTACGTATACAAATGGATTTAAGCCTGGAAGTACTGTGCAAATGACCATTTATAAAAACTTGAATGGACATACAAGAGCGACGTTCTGGAGGACAAATAATGTTGGTTATACCGGGCGTATCATCACAGAAATTCAAAACTCAAACATTGGCTCTGTGACTAAGTGGAAATTACTGTCGACAGTAGCAGTGACTGACGATATCTACCGGAAAGATATTCGGGCAAACTTCTCTACTCGTTTTACTGACATCACATTAGACAGTCGTGCCGTCACACCTGTGATTGATACGCAAGACTTTACGTCCATTCATGTATCAGGGAATACAGTGAATATGCAGGTGCTAAAAACAACGAATTAAATGAAAAAAGGATGTTCCGCTAATGGAACATCCTTTTTTTCATTTACCAGGCTTGCCTTCGTAGCCAGCTGTGAAAATGGATACTAAAAACGTAATGATGACGCCCATCATAATGACCGTTCTCATATAAGCTTCCCCCTTATCCCTTTGTTTCTATCGCTGCCTGTTTCATATGGTGTGAAGTTCGCCTTGAAAAGCAAGAGAAGAAGATCATTTTTCTCCTGTTTTTCCTTTATTATGAAGGGTCTTGCGGATGGTTGTCAATTCAGTTTGCCAATTCGTCATTTTGAAGAACGAAAGCATGTAATAGGACGCCTCCGCATAGATTGTAAAACAGTATCTGATTACTTGCTTCAATCTTGAAAGAGGAGGTTCATATGGATATTTTAAAGAAAATCGAACAGCACAGAGAAGAAGAGCAGCGTCTCAAATGGGAAGGCACATTCAGCGATTATTTAGACATTATAAAGGAAAATCCACTTGTCGCTCAATCTGCTCATTCTCGCGTTTATCATATGATTAAAGACAGCGGGATTGAAGAGGAGAATGGGGTCAGAACGTACAAATTTTTTGATCAGGAACTTTTTGGGTTAGAGGAATCATTGGAAAGATTAGTAGAGGAATATTTTCACCCTGCTGCCAAGCGGCTCGATGTGAGGAAGCGTATTTTGTTATTGATGGGACCAGTAAGCGGCGGGAAATCTACGCTTGTTACTAGGCTGAAAAGAGGACTAGAAGAATATTCACTGACAGATCATGGCGCAGTCTATGCGATCAAAGGCTGCCCGATGCATGAAGACCCGCTTCATCTTATTCCGCAAAATCTGCGGGAGGATTTCTATAGAGAATATGGCATTCGTGTGCAGGGGAATTTGTCCCCTCTGAATATGATGAGGCTAGAAGAGGAATATGGCGGACGAATTGAGGATGTAAGGGTTGAACGGATCTTTTTCTCAGAGGATAAACGAACTGGTATTGGTACCTTTAGTCCATCTGATCCGAAATCTCAGGACATTGCTGATTTAACAGGAAGCATCGATTTTTCAACCATTGCTGAATTTGGATCAGAGTCAGATCCAAGGGCCTACCGCTTTGATGGAGAACTCAATAAAGCAAACCGAGGGATGATGGAGTTTCAGGAGATGTTAAAGTGTGATGAGAAATTTCTATGGCACCTTCTGTCATTAACGCAGGAAGGAAATTTTAAAGCAGGCCGTTTTGCCTTGATTAGTGCAGATGAATTGATTGTCGCTCATACGAATGAAACCGAGTACCGGTCGTTTATTTCAAATAAAAAGAACGAGGCCTTGCACTCAAGAATTATTGTGATGCCGATTCCTTATAACTTGAAGGTGACAGAGGAGGAACGCATTTATCATAAAATGATTTCAGAAAGTGATGTTTCTGATGTGCATATTGCCCCGCATACGCTGAAGGTGGCAGCGATGTTCTCCATTTTGACAAGACTCAAAGAGCCGAAGCGTTCTGATATTGATTTGGTGAAAAAAATGCGTCTGTATGACGGAGAGAGTGTCGAAGGCTTCCAATCTGCTGATATTGATGAGATGAAAAAGGAATTTCATGATGAAGGGATGAGCGGAATTGACCCGCGGTATGTGATTAACCGAATTTCCTCCACTATTATTCGAAAGAATATGGAATCGATCAATGCACTGGATGTCCTTCGATCCTTAAAAGAAGGACTCGATCAGCATCCGTCTATCTCCAGCGAGGACCGGGAGCGCTATTTGAATTTTATTTCTGTTGCGCGAAAAGAGTACGACGATATTGCGAAGAAGGAAGTTCAAAAGGCATTTGTGTATTCCTATGAGGAGTCTGCGAAAACACTGATGGATAATTACTTAGATAATGTCGAGGCGTACTGTAATAAAAACAAGCTGCGTGATCCGTTAACTGGTGAAGAAATGAATCCTGATGAAAAGCTTATGCGTTCAATTGAGGAGCAGATCGGTATTTCTGAAAACGCCAAAAAGGCATTCAGAGAAGAAATTCTGATTCGTATTTCGGCTTATGCGAGAAAGGGCAAACGCTTTGATTATAATTCTCATGAGAGATTGCGAGAGGCGATTCAGAAGAAGCTGTTTGCTGATCTAAAAGATGTGGTGAAAATTACGACGTCAACGAAGACACCGGATGAACAGCAGCTGAAGAAGGTCAATGAAGTAGTGGCTAGATTGATTGATGAACATGGCTATAATTCAACAAGTGCAAATGAACTTTTAAAATATGTAGGCAGTCTTCTCAATCGTTAATAAATGAAGGAGGCATTATTGGCGCACCTGCACCGGTAATGTCTTTTTTAGAAATGATCGTCAACTTGGGTGACGAGCAGCATAGGATAAAGGAATCGGTAGTTAGAAGAATTGTGCAAACAGGTGAGGAGGGGGATGGATGTCCCGGCAAGAAAAAAGTCAGTTTATTGTATCTCAGGAAGACTGGTCCCTCCATCGAAAAGGCTATGACGACCAGCAGCGTCATCAGAAAAAAGTCAAAGAAGCGATTAAAAATAATTTGCCGGATCTTGTCACAGAAGAAAGCATCATCATGTCTAATGGAAAAGATGTTGTCAAAATTCCGATTCGTTCGTTAGATGAATATAAAATTCGGTATAATTACGACAAAAATAAGCATGTGGGTCAAGGCGATGGAGACAGCGAGGTTGGAGATATTGTCGCGCGCGATGGATCAGACAGTAAGCAAGGGCAAGGAAAGGGGCAGGGCGCTGGAGATCAGGCTGGTGAGGATTATTACGAAGCAGAGGTCTCATTAATCGATCTTGAGGAAGCGCTGTTTCGGGAGCTAAAGCTGCCAAATCTTAAACAAAAGGAGCTTGACGACATCATTGTCGAGCAAATTGAGTTTAACGATATTCGCAAAACCGGGTTAACAGGCAATATCCATAAAAAACGAACGATGCTGTCGGCATTTAAACGAAATGCGATGACAGGCAGTCCTTCCTTTTATCCAATCTACCCAGAGGATATCAAATATAAGACGTGGAATGAAGTGACCAAACCAGAGTCGAAAGCCGTCGTTTTGGCGATGATGGATACGAGCGGAAGTATGGGGCTTTGGGAAAAATATATGGCGAGAAGTTTTTTCTTTTGGATGACACGTTTCTTACGGACAAAGTATGAGACGGTCGATATTGAATTTATTGCCCACCATACGGAGGCGAAGGTTGTAGATGAAGAGCATTTCTTCTCGCGGGGCGAGAGCGGAGGGACCATTTGCTCTTCTGTCTATCGAAAGGCACTAGAGCTCATAGACGAACGATACCCGCCGTCGCAATATAATATTTATCCTTTTCATTTTTCTGATGGAGACAATTTGACCTCAGACAATGCACGGTGCGTGAAGCTTGTTTCTGAAATTATGAAAAAAGCCAACTTATTCTGTTATGGTGAAGTGAATCAATACAACCGGCATTCTACATTAATGTCAGCATATAAGCATATACAGGATGAGAAATTTAAGCATTATATTTTGAAGCAAAAATCAGATGTTTTTCTCGCACTAAAAAAATTTTTTCAGCAGGAAGAAGTTCTTTCGTAAATAGCACATTTGAAAAAACCTTTCAGCATAAGGGCTGAAGGGTTTTTTGTATGGAGAAGGAAGGGATCACCAGAAAAAAAGTAAAACTTTCTCTTTGACATTTCAATTTTCATTTATTAATATTTAATCTTGTTAAATATAAGTTTTTCAAAAAAGATGCCGATCGTCTTTTCTTCTTTTTCTACTCTTTGCTCATGAGTGAACAATAAGTATAAATGGGCTGCACACCATTTTTCAGGCGGAGTAGATGAAGGAGAAATAACAGCTTTATGAGCTTGTTTCATATTCTGTCAGATGATGGGCATTCTAAGTTTGCTAAAGCAGATGACACTATATTTTTATACATGAAAGGAGAAACAAAACATGAACAGAGGGCGTTTATTGCTAACGAACATTATTGGCCTTATTGTGATTCTTGCCATTATTGCCGGAGGTGCTTATTACTACTACGAAAGCACAAATTTTGTCAAAACTGACGAGGCGAAAGTGACAGGTGACATGTATCAAATCACAGCACCAGCAGCTGGACAAATCAAAGGCTGGGATATCAATGAAGGTGACGAAGTGCAAAAAGACAGCGCAGTTGCAAAAGTTGAAGGAGAAACAAAAACAAACATTAAATCAGTGGCTGATGGCACATTAGTCAAAAAAGAAGTACAAAACAATCAACAAGTGCAGCCTGGTACAGTTCTTGGTGAAACCATTGATTTAAGCAAGCTTTACATCACAGCGAATATCAAAGAAACAGATATTAAAAGTATTGAAAAAGGCGACAAAGTCGACATCGTGGTAGATGGTGATCCTGATACAACATTTGAAGGAACAGTTGAACAAATTGGTTATGCGACAAACTCAACATTCAATATGCTGCCAGCAACAAATTCAAGTGGTAACTATACAAAAGTCACACAAAAAGTAGCAGTGAAAATTTCAATTAAAAATCCATCAGACAAAGTACTTCCTGGTATGAATGCTTCTGTCAAAATTTCATCTTAATGATGTTTGATATCAAAAAATGAAAGGAGGTTGTCTGAGATGGCAAATCAACCTGCAGCAACAAAACAGGGAGCAGGCTCCTTGTCTTTACTGATCATTTTAATGGCCGGCTTGTTCGTAGCGATTTTGAACCAAACGCTTCTGAACGTAGCCATGCCCCATTTAATGACTGAATTTAATGTGAGTGCTACGACGATTCAGTGGCTTACAACAGGTTATATGCTTGTCAACGGTGTGCTGATTCCGTTATCTGCGTTTTTAATCACACGCTTTGGACAGCGCAGCTTATTTCTAGTCGCCATGATCTCGTTTACACTAGGGACCTTTATTTGCGGGATTGCGCCGAACTTTTCAACGATGCTCATCGGTCGTTTGATTCAGGCAATCGGCGGCGGTATCCTGCAGCCGCTCGTGATGACAACAATCCTTTTTATTTTCCCTCCGGAAAACAGAGGGAAAGGAATGGGGATTTTCGGTCTTGCGATGATGTTTGCTCCTGCGGTAGGACCAACATTATCTGGTTATATTATTGAACATTATTCTTGGCGTATTATGTTTTATGGACTTGTACCAATCGGAGCGATTGTCATTATCGCGGCTTTCTTTATGTTTAGAAATATTGTAGAGCCTAAAAAAATCAAGCTGGACAGCCTTGGTGCGATTCTTTCCATCGTTGGTTTTGCTTCGCTTCTATACGGAGTGAGTGAAGCGGGAAGTGATGGCTGGACAGATCCGATCGTCTTATCGACGATTATTGTTGGTGCGATTGCGATCATTCTCTTTATTTTCCAACAGCTGAAAGCTGATAATCCGATGCTTGATTTCCGCGTGTTTAAATACAGCATCTTCTCATTATCAAGTGTCATTAATATTATTATTACAGTTGCCTTATACACTGGGATGTTCTTACTTCCGATTTATCTGCAGAACCTCGTTGGGTTTACGGCATTGCAATCCGGGCTATTAATGCTTCCAGGGGCACTTGCGATGCTGATTATGTCCCCGATTTCAGGGATTTTGTTTGATAAATTTGGACCTCGTCCGCTTGCGATTGTGGGGATGCTCATTACCGTTGTCACCACATTCGAGTTTACAAGGCTGACCATTGATACATCGTATAGTCACATTGTGCTCATGTATGCAGTTCGTGCATTCGGTATGTCACTCCTTATGATGCCGGTGATGACAGCTGGGATGAACCAATTACCACAGCACTTAAACAGCCATGGTACAGCGATGTCTAATACATTAAGACAAATTAGCGGTTCGATCGGTACGAGTTTGATCACAACGATTTATACGAATCGGACAACATTCCATTATTCCAATATGGCGGATCAAACAAATACAGCGGACCCGTTCTTTATGAATTCATTCCAGGCGGCTGTGTCGAATGTGATGCATCATATGGGCATGACAGCTGAAGCTGCTCAAAAATATGTATCCACCCAGCTCTTTACGAAAGCACAGGTCGATTCAAACGTAATGGGCATCAATGATGCTTACATGTGGGTAACGTTATTCTGTGCCGCTGGTGTCATTCTCAGCTTGTTCCTGCGTGATGTACGTAAGGATAAAAAGCGAAAAGATCAGCAGCATAAAAAACAAGAAATGACACTGCTTCCAGCACCTAAGGAAGCAAACCAAGATGCAAGATAAGTGTGGAGGGACCGTACATGAAAATTTATGTCGTATACGATAGTGAAGGTGACCATACAAAAGCACTGGCAGAAGCAATTGCAGCAGGCGCAGGTGAAACAGAGCAAGCTGAAGTATTCGTCGATCACGTGAAAGATGCGGATATTCGCAAGCTGGATCAAATGGATGCGATCATTTGGGGCTGCCCTGGTCACTTTGGTACCATTAGTTCTGGGTTAAAGACATGGATTGACCGTCTTGGCTACCTATGGGCAGAGGGAAAACTGATCGATAAAGTCGGTGCCGTTTTCTGTACAACTGCTACAACGCACGGCGGTTTAGAAATGACGATGCATAATTTGATTACACCAATGTTCCATCAAGGGATGCTTGTCGTTGGCCTTCCTGGAAATGTGCCAGAGAATGCTTTATACGGCTCTTACTATGGAGCAGGTGTGACATGTCCGATTGATTCTGATGAAGTGATTTCTACAGAAGGCATTGAACTCGGCAAAGCATTAGGAAGACGTGTAGCATCAGTCACTGCGTCATTTAAGCGATAAGGAGAGGGTTCTTTTGGCGACGATTATTGTAGCGTTAGTAGCTGCTGTTCTAGTCATTATCGGATTAGTAGCGTTCAATGTCAGACACGCTTCGGTCGAGAAGAAAGAGATCAAAGAAGATGTGCCCAATCAGCCTGACGTGCCGCACAGCGAGTCAGAAGTTGCGGCGAGACCTGTAGAGCCTGAAGAAGAAGAGGAAGCGTCAAAGCCTTCTCAAACGGATGAACGAGTGTCTGGCGATGATTTTTATAGACAGGCGCTTCAAAAGTTTAAGCAGCCAGAACCACCTGTCAAAGAAGAAGAACCAGAGACAAAAATGAATGATGATATGTATCGTTCTGCTTTACAGAAGCTAAAGCAGAAGGACAAATAAAAAAGAGAACCTCTCGCAGGTTCTCTCAGCATGTAGACAAACCCTCGCATTCGTTGTCAGTCCTGCGCGCTGGTGCTCACGAATGTCAAATTCGCTCCGCAAAAGTAGCTGTCCTTCCTAGAGTGCAAAGGTTTTCTATCACGCTGAAAAGAAGACAAAGGGCTAAAATAAAAACCATTTTAGCCCTTTGTCAACAATTTGAAGAGAACCTCTCGTCAGGTTCTCTTTTTTTTATGGCACAAAAAAACCGCCGGCAGAAGCCGGACGGTTTTCCTTCACTCTATAAAGTGCTAAAGAGCAGATGCTCTTAAATTACGCTTTGTTAACGTTAGCAGCTTGTGGTCCACGGTTACCTTCAACGATTTCGAAAGAAACTGCTTGACCTTCTTCTAAAGTTTTGAAGCCTTCGCCTTGGATAGCAGAGAAGTGAACGAATACATCGTCTTGACCTTCTACTTCGATGAATCCGAAACCTTTTTCAGAGTTGAACCATTTTACTTTACCTTCTAACATGAAATTTCCTCCTAAAGCGATCTTAACGCTTAAATTCACTATTCTTGCTCTTACACAAACTTCAAAGACGAAAACTCTTTCAAAACTTTCTTCTTAAAGATGATACGAACAAAAATAATTACCTTTACTTTACCAGTGTTTGCGGGAAAAAACAACTGTTATACGAAAACTTTTTTAAAAATAATTAGCGCTAACAAATTGAGGAAAAAGCCTATATTAATTGGCCTCTTTTTCTCTCTGAGAAGCTCACTTGATTTCGGCCAGACTGCTTCGCTTTATAGAGCTCCTGATCAGCCATAATCGGTAATTGTTTGATGTCTGCACTTGTTCCGGGGTAATAAGCACACCCAAGTGATACTGTGATATGAATGGACATGCCATTTTGTAAATATATCGGCTGATCTGCTATTTTTCTCCGTAAGCGTTCTGCAATCTGCCATGTTTTTTCAACTGTACAATTTGGTAGAAGGACAGCAAATTCCTCACCGCCGATCCGGCCAATATAATCAGAGCTTCTTGTGTTTTTCATCAACCTTTTTCCGATTTCTTTTAAAACCATATCTCCCTCATGATGTCCATATTGGTCATTGATGGATTTGAAGTAATCGATGTCTAAGTAAATAAGGGACATTTGATGGATAGGCTGCTTAAATTTCATAGAAAAAGCATCACTTAAGACCTCATCGAACTTCCGTTTATTTAAAACACCTGTTAAAAAGTCATAATGAGCTTGGAATTTATACAAATTTAACAGCTGATATGCTTTTGTTTGATGCTCAATGACGTAAAAGTTAAACAGTCCTGCAACATATGAGAACATCCAATAGGCAGAATGGACTTCAATAGAGGTCTCATGTGCAATCGTAATAAACAAAAAAGTTGCAATCACATTGCTGATCGTAATGGACAAAAGCATTTTCGCAACTTGATTCATATGGCGCTCAGCAATTAAAAAAGAGGCTGTTGCAATGATCATCATGGAAAAAATATTGATGAAAGAACCGACGTTGGCATCAATTAATAATCGGCCAATGATCACAACACAGGCTGCAATGATGGTTTGGACGATGCCTCCATAAAAGGCCGTTAAAATAAGGGGGATATGTCTTAAATCGATGATGGCTGGACCTGCTTTGATAGAGAAGAACATTAAAAGGACACCGAGTAATCCAGAAAGAATGCCTTTGCATAGCTGTCTGAGCAGGGTATCTTCTTTCTTCAGAAAATTCTCTTTAAACACAAGCATAAATAAATAATGGAAAGTGACAAGAATTGTTAAATTAATAAAGAGGTCTCTTAGCAAAATAAAATCACCTTTTTAAAATTACTAAAATTTGTTGCAAAAGAAAAGGGGAAAAAGGATAATTAATAAAAATTTCACTTATGAGGGGATCGAAACACATGCGAGGAAAACGCTTCCCAGATGAAACGGACTGGCTTTCTTTTTTTGAAACGGAGCCTGATGAAAGGTTCGAGAGAGGTATGCCTATTGAATATCAAAACCTGACATTTCGATTTGAAAATCAAGACGAGCGCTTCGTTGTCACGATGTACCTTGGAAGTCAAGAATTTACGTTAAAGGCTGTTCGAAAAAAAGAGGCATCTGTTTTAGGCATATATGATTTTAAAACCGTGCAGCATGTAGAGATAAAAAAGGACAGGCCAAACGAGAAAGAGCTCTTAATCATAGTAGAAGCTTATGACGATTTTATCACAACAGTTGAAATCACCTTTTTACCTTTCTTCTCTGTGATGGTGAAAGAACATTTTTCAGGAGAATAAACAGGAGCCTCTATTTATGAAGGCTCCTGTTTTCTTATTTGTGCTCGATGTCATTGATTACTTGCTGGATTGATTCATCATCCATCACATTCATGACACTTTCATCAATATGGAGAGACTGTGCATAAGACTCTCTTGGCTGATGGTTTCTTGATGTCGATTGGTGCTGATTCGTATGATTTGGCTGTACAGCAGTGAATGCCTGCTTCATCATTTGTCCGATTTCCGCAGTTCCCTTTGATTCATTCTGTGCGTGTGACTCGTGACGAGATGAGTCATGGTGCTGATGGCTTTTTCCTTTCATCATTGAAGACATATTCATTTGCGTCATGCTTTTCAGCCTTCTTCGTAAAACCGGAGAAAATAATGCAATGATGGCTGTTGATACTGCAATCATTGCGCCAGTGCTCATGCCTTTTCTTTTCTTAAACAAACGAATCCCTCCATTTGATCATGATGATACTTCTTCATCATGTTTAGGATGACCAAAGCCGGCTGAATTATGAATTCATTTTATGAAATAGAAATGTGTGCATAAAAAGCCGGCTGGATGAAAAACCTATGAGCAAAAGGAGGGAATAATTGATGAATAAGAAATGGATGCTATCTTTACTACTCGTTCCAACATTGATCACCACTGGATGTGGCATGAACAACCAGGGAGATGAGCAAAGAGGAACAATGAAACGACAGTATGAAAATGTCACATATAAGAATGACAATATGAGACAGGAAGAACCAAATGTTCAAACACCTCAGAAGGTCAAAGTGGCAGATAAAGCGTCAGAGCTTGTAGCCAACATGTCTGAAGTGAAAACAGCGAACGTGCTTGTCACAGGAAAAAATGCATTTGTTGCCGTTATGCTTGAAGGCGATAAAAGCGGTAATGTGACGGACGATCTGAAAAAGAAAATTTCAGACAAAGTCAAATCAACGGATCAACAAATCGACAACGTGTATGTATCTGCGAATCCAGACTTTATCGATCGTATGGAAGGATACGGAAAACGTATTAGAAGCGGAGAGCCAATTTCAGGATTTTTCGATGAATTTACTGAAACGGTTCGGCGTGTCTTCCCAGAATCAAAATAGCTACGACAAAAGCCGTATGTCATATGCGGCTTTTTTGTTTGGAACCGCACCTTGCACACCTGACTGCATAAAGTAAAAAATATATCACCTCTTGTTGATCTTTGTTTCTTCATAGAAAGAGAAAGAGGCTGCAGGATGAATTCAGGTGGGGAGCAAATGAAAGCCAAGCCGTCATTGATTCATAAAAAGCTTGTAGGCGGAATGATTGCAGCAGGTCTCATTTTTTATGCTTTCACCGCGTACTTGATTTATGTTGCGTTTCAGCTGACAGGACAATATTTAGAGCAGCAGTCTTCTCCTAAAACCATATTAACGGAGGGACTCAATAAGCAAGTTTATGAACATATTAGAATATACTATGCAGAGGAAGAGGACGCTTTTGTTGACCTGACAATCGAGGCCATGGATCAGGCAAAGAAGAGGACAGCGTCAGTGTTTCAGTTTGAAACTGACAAACCTTTAGACATTATTTATTTTGATGATAAAGAGACGATCGAGCAATTTGCCGGAATCAAGCATATTACGGGTTTTTACTCCGATCATGATCAAATGATTGGATTATATCCAGATAAACGGGAAGCATTATTGAAGAAAGAGACACTGCCTTTATACTTTTTCAACACGTTATTTATTCATGAATATGCTCACTTTGTTTTCTATGAAAAAGCTCATTCTTATGAAGTGTCTCCAGTGATCTTTCCGCTTTGGTTCCATGAAGGAACAGCAGAATGGACGGCCTATGACGTGTTAAATGCCACGTCTGAACGGTTCGACGTCATTCCCTTTCAATCTCTTCATTCCGATCAAGATTGGCAGGACGCCCGGATGACGTATGAGACAGATGTCTATTTGCAAAGCTACTATATGGTCTATGAGCTGGTGCAGCTTTACGGACGAGACATCATACATGAGATCATGCAGGAAACGGCGAAAACAGGTCAATTTGCTAAAGGCTTTGAACAGGCGACAGGGGAGCGGCTCGCAGATTTTGAAGATCAGTTTAACAAGATGTATCAAAGAAAAAACGGCTGACCAGAGAAAAGGGGTCAGCCGTTTTTTTAATGAAGGGGCTTTTGCTGATTGGCTTTGCTTGGCGGCATTTGAATCTGCCCCTGAAGCGGCGCGAAAGCTGACGTCATGGCTGTCATGTCTTGTCTGGAAAGCTGGGGAACTTGATAGTAGCCATGCTTGTTTTGATACAAGAAAATTTCATACGCCATTTCAATAAAGTTCGGGATTTGCGCAGCAAGCACACGTCTGACAACTGGATTTGTTACTTCTAATGCAGACATGGAAAGTAATCCAGCATGTGATTTGACCAGGCTGAGCATATGCCCTGTGATGCCCAAGTCTTTTACATCCTGTAATGACTGATTCGGCTTCTTCGGCTGAGAAGGCTTGATCCCATACGTCACTTGTGTGTGCTCTTTCATCATATAAGTAGCGGTTTCTTGACTAGGCTTTTGTCCAGTAGAAAAACAATCTACAGTGACATTGTACTGAGATAAAACGAATTGGTATTGTCGATCCAAGATGTCGGATAATGCAGGATCTTGAATAAACTGCCGCAGGATCATATACTGATCCAAAATATTAATCGTGCCGGCTAAAATTTCATGTAAATCGAATAACTCATGTCCGCCATGATTGAGCTCGGGCTGGGGAGCGCTTCCTTGAAACATTGGTTGCTGATCGTTTTGCATTGAGATTCCTCCTTCTGTTTATACAATCTGTTTTAATGTGAGGATGTTTTCCTTCTTTCATGCAAAAACATTATTTACAATTAGAGGGTTTTCTTCCTTTTTGTCGAAAAAAAGTATCAGACGAATGAACATGGGGGTACCAGATGCAGGACAAAATCATTAATCGTTTGATAGAAGACGAACATGTGCAGGCACCAGTGATTGGCATCGGTGTTTCACCGTTTGAACAGCATCATCTTGAGGCTTTTTTTCAATCATTTCCACATGAATTAAATGCCTCTTTTATTGTTGTGCAAAATCATGTGACGGACGATTGTATAACTGATTTGGAAGCACTTGTTTTACCGATTGGCTACCGGGCAAAAACGATTAAACATGGTGAGAAAGTCATGAAGAAGACGATTTATTTTTGTCCACAGCATGCGGTTGTGACGTTAACAGAAGATCAGCGGCTGCACCTATCAGAGCAGCTGCCGGCGTGCATGGCTTGCTCTGTGGACTTGCTTTTTCAGTCTCTTGCCAGCGTTCAAAAGGAAGAGGCTTTTGCGATTTTCTTTCAAAAAGGTCATTGTGTGGGAAGTGGCTTGCTTCAGTTGGTTGAGCAAGGCGGTACAGCTTTATCGTGCAGTGAGGTAGAAAGCGGTTTTGACACCTTGTATCAACAAACATTCAAAGACCCTTCAACCCTTGCGGCATATATCGCCAATATCATCAACGTCCCGCATGTCGATGAGGCAGATCCTGTTTTACTGAGAATTATTGAACGTCTTGAAATGTATAAAGGCATTGCCTTTTCAACCTATCAAAAGAAAAGGCTGCTATCTGTCATTCAAAAACGAATGAGGATTGCAAAAAAACGGATTTCATTATTATCAGAGTACGACTGCTTATTAGAAAGAGAACCAGATGAGCTTGATCACCTGCACGCACAGCTTTTAAGCGGCATGACGTCTTTTTTTAGGGATATGGAGGCTTTTCGTGTATGTGAACATCAGATCATTCCGTCGATCATTGAAAATGCGGTGAAAAACGGGAAATCTAGATGCCGTATTTGGATTGCGGGATGTTCGACAGGAGAGGAGGCCTATTCTTTTACGATCTTATTTTTAGAAGAAATGAAGCGAAGACAAGTGACCATCGAACTTCAAGTATTTGCAACAGATATCAACCGGAAAGCCATTCAAACAGCTAGTAAAGGTCTTTACTCAGTAGAGTCTATGGCAAGGATGCCGGAAAAATGGCGGGCGCGATATTTCGAAAGGAAAGGTGACGCTTTTATTGTGAAGCAGTCGCTTAGAAAACATATTGTCTTTGCACCTCACAATTTATTGATCGATTCACCTTTTATCCACCTCGATTTTATCAGCTGCCGAAATGTTCTGATGTACTTCCAGCCTGAAGTGCAAAAACGAATATTGTCCCGATTCCAATATGCTTTAAAAGATCAAGGGATGTTGATATTAGGGCCAAATGAAACTGTACCCAATATCCCTCGTTTGTTTCATTTGTTCAATGAAAAATGGAACATTTACACCCATTCAAACGTTTCTAAACCACATGTCCCTTGGGCACCAGACGCTCGTGATATCGAGTTGAAAGCGCGAGCCGCACAATATATGCAAGAAGTAAGCGAGGATTATGATGCATGTATGATTATCAACGATAGTGACGAAATCCTGGCATTATCAAATGGTGCGTATTCTTTTTTAGACCATACAGACGTGTCAGATCAAGCATGTGAATATGTAACACCTGATTATATGAAAGAGATGTTGAGTCAAACCTTTCAAAAGGTGTGGACAGACGAGACAGAGGTTGTGTCTAAACATGTTCTCATTTCGGAAAAAGGCAGCAAGCAGTATGCAGATTTTACCGTGAAAAGTTTTGACCGCCGTTTTAAGGGAGTTTACGTCATTCTCATTCGAATGAATGAGAGAGGAAAAAATCAAAATAACGGCAGGGGCAAAGGAATGTCAGATCAGAATTCAGTCTATCAACAGCGTATTGTCGATTTAGAAAATGAACTCAATGAAGTCAAGCAAAAGGAGCAGGAGGCAAGGGCTCAATTAAAAGCGAAACACACGCAATTAGAGGAGTTTGAGAAAAAACACGAGCATTTTATTAATATCATAAACAACTTAAGGGTGACAAGAGAAAAACTGTACAGACCCTCTGTCAAGCCGGAGCTTGCGACGTTGTTTGTGGACAGGGACATGAATATTCGCTATTACACTCCTACAGCTGCCTCTTTATTTACTTCAGCGAAAATCAGGCATCAGCAATCCTTTCAGTCGATGGCTAAAAAGCTTACGCAGGAAACGCTCTATCATGATATCCAATCCGTCATATCGGATAGGCGCGCGATCGAACGTGAAATTGAAACGAACGAAGGAGAGCAATTCACCGTTCACATCACACCTATCTTCGATCAAGAGCATGAAGGAGCGGTGATGACTTGGATTAAAATGACCGAAGTAACGAAAATCAAACAGTCGCTTCATCTAGCGGTGACGGCGCTTGATAACAGCCATATTCATATTGTAGTTGCAACGGAGGAAGGGGTTATCCAGTGCGTGAATCAGCGTTTCTGTCAGTTTGTCCAGCAGCATGAATATGACCTGATCGGCAAAGATATTTTTTCTGTCTACCATTCGCTATGTCAATGTGATGATTTAGAGAAGCAATGGAAGGTTTGTTTAAAAGAGGGCAGCTGGACAGGTGAGCTGTACTTTCAAGATTTATCTGGGCGCGAACGATGGGAGAGAGTCTCTTTACATCGAATCGATGATCCTGACAAAATGCAGTCAACCGTGATGCGGATTTCAGAGGATATCACCAATCAAAAGCAGTCAGAAAAGATGCTGATGAAATCAGAGATGCTGTCGGCAGTAGGGCAGCTTGCAGCAGGTATCGCTCATGAGATACGGAACCCGCTGACATCGTTAAAAGGATTTTTACAGCTGATGATTCAAAGTAAGAAGTATCAGAAAGATTATGCAGATGTGATGATGTCAGAGTTTAATCGGCTCGAGTCAATTATTAATGAATTCCTTGTTCTTTCTAGAAGCAAATCGGTGAAATTTGAACCGGTACATGTCAATCTTCTGCTCGAAGAAGTGATCATGGTTGTTGAATCCCAGGCGGTCTTAAAAGGCGTGTCCATTCAGAAAAATCTGTCTCCGTCGCTCCCTAACATTCAAGGCATTCCGAATGAATTAAAACAAGTCTTCCTGAACATCCTTAAAAACGGAATTGAAGCGATGGATGGTGTGACAGGTGTCATCAAGGTGACCTCTCTCATGAAAGATCATCAAATGATGTTGATATTTGAAGACCAAGGAAAGGGAATACCAGAGGACGAAATAGGGAAGCTCGGTGAACCTTTTTATACTACAAAAGAAAAGGGGACAGGCCTTGGTTTAATGATGACCATTAAAATCATTGAAAGCCATGGCGGCACCATTCGTTTTGAAAGTAAAAGCTTTGAGGGAACACGTGTGATTATTACCTTTCCGATGAGTTAAAAAAGACAAGTTTTACATGAAATCCATTCAACATCAATATTTACTTTGTACACTATGAGAGATGAAGCGCAAAGGGGAGAGGTCTAATGAAACGAATGCTATCTATTCGAATGATTTGTTGTTTGGTTTTGATGATCTTTAGTTTGCAATCCTTACTGCCTGGCATGATCACAGGAGGCGAGGTCAGTGCATCTGAAAAGAAGGAAATGGTGTGGAAGCAAAAAAAGATCGTGCAGATCAAAAAAGCCCGTCAGCTAATAGGAGAGACCGTGACGGTGAGCGGAATTGTGACAGCAGATCAATCCGCTGTAGGCAATGGGAAATTGTCCACATACATTCAAGACAAATCAGCTGGAATCAATATTTATTCAGCGCAGCCCAATCACTTCCCGGAACTAAAAGCAGGCATGAAGGTGACAGTGACTGGTAAGATCACGTCTTATAAAGGAATGATTGAAATTGTGCCAGATCAAGGCCGCCTGAAGATAGATGCTGTGAATCAAACTTTGCCAAAGGCGAAGCGAGTGTCCGTTAAACAACTAGAAACGGATCAAGCCGGTAAACATGAAGGAAGACTAGTGAAGATTAAAGGCTATGTTGAGGCAAAACCAGCGCAGCCGGCTGGCGGTGGATACAATGTGGTGATCATTGATAAAAAATACCACAGCACCATCCTGAGAGTGATGGTCGATACAAATGCTATTGATAAAGTAAAGACAGGGAAATGGTACGAGTTTACAGGGGCGTTAAGCAGGTATGATACGCTGCAGGTGCTTCCAAGACATAAGGATGATATCAAACTGCTGAAACGCCAGCCAAAGCCGCCAAAGATTAAGAAGGAATACAAAGCAACAGTTGACCGTGTGGTGGATGGAGATACGATTCATCTAAAGAAGCCTGTTCTTGGTACAACAAAGGTGCGTTTTGTGAATATGGACACGCCGGAAACGTATCATAAGCCAAAAAATGAATTAGACCAAAACCAATTGCGTTTTGGACAGCAGGCGACTGACTATTTAAAAACACTTCTTTCAAGCGGTGACCAAGTCACATTAAAGATTGGTCCTGAAGCGAAGGACAGCTATGGACGTCTTTTAGCTCAAGTGAAGACCAAAAAAGGGCTAAATACAAATCTAGAGCTTGTAAAAAAAGGATATGCCCCTACTTACTTCATCTGGCCAGTTGGAGATGAAAAGGACTATCATACGTTTCAAAAAGCAGTAAAAGAAGCAAAAGAAAAAGGACAGGGCATATGGAACGAAGCGGACCCTCTGATGGAACAGCCGTTTGAATTTAGAGCACGAGAACAGAAAAAAGGACTGACACGCTATGTTGGTGACTCAGCTGTGAAAACCTACGTGTCCCCTGACAAATGGAAAGAAATCAATGTGGATAAACGGATCTTTTTTGCTTCCAAAGAAGAAGCAGAGCAGGCTGGCTATCAGCCGGCAAAGGATGCAAGCGAAGTACCATTAACGATTTTAAGTATGAATGATTTACACGGTAAAATTGATCAAGAATACGAGCTGGATCTCAAAGGTGATGGCAGTAAAGGCATGTACGGACGAATGGATTATGTCGCGGCCTATATGAAGCAAAAACAAGCAGCACACAAAAATACGATTACGGTCCATGCTGGAGATATGATTGGCGGGAGCTCTCCTATATCTTCTCTTCTGCAGGATGAACCAACCGTTGAACTCATGGAGAACATTGGCTTTGATGTGGGCACGGTCGGCAACCATGAATTCGATGAAGGGGTCGACGAGCTATTGCGTATCTTAAATGGCGGAGAACATCCTAAAGGCACAAAGGGGTATGACGGACAGAACTTCCCGCTCGTTTGTGCGAACTGTGAATACAAGGATACAGGTAAGCCACTTTTACCGGCTTATGAAATCATCGATGTCGAAGGAATCCCAGTCGCATTTATCGGTGTTGTGACCAAGTCAGCCGCAGGAATGGTCATGCCAGAAGGGATTAAAGACATTCAGTTTACAGATGAAGTCAAAGCCGTGAATGAAGCCGCGAAGGAACTAAAACAAAAAGGGGTTAAAGCCATTGCAGTTTTAGCTCATATGACAGCCTCTCAAAATGGCGATACGATCACTGGAGAGAGTGCAAAGCTTGCCAAAGAAGGTGATGATGAAATTGACGTCATCTTTGCAGGGCATAATCACGAAGTGGTCAATGGAGAGGTCAATGGGAAATTAATTGTGCAAGCCTTTGAATATGGGAAGGCGATTGGCGAAGTCAATGTGACACTTGACCGCAAAACGAAGGATATCGTCAAAAAGAGTGCAAATATCCAGTATGTAGATCAAGCTGGTATAGAAAAGGACAAGGAAGCAGCAGACATCTTGGCTCATTACGGGAAAGAAGTGGAGCCGATTATTAGTGAGGTTGTTGGAGAAGCTGGGGTCAAAATGGAAGGCGGCTATTCAAATGATGGAGACACGCCGCTCGGTAATTTGATTGCAGATGGTATGAGATATTCAATGAAAAGTGACTTTGCCATGATGAATGGAGGGGGCATTAGGCAAAACCTTGAAAAAGGGCCGATAACGTGGGGAGATCTCTTTAATATTCAGCCATTCGGCAACGTTTTAGTCAAACTGGAGATCAAGGGAAAAGACTTAGTTGAGATCATAGAAGCTCAAATTTCTCCACAATTTGGACCAGATTATAGCATTTCAGGCTTTTCATATTCCTATGATCCGGTAACATATAAAGTAGTCGACTTGAAGCTGCCAGATGGTTCAGCCGTAGCTTTCGATCAAACGTATACACTCACTGTGAATAACTTCATGGCAACTGCAACTGGCAGTAAATATGCACCAATAGGCAGACTTGGGAAAAACCCTGAAACAGGCCCAGAAGACTTAGAAGCCACTGTCGCTTTTGTCAAAAGCTTTGAGGGAGCTTCCATTGTGTATCAAAAAGAGGGGCGAATTCAAATAGCAAAACAAGAAGAAAAAGCAGCAAGCTAAAGAGCGTATCATCTAAGAGAAATGTAACAGGCAAAGGAGTTTAAGCATGAAAAAGTGGCTTGCACTGACTGTGATGACAGCCGGGATTGTTCTGCTCGGCTGGGGGATTTGGCAAATCGCCTCTACTCATCTTCAAACAGCCCAATCATTAGACGAAGCGAAGAAGGCTGTGGCGGACGATCAAGGGATGTCCAAAAAGCAGTTTGCTCCAGAAGTGGGGAAAGCTTCTGGCATCCTGACGATTCCAAAATTAAAAGCAGACCTTCCCATTGTCGAAGGGACGGATGCGGATGACCTTGCAAAGGGAGTAGGACACTACAAAGGCAGTTATTATCCTGATCAGAATGGACAAATCGTCCTATCTGGCCACCGTGACACGGTATTTCGCCGGACAGGTGAACTGGATATTGGAGATCAGCTGAAAATCACTGTGCCGTATGGTGAGTTTGTCTATGAAATCACGCATACGAAAATTGTCGATCAGCATGATACATCCATTATTACGTTGCAGAATGAAAAGGAAGAGCTGGTGTTAACCACATGCTATCCTTTTCATTTTGTCGGCAATGCACCAGAGCGGTACATTATTTATGCAAAAAGAGCGTCTGTCTAAAGAAAAAGAGCCTGCTGATCATATGCAGGCTCCCAGCGTGTAGACAAACCCTTGCATTCGTTGTCAGATCTACGTTCCGGTGCTCGTCCTTCCTAGAACTGCAAAGGTTTTCTATCACGCTGAAAAGAAGAAAGGGCTAAAATAAGATTATTTTAGCCCTTTGTCAACAATCTGAGATCCTGCTAATCAAATGCAGGCTCTTTATTTTAATGGATGATTTTATTCATGAGCTGGTCCATATCAGGTGGTAGAGGTGCTTCGATGATCAGATGCTCACCTGTAAAGGGGTGTTTCATGTCAACTTGCTTGGCGTGAAGAGCACACCTGTTGATGTAATCACGAACTCCCTCATATAAAGTGTCCCCAGCTAGTGGATGCCCGAGACTGCTAAGGTGGACACGAATTTGATGCGTTCTACCCGTCTCTAATTGCAGTTTAACGGCTGTCATTTGCAGACGTTTATTCATGTCCATGACCTGAAAATGAGTCACAGCTTTTTGTCCAGTAGGGGAGATTCTTCGTCTGACTGCATGGTGTTTGTCACGGCCGATCGCTGCATCAATGGTGCCTTTCTTTTTTTTGAAAAGCCCCTCTGTGATGGCGATGTATGTTCGGCTGATTGTTTTTTTAGAAAGCATTTGATCAAGAGCCGCATGGGCTAATCTATGCTTTGCAAAAATGACGGTGCCGCTTGTGTCTTGATCCAGCCTGTGGATATGTCTCACCCTCTTTTCTTCTCCATTTGCTTGAAAATGGAAGGCCACAAGGTTAGCCAGTGTGCCCGTTTGTCCTTGTTCATTCGGATGAGTTGGCCGTCCGGCAGGTTTTTGCACAATTAATAAATGCTCGTCCTCGAAGAGCACCTCTAATTCACCGTATTCTGGTGCCACATCACTTTCTTCTGTTTCAAATAAATCAATGATGATCTGATCGCCTTTACTGACTTTAGCCGCGTGATGGGCAGGCTTTTGATTTAAACGGACTTTTTGATGCTCCATCCAAAAATGAATAATCGGTTTTGATGCAGATACGGCTGTCTTTAAAAAATGACTGAGTGATGTGTGATGATACTGCTCGTCTACTTTGAGTGAGAGCGTGTGCCCTTTTATGATCATGATATCCGTTCCTCTCTATGGGTATATATAGGAAACACTTACCTTGGCGAACGCCTTTTTTTCTGTGCTATTCTGAATGGAGAAATAACGACAGAGAGGTAGATGTCACGTGAGATTAATGAAAGCTGCTACAGACCTGCAAGAGCAGGCAATTGAAGAAATATCAAAGGAAGTTGAAGATCTTCTTTCTCATGCTGTCAATGGACAGCAGCGGGATATGCGTCAAAAAGACCGCTCCCTTACCTTTATTGATGGAGTATATAACGGGACGATGGATGATGCTTTTCGTATTTTATCGGGACTTCAGCTATTACATACCATAATTGTAAAACCGAAACGTCATATCACCAAACGTGATCGTGAGCTATTCGAGCGGAACCGTGAGCAGGTCAATGCCTGCGGCTTTTCTTTTCCGTTTGATCTAGATGATTTTGTCAGCCGTCACCTTCAAAATGCGTAAAAGATGGTGTGAACTTCCTTGTTAACTTACACGGCCCTCGCACATACTATTTTTAAGGGAACGGAGAAACCTTTAAGATCTGTAATACCAAACCCGCTCTTTTTCAACATTGCCTATTTCTCCACGAATCGGAGCGCTTGGATCTCTTACAGAATGAACAGAACACGGGTAGGAGCCTGACAAAACGGTGCAGGCTCCTTTTATACATAATCATTTTAGCAGACATTCATCTTTGAAAGTCAATTTTATTCACGATATGATAGCATTGAGTAAATGTTTAAGACTTTCGTAAAAAAAGGAGTGGCCTCGTTGGTAAAGGCGATTATATTTGATTTTGACGGATTAATTTTAGATACAGAAACACATGAATATGAGGTTTTACAAGAAATGTTTGCGGAGCATGAGTCAGAGCTGCCTCTTTCCGTATGGGGCAATGTCATTGGGACGCAGGCAGGCTTTAAGCCATTTGAATATTTGGAAAAGCAGCTAGGGAAGACGCTGGATCATGAGACACTCACAGCAGATCGGCGTTCTCGTTTTCAAAAAAGAATGAAGGACGAATCAGCAAGACCTGGCGTAGAAGCTTATTTAGAAGCAGCAAAGGAGCTCGGGATCAAGATTGGACTTGCTTCCAGCTCAGACTATAAATGGGTGTCAGATCACCTAAAGCAGATTGGTCTTTTCGACTACTTTGAATGTATCCGCACGTCAGATGATGTGGAAGAAGTCAAACCAAATCCAGAGCTCTATTTGCAAACCGCACGCTGCTTAGGGGTAGAGCCAAAAGATTGCGTGGCATTTGAGGATTCTGTGAATGGATCAGTAGCTGCCAAACGGGCAGGTATGAAATGTGTCATCGTCCCAAACAAAGTGACGAGCACGCTGCAATTTGAAGAATATGATGTCAGATTAGAATCCATGGCTGAAATCGAATTGCTCCAGCTATTCCATCAGCTTGAAAAAGAGGATCAGTAAGGGGGCAAAAACATCATGGCAGAAAAACTAGACTTAACGCGGTTTGAAAAAAGAATGGTGATCCGTAATATCCGTGAAGAGGATATTGACCGAATCATTGCCTTGCAAGAGGTATGCTTTCCAGGCATGGACCCTTGGAAACGAGAGCATCTTGAAAGCCACCTTGAGCATTTCCCAGAAGGACAGTTTTGTGCTGAATTCGAGGGAGAAATCATTGGCTCTTGTTCAAGTTTATTAATTAACTTTGATGAATACGATGATCGCCACACGTGGCAGGACATTACAGATGATGGGTACATTACAAACCATAATCCTGATGGGATGAATATGTACGGAATCGAAGTCATGGTGGGTCCTGAGTACCGCCGCATGAAAATTGGGCATCGTTTGTATGAAGCAAGAAAAGACTTAGCGAGAAGATTAAATTTAAAAAGCATCATCATTGGCGGACGCATTCCGAATTATCATAAATACCAAGAGGAAATGACGCCTCGCCAGTATGTGGAGCAGGTGATGCTTCACCAAATCTATGATCCCGTTTTATCTTTTCAGCTGTTAAATGAATTTAGTCTCATGCGGATCAATCCGAATTACCTGCCGGATGATAAAGCATCCAGCACATATGCGACGTTAATGGAATGGAACAATGTCGACTATCGCCCGCAATCGAAAAGATATTATAAATCGGCGTTCCCCGTTCGAATTTGTGTGATTCAATATGCGATGAAACAAATTCATTCCTTTGAGGAATTTATGAATCAGGTGGAGTATTATGTGGATGTCGCATCAGATGCATCAGCTGACTTTGCCGTATTCCCAGAAATTTTTACGACGCAGCTCATGTCTTATTTAGAAGAGCGTTCACCAAGTCTTGCCGTACAGCGGATTACGGAATATACCGAGGACTACATTAATTTGTTCACAGACCTTTCTGTGAAATATAACATTAATATCATCGGCGGGTCCCACTTTGTAGAAGAGGAAGGGAAAATCTACAATATCGCCTATTTATTTAGACGTGATGGAACGATTGAAAAGCAATATAAACTTCACATCACGCCGAATGAAAGAAAATGGTGGGGGATTTCAGCTGGTGACCAGGTCCGGGTATTTGATACAGACTGCGGCAAAATTGCGATCCAAATTTGCTACGATATTGAATTTCCTGAGCTTGCACGGATCGCGGCTGACAAAGGAGCGAAAATTATTTTCACTCCGTTCTGTACAGAAGACCGCCAAGGCTATTTAAGAGTACGTTACTGTGCACAGGCGAGAGCGGTCGAAAACCAGATTTATACCGTCATCTCGGGAACAGTTGGCAACCTTCCGCAAACCGAAAATATGGATGTTCAATATGCACAATCGGCTATATTTGCCCCATCAGACTTTGAATTTGCAAGAGATGGGATTGTAGGAGAGTGTAATCCAAACATTGAGATGGTTGTCGTTGGTGATGTCGATTTAGAAATTTTAAGAAGACAAAGGCAAGACGGGACCGTACGTCAGCTGAAAGACCGAAGAAGAGACGTGTACCATATTGAATATAAGAAATAATGAAAGAAAGCGCCTATTGTTGAGGCGCTTCTTTTTGATGACATTTTTTAAAGAGACAATGTGGCGCCATGAGTGATCGCTAACCACTGCTAAAAAAGGGATAAGATTTTTCGACTGACAAAGGGATGCTGGAGCAAAAGCAGAATATACTGAAAGGAGATCATGTGTTCAAAAAGGAGAGGAATATGGGGCGACAATCTAAACATCTGTATATCAATTTGCCGGTAAAGCACGTGAAGGAATCTATCGCTTTTTTTGAGCAGCTGGGTTTTGACTTTGAGCAGCAGTTCACGAATGATCAGGCGGCCTGTTTGGTCATTGATGACACGATCACCGTCATGCTGTTATCTCTTAGGCATTTTCAATCCATCTCAGAGAAACAATTAGTGGACGCAAAAGAGGCATCAGAGGTGATTATCTCTATTCGTGTCAATTCACGAGAAGAGGTCGATGAGCTTGTCGAGCAGGCAATGGCAGCAGGCGGTTCACCGTTTAAGGAGAAGCAGGATCATGAGTTCATGTATGGATGGAGCTTTCAGGATCTTGATGGTCATTTGTGGGAAGTGTTTTATATGGATGAGGAAAGAAGCGGCCTTTCATAAGGGTGCTTCTTTTTTATTGTTTATCAGTGGTATGATAATGAGGAAGCAGATGGAATCTGGAATTCAACTAGAGAAAAGTAGGTGCAGCATGGAGTTTTTACTTGTCCTACTGCCAGTGTTCGGCATATTTCTGATTGGGTATATCGGGCAGAAGGCGATTGGTTTTGACATACATACGCTCTCATCAATGTCTTTATATTTAATGTCACCATTTCTTGCGTTTGAAACCTTTTATCAAAACAAAGTGTCGATGGACTATGTGTATTTATCCATTTTTGTTGTCGGGCTTTGTCTTGCACTTATTTTATGTGTCTTTATATTATCTCGTATGTATGGTTATTCGAATGAAACGTATTGTGCCATGATTCTGTCGTCAGCCTTTATGAACAATGGAAACTACGGCACGCCCGTTGTGCTGCTTGTCTTCGGAGCAGCAGGTTTGGATATTGCGATCGTATTGATGGTGCTGCAGCAGCTTGTCATGAGTACAATCGGTATGTATTATGCAGCAAAGGGCGGAGAGGATGCGGGAGATGGAAAGGTCGTGCTGAAAAAAGTGCTTCGTATGCCGGTTGCTTACGGGGCGCTCATCGGTCTATTATTTCAGCTGATTGACCTTTCATTACCTAAAGAGCTGATGACGGGTATTCAGCTTGTAGGGAATGCTGCCATACCGACGATTATGCTTATTTTAGGTATGCAGCTTGCCGTGATCTCTTTTAAGCAAGTGGATTATCGAAATATTTCTTATGCTGTATTGCTGAAGCTGTTTATCTCCCCACTCATCGCATTTGGCTTTACGGTTATTTTACCGGTAGATGATATGGTGAAACAAATTATGATCTTAGTGGCAGCCATGCCGACAGCAGCAAATACCACGCTGATGGCTGTACAATTTCGAACGAAGCCTGAGTTTGTCTCAAGCACGACATTTCTCAGTACAATCTTAAGTATCGTGACATTACCAGTTTTATTATGGATTTTATCCATGCTGGGATAGGGGATAGGCGGCAAACAAAGGGGGACAGATGAATGAATGTAGATGTTCATTTCCAAGTGAGTGACGTGTTGAAAACGAAGCATTTTGCGCATGCAAAAGTGTTAGCAGGGGAAAAAGGATTGTTTCGGCAGGTCAAATGGATCCATGTGTTAGAAGTGCCTGATGTAGAGGATTTGTTAAATGGAGGCGAGCTTATATTAACGACAGCCGCAGGCTTCCATGATCAACTGGATGTGTTTCAAGCGTTTTTACGGCAGCTGATTGATTCAGGGGCAGCCGGCTTGTGTATTGAATTTGTGCCGTTAAGATTCGATGTGCCGGAAGAATTGCTGATCTATGCAGAAGAAAGAGATTTTCCGCTTATTCTGTTTACAAAAGAAGTGAAGTTCGTCAACATCACGCAGCATCTTCATACGATGATGATCGAGCGTCAGTATCAAATGATGGCAGATTTAGAAGCACTATCATCAAAGCTGAATGAGCTTTTACTGACCCCGCATCCGCAGATGGATATTTTGGATCAAGTGTATCAGCACGTAAGGGGGATTCTTTTACTCCTCCCTGTTCAGGGCGAGCCGATTATTTTATGTGATTCTTCCAAACCAACCGAAGAACTGGTCATGAATTATTTACAGTTTGCTTCCGTGCCAAAAGGATACGAAGTGACGCAAAAACAAGTGCTTGCACTCAAACAAACATTTGCAGATCTTGTGCTCATTCATCAAGCGGACACACTCTCTGAATTTGAACTGCTCGTGATGGATAAAGGAGCGAATGCTCTTGCCCAGCAAACATTAAGAGAGCTTTATACAGAAGAGCTGAAGAAAACAAAAGAGAATGAATGGCTGCAAAAATGGTTCCAAGAAGAGCATACAGAACGAGAGATCATAGAGCACCTTGAAGAAACAGAAGGGTTGAAAAAGCCAACTGGCTGCGTAGTTTTGCTCTTTCAAAAGCATCATCAAATCGAAGAAATCGCAGGGAATCTTTACTTTCTTGTATCTTGCCGCTCCATTTTTCAGCGTGCGGGTTTCTATCTGATTGCATATGAGCATCAAGGACAAACCTTGTTTATTTTATTAAACACGAGAAAGAAAGAGGACTGGAAAGAGCGTGCAGAAAAGGCTGCAAACGACATCAAACAATTGTATGACCGGGAGCAGCCCCGAGGGGCCGAGATCAATTTTGGTATCGGTCAATATTGTGAACAGTTTCAGCACATGAGAAAAAGCTTTCAAGCAGCCAAAGAAGTGCTGCATTTAAAAAAAGTGATGCCTCAGCGGGTGGAAAGTCCATTTTACCAAGATCTACATATGCTTCGTCTCATGCCTATGATGAAGGAAAGCGGTCTGCTTGAATGCATGGTGAAAGAGTATTTAGAGCCCGTGATTTTATACGATAATCAAAATAGCGGGAGACTCTATCAAACGCTGAATATCTTTTTACAGACAAACGGTTCTAAAAAAGAAACCGCAAGCCAGCTCTATATTGTTAGGCAAACCCTTTATCATAGACTGGATAAACTGCATGCCTTACTTGGTGAGGATATGATGCAAGCGCCGAAACGCCAGGCACTTGAATTTGCAATTCTTGCTTATGAATTCCTGCAAGGAAATCGACGTTAGCGGAGTGTGTTCAATTTGCCAAGGCATCAAGAAAAGTGTCTTATGATGGTGTTCAATCAGTTGACGATCTGTCTAATGTAATCGGCCTGCCCCCTTTTTTATAATGAAAGAAACTGTCAAGTTCCAGTTTCATATGCCTCACGTTTCATCCATATAATGAATGGAGAGGCAATGTGCTGCTTGAACTGGTCTAAGCTTCTTTAATGATGAAAACGGATACATGGGGGCGGGAAGATGAAAATACATGAGCAGGCGCAAAATCTTCAGGCGAAAGATGATCAGTTGATCTGGCATCATATGAAAGGGACAAACAAGGAAAATGAAAGTATGGTTATTCACGAGGCAGAAGGCGCATGGGTGACAGATATTCATGGAAATCGCTATTTAGACGGGATGTCAGGTCTTTGGTGTGTAAATGCCGGATATGGCCGCAAAGAGCTTGCAGAAGCGGCGTATAAGCAATTAAAGACAATGCCTTACTATCCGCTTACACAAAGCCACGTGCCGGCGATTCAGCTGGCTGAAAAGCTAAATGAGTGGCTTGGCGGGGACTATGTCATCTTCTTTTCTAACAGCGGTTCTGAAGCCAATGAAGCCGCATTTAAAATTGTCAAACAATATCATGCGCAAAAAGGAGAGAGTACAAGGACAAAGTTCATCTCCCGGTACCGGTCGTATCACGGCAATACAGCAGCTGCTCTTGCCGCAACCGGTCAAGCGCAGCGTAAATATAAATATGAACCATTAGGTCAGGGCTTTATCCACGTTGCACCTCCTGATGTGTATCGTCATCCTGAGGACCAAGAGAATTTGGCGAGTGCTGCGGCGATTGATCAGGCTATGACGTGGGAACTAAGCGAGACCATTGCTGGGGTCATTATGGAGCCGATCATTACGGGCGGAGGTATCTTAATGCCGCCAAAAGGGTATTTGAAGAAGGTCAAAGACATCTGTGAAGCTCATGGGGCGCTTCTTATCGTAGATGAAGTCATCTGCGGCTTTGGCCGGACAGGGAAGCGGTTTGGTTTTATGCATGAGGAAGTAAAACCGGATATTATCACCATGGCAAAAGGGATTACAAGCGGCTATTTACCGCTTTCTGCAACGTGCGTGAAACGAGAAATCTATGAAGCTTATGCAGGGGAAGATACGTATGACCGGCTGCGCCATGTGAATACATTTGGCGGTCACCCTGCTTCCTGTGCGGTGGCACTTGCCAACCTAGAGATTATGGAAAACGAGCAATTAGTGGAACGGTCAGATGCGCTGGGGCGAGATATGCTTGAACGTTTGCAAGAGTTAAAAGAGCACCCATTTGTCGGAGATGTCAGAGGAAAAGGCTTGCTGTTTGGCATTGAGCTTGTTCAGGATCAGCAGTCCAAAAAACCAGCTGAGCTACATGTTGTCGGTCAATTGATCGCAGAATGTAAAAAACGCGGGCTGATCATCGGGAAAAATGGTGATACAGTTGCCGGCTATAATAACGTTGCCCAGCTTGCACCGCCGCTTAATATCACAGATGATGACGCCTCATTTATCATCAATACCTTAAAAGAAAGCATGGCACAGCTATAGCAGAGAGACTTCTCTGCTTTTTTCTATGGAATAAAAGCATGCTTTCCAGCATTTTGAGCTAGGTCTATGAAGATGATGTGAGGTGAAATCGGTATTGGACACACTAGGTGTATTGAAAAATAGAAGAGTTTCTATTACTGTTAGGAGAAGACTGATCCAATACACTTTTGAAGGAGACGGCATATGAGTTTTCATGATCAACCTATTCTACCTGCTGTTCGCAATATGAAGCAATTTGAGGAATTTTTAAAAAGTCCATTTACATATGGTGTCTTACTTGATGTTCACTTAGGCCGGCTAAAGGGCATCATGAATGAGGCAAATGCTCATCACAAAAAAATGTTTGTCCATGTCGATCTCATTCACGGGATTAAACATGATGAGTATGGAACGGAATTTATTTGTCAGGAAATGAAGCCTGCAGGAATTATTTCTACTAGGTCTTCTGTCATAGTAAAAGCTAAGCAAAAAAAGGTATATGCCATTCAGCGAATGTTTTTACTTGATACGAGTGCCATGGAAAAAAGCATGGAGTTCGTCGGGAAACATCGTCCAGATTTTATTGAAGTGTTGCCGGGAGTCGTACCAGATTTAATTACAGAAGTGCGCGAGCGAGCTGGGATCCCAATATTTGCAGGCGGATTTATCCGTACAAAAGAAGATGTAGAAAGAGCGCTTGAAGCAGGGGCTACAGCTGTGACGACCTCGAATACCACCCTTTGGAAAGCGTTCCAAAAGTGAAAAAGATAAAATGTGAATATTTATTGACAACGTTTTCATCCTCTGATACTATTGCACTAAGTTAATATCATGTGATGGAGAAACGGAGATCCACAACAGCGCTTTACTAGGTGACAAATGACCCTGATGTAAAGTATGTTTGTTGTGGATCTTTTTCTTTATCTTTTCTACACATTCATAGGGGATGGCAACTGAACCAGAGGAGGAATTTTTCATGACACCATTTTGGGGAGAAGTCGTAGGTACAATGCTGCTCATCATTTTTGGAGACGGTGTGTGTGCGGCAGTTAATTTAAAGAAATCGCTCGCATATCAATCCGGATGGATTGTAATCGCTTTCGGATGGGGATTTGCAGTGGCCATTGCAGCTTATGCAACGGGTGGAATCAGTGGAGCGCATTTAAATCCCGCACTAACAATTGGGCTTGCGCTAGAAGGAAGTTTTCCTTGGGCTGATGTTCCAATGTATATTATTGGTCAAATGCTTGGCGCATTAATAGGGGCTATTATCGTCTTTTTACATTACTTACCGCACTGGAAAGCAACTGATGATCCAGGTGCAAAGCTAGGTGTATTCTCAACTGGTCCTGCGATTCCGCATACTTTTGCAAACGTACTTAGTGAAGTCATCGGTACATTTGTATTGGTTCTAGGAATCTTAGCGATTGGTGCAAATAAATTTGCAGACGGAGTCAATCCGCTGATTGTTGGTTTCTTAATTGTTGCAATTGGTCTTTCTTTAGGTGGAACAACTGGTTATGCAATTAACCCTGCACGTGATTTAGGTCCGAGAATTGCACATGCGATCCTGCCGATTCCAGGGAAAGGCCCATCGAATTGGAAATATGCTTGGGTGCCAGTTATTGGTCCAATTTTAGGCGGCGCATTTGGCGGTGTTTTCTACAATGCAGCCTTTAAAGCGAACGTCACTCCAGCCTTTTGGATTGTAAGCGTTATTTTAGTTGTGGTATTGTTAGGACTCTATGTCTCTACGAAAAACCAAACAAATGCTGTAAATGAAAGTATGTAAGGGGAGGAAAACATCATGACAAAAGAAAAATATATTCTTGCATTAGATCAAGGGACCACAAGCTCAAGAGCAATCTTATTTGATCAAGAAGGCAAAATTGCACATACAGCTCAGAAGGAATTTAATCAATATTTTCCGAACCCAGGCTGGGTAGAACACAATGCAAATGAAATTTGGAGCTCTGTTCTATCGGTCATTTCAACAGCTTTAATTGAATCAGGAATTGAAGCAGACCAAATCGCTGGTATCGGAATTACGAACCAGCGTGAGACAGCTGTTGTTTGGGATAAACATACAGGCGCACCTATTTACAATGCAATTGTTTGGCAGTCAAGACAAACGTCTGGCATTTGTGAAGATTTAAAAGCGCAAGGACACAATGAAACGTTTAGAAATAAAACAGGTCTTCTCATCGATGCTTATTTCTCAGGTACAAAGGTCAAATGGATTTTAGACAATGTAGAAGGTGCCCGTGAGAAAGCAGAAAATGGCGACTTACTGTTTGGCACAATCGATACTTGGCTTATTTGGAAGATGACAGGCGGTAAATCACACGTCACAGATTATTCCAATGCGTCAAGAACGTTAATGTTCAACATTTACGATCTGAAATGGGATGAAGAATTACTTGATATCCTTGGCGTACCTGCATCTATGCTTCCGGAGGTGAAACCATCTTCACACATTTATGGTGAAACAACAGACTATCACTTCTTCGGCAGAAATATTCCGATTGCAGGAGCGGCGGGAGATCAGCAGGCTGCTTTATTCGGTCAGGCTTGCTTTGAAGAAGGAATGGCGAAGAACACATATGGTACAGGATGTTTCATGTTGATGAATACAGGGGAAAAAGCCATTAAGTCGGATCATGGTTTATTAACGACGATTGCATGGGGCATTGACGGCAAAGTTGAATATGCTTTAGAAGGAAGTATTTTCGTTGCTGGCTCAGCGATTCAGTGGCTGCGTGACGGACTGAGAATGTTTAAAGACTCGAAAGACAGCGAAGCATATGCAGAGCGCGTTGAGTCAACAGAGGGCGTATATGTCGTTCCGGCATTCGTTGGTCTAGGCACACCATACTGGGATAGTGATGTCAGAGGCGCTGTTTTCGGGTTAACACGCGGTACTTCTAAAGAGCACTTTGTCCGAGCAACGTTAGAATCACTTGCTTATCAAACGAAAGATGTGTTAGATGCGATGGAAAAGGATTCAAACATTTCATTAAAAACATTGCGCGTTGATGGCGGAGCTGTGAAGAATGATTTCTTAATGGGCTTCCAAAGTGATCTGTTGGATGTGCCTGTAGAGCGTCCAGAAATTAATGAAACGACGGCACTCGGTGCGGCCTATCTTGCGGGAATAGCAGTTGGCTTCTGGAACGACCGTTCAGACATTGCAAAACAATGGAACCTTGACAAGCGCTTTGACCCTAAGATGGAAGAGGACAGCCGTGACTCGTTATACAGCGGGTGGAAAAAGGCTGTAAAAGCAGCTCAAGCTTTCAAATAAACCAAAAGTATGGTATACTTCAAGTAAGTTAATAGAACGGTTGGAGAACTGGAGAGACCGCAGGCACCGAAGTGTAGAAATACGCTTTGGGTGTTTGCGGTCTCTTTTTCTTTACCGTACAACATGGGAGGAACAAGAGATGACTTTTTCTAGCTTAGAAAGGGAACAAATGCTGCAGGAAATGACAAAAAAACCATATGATGTGTTTATCATTGGCGGGGGTATTACAGGCGCTGGTACAGCACTTGATGCGGCTTCACGCGGGATGCGCGTTGGTCTTGCAGAAATGCAGGATTTCGCAGCAGGTACGTCTAGCCGCTCAACGAAACTAGTGCACGGTGGACTTCGTTATTTAAAACAATTCGAAGTGAAGATGGTCGCAGAGGTCGGTAAAGAGCGTGCCATTGTATACGAAAACGGTCCTCATGTGACAACACCAGAATGGATGCTTCTTCCGATGCATAAAGGCGGGACATTCGGTAAGTTTTCAACATCCATTGGGCTTAGAGTGTATGACTTTTTAGCTGGTGTAAAGCATAGCGAACGCAGAAGCATGCTAAGTGCGAAGGAAACACTTGCAAAAGAACCGCTTGTGAAAAAGGACGGCTTAAAAGGCGGCGGCTACTATGTTGAATACCGTACAGATGATGCACGCCTGACAATCGAAGTCATGAAAGAGGCTGTGAAATTCGGGGCAGAAGCAGTCAACTATGCGAAAGTAAAAGAATTTATTTATGATAAAGGCAAAGTTGTCGGTGTTGTCATTGAAGATGTCATGACGCAGAAAACCTACGATGTGTATGCGAAGAAAATCGTCAATGCGACAGGTCCATGGGTCGATCAGCTAAGAGACAAGGATCACTCAAAAGAAGGGAAGCACTTACAGCATACAAAAGGTATTCACTTAGTATTCGACCAATCAGTCTTCCCATTAAAACAAGCGATCTACTTTGACACACCTGATAAACGTATGGTCTTTGCGATTCCAAGAGAAGGCAAAACGTACGTTGGAACAACAGATACAGTGTACAAAAAGCAGCTGGAACATCCGCGTATGACAAAAGCAGATCGTGATTATGTCATCAAAGCGATTCAATACATGTTCCCTGATCTCAATATTACAGAAAAAGATGTTGAATCTAACTGGGCTGGTCTTCGTCCACTCATTCATGAAGAGGGCAAAGACCCTTCAGAAATTTCTCGTAAGGATGAAGTATGGACATCATCTTCAGGCTTAATTACCATTGCTGGCGGTAAATTAACAGGCTACCGCAAAATGGCTGAGCACATTGTGAATCTCGTACGTGATGGACTGAAAGAAGAAACGGGCAAAGACTTCGGGCCATGTAAAACAAAGCATATGCCAATTTCAGGCGGTCATGTAGGCGGGTCTAAAAATATGGCATCCTTAGTCCAAGCGAAAACAGCAGAAGGAGTATCTGTTGGTTTAACAGAACCGATTGCTCAAAAACTCGCTGAAAAATATGGCTCAAACGTCAGCAGTCTCTTCAAGCGTGTAGAGCAGCTTCAAGGTGAAGCAGACAAACGAAACATTCCAGCGTATGTACTGGCAGAGCTTGTCTATGCAATCGAAGAAGAATTAGCTGTTACCCCTGTTGATTTCTTCTTAAGAAGAACAGGAAGCCTATTATTTAATATCAACTGGGCGAAAAAATATGCACAGCCTGTCGTTGACTATATGGCAGAGCGTTTTGGCTGGGATGAAGCAGCAAAACAGAAACATCAAACAGAATTAGATCAACTATTCCATGAAGCAGTTGTACCACTTGATGCTGAATAAAAGAAAAGCCGATCATGTATCGGCTTTTTTATTTGTTCAGCATTTTCTTCATCTGCCAATGATATAGCATGACATAAAGGATGATTCCATATAAAATAACAGTAGATGTATTTTATTGATGATAAGAGCTGGGAGGACGACCATGAGTTGGAAGACGAATTATGAGCGATGGATCAATGAGAAGCACCTGGATACTGAGCTAAGGGAATGGCTGGAGGCACATCAAGATGATCAATTAGCACTTGAAGACTGTTTCTACAAAAACCTTGAGTTCGGCACTGGAGGAATGCGCGGAGAGATTGGTGCCGGCACGAACCGAATGAATGTGTACACGGTTCGTAAAGCATCTGCAGGCCTTGCTGCGTATATTGCGAAACATGGAGAGGATGCAAAAAGAAGAGGCGTCGCCATTGCATATGATTCACGCCATAAATCGCCTGAATTTGCGATGGAAGCAGCCAAAACTCTTGCTTCACAGGGCATTCAAACATACGTATTTGACGAACTGCGTCCAACACCAGAGCTCTCCTTTGCTGTTCGAGAGCTGAATGCATTTGCTGGGATTGTCGTGACAGCAAGTCATAATCCACCAGAATATAATGGCTATAAAGTATATGGAGAAGACGGCGGACAGCTGCCTCCACTTCAAGCAGATCAAGTCATTCAAGAAGTAGATGCAATAGAAAATGAACTGTCGATTTCAGTTGATTCAGAAGAAACGTTAAAACAACAAGGGCTGATCAAGATGATCGGAGAAGAAATCGATCATGCGTATATTGAAAAATTAAAAACCATCAGTGTCCACCCTGAGCTGGCAGGTGAGGTCGATGTCAAAGTCGTTTTTACCCCGCTTCATGGTACGGCCAACCAGCCTGTCCGAAAAGGGCTTCAGGCTTTAGGCTATCAGCATGTGACCGTTGTGCCTGAACAGGAAAAACCAGATCCGCAATTTTCAACAGTGACATCGCCAAATCCAGAGGAGCATGCAGCATTTGAGTATGCCATCAAGCTTGGCGAAAAGCAGAATGCTGATATCCTCATTGCAACAGACCCAGATGCGGATAGGTTAGGCATTGCGGTCAGAGATCATGATGGAGAGTTTACCGTCTTAACAGGCAACCAAACAGGAGCCCTGCTGCTCCATTATTTATTGTCTGAAAAACAAAAGCTTGGTCAGCTGCCGCCTCGTCCCGTTGTGATGAAAACGATTGTCACAAGTGAGCTTGGGCGTGCTGTTGCTTCAGCATTTGGTGCCCATACAATTGACACGCTTACTGGTTTTAAATTTATTGGAGAAAAAATCAAGCAATTCGAAGAGAGCGGAGAATACACGTTTCAATTCGGGTACGAAGAAAGCTATGGCTATTTGATCGGTGACTTTGCCCGAGATAAAGATGCGGTGCAAGCGGCGCTGTTAGCTGTCGAAGTCGCTGCTTTCTATAAAAAACAAGGCAAGTCCTTGTACGACGCGCTTGTCGATATGTTCAAGGAGTTTGGATTTTACCGGGAAGGGTTAAAGTCGTTAACCTTAAAAGGAAAAGAAGGAGCAGAGCAAATTTCAGCGATCCTTCATACCTTTAGAACAAATCCACCAGCTGCTATCGCGGGTCAGCGCATCACTGTCATCGAGGATTACCAATCAAGTCAAAGACACCTCGTTGCCGAAAAGAAAGAAGAAACCATTCACCTGCCAGCTTCAAACGTGCTGAAATATTTCCTTGAGGATGGCTCGTGGTTCTGCTTAAGACCTTCCGGCACTGAGCCTAAAGTGAAATTTTATATTGCAGTCAAAGGTACATCTTTAACAGATAGCGAAGAAAAGCTGAAGCATCTGTCAGAAGAAGTGATGAAAGTCGTTTATGAGATTGTGGAAGAAACAGCTAAATAAACAAACAAGGCCATCGTGTGAATGCATGATGGCTTTTTCTCAGTCAAAAGGATGAGAAAAAATCATCCTTTTAGCGAAAGAACCGGCAGAATGCTCATGATATAATGAGCGTAATGAAAAGAGAAGGCAGCAAATGCCGGGGGTAAACAGTATGGGAGAATATCAAGAGAAGGTTGAAACATTAAAAACGTTAAAAGAAATTGCTGAAAAGCTAAATGAAGGCACGGAAATGAAAGATACGCTTCATGAAGTGCTCCATATGCTGATGGATGTCACAGGCTTTCATTCAGCATGGATTTATTTTATAGAAAAAGACGGTTCGTACGAATTGATGGCAGAGGTCTCCTTACCCGAAGCGCTGGCAAAGCATCAAAAACAGCTCATGTGCCAAAACGATTGCTATTGCATCAATCGATACACAAAAGGTTCACTTCAATCTGCCACAAACATTATGAATTGTAAACGCATCGAAACGGCGATGAAAAAGCAGCTTGGGGATACTGAAGGAATTACGCATCATGCGACGGTTCCCCTCAAAGCATGTAAGCGTACGTTCGGATTATTGAATGTGGCGGCAAAAGGAAAAGTCACATTTACGCAAGAAGAATTGAACTTGCTTGAAAGCATTGCGCTTCAAATTGGTACCGCCATTCAACGGATGAAGCTTGTGCAAAACGAACATCAACATGCTCTTTTGGAAGAAAGAAACCGGCTTGCACAGGACTTACATGATTCCGTCAACCAGATGCTATTTTCAGTCAGTCTGACTGCTAAAGCTGCCCGTCAAATGACTAATGATCAAAATCTAGGGGAAATGATTGATTTTATTCAGCATTTGTCACAAGATGCACTGGTTGAAATGCGGTCACTCATTTGGCAGCTAAGGCCAAGAGGACTTGAAAAAGGATTCACTACAGGAATTCAAGAGTATGCAAAGCTTTTAGGATTACGCTGTACATTATCGTTATCAGGCTGTATGGAGATGGATCATTCGCAGCATGAAACGTTGTTTCGGGTATGCCAAGAAGCGCTGAATAATTGTCAAAAACATGCGGGAGTAGAGGAAGTTAAGGTCCAGCTTGAACAATCAAAAGACACGTTTGAGATGAAAATCATTGACCGCGGAAAAGGGTTTCAGTATGACGAGCAAATGAGCCTCCCTTCACTTGGTCTGAAAGGCATGTCTGACCGTATCAAAAGAGCTGGTGGAACATTTTGTATAGAGTCTGAGCTCGGTAAAGGAACCACCATTCAAGTGAAGGTGCCATTTTCTCAAGAAAGGAAGGAGTCGTCATGAGAGTCGTGATTGCAGATGATCATCATATTGTGAGAAAAGGGCTTGTGTTTTTCTTGCAGACACAGCCTGACGTCGAAATCGTTGGTGAGGCTTCTAATGGAGAAGAAGCATTAGAAGTTGTCAGACAAACGCGGCCTGACATCGTTCTAATGGATCTATCGATGCCTGTGATGAATGGTATTGAAGCCACGAAACAAATGATGCTGGAAATGCCCGATACCCGCATTGTGATTCTGACAAGCTATGCGGATAAAGATTATGTTATTCCCGCTATTCAAGCAGGGGCAAAAGCCTATCAGCTCAAGGATGTAGCGCCAGAAAAGCTCCTTACGACAATGATTGACGTACAAAAGGGCACCTATCAATTAGATGCTCATATCACCAACTTTCTTGTGCAGCATTTGACTGAGTCAAAAGAGCAAAAATGGAAGTTAATGAAAGAGCTGACCAATAGAGAGCGAGATGTCTTATTCGAAATTGCAAAGGGGAAAAGCAATAAAGAAATTGCCTCATCACTGTTTATTTCTGAAAAGACTGTCAAAACACACGTATCTCATGTATTATCAAAACTAGAGCTGGCAGATCGTACACAAGCGGCTCTGTATGCAGTGGATTATCAAAAAAATCAGCCGAAAGAGCTGCTATGACAGAAGGGAATTTAGTCGTTATGCTAAAACTTTTAAGCGCACATTCAATTCAATGAATTGAATAAAAAAGAGCACAGATGTTGGTTTATTTGACGTGCCCTTTTGCGTAAAAAGAGAAGCATGTCCAGTCTAATTTCTAATAATGAAACGATAAAAGGCTTGATGAGTATATGCTCATCAAGTCTTTTTTTATTTTGAGGGAGGTGATGAACCGGCTGACTAAAGGTGAATTTAAAAAAGGAGGGAACAAAGTGGAGACATATGAATTAGTGAATGGTTATCGCCATGATGACAAATTGAAAGAAAGCTTTAATGCGTTAGCGATCAATACATTTGATTTGGATTTTAGTGACTGGTATAAAAGAGGGTACTGGGATGAAAAATATATTCCTTATTCCTTTGTCCATCACGGGAAAGTGATCTCAAACGCTTCCGTCTACCTCATGTCCCTGATCATTGATGGCCAAACGTATCGAGCTGTTCAAATTGGCACGGTGATGACGGATCAAGCCTACCGCCATAAAGGATTAGCGACAAAGTTAATGCAGCATATTATGGATACGTACGAAAATGACTATGATATGATTTTTCTTTTTGCCAATGAAACTGTACTGGATTTTTATCCAAGATTCGGCTTTACCCGTTACCACGAAAGCGAATTTAGTCTAAATATCGGCAAAAGCGCCATTCAAATGAAAAAGGACATGCGCAAAAAGCAGCTGACGTTGGAACATGACCTGCCATTACTTGAACAGTTCGCAGAAAAACGTCAAACGGGATCAATGAAATTAGATGCTGAAGACCATGGCAGCTTATTGATGTTTTATTTTACATTCGTTTGGCCGGATGCCATTTTCTATATTGAAGCGTTGGATACCATTGTCCTGATGAATGAAGAAAATGAAACCATACATGTCTTTGATATCATTTCTCTCCAGCCGCAAAATATAGAGGAAGTTGTTGCACATATTGTGAATGAAACGACGGAAAAAGTGATATTCTATTTTACACCTGATACGTCAATTGACGGCTTACATGTGGTTATGGCGCCAAATGACGAGGATGCGCTGTTTATTTATACAAAAAAAGAATGGGTAAAAGACCACTTTATGCTTCCAATCACTGCGCACTGCTAAGTGTATGTAAAAAGGCTGATAATCAGCCTTTTTCTTTATGTGTACATCGGTTGTGAATAAACTTCAGATGCAGCAGCCTCTGAAGCATGGTCAATGTACTGCAGGAGCCCATATAAACATTTTTCAACATCAGCATCGTTCCGGTTAAATTGATACGCGTGTAAGAAATGCTCAATACGTTTCGAGAGCAAGTCATCTTGCGTACGTACCATAAGAATAAGTAAATTATCCCATTGCGAGCGATGCGTATAATAAAGTGCTTTATCATAATCCGCCACATTCATCAAACCTTCTCCTTTCCCTTGAGAAGTCCTCATTAGTTTGCTCGGAACATATCGACATTTTCAGGGGAAAAGTTGGTGTCCGCATTAATCATGTACCGGGAATTTTAGGCTGAATAAATGCTTCATGTATGAAAAAGGATCGACCAGCAAAACATAAACAAAATATACATGAAAGTGAGATCAATGATATTATGCAGCCGAAATGGTGGATGCCTTTTGCAGCAGGAATGGTTTTGTATGGCATTTTCATGATCCATCCTGCAGCAAATGCAGCGATGCAGCCTGTTGAAAATTGGGAAAGACTTGCGTACACAGCGTTGCAAGAGGAATATGAAGGCGCCGCTTTAAACGATTATCAATATATTGGGCGTACACAAGTAAATGAAGATCAGACAAAAGATGTGTTTCGCGTCACCGTGAAGGAAGGCTCAACGCTTTTTGCCGCACATGCAGAAATCTATTTTCACCCGGTGACCGGTCATTTGATTAGTATTAACGTATTCCGGCTATAAAAAAAGCACCTCTAATAAAGAGGTGCTCCAGCGTGTAGACAAACCCTCGCATTCGGTGTCAGTCCTTGCGTGCCGGTGCTCACGAATGTCAAATTCGCTCCGCACCAGTACTCGTCCTTCCTAGACTGCAAAGGTTTTCTATCACGCTGAAAAGAAGACAAAGGGCCAAAATAAAGCTCATTTTAGCCCTTTGTCAATCTGAAGCACCTCTAATAAAGAGGTGCTCATTACGGATCAATTATTTCATGCTTCCTTGAAGGTATGAGCGAATATCCACACCAAGTGAATCGGCTAATCGTTGTCCGTAGTCTTCGTCTGCACGATAGAAGTTGCAGATCGCAAGTAATTTTGTTTTGTCATTTACATCTTTCAGGTCAGCTGTTAGGTTTTTGATCAATGCTTGCTTCTCTTCTTCAGAGTAGCTTCGATATTTTTCCCCAGCTTGTTTGAAATCGTTCGGTTTTTCAATTTTTTGTCTCACCATACGGTCACCGTGAAGAACTTGCTCACTTTCTTTGTAGTGAGGATTTTCTTTTGGCTGATCATCGTAACGGTTTGGTTCATAGTTAATATGACCGCTTGGACGAGTCGTTGTCATAAAGCCATCCTGCTGATTATTGTGTACTGGTGCATAAGGACAGTTCACCGGAATGCGCATGTAGTTTGCACCAAGACGATGACGCTGCGTATCAGGATATGAGAACAGACGGCCTTGAAGCAGTTTATCTTCTGATGCTTCGATTCCTGGAACAAGTGCACTTGGCGTGAAAGCAGATTGCTCTGTTTCAGCAAAGAAGTTCTCAGGATTGCGGTTGAGTGTCATGCGTCCTACTTTTTGAAGCGGATAATCTTCCTCGCTCCATGTCTTTGTTGGATCACATGGATCATAGTCAAGGTCATCATAATCGCTAAGCGGCATCAGCTGGACATATAAGTCCCATGCTGGGTAATGGCCATTTTCAATGCGGTCATATAAGTCTCTTGTCGCATGCTGGAAATCATTCGCTTGGATTTCTGCTGCTTCTTCCATAGATAAATTGCGAATACCTTCTGAAGGTCTCCAGTGATATTTCACATATTTTGTTTCTCCATATTTGTTGACCCATCTAAATGTATGCACACCAGAACCGCGCATTTCAGCGTAACTCGCAGGGATTCCTTCATCAGAGAAGAGCCATGTGAGCATATGAGTTGATTCAGGTGTTAAGGTCATAAAATCCCAATAACGGTCAGGATCTTGGATATTGGTTACAGGATCTGGCTTGAGAGAGTGAACCATATCAGGGAATTTCAATGCATCACGTATAAAGAAGATCGGCAAGTTGTTACCAACTAGATCATAGTTACCTTCTTCTGTGTAAAATTTGACAGCAAAGCCGCGCGGGTCACGCAATGTTTCAGGTGAACCTTTAGGATGAATAACTGTTGAGAAGCGAACAAAAACGTCTGTCTGTTTTCCTTCTTCACTTAAGAAGTCAGCTTTTGTATGTTTCTCCATGCTATTTTCAACTTCAAACACACCATAAGCGCCGGCGCCTCTTGCATGAACGACACGCTCTGGAATACGTTCACGATCGAAGTGTGCAAGTTTTTCAATCAAATGGTAATCATCAAGAAATGTAGGTCCGCGGTGACCAGCTGTTCTTGAGTTTTGGTTATCGCCAACAGGCACGCCTTGATTCGTTGTCAAATTTTTATGATTTGAATTTGTCATTCTTTTCTCCTCCTGTAAACAAAAAAATGATTTCTAGTAATCTATATACCCTAATTATATTAAATCAAACCTGATAGTCAATATTTATTTATAATAATTTTAAATTAATTATTATTACAAGAAGGTAAAGAAAAAGACGAAAGAAAAGAATTCTTTCGCCTAAAGGAGGAGCTCTCTAAGAGCATCTTTGTTTTGAGTTAAATCTTTTAATGTGTATTGATCAAGAACGCGTAAGTAAGCAGTAAGTGCTTCATGAAGTACATGCTTTAATGAACAAATCGGAGAGATGATACAGCTGTTTTTCTTTGAATCAAAGCATTCAACCATGACTAAATCATCCTCAGTATAACGGACAACTTCTCCAATATTAATGCTTTCTGGGCTTTTCCCAAGCCTAATCCCGCCATTTCTTCCACGGATCGTTTCCACATACCCGCGTTTTCCAAGATGATAAATCACCTTAGTCAGATGATTTTTAGAAATGCCATAAACATCGGCGATCTGCTGAATATTTGACAGTTCATTGTTTTCTCTTGATGCTAAATAAATGAGTACTCTTAATGAGAAATCTGTATAATTCGTTAGTTTCATTTTGACGACCTCTAAACCTGATAGAGTTTTGTATCATCGTAACACATTTTAGACAAAAACTGTTCGAGAAAGTGTTAAATGTGACAACATTTAAAACATGTATTATAAATATTGCTTTTATAAGCTGTCATCCATTACGATAAAGATGTATTTAAAATACACCTTTTTGAAAGAAGGAATGACGATGTTATCTAAAGATCAAATGAATGCCATTAAACAATCAGCCCCTCTATTAAAAGCTGAGGGAACCAAACTTGTGACTGTTTTTTATCAAAATATGATTCGGCAGCACCCAGAACTACTCAATCAATTTAATAAAACAAACCTCATGAACGGAAGTCAGCCAGAGGCGCTTGCTGCGACACTATATCAAGCAGCACTGCACATCGATCGATTAGAAGAATTACTTCCTGCGGTCAAACAGATTGCCCATAAGCATGTCAGTGTGATGGTCAAAAAAGAGCAATATCCAATCGTCGGATATCACCTCATTGAAGCGATGAAAGAAGTGTTTGGTTTAACGGAAAAAGATGACACGCTTTTAGCTTGGAAGGCCGCATATGACATTATTGCAAATATTTTTATCACGATTGAAGCAGAAATGATGGAGGAGAATGTAAAGCAAACTGGCGGATGGGCAGATGTGAAGCCGTTTGTGATTAAGAAAAAGGTACAGGAATCTCCATCGCTGATCTCCTTTTACTTAGTACCAGAAGATGAATCAGAGCTGCCAATGTATGAAGCAGGCCAATATGTTACGGTACAGGCAGATATGCCGGGTGAAGCTTATATGTGCAGCAGACAATATAGCTTATCTGATCAGCATCATCCTTCTTATTACCGCATTACAGTAAAGCGTGATGGTCATGTGTCTACATTTTTGCATGATGAAATGGAAGAAGGGGACGTTCTTCAAGTGAGTATGCCGCAGGGAATGTTCTGTTTGCAAGAAGACACTAAAGAGCCTGTTTATTTTATTAGTGCTGGTTCTGGTGTCACACCAATGATCGGTTTAATGAAAACAGCAGCGCAAAACAGCCAGCCGTTTACAATGATTCATGCAGATCGATTAGAGGATGTAACTGCTTTTGAAAATGAATTTGAAAGCGTTCTAGCTGCAGCTTCTCATGGTCGCATCATCTTATGTAATGAACAATTTGTACAGCCTGGTAAGGGTGAGCTTGTTGAAAAGGCAGCTTCCCGCATTGACCGTCCATTCCTTCAATCAGTGATTGGAGAAGGGAAAGGCCAATTTTATCTATGCGGTTCCCCGGTGTTTACACAGGAGATGATTCATATGCTAAAAGAGCTGGGAATTCCAGAACAGAATATTCATTTCGAGTCATTCGGCGGGCAATCCACGAAAGAAATGGAAGTCGTCTAAACGAATGGCGGAACATCATGTTTTTTTAGGTGCGCTCATATAGTAGGGATAAGTCCGATGAGGAGGGATGGTTTCCTTGAGCGTATCTGAAAAACGTCTTTTACAAAGAGCCATTGATGAAATTACAGAAATTGCAGATGGATTTGGTCTAGATTTTTATCCGATGAGGTATGAAATCTGTCCCGCGGAAATTATTTATACGTTCGGTGCATACGGAATGCCAACACGATTCAGCCACTGGAGCTTTGGGAAGCAATTTCATAAAATGAAGCTTCATTATGATTTAGGGTTAAGCAAAATTTATGAGCTGGTCATCAATTCAAATCCTTGCTACGCCTTTCTACTTGATAACAACACGCTTGTTCAAAATAAATTAATTGTGGCTCATGTACTGGCACACTGTGATTTCTTCAAAAATAATTGCCGTTTCCAAAACACAAAACGAGACATGGTAGAAAGCATGTCAGCAGCGGCAGAGCGGATCAAAGAATATGAGCATCTTCATGGAACAAAAGAAGTGGAATCCTTTTTAGACGCCGTATTGGCTCTGCAGGAGCATATTGATCCGTCTCTTGTTCGTTCAAAACTAAGCTGGAATATGGACGATGAAGAAGAATGTGAAGATGATAAACCAAAACGTCAGACGCCGTATGATGATTTGTGGGGAATGGATGAGCCGAAGACGCATGAGAAAAAGAAAATCGTCAAGCAATTTCCACCAAAGCCAGAAAAAGATATTTTGCTCTTTATTGAGGCGCACTCCCGGGAGCTAGAGCCGTGGCAGCGGGACGTCCTCACCATGCTGAGGGAGGAAATGCTCTATTTTTGGCCGCAGCTGGAAACAAAGATTATGAATGAAGGCTGGGCATCGTATTGGCATCAGCGGATTATGCGTGAGCTTGATTTAGATTCAAGTGAATCGATTGAGTTTGCCAAATTAAATGCAGGCGTGGTGCAGCCATCTAAAACAGGCATCAATCCTTACTATTTAGGTCTGAAGATTTTTGAAGATATCGAAGAGCGCTATGACAACCCATGTGAAGAATTAAAAAAAGCAGGGGTGACAGAAGGATCGGGCCGCAGCAAAATGTTTGAAGTCAGGGAAATTGAATCAGATATTTCCTTTATTCGAAATTACTTAACAAAAGACCTTGTGATGAGAGAAGATTTGTACTTGTTTCAAAAACAAGGGAGAGACTATAAAGTCATCGATAAAGAATGGAAGGCTGTTCGTGATCAGCTAGTCAGCATGAGGGTCAATGGCGGCTTTCCTTATTTGACCGTGATGGATGGCGACTATTTAAAAAACAATGAACTCTATATTAAACATTGGTATGAAGGCATTGAACTAGATCTGAAATACTTAGAAAAAGTACTCCCTTATTTGCATCAGCTATGGGGAAGAAGTGTGCATATCGAATCAGTTCTTGAAGGAAAAGAAGTCATGTTTTCGTATGATGGAAAAGGGGTTCATAGGAAATATCTCGCTTAAAAAAGACCAAAAAAAGATGTCTCTTAGCAGACATCTTTTTTTGCCCGTTTTATTGGTTTTTCAGCAGTTTGAAAATGTGTTTTGCTTGATCGGTGTTTTCCATCAGACCTTTTAGCTTTTGGCTTGTTGGGCCATATGCAAAGAATGGAACTTCATCACCCGTATGACCTGATGTTGTCCAGCCTGTATGTGATCTCATGTTGATCACTTCTTCAATCGCATCATCAATTTTAACAGCATCCTTTGTTTCAGAAGCCTTTTGAATGGAGGCTATTTCTTCTTTTGTAAATTCAAGATCGATATATTGTTTCAGCGCTGATTCAACAGGCATGCCGCTGACAATTTTGTTTGCAATAAAGTCAGGCGTCTTTTTCGCTGCTTTTACCGGTTTGTAATCCCAGCTGCCCGAGCCGTCTGCTCCGAAGGAAAGTCCGCCAGTTGAATGATCGGCAGTGGTGATGACTAACGTATTTTTATCCTTTTTTGCAAAACGAATGGCTTCTTCAAATGCTTTTTCAAAATCCTTCATTTCACTCATTGCACTGACAATATCATGATCATGTCCAGCCCAGTCAATTTGGCTGCCTTCAACCATAAGGAAAAATCCTTTTTTGTTTTTAGACAGCTGTTTAATGGCTGAGGACGTCATGTCTTGCAGGGAAGGGGTCTTTTTATCACGATCAATCGCTTTATCAAGACCACCGTCAGCAAAAATGCCTAGCACCTTTTGATTTTTGTTTTTTTGTAAGGCATCTTTATTGGTGACATAATCATATCCGGCTTGCTTGAATTCTTTCGTCAAATCACGATCCTTCCGGACAAAATCGACAAGACCTCCGCCAAGCATGACATCGACTGTATGCTGTTTTCCGATTTTTTCATCGAAGAAATCATCAGCGATGGCTGCTGTGTTTTTTCTCGATACATCGTGAGCCGCATACGCAGCAGGAGTGGCATTTGTTAATTCAGAGGTCACGACAAGACCTGTAGATTTTCCCTTCCGTTTTGCTTCTTCTAGAACTGTTTTTAATTTTTTGCCGTTTTTATTTACACCGATCGCATTGTTGTAAGTCTTTTTACCAGTTGCCATAGCTGTACCAGCTGCGGCAGAATCGGTGATATTGCTTTTAGAGTCGTTAGGGTATGTTTTGTGCATGCCAGTGAGGTAAGGGTCAAACGCTGTTTGTTTTGAAAGGTCTCCGTTGTGTTTAAATGAACGGTAAGTTGAAAGATAAGGTGTTCCCATGCCATCCCCGATCAGCACGATCACATTTTGCACGTCATTTTTTGGCTTCTTTTTAGCCTCTGCTTTGTCAGCCTGTCCAAATTCAATCCCTGAAAAAATGCCAATCGATAGCACAGATGCTGCCGCTACTGCAGCGATTTTCGTTTTCGAGCTTTTCAACACACTCATTCATTTTGCCTCCTCATTGTTTATGTATCGCTCTTACGTTTACAATGGTAGAGCAGAATTGTGGATTCCCATTTACAGGATCGTAAAGTTCACTTTAAAATTGTAAAGGTCCACTTTACATAGAATGGACCAAAAAGAGAAATGAATGTATCATTTATCCATGACAAGATGCGTTTATTTTGTCATGATTGTGTAATGAAAATGAAATATAAAGAACCCTAAAAAAAAATAAATTTTGCCGAATTAATAAGCATAATGTCGTAGGAAGTCAAGACTATTTCTTCTGGTATTTGATCCTTATAATAGTAAGTAGATAAAATTCGGATCACGATAGATACATACAGGAGGAACAAATGAAAAAACAATTGATCACAGCTGCAAGTGCAGTTCTACTTGGGACGACATTATTTGCCGGAGCTGCCTCAGCACAATCAGTAAAAGTTCAAAAAGGTGACTCTCTTTCTGTTCTAGCGAAAAAATACAAAACAAGTGTGAGCAAGATTAAATCAGATAATAAGCTGAAATCTAACACGATTTATGTTGGACAAACTTTAAAAGTAAATGGTACTTCCTCAAAAAAAACTACGAAAACATCAAAAACAACAACAAAAGTAAAAGCGGCGTCAGCGACAGCTACTCATAAAGTTGTTAAAGGTGATACATTATCTAAAATCGGCAAAAAGTACGGCATGACTGTAAAAGAGCTGAAATCGTTAAATAAACTCAAAACAAACCTGATCAAAATTGGGCAAAAGCTAAAGGTCAAAAAGACATCTAAAAAAGTGAAGACAACACCTGTTAAAGAAAAAACAGTTTCTGCTTCTTCTTTAAACACGTCTAAGCTTGTAGCAGATGCTAAAGCGCACAATGGCACACCATATAGATGGGGTGGAACGACACCAAAAGGCTTTGATTGCAGCGGATTTATGTGGTATATCATTAACAAACAAAAAAAGATTTCAAGACAAACAACTGAAGGTTTCTGGGGATCAATGAAAAGCGTATCAACACCAAAGGTTGGCGATTTTGTGTTCTTTACAACATATAAATCGGGTCCATCTCACATGGGTGTCTACATTGGGAACAACAAGTTTATTCATGCTGCTTCTGATGGTGTGACGATCAGTAATATGAATTCAAGCTACTGGAAGCCGATTTACCTTGGAGCGAAAACATTTGTGAACTAATTTATTCTAAGAGACTGCTTATGAAGCAGTCTTTTTTTATTTGCGCTGTAGACTTACCGTTGGGTATATTTAAGAAAACACCAAAAAGCCAGTGCTGCTTGGCGTTAGTCAAGTAACACTGGCTATTCATCTAATGAGATTTAAAAACCTAATTGAAGATCGACATCGATCGATACGATGGTGTAGACACAAACAATAACAAAGATATTCAGTACGACACCAAGGAACCCTGGGCCCGTACGGCCTTTTTTAATGAACAGTTCAATAATGCCAAATGGAACTGCGGCCATTGCAAAAGGAAGCATCTGAAAAGAATAAAATGTCACGTTGCTGATAATGGCGAGGTTCAGCATGAGCAGGGATAATATCGCTGTACCGACGGAAATCCAGCCAAATACATTATGCTCTTTAAAAATTCTTACCAATTCCATAATTCCACCTCGCTCACTTTTGCCGTTTTAATGCGTTTTGTCTTCACAAATTTCTCGATTTCTTTCGAAGGACCTGTGATCACAGAGCCATAAATCGTGACACCATTTTGGTTGATATAGCGTATTCGGTTTGACAGATCCAGTTCAGGTCTGCCAGAGATCGTTTTTGCCCAGGTTGGGTGCTGATCGACATAAGCAAGGGCATCTTTAAATTGATCTACCTCTGTTTTTGATGTGTGCTGAAGCTCTTTTAAGAATTCAGAGTCTTTCCCAGGGAAGCCGATTGGCCGCTGATTCCCGCTTAATGAATCCTCTGTTTTAATCGCATTCCAGAGCACTTTCATATCATATTTTTTAGCAAAGGAATAAACGTCCTTTGGTGTATAAGCTTTGTCATAGGATACATACACTTCACTGACTGTTCCTTCAGGAAGCTTGTCTAAAGTAGTGAGTGTTTGTTTTTTTGATGCATCTGGCTGCGCCGAAGGATGGGTAAAGAAATCCTCCGTATCGCGTGCGCTGTCACCATAATAAGAGATGGTAGGCTGCTTTAATTTATCGAAAAACATCTCGATTTGTTCACTGCCAATGGCTTCTGTTTTATTGCCAATTTGTTTTTGCAGCTTCAATTCGGTGTTCATCCCAAAAAGCTTGACTTGGCCTTTTAAATCCTTCATATCAATCGCCACGTTTGGTTTCGTCAAAGCGACGGTGACAGCGGCTGTTTCCATGAAGTGATTCCCTTTGCTCTCTGCTCCGCCCACACCGTAGTATAGATAACTTCCTAATGTACAAAGTGGTAAAATAATGAGTGTCGATATGACAGCAAGCACGGAAATACGTAAATAAGACTTTCTTTTTCCGTATTGTAAGATGGCTTTTTGCTTTTCAGGACTGATGGAAAAATCTGTCCAATCCGAGTCGTTCAGTTCCTGACTTAAGCGTTTTTCGTTTTCTTCAAGTTCTTCTTCAAACGCCATCATTTCTTCCTCGTTCATCTCACCATTATTATATTGTTCCCATCGCTTGTTAAACTCTTCATTCATCATTAACACCTCTGTTGTAAAGTGCTTTTAGGCGCTGCCTTGCACGAAATAAAACACTTTTAAAATTTGCTTCAGTAATATTCATGACCTTGGATGCTTCCTTGTAGTTCAGTTCTTTTAAATAATACAATGTCAACGCTTCCTTGTAGTTATCTGGAAGCTGCTCCAAATACATGTTGAGGACTTCTTTTATTTCAACCTGTTCAGCAGGGCTTTGTACAGACGTTTGTAAAAGGCCGCCAATTAGATCATCCGATATGGTCACTTCTTTTTTATGTTTCCTGACATAATCAATAAAAGCATTTCGTGCCACCTGAAATAACCAAGGTTTCACTTTGCTATGGTCGTAGGAATGAATATGTATATAAGCACGCATAAAAGTTTCCTGCAATAAGTCTTCTGCCAAATGTTTGTCTTTTGTCATGGAGAGCAGAAACCTGTAAACATCGTTCATATACATTTGATAAATTTCATCGATCGTCACTGATTTTTCTCCCCTCTATGTTATACACGCATAAGAAAGGCATAAAGTTGCACGAAACTTCTCAATACCGTACATTACTCATCTCTTTCGCCGAATCAAAATCATTTCTCCTTATCATAGCGAAATTTACGCCATTTATAAAGCATTTTCAATAGAACAAATCAGGAAAAAACCTTAAAAAACGACAAAATTGGACACAATTCCTCTTCTATTCTCTCCTAAAACCATGGACCTGGATACAGAAAGAACGGTGATTCTTAACGAAAAATGATGTGATGGTTTGGCTGTTTAATGAAATTTTTAGTACCAGGTAATAAAAAATTTGTTATAATAGAAACAAATCCTTCATTCTTCAAACAAAGGAAGTGCACTATGTATAAATTTTCAGGCTATACCATCAAAGTATTATTTTCTCTCCGAGGCGGAATCAAAGTATATCAAAAAGAGAATCTGCCAACGGATCGGGGGTTTGTCATTGCATGTACACATGAGGGTTTTGTGGATGTTCTTGCATTAGGCGCAGGGATTCTTCCGTTTGAGATCCACTACATGTCGAAAAAAGAATTGTTTGCAAATAAATGGATCGGTGGATTTTTAAAGAAGATTCATGCCTTTCCAGTTGATCGAGAGAATCCTGGGCCAAGCAGTATTAAAACGCCCATTAAATTATTAAAAGAGGGGAAGATCGTTGGGATTTTTCCAAGCGGAACACGTACAACAGAGGATGTACCTTTAAAAAGAGGTGCGGTCACCATTGCCCAGCTCGGTAAAGCGCCAATCGTTCCAGCAGCGTACAAAGGACCGTCCAATGCGAAAAGTCTTTTCAAAAAGGGGAAAATGCGCTTAATTATCGGTGAACCGATTGAGCAGTCAGAATTTGAGCATCTGCCGCCAAAAGAACGGTTAGGTGCCATGACGGAAGTATTAAACACGAGAATTAAAGAACTTGAAGCTCAATTAATGGAAAAGGCATAAGAAAAACGACCGCTTGCTTTGGCAAGGGTCGTTTTTTTTCTTAAGAAGCGCCTTCTTCAGCGGCTTCTGCTAATTGTTCATTTAACTTTTTGACTTCGATATATACCACATGGTGTCCATCGACTTCATTAATGATAAATTCATAGCCTTGTTCACGAATGGTGTCATTTTTCTCAACTTCATATTTCTGTGTAAGGAACCATCCGCCGATCGTATCGACCTCTTCGTTATCAAGCTGTGTACCTAAGAGCAGGTTGACTTGGTCAACTAGAACCTTTCCATCAAAGATGTAATGGTCTTCTCCAAGTTTACGCACTTCGTTGATTTCATCAATATCGAATTCATCACGAATTTCACCGACGATTTCTTCAAGGATGTCTTCTACAGTCACAAGACCTGCTGTACCGCCGTATTCATCTGATAAAATCGCCATGTGTACACGTTCACGCTGCATTTTGAGCAATAAATCATGTACAGGAACTGTTTCAATCACATGAATAATCGGGTTGACAAACTTTTCGATTGTATCACTTGTAGAACACTCACCGCTAATGCAGGCAGTGAGAACCTCTTTAATGTTCAGAACACCAATCATGTTATCTTTATCGCCATCTTCAATTGGATAACGTGTATATTTTTCTACCTTGGTCACCTTCAGCATTTCCTCAATGGTAATATCATGAGGGAAGCTGACAACTTCGGTACGAGGAATCATAATTTCTTTCGCCAGACGGTCATCAAATTCAAAAATTTTATTTACATATTTGAATTCAGACTGGTTAATTTCGCCGCTTTTATAGCTCTCTGATAAAATAATCCGCAATTCTTCTTCAGAGTGCGCCATGTCATGCTCAGAAACTTGCTGAAGACCGAACGCTTTTGTTAACAAACGAGCAGATCCATTTAATACCCAGATAAACGGGAACATCACTTTGTAAAAAATCATGAGCGGTCTAGCAAAAAGAAGAGATACTTGCTCCGCCTTTTGAATGGCGAGTGTTTTTGGTGCAAGTTCTCCAACCACAACGTGTAAAAACGTCATAATACTAAACGCAATAATAAAAGTGACAATAGAACTAGCTGATTGAGGAATGGACAGCTCTACAAATAGTGGAGCAAGCATGTGCGCAATTGTTTCTTCCCCTAACCAACCAATACCAAGGGCGGTAATGGTAATACCGAGCTGACAGGCCGACAGATACTCATCAAGGTGAGTCGTGACATGCTTGACAGCAACTGCTGTTTTATTACCTTCTGCGATTAACTGATCAATTCTTGAGCTTCTTAAGCGAATGATCGCAAACTCTGATGCTACGAAAAATGCGGTTAAAGCTATAAGCAAAGCAACTATAAGTAAATTAACTATGTCCAATTAAGGCCTTCGTTCTGACTTTGAGAACGAAGGTAACACCTCCTGTTTAGTAAAAATTTTAACTTAACAGCAGTAAAAATGATTGGACAGCCGTCATCTTTTCAGGTGTAAGCTGCTCTTTTAATTTTTCACGTTGTTCTGGCTGAAGCTGCTTACAACGTACCAAAATGCGGTCCATATGCTCGTTCATCCGATCGATATCAGAGGTTAAATGGACAAGTTCATCAGGATCTTCCTTTTGAGAAGGGAATTGTTCATCTAATCTGGATTTGATGTCAGAAAGAGCCAATCTCTGCTGTTTGCAAAGAACGATTAATTGTAATCGTTTTAAAGCATGTTCATCGTAATAACGATAATTTGAGCAAGATCTAACAGGCGCAAGCAAACCTAGATTTGTATAATAATCTACAGTTCGTTTCGTCACCTGTGCAATCTGTGCTAGTTCACCAATACGATACTTTTTCTCAGCCCCATCTGAACATCTCCTCCTAACCGTCACGTTATAGTTTATGAAAATAGTTTAATATAATTCGAGTCTGAAATACAAGTTAATTGTTCATATTTCCTGCCGATATGAACATTAGAGAGGGATTTCTCAGTCTAGATTGTCCTGTCAAATTTAACATGGTGATACAGGAATTTTCAGATTATTTATGGTAAGATAAAATGAATACCGTTTCATATATATGTAGAGAGGCGGATTTATACGTGAACCGGAGGTGGTTAAGTGGGGCCCTCAATGTAGTCTTATTTAATCAGTTAACCGTTTTGCAAAATATAACATCATCAATCAGGAGGTGACTCCTTGTTCTTCTAAGAAAGAGCAAGGTTAAATGGACGATATTGTTAATCTGAGTATAGTTGGTGTTTTGATTGCTTTAACAGCTTTCTTTGTTGCATCTGAATTTGCCATAGTAAAGGTGAGAAGTTCAAGAATTAATCAGCTTGTTGCCGAAGGGTCCAAAAAGGCCATCGTGGCGAAAAAGGTGACATCAAGGCTAGATGAATATTTGTCAGCCTGTCAGCTCGGTATTACAGTGACATCCCTTGGTTTAGGGTGGATTGGTAAGCCGGCTGTAAAAGAACTTTTGGTTCGAGGTTTTGGTTTGACAAACATTCCTGATTCAGCAATCAGCCTGATCTCAGCAACACTTGCGTTCTCTATTATTACCTTTTTGCATGTAGTCGTCGGTGAGCTTGCACCAAAAACGCTTGCGATTCAAAAGGCGGAAAAAATGACGCTCTGGCTGTCAGGCCCGCTGCATGCATTTTATATCCTGATGTTCCCTTTCATTTATGTGTTAAACGGGTCAGCCCGTGTTCTAACCAAAATGATGGGCATCGATATGGGGTCTGAAAAAGAACATTCCCATTCTGAAGAGGAATTGAAGATTTTATTATCTGAGAGCTTAAAAAATGGGGAAATCAACCCATCAGAATATAATTATATGAACAAGATTTTCGACTTTGATAATCGAATTGCCAGAGAGATCATGGTACCGCGGAGAGAAATTTGTGCCATTCCAGAAGATATGCCGCTAGATGATATCCTCTCCATCATGACGCAGGAAAAGTATACACGCTTTCCCGTGTTTTCAGGGGATAAAGACCATGTCATCGGCATGCTGAACAAAAAGCAGCTCTTTGCAGATCTTGTGTATCAAGGAGAAAAAGATCAACTGAAGATTCAAGATTATATATATCCAGTGATTGAGGTCATTGACACGATTCCTATTCAGGAGCTTCTCGTCAAGATGCAGCGCGATAGAATGCATTTGGCGATTTTAACCGACGAATATGGCGGAACGTCTGGACTTGTCACAACAGAAGATATTTTAGAAGAGATTGTTGGAGATATTCGAGATGAATTCGATGAAGATGAGCAGCCGGTTATTCAAAAAAGAGCCGATCATCATTATGTTTTAGATGGCAAAGTAAGATTAGATGAAGTTCAAGATTTGATCGAAATGTCATATCATGATGAAGAAATTGATACAATAGGCGGGTTAATCTTAAAAGAGAATATTGATATCCGAGAAGGACAATCCATTTATCTTGATGATATTCGGATGAAGGTCTTGGAGATGGATGGACGCTATGTTAAAAAGATCGACCTGAAGAAAGGCGTCATATCATCAGAAAAAGGAAATGCACGCACTGGGCTTGATATAAAAGAGCCGCTGTTAGTAAATGAAATGACCTTGAGCGAAAAATAAGCTCAAGGTTTTTTTAGGTATTTAGTCTCTTTTTACGAATGTTTGTTCGAGTTATAATAAGAACAAATGTTCGATAGAGGGGGATGGACATGCTTTGGTATGAAACAGCAAGTATCACAGAGAAAAAAACCTCAATGAAACGTATTGAGTTTCATTTGAAGAATTTCAAAAATTACCAGGCAGCGATTTTAAATATCGAAAGACAGCTTGAAAAAAGAAGCCCGCATCATCTGGATCACATGACACGGAAGAAGTTAGAAGAGCAAAAAAATCAGTATGAACTCATCGTTGCATGTATTAAAACAGCATTAAAAGAGTTGGATGAAATAGAGCAGCAGCTCATCGATTACAAATATTTTCGAGATTGGCGGATGGCCAAATGTGCGATGGAAATCGGCTACAGTGAAAAAACACTCTTTTTAATGAAGCGCCAGCTCATGGATCAACTGCTCATCAGCTTAGCCGCCATTACCAATATTTAAAAAAGGTGATGTCCTATTTGATAGAACGCAGCAAAGAGACAGAAAGACCCGATGATCGTCATCAATAAGTAGACAGCAAGTTTTCCGATTTGCCGCTGCTCTAGCATGGTCGCAGACTCTACACTAAACGTAGAGAATGTTGTAAAGCCACCGAAAAAACCTGTTCCAATGATCATAAGCAGCGGATGATTGGCAGTCACGGCACCTGTCAGTATACCTAAACCGGCAGCACCTAATAAGTTGATGAGAATAATACTATACGGGAAACGAGCATGAGACTTGGTTTTCTGTATTAATTGGCTAATGAAAAAACGAAGGGCGCTGCCAATCCCGCCGGCAACAGCTGTATATAAAACGATCATTTATCTGCCTCCTCTCTGCTGCTTATTTTGATGAAAGAGCCGCTGAGCAAGCATCAGTCCACATAAGGCAGCGGCTACTCCGGCAATGACTGAGAGCAGGATGTAGATCACACTTGAGGTGAATTGCCCAGTCTGTAATAAAAGAACCGTTTCTTTAGAAAAAGTGGACATTGTCGTAAAACCTCCGCAAAATCCTGTTCCGATCAAAGCGGCAAGATATTTTTTTCCCTTCTGGAACATAAAATATCCTGTTGAAAAACCAAGAAGCAGACTGCCTGTTACGTTTTCGATTAGCGTTGCATAAGGGAATGTTTGGCTGACAATCGATTGGCTTAGTTCATATCTGCAAAGTGTCCCAAGCAGTCCGCCTATAAATACAGCAAGATACGCTTTCATTTACATCATTTCTCCTTTAGAAAAAATGGCGGGTGATCCGTCACCACTCCATCAACGGGATATTTTTTGATCCGATCGGCTGTTTTTTGGTCTTTCACAGTCCATATAAACACATCCATCCCGAATGAGTGGATGCGGTCTATCCACCATCTGTTGATCATCGTTTTCTTCATATTAAGACAATCAGCAAACGAGCTGTATGCAGTTAACTTTCTTTTCGCCAGTTTATATGCAGTAGGCTTTATAATCAAAGCTGTTCGAAGAGAAGGGGCGAAAGCTTTGATTCTTTGAAGTGCATGATCATCAAAAGATTGAATCATGATATGACGAGAATAGGCAAACCGATTGATGATGTCGACAACTGCCTTTTCAATTCCTATCTGCCGTCTTGGGTGTTTGATCTCGATCAATATCCCGATCCGCTGACTGTATCTCTCAAGAACTTCTTGTAATGTTGGAATTCGTTCATTCGTGTACTGCTGGTCAAACCAGCTTCCTGCGTCCAGTTTTTTCAGCTGATCAAGTGTATAGCTTTTGACTAAACCGTTTCCGTTCGTCGTTCGGTCAACTGTATCATCATGGATCACGACTACGTGCTGATCCAATGTGAGCTGTACATCTAATTCAATATAATCTGCACCCTGCTGAACAGCTAAATCAAACGCGGCAATTGTATTTTCTGGGGCAGCACTTGATGACCCTCTATGCGCGATAATATACACATGCTCCAGCTCCCTGACATAAGTTCTGGTCTTATCATATCAAATGCTTTACCGTTTTTCCTTCTTTACTATATGGAGGGAAGAAGAGCTGTATGTAATGGTGAATCGCATTGCTAAGAAAGTATGATGATTCAAATGTGAAAAGTTGCAGGAATATCCCAAGCCATGATTGAGTAAATCTGAAGTACATCAATTTTTCTTCGATCAATTTTGTCCAAATCGTCAGCGTTCGCCAAAATATTAGTGCTTTCGTCATGTTGACTGAAAATTCTGATGTTTTATAATGATGAAAAGGAGGCGAGATGATTGGGTAAAGGGAGAATTAGAGTGGAAGAACGTATTAAGGCCGAAACGGATGCTGAAATGTTTAAAGCGACTCTCCTTGATCAGGCTCAGAAGAAAAAGTAGTTTGCTGCCCGTCGATATGTCTCTAGCCAAAATTTCATAATTGAACATCATGCCTCGGGACTGGTCCCGAGGCTTTTTATATAGAGGTCAGACATTTATGAGAGGACATAAACGAAGGTTATATTATAAACTAGAGAGGATTGTTTTAAAGGAGAGAGACAAACATGATTACACAAAAATGGATGGATACATATTTTACAGTAGATGTTGCGATCCAAATCGGTATTAGCCTTTGTATTTTATTGCTTTTTTTATTGCTTCGGAAAGTATTTACGAAGTACTTATTTCATCTTCTCTTTAGGCTGACCAATCGGTCTAAAACGGAGGTCATTAACCAAATTGTTGTGGCTTTCGAAAAGCCAGCCAGACTGTTTTTTGTCGCACTTGGGTTATATTTTGCGTTAAGACAGGCACCATACTTTGAGCATCATATGGATGTCATCGTCAAATTATATAGATCCTCCATTATATTGATGCTGACATGGGGGCTTTGTAATTTAACCGCAGCTTCTTCTTTCTTATTTCAAAAAGTAAATTCGAAATTTGAATTGGAAATGGATGATATTTTAGCACCGTTTTTATCAAAGGTACTTCGCTTCATTATCATTGCACTAAGTATTAGTGTCATTGCACAAGAATTTAATTATGATGTAAATGGACTTGTGGCAGGTCTTGGTCTAGGTGGTCTAGCCTTTGCGCTTGCTGCCCAGGATACGGTGGCGAACTTTTTTGGAGGGATCGTCATCATTACAGAGAAGCCTTTTACAATGGGTGACTTTGTGGAGACGCCAAGTGTTCTTGGAACTGTCGAGGACATTACATTTCGAAGCACAAAGTTTAGAACACCTGCTGAAGCTGTTGTGACAGTTCCGAATTCTACGCTTTCAAAGGAACCTATCACGAACTGGACGAGAATGAATAAACGCCAAATTACGTTTTCCGTACGTGTATCCTATAATACACCAAAGGAAAATCTTGACCGATGCATCAAACGTCTCAAACAAATGCTTTATGAACATGATGGGGTGCACAAGGAGACGATCATGGTAAATCTCGATGTACTGGCAGACAGTTATTTGAATTTATTTTTCAACTTTTACACAAACACGACGGCCTGGGCTGAAAACCTTGATATTAAACAGGACATTAACTACCGTATCATGGATATCTTCCATCAAGAAGGTGTAGAATTTGCCTTCCCTGGACAGACCATTTATATGAAACAAAAAGGCGAAAAACAGCTGGGTGAATAAAGGAGGAATGGTGAGTGGATCAAACAAAGATGGCAGCGCTAAGCGAGAAATTAACGCAGGCTTCACATATTATGGTACTTTCAGGTGCGGGTATGAGCACGGAATCAGGTATCCCCGATTTTAGATCAACGGGTGGCTTATGGACTGAAGACACCGCCCGCATGGAGGCGATGAGCCGGTCCTACTTTTTATCACACCCTCAGCAATTCTGGCCGAAATTCAAGGAATTGTTTCAGATGAAAATGAGCGGAGAGTACGAGCCCAATAGTGGACATACCTTTTTAGCCAGCCTTGAGAAACAAGGAAAACATGTGGATATTTTCACCCAAAATATTGATGGCTTGCATAAAAAAGCAGGAAGCCAGCATGTATATGAACTCCACGGCTCCATTCAAACAGCTACTTGCCCATCGTGTCATGCGACATATGAACTGCCTTATTTATTACAAGAAGAAGTGCCTGTATGTCTAAAGGTTTCCTCAGACGGACGGACATGTGGGCGTGTGCTGAAAACAGATGTTGTCCTTTTTGGAGACAGGGTCAAACATTTTGATCAAGTAGAGAAATCACTTCAGCGAGCGGACCTTCTGCTCGTCATGGGAACTTCCCTAGAAGTGGCGCCAGCAAGATATATTCCAGAAGATGCCGCTCAAAATCCTTCCATCTTCAAGGTGATGATGAATTTGAGTGAAACAGAATACGATCCACTGTTTGATCTTGTCTTTCATGAGCGAATTGGCGATCTCGTGAAAGCTTTATAAATCATCAAAGACCCCGCATCCAAAAAAGGTGCGGGGTCTTTCTTTATTGTTGCAGCGGCTTCATCGATTCATCAAGGACTTCAAATGTATAGCCCTTCGCTTTTAGCTGTGTGATTAAACTGTTTAAGTATTTTGCTGTCGCTGGCTGATCGTGCATTAAGATGATTTTTGGTTCTTTTGGATGTTTTGTCTCAAGCACTTGCAGCTGATTTAATACCTCTGGTACATATTTTGAGCTTTTATATTTCCAGTCAAGACTGTCAATTGTCCAATCCCAGTATACAAAGCCTTTTTGTTTTAAACGTGCCTTTTGCTGATCCGTTAAATTTGGGGCGCTGCCATAAGGTGTTCTCACAAGATGTGTATACTCACCTGTGACAGAAGCCAAAATGCGCTGATCTTCCTTCATCTCATTGACGGGAGAATCACTTTTTTGATAAAAGCGTTTCACATCATGTGTGATACCATGAAGCCCTAACTGATGACCTTCTTGATGAAGTCTTTTCACAGCTGCCGGGTGTTCCTTAATCTGCGGCCCAAGCATAAAGAATGTGGCCTTTACTTGATGCGCTTTGAGCACATCTAAAAGCTGATTTGATGTCGCTGACGGACCATCATCAAAGGTTAAAAAGATCGTTTGATCCGTTACATGTTTGTTTGGGTTGATCTTAAAATGTGCATCTAATGTTTTCGTAGAATCATCTTTTGCTTTCAGACTTGTGCTTGTGTCTCGGAATTGACTGCTCGCAGACATTTTAGCCGGCTGATCTGCTGCCTGCATATTGGTTTTAGATATATCCCAAATAAAAAAGAGGATCAGTGACAGAATCACTAAACCAATCGCCTTTGAGAGCAGCATCGTGTTTGAAGGTGTCTGTTTTTTCGTAACCCGTTGCATTACAATCGCTCCAATAAATCAAAAATTTGTGTCGAATCATGTAGTAGATTCTGTCTTTTTCCGCTGTTTTTTGTCGTGCTCATATCGATTAAGTATACAGGAAAAAAGAGCCTATGAATATAGAAGATGCTAAAAAATTGGAATCTTTTTGGTTATGAGTCTATGTTTGTTACAATAGAAAGTTGACCATTTATCATGATGTGAAATAATTCTGAATAATCATTGAAACGTACTCATTTATCCGCTAAGATAGCATCAGACTCAACCATTAATGCGAAGCGAAGGGGAGATTCCGTATGAAAGTATTGTATAATGGCGATTTCATTGAAAAAAAGGATGCACATGTTGATATTGAAGACAGAGGCTATCAATTTGGTGACGGCGTCTATGAGGTCATCCGTGTATACAATGGGACTTTGTTTACATTAAAAGAGCATACAGAGCGTCTGTTCAAGAGTGCAAAAGAAATCGGCATTCATCTTCAAGGTGCAGTATCAGATATGGAAGAAAAGTTAAAACAGCTCGTCGCCCACAACCAATTAACAGATGGAGGTGTGTATATTCAAGTCACGCGGGGCATCGCACCTCGTAAACATCAATATGGCGATTCTCTCACTCCTCAAATCACAGCATATACGTTCCAGGTGAAAAAGCCTGTTCATGAGCAGACAGCTGGTGCAAAGGCCATATTATCTGAGGACCTTCGCTGGTTAAGATGTGATATTAAAAGCTTAAATCTCTTATATAACGTCATGGAAAAGCAGAAGGCATCTGAAGCTGGTGCATTTGAAGCCATTCTCATTAGAGATGGTTTTGTGACTGAGGGAACCTCCTCGAATGTATATGCCGTCATTGATGGCGTGATTCGCACACATCCAGCAAACAATCTTATTCTAAACGGTATTACCCGTAGAAAGCTTCTTGAGGTATGTAAAGAAGAGGGATGCAGTGTTGAAGAAACTCGTATAAGTAAAGAAGAGCTGCTGCGCGCGCAGGAAATCTTCATCAGCTCGACGACGGCTGAAGTCATTCCGATTGTTGAAATTGATGGCCAGCCAGTAGGGGAAGGCGTTCCAGGAGAGTTGACAAAGCGTGTACAGGAAGGCTTCCAGCAAAAAATTAAACATGAAAGTGAAGCATCTATTTCTTCATAAATAAAGAGAGGCTGTAAACCAATGTTTACAGCCTTTTGTGATTCTTTTATTTTACAATAAGCACAGGTATATCTGATTTTGATGATAACTTTTCACTTACACTGCCAAAGAGCATTTTTTTCAATCTGCTTTGGTCACGTGCTCCCATGACGATGAGGTCTGCTGATATGTCTTCAGCATATTCGATAATCGCTTCCGCTGGTTCCCCCTCAACAATTTCAATGGCAGCTTCAAACTGCTCCTCATTTAAAAGCATTCTTGCTTCTGCAACGACCTCTTCTGTATGATCTTCAAAAATCAAGGGACTTTGCTGTTCATCATGAGGTACATACACAGGGGGTGTTTGAAGGTCTGCCATGCCGCCGCCGATATAAGCTCCGCCAGTCATTGGGCGTGGTGCATCAAACACCTGTCTGCTTGATTTGCCATCATGTGCATAGGCAACAGTCAGCTTGGCATTCAAGGTTTTGGCTAGAGCGATTGCCTTTTTTAATGCTTTCTTACTGTCTTCATGTCCATCAAACGCAACGACCATCCGATCAGCTTGAAACAATGTCCTCATTCCTTTCAAAAGGAGTCTTTACACTCATGGTATACCCGTTATCTGAAAAAGATACACATGAAGGCGGTGAACTTTTTGTTAGAAAATTTCATTTATTTAAAAATATTTATTGACAAAATGGTGACAGCCACTATAAGATAAAAAAAGATTCAAGAGCCAAAAGGAGGAAATGTCATGTGCAACATTGGAAGAATGAAATCAAACTGCATGAATGGGTTGATTCACGTGACAATTACACCTTCATTGGTCATTGAAAAGGGACTCGTATGTTCCAATTGATCGGATGAATCAAGGCGTATGTTGCGTATTTGTCAACATGCGCCTTTTTACATGACTAAAAGAGGCGTACCAGACAGCTGGTTGCCTCTTTTTTTGTTGTATTCATTTCGCATTTCGAAATAAAGGGATGGAGATCAACAAGTAAATGAAGAGGAGTGAAAGCATGTGAACATGCCAAAAGCAAGACAAATGACAAAAACCAAAAAAACGAAACAAGGTGACAGCCAGGAAAATCTAGAAAGCGGCTAGCTTTAAAAGGAGAGACAAACATGTTTTCAGTATTTGCGAAATTAGGCTGGTTCTTCAAACAAGAGTGGAGGCGTTATACGATCGCCATTACGCTTCTGCTCATTGTGAATGTGCTTGAAATGCTGCCGCCAAGATATCTTGGGCAGGCAGTTGATGACATTCGTTCTGGTCAATTTACAACATCCAGTATTGTGTTTTATGTAACCATTTTTTGCTTGCTAGGTGTCGTCGTCTATACGCTGACATATTTTTGGATGTATCAGTTATTTGGCGGCGCAAATGTCATGGAGCGTGTGATGCGCGGGAAGCTCATGCGTCACTTACTTAAGATGACACCCACCTTTTATGAAAAGAAAAAAACCGGTAATTTAATGGCATTAGGTACAAACGATTTAAATGCTGTGGCTTTAACGACAGGTTTTGGCGTTCTGACATTGGTTGATTCCACTGCTTATATGCTGATGATCTTCTTTACGATGGGGCTGACGATTAGCTGGAAATTAACCTTAATGGCGATCATCCCTATGCCGCTGATGGCGCTCTTGATTGCGTATTATGGCAGCAAGATTCATGATCGCTTTACAGTTGCTCAAGATGCATTTGGTGATATGAACGATCGCGTCCTTGAATCAGTCGCAGGTGTCCGGGTTATTCGGTCTTTTGTACAGGAGAAACAAGATGTCGAACGCTTTCGCCAAATGACAGATGATGTATTTCAAAAAAATATGAGAGTGGCGATCATTGATTCATTGTTTGAGCCGACAGTGAAATTACTTGTCGGTGTCAGCTACTTAATTGGAATCGGCTACGGAGCCTATCTTGTGTTCCAAAGTGATTTAACCATTGGTGAGCTTGTCGCATTTAACGTCTATCTTGGAATGATGATCTGGCCAATGTTTGCGATAGGCGAATTGATTAATATTATGCAAAGGGGAAATGCGTCGTTAGACCGGTTGAATCATACACTCAGCTACAAGCCGGATGTCACAGACGCTTCTCAGCCAAAAACGTTACAAGAGCCTGGCGATATTCAGTTTGATCACGTGACATTCAGGTATCCAACTTCCCCTAAAGATAACTTAATTGATGTGTCCTTTACGGTTCGAAAAGGGCAGACAATCGGAATTACAGGCAAAACAGGAAGCGGTAAAACGACTATCGTAAAACAGCTTCTACGCCAGTATCCAACAGGTGATGGTCAAATCCTGCTATCAGGAGTCCCAATCCAAGAGATCGAATTGGATCAGCTATTTCAATGGATCGGATACGTACCGCAGGATCATATCCTTTTTTCAAAAAGTGTAGAAGAGAATATGCGCTTTGGTCATCGGGACGCAAAACAAAATGAACTAGCACAAGCGATCAAAGATGCTTACTTTGAAAAAGATTTACGTCTTTTGCCAGAGGGTCTCGAAACCATGGTGGGGGAAAAAGGTGTGGCACTGTCAGGTGGACAAAAGCAGCGAATTTCCATTGCACGCGCTTTATTAATAGACCCCGACATTTTGATACTGGATGACTCGCTTTCTGCGGTAGATGCAAAAACAGAAACCGCTATTTTAGAAAATTTAAGGCAAAATCGTCATGGGAAAACGACGTTTATTACGACTCATCGTCTATCAGCTGTTGAGCATGCGGATCTCATACTTGTCATGGAAGAAGGACGCATAGTCCAAAAGGGCACCCACGAAGAGCTCATTCAGCAAGATGGGTGGTACAAAGAACAATTTCTGCGTCAGCAGCTGACAAACCAGCTGGAAGGAGGGGATGAGGCATGACAACAGGAAGAAGACTCCTTGCCTACGCACTCCTTTATAAGAAAGTACTGTCTGTTGCCTTGATCTTTCTCATCATTGCAGTAGGTGCTGAACTGACAGGACCATTTATTGGGAAGAAAATGATTGATGATCATATTTTAGGTGTAGAAAAACCATATGTCGAGGTCAATGAAAAAACAGACAAAACCGTTTATTACCAGGGAAATAACTATATACGAAGCGATCGATTAGACAGTGATATGAAATCCGGAAAACAAATCAATGTGGTGCAAGTCGGATTCGGTTACTATTTTGTAAATGAGCCGATTCGTTTTGATGGAAACCGAAAGATATCCGGAGATCAGCTTACCATTGAAAATGGGAACGAGCGCGAGACATATCAAGTACAGCGTTTATCAAAAGAGGAAATTTTCTCTTTTTATGAGCCGGAAATCAGTGGTTTGGTGCAGCTTGTTCTATTTTATCTAGGGCTTCTCGTCATTGCGATTTTCTTTCAGTATGCGCAGCATTATCTGCTACAGCGGATAGCCAATCGAATTATTCAAAAAATGAGGGTTGATGTATTTGAGCATATTCAAACGCTGCCTATCCGGTATTTTGATAATTTACCGGCTGGAAAGGTCGTAGCGAGGATTACCAATGACACAGAAACCATTCGTGATTTATATGTGACAGTCCTCGCTAATTTCGTGACGAGTGCTATTTACATGATTGGAATTTATATTGCCATGTTTTTATTAAATGTGAAGCTGGCACTCATTTGTTTGGTGGCGGTACCGATTATTTTCCTATGGTCAATGACCTACAGAAAGTTTGCATCAGTGTACAACCACCGCATTCGTTCGATCATTAGTGACATCAATGCCAAGCTAAATGAAGCCATTCAAGGGATGACCATTATTCAAGCGTTTCGTCATGAAAAAGTGACGAAAGAGGAATTTGATGAACTGAACAACAATCACTTTCGATATCAGCGAAAGATGCTGCATTTAAATTCACTTCTGTCGCATAACTTGGTTAACCTGCTTCGGAATTTAGCATATGTGGCACTCATTTGGTATTTTGGCGGTGCGTCCTTAAGTGCGACGGACATTGTGTCAATTGGTGTGCTCTATGCGTTTGTCGATTATTTAAATCGATTATTTCAGCCGATTACAGGCATTGTGAACCAGTTCTCGAGATTGGAATTAGCAAGGGTTTCATCGGAAAGGGTTTTCCGATTATTGGATGAGCCAGGAACAACAGTGGAAGAACCTGTTCAAAAGAAAATGGAGGGACACGTTCAGTTCCAAGATGTCACCTTTGCTTATAATGAAGGAAATAATGTATTAAAGAACATTACGTTCGAGGCCAAAAAAGGCCAAACAGTTGCACTTGTGGGGCATACCGGTTCTGGGAAAAGCTCGATCATGAACTTGCTGCTGCGTTTTTATGACATTCAGCAAGGAGACATTCTCATAGATGGGGAAAGCATTTATCACCAGTCACGCCAAACGTTGCGTAAACAAATGGGCATTGTGCTTCAAGACCCGTATTTATTTTCCGGAACGATTGCATCCAATGTCAGCTTAGGAAATGAAGACATTAAAAGAGAAACGATTGAATCATCATTAAAGCAAGTAGGCGCAGTAGAGTTATTGAAGCACCTGCCAAAAGGATTTGATGAACCAGTCGTTGAAAAGGGAAGTACTCTTTCCTCAGGAGAACGTCAGTTAATCTCATTTGCCCGTGCATTAGCGTACGATCCAGCGATCTTAATTTTAGATGAAGCCACCGCAAACATTGATACAGAAACAGAAGCGATCATTCAGCGGGCGCTTGATGTCGTCAAAGAAGGACGAACGACTTTTGTCATTGCTCACCGATTATCCACCATTAAGAAAGCCGATATGATTTTGGTATTAGAAAAAGGTGAAATTGTCGAGCGAGGCAGTCATGATCAACTCATGCAGCAAGAAGGGCTGTATGCGCAAATGTACGAACTGCAAAAGGGTGCTGTTGCAAACAGCTGATGAATAACAAAAAAGAGCCTATTCACTTTGAATGAGGCTCTTTTTATTTGCATAAAAAGTCGAGGATTCGTTTTTGACCTCGACCTTTACTAGTTATATCGTTTACACGAGCTGCATCATCAGTAGGCAATGCCGACGCGTTGATGTACAAATTCCTTCGAATTTAACTGCTGATATAAAAAGTGTGCGGTATCTTCAACTGAAATTTTCTTTCCATCTATAGGGAGAAAATCTTTCTCATAGCGATATGACCGTGTCACTTCTCCATCTGGTAAATAGGTTGGACAAATAATGGTCCAATCTAGATCAGTCGATTGAAGGATTTCAAACGCTTTGGCATGCTCTTTAGCTGCTCGGGAAGTAGTCCGCCTTGATTCATTTGTTTCAAAACGGTAAAGCTCCGGCTGCTGCCTTGCCTTTAAAATACCTGCCGTACCAATTGTAATAATTCTTGAAGTATTTGATTGCTTCATGGCTTGTACGATATGCTCCATTGAAACAGATAATGTATCATCACCATCTGTTGATAGACAGCTCACAACAATATCTGCTCCTTTGATCGTCTCAAGCACATCTTCTCGATTTCTTGAATTGCCGGTGACTTGAAACATACCCGCAAGCATTTCTTCTCGGTTTGTCCGAATCAATGAACGAACTATGTAACGATCATCTACTTGAACGAAACGAAGAAATGCTTGTCCTACACGTCCATGAGCACCGAAAAGAGCTATTTTCATCTGTTCGATCCCTCCACTACATACTATAAGTGAAAAGAACACAAAATGGTACAACTTTTATGTGATGCTTTTTTTATAAAGGTGAAAGGACCGAATACTATGAGCATATTCACATAATAGAGAGATCCCTACAAATTGTAGAAGTTCAAAGTTCATACCGGAAATAATGTCCATGAAGATCCGCTCCTTTCTACTACATGATATGAGCTGGAAAGGAGATTGGTGAGGGATAAAAATAAAAAAAGAAGACACCTTAAGAGAGGTGCCTTCTATGATCCAAATATGAAATTAAGCTTGTGTTCCACCCATGTGTTGTTGAGCGTAAGATACAAGACGCTTAGTGATTTCTCCACCAACTGATCCGTTAGCGCGAGATGTTGTTTCTGCACCAAGGTTTACACCGAATTCAGAAGCGATTTCGTACTTCATTTGGTCGATTGCTTGCTCTGCTCCAGGAACTAGTAATTGATTTGAACTATTAGAATTTGCCATGATGTGAATCTCCTTTTTGTATATGATTTGGTTTTTGGTTGGGTTTGCTGGAATCGCACCAGCGAAATGAGCAAGTCATTTGCCACTTGGCGAAACCCAATGCAGTAACTGCTTTGTACTAAGTATTATGGTGATTTCTGAAAAAAACATACGAGAAAAGAACATGGTAAATGTTGTTCAACATGCAAAAAAACCATCACTCAATCATGAGTGATGGTGCTGCATAGATCTCTTTAATCAGCAGAGCGAATGCGGAGCTCCGTATCCGAGTCAAAGAAGTGGGCTTTGTTCATATCGATGGCAAGAGGGATAGACTGTCCAGCCTGAACATCAGTACGAGAATCAACACGTGCAATAAAAGACTGACCATCGAGAGAAGAGTAAAGCATCGTTTCTGCTCCCATTAATTCAGCAACTTCTACACTGGCATCGATCTTTGTGCCCTCAGATGCCTCTATAAACACGGGTTCATCATGAAAATCTTCTGGTCTGATACCAAGGATGATATCTTTTCCGATATAACCTTGGCTGCGTAATACCTTCATCTTTCCTTCTGGTACACGAATATGCGTTTTTCCAACTGCAATAGCACCGTCAGAGAGTTTTCCTGTGAAAAAATTCATCGCAGGAGAGCCAATGAATCCGCCTACAAATACATTCTCTGGATTTTCATATACATCCTTCGGCGCTCCAACCTGCTGAATAAAGCCATCTTTCATCACAACAAGGCGAGTAGCCATTGTCATAGCTTCAGTCTGATCATGTGTGACATAGATAAATGTCGTTTGCAGACGCTGATGAAGCTTAGATATTTCAGCACGCATCTGAACGCGAAGTTTTGCATCTAAATTAGAAAGCGGCTCATCCAAAAGAAAGACCTTTGCATCACGCACAATTGCTCTCCCAAGTGCAACGCGTTGTCTTTGACCGCCAGACAGAGCTTTTGGTTTTCTGTCTAAATATTGCTCAAGCCCCAATATTTTCGCAGCATTTCGAACCCGCTCATCAATTTCTGATTTCGGGAACTTCCGCAGCTTTAATCCAAAAGCCATATTATCGTATACATTCATGTGAGGGTACAAAGCATAGTTTTGGAAAACCATTGCGATATCCCGGTCTTTTGGTGCTACATCATTCATCCGTTTTCCGTCTAACAGAAAATCCCCTTGTGAAATCTCTTCAAGTCCTGCAATCATGCGAAGGGTTGTTGATTTTCCGCACCCAGATGGACCAACAAACACAATAAATTCTTTATCTTCTATATGTAGATTAAAGTTGTCTACTGCTGTTACCTTGTTATCATACACTTTATAAATTTGATTGAGCATCATTTCAGCCATAGATGATAACCTCCCCATCCTCTTATTGAAAGCGCTTTACTTGTAAATAAAGTGTATAAAATGGGGAAGCGTCTGTAAATGGACAACGTGCACAACATCTCATTTTCACTTTTGGGCAGGATGCTCATGTCATTGATTGTTATGAAAGGTCGAGAAGATTCATCATAAAATAAACAGCAGATGCTTCTGGAAAATGCCGTATATCGATTCCTGTGCGCTCAATAAATTTATCGATTCGATATTGAAGGCTGTTTCTGTGAACATATAAAGCTTTTGCTGCCTTGGATGCATTTAAGTTACATTGCATATAGGTCATGAGGGTGCGGTAAACGTCCCGATCAAAGACCGCCTCTTTAAAAGCATCTGAAATAGCATGAGAGAGCGCGGATTCATCATAAAGTATGAGTGATGGCAGACATTCATAAAATGTGGAAATCCCTGATCTAAGCTTGCCTCGCTGCACATGGTCCAAGAAAAGCTGCTGTTCATTTAACAATTTCTTCTGTAAATGTTCATTTGGCAAATGGAGCTGTCCTTGTAAAAAGACTGAGTCTGTTAAAAAGTCACTTGTAATGGCTAGAGACAAATCGTTTAGCAGATCTAATTGACCATTTTCTGATGTAGCGTTTGTTTGAATCAGCATCGCTGTATCAGCGCCTGTCCAAATGAAATGAGTATGTTCGAGGCTGTGAACCACAGCCTCTTTTATTTGCTGCCTTTGTTCTGCTTGATGGGACATTTTAAAATAATATACACGGACGGGGTGCTGAACGGTTAGTGGTTTGTTATCAAAAAGATAGCTGTACCATTTTTGTTCATCCTCAGTCTGCTTTGTATGAGAAAGATCAATTGGTGTAAGGAAAGTATTGAGAAGAAGTGTTTCTCTTGCTGTAAGCTCTGATTTGTCTACTCCAAATAATTCGCCTTCGTCTGTTTGATACCAAAGAATTTGATGATCATTTGTAGGTGAGCTGATGATATGCTCTCCGTAAACAAGCTTTAATTTTTCTAACATGGCGAAGCTCCTTAAACAGTTTAATCATAGACATGGAATAGCATTAATTCGTGGATTTCTTCTTTTAAGGTTGGTTCGACTTCATGGGGCGGAAGCTGAGAGCCCCATTCAATATCACCTGTTTTGTGATAGATGCCTTCGTAGTGCGCACCATTGTGAAAAAAGGATATTTTCCAGCCTGGCAACTGTGCTTTCTTAAAGAGAGGTTTCCATTGAAAATGAGAAATCATATCATCATTGCCTCCTTGCTTTTATTGATGAAACAATAAATAAACACGACAATACGGAAACAACCTTGAACTTGATTTTATTGTATCTCATCTGATGAAAAGAGCATAGGAAAAGCATAGATTTCATAACACCATCAATTTAAAACGAAAAACAGTTAGTAGACGTTCGTGTGGTCTGTAGTTGTTGAGGTCGTTTGTGAAAGATAAGATGCATAATCCATGATTTTTTTCCCAATCAGCCTTTCTGAGTTTCGCAATGAAACATGCTGGAAAATCTCGCGGCCAGGGCGAGAATTGGCTTCAAACATCCAGATAGCTCCTGTCTGATCAATGCCTAAATCAAAACCGATTTCACCAATATGGCCGGACATTTTTTCATCTATCACCTGACTAAGCGTGATGGCAGTATAAGAAAGCTGCTCTAAAGTTTTCAAACGCTTCTTCTTTTCTGGAAAAACATCATAAAGTGTTTTTACTAAGCCACCATGTAAATGGTGAGTCGTTACTGTGTGATTGCCAGAGACTTTTGCTGCTGCTGCCGTGACTGTCCAATGGCCGTACTTATTTTTATTCGTATGAACTCTGAAATCCATTGGTTGATTGTCTATTTGAAGAAGTGCAATGCCTTGTTGAGCCATAAAGTCTTGAATTGCGTGATCTTTCCGGAGCTTGGTCACGAAATGCTCTATTGAGTCATATGGAACAGCGCTTCCGTGATTTGAGCATACAGTGATTCCATGAGCCGTCTTCTTTAATTGATAAATACCGTCGCCGTGACTTCCGTTCGATGGTTTTAAGTATATGACCTGATGTAGATGGAGGAGTGTTTCTATTTTATTTAGAGCGTCCACCGGATCCAATTGTATGGAATGTGGAAGAAAAGGACATGTTTTTTCATCTGTTAACAGTTGTTCATGAATATCCCATTTATTGAAAAAATAAGGGTTGAACCAAGGAATATCATAGTCTTGTGTGAGTTTACGCTTTGTTTCTTGAATGAATGCCGACTGAGCAGCCTTTCTATTTGGAAGACGGTCGTAAATGACTGACGGCAGGGGCATCTGTTTTTTAACCCATGTTTGCTGTTGGTACAACAATCCTTCTACTATTCCTTTATCCCAATCAATAGAATGTGTACCAAAAAGGTAGGCAAATCCAGCATGCTGCCTGAAAGAGTGCAGCAGTTTGATAAAAAAGTCTGATCTCGTTCCTAGTGGCTGCGTGCTTTGCCCAAAACCTGCTGTGAAAATGCCAAGCAGCGGCCCTATAAACAGTGTATGATCAACGGCAATCACATCAGCTTTTGATTGATAAGGAATTAGTAAATTTCTATATAGATTTTCTGATAATAAAATTTTATTTGGATGTTGATGATAGGAAACGGTGAAGTCATCTACTAAACGGGATCCTAAAGCAAGAGAATAGATCGCATCCTGCTGTTTAAAATGGGCGGGAAGATGAACTGTTTTTTCACTTGTGAGATGAGGGGCGATGATGAAGCGATTTTTGTTCATAAGAAACCTCCTTCGGTTGAGACGTCATCGATTGAGCATGTGCAAGAATGGTACGAATCAATTGATCTTCCTTGTCAGGATAAGCTTTTAAAAAAGCGGATCGCCCTGGCTTTGATCTTATATTTGATATGAAAAGCCTGCCTTCACTTGTATGGAGTAAGTCTACAGCGAATTCAAAGCAAGGGGAGAAGGTTTTATCTATATATGCTGGGAGAGATGCTTGAATGGATGCAATATCATCTAAAAGAAGCTCTTTGATGTGCGGCTGCAATGTGTTTAGATAGTGATCAAAGCCTATCATGGGAGCTGATTTTTGTGTAATGTTTAAATGACTATTTTCTGTAGGTGATTTTGTGTGAATCCCTATGCGACTCCATTGATTTTGTGAATCTTTCATAAGGAAAATCCTTATTTCATTGAATAAAAAGTCTTTTTGATCACTCGTCTGAAAAAATTGAAGGAAATATCGGCCTACGTACTTTTTGCACCAGCGCTCTATATCTGATGGACGCGAAAATGTGATGACTTGCTCGGGACTTAGCTGAACAGTGAAAGTGTTGTCTTTTAAGAAAATGAAGTAAGTAGATGCTGCATGCTGTTGAGAGAGCGGCTGCATTTTACAATAACCGTCTTTCCTTACCATGTTGAGAAGTTCTGATGGCTCTTTTAATAATGAGCAGACAGGTAAATATGGCTGTAAAGAAGGGAGGAGACGGAGCTGCTCAAATAGCATCATTTTATTTGAAATACCTGTATTCAAAAAATCTGTTTTCGGATACTTTTTCAGCCATTCCATGATTGGTTTTGCTTTTTTAGATTGTGCGTCATGCTTGTAAAGGCATCGATCGTAAATCAAGTCAGGAATCTCAAATTCTGCTGCGGCAAATCCTTGACCATTCGTATAAGTTTGACCTTGTATCAAATTTGAAGCCGGCTTTAAATCAAATGGTGTAAAACGAACAACCTTTAAACCATAAGAAGGGGCAGCTTTGGCTAACCCACGAGTGAATGCCTCTTCATACTTTGAAGAAAGGGTCACAATACCTAATGTTGATGTCATTAAAAAACACCTTCTTTTCAACTTCTTTTTTTACCAGCACAAAAACACTTTTTCATGATTTTACATAAAGATTGCGCTCCTTTATCATTACGACAGATCGATTGATCATATGTCTAGCAACATGCTTCATTTGCTTGGGGACTTGACAACAACTATAATACGTATAGATTAAACCAATAAACTTCGGGTGTTGTTTGAAAGGTAGATGACGACTTTGAATATATTCACAACGTTTATCTTTATGATTGTTATAGGCGCAGTCATAGGAGCAGCGACAAACCATCTTGCAATTAAAATGCTTTTTCGCCCTTATAAGCCGTATTACTTATTCGGGAAACAGCTTCCTTTTACACCAGGGCTCATTCCTAAAAGAAGAGACGAAGTAGCCAAGCAGGTTGGTGTCATGGTTATGGAGCATTTGCTTACGCCAGAAGGAATTCAAAAGCGATTTGAATCATCGGAGGCAAAGCAAGAGATCTTGCATACAGTCCATCGATATATTGACAAAGGCGCTGAAATGGAGATAACAGTGCTATCTTTGCTTGAAAGAGTCGGCGTATCACAGGCTGACGTCAAAGCAGATGAATGGATCCATCAGTGGTCTGATCAGAAGCTCAATTCACTGCTTGAAAAATATAATGAGCAAACTTTATCTGAATTGCTTCCGCTAGATGTGGAAAACAAAATATCTTCAAAAATTCCAGATGCAGCTGATTATATTTTAAAGAGGGGCATTCATTATTTTGAAAGCGAGGAAGGTAAAGCAAGGCTTGGTAATATGATTGATGATTTCTTAAAGGAACGAGGCATGCTTGGCAGTATGGTTCAAATGTTTCTAGGGAATTCAAGCTTAATTGATCGGGTACATCCTGAAATCATCAAATTTTTAAGAAACGCAGAAACAAAAAGATTTTTATCAGATTTGCTTGTTCAAGAATGGGACAAGGTGAAGCAGTTTTCTCTTCAGGAGCTAGATGAAAAATGGAATGTGAAGGAGCTTGCTTATAGTGTGAAAAAGCAATTGCTTTCACACTTCTCTACAAAGCTGATATTAGACAAGCCAGTTGGATATTATGTCAGTGCAGTAGCGCTTGATCTCAAAACACACTTTGCACCAGTGCTTGTCGACAAGGGGGTTAAAGCAGCATCGAATGCTTTAGAGGGACTGCTCGCAAAGCTCAAATTTGAAGATATCATTCGTGAGCAGATTGAACATTTTCCGCTTAAAAAAATGGAGGAGCTTGTGGTTAGCATTTCCAACAATGAACTTAAAATGATCACGTTTTTAGGCGGTTTTTTAGGCGGATTAATCGGCGCAATTCAAGCAATCTTTGTCACGCTATTTTAAGACAAGCTAGAGAAATTTTGATGAATTCATTGTATATATGTGAAACGAAAGCCATAGTTTGTTATAGTGGAGTGGTGTCCGCCGATCATATCGGTGATAACGGATAGAAAGGAGACATAACATGTCTGTAAATGTTTATGATGTTGCATATGACCTTGAAAAAGCACTGCGTCATAGCGAAGAATATTCAACTTTAAAAAATCTTTATGATGAGGTAAACGCGGATGAGTCCTCTAAAAGAATGTTCGAGAACTTCCGGGACATTCAAGTAAACCTTCAACAAAAACAAATGACTGGTCAAGAGATCACACAAGAAGAAGTGGAGCAAGCTCAAAAAACAGTGGCACTTGTTCAACAGCACGATAAAATCTCTCAGTTGATGGAAGCAGAACAACGTGTGAGTGTTCTCATCGGAGAATTAAATAAAGTGATCATGAAGCCTCTTGAAGAGCTTTATGGGAATCCAGAAGAAAATGAATGAAAAGGGCGATGATATTCGCCCTTTTTTTATTTCACATGTTCCCTGTCCAACTTTTCAAAAAAAGGTTGTCGAAGCTCATAAATTCTGCGATAATACTTATATTGAAAGTGCTTTCAAATGAGCGCTCTCATGGGACAATTGGGTGCGTTTCACTTGGGATTTAAGGCGATTAGCCAAACGAGAGAGAAGCGCTTCTGGGAGAAACGCAAAGCATAAGGGGATCTGATATAAGCAATGCTTTGGTGTGTGAAAGATAAGGGGATCATGGGGAGCTTCATCACCTCATTGTGACGCATCCAAACCATACATAAAAAAAAGCCTAGGGGTAGGCTTTTTTTATTTACAAAAGATTCATAACACAGGGCTCTTTCAACTGCATGTTCTAAAGCACCAAGCTAGGGCATATCCTCATCGTAAGTACAGTCATCAAGAAGGGGGATGCCTCAGTGTCAAAAAAACTACTTGCACTCAATATAGATGGAACGTTACTTCGTTCCAATGGAAAAATCCATTCCGCTACAAAAGAAGCTGTGGAATACGTGAAGAAAAAAGGGGTTTACGTGACGCTTGTCACCAACCGGCATTTTCGTTCCGCACAAAAAATTGCCAAGGCGTTGAAGATTCCAACTTCAACCCTTGTGACGCATAGTGGTGCATTTATCGCGAATAAACTCGATGAGCCGCTTCATGTGAAGAAATTAACGGAAGAAAAAACTTTTAATCTTGTGCAAATTCTTGAAAGCTTTGATTGTAATGTTCGCTTACTGCATGAAAAATTCTCAATTGGCAACCGGAAAAAAACGCAGTCACAGCTGATGGGAAAGACGTTGATTCATCCGTCTGATCCAATTTTCTATCCTGTTCAATTTGTTGAATCGCTAAGTGATATGCTGATGGATGAACCGGTCAGTACACCAGTGATTGAAGTATATTCAACCGCAGAGCTTCAGCCTGAAATTCACCGAACCATTCAACAAGCTTTTCCATCTGTCGATCTCATTCGGATCAGTGATGAGAAAATGAATATTGTATGCAAAGGCGTATCGAAAGAAGCGGGGCTTTCTCTTTTGACCTCAGCATTAGGTTTGACTTTAGAAGATACTGTGGTCATTGGACAGGGGACAGATGACATCCCAATGCTCGAATTGGCTGGCTTAGGCGTTGCGATGGGAAATGCCCCTCATTCTGTTAAGCGTAAAGCCGATTGGGTGACACGTTCGCAAGATGAACAGGGAGTCGCTTATATGATCAAAGAATACTTTAGAATGCAGCAAAGAGAAGGATTTTTACATCAATTCGATATTAAACGATAATATAGACGAAGGCCCTGTCAATCAAGAAATGGCAGGGCCTTCAACTGTTCCAGTCATTGCTTTTCCTACATAGATTTTGTAAAATGAAACAAGTTTGAAGATAAAGGTGATACGATGCGAATTTTAATTAAAGGGCTGTCAGATGAACGATTTCATCGCCCGCTTGTCAATATAGCCAATTTATTTGAAGAAGATAGTGAAGTGCTGTTTGATACAGGTGAATTGGAAGATGGCTTAACCATGGTGTTTAGCTGGAAAGAAGAAAATGGAACGGTGGAAGCATCTGGCCATATCGCTGGATCAGACATCACTAGTCGTTTTTCGCGAGACGTCCCAGAGGGCTTGAATGACAAGGAGCGCTGGAAACAAATCAAAAACACAGTGCTGTCTGTTTATTTACATCTGCTTCAGGAGCACACAGGAATGACGCAAAAGTGGGGGATTCTCACAGGGATACGTCCTACAAAATTACTCCATAAGATGCTGAGAGAAGGAATGACAAAGGAAGGTGCGCATGCCGCACTAAAGCGTGATTATTTGATTCATGATGAAAAAATCGATTTGATGCAGGAGATTGTCGACCGTCAGCTTCAAGCGATTCCTGACCTGTATGACCTTCAGCAGGAAGTAAGTATTTATATTGGTATTCCTTTCTGCCCAACAAAATGCGCTTATTGCACGTTCCCTGCTTATGCGATTAAAGGACAAGCTGGAAGAGTGGGAACATTTTTGTTTGGTCTGCATTATGAGATGCAAAAAATCGGTACTTGGCTAAAAGAATATGGTATCAAAGTGACGACTGTTTATTTTGGCGGAGGTACGCCGACGAGTATCACTGCGGAAGAAATGGATTTGCTGTATGAAGAAATGTATCGCTCGTTCCCTGATGTGAAACATATACGGGAAGTGACTGTCGAAGCAGGGCGTCCTGATACGATTTCGCCTGATAAGCTAGAAGTGCTAAACCAATATCATATTGACCGGATTAGCATCAATCCACAATCGTATGAGAATGAAACACTGAAAGCCATTGGCCGGCACCATAGTGTAGAAGAAACGATTGAAAAGTATCACTTATCAAGACAGTATGGCATGAATAATATTAATATGGACTTAATTATTGGTTTGCCGGGAGAAGGGCTAAAGGAATTCCAGCATTCCTTGCAGCAGACTGAAGAACTTAAGCCTGAATCTTTAACCGTGCATACGCTCTCCTTTAAAAGAGCTTCTGAGATGACGCGCAATAAGGACAAATATCAAGTAGCAGACCGAGAAGAAATCACACGTATGATGGATGAAGCGGTCGCTTGGACGAAAGCACATGACTATCATCCCTATTATTTATATAGACAAAAAAACATCTTAGGGAACCTTGAAAATGTCGGGTATTCATTGGATGGGCAGGAAAGTTTGTATAATATCATTATTATGGAAGAAGTGCAGACAATTATAGGGATTGGATGCGGTGCTGCTAGTAAATTCATTGATCCGCGTTCAGGAAAAATTACGCAGTACGCCAATCCAAAAGATCCAAAATCGTATAATGACCGCTATGAACACTATACCGAAGAGAAAATTGAATTTCTTGAGTCATTATTTGTTCCTCACGTTTAAACACTGCGGTGACGCAGTGTTTTTTTCATTTGTAAAAGGGTATATAAGTGATAAAAAGTTAAAGCAGGTGTACATATGATTGATGTGATCGGAATTGGGATTGGGCCCGCCAATTTAGGTTTGGCGGCTTTGTTAGAGGAGTATGAAGATGTTTCATGCTGTTTTTTTGAACAGGAGTCCGAGTTTGCCTGGCATCCTGGTATGCTGATCAAAGGAACGGATTTACAAGTCTCCTTTTTAGCTGATCTTGTGACGATGGCGAATCCAAGGAGCAGGTATACATTTTTAAATTATTTACATGAATCAAATAGACTTCACCGGTTCTATACATTTGAACAGTTTGACATTCCGCGAAGAGAATTCAATGAGTATTTATCATGGGTCGCAGGTGAATTAGATAGCTGTCAATTTGGGATGAAGGTAGAGGAAGTGACGGACTGCCAAGGTGGTTATCTTGTGAAAGTCCGGCGATTGAAGGATGGATCGCTCTCTGAGTATCGGGCAAAGCATGTCGTGCTTGGAACAGGGAGCAAACCGATGATTCCTGTCGATGTGCCTGATGCTGCACTGCCATATGTGACACATAGCAGCCGTTATTTAGACCAGCAGGAAGAACTTCATGAAGCTGAGTCGGTGACGGTGATTGGCTCTGGGCAGAGTGCAGCCGAAATCTTCTTAGACCTGCTTCAGCATCAAAAGAAAGGACAGCAGCTTTCGTGGTTTACGCGATCTAGTGAATTTAGAGAGCTGGAGACGGCAGAGCTTGGCCAGGAGCTATTTACACCGAAGTACGTCGAATATTTCCATTCGCTTCCTTATGAAGAACGAATGAACACATTGCCTAGGCTGACTGGATTAAGAAATGGTATAGATACATCGACGCTCTCGCGTATTTATCAGGAATTGTATCATCGGTCTGTTACAGGTGAAGAGCCATCTGTGGTGATTCAGCCAATGACCGAGCTTGAAGCGATTCAGGTGGAGGAGAATCAGTCCCTGAAGCTGCACCTAAAGCAGTGGCAGCTAAAGAAAGAAAAGAGCATCACAGCTGATCGTGCCCTATTGGCTACAGGGTACACTCCGAATATCCCGGCGTGGTTTAGTGCGTATGAACCTTTGATTGAATGGGAAAGTGAAGAGCATTTTAAAGTGACAGAAGACTTCAGGCTTGTGTTCAAAGACAAGCGCCCTCATCATTTCTTTACATTCACGCATCTTGATCACTCTCATGGAACAGCGGCGACCAATTTAAAACTATCCATCTACCGCAACCAGAAAGTGATTCAAACGATTCGCGGGATGAAAGAAGCGTCAGTCAAGCAAGAAACAGCCTTTCAGCAATTTGAATAAGAGATAAAAAGGGCCCAAGTATAGGGCCCTTTTTCATTAGATTGTCGTTTCTTTTTTCACTTTTGGTTTTTCTGTTTGCCATTTGAACATTTTGTTCAGAATTTGATAAATTCGCTTAGATTCCTTCGTCACAAGCGGTCCTAAAATCGCAAGGATTAAGACGTACAATGCAGCAAATGGCTTCAAGGTAGCGGCAAGTCCGCCCGCAATACCGAGCTCGGCTACAATGATTGAAAACTCTCCTCGTGATACGATGGTTAATCCAATATTAGAAGAGGCTTTATGAGAAAATCCAGCTCTTCTTCCAGCGAACATTCCAGCAGTGAAGTTCCCAATGAAGGTGAGAATCACAGCGCCGATCGCAAGCCAGAAGGCATCACCTAATGTAAATGGATCAATGCTGAGACCGAAGCTGAAGAAGAACATGGCCCCGAAGAAATCTCTAAATGGAACCACAAGATGTTCGATGCGGTCAGAGTGCTCTGTTTCTGAGAAAACAAGACCAAGTAAGAGTGCCCCAATGGCCTCTGCTACATGGATTGTCTCTGAGAAACCAGCGACAAAGAATAAAGCCGCAAAAATCACAATGATGAACACTTCGTTCGAACGGATATCGAACAACTTGTTTAATCGTTTTGGCAGCTTACGTGCGATGATAAAGAAAAGCATCATATAACCAAAAGCAATGAAAATGGATAATAAGGCACCGCTAACCGTTGTGGCATCTCCAAGGACAAGACCAGATACGACGGATAAATAAACAGCGAGGAAAATATCCTCAAACATAATGATCCCAAGAATTAACTCAGTTTCAGGGTTCGCAGTCCGTTTCAAATCAACAAGGACTTTGGCCACAATGGCACTGGATGAAATCGTGATAACTCCTGCCATAATGAGAACCTCAAGGAACCCAAACCCTGTGATAAAACCGTAAAGCAGTCCTAAGCTGAAGTTAATCAAAATATAAATAGATCCGCCGACAGCAATGGATTTGCCCGATTTAATAAGCTTTCCGACAGAGAACTCAAGTCCAAGATAGAAAAGAAGGAACAAGACGCCCATTCTGCCAAAAAACGAAATAATTTCGGTGCTTTCGATAAATTTTAGATCAATAATCCCGATGGTTGGAGCATGCGGCCCAACGATCATACCGAGGACAATGAGAAAAGGGATGATAGAGAATTTCATTTTATTGGCGATTAAGCTGGCGATGGCGATGAGAATCAGCGCCGTCCCAACTTCAAAGACTAAATGATCCATTCATCACTCTCCCCCTCTAGAAAGAAAATCACGTATCAATCGCTTTAAGTGTTTTCTTTCGCCTGAAATGACCATCGTATCATTTGCTTCAATAATCGAATCGGCACCAGGGTTCAGTAATTTTTCATTTGTATGTTTAATGATCGCAATGACGGTGACTTCATAGTTTTGCCGCACATCTAAATCACCGAGTGTATGTCCAACCGCTTTTGCGCCTTTTTCCACCTTAAACCATTCAATCATCAAGTCATTGAAGGCCATTTCAATGGTTTCAAGTGCCTGCGGTTTATACACCATGCCGCCGATAATCGCAGCGATTTGCCTTGATTCAGCATCATCGAGAGAAATGGTGGACAGCACTTCATCTGGATCATCATCGTCAAAACGATAAATCTCCCGTCTGCCATCATCATGAATCACTATCGTCATTTTTTCTCTATTTCTCGTTTCAATTTCAAATTTCTTTCCGATCCCAGGAAGATCATTTTCTTTAATATTCATTTTATCCCTCCGAATATGATAGGTTGTGTTTTTCATATAGTAATACGGATGAAATAAAATGAATCAGTAGAGGTAATTTGATTGACACATAATGGGGATCGCACACTTCATTTCCAAAAAACATAGATCAATGGATAACGCAGCTGATGGAGCAGGCTTGAGTAGAAAAACCTTTGAATCAGCCAGTGATAATCTGTTCTTTAACAGAATAGAGAAGGCATGTTTTTTTGAAAATGGAGGTGTCTTCACAGCTTGAATTTCTTCATCGTAGATGGATGGAGAAATAAGACTAGGTGCACTCGCTTCTGCCTGTGGAGCAAAAACGACATTTGAAAAAGGAGAAAACATGACGATGAAACTAACCAATATGAATATGGAACACCTTATCAATCATCCTCCCCCTTTCAAAATCATTTCTTTCTTCATTTACTATATAAAAATATATTTCTTGTTTCAACAATTATGCTTATTTTAGTATCAATTGATCTTGAAATTTTTCATGCAGAGGAAAAGGAATTATTCGGGTTGAAATGGAATTAAGTCATGAGTTTAAAAGAAAAGGGGGATGGATGATGACATATATCAATTGTCAGTTAAACGGGGATATTTTTGAAATCGTTTTCAACAGGCCTGATGCTTATAATTCATTTCATGTGGACATGTTTGCTGAATTCAAAGAGGCATGTGATGCAGCGGAAGAAAGCAGTGCAAAAGTCGTTGTGATCAAGGGAGCGGGGAAAGGGTTTTCTGCAGGCGGAGATATTGGCATGATGCTTAAGCAGGAAAGTGAAGAAGATTTCCATCGTGTGATGGATTTGATCGAGGGAATTACACTTTCTCTAGCCGGTATGAAAAAAGTGACGATTGCCCTTGTCCACGGGTCAGCGGCAGGCCTTGCTTTTAGCTTTGCTTTAAGCTGTGACTACTTGTTTATGCATCAGGATGCACAGCTCGCCATGAATTTTAATGGAGTAGGATTAATTCCAGATGGCGGAGGGCATTTTTTTCTCACAAAAAGAGTCAGTGAACAAACCGCGAAACAATTGATTTGGAGCGGACAAAAGCTGCCGGCTGAAGAAGCGTTAAAATTGCGCCTTGCAGACGGGGTGTTTCAGGATGAAGTCGATGCGTATCAAAAAGTATGTGTGAAGCCGTTTATGAACATGCCGCTTCAAGCATTTGTCGAAACAAAGCTGATCTATTTTCAGCAGTCAGAACCTGAGCTGCTAGCCGTTCTTCAAAAGGAGAGGGCAGCACAGGCAAGACTGAGGCAAAGTCATGATCATAAGGAAGGCATTCAGGCCTTTTTAGAAAAAAGACGACCTGTGTTTCAGAACGTATAAACGAATGTGAGACCGGCGAATGCCGGTTTTTTTAACGTTCAAATAAAAGAAGCTTGCCTGCATCATCAACGAGCCGGTGGGAATGCTTCGTGTATTGCTGTTCGATTAAGCGATGGCGCCCTAATTCCTTTGCCTTTTCATCACTATCCGTTGTGATTTTTTCATTTAATAAGGTCTCACCCGACCGGTCAAATACAGTTAAAAAGTATGTCTTCTCCATTCCTCATCTCCCTTTCCTCTGCTTTTCTATGTAATTAAACAATGAATAAGACAAAACCTCTTTTTTAACTCTTAAAAATGTGTTTTTTAGAATGAAAGCGATAGAACGTGCATTCGTAAAAATGGCATGATAAAATATGGACAATGACAGTATCGGACAAGGAGATAGACGTTTGACTAAGCTTACCTTTATTCATGCCGCAGATTTACATTTAGACAGTCCATTTGCAGGAATGTCGAATATCCCTAGCTTACCATTTAAGCGGCTCAAAGAAAGTACATTTCAAAGTGCGAAGAATATGTTTGATCTCGCCATTGCTCGATCAGTAGACTTTGTGCTGCTGAGCGGAGATTTATTTGACGAATCAAATCGCAGTCTGAAAGCACAGCTGTTTTTAAGAAATCAGTTTCTAAGACTGCAAACTCAAGGGATTGACGTCTTTATTATTTATGGTAATCATGATCATTTAGGCGGTGAATGGACACCGATTGAGTGGCCTGAGAATGTGCACGTTTTTTCAAGCAGTACACCAAGTGAGCAATCCTACTATAGAGGGGGGCAGCTTGTTGCAAGTATTTATGGGTTTAGCTACAAAGAGCGGGCTGTCTATGAAAATATGACATCTCATTATGTCAAAACGACAGATGCTGCCTATCACATTGCGATGCTTCACGGTACATTAGCCGGACAAGAAGGGCATGATGCGTATGCACCATTTCAGCTTGAGCAGCTTCTTTCACGGGATTTCGATTATTGGGCGCTTGGACATATACATAAGAGAGCCCTTCTGCATGAAGACCCGTTGATTATTTACCCTGGTAACATGCAGGGCAGACATATAAAAGAAACAGGAGAGAAAGGCTGTTACGTTATTCAACTCTCCGAGGATTCTGAGACAGCGGAATTTATTAGCTGTGCGGATGTGATGTTTGAGACACTTGCAATAGACATGACAGAAACGGTTCATATGACGGATCTTGTGACACTTGTGGATAGCAAAATCAGTGAGCTGAAAGAGGAGGGCGTCCCTCATTTTGTGAAAATTGAATTGACGGGTGATGCTCCTCCTTACTTTGAGCGTACTCAGCTTGAGGTTCTTGAGGAGCTGTTGACCGTTCTTCATGAACAGGAAGAAGATGAAGAGGTATTCGTTTGGGTGATATCGATTGACTGCCGAACAAACGAGGATGTGATCTATTTAGAAGATTCTTTTTTGAAGGAACTCACTGCTGAAATTTCACAGTTTGAGGCATATGAAGAGCTGTTATCACCGATCAAGCGTCACCCAACCTATAGAAAATCAGGAAAAGCTCTCACAAAAGAGGATGAAGTGGATATAAAAGAAGAAGCACAAAGGCTGCTGACAGAACAGCTAAAGCAATTATGAGAAAAGGAGAGGCACAATGAAAATACGTTCACTCCATATCGCCCATTTCGGGAAATTTTCAAATCGGACCTTTCACTTTTCTGATGACGGTTTTCAGCTAGTTTACGGCCTGAATGAATCGGGGAAAACGACATTGAAAACGTTTATTGAATCGATGTTATTTGGTTTTCCGAAAAACAAGATGTACAAGACGAAACAGGGTTCTTTTTATGGTGGTTCCCTCACTTGCCAAGATGACGAGTTAGGCGTTATTCATATTGAAAGAACGTCCGATCGAGGTGGTCAAGCACAGGTGTTTTTACCGAATGGTGAAGTGAAAGACGAAGTTTTTCTACAGACACTTTTAAAGGGAACGGATCGCAGGTTATATCAATCAATCTATTCATTTGATGTGTTTGGACTGCAAAATGTCCAAGCCTTAAACCAGGACCAAATAGGCGAATTTCTACTTTTCTCAAGTTTATTTGGCTCGGATGCAGCCACCAAGATGGATAGCAGGCTGCTAAAGCAGCAGGAGCAGCTGTTTAAACCAAATGGACGCAAGCCGGAATTAAATCAGCAGCTTGATCGTTTAAAAGAGCTGACAGGTCAGCTGAAACAAGCCAAATTGGTAGAAGGCCGTTATACCGAAAAGAAACGGGAGCAATCTGAATTAACGGAGACGATCGAAATGCTTCAAAATGAAATGAAGCAAGCTGAGGAACACATTCAGAAACTGGCTGAATCCATTCAAGTTTATCCCATGATCGAGAGAAAAGTGGAATTAAAAAAGGAATTAGCCCGCTATCCAGACCGAGTCAAACGTTTTAGAGCAGAAACAGAGCATGAGCTGGATAAACTAGAATCACACCTTCACCCGAAAAAGGCTCAATTGACTGCACTGAAGCAGAAGTTAGCCCATTTGCAAACCTCACTTGTACAAGTTCAACCGCTCTATGACAAGGATACCATAATGGAGATGAAACGAGTCGTAGATGAAGCATCTGATGCTGAGCTTGTGAAAAAGCGCATAGCAGAGTGTCGAGCAAACCGTGATTCATTGAAACAAAAAATAGACGAAGCGGTAGCAAAGCTAAAGTGGGAGTACCCGATAAAGTTCGAACAAATCGACGATTCGCTTGAATTTGAGTGGGAATTAAAGGAAACTGTCACTCAATACGTTCGTCTCATGGATAGAAAAGCGCAGTTAGATGAACGATTTGATCACGCAAGACATGAGCTGGACGAAGCAGAAGCCGCTCTAAAAGGATTAAAGGAACAGCAAGTCAGACAGCACGGAGCAGAAGACGATGCGAAGGGGACAAGATCGAAAAAGAAACCGATTCATTCCCGGGCGTTGTTATTCCGAGGCTTGATCGCATTTGATGTGGTGCTTCTGCTTGTTCTATTCTTTTTAACAGAGTGGTGGATCACGCTCTTGTTTGCGGGATTTTCTGTTTTTCTCTTCTTTCTCATTTACCCATTCAGTCAAATGAGCCCGATGAAACAAAGAAGCGGCGAAGGGGCCTTTGATTCATTTCAAGTGCAGGCAGCTTCAGCTGAAACACTTATGAGGCAGAAGGAGCTTCTGTACGAAAGAATCATTCGGCAATATGAAGACTGGGAGCTAGAGCTGGAACCTGTCCAGCAGCAAGTAGAGGAAAAGAAGAGACAGCTTGGCTTGTCGTCTGAGCTTTCTTTCCTAGTAGAGGCCTTCCATATCCTAAAACAATTAAAAATGAATACAGCGGCATATGAGGAGCTTCATCGTGAAATAGGCGTGCTTTCCGATCAGCAATCGATTTATGAGCGCAGGGTTTCAGCGTTAAGCAGTATCCTTCAAAAAAAGGAAGGAACCATTCAGGAGAATATCTCAGCTTTTCAAGAGATATTGAAAGATGAGGCGAGAAGAGAAAAAGAACGCCAGACATTGCACGTATCCATTCAACATGCGATCCAGCAGCTCACGACACTAGAAGGGGAAATTCAATATTACGAAAAACAAACTGACGAGCTTTTTCGTCAAGTAGAAGCAGAGTCCAAAGAAGATTACCAAGTGCTTTCTCATCTATCTAAAGAATACCGGGAACGGATTTCCCATTTGCAGCAGCTGAATCAAGAGCTTCATAGAAGCGGTTGTTTTGATGAGGAGGAATGGATTGTTCGCAAAGGATTACCTCTCCTTGAAGAGGAGTGTGCAGAAGCAAAGCAGCACCTTCATGACGTTCAATTGAATGCGGAGAATATGGAAAAACGTTTAGCAGAACTAGCGGTGGAAATCCGGCAAATAGAAGCTTCTGGAACGGTGTCTGATTTGACTCATCAGCTTGCCGCAGAGCAGGAGCATGCGAAGCACCTCGCAAAAAAATGGGCGGCAATTCAGCTTGTCCGCTCCGTCATACGAGAAAAATTGAATGAGCATAAAGAAACAAGGCTGCCTGCATTGCTTCAAACAGCCTCAAGTTTTATTCAACCGTTAACAAATGATCGTTATGAAGCGATTTTATTTTCACCTGAAGATGACTTGCTGATGGTGAAAAGAATGGATGGACGAATATTCCGTCCAGAGGAGCTTTCACAGGCAACGTGTGAACAGATCTATCTGGCGATTCGTTTTGCGCTCGCTTTGTCTCATCAGCAAGATTGTCAGCTTCCGTTTATGATGGATGACAGCTTCGTTCATTTCGATCACGTTCGTCTAGGAAGAGTGCTGGAGATGATGAACGAGCTCACACGTTTTGAAACACAGCTGTTTTATTTCACCTGTCATGAGCATATGAAGCAAGCAGCAGAAGATGGACAGATTACGAGTTTAGCAGTTGAATGATTGACAAATAATGACTTATGTTATACTTATATGAGCAGAAACATGGAAGGAGCTTTTATTGAATGGCTAAAGGGATCATGACCTATGATGTCGGCGAACAAGTTGACCTGCATTTATTAATTAAATCATCTACTAAAGGGATTGCGAGTAATGGCAAACCATTTTTAACGTTAATTCTTCAAGATCAAAGTGGAGATATTGAGGCGAAACTATGGGATGCAAAGCAGAATGATGAACAAACCTATGCCGCGCAAACCATTGTGAAGGTAGTAGGCGATATTCATCATTATCGCGGGAGGAATCAGCTGAAACTTAGGAATATACGCCCTGTTGCTGAAAATGAGCAAATTCGAATTGATGATTTTCTCGAAACAGCTCCTATTCCAAAACATGATATGATGGATACGATTATGCAATATATCTTTGATATGAAAAACCCTAATATACAGCGTGTTACAAGGCATTTGCTGAAAAAATATGGACAGGAATTCGCTGACTATCCAGCAGCGACAAAAAACCATCACGAATTTGTCTCTGGTCTTGCTTATCACGTGGTGTCCATGCTGCATTTGGCTAAATCAATTGTTGACCTATATCCATCATTAGATCGAGATCTTTTATATTCAGGCATCATTCTTCATGATTTAGGGAAAGTCAAAGAGCTTTCGGGCCCAGTCTCAACCACCTATACGGTGGAAGGGAATTTAATTGGTCATATTTCGATTATGGTGACAGAAATTGCGAAAGCTGCAGAAGAGCTTGGCATTGATTCAGAAGAAATTCTGATTTTACAGCACTTAGTACTGAGTCATCACGGAAAAGGAGAGTGGGGCAGCCCGAAACCACCAATGGTGAAGGAAGCCGAAATACTCCACTATATTGATAATTTAGATGCGAAGATGAATATGATGGATCGTGCGCTTGAGCATGTGAAGCCAGGAGAATATACAGAACGTATTTTTGCGCTAGAGAATCGTTCATTTTATAAACCAACCTTTCATCACGAATAACCATGTCAAAACGTCCGTTTATTGCGGGCGTTTTTTTCATAACTTGTCTTCTTTTCGCATAAGCATGTAACACAAAGGAAGAGAGAGCTGTTCTGAAAAAAGGAGGCGATGAAAAAATGTTGTTTTTTCCATGGTGGGTGTATGCATGTATCATTGGCATTATTTTCTGTGCGTATAAATTAATGACAACGGCCAAAGAGGAGCAAGAGATTGATCAATCCTTTATTGAAAAGGAAGGAGAAATTTTTATCGAGCGAATGGAACAAGAAAGAGAGCGTAGACGTCAGGATCAGCAAGTGAAAAGATCACATGATACGGCGGCACATGAAGACTCGATTGCTTAATCAGGTCATATAAAAACCCCTCTGCACGATCACGGCAGAGGGGTTTTTTGTGATTACTGGTTTTGTTGAGGTTGTTGATTTTGTGCGGGTTGTTGAGACTTTTCTTTGAATGTGTTTTCAAGTTCTTTATCTTTTACTTTCACATCGGCATCTTTCACCAATTTGTTTAAGATCGTTTGGATTTCATTTGTGTCTGCTTGTTTTTGATTAAGCAGTTCTTTTTTCAAGTCTGCTTTCATGTCATCGTATTTACCGCGTTCTTCGGTCTTTTTAATGATATGGTAGCCGAATTGTGATTTCACTGGTTTGCTGATTTCATTCACTTTTAGTTTGAAAGCAGCTTTACTGAAGTTCTCGTCCATTTGGCCTTCTTTTGCGAACCAGCCTACATCGCCGCCTTGTGCTGCTGAAGCGGTATCAGTTGAATATTCAGACACAACGGCATCCCATTTTTCACCTTTATCTAATTTCTTTTCCACTTCGTCAGCTGTTTTCTTATCAGCTACTAAAATGTGGCTTGCGCGGATTTTCCCTTTTAGGTCATCGTAATACGCTTTTACTTCTTTATCAGTGATTTTGATGTTAGCTTTGGCAGCCTTTTGAGTCAGCAGCTCATATTTCACTTGATCTTTGATGTAATCTTTTCCGAATTCATCTTGAAGTTGTTTTAAACGATCTTCACCAAGTGTCTTTTTATATTCTTCCATTTTCTTATCAATTTCTTTATCAGATACTTTGTATTTGTCAGCAAGAACCTTTTGTTGAACAAGTAGATTTAAAGCATCTCCACCTGCTTGTTTCTTAAGAGTTGTATAAAGCTCTTCTTTTGTGACATCTCCTGATTTTGTTGTTGCGATGACATCTTTATCACCGCTACTGCATGCGCCAAGAGTTAAAACACTAACTGCTGTTACAGCTGCTAAAGCCATTTTTTTCATTCAAAAAACACTCCTAATCTTTCCAATTTATTTATCATTGCTTGTATCATAACATATTGTGACACGCTGTAAAAAGAAATGCAAATGGGAGGGCATTCGTCTAGTCAAAAATTTGCGCGCGACATACACATATAGTGATCACAAAAAGGAGGCTGAATTATATGGGAGCAGGATATTCTAATGGGTTTGCTTTATTGGTCGTGCTATTCATTTTGCTGATCATCGTTGGTGCAGCATATCTTTACTAATTAAATCGCTGTGACAGAAAGGAGCCGTCCTGCCATGCGTGCGGGCGGTTCTTTTTTCAAACGATGACAGGTGCCTAAACGTTTTCATTTTTTTTGCATACACTGAGCTTAGAACAGAGCAAGAACTGGCAGGAGGTGTTTTACATGGGAGGAGAAGTCTTTGCTGGCGGTTTTGCACTAGTCGTCGTGTTATTCATCTTATTGATCATTATCGGTGCATCTTGGATTTGCTAATCAATCAATATACACAAAAAGCTGCCCTCAAACTGGCAGCTTTTGCTTTGATCTTAAATAGAAATGGTAATTTCAACAAATGATGAGATCAGTAAGATCAGTATCGATACATTGATAAAGCGAAACACCTTATCTTGCCGTTCTTCAGGAATCTCTCTGACAAGGCATAATGTATTAGTAAGCCTGTTTATTGAATACACAATAAACGCGGCAAAGACGATGAAGTAAAATAAAACTATCGGAGATCCCCCCTCTCTATGCTATTCCCATACTACATTACCAAATTTTTTATGAAAAAGATAGAAGTTGGCTTTAAAAACCTCATGATGAGGAAGTTTGGTCAACTAAAATATCAAACTCGTCTTGGGCTTGATCGATGATGCAGGATTTAGGTGCTTTGAGCAGTTTCCATGCAAATAAAAAGTCAGGCAAACAATAGCCTGCATGAATACTTGCGATGATGATAAAATAGTGTGCATACATTGGAAACGCCACGCCTAACACAAAGTAAAGCAGTGAAATCAAACAAAATGGACTGAGAAGTGAATAAAGCATTACTTTCTTTGGCACACGCTTCCAGCAATTTCGTTTAAATAGCGTCATTTTTTTCTTGTTTTTCATCACTGGGATCAAGTGAACCACACGGTGGACAAGCAATGTCACAAGTAAAAGCACAGCAAAAAGCGGTGCGTTGTGGCTGCTTAGTCTCGTTTCAGGATGAGTCAGTTGAAAACATAAAAAAGCCATAATGAAAAAAAGTATAGCAAGACTTATGGCTGAAATCAGCAGTCTCGTATAACCATAATCCTTTTCAAGATTAATGGTCTTCCAACAATTCATTTTTCATCCTTCCAATCTTAAAAAACTAATTGAATATCTCAAGATAATTTACTCTTCCTAAGGATAAAAATCAATGGTTTTGTTGAAAAAAAATAAAATGTTGCCTTCATATGGAATAAAGAGAGGAAACTTTGGGTTTTTCAAGAAAAAAAGACAGAAGAGGGAGGTTCGTCTCTTTCGTCAATGAGTAATTTCGGCTAAAATAGAAAGACTAAGAGAAAGAGGGAACGTACATGAGTATTGAGGAACGAATGAGCCAGCTCGAATATTATATGGAACTTTTGCTGACGGCGACCGATATGAGCCGTTATCCATATTATGCATTATTGATCAGGCAGCGGGTATCGAAAGAAGAGGCGAAGGAAATTGAGCGTATTTGTGCTGAGCTTTCAGAGGAAATGGACAAGCAAAAAGCACAAGGCTACGTCATGTTTGACGATATGCTTGCGCTTTTTGCAGGACAGTTAATTGAAAAGCTGGATGTGCATGAGACGATATTTGCATTGCATGATCAAGGGCTGTTTCAGCCGTTAATGAATGAATTTATAAAGATCATTAAACAATTTGATTTGCTTTAGCCGCTTTTTCTGCTGCATCAGCTGAGTCTTCAAGTTCCTCAGGCTTTTTCGTGACTTTTCCTCGCTCATTCAAAAAGTCCTTCTCAATGTTTGAAAACGATTTCTCAAAAATCTCCATGAAATCCTCACCATAGATGTTTCGGATAATACACATCATTTCTAAAATCTCAGGGAACTTTCCGTAAATGTCATGAAGCGGCTGTGCGCCTTTGACAATACCAGTTCGTGCCGGGTCATAATCTTCAAGTAGTTTATGGAATGTCTCTTCGCCTTTTGGCGTTAGCTCAATATACGTATTGCGTTTATCGTTTAACTTTTTAGAAAATTTTAAAAATCCTCGTTCCTCCAGTTTCTTGGAGAAGTTAAACGCCGTTGATACATGCATGACGCCAAACTTTGCAATTTCTGATATTGAAGCTCCTTTTAATTGATACGCAATCCACAAAATATGATGTTCATTGATATTTAGGTTATACGGTTTGATCCACTGCTGCCAGTCCTTTTCAATGGATTTCCAAAGAGCTTTGCTCAATTGGGCCATTCTTTGACTGAATAAAAGTGCTTCTTTTACATCGAAAGGCTGTTCCGAATGATTCATCCATTTCACCTACTTCTCTTTTTCTTGTAATTCTATTATGCCAATAAAATAAAGATTAATAAAGCTGAAAATTCAAGAATTTTTAAAACTCATGAAAAACATTGACAAAATAACCTTTTTTCAACAAAAAAAGTGCGGGATACGCACCCCGCACACTTTTGTAAACGAATATTTTTTCGTGAGTATATTAGTTTTGTAAGGTTTTCTCCAGTTGTTTGAGCTTTTCCTCAATTTCCTGAATTTCCTTTTGCAAGTCCTGCTGGTGAGGTTTGATTTCTTCGCGCCATTGCTGAATCGATGCTTGTAATTCAGTTCCGACTTCTTTAATGACCTCTGCGCTTTCTTTTGCTGTTTCAACAATTTGCTCTTTTAAAGCTTGTCCATCTCTTTTTAATCTTGTCAGCGTATCTTCGAATTTGTCATAGCCGTCTTTCATCTTTCCGCGCACATCTCTGCCAGAAGAGGGAGTCGTCAGGAGCACTGCCGCACCTCCGAGGAGACCGCCTACAAATAATCCTGTTAATAAAGAACGTCCACTAGCCATTCAAATCACCTCTAGTCAAATTTTACACATTCGCATGTTCTCTCTGAGCTGACGATCAGCTTCATTGAACTTCCATACATAGCTTGCTTTATTTTAGCATACTTTTGAAGAAAAGGGAGGGGAGAAGGTTGTCTGTCTTTCTGTTCGTTTTTACGTGTATCGGTGTCGTTTTTACAGGTGGTTCTATTCATTATGCAAGACAGCTGGGGTATGCAGGGTCTTATCCGCCAAAACATGTATTAAAGCAAAAAGCACTTGTGTGTGCGGCAGGTGCAGGGATTTCGCTCCTCATTTTGCTGCTGACCCTTTTTCTTTTATAAAAGCATGAAAAAACCTCTTCATCTATTATGAAGAGGTTCGATTATTCGTTAAGCAACTTCTATCATTCTTGCACGCCTTAGAATGGACTGAGCAATTGGGAAGACAAATACCATGGCAATGGTATTAATCACGGCTGCTGGAAGGACAACGCCCACAAGAAGTGCCGGTAATGCAGCTGGCAGTCCAGTAATCAGTAAAGCGGCAGATAGGAAAATCACGCCGGATACGATGGTTCCAATCGCAGTTAACACAGCGGTCAGCACCACTTTGTTCTTTATCTTCAAGCAAGATAAGAAAAGGGCTAGGAAGATAAAGGCTGTCACTGGTTTATCAATCATATTTGGAATTTGTCCGCCTGGGAAACCCGTTGTTAATGCAGAAATGACGCCAGTCACTAGGGCAATAACCACTACATGCTGTACCTTTGGGAAAAGGATGATGCTTAAAAACATCATGACCAGCATCATATCAGGTTTCATTCCGAAAAAGATGGGCGGGAAAATCGTATGCAAAACAGCTCCCATTGCTGCAAGCAATGACATAATCACTAATTCTTTTGTTTTCATTTCTATGCTCTCCTCTGCTAAGCTCTTAGGACTCTTCAATAATATGGCTCATCATTTATTGCAAGAGTCATCACTTTATATTTCTCGTTATTATAACAAATTTATTTCTCTATAGAAAAGCTTTTTTACTCATTTTCTTGCTGGAACTTTTTCATAAAGTCCGCAAGCTTTTGGCAGTCTTCAATCGATACCGCATTGTAAATAGATGCTCTGCATCCACCGACAGAACGGTGGCCGGCAAGTCCAACCATTTGTTCCTGCTTTGCTTTCTCTACAAAGGAAGCAGTGAGCGCATCATCACGAAGGGTAAACGTGACATTCATATGCGAACGGCTGTCAGTGCGTGCGTGTCCTTTGTAAAAACCGCCGCTTTGATCAATTGTGTCGTAGAGAATGCCTGCTTTTTGTTCATTGCGTTTTTCCGCTGCTTCTACGCCGCCAGCCTGTTTGACATGCTCAAGGACAAGAGACAGCATATAAATCGCAAAAGTCGGTGGTGTGTGATAAAGAGAGTTGGCTTTTGCGTGTGTTGAATATTTTAATATTTTCGGTGTGCTGCTTTTCTCTTTCTCTAATAAACGTTTGCGCGCGATCACAATCGTGATACCAGAAGGCCCTAAGTTTTTTTGTGCCCCAGCATAAATGAAATCAAATTGAGAAACATCGATTTTTTTGCTGAGAATATCACTGGACATATCTGCAATAAGCGGTAATGATGTACCAGGGAACGTTTTCCACTGAGTGCCGAAGATCGTATTGTTTGATGTGATGTGTAAGTAAGCGCCATCTGTTAAACCGGAGGCATCTACTTCTGGAATATACGAGTAGTTGTCGTCTTCACTTGAAGCAAACACAGATGTTTCACCAAACCCTTTTGCTTCTGATAATGCTTTTTCTGACCAAGCGCCTGTTTGAATGAAATGAGCCGTTTCGCCTTCATGTAAGAAGTTCATAGGAATCATCGCAAATTGAAGACTAGCTCCGCCCTGTAAAAAGAGGACTTCGTAATCTTCAGGAATGTCCATCAGTTCCACCAACAGTGCTTTTGCCTTATTGTGGACTTCTTCATATTCACCGCTGCGATGAGACAGCTCCATCACAGACATCCCAGTTTGTTTAAAATCAACAAGTTCTTCCTGTGCTTTTTGAAGCACTTCTAGCGGCAGTGCCGCCGGACCAGCATTAAAATTCGTCGTTCGCTTCATCACAATCTCTCCCTATTTCTCGCGTTAATGGATCAAAAGATAAAACCATCCTATCACAAATTTGAAGCAATTGGACGAAAAATTTGAATCGTTTTAAATATCTTACTATTAAGAGTTGAAAGCGATAAAAAGGGGCAGAAATAAGAAAAACCTCATCTATTAAGATGAGGTAAGCCGCGTGTGGATGGCAGAAGAAATATCTTTTAAATCCTCTGACGTGTATTGCTCTTGATGTGATTTCCATACAGCACCAAAGCCATCGCCTTTTCCGTAGCGCGGAATGATATGCATATGGTAATGGAACACAGATTGTCCGGCTTTTTCGCCGTTGTTGTTTAGAAGGTTTAACCCAATTGGTTCAAATTCCTGTTTGATTGCTCTTGCAATTTTCGGAATCGCTTGGAAGTAGTGATTAGACACTTCTGGTGTCATCTCGTAGATATTTTCTTTATGTATTTTCGGGATTACAAGGGTATGTCCTTTTGTTACTTGGCTAATATCTAGAAAAGCCAATACATGCTCGTCTTCATATACTTTTGCACATGGAATGTCTCCATCAATGATCTTGCAAAAAATACAATCGCTCACGTCATGTCACTCCTCATTCATTTTCCTTCATCGTATCACAAAAAGAAGCAAAAAAGAAAACAGGACAAGCGAACTCCTTTGGTCGCTCATCCTGCTCCTGCAGAAGAAATGCTGATGCTTTCATTCGATATGCCTTTTGAATTCTCTATTTACTGAAATAAAGAATTCGTATGCCTGCTATTTCTGCCGTAAACACCTCATTTGACGTTTTGGTTTGTCGTATACATATTGTATAGGACACAAAAATCAAGAATCAGTGAAGCAAAACAGAAGCTAAGGTTTTTAGATGAAAAACCAACTTGTCATGCGGTTCTTTGCCTTTAACAAACACCTCATTTACTTATTGGTCATCAAGTTCATTTCTTCTACATACATTATGATGACCAAAGCGCCTATTTTTTATTCATGCCGCGATTAAGGTAAACATTTCAAATTACCTTTCGTTTTTGTTACTATAAAGGAAAAAAGAAAGAAAGGAACGAATTCATGTCCCTTCTCACTGTAAAAGATGTAACGGGTGGATATACGAAGAATCCCGTTCTAAAAAATATCTCATTTGAATTAGAAAGAAATCAAATCGTCGGTCTCATCGGCTTAAACGGGGCGGGGAAAAGCACAACCATTCGCCATATCATCGGGCTCATGAAACCGCATAAAGGTGTCATTGAATTGAATGGACGAACTCTTCAAGACGATCAAGAGGCGTATCGTTCGCAATTTACGTTTATTCCAGAAACACCTGTATTATATGAAGAATTAACCTTAAAAGAGCATTTAGAGCTGACAGCGATGGCTTACGGTCTGTCAAAGGAACAATTAGATGAACGTCTGCCGTCATTGCTGAAAGAATTTCGAATGGAGAAACGTTTGAAATGGTTCCCTGCTCATTTTTCAAAAGGAATGAAACAGAAGGTCATGATTATGTGTGCATTCCTTGTTGAACCAGAACTGTATATCATCGATGAACCGTTTTTAGGGCTTGATCCTCTTGCGATTAATGCACTTCTTGAACGGATGAATGCTGCGAAGAAAAACGGCGCAAGTGTCCTGATGTCGACGCATATTTTGGCGACAGCTGAGCGCTATTGTGATTCCTTTATTATTTTGCACGAAGGGGAAATCAGAGCGAAAGGAACACTGACAGAGCTGAGAGAACAGTTCAATATGAGAGATGCGACACTCGATGATCTTTATTTGGAATTAACAAAGGAAGAAAGCTATGAGTAAAATGACGCAAACCATTTGGAAATCCCGATTAGAGGAACACATGCAAGATACAAGAAAATATTTAAAATACATGTTCAATGATCATCTTGTCATTGTGCTCATTTTTTTTCTTGCAGGCGGAGCGAGCTGGTATAGTAACTGGCTCAAACAGATTCCGGCTCACTTCCCATCCTACTGGGTCATGGCAGTTGTTTTTTCATTGGTGCTGACAAGCTCTTACGTGCGTACGTTGATCAAAGAAGCAGATCTCGTGTTTTTGCTTCCCTTGGAAGGGAAGATGGAGCCTTATTTAAAACAAGCTTTTAATTTTAGCTTCATTTCTCAGCTGTTTCCTCTTATTGCCGTATCCATTGTTGCACTTCCGCTTTATTCTGCGGTGTCTTCAGGCGGCCTCAAGATGTATGTGCTGATATTGGCGCAAATGATTTTGATCAAGGGTGTGAATACAGCAATTCAATGGAGGATCACTTATTTTCAAGGAAAACAGATCAGATGGCTTGATGCAGTCCTTCGTTTTCTATTGAATATGATTTTGGTATATACCGTTTTACAGGCATCCTATGCAATCGCAATCGTTTTTTATCTGATCTATGGTGTCTATCTCGTTTACTTAACCAATGCAGTAAAAAAACAGCCTTTTCAATGGGAATTGCATATTTCTGACGAATTAAAACGAAAACAGCGCTTTTATCGTCTGGCAAACTTATTTACAGATGTGCCTCATTTAAAGAAACAGGTGAAAAGAAGAGCATACATGGACTGGCTCTTGCAGTTTGTTCCGTATGACCAGCGTAAAACTTTTTCTTACATGTATGTGAGGGCGTTTTTACGTTCAAATGACTATTTTGGTCTCGTGTTTAGGCTAACCGCCGTGTTTGTGCTGATTATTTTGTATACAGGTGCAGCAGGCTGGGTGGGTGCGCTGCTTGTCTTGTTCACCGTGTTTATCACAGGTGTACAGCTTGTGCCGTTAACGAAGCACTTTTCCCATCTTTCATTACAGGCACTTTATCCAGTTGCTCAGCAAGAAAAGGATCGGAGCTTTTTTGTTCTCGTTCGTAATGTGCTTATTATTCAATCGATATTGCTGAGCTGTGCAGTACTCCCGGCAGGAGGATGGCAGGGAAGTGGACTTGCCCTTCTGATTTCGCTGGCATTTGTACTTGTCCTCTTCAAGCCTTACGTACTCAGTCGATTAAAAAAGATGAGATAAGCGGAGATATGTTTCTGACAGCAAGCGTATGATGACATCAAGGAGGGGTCCGGATGAATGCAGCTGAACGGGAGTTGTATGAAGAAGCCATTTTTTTTCAAACGCGTTTTTTAAGAAAACCTTCGAAGATCGAACGGTTTTCAAAAGGAGTTCAGCAGCAGGTGAACCGCCGAATCCCTGCTCGATTTCATCAAGTCATCACAAGTGCGGTCAAAACAATGGTTGAATCCACCGTATCAGGATCGCACTTCACTTCATTTTCGGTGATTGATGAGCAATTATCTATCATCGAGCGAAATGAACTGGCAAAGGAGAAAGTGAAGTACTATCAAAAGGCAGCTGCGATCGAAGGAATTGGAACAGGTGCAGGTGGTATATTGCTCGGTATGGCAGACTTTCCGCTGCTGCTTAGCATTAAGATGAAATGTCTTTATGAGCTGGCATGTATTTATGGCTTTGATTTGTCTCAAAAAGAAGAAAGACTCTTTTTGCTCTGTATATTTCAACTCGCCTTTTCCGGCAGTGCACATCGTCAAAAAATGATGAACATCATAGATGATTGGGAAACGAGCTGCGAGGAAATGGATTGGTACAGCTTTCAGCAGGAGTATCGAGATTACATTGACCTAGTGAAGCTATTTCAATTAATGCCGATCGTCGGAGCCGCTGTTGGCGGTGTGGCAAATCATCAGCTGACAGGACAGCTCGGAGATGTCGCTCGTCATGTGTTTCACTTACGAGTGTTGAAAGAAATGAAATAGAAAAGCCGCTGGCGACAGCGGCATCAGCGTGTAGACAAACCCTCGCATTCGTTGTCAGGGCTGCGTTCCGGTGCTCACGAATGTTCAATTCGCTCCGCTCCGGTACTCGTCCTTCCTAGACTTCAAAGGTTTTCTATCACACTGAAAAGAAGACAAAGGGCTAAAATAAAAATCATTTTAGCCCTTTGTCAATAATCTAAAGCCGCTGGCGAGAGCGGCTTTTTTTTCATTCATCGTAGGAAAGGACGGCACGGGCGAGTACCTTTGCTGCGACAGGCATTGCTTTTTCGTTGATATCAAATTTTGGGTGATGATGGGGATACACGTCTTGGCTGTTTTCAGGCATGGCGCCTGTGTAAAAGAAGGTACCAGGGACATGCTGAAGGTAGTAAGCAAAATCTTCTCCACCCATTTGGGTTTCCGCTTCTTTTACTTCTGTGACACCTTCTGTCTGTTTTGCGATGTCAGCAATATATTCAGTCGGCTTTGGATGATTTTTAACAGCAGGATATCCTCTCACATATTCATATGTGTAGTCGGCATCATGCATGTCGCACACCCCTTTCACGACCTGTTCAATTTCTCGTTCGATGGTGTGTCGTGCACTTTCTTCAAAGGATCGTGCAGTACCAGTTAAAACAGCTGAATCTGCAATGACGTTAAAAGCATTCTCTGCCACAAAACCTCCAACAGATACAACAGCAGAATCAACTGGATTGACTTTACGGGCAACGACTTGCTGCAGGTTTGCGACGATTTGTGAACCGATGAGTACGGCATCTTTCGTTAAGTGAGGCTGTGCGCCGTGTCCGCCTTTCCCCTGAACTCGAATAGAGAAGCGGTCGGCGGCTGCCATAAAGTTCCCGCTTTTATAAAGAACGGTGCCACAAGGCTCTGGAGACCAAAGGTGCGTACCGAATATGACATCGACACCGTCTAAGCAGCCGTCTTCAATCATTGGTTTTGCACCGCCTGGCGCATATTCTTCTGCGTGCTGATGAATGAGGACGATTTTCCCTTTTAATTGATCGCGGTGCTCATTCAAGATTTTCGCTAAGACAAGTAGTGTCGCTGTGTGCCCATCGTGCCCGCATGCATGCATCACACCTGGCTTTGTTGATTTGTAAGGCACTTCCTTTTCATCATGGATGGGAAGTGCATCAAAATCAGCCCTGAGGGCAATCGTCGGCCCCGGAGAAGCTCCTTCGATAAAGGCGAGTACACCATGGCCGCCCACCTGTGTACGTGTTGGTATATGTAATGTGTCATAGTAGTTGGCGATGAAAGCGGCTGTTTCTTCTTCCTGGAAAGAAAGTTCAGGATTCATGTGGAGATGGCGTCTAATTTCAACCATTTCCTCATAATGTTCATCAAGACGTTCATTAATGCTTTTTTGTAAAGTGGATATTGTCATTGAGTCGAAAACCTCCTTCATGCTCTTTTACTGATTGTATGGTAATTGTTAGAATCTTTCAACAGAAGAGGATTTCGCATGCTGCATCAAAAGGTCATTTTACATAAAAGTCGAAGTTGATATGAAGCGGGGAAAGGGAGGAATCGTGTTGGGAAGCTGTCCAAATTGTTCAAAAGCATTTTCTTTCGTTGAAAAGTTTCAATTATCACATACGAAAATGATGATGTGTCCAAGCTGTCGTCATCAAGTCAAAGAAACCTTTGTCTCCAAGATGAGTTTTTTCATGATCTGCTTGATTCCGCTATTGGTGATGCTCATTCAATTGAAAGGTGCTTCACCTATGTTGAAGTGGCCGATCTTATTAGGATGGATACTATTGAATTTTTATGTGCTTCAGCCGATCATTCATCGGTACGAGCTGACATCACGACGATAAAATGAAAAGCCCAGCTATTGGGCTTTTTTTCATGAAAAAAAGAAGTGCTGCTTTCAGCACTTCCTTAATTGTCTGTAACGGCATGATAGGATGTGAGAAAAGCAGGACGAGAGAAGATGGAGCCAGTATCCTCGTTTGGCTGAAAGAACGCTTCTGATTCTTGAAAGTCTTCAAATAAGTCCTCTGATTCCCAAAGTGTCATAATCAAATACACTTCTTCATCTTTTTTCGGTCTTAACACTCGAAGAGCCTGGAAGCCCCGCTGATGTTCCGAGATGTTCGTCTTCTTCTGAAAAGTAGATTCAAAAAGTGCTCTGCTTTCAAGCTTCACAGGGATATGATTCAAGGTGACGAAGCCAGATTGGACTAGCTCACCTTTCGCATAAATCACATCATAGGCATGAGGGGCTTTAAAAACAGTCTCGCCCTCCGTCTCATGGAAAAGAGCTGCTTGTTCTTTTCCGACCATATAAAGCAGATTTTCCTGATCGTGTTTCTTTGTGATTTTATGCAAGAAATCTGCTGTTCCATATGTGATATAGACATTCATCTAAACCGCCTCCTGCTTGATAGTATAACAAAAGAATGATATATAATTCTTTGGTAGTCAATCCATAAAACATATTATGAAGCAATACATCCCATACTATCCGTATAAAGGAATGAGGTGACCTAATTTGAAGAAAAAGAAGATAATCATTCCATTAGTCATTGCAGGAAGTACCATCGTACTTTCATTTATTGGCTATCTGACCATTTTATTTTTAGGACATTATGTCATAGATGAAAAGAAGCTTGTTTTTCACGCTTCATCCCAAATCATTGATCAGAATGGAAAAGAACTTACAAGTATGTATTCAGAAAATCGGGACCCTGTCTCATTAAAGGAGGTACCTGATAAAGTAGCGAAAGCTTTTGTGGCTGTCGAGGACAAACGATTTTATGAGCATCATGGTATTGATGCACAGTCAATTTCAAGGGCGGTTTATCGAGATATATTAGCAGGAGGAAAGGTAGAGGGCGGCAGTACAATCACTCAGCAGCTCGCAAAAAATATTTTTCTCACAAATGACAAAACCTTTCTTCGAAAAACAAAAGAAGTCATTATTGCCATTAATTTAGAAAGAGATTATTCAAAGGATAAACTGCTCGAGATGTATCTGAATCAGCTTTACTTCGGTCATGGCGTCTACGGTATTCAGGCAGCAGCCAATTATTACTTTAGTAAAGATGTGAAAGATTTAACTGTCAGCGAAGGGGCTACACTCGCTGCGATGCCAAAAGCGCCGTCTACTTACTCGCCTGTTTTACACCCTGATAAAAATAAACAAAGGCGGGACACCATCCTTAATTTAATGAATGAGCAAGGATATTTATCATCAACAGAAACAGTAGAAGCAAAAGGGAGAACACTAGGCATTCATTTGAAAAAGAAATCAGAAACGCCTTGGGTCGACAGCTATGTCGATCTCATCATTAAGGAGGCAGAATCAGAGTATGCCATTTCACATGAGCAATTGCTTCAAGGTGGTTATACCATTACAGTTCCGATCGATATGAATCTGCAAAAGGTCGCTTACGATGCGATGAAAAACAACCGTTATTTCCCGGGAAAAAGCGGTTCTCCTGAAAGCAGTGCCATCTTTATTGATAATGAGTCTGGCGGAGTAAAAGCAGCGATTGGAGGACGAGAATATCAAGCGAGGGGCTATAACAGGGTGACCGCTGTTAGACAGCCTGGATCTGTTTTCAAGCCGATCGCGGTATATGGTCCGGCAATGCAGGAGAAAAAATTCCGACCTTATTCCCTGCTTGAAGACAAAGAAAAAAGCTATGACGGCTATTCACCAAAGAATTACGATGGGCAGTATGAAGGCAGGGTCACAATGGTGGATGCGCTCATGAAAAGTAAGAATACAGCTGCGGTGTGGACATTAAGCGAGCTTGGTATTGATACCTCGAAATCATATCTCGAGAAAATGGGAATGGAGATTTCGGATAAAGGACTTGCCATGGCACTTGGCGGCTTAGAAAAAGGGGTTTCTCCACTTCAAATCGCTGGAGCTTTCCACACATTTGCAAATGAAGGCGTATATAAAAAGCCTTTCTTCATTCAAAAAATCACCAATGATGAAGGAGAAACGGTAGAGAAGAATCGCAGTAAGCCAGAACGAGTGTTTAGCGTGCAGAATGCTTGGAATATGACAAGAATGCTGCAGCAAGTCGTCAAAGGCGGAACAGCCCAGAGCGGTTCATATGCTGGAGATTTAGCAGGTAAAACAGGCACGACCACATATTCAGGTGTGAAAGGTGCAACAAAAGATGCTTGGTTTGCCGGCTATACGCCTAGTACAACGGGTGCGATCTGGATGGGGTATGACACAACCGATAACAGTCACTATTTAACTGGCGGCAGTCAATACCCAGTGCAGCTGTTTAAAGATATTTTAACGACAGCCCAAATCACCAATGAAACGTTTGAAAAACCAGAGGGAATTAAAGAACTTCAATCGCCAATCCATTTAGAGGGACTTTCAGGATTTGAAGCCCGCTATGCGTTTAAAATCAAAGGATTGTTTACATTAGAGCTTTCTTGGGACAAGCAGGAGGATAAACGGGTTGAATACCGTATTTATGAGAAGAGAAATGGAAACGAGACGCTGATCGATTCAGTGACAGGCGTGGGCAGCTACACAATGCCGTATGCCAACGTGTTTTCAGATGCGGAGTATAAGGTTGTTCCATATAATACCCAAACGCAAGAAGAAGGAGAAGGCAGTCCGTATGTCAAGCCAGAGGCTTTTGGACGTTAATATTCGGCGAATTTTTGAACATTGAGCCGCTTTAGTATACCGTGCCTTGAAAAAGCGGTATAGTAAAAGCAGTGTTTGAGCCTTATACAAAGAGCGTGTAAGGCGAAAGGTGGAATGAAAGGTAATGGGAAAAACGAAGGCTTTTAATGACACGTTCTTAAAGGCGTGCAAAGGGGAAAAAACAGACCATGTACCAGTTTGGTATATGAGACAGGCAGGACGCTCACAGCCTGAATATCGTGCCCTTAAAGAAAAATACGGGCTATTTGAAATTACGCATCAGCCAGAGTTATGTGCTTATGTAACAAGACTTCCTGTAGAACAATATGGTGTAGATGCCGCTATTTTATATAAAGATATTATGACCCCGCTTCCGGCTATTGGAGTGGACGTTGAAATTAAAAATGGAATTGGACCTGTGATTGATTCACCGATTCGGACAAAAGCAGATATTGAACGTCTTGGGGAGCTTCATCCTGAAGAAGACCTGCCATATGTGCTTGATACCATTCAGCTTTTAACGAAGGAGCAGCTGAATGTACCGCTCATTGGTTTTGCCGGTGCACCATTTACGATGGCAAGCTATATGATTGAAGGCGGCCCATCTAAAAACTATCATAAAACAAAAGCGCTGATGTACAGTGAGCCTGAGACATGGATGCTGCTCATGAACAAATTAGCTGATATGACGATCACGTACATACGTGCGCAGGTAAAAGCAGGGATCAGTGCGTTTCAAATCTTTGACTCATGGGTTGGTGCTTTAAATGCAGCAGATTACCGGACATTCATTAAACCTGTCATGCAGCGAATTTTCACAGAGTTGAAGAGTGAAAATGTACCAATGATCATGTACGGAGTTGGGGCAAGCCATCTGGTGAAAGATTGGCATGACCTGCCGCTAGATGTCGTTGGACTGGATTGGCGTATGAGTGTAGACGAGGCTCGAAAAGAAGGGCTCACAAAAACGTTACAAGGGAATCTTGATCCAACGATCTTACTTTCTCCTTGGGAAGTCATTGAAGAGAGAGCAAAAGATATTTTAGATCAAGGGATGAAATCAGATCACTTCATCTTTAACTTAGGTCATGGGGTATTTCCAGATGTTTCACCAGATACGTTAAAGAAGCTGACCGATTTTATTCACGACTATTCAGCTAAACATAAAAAAACATCCATCTAAACTATTTCAAATGATCTGAAGGAGTGTTGGTTGTGGAGAAAAAGAAAATGGGGCTTCTTGTCATGGCATATGGCACCCCATATAAAGAAGAAGACATTGAGCGTTATTATACACATATTCGTAGAGGCAGAAAGCCGGAGCCAGAAATGCTGCAAGATTTAAAGGATCGCTACAAGGCAATCGGCGGTATTTCTCCTTTATCAAAAATTACAGAGCAGCAGGCAAATGGTTTGTGTGAGCACTTGAATGACATTCAAGACGACATTGAATTTCATGTCTACATTGGCTTAAAACATATCGAGCCTTTCATTGAGGATGCAGTTGCTGAAATGCACAAGGACGGCATTACAGAAGCTGTGAGTATCGTTCTTGCGCCGCATTTCTCAACCTTTAGTGTGAAATCGTATAACAAACGTGCACAAGATGAGGCAGACAAGCTGGGCAATTTACAGATTACGTCTGTTGAAAGCTGGTACGATGAGCCGAAGTTTGTGGACTATTGGGTGAAACAAGTGAAGGATACGTATGCATCAATGAGTCAAGAGGAACGAGATTCCGCGGTACTTATTGTGTCTGCACACAGTCTGCCTGAAAAAATTATTGCAGCAGGAGATCCATATCCTGATCAGCTCGCACAATCGGCCAAAATGATTGCGGAAGGTGCGGGAATTGAACACTATGAAATTGGCTGGCAAAGTGAAGGCAACACGCCGGATCCATGGCTTGGACCAGACGTGCAAGACTTAACGCGGGATTTATTTGAACAAAAAGGCTATCAAACATTCGTGTATGTGCCTGTTGGTTTTGTCGCTGACCATCTTGAAGTGTTATACGACAACGATTATGAATGTAAAGTCGTGACAGATGAAATTGGTGCAGCATACTATCGTCCAGAAATGCCAAATGCGAAACCAGCATTTATTGATGCTCTGGCAACAGTCGTATTAAAGAAGCTTGACGAAAGCAAGTAATCATATAAAAGAAGGCGATCCTATGCATGACAATCAAAAACACCTTGTCATCATTGGCGGTGGCATCACTGGTTTAGCCGCCGCCTTCTATTTGGAAAAGGAAGTCGAAGAAAAAGGTCTTCCGATTCAAATATCTCTTATTGAAGCGAGCCCTAGGCTAGGTGGAAAAATACAAACATTATATAAAGACGGCTACATCATCGAACGTGGACCTGATTCATTTTTAGAAAGAAAAGTCAGTGGACCGCAGCTGGCTAAGGATGTCGGTCTGTCCGATCAGCTCGTCAATAATGAAACTGGGCAAGCGTATGTACTAGTCAACGAAACCCTTCATCCGATGCCAAAGGGTGCTGTGATGGGTATTCCAACTCAAATCAGCCCATTTATTACAACTGGTCTTTTTTCAGTTGCGGGAAAAGCGAGAGCGGCGATGGATTTCGTGTTGCCAAAAAGCAAGCAGACCGAAGATCAGTCGCTTGGTGAATTTTTTAGAAGACGTGTGGGTGATGAGGTCGTTGAGAATTTAATCGAGCCGCTTCTATCAGGCATTTACGCAGGGGATATTGACCGCCTGAGCTTAATGTCCACCTTCCCGCAATTTTATCAAACAGAACAGCAGCATCGCAGTTTGATTCTTGGGATGAAAAAATCACAGCAGCATGCGAAAGCACAGCAAGTGACTGCGAAAAAACAAGGACAGTTCCAAACGATCAATCAAGGACTGCAGTCGCTTGTGGAAGCAGTAGAAAGTAAGCTCAAGCTGACAACGGTGTATAAAGGGACAAAAGTGAAGCAGATTGAAAAAACAGAGGGAGGCTATGGTGTGCAATTAGACAGCGGTCAAACGCTTTTTGCCGATTCAACCATTGTCACGACTCCGCATCAATCGATCTATTCCATGTTTCCTAAAGAAGCAGGGCTTGAGTATTTGCATGACATGACCTCTACTTCTGTTGCAACGGTAGCACTCGGTTTTAAAGAAGAGGATGTTCATAATGAATATGACGGCACTGGTTTTGTCATCTCAAGAAACAGTGATTTCTCTATTACGGCCTGTACATGGACAAACAAAAAATGGCCGCATACAGCTCCGAAAGGAAAAACGCTATTGCGTGCGTATGTCGGAAAAGCTGGCGACGAATCGATTGTCGAGCAGTCAGACAGTCAAATCGTCAGCATCGTGCTTGAAGATTTAAAGAGAATCATGGATATTAAAGCAGATCCAGAATTGACGACAGTGACTCGCTGGAAGACCAGTATGCCGCAATATCACGTCGGTCATCAAAAAGCTATTTCGAACATGCGAGAAACGTTTAAGCAATCATATCCTGGTGTTTATATCACAGGTGCTGCTTTTGAAGGTGTTGGAATCCCTGATTGTATTGATCAAGGAAAAGCCGCCATCTCAGAAGCTGTATCGTATCTATTTTCATAAAAAACAACTCCCTTTTCTGTCATGGAAAGGGAGTTTTTCATGTTCGAATCATTCGAAAAGAGTTGGGAATCATAAATGTGAACAAAGTTGTTGCATCCGGGGAAAGGGATATGGTATATTACTTTCTGTACTTAATGACCAAAACGTTCAAATAGTCATTTCGGGAGTGAGATCATGAGTGTTGATAGGAGACAAATGATTTTAGATGGTGCGACGAAGGCATTTACTCAATTCGGGTATAAAGCGACCACAATGGACCTCGTGGCGAAGCTTGCCAACGTCGGGAAAGGTACCATTTATACATTTTTCAAAAACAAAGAAGAGTTGTTCGATGAAATTTTCACATCCCTTTTACTAGAGATGAGGAAAATTGCGGATGAGGCGATTGATGAGAAGAATAGTTTCTCTGAAAACCTTCACTTAGCACTCTTTGCAATTTTAGAATTTCGAAAAAACCACCAGCTCACAATTAAGATTTTTCAGGAAAATGCGGAGCTTGGCACGTCAGCGGTCAAGGAAATGATCGAAAAGATGGAGCAGATGATCATTCGCTATATCAAAATGAAAGTACAAGAAGCGATGGATAAAGGCGACATTAAGCCTTGTGATCCTGAATTGACTGCATTTGTGATGGTGAAACTATATATTGCACTGATTTTTGATTGGGAAAAGCGATACGAGCCTTTAACAAAAGAAGAGGTAGCCGAATCGCTGGAGCTTTATGTCTTAAAAGGACTATCTGCAACAACATAATTTTTTTTGAGTTCATATGACCAAATTTTATATTTAGTCATTCATCTATGGGAGGAAAACAGCAATGAATTTAATTCGGAATCAATGGAAAGACATTGTAACGAGCAAAAAACTACTGATCCCGATTTTAGCTGTCTTATTTATTCCGCTGATTTACAGTGGTGTATTTTTAAAAGCATATTGGGATCCATATGGTACAGTTGATCAACTGCCTGTAGCGGTTGTCAACTTGGATGAAGGCAGTCATTATGACGGGAAAACCCTTCATGTCGGCGATGATTTAGTGAAGGAATTAAAGAAAAACGATAATTTCAAATGGAATTTTGTCGATAGTGAAGAAAAGGCCGTAAAGGGATTAAATAACGAGGATTATTATCTCGTTGTGGAAATACCAAAAGACTTCTCGAAAAATGCAAGTACAGTGTTAGATAAACATCCGAAAAAATCGAATCTGAAATATTATACGAATCCAGGCGCAAACTATGCGGCGTCACAAATTGCGAATAATGCCATTATCAAATTAAAAGATTCGGTTTCAAAGGAAGTCACAAAAAATTACGCCGAGGTCATCTTTGATAACTTCAAAACGATTGCAAAAGGATTAGATCAAGCAAGCGATGGCGCGAAGAAAATTGATGACGGAACAAAAAGCGCAAAAGATGGCAGTACAAAGTTAAAAGACAACTTAGCCAAATTGGCTGAAGGTACGTTAACCTATAGCGAAGGTGTTCATCAGTTCGCAGGGAAAATGGGTGAACTGAACACAGGCATACAGTCTCTAGACAGTGGGCTCGGTCAGCTCTTAACAGGCTATCAAACCATTGATCAGAAATTTGGAGATCTTGGTACAGGAATTGATACATTAACCGAAGGATTAAACACAAGCCGTGAAGGACATCAGCAGCTCGCTTCTAAAATGCCGCAATTCACAGCGGGCATTGAGCAGCTAAACAATAAAGCACAATCCTTTTCAGAAAAAATTGCAGCAGTAGAAAAAGTCTTATCGTCACCAGAATTAGCGAATCTTGAAAAGATGGCGCCTAAACTCGATCAGGTGAAAAAAGACGCAAAAACGTTCAGTACAAAACTTGCTTCATTAAAAGAAGCATTATCAAATCGAGATGCTAAAGTAAAAAGCATTATCCAAAACAGCTCCATGACAGATGAAGAGAAAAAGGCGGCAATGGATCAGCTGAACAGTCTGCCTAAAATCGAACTGCCTGATCTGTCTGGACTCGAACAAAGCTTAGCGGCCTTGCAGGAACTGCCTGATGCAAGTGAGGTACAGTCTGCGGTTGCATCTGCAAAAGCTCAGCTGCAGCAAGTCAAACAGCTGCCAAAGAAAACAGAACAGCTGTACACGTCTACAGTCGCGATACAAAATGCGATCGACCAAATGACATCTGGTACGAATAAATTATATCAAGGTGCATTGAAGCTTCAAACAGGTCAAGGCCAATTACAAGATGGCCTGCAAACAGCAAATGGAAAGCTTGATACGGCGAAAAGCGGAGCGGATAAGCTTGCAAATGGATCAAGCCAGCTTAGCGCAGCGTTAAATAAGCTGGAAAGTGGTTCAACAAATATCCAAAGCAATACATCTAAGCTTGCCGAAGGCTCAAAATCGCTTGATAAAGGATTGGGAGATTTAAAGAGCGGTACAGGTAAGCTGTCCAATAAATTGAAAAGCGCCGCTGATGAAACAGGGGAAATTGATGCAAATCAAGACAATTACAATATGATTGCAAGCCCTGTTAAAACAGAGAATGATACAGCGAAAAAGATTGATAATTATGGAACAGGGCTCACGCCTTATATTTTATCCATGGGACTCTTTGTTGGGGCTCTGATGCTCACCGTTGTATTCCCAATGAAAGACCCTGCTGGACGCCCTAGAAATGCGTTTGAATGGTTTGTCAGCAAATATAGCGTGCTTCTGCTTGTCGGTATCCTGCAAGCAGTCATTGCAAGTACGATGCTCATCTTTGGGCTTGGTCTTGAGGTGGAAAGCCTCTGGCGCTTCTATCTCTTTGCAATCATCGTCAGTCTGACATTCTTAGCGATCATTCAGCTGCTATCGACAACAATGGGGAACCCAGGACGCTTCATTGCCGTCATTATCTTAGTTCTTCAGCTCGCAGCAAGTGCTGGTACATTCCCGCTTGAGCTTGTTCCTAAATTCTTCCAAGTCATTCATAGTCTGCTTCCAATGACGTATACAATCAATGGATTTAGAACGATCATTGCAAGCGGTGATGACAGCTATTTATGGCACCAAGCAGCGATTCTTGGAACAGTTGCGATCATCATGATGGCGGCAACAACCGCATACTTTGCTTGGAACGTAAGAAAAATGAAACAAGACGAAGCTTAATCAATGAATCCTTTCTCTTGATAGAGGAAGGATTTTTGATTTGAAATTAGACATCTTGAACCCGAAGCGATATATTTTAAGAAGAGATGCTATAAAAGGCATACATGGAAGGAATTGCTTTCAGACAAAGGAGGAAATGCCGAATGACAACTGAAGTAAACGAAACCGTTCAGCTGATTCAAAAGCTCGTATCGATCCCAAGTCCGTCAGGGAATACAGAAAAGGTGATTGGCTTTGTTGAACGCTTTTTACAGGATGTAAATATTGAGACAAAACGAAATCGAAAGGGCGGCTTAATTGCCACTATTAAAGGAACCGATGATAAGGAACACCGCATGCTGACAGCACATGTCGATACGCTTGGTGCGATGGTAAAGGAGATTAAATCAAATGGACGGCTTCGTCTTGCACTCATTGGAGGCTTTCAGTATAACTCAATCGAAGGTGAATACTGTGAAATTGAAACCGCTTCAGGCCATACATACACAGGAACCATTCTCATGCATCAAACGTCAGTTCATGTCTATGCGGATGCGGGAAAAGCAAAACGAAACCAAGAGAATATGGAGATCCGACTCGATGAAAAGGTGCAAAATGCAGACGATGTCAAAGCACTTGGCATTCAAGTAGGGGACTTTATCTCATTTGATCCTAGAGTGGAAGTGACGTCTTCAGGTTTTATTAAATCAAGACACCTTGATGACAAGGCAAGTGTGGCGCTCTTGCTGCGACTCATCCACCGCATTCAAAAGGAAAACATCACATTGCCGCATACGACGCACTTCTTAATTTCCAATAATGAAGAGATTGGCTACGGTGGAAATTCCAATATTCCAGAAGAAACGGTGGAATACCTCGCTGTCGATATGGGAGCTATCGGCGATGGTCAATCAACAGATGAATACAGTGTGTCTATTTGTGTGAAGGACTCAAGCGGTCCTTATCATTTTGGATTACGCAAGCATTTAGCCGCATTAGCAGAGGAGAACAATATTGATTACCGTCTAGATATTTACCCTTATTACGGCTCTGATGCATCAGCAGCCATTAGAGCAGGATATGATATCATACATGGACTGATTGGTCCTGGCATAGATTCCTCGCATGCATTTGAACGAACACATGAAGATTCTCTCGTCCATACAGCGAATCTCCTTTATCACTATGTTCAATCAGAATTAATCACGAAAAAAGAACCCCGATAGATGGGGTTCTTTTTCGTTAGCTTGAAAGCTGTGTCGGTTCAGGTACTTCTTGTCCAGTCATCACGCGATGTCCTTTTTCAGGGTCATATTGTCCTTCCCATTTAGACATCACAACAGCTGCAAGTGCATTTCCTGTTAAGTTAACAACTGTTCGCGCCATATCCATGATACGATCCACACCTGCAATAAATGCAAGACCTTCAGCAGGTACACCGATCGTTCCTAATGTTGCGAGTAATACAACAAAGGAAGTGCCAGGAACGGCAGCCATTCCTTTAGATGTCACCATCAGTACAAGAACAAGTGTGAGCTGCTGGACGATCGTGAGGTCAATGCCATATACCTGTGCAAGGAAAAGCGCAGCAATAGCTTGATACAGTACGGAGCCGTCTAGGTTAAACGTATAACCGATTGGGATAACGAAAGAAACAATTCCCTTCGGACATCCAATGCGCTCCATTTTATCCATGACTCTTGGTAAAACTGTTTCAGAGCTGGATGTACTAAAGGCAAGAAGCATTTCGTCTTTCATGTAAGCAAGAAATCTGAAAATATTGACGCCAATCATCTTTCCAATAATTCCGAATACAACGATAAGGAAGAGAGCGAGCGCAAAATAAACAAGACCTACAAGCTTACCTAATGAAATAAGAGATTCAAGACCAAATTTTGATACAGTCACACCAATGAGTGCGAAGACACCAAATGGTGCAGCTTTCATCACAACATTGACGACATGGAACATGGCGTGTGATACACCTTCGAAGAAGGCGAGCACTGGTTTGCCGCGTTCACCAATGGCTGAAACGCCAAGAGCAAATAACACAGTGAAGAAAATAATCGCAAGCAAATCACCTTCCGCCAATGATTGGAAGAAGTTCGTTGGAACGATATGAAGGAACGTATCAGCAACTGATTTGCTGCTTTGCTCTTTTTCCGTTTCAACATACTGGCTAATATCTTGTTTTTCCGTATTTCCAAAGTCAACGCCTGCACCAGGTTGAACAAAGTTTGCAAGCGCAAGACCAAGAATAATCGCAAATGTTGTGATAATTTCAAAATAAAGAATAGTTCTAAAACCAAGTTTCCCTACTTTTTTACCATCACCGGCACCTGCAACACCTAAAATTAAGCTAGATACGACAATTGGTATAACAATCATCTTAATGAGTCTTAAGAAGAAGTCTCCAATTGGTTTTAAATAAGTCTCAACGCCTGGGTTACCGAAAAAGATTGCCCCAACAACGACACCGAGAATAAGACCGATTAGGATTTGTGTAGCTAATCCAAATTTTAATTTTTTCATAGATTTCCTCCCTAACATATTCATTAAAGGAATATTCCCATCATATTAAGTTTTAATATATGAATTAAAGTATAACTAAAATTAAAGAGGCTCGTCCACGATTAAATTATATTAAGAAAATACAAAATTGTTTGAAAAAATGAACATTTAGAACCTCCTTTATTGATTCAAGTCAATAAAAAGTGTCTTCAGAACTAAAACTCATCATATGAAAATACTAAAAAACCCTTTTAGGACAAGGGTTTTACCTTTTTACCTATTTTTTAGAAAAAATAAAAAGCACTTTTGACTCCAACTGACGATGGAGGAAAAAAGTGCTTTTTAATTCAATTTTTTACCTTATTTAAGATAACTTACTTGTGAGCATTCCTCACATTCATTACCGTAACACTCGTGTTGTTCCATTAAATCATTTCCACATTTTGTGCATTTCTTTGAGGGCAAATTTCTAAAAAACTCAGTGATTTTTCCTAGCATTTGTCATCCTCCAATACATTTTGTTGCTATTATTGTATTATAACAGATTTATAATTGTCAATCTGTTTTGCAACAATAGGCAAGAAGAATGCTTTTTTCATGAAAAATGGGTATATTGTAAGAAGGGGATTTTTAGAAAAGGAGGGAAAAATGACGATGAAATTAACTGTCATTGGATGCTACGGAGGGTTTCCGGCCGCTGGTGAAGCGACGTCAGGGTACCTTTTTGAATCAGATGGCTTTCGTCTGCTTGTAGACTGCGGGAGCGGTGTTCTTTCCAAACTGCAGCAATACATGGATATAGAAGAACTAGATGCTGTTCTCCTTTCTCATTATCACCACGATCATATTGCGGATATCGGACCACTCCAATATGCGAAGCTAGTGGGATATCATTTAGGAAAAAGCAGCGGTCCGCTTCCGATCTATGGACATACGGGTGATCAAAAAGCATTTGGGCGACTTGCGGATGATGTACATACTAAGGCAGAGGCTTATCAGCCAGAAGAGGGTATTCAAATTGGTCCATTTCAAATTGATTTTTTGAAAACGGTTCATCCGGCAGAATGCTATGCTATGAGAATTCAGGCAGGGGATGCTGTGGTGGTGTATACAGCAGACTCAAGTTATCAGGACGCATTTATCCCATTTAGCAAGGATGCAGATCTACTGATTGCTGAAAGCAATTTTTATGCTGGACAGGACGGATCGGGTGCAGGACATATGAACAGTACAGAGGCGGGCAAGCTTGCAAGGAAAGCAAATGTTGGGGAACTCATCATCACGCATTTGCCCCATTTTGGTCGTCATAAAGACCTAGTCAATGAAGCACAGGCGTTATATACTGGCAATATACAGCTTGCCCATTCAGGGCTTAGATGGAACAAGGAAGGAAGATAGAGATGCTGTTTATCGATAACGAACAACATTATGATCCAATGATTAATTTGGCAATAGAAGAGTATTGCTTAAAATATTTAGATCCTGATGAAACGTATTTGCTGTTTTACATCAATCAGCCGTCGATTATTATTGGAAAGAACCAAAATACAATAGAAGAAATCAATACGAAGTATGTGGAAGACAACGGCATCAAAGTTGTCCGCCGCCTGTCCGGTGGTGGTGCAGTTTACCATGACAAAGGAAACTTAAACTTCAGTTTTATCACAAAAGATGATGGGGACAGCTTCCATAACTTCAAAAAGTTCACCGAGCCAGTCATCAAAGCGCTTGAAAAGCTTGGTGTCAAAGCGGAATTAAGCGGGAGAAATGACATTATGGCAGATGGACGAAAAATTTCTGGAAATGCCCAGTTCGCTACAAGAGGACGTATTTTCAGCCATGGCACGCTGCTATTTGATTCAGAAATCGAACATGTCGTTTCGGCTTTAAATGTGAAAAAAGAAAAGATTGAATCAAAAGGCATTAAATCCATTAGAAGCAGGGTTGCCAATATTAGTGAATTGATGGATCAAAAGATGACAACAGAAGAATTTAGAAAAATTCTTTTAAGCTACATTTTCGATACGAATGGGGATGTCCCTCAATATCAGTTGACTGAGAAGGATTGGGAAAAGATTCACGAGATTTCTCGGGATCGATATCAAAAATGGGAATGGAACTACGGCCGTTCACCGAAATTTAATTTACAGCATTCTAAAAGATTCCCAGCAGGCTCCATTGATCTTCGATTAGAAGTGAAAAAAGGCATCATCCAAGACTGCAAAATCTTTGGTGATTTCTTTGGTGTAGGGGATATTGCTGATATTGAAAAAAGACTCATTGGGCAGCAATATGATCGCAAAACGATCAGCGACGTATTAGAAGATATGGATATGCGCCACTACTTCGGCAACGTATCAAAAGAGGATTTTCTTGATTTGATTTATTAAAAGGGACAAGCACGGCTAGAGATAGCGGTGCTTTTTTGATTGAAAGAAATGAAAGCGATTCACATTTGATCTTGTGGATTTTTTCGATTGTCTATTATAATAGAAAGGAGGAATGTTTGGCCATAAAATGAATGGCTATTCATTCATTAATGACGTGTAAGGGGTGGGAGAATGGATTTGATCAAAAATCTAGAGCAGACGGCGATGACGAAAGGAGAAAATATCGCACTGATCTTTGAAGGAAATAAGTGGACCTATCGAGAGCTGATGACAAGTATCGAGCGATTTGCAGATGGATTAGTCAACGAAGGGTTTCAAGCTGGGGACCATATCGCGCTTATTTTAGGAAATTCACCGCATTTTGTCATTTCTTTTTTTGGTGCCTTAAAGGCAGGACTTGTCGTAGTACCAGTCAATCCAACATACACGCCTAGTGAAATTGGCTATATGCTGATTACAGGTGATGTAAAAGGCATTGTTGCCCCTGAACAGCTACTGCCAGTGTACGAGCAGGTGTACGAACAGCTTCCGTCTATTGAACGAGTGATTATTTGTGCAGAAAATGAATCTGCATGCAGATCAAGTTTTAAGGAAGTATCTGATCGTCTTGTCTTCTTTGGAAAGCTTGTGTCTGGTCATGCGAAAGAGAACGTGCATCCTTCTATTCATCAGGATGATACGGCAGTTATTCTATTTACATCTGGCACGACAGGAAAACCAAAGGGTGCGATGCTGACTCATTTCAACCTTTATTCAAATGCCAGAGACGTCGCTGAGTACCTATCCATTGATGAAAAGGACAAGGTCATCGCCGCTTTGCCGATGTTCCACGTATTTTGTTTAACGGTTTGTATGAATGCACCATTGATTCATGGCGCGACCATTTATGTCATGCCGCATTTCAGCCCATCGGAGCTTTTGCGTATGATGGAAAAAGAGAAGCCAACGTTATTTGTTGGTGTTCCCACTATGTATAACTATTTGTACTGCCAGGAAGGGCACGAGGAAGCGATGTCCTCAGTGAGGATTTGTATATCTGGCGGTGCCTCAATGCCTGTTGCCTTACTTCACGGTTTTGAGAAAAAATTTGGTGTCACGGTGCTGGAGGGCTACGGATTATCAGAGGCTTCCCCAGTAACTGCATTCAATCCTCTTGATGGAAAAAGAAAACCCGGTTCAGTTGGGACCGACATTATGAATGTGAAGAATAAGATCGTGAATGAACTGGGAGAAGAAGTCGGTCCAAATGAAGTCGGAGAGCTGATAGCAAAAGGACCAAACATTATGAAAGGCTACTATCAAATGCCAGAAGATACTGAAGCTGCACTAAGAGGCGGCTGGCTGTATACCGGTGATTTAGCGAGAAGAGATGAAGAAGGATACATTTATATTGTCGATCGGAAAAAGGATATGATTCTCGTTGGCGGGTATAATGTTTATCCAAGAGAAGTAGAAGAAGTGCTTTATCAACATGAAGCTGTAGCAGAAGCCGTCGTCATCGGTGTGCCAGATCCGAACACCGGAGAAGCTGTCGTCTGTTACATTTCCCCTAAGAAACATGCTCACATCAATCAAGAAGACATCATCACACATTGTTCACGCTTTTTAGCGAAATATAAGCAGCCCCAAACGATCCATTTCATAGATGATATTCCAAAGAACACAACAGGTAAAATTTTAAGAAGAGCACTAAAGGAAAAGTATCAAGCAGAAGAAAGTAAATAAAAAAAGGGAGTCTCTTATGAGGAGGCTCCCTCAGCGTTTAGACAAACCCTCGCATTCAGGTCTGAAAAGGTTTTCTATCACGCTGAAAAGAAGACAAAGGGCTAAAATAAAATTTTAGCTCTTTTGAATCGCTTCTTTTAGCTGTTTCTGAAAAGAATTAGACTGTTTTTGATTCAGTTCATAATAAGTCCCATCTACTAAAAAAACGACCTGTGATCGGCTCGTCCAGAGCTGAAAGGTGGTGCCGTTTGTTCGGCCGTACATCACCTTGGCGATATAATCTGGTTCCTTTAAATTTTTCTTAAGATGATTGCTTGTTTGTTTGCCTTTGTTTAATTCTTCTATTAAATCTTCTGCTGTGTCCTTATCATCTATTTCATAAGAAGTGGACTCGTTTGCAGGTGAAAGCAGCAATTTTTCTGCTCGATTCTCATCAAAGATTTCGCTCGTCCGGCTGAACACATAAAAGAAGGTAATGAGTAAAAGTCCAAAGATCACAACTCCTGCAAGGATTTTCTTCATTTTAATCCTCCAACTCTCTGTTTTATATGTAGCATCTCCGATTTTCGAGTAGCATAATCATTTTTTTCGCGAAAGCTTTTTCAGATGGGGCATGCTATGATGGAGCCACATGAGACAGGTTCTAAACAAAAAAATGGTTGATTAGAATAGAGAGAGGGATGGAAAGGAGGCTGACCAGTGCGAGTACGTAAATGGGTAGCTCTTGCAACGGTAGCTTACATATTGTACGGTCTTTTTATTTATTCTTATTTGTTTCTATTTGGGGATTCATCGGTTCCTGAAAGTGTAAAAGGAACAAGTGCAGATCCGCATACCTTTATGACAAGCCATGAACTTGTCATCAGCGAGAATTTCTCGAACATACGTAATCTGCTGTATTTCATGACAATTCCATTAGATTGGTATGTTTTTTTTCTTCTGCTCATTTCAAGGTTTTCACGAAAAATAGCAGACTGGAGCCTGGCAGCAGCTCGTTTCACATTTTTAAGCAAACTTGTATATGTGTTTGTGTTGTCGCTTTTGACAATGCTGATTTCATTGCCCATTAAGTGGATTGGCTATCAGCTGTCTTTGCACTACGGAGTATCTGCTCAAAGTACGGCAAGCTGGTTTAAAGATCAAATACTGGATTTCTGGATTCAATATCCACTTCTTGCCCTATGTGCTATTGTATTCTTTTGGCTCATTCAAAAAAGAAGAAAGCGTTGGTGGCTGTATGCTTGGTGTTTGACAGTCCCCTTCACGCTATTTCTCTTCTTTATACAGCCGGTCGTCATTGATCCGTTATATAACAATTTTTATCCACTAAAGGATCAAGCTCTTGAGAACAAGATCTTAACGCTTGCAGACAAAGCACATATCCTCTCAGATCATGTATATGAGGTCAATATGTCTGAGAAAACGAATACAATGAATGCTTATGTCACAGGGATTGGTGAAAATAAGCGTATTGTGTTATGGGATACGACACTGCAAAAGCTGAAAGATCGCGAAATTTTATTTATTATGGCACATGAAATGGGACATTACGTCATGAAGCATGTCTATATAGGATTAGCAGGATATCTAGTGCTGTCACTTGCCGGATTTTTTGCGATTGACCGTCTCTATTTTTATTTTTATCAAAAGGGAGCAGTTCCATTTCGGCTGAGGGTGTCAAACGACATCGCTGCTCTTCCGCTTCTTCTCATTATCGTATCGATGCTGTCATTTGCAACTTCACCTTTTACAAATGCAGTTTCAAGACATCAAGAACGAGCAGCTGACGAATATGCGGTAAACCTGACAAAAGACGGAGAGGCAGGGGTGACGTCTTTTCAAAAGCTTGCAAAATCAGGGCTGTCTCAGGTGAATCCACCGCTTTTAGTGAAGGTCTTCCGCTATGGACACCCAACCATGATGGAGAGAATCATGGAGATGGAAAATGCAGCGGAAAAAGAGGAAACGTCGAGGAAGCAATAAATAAAAAAACCGGCTGGATCAGCCGGATTTTTTTCGCGGTTGTTTAGTTAGAAGCCGCTTGAGCGTTGATTAACCCTTTTCCGTAATAGAAGGAGTTACCAAGCGGTGTTGCCGTGTTTTCTAAGCGCTGGCGAACCTGTGAATTTGATAGGTTCGGATTTTTAGAAAGAATAAGCGCTGCTGCTCCTGCTACATGAGGAGACGCCATAGAAGTTCCAGTATAAGATGTGTATCCACTGCTTGGTACTGTACTTAAAATAGAAGTACCAGGTGCAGAAACATCTAATTCAGGACCTGCGCTGGAAGACGAGTTTCTGACATTGCTGCTGTTTACATTGGCAACGGCAATTGTAGAATCATATTTTGCTGGATAGCCAACTGTACTTGTAGAGCCAGTGGAACCTGAATTACCTGCGGCCGCCACAACAACGACTCCGCGGTTATTTGCTGTATCAACGGCATTTTTAAGCGCTGTTGAACCGTTTGGTCCACCTAAGCTCATATTGATGACATCCATGTTATTGGCTACAGCCCATTCAATACCGCTAATGATCCAGCTGTATTGTCCGTCGCCATTGCGGTCTAATACTTTAACAGCATATAGGGAAGCACTTGGAGCGACCCCAAGAACACCAATTGTGTTATCAAGGGCAGCAATGGTTCCGGCTACGTGAGTTCCATGTGATTGAAAGTCTTGGGTGGCATTTGGCTCTGAAGGGACGAAGCTGGCACCGCCTGCAACATTTAAGTCAGGATGTGCAGCGTGGATTCCAGTATCAAGGACAGCTACTTTGACATTAGCACCTTTATAACCTTGAGCGTGTACAGCTGGAGCTTTGATTTGAGGGATTCCATAAGGGACGGTTTGTGCATATGCTTCTGCTTTGTGGTCTTCTTCTACGTAAGCAATGCTAGGGTCATGTTCAAGTTTTTTTGCGGCTTGTTCGGACATCTTTACTTGTGCGGCATTAATAAGACGATATTGCTTTTCTAGTTTTCCGCCATTTTGAGTGACGGCTTGTTTCTTAGAGCTGTTTGTGGTGGCAGAGGCTTTAAAGCCAACAATATAGCTCTTTTCACTATCTGACTTTGAGACCGTCTCGGCATTTGCCATTGAGCCTCCAAACCCTGCTGAAAACAGAAGAGGGACAGCCAATAAAACACTTGTCATTACATTTTTCTTTTTCACGCACAATCCACATCCCTTTTTTCTTATTTCAGAATAATCATTCGTAGTCTATAAGAATGATTCGTTTGATTATTCTGTATATTCAGTTTAAGGGAAGTAGGCAAATAAGAGTAGACCCGAATTTTTGTGAAAGTCCTAGCGAAAATTGGGGAATTAAGTCACTTGGAAACGTTGGGAAAATATGTTTGTTCTACTGTTTCAGCGGTTATCTATTAAAAAGGAAGTGTGCTTTTTTTCTTATGATCCATTTTCGGACAAATATTCGATACCCGAAAAGCCTTAAAATAGGTAGAAACGTCTAGCATCTATTTCGAATTTCGATATAAAAAAATATTATTTTATTTTGTTTTTGTCGTTTAAAAAGAACCTGTTACAATAACAGGTTCTTTAAGAAGGGGAGGATTGAGTTAAATGGCTGACCACGTTGTAATCAAGGACCTTCCATTCACCATCTTTCCATTCCACATAATTTAAGCAAGCATTGACAAGTCTCGTGTTCTCTAGACCCAGATGTTCATCCGCTAAGGTGGTAAGTAAAGCATGGATAGCAGCGCCGTGTGCCACGATCAGGACTTTTTGATTTGGATAGGCTGCTCTGACTTTCTCAATGCCTTCTACCATTCGATCTTGAATCGCCTCAAGCGGCTCCATGTTTGGATACTGTTTATCTGGGAACAGCTTTTGGCGCTCCTCAAACGACATGCCTTCAGCGTCACCATAATCACGTTCAATGAAATCATCCATGATGACAAGAGGCGCATCTACATGTTTTAAAATCAAGTGAGCCGTTTCTTTTGCCCTTGTGAGTGGACTGGAAATGACAACATCCCAATGGACATTCTTTAAGTAAAGTCCCGTTTGTTCAGCCTGCCATTTACCAGTGTCGTTTAAAAGGATATCTGTTCGTCCTTGAATTCGTTTCGCTGCATTCCAATCTGTTTCCCCGTGTCTGACTAGGCAAATTGTTGTCAAGCAAATCCCGCCTTTTCTATCTTTTCTTCTATTATACTAAAGCAGAAAAAAAAAGACTGGATCAGCGATTTGTGAGACTTGTTAAGGATTCGACTGAGCTGGCAACTTGGGACACCGTTTGTTTGACTTCCTTCAATTCGTTAAGGAAGGTTTGAAGGTCGATTTCAATTTTTCCATTTTGGTTTTTACTTAAGTTCATGCTGCTGACGATATCATCGAAGAGCGAATTGATTTGAGTCATTTTTTCTTTACTGTCTGTCACGAGTAAATTCACGTCCCCAATGTGCTGAGACACAATGGAGATTTGTGAATTGGTATTGTTGACGAGTTCAGACACGGTTGAAACCGTTTTCTTTGTGTCCTCTGACAATTTACGAACCTCGTTTGCGACGACAGCAAAGCCTTTACCATGTTCACCAGCTCGTGCAGATTCGATTGAGGCATTTAAAGATAACAAATTCGTCTGCTCTGCAATGCCTGTGACAATCCCAAAGATTTGTTCAATCTGTTTGGCGATTTCTTCTAAACGCTTAATTTCTGTTTCAATCTTTGTCATGCTGCCATCAATTTGGTTCATTTGTGTTTGTTGAATTTCTAATTCTTTTTTACCGCCGATCGATTTTTCCTCGACCTGTGCTGAAATTTGCGTTCCAGCTTGCGACATGTCCGCCATCTCATCAGATTTTGATACAAGCTTGTCCACTGCATTTGTTGTGTTTGAGAAGAGAGAAGCAAGCGAATTTGATGTTTCTGTGATTTTTGTATGAAGCTCCTGCTGCTGCTGTTCTGCTTCATCACGAATTTTAGAATATTCATTTTGGAATGTATCCAGGACAAGCTGCTGCTCTAAATTTAAGATTTTCGTCGTCGCTTTGACTGCTGTCTGATATTCTTTGAAATCTTGGATATGCTGAGCAAATAAATCCATAATCGATAGCAGAAGATCCTGGAATGCTGCCATATACCATTTAGGCTGGAGGCCAATCCGTAAATGAACTTGCGCAATTTTAATTCGTTTTGCCACATAGGCTTCATCAACCACACCTGCAAACATTTCACTAATATGAATGCGGAGTGTTTTTTTCAAACGTTCGACAGAACTATTATCTTGAATGATATGCATCAAGGAAGATTCGACTTCTAAATTTTTATAAAATTTATCAACGATATGTGCAATATCCTCCTGAACAATTGGATTGAGCTGTTTTAGAATAAAGAGGTCATGCTGCGTCAGGTCTATCATTTTGATTTGTTTCGCGATATCCGTATTGTTTAAAAAGTTGATTCGTTTTATCCCATCATCCTGCTGTGTGAAAAAAGCAGTGTTTTTTCTTTTCGTCTCTTTTTTAAATAACAATGTTTTGGTCCCCCCATAATCATCACAAATTATCAGACTTTATATTATTTATCGGATAATATTGGATTTTTTAAAGGGAATCAGTAAAATTTTACTGTTCTTTATAAGACCTTTTTAGTGGTTTCTTTGCTGGGCCTTCTACTACCTCTCCAGTAATGGAAAAACGTGAGCCGTGACACGGGCAATCCCAAGTGCGGTCGCTATTATTCCAAGCGACTTCACAGCCTAGGTGAGTACACGTTGTATCCACAAGAAAGATATTCCCGTCCTCTGATTTAAAGGCGCCGCATTTTTTATGTTCGTAAGATACAATACCGCCTTCACCTGGTTTTAAATCATCAATTGTTTGATCGGTTCGTTTTAATTTACCACTGATCAGCTTGGCAGCGACATTGCTGTTTTCTTTAATAAAATCTTTGACGAAAGAGTCAGAAACAGGTCTTGATGGCGTAAAAATCGATTCGTATGGATTCGATTTTCCCTCAATCAAATCACCGATAAGAGTGGCTGCGACATGGCTTGTCGTCATGCCCCATTTTCTAAAACCGGTTGCAACGAAGATATTTTGGTGGTGTTTGGTCAGGCGGCCAATGTAAGGGATTTGATCCATTGTGACCATATCGTGTGTCGACCAGCGATATAGCACCTCTTCAATTCCAAGGGTGGCGTCTCCAAACCTTTCTAATCCTTCATAGTGAGCAGATTCAACCCCGCCTTGTCCAGTTTTATGGCCTTCTCCTCCGATGAGAACCACTTCCTCACCATGCCATTCTGCGGTTCTTAAAGAATGAGCAGGCTGGTCGATTCCTAAATACATCCCGTCTGGAAGCGGCTTCGTTGTTTTGGCTGCTACCACATAAGATTGTTCTGGGTGAATTCGTGTGAAATAAAGTCCTTTCCCGTCATAAAAAGGGAAGTGCGAACAGGAAATGATATAGCGTCCTGTCAGGTGATGTCCGTCTTGTGTGACGACAGCAGGCCGGTTTCCTTCTTTCACGTCAACAGCAGTTGTCTGTTCATAAATACGTACACCTCGCTCTAGGAGCTGGTCGATTAGTGCATTTAGATAATGAAGGGGATGAAACTGTGCCTGCTGCGTCATTGCTAGGGCAGCTTTGATGTCAGCATCAAAAGGAAGCGCTGTTTTCCATTCTCGGTCAATCCCAAGCTGTTTGTAGGCATCTAATTCCTTCTTTAACTTTTTTACACCGCTTTCTTCCTTTGTATAAAGGTAAGCATCTTTTATCTCTAGCTGACAATCGATGTCGTACTCTTTGACACGAGCTTGAATCAGCTCTTTTGCTTTCTCGTTTGCTTCTACATACAATCGAGCTTTGGGCATGCCAATTTGCTGAATCAGCTCATGGTAGTACACATCGTGCTGTGAGGTAATCTTAGCTGTCGTATGTCCGGTCGTACCTTGCAGCAGTTGATCGGCATCAATGATGATGACATCCAGCCCGCGCTCTGTCATTTCAAACGCAGTAGCGATACCGGTAATGCCGCCGCCAACAATGATGACATCTGCTGTGAGATCCTCATGTACAGCAGGAAAAGAATGCTTCCGACTTTCTGCTATCCATAACGATTTTGCCTGTTCCGATCCTTTATGTTCTTGCTCCATATTGTCGCCTCCAGTTAGTGACTTGTTGTGTATAATTTTTCCACAATGATGAAAATCATACATTCGTAAGGAAACTAGTTTGACATACATAAAAAAATAGCCAACACATAAAAATAAACAAGATAAAAGGAAGGAGTGGACAGACGTGTCAACAAAGCAGCCGAAGAAAACATTGCCGCCTCAGCATCAAAATGAACGTCCAGGTCTGGAATATAAAATGAACCCTAGACCTGTTTTTGATCGAGAGGTGCCGGATAAAAAGTTAGCAGGGAAAACAGCCATTGTGACAGGTGGAGACAGCGGGATCGGAAGAGCAGTCTCGGTCTTGTTTGCGAAGGAAGGAGCCAATGTCGCCATTGTTTACTTGAGTGAACACCGCGATGCAGAGGAAACGAAGGACTATATTGAAAAGGCGGGAGGCCGCGCCATTTTAATTGCAGGTGATTTAGGAGATGAGGCGTTTTCAAACGAGGTCGTCAAAAAAACGAAAGATGTTTTCGGTTCCATCGATATTTTGGTGAACAACGCCGGGGAACAGCATCCGCAAAAAAGCATTGAACAGATTACCTCGCATCAGCTTCTTCGAACATTTCAAACGAATATTTTTGCCATGTTTTATTTAACAAAAGCGGTTCTTCCTCATTTAAAGAAAGGAAGCAGTATCATTAATACCACATCTGTTACAGCCTATAAAGGGCATGAAACCTTGATCGACTATTCATCTACAAAAGGGGCAGTCGTGACATTTACGAGATCATTATCTTTATCGCTCATTAAACAGGGGATCAGAGTGAATGGGGTAGCCCCAGGGCCTATTTGGACACCGCTCATTCCATCGACCTTTACGGAAAAGGAAGTCTCAGAATTTGGCGGAGATGTTCCAATGGAACGTCCTGGTGAGCCAGTAGAGCTTGCGCCGAGCTATTTGTTTTTAGCGAGCGAAGACTCCTCTTATATGAATGGACAAATCCTGCATGTAAATGGCGGAACCATTTTAAATGGATAAACAAAAAACTTGCGGTAAAGAGACGAGTTGCTGTCTCTTTGCCGCAAGTAAAATCATCATGATTGATGTAAGCAGTGTTCTGCATATTGAGCTGACAGGTCGTTGAATCGCTTTACATCACGCTGATCCAGCGCCTTATCAATCTCTTCTCTAAGGAAGGTTAAGCGCTGTTTATAAAGCGCCTCATCTAAAACCATTTGAATATAGATGTCTAAAATAGTGACGCCGTTTTCTTCGGTTTTTTGGGTGTTGCGGGACTTCATGAGCTCAGCATACGTTTTTTTCTCTTTCATAAAGAATCCCCCCGATGCCTTTTTTATAGTATATGGATTGCCGGAGAAAAAATCAACAAGAATTTATAATTTTTAGACAATTTATTTTTGAGCGAAATCGACATCTCTTGTCCGATCGACAGGATGTGATATATCATTAAAAAAGGCTTTTCGATAGATCGAATGGACTAAAAAATACGATAAAAAGATGATTTTTAATAAATTTTGAAAAAATCCTGTCGTTTCTTATATGTTGGTGATAGATTAATAGTATCTAAAATAACCAAAAATTAACACAGGAGGAAATGAAGTGTCAGGAATTAGTGAAACACCTTTAGATTCATACGTCATTAATCAAACAACAATGGCGGTCCTTCCGGTTGAAGAAGGAAAAAGAGTATATTCAAAAGTCATAGAAAGAGAGACAAGCTTTTACGTTGAATTAAAGCCCCTGCAAATTATTGAACGCAGTTGCAGATTCTTCGGCTCAAGCTATGCGGGCAGAAAAGCGGGAACATATGAAGTAACAGGAATATCTCACAAGCCTCCAATTGTGATTGACTCATCCAATCATTTGTATTTCTTCCCAACCTATTCATCCAACCGTCCTCAGTGCGGCTGGATCTCCCACAAATACATTCATACCTTCCAGGAATCATCCCTCGGAGACACGGTGGTCATCTTTACAAATGAGCAAACCGTCGAACTCGATGTCTCATATAAATCATTTGAGAGTCAGGTGCACAGAACAGCGTATCTCCGAACGAAATTTCAAGATCGCCTTGATGGAGGTCTTCCTAAAAAACAAGAATTTATGCTGTATCCAAAGGAACAACAGCTCAACCTTGTATACGATTTTATATTAAGGGAGCTTCGGAACAGATATTAACTAAAACCAGCGGCAGGACAGCCGCTGGACTCCTTATGAAGCGAGGGTTTAGCATATCGTCTTTCTTTCTCGAAGAAAAAAACATTGATAATTATATAAAAAATTATATAATTCAACTATAACGTATAAAAATTTATATAACGAGCAGCAGTGAAAGGGGATATGATAATGACTTATGATGAACTAGATACACCGGCGCTATTAATTGATAAACGGGTAATGATGGAGAATCTAGCTGCTATGCAGCAGTATGCGGACCGTCAGCAAGTCAAACTGCGTCCTCATACGAAAACACATAAAACACCTAGTCTTGCGAAGGTGCAGGAGGAGATGGGCGCATCTGGCTTAACTGTAGCGAAAGTAGGAGAAGCGGAAGTAATGGCGGCGCATGGGCTGACAGATATCTTTATCGCCAATCAAATTGTAGGCGAGACAAAGCTCAAGCGAATTCGAAAGCTGGCAGAGTCGATACAAATTTCATTTGGAATAGATTGTGTAGAGCATGTGCATCAAATTGAACATGTCTTTCGTGGAGCAGAGAAAAAAGCGGAGGTTCTAATTGAGATAGAAGTTGGAGAAGAAAGATCTGGTGTCATTGAAGAGAGTGATTTCCGTCAAATCTTGCAGGCGATTCAAACATGTGACTTCGTTCATTTAAAGGGGATTTTTTCTCATGATGGACATACATATAAGGCGGAAAGTAAAGCGCATTGTCACACATTATACGAAGACGCTGTGAATCGCACGCTTCAGTTTGCACAGATTGCGAAAGAAACAGGCATGCTGCTAGAGGTAGTGAGCATAGGATCAACACCGCCGTTCTTATTTCAATTTGATATTCCAAAGGGAGTCACCGAAATCAGACCAGGCACTTACATCTTCATGGATGCCTCTCAATCCAATGTGATCGGCACTTTTTCACATTGTGCGGCAGCTGTGCTGACGACGGTGATCAGTAAGCCAACAAAGGCCCGTGTCATTACAGATGTTGGAGCCAAAGGGCTCACGGCTCAAACCCGTACAAAAGGGCTGACGAAAACAAAAGGACTAGGCAAAGTAAAAGACTATGATGATGTATTTGTTTCAAGTGTATTTGATGAGCATGCCATCATCTATCACGAAGGCTTCCGTCAGACTGTCCAGATCGGTGAGAAGGTGCAAATCATTCCAAATCATATTTGTCCCGCTGTCAATCTCCATGAAAAAGCATATCTCATTCAAGATGGTGAAGTAGTCGAAGAGCTTGAGATTGCTTGTAAAGGTAAACTTCAATAAATCAACAGGATGTATAATTTAAGACTTGGAAAATACAAGGCGACTTCGTTTGGCATCATCATGATGACACGAACGAAGTATTTCTTTTCATTAGAAAACATCCACCATGAACTTATTGAAACCAAATCCATATATCCAGTCGTCTATTAAGTGTATCGGTAGACTGTCAATCAAATGACAGGAAAATGTGGATCCTTAGACGTATTTTCATCCATTTACTCATAAATCGCAGAAGTGACACGAGCCGTCTGTTACAATAAAAGAAATCATTTCTTGCAAAGTGTTCGTATGTGGTAAAGGATACTCCTATTTTGACCGATATGAACGAATGGGAATAAGAAATGGAGGCTCTGTATGAAAAAACAATCGCATTTGATGCTGCTATTCACCTTGACAGTGATATTACTAGCAGCCTGTCAGCAAGCAGGTCAATCGCCTTCAAAACAAGACACAAAAGAAGCTGCGTATGAACAATGGGTTCAGCGTTATATGGATGAGTTAAATGAAGCTTATGAAAACATGACCGACCAATTTATTTCAGATGGACATGGAAAGATCCAAGTAAATAAAAAATTGAAAAAAGCGACGAAAGCCTTTGATCGTGTGATTCAAAAGGGGCTTGCTCATCAAGAAGTTCCAGCCGCTTATCAAAAGGCGGATCAACAATTAAAGACAGGTCTTCATTCATTTGAAAAAGGAATCGGTCAGGTGGAGCAGCTATTAAAGCACCCAGGTCAAGAAAAGCTGTTTATTTCCGCTACCCATCATCTGCAAGATGGATTGCAGCAGACAGCTGCATTTATTGAAGAAGTAGGCCGCATTCAGCAATCAACGTAAAAAAGCTTGGAAGGCGGACTTCCAGGCTTTTTTTACATATAAAGTATTTGCTTTAAGCGGCGGACACCCTCTTGAATCATGTTTTCGTCCGTACAGGCGAAGCCTAGCAGTAATCCCTTTCGATTGCTCTCAAAACAATAAGGACTTAATGGATAAATGCCAACGCCCGCTGCTTTGGCTGCTTCAATACTGCCTTTTTCGTCAAAGTCTGGCGCTCCTTCTAAAAAGACATGAAGACCCGTATCGGTTCCATAGATATGAAAGTGCTTGTCAAAGTGTTGTGTCAAAAGGGCATCCATCATAGCAGCCTGTCTTTTTTTATACAGCTGTCTCATTCGCCTGACATATCGCGTGAATTCTCCTTCTCTGAAAAAAGAAGCGAGTGTGATCTGTTCCATAATGGGCAGCTGTCTTTGAATGAGTGATTGCAGGGAAGCGATTTCTTTTATGACCGCTTTGGAGCCGATAATGGCAGCAAGGCGGATGCCGGGTGTCAGCACCTTGGAGAAGCTTAAGATGTAAATCACATGGTCGGGTGCTTCTGAAAATAATGAAGGAAGCGGTCCGCCATGATAACGATAATCTCCATCAAAATCATCCTCTAGTATATAAGACTGATGGCTGACAGCAAATTTCAGCAGCTGCTGCCTTCTGTTGACACTCATACATACACCGGTTGGACGCTGATGGGAGGGCGTCACCGCAATCAGCTTTGTTTGCCGTGGCACTGTATTCACCATGATTCCTTCTTCATCGACGGGTGCGGGATAAATGTTCATTTCACGATGCATAAATGAAAGCCTTGCCCCAGGAAAGCCTGGATCTTCAACAGCTACTGTATCGCCTTTTTTAAGCAATACCTGTGAAATCAAATCAATGGCTTGCTGCGTGCCACCTGTTAACACCATTTGATCTTCTTTTACATCGATTCCGCGTTCTACAGATAAGTATTGGCGTATTTCTGAACGTACTTCCCATAATCCGTGCGGGGAGGAATAGCCCCAATCTTTCATATCTAATCGCTGTAATGCTTTCGTGAGCGACCGTTTCCATATATTTTGAAAATGTTCATCGATGGCTGGCTCCTGATGTCGAAAATCAATATCGAGTTTCTCATGAAATTGATTGGCCGACAGCCAGTGGTCCATTTGTTTCTCCGCCTCTTGAAAGTGTGGTCTTACCGGAAGAGGGAAAGGGGGCTCACTTTGATGGGGAGTGGAGGCTGCATAGTGGTCACTCGAAATGACCTTTGTACCGCCTCTTCTAGATGTGCTGACATATCCTCTTGCCAGCAGTTCATCATAGGCAAGCTGTATAGTTGATCTTGATACATTGAGCTCCTGTGCTAATACCCGTGTTGGTGTTAACTGATCGTCAGGATTCAGTTTTTGTGAATGAATTTGTTGAATGATCCCAGTCACGATTTGCTGCCAGAGCGGGGTTGTACTTGAGCGGTCTAAATAAATATACATCGGACACCTTCTCTCATTGTCACATATAACTTGATGATGACACGGAATTATGGAGTGGTCAATAGCATCATTTTTGGATATAGGAAGTAAGCCAAAAGGTGTGTACACTGTTCTCATATGCTTATGACATAGAGGAGAGAGTCAAATGATTCCTGCATCTAAAGAAGAAACAGCACACCTATCCATCATTCCATTTATATTCGTTTTATTTGGTCTTTTTATGATTACGACCGCAGTGAATCTGCAAGTGCCCCTTTATACGTTGTATGCGGAACAAGCAGGGTACGGAAAGGCGGCTACAGCACTTGTATTTGCTGCATATGTCTTCGGACTGATTCCAGTCTTGCTTTTTCTTGGCGGCATATCTGATCGGGCTGGACGCAAACCGGTTTTATTGGTCGCGCTAAGCTTTTCGTTATGTGCTACCCTATTGATGATCGTGCACCCTACCATACAAATGCTCTTTGCAGCCCGGCTGCTGCAAGGGGTGGGGCTTGGTCTGAGTGTTGGCACATGCACCGCTTATTTGATTGCTTTATATCCAGAAAAATCAAGCTGGATTCCAACTTTTATTGCGTTATGCAGTTCGGTTGGCTTTGGGGGCGGTGCTCTTTTTACGGCACTGCTTTCTTTTCAGCGTATGTCGCTTGTGCCTCTTAGCTATTGGATTGTGCTGGGCCTTTTAATCCTAACCATCGTGGGTGTCTTCTTTTTCGTTCCGCCTGTACAAGGAGATTCAGGTAAACCGATGATGAACATGCCAACATTTCCAAAAGGAACAATGCCGGCGAATGCAGCGATTGCCATCGCGTGGTCGGTGTGCGGCCTCGTCATTTCGGTTTTGCCAGCACAGCTTAAATTGAATGGATATGAATTATGGGTAGGGCCGGCACTCTTTTTGATTAATATGGCAGGTGTCCTGATGCAGCCTTTTGTTCGCAAGATGAATAGCACAGTAGCGCTCTTTGCCGGGTTTATCTGTCTTCCATGCGGATACGGCCTTTTGCTATTTGGAGCAAATAGCGGGTCCATCTTTCTTGTGCTTGCCGGAACGATGCTTGCGGGTACTGCCTGCTATGGATTTACTTATTTAGGTGGTCTTCAGCTTATTGTCGAACGGGGGAAAAAGGAGGCAGCTAGAGCCGTTGCAGGGTTTTACTTGTTTGCCTATTTAGGCCTGGGTATTCCGAGTGTTTTTATCGGTCTTTTTGCTGATCTGTACGGGACCCAGATGGTGTTAACCGTCTTTTTCTTGGTCGTTTTGGCTGCTTGTCTCATCCTTTTGATCTCAAGTGTCAGACAGAAACAAAAGTGAGGAGTCCCGCTTTCTCTTTTTCCTTCTGTTCGTTTAAAATAAAGGCATGAGAGGGGAAGATGACATGAAAAAAGTGCAGCTGGACGGCGCATCGTGCAGGTCGCAAGAAGAGCTTCATGACCAACTAAAAACAGTTTTACACCTTCCTGACTATTACGGGAAAAATCTTGATGCCCTATGGGACTGTTTGACAGGAGAAGTAAATCTTCCAATAGAGCTGACATGGGTAAATTTTGAAACGAGCAAAGACGCTCTTGGCGAGTATGCAGAAAGCGTAAGGCAGTTATTTCAAGAAGCAGAAGAGGAATTGAAAGGACAATTTCAAGTGAGCATTCAATAATGGTGAAAAAGCAGCCGCTGCCGCAGGCTGTTTTTTCATGAGTTTCCGTCTTTCTCAATCTGCTATTGAATATTTTACTAGATATGATAATATATGAACTGTCGCTTAATTGATAATGATAATCATTTTTAGCGGAAAGAGCTTGATAGAAAGAGAGAAACCAGTATGAAGTTGTATCAATTAAGTTTATTATTTGTATGTTTGGCATGTGTATCACTGTTTGTCGGTGTACAGGATCTGTCCATTTTACAGATGTTTCATTTAACAGATGAACAATTACATACGTTAGTTTCAAGTCGCATCCCGCGTCTCATGAGTATTGTGCTTGCTGGCATGAGCCTTAGTTTATGCGGCTTTATTATGCAAAGCATGACGAGGAATAAATTTGTTTCACCAACCACTGCAGGAACGATGGATTGGGCGAAGCTTGGTATTTTAGCAGCAATGCTTGTTTTTACACATGCGAGCCCGCTCATGAAAATGGGAATCGCGTTTCTATTTACTTTAGCTGGGAATCTTCTTTTCTTAAAAATCCTGCGGCATATTAAGGTGAACGATACGATCTATGTACCGTTAGTCGGCTTAATGTTTGGCGGGATTGTCAGTTCAATATCTACGTTTATAGCCTATAAATATGATCTGATCCAAAACGTATCTGCATGGCTTCAAGGGGATTTTTCTCTTATTGTTCAGGGGCGTTATGAACTGCTCTATGTGAGTGTTCCACTATTGATCATCGCGTATTTATATGCTGACCGCTTTACAGTGGCGGGTATGGGTGAGAGCTTTGCCATCAACTTAGGTTTAACGTATAAACGTGTGATGGCGGTTGGTTTGGTGATCGTTTCGATGATTACATCTGTCACCATATTAACTGTCGGAATGTTGCCATTCCTAGGCTTAATCATTCCGAATATTGTATCGATCTACCGCGGCGATCACTTGAAAAAGAGCCTTCCGCATACAGCCTTACTAGGAGCCATTTTTGTTCTGATTTGTGATGTGCTCGGAAGGGTGATCATTTATCCATATGAAATTTCAGTTGGGCTCATGGTAGGCATCGTCGGAAGTGCGATCTTCCTGTACATGTTATTAAGGAGGAAACGCTATGCATAAGAAACGTACATTATGCCTGATTGCAGCCATTGCAGCCGTGCTGATCGTGATTTTCATTACCTTTCAAATGGGGTACTGGCCGTACACAGTGCCAAGTCGTTTAAAGAAAGTGCTGGCGATGACATTGACGGGAGGCGCGATTGCCTTTTCATCTGTTGTCTTCCAAACCTTGACCAACAATCGAATCTTAACGCCGAGCATACTAGGTTTAGACGCACTGTACTTGTTTTTGCAAACAGCGATTATTTATCTGTTTGGCTCGACCAATTTTATGATCGTCAATAAAAACCTGAATTTTTTCCTTTGCGTTGGGCTGATGATTCTATTTTCTGTGCTGTTATATACGGTGATGTTCAAACGGAAAAATAAACACATTTTCTTGCTTCTGCTTGTTGGTATTGTCTTTGGGACATTGTTCAAAAGCCTTTCTTCTTTTATGGAAATGCTGATTGATCCAAATGAATACCAGGTCGTACAAGATAAATCCTTTGCAAGCTTTAATCACATGAACACAGATATCTTACTCATTGCTTCTGTTTTATTTGCGGCGCTGTGCCTTTACATTTGGACATTCCGCTCCAAATTAGATGTCATGTCACTTGGGAAGGAGCATGCGGTGAATCTGGGAATTGACTATGACAGCATCACAAAAAAGATGCTGATCGTGATAGCCGTTCTTGTGTCCATCGCAACAGCACTTGTCGGACCGATTACGTTCCTTGGCTTACTCGTCGTGAACGTCGCACGAGAGCTCTTTCGGACGTACCGGCATACATACTTGCTGCTAGGCTCTTTTTTCATCAGTGTGATTGCCCTTGTAGGCGGGGAGTTTCTTGTAGAAAAGGTATTTACTTTTCAAACGCCGCTGAGTGTCCTGATTGATTTAGTAGGCGGATTGTATTTTATTTACTTACTTTTAAAGGAGAGTCGTTCATGGTCGTAATGAAGGGAGTCAGTAAGACATATAACGGAAAAACAGTGCTTCACAAAACAACTGTCAGTGTGAAAAAAGGACAGCTGACCTCTCTCATTGGTCCAAATGGTGCGGGTAAGAGCACGCTTTTGTCCATCATGAGCCGCTTGATTCAGCCAGACACAGGTGCAGCTTATTTACAGGACAAACCATATAGCGCGTATCCTCCGCAGGAGCTAGCGAAAAAGATGAGCATTTTAAAGCAGGCCAATCACATGAGTGTGCGCCTGACCGTACGGGAGCTTGTCAGCTTTGGCCGTTTTCCTTACTCACAGGGCCAGCTGACAAAAGAAGATGAGAAGATGATCGATGTGTCTCTTCAATACATGAGGCTTGCCGATATCCAGCATCAATATGTAGATGAACTGAGCGGCGGACAAAGGCAAAGAGCCTTTATTGCGATGGTGCTGGCTCAGGATACGGATTATATTTTCTTAGATGAGCCTTTAAACAACTTGGATATGAATCATTCTGTTGAGATGATGAAGCTATTTAAGCAGCTCGTCAAAGATCTTGGGAAAACAATTGTTGTGGTTCTCCATGATATTAACTTTGCATCTGTGTATTCCGATCATATCGTCGCTTTAAAAGATGGACAGGTGATCAAAGAAGGCGGAGTAGAAGAAGTGATTCAAACAGATGCACTTGAACAAATTTATGACATGCGCATACCGATTGAAGTCATTCACGGTGAGCGTATTTGCTTATATTTTTCTTAAAAAAATGAAGAGGTGATCAAGTATGAAAAAATGGATATGGATGATGACTGTATTAACAGCGATTGTTGTACTCGCTGCCTGCGGGAACCAAGGAAAAACAGAAGGAACAAAAGAGGAAACCGTCACGGTAAAAGACATGCTGAATAAAGATGGTGTGAAGATCAAGAAAAACCCGAAAAAAGTCGTCGTGTTTGATATGGGAAGTCTTGATACGCTGGACAAACTAGGTGTGGATGTGACAGCTTTACCAAAACAAGTCGTGCCTAAATATTTATCCAAATATGAAGGTGACAAATATGAGAATGTCGGCGGTTTAAAAGAGCCGAACTTCGAAAAAATTGCAGAGATTAAGCCCGATTTGATTATTATTCAGTCTCGTCAATCAGATGCATTCGATGAATTTTCTGAAATTGCTCCTACGATTTTGATGGATGTAGACACTGCCAACTATATGGAATCATTTAAAAAGAATGCCACGACGTTAGGGGAAATTTTTGATAAGGAAGACGAAGTCAAAAAAGAACTAGCAGCCATTGATCAAAAAGTAGATGCATTAAAGAAACAGGCAAAAGAGTTGAAACAGAATGGTTTAATGATCATGGCCAACGACAGTAAAATGACAGCCTTTGGTGCTAAGTCAAGATACGGACTCATCCATGATGTGTTTGGTATCACGCCGGCAGATCAAAAGCTTGAGCCATCTGACAAACACGGACAAAGCATTTCATATGAGTACATGGTCAAAACGAATCCGGATTACTTATTTGTCATTGATCGAGGCGCAGCGATCGGAGAAGAAACTTCTGCGAAACAGCTTGTTGAAAATGATTATGTGAAATCAGTCAAAGCGGTCAAAAACAACCATGTGGTGTATTTGAACTCTGACATGTGGTATTTATCTGGCGGCGGCCTTGAATCATTGACTGCCATGATTGATGAAGTAAAACAAGGAATTGACCAAAAATAATGGAAGAAAAGCTGCTCATACTGAGCGGCTTTTTTTATTGTGGATTCATAAAAATATGTTGCGTGCAGGAAACTTTCATCAAAATATGTTATAGTGGAACCTACATTGATAGACTAAGATAGAGTGAGGGTTCGGAAAGGATGAAGGAAAAAACAAGATCAAAAAGAAGGCTGAGACCTTGGGTGAAAGCGGTGCTGTTTATCATGGCTTTTGTCATGGTGATGGCAGTGTCCGTGACAGGATATGCTTACTATAAAATTTCAAAAGCGTCGGATAAGGCGCAAGTGTCATTAGAAAGAGGAGACACCTCGCAAAAGCGTGTGAAAGCTTTTGATCCAGGAAAAGATAGCTTCTCGGTGCTGCTGCTTGGAATTGACAGCCGTCCAGGTGAAACGGTAGACGAAGCAAGAAGTGATGCGGTCTTACTGGCGGCGGTGAACCGAACAGAGAAAACCATCAAGCTCCTCAGTATTCCTCGTGATTCTTATGTTGATATACCTGGAAGAGGATATGATAAAATCGCCCACGCCCATGCGTTTGGGAGTGCAGATTTGTCAGTCAAAACGGTCGAAAACTTGCTGAACATTCCTGTAGATTATGTGATTTCAGGGAACTTTAAGGCGTTTCAAGACATTGTGGATGAGTTAAATGGAATTGACGTCACGATTGAAGATGAAGGTATCGCAAAACAAATGGAAAAGGATTCAAAGGGAAAAGTTCATGTGCAGACAGGCACCCATACATTAAATGGTGAAGAAGCATTAGCCTTTGTGAGAACGAGAAAGGCAGACAGTGACCTCATGCGCGGGAAGCGCCAAATGGAAGCACTTCAAGCCATCTTTGAAAAATCTAAATCTATTTCTTCGATCCCGTCATATGACAACATCATTGATACACTTGGTGATAATGTTTCAACCAATCTGTCCATGAAGCAGTTTATCGGTCTTTTCCCGTTAATGAGCTCATTGAAATCAGTGGATACCATTCAGCTGAAGGGCCATGATTATCAGCCTGGGAATGTGTATTACTTTGAGTTAGATGGCGCTGGATTAGACGAAGTGAGAACAGAGCTGAGAGAACAGCTTGAATTATCATAAATAAGTAGGAGCCTGCCGCTGTGGCAGGCTTTTTGCTTTGAATGGGTAAGCGCGACAATGAAGCAAATTCAGTTCGCTTGATGAAGAAAATACTGAGTCAGCAGTTCCTCTACCCGGTGGCGTATACGTGGATTAAAGTATTTATGCTTTTCTTCATAGCCATCTATGATAAATAGATAAGTTGTAAATCCTTCATCGTGTTCAATTTGCTGTACCTTCATTTTTTCTTTACGTAAATGCTGCTTCAGTTCATAAAGTGCTTTCTGTGCTTCCTTTAAGGCAGAGGTCACAAGCTGAATGTATGGTTCATTTAGTTTAAATGTTTGATGTTGTTTTAAGTGAGTCAAATCACGATTGAGGATGGAGATGACCATTGGAAGAAAGATGGCCTGTTCCATCATCTGAAGCTGTATTCTTGATAGTCTCGTCATGTCCAAGCCTGCTTTCTTTATTTATGGAACACCTGTTCTTATTTATTATATCGGATGAGTCAACCAATCTCAAGGGGGCAGGGGGGATTCATTTGTATATTTTTATGTTTTCCATGTAAAATGAAAAGTAGACAAACCTTGAAGGAGTCAAAGAAGTTGACATCATTTCTTTCCCTATTTACTCATGAAAATATCACATCATTTTTTGAAAGCTACAAGGCCTTTGGACCGATTGTGGCCATATTGCTACCCTTAATAGAAGCATTTCTTCCGTTTTTACCACTCGTTGCGTTTGCTGTAGCGAATGCAAATGCATTTGGCCTTTGGGAAGGCTTTTTATTGACCTGGATTGGCGCAAGTGCAGGGTCTATTCTTGTCTTTTTGCTGATCAGAAAATTTGGACAGATGAGAATGCTCAACTTTATCAGTAGGCATCCTTCCATTAAAAAATTGATGCTTTGGGTGGAGAAGCGAGGGTTTGGTCCGTTATTTATTTTACTTTGCTTTCCTTTCACGCCCTCTGCTGCTGTCAATGTTGTAGCGGGTTTATCAAGAATTAGCTTTTGGCAATTCTCATTAGCTGCTTTATCTGGCAAGTGTGTCATGCTTTTTATCATTAGTTTTATTGGCTATGATCTTTCTGCTTTAGTTAAGAATCCGTTAAGAAGTGTTTTTGCGGTTCTAGTTATCGCGTTATTATGGTATGTTGGAAAGAGAGTAGAAAATAGGTTGAACATTCGAATGAGCAAGCGTGAGGACAAAGGAGGCTCTTAATGAAAAAGAAGCCATTGCTATGGTTGATGATTATTACAGGCATCGTCTTATTGTTCCAAGTAAAGAATTTCATGTTTGTCACGTACAAAGTAGAAGGGGTTAGTATGGACCCAACTTTTACAGATGGAACAGAATTATTAATCAATAAGTTCTCGCCAAAACTCACGAAAATTAGCCGGTTTGATTATGTGTTATTTCACGGACCTAAAAATCAAATCTTGATCAAACGGGTCATTGGACTCCCAGGAGAAACGATCAAGTATGAAGATGATCAGTTATTTGTCGATGGTGAAAAAAAGAAGGAACCTTATTTAAAAGAGCAGAAAAAACATAAAATGGGGAACGTCCTGACAGGAGATTTTCAGCTGAAAGCCATCACAGGAGACGATAAAATCAAAAACAATCATTACTTTGTGGTTGGAGATAACCGAATACATAGCTTTGACAGCCGGCATTTTGGCACCATTTCAAAGGATCAAGTCGTCGGTGTCAAAAGGAATACCAGCGAATAAAAAAGGCGCTCTGCATATGCAAAGCGTCTCTTTTTTATTTTGCGGCTTTATAATCAGGCTGCCTTTTTGCCCAGACATGATGTAAGAACCGGAAAAACGGTGGCAGCATTGCAATGACGAGAATAATTCTGACGACTTGTACAGCCACAACAAAGGTAGAATCCTCGTGAAGTGTGACCGCTGTTGTTGCCATCTCTGCAATACCGCCAGGCGAAAAGGCAAGAATGGCTGTAATGACAGAAATGCCTGTAATCTCAGCAATGGCAATAGAGCTGAGGACAGTCGCAGCAATTAGCCCGGCTGAGCTGACGACAGCCACAATGAGAGTGTTTTTTAGTCCAACAAACATCTGTTTATTCATTTTTGATCCGATGGTTGCACCTAGAAATACTTGAGACGCAATGTTCGCTTGTGCCGGCCAATAAGGAATCAAATCATAACCTATGAGTGCGCCCGCACCAACTTGAAGAGCTGCGACGCCTAGCATGCTGCCGATCAGCCAAGGGGCAGGGAAATGAAGACGAACTGCCAGGCGTGACATGAGCCAGGCACCTAAAATAAGTGCAGCGGTCCAAGAGATGTTTGACAGGGTGAAAACGCCCGAAGAGAAGGCACTTCCTTGCGTAGCTACAACCGCATCCGCTTCGTTTTTTGTATTTAAATAAAACACTGTAAAAGGGATAGTGAGTACAACCATTAATACACGTATCGTTTGCACGAGACTCACAACAGCTGTATTTGCTCCCACCTCTTGGGCAATCCCCGGCATAGCGGATAAACCGCCGGGGGCAGTTCCGACAAAGCTTGTCAGCATATCTGTTTTGCTCAGCTTCCATAAGACAAAGCCTGAGAGCATCGCCAGTAGAATAGAAAAGACGAGCATGAAACTCACAGGGAGCCAATTTTCAGCGAAAATGTGAAGGACCTTCATATTCATTTTCTGTCCGAGTTCGATTCCGAGAATGAATTGACCAAGGAGCAGCCATCTGCTGTGAATACGTAAGGTGCTGGTTCCTTTACGCTGAAACAGGGTGGGGCGGCGCATGGCAATAAAAGCTGCTGTGATTAATGTACCAACCATCCAGCCAATAGACATTCCTGTTAAAGACAAAAGAAATCCACCTAAACCGCTTATCGCAATCAGAATGAGATCGGTTCGAAGGCTGTTTCCTTGTTTCATCACATGTAAACCTTCTTCCTATATGTTTGTTCAGTAAGTGAAATGTTGTTATCTTCACTATAATACAAAAGTCTCTATAAATAAAATACGATTTTTTTTACCATTTTCATAAGATTATCTTATCAATAAATGGTTAGCAAATTCTTATAAAGAAAGAAATAATTTTTACCAAAAGCAAAGTCAATATACAACGATTTTCCCCTATTTATCTTATCAGTTGACTATCATTTTCAATTACACTACAATGCTTAGTGTGGGGTGATAACATGAAAATTCCTTCTTTTAAATATAATGAAAAGGGATTGAATCGTTTTTTTGGTCCTTTAGAGGGAAGAATTATGGAGATCCTTTATCAAGGTGAGGATATGCCGATTAAAGAGGTGCAGCAGAAGCTGTCAGATGAAAAGCCGATTAATTTCAACACGGTGATGACTGTGCTGAACCGCTTAACCGAAAAAGGAATTGTGGAGAAGAAAACAAAAGGGCGCTCATCTATTTATAATCCCATTTTAACAAAAGAAGAATTTCTAAATGAGCAAACAAAATGGATTACGCAAGGATTGATGGACGATTTTGGTCCATTGGCAGTGAATCATATGGTGGATGCGATTGAAAGTGCTGATCCTGAATTACTCAAAGTTCTAGAAGCAAGGCTAGCATCTAAAAAAGAGGAGCAGCAAAATGAATAAAATGAAGTCGAGTCTGCTGTTTTTAGGCGGTATATTGATTGGTTTAGCCATTTTTTATCAGATGGGGTATTACGTGCTTTCAAGCTTTTTTGGCTGGAACCAAGCATATAACCTGATCCATGTATGCCAGTCCGTGCTCGAATTTTATGGATTCACTCCTTTAAAGTATTTTCTAGATGCCTTAGTCCTCTACACATTGGGATTTGCAATTTTCTATATGGCAAAGCAAATCAGCAAGTACATTCAATTCAAACGACATATGATGTTGGCAGTCGAACAACAGTCAACCGAATTTCTGTCAGAGAAATATCAAAACGATATCATTGTGTTTCACTGTCAAGAACCGCTTGCCTTTGCAATGGGGATGCTTCACCCAAAGGTTTATTTATCAACAGCCCTCATGGACATGCTGGATAAAGAGGAGATTGACGCTGTTGTTCATCATGAATTGCATCACAAATACAGCTATGATCCCTTAAAAGCTTTCATGTTCTCAATGCTCACAAAAGTCATTTGGTACATTCCAGTGTTAAAGCATATGAGACAAAGCTACTCTGTTTTTCGCGAAGTGATTGCAGATGACTATGCCATTCAGCAGACAGGTACTGAGCTTGGAGTAGGGCAGGCCCTTTTGAAACTGATTAAAAAGAAAACCCAGTTTCAAAAACAAACAAAGTTTGCGGTGTCCTTTGGAGATCGGGCATTGAATTTAAGAATACAAAAAATCTTAAATCCAACTTACAATATTCCTTTTAATGTACCAATTATTCCAATTGTCACATCAGCCATTCTGATGGTGGTCTTAATGATTATGCTCAACTTAAATTACTAATTTTTTTTACTTATTAACATTACATTATGTAGTGTAAAAACAGGAGGAATTCACTATATGAAAACGAATCAAGAAATAGGAACACTTTTTGTACGCGTTATTTTAGGTATTATTTTCTTTTTACATGGACTTCAGGCATATCAAGGAGGACTGGGAGGAACAGCAGCATTCTTTGGGCAAATCGGTTTACCCGAATTTATGGCCTATATTGTCAAGACAATTGAGCTAGTCGGGGGTATCGCTTTGATTTTAGGTCTAGGAACACGTATTTTCGCAGCATTATTTGTACCAATTATGGCTGTAGCGATTATTACTGTTGGTTTTTCTAAAGGATTTGTTGGCGGTTATGAATTTGAACTTTCGCTGCTCGTCATGGCGCTTTATTTAACACTTAGCGGCAGTAAGCTGCTGTCAATTGATGGGGTTCTCAAGCATCAGCAGCAAAGCAATGAAGCAAAATTTCATTAAAAGATCATGAAAAAACTCCTTCTGCATTTGTGGCAGAGGAGTTTTTTTAATGGTCAAATTCTCATTTTCTCGTTTGAAAATGAGGAAGGGATGTGAGACTTTGCTGCATTTAGCGCTAACTTTGACATATTGAAGGAACGAAAAATCGATTTCATTTTTTGACGGAACATACGATCTCCTATTAAAATAGGACTATCTAAGACACATGGTGCGTTAAAAGGTATAAAAACCATACAGCATGCTGCTGTTCATCTTGAGCGATACGTTTCATTAGCTCTTTTGTTCCTTGGTCACGGACATAGTCTGATACGCTTAAGTAAAAATCGACCGTTTTTTGTTCATCTTTAAAGGCAAACATAAGTCCTTCTCTGAATTGTTCTGGACAAGGTTCTGTTATGCTTGGTTTGTGGTTTCTACCTGTTAAAGAATAATATAGCTTTGAAAATAGTTGATAGTGTCTGACTTCATCCTGACGTATTTCTTGAATGACCTTTTTCGCCTCAGGGTTTTTTGCTTTTTGGGCAAGTTTTTCGTAGCATTGGATCGCAGAATATTCACCATTGAGCGCTTTCTCAAGGTCTGAAATGATCCTTGTGTTTTGACGCATGTCATATGGCGAGTAGTCATAGTAATCGTAATACATGATATTGCCAGCCTCCTTTTTGTTCATGATGGTTTATGATATGAAAAGAGTGAGGAAAGGTGCCTATGTTATTTCAATCAGATAGGAGAACGGGAACGTGATAGGAAAATAGCTATTTCCCTTTATTTTCGCTAGAATATGAGTACATAAGAAAGGTGTTGTGGAACGTGGAGATTCAGTTTTTAGCAGGCAGATCGGGGAGTGGAAAAACGACTGCAATCTTAAAGGAAATCAAAGAACAGCTTCGGCTTGATCCGTTGGGTCCGCCAATCATTTTTTTAGTCCCGGATCAAATGACATTTTTAATGGAATATGAGCTTGCAAAAACGTCTGAAGCTGGCGGAATGATCAGGGCCAAAGTATTTAGTTTCACACGTCTTGCTTGGTCTATTTTACAGCAGACTGGCGGAGCGAACCGGCAATTTGTGACAAGCACAGGAATTCAAATGCTTTTAAGAAAAGTGATTGAAGAGCAGAAAGAAAAGTTTAAAGTGTTCAAAAAAGCGAGTGATAAGCCGGGATTTGTGGAGCAAATTGAAAAGACGATGGCTGAATTCAAAAGGTATTGTATGTTGCCGGAGGATATTGAAAAAATTTCAATGTCGAGCATGTATTCAGAGTATACAGAAGAAAGACGGGCAGCCGAAAAATTGCATGATCTGCATGTTCTTTATCAGCAGATGGAGCAGCATTTACAAGATGAATATGTGCACTCAGAAGACTATTTGACACTTCTCACGCAGCAAATTCCTTCATCTGAAGAAATAAAAGGAGCACACATTTATATAGATGGTTTTTATCAATTTACACCGCAGCAACTTCTTGTCATTGAACAGCTCCTGCTGCATGCAGCAAAAATAACTGCTGCTTTCACAGTGGATCGCTCCTATCATGATAGGCAGCCAAATGAACTTGATTTATTTCGTATGACAGGGAAAACGTATTTCCAGCTCTATCAGCTTGCTAGAGAGTGCGGAGCTGACATTTCTGAAAACGTTTTGGAAAGAAATAAACGGCACATTTATACACCAGATCTTGCTTATTTAGAACACCAATATGAGCAGAGACCAGTGCAGCCATATCAGGAAAACACCCCTCATCTCACAGTGTCTAAAAGTGCAAATAAACGAGCTGAAATTGAGGGTGTAGCCAGAGATATACTTGATTTAGTGAGAGAAAAAGGACTTAGATTGAGAGATATCTCGATTGTTGCACGACATGTAGACGACTATAAAGATACATTAAAAGAGGTTTTTCGAGATTGCGATATTCCTTTTTTTATTGATGGAAATGAATCGATGCAGTATCATCCGCTCATTGAATTGATTCGTTCGAGCTTGGATGTCATAAAGGGAAACTGGCGGTATGAAGCGGTATTTCGCTGCGTGAAAACAGAGTTCTTATTTCCGCTTGAACTCGCTAAGAACAAAGCGAGAGAGCAGGCAGATCAGCTCGAAAACTATTGTATTGCTTATGGTGTAAAAGGAGAACGCTGGACAAACGGTTCCCGGTTTCATTACAGGCGCTTCCAATCATTAGATGAGGATTTTGGACAAACAGATCAAGAAATTGAAATGGAACAAATGCTAAATGACGTCAAAGAATGGATCGTGCCCCCGCTTTACCAGTTGCAGAAAAGGCTCAAAAAAGCGCAAAAGGTAAGAGACATGGTAGAGGCTGTCTATGTCTTTTTAGAAGAGATACAAGTACCAGATAAGCTTGAAAAAGCGAGGCTTGAGGCTGAAGAAGCAGGTAGATTAGCTGAAGCAATGCAGCACGGACAAGTATGGGATGCGGTTATTCAATTAATGGATGAATTTGTTGAAATGCTAGGTGAAGAAGAGCTCTCATTTCCTTTATTCCAACAAATGATGGATACAGGATTAGCTTCTCTAAAATTCGCTTTGATTCCGCCTTCACTCGACCAAGTATTTATTGGAAGTATGGATTTATCGAGAATGTATCAAGTGAAGTGTACGTTTATCGTTGGTGTAAATGATGGCGTTATTCCCGCACGCCCCTCTGATGAGAGTGTATTGTCTGAGGATGACCGTGAATGGTTAAAACGAGCAGGAGCAGAGCTGGCAGAGACAGGAAAGGAACGGCTGCTAGATGAGCAATTTTTAATTTACCAAGCGTTATCGAGTCCATCACGTCATTTGTATCTATCCTATTCGGCTGCTGATGCAGAAGGACGTTCTCTTTTGCCTTCGACACTTATCAAGTATTGCCAAGAGCTTATGCCAAATCACCAGCAGGCTCTTTATGTGTTAGATCCAGAACAACTGGATGACGAGGAGCAATTAAAATTTGTAGCGAATGAGCATGTTTCGTTATCGTATACCGTTTCACAGTTGCAGCAATGGCTCAATCAATATCCCATTAGTGGTGTATGGTGGAGTGTCTATAACTACTTAATGACATCTCCTCATCGGGATGTATCAAAAAACATCATGTCAAGTTTGTTTTTTACAAATCGAGCGAAGCCATTAAAGCCTAATGTCACAAAAGAGCTTTATGGTGATCATATTCAGGGCAGTGTTTCAAGAATGGAGAAATTCAATGCGTGTGCATTTTCTCACTTTGCTTCCCATGGGTTAAAACTAAAGGATCGACAATTTTACAAATTGGAAGCACCTGATATCGGCCAGTTGTTCCACTCGGCTTTAAAACATATTTCAGATACGCTTGTTGAACAAAAAAAGGATTGGAAAAACCTAACGAAGGAAGATTGTGTCACTTATTCAAAACATGCGATTGAACAGCTTGCTCCGCGTCTTCAAAAGGAAATTCTATTAAGCTCTAATCGGCATGCTTATATTAAAGAAAAGCTCCAGAAAATCTTGATTCGAGTCTCTTCTATATTAAGTGAACATGCCAAAGTGAGTGGATTTTCTCCAGTAGGGCTAGAGTTAGGTTTTGGGGGGCAAGGGCCATTGCCGCCGTTTACTTTTCAATTAAAGAATGGCTGCACGATGGAGCTTGTCGGAAGAATTGACCGGGTAGATAAAGCAGAAGGTTCAAAAGGGCTGCTCTTGAGAATAGTCGACTACAAATCCAGTGAGAAAGGTCTTGACTTAGCAGAAGTATACTATGGGCTGGCCTTGCAAATGCTCACTTACTTAGACCTGACCATTACGTATTCGAAAGAGTGGCTCGGGGTTGAAGCGACGCCTGCTGGCATTTTATATTTCCATATCCATGATCCGCTCATTCAAGCACCTATTCCGCTTGCGGAGGATGACATTGAGCAGGAAATATTCAAGAAATTTAAAATGAAGGGTTTATTGCTTGAAGATGTAGAAGCAGTAAAACTCATGGATCAAACGCTTGATTCAGGTAGATCACAAGTCATTCAAGCCGGCTTGAAAAAGGATGGGTCTTTCCGTTCTGACTCTGCAGTTTTAAGTGAAGATCATTTCCATATACTCACACAACACGTTCGGCGCACATTTGAAGAAGCAGGCGAAAGAATTACAAATGGAGAGGTCGCAATTAATCCATATAAATTGAAGGATCAAACACCTTGCCGCTTTTGTTCATTCAAGTCTATTTGCCAATTCGATGAATCAATAGAGGATAATGATTTTAGGGTGCTCACCTCTGAGAAAGATGATGTTGTGATAGACCGGATCAAAAAAGAAGGGGATCAGTATGCAAATACCAAAACCGAATAACAGTACGTGGACGGATGACCAATGGGAAGCCATCGTTTCAGAAGGACAAGATATCTTGGTTGCGGCGGCGGCAGGGTCAGGAAAAACAGCTGTTTTGGTTGAACGGCTGATTCGAAAAATGACCCGGCCTGAACATCCAGTTGATGTGGACCGTCTGCTCGTTGTGACTTTCACAAATGCATCTGCGGCAGAGATGAAGCATCGGATTACAGAAGCACTTGAAAAAGAATTAGCCAAAAACCCTGGGTCCCTTCATATGAGAAGGCAGCTGTCCCTCATGAATCGTGCCAATATTTCTACCTTGCACTCCTTTTGCTTGCAGGTTTTGCGCACCTTTTACTATGAAATTGATCTTGACCCAGGCTTTCGTTTGGCAGATCAAACAGAAGGAGAATTATTAGGAGATGAAGTGTTAGATGAACTGTTCGAGGATGAATATAAGGCTGGAAAGCCATCATTCTTTGAACTGGTTGATCGTTACACTTCTGACCGCCATGACTTAGATTTGCAATGGCTTGTGAAGAGAATTTATGAGTTTTCTAGGTCTCATCCTTTACCTGAGCAATGGATGAGGGCATTCCTTTCACTTTATGATGTAGATGCACAAACAAAAGTAGAAGAATTACCGTTTTATCCATATATCAAAGAAGATCTTTCTCTCGTTCTCCGGAGCTGCCAGGAGCTGCTTGAACGAGCTCTTTCGCTATCAAAAGAGCCGGACGGCCCAGCACCGAGAGCAGAGAATTTTATAGATGATTTAGAGCAAGTCAATGAATTAATCTGTCATCAAGATGATTTTGAGGAGCTTTACGAGCTTTTGCCGAACGTCAATTTTAAAAGGCTCAAAACGTGCAAAGGGGATGAATATGACCCTGTTTTGTTAGAAAAGGCCACAGATGCACGTAATCAAGCAAAAAAACAACTAGAAAAGCTAAAAGATGAATACTTTATGCGCAGTCCTGCCCAGCATTTAAAAAGCTTAGCTGAAATGAAGCCAGTTGTGGAGACGCTTGTAGATCTTGTGATCCAATTTGGTGAGCGTTTCGAGAGAGCGAAGCAGGAAAAGTCAATTGTCGACTTTTCGGATTTAGAGCACTATTGCTTACGCATTTTAGCGGAGCAGGATGCAGAAGGACATTTGATCGAAACAGAAGCTGCCAAGTACTATCAACAGCAGTTTGAAGAAGTGCTCGTTGATGAATACCAGGATACAAACCTCGTACAAGAAACGATTTTAAAGCTTGTGTCTAAAGGGGAACATTCTGCAGAGGGCAATCTGTTTATGGTTGGTGATGTAAAGCAGTCCATTTATCGTTTTAGACTGGCTGAGCCCATGCTCTTTTTAAACAAATATAAACACTTTCAACCAGACGGCAAAGAAACAGGGAAGAGAATTGATTTAAATAAAAACTTCCGAAGCCGTTCAGATGTTTTAGATAGTACGAACTTTTTGTTCAAGCAGCTGATGGGGGAAACAGTTGGAGAAATTGAATATGATGAACAAGCTGAATTAAAGCTTGGAGCGAGTTATCCAGAAAGCAAAGATACAACGACAGAAATGCTCCTTGTCCACTTAGATCAGCAGGAAGCAGAAACCGGCGAAGAGCGAGAAGAACTTGAGACCGTCCAATTTGAAGCGAGAATCATTGCTAAAAAAATAAGAGAATTGGTGGAGCAGCCATTTCAAGTGTACGATGCAAAACAGCAAATGACCCGTAACTTGCAGTATCGTGACATTGTCATTTTGCTTCGGTCTATGCCGTGGGCCCCGCAAATGATGGAAGAATTAAAGAAGCAGGGAATCCCAGTATATGCGAATCTTTCCTCTGGTTATTTTGAAGCAACAGAGGTGTCTGTCATTCTTTCTTTGTTAAAAGTCATCGATAATCCGTATCAGGATATTCCGCTTGCAGCTGTTTTAAGATCACCTATTGTTCATTTAGATGAAAATGAAATGGCACTTATTCGAACGAGTGATAAAAAAGGCACTTATTATGATGCTGTAAAGGCATTCATGAGTGTGACGCATTCTGATCACCCTACATGCAAAAAATTAGAGCGATTTTTCCAATTGCTGCGTAAGTGGCGTGATTTCTCCATCAATCATTCGGTGGCAGAATTAATTTGGGAAGTATACCGAGATACGCAGTATCTTGATTATGTTGGCGGGATGCCTGGAGGTAAGCAGCGGCAGGCGAATCTTCGTGCCCTTTATGATCGAGCCAAGCAATATGAAAAAGCTGCCTTTAGAGGGCTATTTCGATTCCTTCGTTTTATTGAAAGAATGCAGGAGCGTGGAGATGATCTTGGTGCGGCAAAAACGTTCAGTGAAACAGAGGACGTTGTGCGCATGATGACGATCCACAGCAGTAAAGGATTAGAATTTCCAGTCGTCTTTACTGCAGGACTCGGCAGGAACTTTAATATGATGGATTTAAACCAGTCCTACTTACTTGATAAAGAGCTAGGCTTTGGAAGCAAGTATATCCATCCAGAGCTGAGAATTAGTTATGCGACATTACCGCTTGTGGCGATGAAAAAAAAGATGAGAAAAGAGTTATTATCTGAAGAGCTGAGGGTCTTATATGTGGCGCTCACAAGGGCTAAGGAAAAATTATTTCTGGTCGGCTCTGTCAAAAATCAGGTGAAAGCATTAAGCAAATGGCAAAATGCCGCGACTGGAGAAGAGTGGCTGCTCCCTGATTTTGAACGTTATCAATCGAAAACATACTTAGATTTTATTGGCCCTGCCCTTATCCGTCATCAAGCGATGTCATCTGTTTTAGAAGAAACAGGCGATGTTGTTCTTTCGCATCCGTCTACATTCACTATCTCATTTACGCAAGCTTCTGATCTTCTAAAGGAAGATATGTCACTTGAAAAGAAGCAGCAAGACGAGGTAGTACAAGCATTGATGGATGGTCTGCCTGTTGAAGGATATGGTGATGCTGATGAGAAGGTGGCAGAGAGACTTTCATGGAAATATCCATATCTAGCGGCCTCGCAAGTCGGCACAAAGCAGTCTGTTTCCGAGATAAAAAGGATGAAAGAAATACAGGATGAGTACAGTGTTCCTTCTTCTATTCGAAAAGCTCGTGCAACATTGTATGACCGGCCGGCTTTCATGAAGAAAAAAACACTCACTGCCGCAGAACAAGGCACCGCAATGCATACAGTCATGCAGCATATCACGCTTCCTTCTGAGGAGCCCTATGATGAATCACGTATAAGGCACCTGCTCAAATCCTTACAGCAGCGAGACTTGCTAACAGATGAGCAAGTCCAGTCAATTGATCAAGAAGGAATTGCTGCTTTCTTCTCTACTTCAATTGGTCAAAAACTGCTGAAAGCGGACTGGGTAAAACGAGAGGTATCATTTAGTATGGTGTTACCTGTTAAAGAGGTATACAGTCATATTGATACTGAGGGAGAGCCTGTTCTGATTCAAGGAATGATTGACTGTTTATTTGAAACAGATGGAAAGCTATTTTTACTAGATTATAAAACGGATAGAGTGCAAGGCAGATATACAGGTGGACTTGACGCTGCTGAACCTATCTTGAAAAAGCGCTATGAAACCCAAATAGCGTTATATGCAAAAGCAGTAGAGCGTTTGACAAACAGAACATTAGAGGAGAAAATTCTCTATTTCTTCGATGGGAATTTAGAAATCTCTTTATAAATGTATCGGAATGAGAGGTGAATCACATGAGGATTCTGCATACAGCGGATTGGCATTTAGGGAAAACCCTTGAAGGTCGAAGCCGGCTTGATGAGCAAGCACAGTTTTTAGATGAACTGTATCAAATCGTGAAAGACGAACACATTGATGTCATTGTGATGGCCGGTGATGCCTTTGATACAGTGAATCCGCCTGCTAGAGCAGAGCAGCTTTTTTATGAAAGTCTATCTGCCTTATCTGATAAAGGAAAACGGCAGGTAGTGGTCATCTCAGGCAATCACGATAATCCGGATCGCTTATCAGCCGCATCTCCTTTAACAAATGATCAGGGTATTCATTTAATTGGATATCCGACAAATGACATCATCCGTGTCGATGTTCCTTCTTCGAGTGAACGTTTATCCATTGCAGCACTCGCTTATCCGTCTGAGGCTAGACTAAATGAGGTGCTGGCTGAAACATTTGAAGAGAAAGTGCTTCGTGATCATTACAATTTAAAAATTCAACAAGCGTTTCAACATTTAAGTACTCAATTCCAGCCGGATACAGTTAATATTGCAACAAGCCACATTTATGTGGCAGGAGGAAGTCAAACAGATTCAGAAAGACCGATTGAAGTAGGCGGCGCATATACCGTTGCGGCTGAAAGCCTGCCAGAAGCAGCTTGCTATGTTGCACTTGGTCATTTGCACCGCCCGCAAACGATCAAACGTGCCAAAACGATTGCCCGGTATTCTGGATCACCTCTTGCTTATAGCTTTTCTGAATCAGGCTATGCCAAATCAGTCACAATTGTAGAGGCAAAACCTAATGAAAAGGCAAGCTGGAAAGAAGTGTTTTTATCAAGCGGAAAACCACTTGTGAAATGGAAGGCGACTGAGGGACTGAGTCAAGTGCACGAGTGGCTGGATGAAAAACGTGATCTTCAGGCGTGGATTGATTTAGAGATTCATTTAACAGACCAGCTCTCTATTGAAGAGATTCATCAGCTCCGTAAGCAGCATAGTGGGTTTGTTCACATTCGACCAAAGTTCAAAGAACTACAGCAAATAGAAGAGCAAAAGCAAGTGGAAAAGCTCTCGATCGAAGAGCGGTTCGTGAAATTTTATGAGCGCCAGACAGGTGGCGGTCTACCCGATGAAAAAACAGTCAAACTGTTTTTAGAGCTAGCCAATGAAATGCAAGAGGAGGAAGCGACTTGAAGCCGATTACGCTGACCATTAAAGGACTTCATAGCTTCAGAGAAGAACAAACAATTGACTTTAGCTCATTATGTGGTGCAGGTGTGTTTGGCATATTTGGACCGACAGGAAGTGGAAAGTCGTCCATATTAGACGCCATGACCCTGGCACTCTATGGCAAAGTGGAACGTGCGTTAAATAATACACATGGTATTTTGAACCAAGCGGAAGAAAAGCTGTCGGTTTCCTTTACATTTGCTTTGCAAAAGGAACACCATATTTCTTATAAAGTTGAACGTGCTTTCAAACGAGCGGATGAAATGAAAGTCAGAACGACATTATGCCGTCTGATTGAAATCGGTGATACGCAGACCGTTCTCGCAGATAAAGCGAGTGAGGTCAATCGTAAAGTAGAAGAATTACTCGGATTAACCATTGATGATTTTACGCGAGCGGTTGTCTTACCTCAAGGGAAATTTGCAGAATTTCTCTCCCTAAAAGGGGCAGACAGACGTCAAATGCTTCAGCGGTTGTTTAACTTGGAAAAGTATGGGGATCAGCTCGTCAAGCGTTTGCGTGCAAAAGCTCAGAATCAATATGGGCAAAAAAATGAACTGCTGGCTGAACTGAATGGTTTAGGGGAAGCTGGCCCAGAGGCGCTGGCAAAAGCAAAGGAAGCAGCAGAGCAGGCAAAAGCCATTTTTCATGAGAAAAAACAAGCGCGGGACGAAGCGTTCACTGCTTTTACAAAGGCGCAAGCGATCTGGCAGTATCAAAAGGAACAAGAAGCTTATGAGACTGAACAAAACAAACTGAATCTACTGGCACCATCAATGGAAGAGAAAAAGGCCAAGCTCAATATCGCAGAGCAGGCAGAGGCGCTAAAGCCCTATGCGGATGCATTAACAAAGGCTGAAAAACAGCTTTCTCAAGCATCAAAGGAGAAGCAGGAAGCAGAAAAGCAGCTGCTGCATCAACGAACGATCTATGATCAAATGACGCATGAGTATGAGCAAGCCCGGCAAAAGAAAATAGAGACTGAGCCAGAACTTCTCCAAAAGAAAGAGCAGCTGATTCATCTAAAGGAAATTGAACGAAAAAAAGAGACAGCTTTTCAGGAAAAGACAGGAATAGAACAGCAAAAAAATGAAAAAACGCAGCAATTCATACAAAAGAAAAAAGAAGCGGACAATCTTCAATCTCTATTAGAGCGTGCACTGACGAAACAAACACAGCTGAAGCATGAGCTGGAGCAGTTACAAGTCTCAGTAAAAGAACGGAAAAGTGTACAGGATGCTTTACGTTTAAGTGAAAATGTTGAAAGAATAAACCGCAGCATTCAAAAAGAAAAGCAAAAGCTGGAGGAGCTCAAAAAGCGAGCCTCACAGACTTCAGAAGCATATGAAAAGCTTCAAAAACAGCAAAACGACCATCATGAAAAAATAGACCAATCGTTTCAAGCAATTGAACACCTCTATTTTTATGTATGTGAATTCGAACGAGCTCTAACAGAATGGAGTAAAAAAGAACAACATCAGAAGCTCGAAAAATTAAAACAGCGTGATGTTGTAAGGGCGGCTGAATTAAGAAAAGAATTAGCGGCAGAGCTAGTAGATGGTGAGCCATGTCCGGTTTGTGGATCAATTCATCATGATCCAAAGGCTTTGGAATCCAATGACCATAAAGAAACCGTGGCACAAGTCGATGAAGTCATTCAACGGATGGACAAAGAGCTCAAGCAGGCAGAGGAGTATGCGAGAGACATGTATGCCGCAAAGCAGCTCCTCGAAACGAATGCCAATCAATTAGTGAAACAATTCGCTTTCTTATCTCAGAAAGCCCCGGGAGCAGAAGTAGCTGCAGCAGTAGAAACCGTACAAAATCCGCAGTCTTTGCAGGATCTGATGCAAGAATGGAGAGGCATAAAGCAGGATATTCAAGAAGTTGAACGTAAACGAGCTCGTTTAATGGATGAAACGCATAATCAAGCAGCAGAGATGAGCAAGATGAAAGAGCAAATGACTTTTGAACAGCAGCGCATCGAAGAATTAGAGGTGCTGATCAAAGAGCTTCAATCTGAGCTTTCAGAGCAAACGACTCAATTTGAACAGGCCTTCCCTCATTTTACATTGAATCAAGTACAAGAGCTGCAAAAGCAAATCGATGAAAAGGACCAACAAGCGGAAGGCTATAAAGAACGTATTGAGAAAAGCATTTCGTTTTTGGAAGAAAAACAGCTAGCAAAAGAGCAGCTGCAGACAGCGATATACAATGTCGAGAAAGAACTTGATAAACTAGCGCATCAGCTAGAAAGTCAGCATCAGCTTATCCATCAATATGAAACAGATTTAGGCCGATATCCATTAAAAGCTGCCTCTATTTCTGATGAACTTATTGAGGTTGAACATACTCTTGCTCTTCTTAATGAAAAAGAACAGCAATCGTACAAGCAATTGCAGCACGCGCAGCAGTTGTTTAGTGAGGCGCAAAGCCATTTTTCAAGCAGTGAGCGTCAGCTTCAAGAGGCGAACCGGCGAAAACAAGAAGCAGAAGCAGCATGGGAAAAAGAAACAGAATCCTCTCCTTTTCATATGCCGCAGGAAATTGAGTCTGCTTCAATGGAACAGGCAGTACGTCAATCGGTCAAACAGGAAATGGAGGAATTTGAGGATAAAAGAAAGGAATGTGCCGCAAACTTAAAGCGAATTTCTGAATTACTGAAAGAAGAGTCACTGGATGAAAAGCAGTGGACTGACATTCAGCACAGAAAAGATGCAGCTGAAAAAGCATTGGAAGAAGCGACAGCAATGAGTGGGTCCGCACATGAACACCTGCGTGTGATTGAAGAAAATCATCAGCGCTTTGCAAGTATTCACGAACGCTTGGAAGCACTGCAGCAAGAAATTGATCGCCTCGATAAACTGCAAACCGTTTTTAAAGGGAATACGTTTGTTGAATTTTTAGCAGAAGAACAGCTGGAAAGTGTCAGTCGTGATGCATCCGCCCGCTTGGGTATGTTGACGAGACAAAGATATGCGATTGAGGTCGACTCAGAAGGCGGCTTTGTTATGCGTGATGATGCAAATGGTGGTGTCAGGCGTCCTGTGTCCAGCTTGTCCGGCGGGGAAACCTTCCTGACATCGCTGGCGCTTGCCCTTGCTCTTTCTGCACAAATTCAGCTGAGAGGTGAATTCCCGCTGCAATTCTTTTTCCTTGATGAAGGATTCGGTACGCTCGATCAAGACTTGCTTGATACGGTCATTACCGCATTAGAGAAACTGCAGTCTCACAATTTAGCAGTTGGTGTGATTAGCCACGTGGAAGAATTGAAAATGAGACTGCCGAAGAAACTGATTGTCCATCCAGCAGATCCAAGCGGGAAAGGGACAACGGTCTCAATGGAATTAATGTAATTGTTGAGGTGATGACAGGGTGGCAAAGCAAACCATTGGATTATGTGAGCTGTGCGGAAGACAAAATGTCCTGCTCACAGAACACCACTTAACACCAAGAGAAGAAGGTGGGGCTTTTTTAGCGACTGCCTTCCTGTGTATCCCCTGCCATAAACAAGTGCATGCACTCTTTACAAACCAGGAGCTTGCCGCACGCTTGAACACACTTGATGCACTAAGGCAGGATGAAAAGCTTGCTTCGTACATCAAATGGATTCGAAAACAGCCGGCAAGCAAGCTGGTTAAAACAAAAAAATCGAGACAACGCAGAAAAAAATAAGCATAAAAAGCGCTCCTCTAAATGAAATGACTGTAGAGGAGCTGCTTTATGCATTGCCTACCATATTCTGATCATTTAAGTCAGGATCCACATAGTTGGTGGCGCTGATGCCATTATTTAATATCAAGAAATCTCCGGTATTTCCCGCTCCAGAGCCTAAAGCAGATTTTGACGAACTTTTAGGCGACAGGTAGAATGAGTCACCGACGTTTACGACGCCTCCAGAAATAGAGTTAATGTAAATGGGTCCGACAATTGCTGGCATAATCGACATCCTTTATTCGAAGTCATATCACCATCATATGCGTAGGTAGGTCCATTTGTGAGTTTGGCGGACTTTCGTCGTTGCTAAATAACTCTCGAATATGCTTCACTCTTGCAACGCCATTCACTCCACACGTAGAGCCAATTTGAAACACAGAGGAGGAAGACACCCCTTCTACATGTATTGAAGACACTTTAATCACAGGCTTTTCATGGTAAAATGCTGTTCTGACGGATCGTTCCGGCAGCATCAATGGAATAGGCTCATAATACACTTCAAATTCTTTCGCATTTAAGTTTTCTGCTTCATTGCCATAAAACAAACTAATGGTTCGTTGAACAGCTAACACCTTAACCTTCGGGCATAGCTCCTGCGTATCACCGATTTGAACAACACTTGAAATCCCCACAGAATTCACCTTCGTGAAACTCACTTGAGATGTGCGCTTTATCATTATCGAGGTGCCAGAGGAACAAACGGGCCAATGATAAGAGATTCTGGCGGTGTATCAAAAATGGAGGATAATTGTACATGATCTGTGTCCCCGATGATAAATAGGGAAGAGGACGAAACCCCAACTACTTTAATGCATCCGGTCTCGATGTTGCGGTTGACGACTGTGAAATTCATCCGTTTTCCTCTCCTTTCGTTTCATTTGGAATATGGGCTAAGAAATGCTCAATCGCTCGTTTGACATCATGCTTCACATATTCAGCAATTTGCTCTGAACGCTGCAGCGGGGTCATATCTTCCCGGTGCGGGAGCTGTCCTGCATAGTATTTGATTCTGCTGTCAATTTGCTTGCGAATGTCCTCAATGATGTGGTGTTTGTTGCTCTCATCAAGAGACCCTTCATATCGCTGCTCTAGCTCTTCAAGAAGTTCTGGCGCTTCTTCATTTAAGAATGCGTCGACAAGCTGGCGTGTTTGATTGAAAAATTGATCAGCCATTTCTTGCTGCATCATTCCAATACCCGGGGTTGTTGTTTGGCCCACTTCAAAGTTTTGAACACTGTTTGGATCAGATGGATTGAGGCCGATGTTCAGTGTGCCTTCAAGCCGCTCGATTTTCAGTTGATCAAATTGATAATCAATCCGTTCAATCGTCGTTGTCGGTTTATCTTTGATCATTTGCATTTCCTGCTGAAGTTCGTTAAGCCTTTTTTCAAGCATCATAATTTGTTGTGTTTGCTTTTGAATGATGCCATGCACCTGTGAAGCGTTGCTTTGATAATCATACATTGACATACACCTCCGGGGATAGCAGATGAACTTAAGTTGTTGGTGACTGAAGCGGTACAAAAGGTGTTGTGATTGCGCCTTGGGATTCTTCAATTCCTTGTGTACCTGCTGCGGCAGGTGCTGCTTCTACGTAGCTGCCCGTGTTATACAGATTAGAAAGAGCTTTAATTGAACCAGCGCTCCCAATTTGCAGCACAGAGGAGTTACTGACAGACTCTACACGCAAATAATTAATTTGTATCGCTTGATTAATATAGAAGTTCAACGGATTCTCACTCCTTACAAGTTACCAACAAGCGGTTGATCAATGACATCACTGTCGTACGTATTTGTCACACTTTTATAGTTGCTAATGCGCAATTGATCACCAGTGTTAAAACTGCCTGCGCCAGCAAACGTTTTAACCTGACTATTTGGAGAAATGGTGATGCAGTCTCCAACATGAACGACTCCGCTCGTTCCGACGGCATTTACTTTAAAGGCTCCAACAATAGCCGGCATAGCGGTGCACATCCTTTATAAAAATAAGGCACTTTGTTTTTGGGCGTTTCACCATAGCTTATGATGGGTCTTTTAATGTGTGATTGTCTTTTTGAAAGCTTTTGATGAGAGGAATTAGGTGTATGGTTTACCCTTTTTTAGAGCATTCATTCGAGGTGTATTTGATGCCTTTATTTAAGAGTGTATCAAGCTCTTGACTGCACCTGATGGTTTCTTCGGCATTCATCCCGAATTTTTTTGCTGTCTCAATTAAATGTAATCTTTTTTGTTCAATTTCATAATTGATCATAACGGACGCCAACTCTCACATTTTTTATATAATAGAAGGATATGGTTAGTATACCCTATTTTTCTATAAAAAAAGCTGTTTCGTCAATATGAGTAATAAAGTGACAAAATTCGAAAGCGTCCTTACGTGCCATATATCTCTTTTCTTATTTCAGCCTGTAAATAACGTCGTCTTTTGTTGATATACTGCCGGATGACCTCTCGTTCTGATTGTAGGATGTCTTTGCGGTCTCTCGTATAAGGATCATCTCCAATTCGGTTCTCGATAGAAGCATGCCATTTTTCGATGATTGGACAAAGCCGGTCTTCTAAAAAATGAGTATTGAGTACATGCTGAAAAAGCGTGTAATAGGCTCTCTTAAATGAAGGGATATCTAGTAACCTAGCAGTTAAAGTATTAAAGCCGTTTACTGGAATATAATCAAATGCCATTTCTTCTCCATGAATGTCACGGCCCCATGTCGCATCATAATCCCAAGGAAGTACTTGAAATTTTCCTTGTTCATTCACATAAAGAGCGTAGTTATGGACAAAGCCGTCAAAGTTTTGTGTGCACACGACACCAATGAGCCAGCGGAAATACTGTGTTACATCTAGGTATTGCTCAATTTTTTCTGCAAATATGTCATCTTTCGCTGTGTTGAGAAAGTAAATAAATTCACTCAGCTGCTGATCGTGTTGAGAAGTCCCCGTTTTTTTCTCGTACCCGAGGAGGAGGTGTTTTTTGGGCTTTTTATCAAACGAACTCAAAAGGGAGAAGTTGGCATCGTCATCGACTGCATAATAAATGCCGCCTCCTGAAAGCTGCCTTTTCTGAAAAAAGTGCTCATCAACAGATTCTATTTTTAAATAAATGCCTTCTTTTCTTCCGTTTATAGTGAGAAACACATGAGACGCAGCCGGGCTTAGCACCCCTATCTGCTCGAAGAAATAAAAGGACAGTCTGTTTCGGATAAACGAGGGGTCATTGTATTCTGCATTTAAATGAAAGATAGATTCGCCTTGTCTTTGCTTTGGCTTTCGATATTCAATTTGATAGGACTTTTTTTTCAGCTTTCTAATGTGAGACCCGCGGTATGAAGCATAAATGTGTGATTTGGTCTGGCCGGTTTTCAAAATGGCCTCAACAGGTTCATCGTTCCATATGTCTTTTCTTAATTCAATCAAGTCCTTTGGATGAATCCAAATATCTATTTGCTTTAAAGGTTCTGTGGTCATGCGTTCATCAGCCTCCTATGCTCTTCTTTACGATATGAAAGTGAAGGAATGTCCTGTACCCGCTTGTTAGGTATTCATGGAGTTTTAAAAGAAAGGGGCATCCGCCAAGAACACTTGTCTACCAAGTCTCGTAACATAAAGCAGAGAAGATAAACAGCTTGATCTGTTTGTTTTGTCAAAGTATAGACTGGGAGGGGAATCGTTCGTGAGCACATTTGATCATTCACATATTGAACATGCAGTGGATTCACTTCGAAGTGAAGGACGTGATCATCACTTAGATCGTGAACCAGAATCGAGACGATCGCACAAGTCAGCACGTTCTCGCCATTCAAAACGCCGTCATTGGTTCTTTGGTGGAGGCGAATGCCGTAAATCACACCGCAGTAAAAAAAGCTGTAAGAGCTATCGTTCGAAAAAAAGTCGCTGTTCAAAGAAAAGCGTGAAAAGTGAGAAACCATGCAAAAGTAAAAAGTCGTGCAAAAGCAAGAAATCTTGCAGAAGTAAAAAGAGTGAACCGAAAAAATCATGCCGCAGCAAACACAGATCCCATCATAAGAAAAGCTGCCGCAAGTCACATCGCAGCCATCGATCTAAACGATCTCATCACCATAGAAGCTGCCATCGATCTAAACGTTCTCATCACCATAAACGCAGCCGCTCTTGCAAAAGATGTGGAAAGAAAAAGCATCATTCCCACAGCAGAGGAAATGTTGATCGCAAATGGGACCAAGGGAACATGTGGGAGTATCGCCGCTACCGCTAAACATCAGATCATCTTTTTTGAAACCCTTTTTAAAAGAGAGTATGATAAAAAAGGGTTTTTTTTATTTCATAGAGAAATAAAATGAGACATCATCACTTAGCGAAATGAAGATTGTGAGGGGAAGACATGAAGTTTTTTACAGGTGAGATACATAGCAGAATGTTTATTGGGGTAGTGATTGATGATGAATGGGTCATGGACGTCAAAAAGGCAGAAGCCAAATTATTTGAGCTTGAGACACTGCCAAACTCTTTAGCTGAATGTATTAATATGGGGGACAAGTTTGTTGAGCATGTCAAACAGCTCCTTGACTGGGCTGAGAAAAAAGAAGAAGACCGCGGTTCTTATGTATATCCGCTTTCGGAAGTGAAACTCCATGCGCCGATTCCAAAGCCGGCTAAAAACATCATGTGTGTTGGAAAGAATTATCAAGATCATGTCATGGAGATGGGAAGTGCAGCGGATATTCCTAAAGATGTGATGATCTTTACAAAGGCACCTACTTCAGTCGTTGGACATGAAGCGGATATTCTCCTTCATGAAGATGTGACCAGTGAGCTGGACTATGAAGGGGAGCTTGCGATCGTGATGGGCAAATCAGGGAAGAATATTGCACCTGAAGAGGTCCGTGATTATCTATTCGGTTACACCATTTTAAATGACGTAACGGCAAGAGATTTGCAGAAAAAACACAAACAATTTTTCATAGGTAAAAGCTTAGATACAACCTGCCCGATAGGACCTTATATTGTGCATAAGTCAGTGGTCGAGGATCATGGTGCGCTCCATGTGGAAACAAAGGTAAACGGAGAGGTTCGCCAGTCTGCCAGTACAGAATTAATGATTTTCTCCATCGAGAATATTGTTTCTACTCTTTCAAAAGGGATGACACTAGAAGCTGGTGACATCATTGCAACGGGAACACCTTCTGGGGTTGGCAAAGGCTTTGAACCGCCTAAGTTCTTAGCTTCAGGGGATCGAATTGACATCACGATTGAGCCGATTGGAACGCTATCGAATCGCGTCAAATAAAGAGTGCGATGACACAGGATTGTCGCTTTGTGTTCGACTTATTTCGTGGTACGATGAGAAGGTAATTGTTCTGATAAAGGGGGAAATAACAGATGGGAACGCATTTACATATTACAGCATGGGTGCTAGGGATTATTTTATTCTTCGTTGCCTTTGCTCTAGCAGGTAAAAATGACAAAGGTGCTAAAATTGTGCACATGATTGTCAGACTATTGTACTTGATCATTATCGCAACAGGCGTAGAGCTGTATGTTCGCACAGGAATGAAAATTCCAGGTTTCGGTGGCGAGTATATCGGTAAAATGATTCTCGGTATCCTTGTGATCGGCTTCATGGAAATGGTTCTTGTACGCAAGAAAAAAGGAAAATCGGTGACTGGTGTATTGATTGGTTTTATCGTATTCGCCATTGTGACCATTCTTCTCGGTTTACGTCTGCCGATCGGTTTTCATATCTTTTAACATAAAAAGGGCATTGCTTATACGAAGCAGTGTCCTTTTTATATGCCATCAAACTGTGAAACCGACCGGTGACCGTCAGAAGTGGTCCATTCAAAACGAATTTGACCTGCGGCGGAGTCATGGTGACATTGAAGGGCAAGTGATTGTGAATCTGTCGAAAACTGAAAGAAAGAAACTCGTTGAAAAGAATGAAAGGAGGAGAAAACACAATCGTAGACGGAAAAACCAAGCTGCTCTACCTGTGCAATGATTTCATAAAAAACGTTTTCAGGAACGAACATCAGGAGGTCAAGCCATCCTTTGGCAAGTGATGCCGTATATTGAATCACTTCACCGCCTTGTACTTCTACTAGCTGCCCACTTTCATGAAGTATCATGGACCCGAGCAGTTCCCCTTTTGTCCACCTGCCATTTTCCTTCAAACAGATCATCGTGCTTTGAAGACTTTCTGGCAGCATGATGTCTCCTTCTTCATCTTCAATCAGACAATACCCGTTTTCAATCAGTAAATACCCGCTGCACCATCTTCGACTGCAGCGTTCAAGCTGCTTCATTCGTTTTTCCATTTGCAAAAGCTCCTTTCCTCTTTCTTTTCTTACCAAATCATGCTTGTCCTATACGCCCGAGAAAAAAAGGACAAATCAACTATCAAGGAGACGATGCATAAACTAAGAAAGGCTGAATGAGAACACTTGAGGAAAAACGGATGGGAGCTGATGATGATGTGTGGAATAACAGGCTGGGCAGACTTTAAAAAGCAGCTCATCCAACAGGATCATGTAATCAATCAAATGACAGATACATTATCTAAAAGAGGGCCAGACGATACAAATACGTGGAAAAGTGAGCACGTTCTATTTGGGCATAAAAGGTTAGCGGTTGTAGATGTAGAAGGCGGAAAACAGCCGATGACATATACACATCAAAACCATGCTTATACCGTTGTATACAATGGAGAGCTCTATAACACAGAAGATATAAGAAAAGAATTGTTAAAAAGGGGCCACCGCTTTCTTGGGCATTCTGATACAGAGGTTCTTCTTCACGCCTACACAGAATGGAAGGAAGAGTGTGTGACCCATTTTAATGGTATTTTTGCATTTGTGATCTGGGATAGTGAGCGTGAATTATTATTTGCAGGGAGAGACCGGCTCGGCGTCAAGCCATTTTTCTATACAGAACGTCATCATTCCTTTTTATTTGGTTCGGAAATCAAAGCGCTACTTGCTCACCCTGATATGAAAGCAAAAGTCGATCATGAAGGATTATCGGAGATCTTTGGTTTAGGACCGTCTAGAACACCAGGGCAAGGAGTGTTTAAAGGGGTAAAAGAGCTGAGACCTGCTCATGCTTTGACTTTTTCAAAAGACGGACTGCGTGTGTGGAGATACTGGAATGTCAAAAGCAAGGTGCATACGGACTCACTTGATGACACCGCACAGCACGTCAAGCATCTCTTTACAGATGCCGTCACAAGACAGCTCGTTTCTGATGTGCCTGTTTGTACATTTTTATCGGGTGGCGTCGATTCGAGTGCCATTACCGCCATTGCCGCTAAGCACTTTGAGAAAATAGGGAAAGCACCGCTTCATACGTATTCGGTTGACTACGAAGGAAATGATCAATTCTTTGAAGCAAGTCAATTCCAGCCGAATGCTGACGGTCCATGGATTGACCGCATGACCAAGGCGTTTCAAACGAATCATCACAGCTGCGTCATTGGACAAAAGGAGCTGGCTGCTTATTTGAAGGAAGCGGTTGAGGTCCGAGACTTACCGGGTATGGCAGATATTGATTCTTCTTTGCTTTGGTTCTGTCGAGAAATTAAAAAGGACTTTGTTGTCGGTTTGTCAGGTGAATGTGCGGATGAAATTTTTGGAGGTTATCCTTGGTTCCATGCGGCAAATGAAACGAATGGTTTTCCTTGGATGAGATCGACGGAAGCCAGAACGCAGCTCTTACAAGATTCGTGGCAAAAGAAGCTGTCACTAAGAGAATATGCACAAAGCAAATATGAAGAAACCGTGGCTGAAACGCCTCTTTTAGATGGAGAAACTGGAGTGGATAAAGCCCGGAGAGAACTTTTTTACTTAAATATGGTCTGGTTTATGACAACGCTGCTAGATCGAAAAGACCGAATGAGTATGGGGGCGAGTCTTGAGGTACGAGTGCCATTTGCAGACCATCGCCTTGTCGAATATGTGTGGAATATTCCTTGGGAAATGAAAATGCATGGAAATCGTGAAAAAGGGGTTTTACGAAAAGCATTAGAGGGAATTTTACCGAATGAAGTGCTTTATCGCAAGAAGAGTCCTTATCCGAAAACACATCATCCAGCCTATACCCAGGCTGTGAAAGAGATGTTAACAGATTGCCTTGCGCAAAAAGATTCTGTCCTTCACGAATTTCTAGATGCACATCAATTAAACCAGCTGATTGAAACGGAAGGAGCCTCCTTTCAAGTGCCTTGGTATGGCCAGCTCATGAAGGGCCCGCAGTTAATCGCTCATCTGGCGCAGATTCATCATTGGTTTGAAACGTATCGAATTGATATAGAAGCGTAATAAAGGGTCGGCTTTCTTACATTTGTTGAAGGGAAGCCGGCTTTTTTAATACATAGCATGAGACGAATAGAGCACATCAAAAGTTGATCTAATCTTTCTAATTTGTATAATTAACTTAAAGTGAATTAATTTGGAGGAAAAAGGATAATGAAAATCATTGTGATCGGAGCAGGACCAGGGGGACTTGCGGCAGCTATGATGCTTCAAAGCAAAGGACATGATGTTCAGGTATACGAAAAACAGCCCTTTGTTGGCGGACGTAACTCTAAGTTTCAACTCGGTGATTTCACGTTTGATACGGGTCCTACCTTTCTCAGCATGATTCATATTGCAGAGGAGCTGTTCACCTTTGCTGGTAAAAATCTTTATGACTATATTGATGTGATCGAATTAAAAGAAATGTATAGATTGATTTTTCAAGACGATCAGCTAGATATGATTCGAGATCGTGATGAAATGTATAGACGGTTAGAAGCCTTTGCACCTGGTGAGGGCGAAGGGTATTTACGATTTATGAACGATACAAAGCGCAAAATGGATCAGCTTACACCTATTTTACAAAGTAAAATGGATCGTTTTCATCACTATTTGCGTCCAAAGGTGCTCAAAGCACTTCCGCAGCTTTCATTGAATAAGAGTTTATATGATGTGCTGTCAGATTATTTCTCAAATGAATCAGTGAAATATGCGTTTACATTTCAATCAAAGTATTTAGGCATGTCACCGTGGGAGTGCCCTGGTGCTTTCTCCATTCTATCGTTTATGGAACATGACACAGGTGTTTTCCATCCGAAGGGCGGGGTCAATCAGCTGTCAGAAGCGATGGCAAAAGCAGCGGTTGAAGCTGGAGCGACGATTCATCTGTCAGCTGGCGTCGAAAAATTGCTGACGGAAGGCAGGAAAGTAAAAGGCATTCGCTTAGAATCTGGGGAAGAAATACAGGCAGATGAGGTTGTCGTAAATGGAGACTTTGCACATGTGATGACAAAGCTTGTAGAGCCAGGACTTTTAAAGAAATATAGCGAGAAAAAATTAAAAAAGAAAAAATTCTCATGCTCCACCTTTATGCTTTATTTAGGATTAGATACCATGTATGAGGAGCCGCATCATACCATCGTATTTTCCGATGATTATGCTCAATTCGTCAAAGGCATTACGAAAACATATGAGCTGCCAGATGATCCATCTATTTATATTCAAAATGCAAGTGTCACAGATGACTCGCTTGCGCCAAAAGGAAAGTCAGCTCTTTATGTGCTGGCACCTGTTGCCAACAATCAAAGCGGTATTGACTGGGAAGTGCATCAAGATGAATTTAGAGAACTTGTGCTGGACACACTTGAGCGAAAAACCGGTTTTAAGAATGTGAGACAGCATATAGAAGTCGAACGGATGATCACACCGAAGCAATGGGAGGAAGACCTTTACGTATACGAAGGAGCTACATTTAACCTTGGCCACCAGCTGACGCAGATGATGGTCCTAAGGCCGCACAATGAATTTGATGAATTGGACCATTGCTGGCTTGTAGGAGGAGGGACGCACCCAGGAAGCGGGCTGCCGACCATTTTAGAATCAGCACGTATCACGACAAATGCGATTCTTTCAAAAGAGAAACATACGCACAAAACATTGCCGCACCAAGAAAAGGGGAGTGCCTCATGAAAAAACATATATTGATTGCAGGTGGCGGGATTGGCGGGATGATCTCAGCACTTTATTTAAAAAAAGCTGGACATGATGTCACGCTTGTCGAAAAAAATGAGCGACTTGGCGGAAGACTTGCTTTTGTACGTGAGAAAGGATATAAAGTAGATGAAGGTCCGACCATTGTCCTACTTCCTGATATGTTAAAAGGTATTTTACATGAGGTTGGAATGGACGAAGCATCTCTTGATCTTTTGCAGCTTGATCCGCTGTATACGATTCAATATCAAGATGGAACCTCCTACACGAAGTACTCTGATGCATTTCGTCAGCTAGAGGAAATCAGACGTGTATTTCCAGAGGAAGATCAAGGATTTCTAAGGTTTATGGAAGAAATGACAGACCGTTTTCAAGAAGGGCAGCAAGCCTTTCTAGAGAAATCATTTCATGAAAAACGTACATTTTTTACAAAAGCAAACATGAAGATTTTAATGAAATTAAAGGCGTATCGAACGGTTCAAAGTGCTCTGAAAAAGTATTTCTCAGACGAACGCCTGCGAGATGCATACGCACTGCAAACCCTCTATGTCGGAGGGAACCCGTATGAAGCATCTGCTATTTATTCGCTCGTTTCATATAGTGAGCACGCACATGGAATCTACTATTTAAAAGGCGGCTATGCGAGCTTAGTAGATATACTGGAGAGGCAGCTCATAAAAATGGGTGTGCATGTAAGAAAAAATGAAGAAGTCACGGAGCTAGAGTTTGAGGGGAAACGCGTGGTTAGAGCAAAAGTCAGTGACGACCGTATAGCAGCTGATGCATTTGTGATCAACGGAGATTATCCAGCTGCGTTAAAACAGCTTGGTTTAGACGAACAAGATCGGCGTAAATACGTGCCGTCTTCTGGCTGTGTGATGGTGTATCTAGGGTTAAACAAGATGTACCATGATGCGCCTGTTCACCAATTTTTTATGGGAGAACACTTTGATCAGCATATGAAAGAGGTTTTTCAAACGAAGACGATCCCTCAAGATCCGTCGTTTTATACGTTTAATCCATCGATCATTGATCCATCTCTTGCCCCGGCAGGCTGTAGTGTTTTATATATGCTGATTCCCGTTCCCTCAGGAGATCATATCAACTGGGAAGAGGAGACAGATTTTGTAGAGAAAATGGTGGATCGTCTTGAGAAAAGAGGCTTTCCAAGATTGCGAGAGTCGATTGTCTGGGAAAAAATCAGAACACCAAATGATTCCTTGCGAGAAGGATTGTTTGAAGGCGGCAGCTTTGGACTTGCGCCTAACTTGTTTCAATCAGGTGTGTTCCGCCCGCAAGTGAAGGTAGCTGAGACGGGCAATCTTTATGCAGTAGGTGCTTCCATCCATCCTGGGGGCGGAGTGCCGATCGTGATGCAAAGTGCGAAGCTGATGGCTTCTGTGCTGTTAAAAGATTTGAATGACAGAAAGGAAGTGAAGCTAAGTGGTTGATGTACAAACAGCATTGAAATTATGTGAGGAGACGATTCAAACCCATTCTAAAACGTTTTACCGTGCCTTTTCCATGCTGCCTAAAAAGAAAAGACAGGCCGTCTGGGCTGTGTATTCCTTTTGCCGGAGAGCAGATGATATTGTAGATGAGTCCCCCTCGCCAAAAGAGGAGCTTGCATCCTTTCGAGAGACGTTTGATCGATTTTTACATGGTGAGGTAGATCGGAATGATCCGATGTGGGTGGCGCTAGAACATACATTTCAAGAGTTTCGTATGGATGAAGCCCCGTTCCGTGACTTGCTCCAAGGTCAAGAGATGGATTTAGAGCAGCATCGGTATGAAACGTTAGATGAACTGCTCATCTATTCCTACCATGTGGCTAGTACCGTTGGGCTTATGTTGCTTCCCATTATTGCACCGCGTAAAAAAGAACAGCTGAAAGAAGCAGCCATTTCATTAGGGATTGGCTTGCAGCTGACCAACATCCTTCGTGACATCGGCGAGGATAAGGCTGAAAGAGACCGCATTTATTTGCCAAAGCAAGTCATGGATCAATTCGGATATACAGAGCAAGAATTGCAAGAAGGCATTGTCAATCAAGCATTTCAGCACGTATGGGAGTACATTGCCTTTGAGGCAGAGGCATACTACGAGGAGTTTTTTGACCATCTTCATGAATTCCCGCTTTATTCACGTATATCAGTGAAAGCAGCTGCTCATTTTTATAAAGCCATTTTAGATAAAACAAGAGAAAATGAATACCGCGTGTTTACACAGCGATCATTTATTTCAAAGCAGGAAAAAGAACTTATTTTAGAAGATATTACGTAAAAAAGGACTGCACCCGCAGTCCTTTTTATGTGGAAGAAAAGCGATACTCTGTCCATACCCTTGAACGCCACCGCCTATACATAAAGATGCCTCTTACCCATTCATCCACGATAAAAGAAATCCAAACTCCAATGAGACCCATCTCAAGCTGAATGCCTAAAAAGTAAGCGATCGGAAGCCCAATGCCCCACATTGAAATCATCGCCATATACACTGGAAACTTCGCGTCACCAGCAGCCCGCAAGGAATTAATAATGACCATATTAAAAGAACGGCCCGGCTCCAAAATAATTGTCAATAGGAGGAGTGTGGCGGCGATTTGAATGATCTCGCTGTTGCTAGTGAAGAAAGCAAGCAAATGCGCCGATGATAAAGATAAAGCAGTGGAAGAAAGAAGGGAGATGCCAATGGCCCAGTATAAGCTTTTCATGCATCTGTGATAGGCAGCATCGAATTCCTTCGCCCCAATATGGCGCCCGATTAAAATTTGTGTCCCTTGGCTAATGGCTGCACCAAATAGCATAATGAACATCATTAAATTTTGAGTATAGACCTTTGCTGCTAATGCCTGCGTCCCCATAAACGTAATAAACAGTGTAATGATCATTTGAGAGCCGTTATAAGAAAGCTGCTCTCCAGCAGAAGGAATCCCGATTTTCAGAAGCTTTTTTAAATGTGTCCGCTGGATGTGAAACATCTTCTTCAGTGAAAAGCGTAATCCAATTCGGCGGCGTACAATGAGGATCATTGCCATTAATCCGATCAACCGAGCAAGTGAGGTAGAAAAAGCGACCCCCATCACACCTAATACGGGGAAGCCAAACGGACCGAAAATGACCAGATAGTTACCGGCAACGTTTAGCAAGTTCATTCCGATGGTGACATACATCGTATCTCTTGTATATCCGTAGCTTTTTAAAATTGCACTATACGTCATAATGAGCGCTTGAATAAAAGAAAGCAGTCCGACAATTTGTAAAAATACCGCCGCATCCGGCATGAGCTCACTCGATAGGCCCATCAGGTGTAAAATGGGAACAGCTAATACAAACATGAGAAGACTAATGACAAAGCTAATCAAGAAGTTGGTTCCTAGTGAGACATAGGCGACTTGAGTCGCTTCCTGTCTGCGGCTAGCTCCTAAAAGCTGGGCAATCACAATCGTCGTTCCAGTTGTAATGAAACTGAACATGACAATCAATAAATTCAGGAGCTGGTTGCTTACACCAACTGCGGCAACACTATTATCGGAATATTGGCTGAGCATGAGGGTATCCGCGCTTCCCATGAGCATATATAAAGAGATTTCAATAAAAATAGGCCAAGTTAATGCAAATAATGAAGGGTGGGTTTTCTTACCCCTAGCTTGAACCTTTTGAATTGGCAGTGATTGAGGTTTCATCAATCAACCTCCTTTCGTATAAATCCGATTTATAGTGTACCTTGCATCGACTATAATAAGAAGAGATGAAACCGAAACTTATTGGAGAAATCCGACTTCATAAGGGGATGAATATGAATCGATTTATTACATTTACTGTACCGCCGTTCCCGGTTTATATTGCTTCAGGCAAAGGTGTATTTCATCAAGGAGAAAGACATATCTCTAGAACCTTCACTGTGTTTGATCTTCTTTATGTCACAAAGGGGGAACTATGGATCACAGAAGACAGAGAGGCTCATCACGTAAAAGAAGGAGAATATATCATTCTCTCACCTGGCTTGTCTCATGGGGGGCACCTGCCATGCGAAGAAGAAACTCACTATGAGTGGCTGCATTTTTCAATTGATCCATTTGAGTTGACGAATCGGCTGAGAGAACACTGGTTTGATATGAAACAAAATCAAGCCACCTTTGAAAAGCCGGCAACATATGAATTTAGCCTGCCTCGTATAGGAAAAGTGAAAGGAAGAAATGTGTTCGAAAAACATCTTTCAGCAATGCGTGCACTAAATGATGACGCGTCTGAACTGCCGCTGAAAAAGCAGCTTCAGTTTGAGGAAATGCTCATTCATTTACAAAAAGAAGCATTTCATATTCCAAGTGCAAAGGAGAATGTCGCCTCAGAAGTGGTTCATTATCTTGAGCGTCACTTTATGAAGAAACTACAAATGGAAGAGCTTGCAGAGAAGCTGCATTATCATCCTGATTACATGACAAGGTGCATGCAGACTGTATATGGACTGACGCCAAACCAATACATCAATCGTCTCAAGGTCGAAAAAGCCAAAAGCATGCTTGCCTCAACGAATGATAAAATCGCAGCTATTGCTGATCACGTAGGCATTGACGACCCTACTTATTTTTCTAAACTGTTTCGGCAAAACGAAGGCATGACGCCTATCGAGTACCGTCATCTAGCAAAAAGAACGACAAAGTAAAGGAACGTGAACAGATGAAAAGTGAAAAGGAAGAGCATGTGAGCATACAAGCATTAAACGAAGCCGATTTAGAGATGGTATGGCATTTAAAATTCAAAGCACCAGATCAGTCCTATCGAAAGTGGAATGCCCCATATTTTTATGAACACGAAATCCCGCTTGCTGCATTTAAAAAACGATACTTACAGGACACATCCATTCCGCCAAAGCTATATGGCATTGAAATAGACGGCGAAATCAAAGGCACCGTGTCATATTATTGGGAGAATGAACGTACACGGTGGCTTGAATGCGGCATTCTCATTTATGACTCGCGTTTTTGGAGCGGTGGCGTTGGGACAAAGGCGTTAAGTCTATGGACTGATGAGTTATTTACACACATTGATATCCCTCGAATTGGTCTTACCACATGGTCGGGAAATGAACGGATGATGCGGTGCGCAGATAAATGCGGATTTGTCCTTGAGGGGAGACTGCGAAAGGTCCGTTACTATCAAGGAGAATATTATGATTCGATGCGCTATGGGATGCTGAGAGAGGAATGGAAAAGCCTCCCGCGACATGCTACTTAACAATGATGAATCATTTTAGGACAAAAGGATCGAATGTTTGAATAAACTGAAGAAGAAGGGGGGCTAAAAAGCATAATAGAGAACATGTAATTTACATAAGGAGGAGTTTGAACGTGAGAATTACGGGGTTATTCGTTTCACTTGCTGTTGCCATTTATTTATGGTTTGATGCGCCAAAGCATGATAAAGACAAATGGCTGTGGGCCATTTTAGGGGTCCTATTTAGTACCATCGTTCTCGGTATTTATTTGATCAAGACAGAGAGGAAGGGACTTGGCTGGACCATTCTCATTTTAACGATCTTGTTTTATCTCATGCTGCTCATCTCTGTTTTGATCGGTATCATTCTTTTTTATCAGGTGAGTCCTTCATGAAGAAGGGCTTTTTTCTTTTACCTTTTGCGCAGGCATACCTGCAATAACAATCTTCTCCTCGTGAAAAGAACGGTTTACAACAGCATTTGCTCCGATTGAAATATGATTTGCAATATAGATGTCCCCAAACAGCTTAGCACCAGGGCCAATCCATACATGATCCCCAATGGTTGGCACATCCTTTTCATGATGGTTCTGACCAATATTCACCCCTTGATGAATATCACAAAATGCCCCAATTTTTGCATGCTTGTTCACAATTAAGAGACCCGTATGATTGATTCTAAGGCCAGGGCCGAAGACACCAATCGGAATATCAAAGCCAAGCTGCATGCCTTTCTTTTTATGTAAATAGCGATAAAACCATTTGCGAAGTGTAGCGCCGCTATTAGAATAGTATTCATATTTTCGTAAAATCCTTTGATATTTCCATATATCATCCCCAAACCACTTAGGTCTTTTGCGCTTAATGGCTAATGCTTTCTTATCCTGTGCCAAGTAGTGGTGAAGATCGTGCTTCGTTAAAATCATCAGATCCCTCTCCATTCCCTTTTGTTTCAGAGAAATTATACCATTATAACCATTTATATCAATATAGAGAGGCGTTTATTTCTTTCTTTTTCTACATCACTTTCATCCAGTTTCCTGTATAAAATAAGAGCTTCGTCATGAGTAGAACAAAAGAACCAGGAAGAATGATTTGTAATTTTTTCTACACCATTCCGTCTCATCCGTTTGATCTTCTTATGGCAGTAGAGGTTTGTAAAAATTACACGAAAATACTCGCTAAAAAGAGAATATAGCATTCATATGCTTTTCGAATCATCTTTTTGAATACAATTGACTTTCATATCTCACATCCTCTAGGCTAGTAAATGAAAATGATAATCTTTATCAATTGGAGGAGTGTTTTATTATGTCCATCAAAACCGTTTCTAAAAATCAGCAATTTTTAGAGCAGCAAAGTCAAAGAGAATCTAATGCAAGGTCTTACCCGAGACGGTTCCCATTAGCCATGCAAAAAGCCGAGGGTATGATCGTGACAGATGCGGATGGCAGAGAGTTTTATGACTGCCTGGCAGGCGCAGGAACACTTGCACTTGGTCACAATCATCCAGTTGTTATAGAAGCTATTGAACGTATGCTTCATGAAAAAAGACCGTTGCATACGCTGGACATAACCTCAGAAATTAAAGAAGAGTTTGTGAATGAAATTTTTTCTCACTTGCCAGAAGAGTTTGCAAAGAGAGCCAAAATTCAATTTTGTGGACCAACTGGTGGTGATGCCATAGAAGCAGCAATTAAATTAGTCAAAACAGCGACAGGGAATCGAAGCATTCTATCATTCCATGGTGCGTATCACGGTGCGACACATGCCACGATGTCATTAAGTGGGAATTTATCTCCAAAAGAAAGAGTGCAAGGGTTAATACCTGATGTTCATTTTATGCCTTACCCATATGAATATCGCTGCCCATTTGGAATTGGTGGGAAGGATTCGCACCGCATTTCAAGTTCGTATATTGAGCGTGTATTAAATGATCCTGAAAGTGGTATTCTTCCGCCAGCAGGTATGATCTTTGAAGCAGTGCAGGGCGAGGGAGGCTCCATTCCAGCATCTATTGAATGGATGAAGGAAATGAGAAGAATCACAAAAGAAAAAGGGATTCCGCTCATTATTGATGAGGTTCAATCAGGCATCGGCCGAACAGGTAAGATGTTTGCCTTTGAACATGCAGGAATTGTACCTGACGTCATTGTGCTGTCAAAAGCCATTGGTGGAAGCCTGCCGCTTTCAGTTGTGATTTATGATCAAGATTTAGATCAATGGAATCCAGGTGCACACATCGGGACATTTAGAGGGAATCAAATGGCGATGGCTGCAGGAACCGCTACGCTTAAATTTATAAAAGAAACCAACCTGCTTGATCATGTAGAACAGTTAGGAAATCGTATGCAGGCGCATCTAAAAGACATCCAAAAACAAGTACCTGCTCTCGGTGATGTTCGAGGAAGAGGTTTAATGATTGGCGTTGAAGTAGTCAATCCAAATGAGAAACAGGATGTGGACGGAAGCTATCCAGCGAATCCAGAGCTGGCCAGTCTTATTCAAAAGAATTGCTTCGATAAAGGCTTAATTGTGGAGACAGGAGGCCGTTTCGGAAGTGTGATTCGATTCCTGCCGCCACTCATTATGACAGAAGAACAGCTTGAAAAAGTCATCGCTATTTTTAAAGAGGCCGTGTACGATGCAATCAACTAAAGCTTCTGTGGATTCATTATTTATGAATCAAAGCCAGCTTGGAAGAGAGTCCTTCCAAGCGGCTCTTCATACATCTATCGACAGCTTACTGGAGCAATGGCAAAAAGACACAGGACCATACAGCGGAATATTGCCTGGGAAATTAGCGGCTAGTGTCGAATCGTTATTCCGATTTCAACCGTTTGGAGAATCAATTGAATCTGTCTTTCAAGATATAAAAGAATATCTTTTGCCGCATTTGATTGATGTATCGCATCCTAAATGCTTGGCACATCTGCATTGTCCGCCGCTCATTCCTGCACTTGCCGCAGAGGTGATGGTGAGTTCCTTTAACCAATCAATGGATTCCTTTGATCAAAGCGGTATTGCTTCTTTGGTTGAGGAGGAAATCCTCAAGTGGCTATGTGCAAAGTTTTCTTATGGCGGCTTAGCAGATGGGACATTTACAAGCGGTGGAACCCAATCTAACTATATGGGGCTGCTTCTGGCGAGAGATGCCTTTTGTGAAAACACATGGCAGTGGAATGTTCAGCAGAAAGGCTTACCAAGTGAAGCTCACCGCATGAGAATTCTTTGCTCTAAAAATGCTCATTTTACGGTGAAAAAATCTGCATCCCAGCTCGGTTTAGGGGAGCAGGCTGTTGTACTGGTCGAGACGGATGAGCATCACCGAATGGACCTCAATGATTTGAAAAAGAAGATGGTTGAATTAAAGGATCAGAACCTGCTTCCTTTTGCGGTAGTAGCGACTTGCGGGACAACTGATTTTGGAAGTATTGACCCGGTTCGAGATGTGTATGACATCGTCAAACCAGACGGTCTGTGGATTCACGCAGATGCTGCCTACGGCGGAGCACTTGTATTAAGCGAAACCTACCGAAGTAAATTAGCCGGTATGGAGCTTGCTGATTCAATCACGATCGACTTTCATAAGCAATTTTATCAGCCGATTTCTTGCGGGGCATTTTTGCTGAAGGATAAAAGACATTTTGGTTTGATCGATTATCATGCAGATTATCTTAATCCAAAGGAAGATGAACTAGATGGTATTCTACATCTCGTCAATAAATCTATCCAAACGACGCGCCGGTTTGATGCTCTGAAGTTACTTCTCTCTCTTCGTCTAATTGGAGAAGAAGGATTTGGTGACATCATTGACCATACCATTCATTTTGCGAAGGATGTGGCCGCGCTTATTGAGAGAAATGATCACCTTGAAGTAATCAATCCTGAGCCGGAAATCAATGCGATTGTGTTCCGATTTAAGGATGAGCACCGAACAGATGACATCAATAAAATCATTCATCGGACATTGTTCAAAACGGGAACTGCTGTCATTGCGAAAACAGTGGTTGATGGCCGAACATGCTTAAAATTCACTTTGTTAAATCCGAGAACGACAATCACACATATTGAGGAAATCCTTTCTGACATCGTTGATATCGGGATCGCTCATATTCAATCCGGGAGGGTACTACGTTGAGTCAATATAAACAAATGGCTGAAAATGCAACTATGCAAAGCTTTTTAAACTGTTTTTTACGCGAAACAGGAATCGATCGATCTGCAAAAAAAGAGACGAGAGCAGATGGCTCGCTTGTATTCATCGCAAAACTAGCAAAGCAAGATCTAGAGCTTGTGATTCCGATCCGATATGTTTCATCTGTTGGCCGCCATCTCTTTGATTTTCCGATTCGCTTCCGTCCGCAAGGCAGTGAACAAGAGGGCGCAATCGCCGATTACACGACACTTGTTGCTCTATGTTCAAAGGAGCTTCTCATTGAATATGGCCGCACAGATGCAGAGGATGAATTCATGCTTCGCATCATTTTAAGCTGCCGAAATATTGAACGATTCTTAAAGGAGCGAGAAAGTGATCGAGCAGCTCTTTCTGAAGCCGATTTTGAGTATATCGAGGCTGAGCAGTCACTTCTTCTTGGACATTTAACGCATCCCACTCCAAAAAGCAGACAAGGGATGACGGAGGAGGAAGAGGCGGTCTATTCTCCTGAGCTGAAAGGGGCTTTCCAGCTTCATTACTTTAAAGCGCACCATTCGATTGTGCTTCAGGATTCGTCTATTGCACAGTCTGCGGCAAGCCTCATGTTAGAAGAGCTCTTGCGCCAGGTACCAGAAGAAACAGAGAGACTGAATACGTTAACAGAAAACGGAGAATATGTGCTCATTCCGATTCACCCGCTGCAAGTCAAAGTGGTCATGGAGAAAGCGTTCGTCCAGCGTTATATAGAGGAAGGGAAACTGACTTATTTAGGACCGCTGGGGTCTGAATACACAGCGACTTCATCCTTTAGAACTGTCTATCAAAAAGATTCTGCTTACATGCTCAAATTCTCTGTTCCTGTGAAAATTACAAACTCCTTACGTGTCAATAAACAAAAGGAACTGGATCGCGGAGTTGAGATGTCTCGCATTTTAAAAACAGAATTAGGCATTTCTTTATACGATAAATTCTCTGGATTCCGGGTCATTGAAGATCCTGCCTATTTATCCATTCAAGGAGAAGAGGCGGAATCTGGCTTTGAAGTAGTCATTCGTCAAAACCCATTTTTGCATCGTGAAAAAGGGGCAAGCTTAATTGCTGGATTATGTCAGGATCATGCGTATGGTGGAAAATCGCGATTAGCAGGGATCATTCATGACCTTGCAGACGCAGAAGGCCGATCAACAGATGCTGTGAGCCAAGATTGGTTTAAGCAATATTTAACCATTTCGTTAGAACCGATGCTCTGGCTGTTTGAAACATATGGTCTTGCACTGGAAGCCCATCAGCAAAATGCTGTTGTGCAAATGAAGGCTGGTTACCCGGACACCTTCTATTATCGTGACAACCAAGGCTACTATTATAGTGAATCGAAAAAGGATAAACTCGCAAACCTTGTCCAAAACTTGAGCGTGAGAAGTGAAACCATTTGTGCAGATGATGTAGCCGTTGAGAGACTGCGTTATTATTTCTTCTTTAATCATTTATTTGGTCTCATTAACGGCTTTGGCACAGAAGGACTGGCAAAGGAAGAAGACTTGCTGGCACTCGTGAGAGACACATTGCTCGCTCATGAGGAAACATACGGGGCATCTGAACTGACAAACAGCCTTCTCCGCTCAAAGGAACTGCCTTCAAAAGCGAATTTGCTGACACGGTTTGAAGATATGGATGAGCTGACAGGATCTCTGGAAACACAGTCTCGTTACACAGCTGTCTTGAATCCGCTCTTTTTACATAAGGAGGCGCTGATTGGATGAGGCATCGTATTAGGTTTATTCGCGCTGAATATGAAAGGGATGTCCGGCTTGTCCACAAGTGGATGCAAGAAGAGTATGTTCACCCATTTTGGCATTTGAATATTCCGTTTCCTGCTTTTGAAAAGCATTTTTATCAGGCGATTCATGATCCGCATCAAACTCTTTATTTAGGAACAATTGATGGGACGCCAATGAGTTATTTTGAGGCATACAACGTCAAAGGTGACGTCATTGAATCCTACTATCAGCCTTCTCCGCATGATCAAGGAATCCATCTATTAATAGGGGAGCCGGATTATGTGGGAAAAGGATTTGCGGCCCCGCTGCTTCAGGCAATGACAGCCTTTCAATTTGAGCAGAACAAACGAACAGAAAAAATCGTCGCTGAGCCGGATATTCGCAATGAAAAAATGATCCATGTATTTGAAAAATGCGGATTTGAACGTGTAAAACCAGTCAATTTACCCGATAAAACAGGTCTTTTGATGTTTTGTGATCGAGAACGATTCGAAAGGAAGTATAACCATGACGCGGTTCAACAAGCAAAATAATGTAGTGGATGTAATTGGAATCGGCATTGGTCCGTTTAACCTGGGACTGGCCGCATTATCTGAAGAGGTAAATGAAATCGACGCTTTGTTTTTTGAAAGAAGTGAAGCCTTTCATTGGCACCCAGGTATGCTCATTGAAGGGACGACACTGCAAGTCCCCTTTTTAGCGGACCTTGTCAGCATGGCAGATGTGAAAAACAAATATAGCTTTCTTAACTATTTGCAGGAGCAAAACCGTTTGTATTCATTTTACTTTCTAGAGGATTTTCATATCCCGCGCAAGGAATATAGTCATTATTGCCGCTGGGTCGCAGATCAGTTAGACTCTTGCCGATTTGGCATGAACGTCGAATCTGTCTCATTGATTGAGAAAGCAGGAGAAAAGCGATATGAAGTGCATGTCCGTCATGTGAATGATCAAACCGTAGAGGTATTTGAAAGTAAGCATCTCGTCTTAGGAATTGGTACACAGCCGGCGATACCAGCATCGCTCCAGCCAGCTTTAGGAGAGAAAGTTTTTCACTCTGCTGACTATTTAAAACGAAAGAAAGAAGGCTGTTTTAAAGGGAAATCTGTGACAGTTATCGGCTCTGGCCAAAGTGCGGCAGAAGTGTTTTATGATATTTTATCAGATGATGAGGCAAAGGATATTCACTGGTTCACACGCTCTAAAGGATTTTTCCCAATGGAATATTCAAACCTTGGTCTTGAATATTTCTCTCCAGATTATATTGATTTCTTTTATGAGCTTCCCCAAACAAAAAAGGATGCTTTGTTAAAGCAGCAAGACTTGCTGTATAAAGGCATCAGCTCTGCAATGATCCGTGATATTTACCATTTGCTTTATGAACGTTCTGCCTGCGGAGAGCAGTTGAACACAGTGCTTCAAGCAATGACAGAGGTCAACTTGATTGAGGAAACAGCGGACGGCTTGTCCCTTTCATGCATGCAATGGGTCAAAGAGGACACCTTTACCCATGAGACCGATATTGTTGTGCTGGCGACTGGCTATCAATCGGTACTGCCGCCGTTTATCAACCCAATTTCTCATCATATTCAATGGGACGATCAAGGACGATTCCAGGTCGAACGTGAATATCGTTTAAAAACAAATACAATGGGTGAAAATGATATTTTTGTGCAAAATGCTGAGCTTCATACACATGGGGTTGGCGCTCCGGATTTAGGGCTTGGTGCTTACCGAAACAGTGTAATTATCAATGAACTTGCTCGTCAAACCGTGTATCCACTTTATCAAAAGCACGTCTTCCAGACATTTGGTACACACAAGAACGTCAACACATTTGAAGAAATCAAAGGTTAAGGAGGATGAAGCGATGAGTGTACAAGATGAATTGAAAAAAGCGGCGAATCCTGCTGCTTGGAAAAAGGCAAATCAGCGAATGGTGGCAAAAATGCTGTCTGAATACATGTATGAGGACATGCTTCATCCCGTGCAGCTAGATCGCAAGGATGGCATCGCTCAGTATGAATTAATCATTCATGAACATAAGAAATATCGCTATCTCGCAAAACCTCGTTTGTTTGATAGTTTTGATACAATCGCTGAATCAATCGAGTGCTGTCAAGACGGAAAATGGTCAAAGGATGTCAGTGCGATTGTGTTTTTACTAGACATTCAGCCGCTCATTCCAATGTCTTCTGATACAACAGGCCATCTTATCAAAGAGCTTCATCATACCCTGTTAGCTGATGTACATTTGCTGTCGAAAAAAGCACTTCGTGCGGATGAACTGACAGATACAGATTACGCTTGGATTGAAGGAGAGATGACAGGCCATCCTTGGATTGTGTATAACAAAGGACGAATTGGGTTCAGTTACGATGACTACCTAGCCTATGCACCTGAAAGGCAAGAAAGTGTGCAGCTGTCTTGGATTGCTGTTCACCGGGACCTTGCGACATTCCATGCGGTCGATCATGAAAATTATGAGCAGGTGATCGCCAAAGAATTAGATGAAGTCACGATCCGTCAATTTCACCGCGTGTTAAAGGATGAAGGATTGAATGCAGCTGATTATTATTTGATGCCTGTTCATAAGTGGCAGTGGACGCATATGATTATTCAGCATTTCCCGGAAGATTTGGCCTTGCGCCGGATTGTGTATGTAGGAGAGGGACTGGATCAATATATCCCGCAGCAGTCCATCAGAACCTTTACAAACATCTCAAATAAAGGCAAGCATCATATTAAACTGCCAATGAGTATTTTAAATACACTCGTGTACCGGGGACTTCCGTCAGAACGGACAGTCATTGCCCCTCGTATTACAGCGCATATTAAAGGGATTGCGGATCAAGACTCATTTTTATCGGATGTCTGCCGTGTGATTTTACCTGGTGAGAACGCAAGTATCAATGTCGATCATCCTTACTACAGCAAACTGCCTGGTGCGCCGTATCAATATCTTGAGATGCTCGGTGTGATTTTTAGAGAAAGCATTTATACGTATTTAGATGAAGGAGAGAGCCCTGTTACACTTGCAGCACTCACTTATGAGGATCATGAAGGTGAGCCATATGTGAAACAGCTGATTGAAAAATCTGGTCTCTCAGCAAAGGAATGGATGGCGAAATTTTTCCATGTGGTGATGCCGCCGCTGCTGCACTTTATGTATCAATACGGCACCGTCTTTTCACCGCACGGACAAAATACGATTCTTGTGTTAAAAGATCATCAGCCGCATCGTTTGGCGATCAAAGATTTCGTTGATGATGTGAATATTAGTGATCAGCCGCTGCCTGAATTAGCTTCACTAGGAGAAGATTTAAAAGAAGTGCTGCGGAGTGAGCCGCCGGAAGGGTTAGTGCAGTTTATCTTTACAGGACTGTTTATTTGTAACCTGCGTTACGTATCAAATGTGTTAGACAATCATCAATTGTTAGATGAAACGACTCTTTGGCGCTTGCTTGCAGAAGAAATTCAGCATTATCAAAAACAATTCCCGCAGCTGAAGGACCGTTTTGAACTATTTGATCTATTCCAGCCGAAGCTGACAAAGCTGTGCTTAAATCGTAATCGAATGATTGATTATGGGTACGGAGATGGAGATGACCGCCCGCATGCGTCAGAGCATGGGAAGGTCAAAAATGCACTCGCTCATGTTCTTTCGTCCGCCTGTGAGAAGTAATAGAAAAGCTGTAGACATCAACTGTCTACAGCTTTTATTTTTTACGAAAATGCTTGAGAGGCAAGGAAATAAAGAAGTGCGGGATCGTTCTGCTTTTCTTTTCCGCGAATCATCATAAAATGCGCTTTGTTTGTTTTCGTAAAACCTGCTTCAACAAGTGTTGCGTGCAGGCGCTCAGCTGTTTCCTCCTGCATATCTAAACGAATCGCACCCGAATAAGACGAGATGAGCGAATGGATGAGCGAAAGAGCTGTAAGTTCATCAATTGCTGCAAGCGGTCCAATCATTAAATTGGCAGGCGTTTCAACGCCAAATGCAAAGCCAGTTGTTTCGTGATGTTCATTCTTTGCAATGATACGCCGTGCTGCCCGGTTCATCCGGTTTTTTAAAAAGCTTGATCGATTTGTACCTGCGCCTTTTTCATCAAGTGCTTCAATGGACGGAAGGTGCGTTTCATCGGCAGGAGACAGGTGAATGTCATCTGACACACGAAGAGCCTCTGGGTTCGGTTTTTGCGCTTTGTAAGTATGAATGTAACCAGCCGTGTGAAACCCGATTTTTTCGTAAACAGGCCGCCCTTGGACAGTAGCGGTTAAAACGACAGGAATGCTCTGATCACTTTGACCTATCAGGGTGTCAATCATTTTCCGTGCAAGACCTAATCCGCGATGTGTCTCAGATACAATGACTGCCCCAATTGACGCCAATTGATCATATTGGAAAAGTCCCGCACATGAGATGACTTGTCCGTCCGTTGTTGAAAAACCTGTGAAATATCCATTTGTTAAAAGAGATGTGAGTTCTTCCGCATTGTAATCAGGCCATTCTACCTCTTTAGACAATGCGATGAGATCTGGTATGTCATCAATTGTTAATGCTCGTTGAACAACGTTTGTCATGACACGCAACTCCTTCTTAGCTGAATTCATTTATATGTATCGTACCATAAGAAGCATAGTGTAAAAATTGGTGTTTACAATCAAAAAAGAACCTCCAATTCCGGAGGCCCTGCATTAATGAACATTAAAATATCGAGCTTCAGGATGAGAAACGACGATTGCTGAAACAGATGCTTCAGGTTCCATCATGAACCCTTCTGTCAGATGGATGCCAATTTTTTCAGGCTGAAGCAGCTTGAACAGCTTTTCTTGGTCTTCAAGATTTGGACAAGCGGGATAACCAAAGGAATAGCGCTGCCCTTGATATTTTGCCTGAAATCGTTTTTCCATTGTGAAATCGACTGGGTCAGGGAAGCCCCATTTGTCACGAATCACTTGGTGGGTTCTTTCGGCTAATCCTTCTGCAAGCTCAAGCGCCAGAGCTTGGACCGCATGCATTTTTAAATAATCTCCTTCTTGCTTAAATTGCTGCGCAACTTCACGTATACGCGCACCAGCTGTGACGGCAAATAAGGCAATATAATCTTTCTCGTTTTCGCCGCTTTTCCGCACATAATCAGAAATAGAGCGGTACGGAAGCTTCTCCTGTCTTGGGAATTGGAACGTTTCAAGGATGCGGTCAGGCGCTTCGGGATCATAAATACGCAGATCATTTCCGTTTGAACTGGCAGGGTAAAATTGATATACAAATGCAGGCGCAAACCAGTTTTTCTCTCTGCCTTCGTTTAGAAGGTCTGTGACAAGCTGCTTTAATTCCAATGCTTTTGGATGCTGGTTAGCTAACAATGTTTTGACCTTTCCTTTTAATCCGAGGTGGTGACCAATGAGCATTTGTTCATTCACATAAGGCATAATGTGATGCAAATCGATGTCCCGCACATAATGACGTGCCGTAGTCTCTGGCGTAAAAATAGATGCCTGCGGGAGTGCCGCACGTTTTTCTAGTAATTCAATGACAGCTTGTGGCTGCTTTGCTTCTTTCTCTTTAAAAGGAGCCGCTGGCTCTTCTCCGGACTTTGTTTGAAACTGAAGAGGATTCGCTTTTAACTCATTGGCTAAAGATAAGCCGTCCATGGCATCTTTTGCATAAAGAACCGGTCCGTCATAATGAGGCGAAATCTTCATTTTCGTAAATTTCCGAGAAAGTGCAGCGCCGCCGACCAAAATGGGAACGGAAATATTCGCTTTTTGTAAATCCTGAGCGGTGAGTACCATTTGCTGAGCTGATTTCACAAGCAATCCTGATAATCCAATCATATCTGGTTTTTCCTTTTGCACAGCTTCGATCAATGTTTGAGGTGTCACCTTGATGCCGAGATCGACCACTTGAAAGCCATTATTGCTCAAAATGATGTCGACAAGGTTTTTCCCGATATCATGGACATCTCCTTTTACAGTTGCAAGTAGAATCTTACCTTTCCCGCTTGCATGCTGCTTTTCCATATATTGCTCGAGATACGATACAGATGCCTTCATCACCTCTGCCGATTGAAGCACTTCCGCCACAATCAGCTCGTTTTGATTAAAAAGACGTCCAACCTCAGCCATTCCCTGCATTAACGGACCATTGATGATATGAAGTGGTGATTCAAATTGCTCTAGAGCAAGGGATAAATCATCGATAAGTCCTTCTTTTGTTCCTTCGACGACGTAGAGTGCCAGCCTTTCATCAAGTGATAAGGAGACCTTTGGTTTTTTCTCCGTTTTCTTTTTGCCTCGGTAAAATTGGGTGAATTCAGCAAGTGTTTGATCATTTGTTTCATAGAGCAGCGTTTCAGCCAGCTTGATTTCTTCCTTTGGAATGGAAGCGAAGCGTTCAAGCTTTTCCGTATTCACAATGGCGTAGTCAAGTCCTGCTTGGACGCAGTGATACAAGTAGACGGCATTCAAGATTTCTCTGCCAAGAGGCGGGAGTCCGAAAGACACGTTGCTGATGCCTAAAATCGTCAGGCACTCAGGCAGATTTTCCTTGATCATTTTGATGCCTTTGATCGTTTCTTCGGCAGCCCCAATATACTGCTCATCTCCAGTGCCTACTGGAAAGACAAGTGGATCAAAAATGATGTCACTTGCGGGAATTCCATATTTCTTCGTTAATAGATCATGAGAACGTACGGCAATCTCGAGCTTTCGTTCTGCTGTTACGGCCATCCCTGTTTCATCGATCGTGCCGACAACAAGTGCACCGCCGTACAGCTTCACAAGAGGGAGAATTTCTTCAAACCGTTCTTCGCCATCCTCAAGGTTAATGGAATTGATGATGGCTTTCCCTTGGGAATACGTGAGCGCCTTTTCAATCACGTGTTTATCTGTTGAATCAATGACAAAAGGGGCTTTGACTTTTTTCATGGCCTCTTGTAAAAAACCTTCCATGTCAGCTGCCTCGTCACGGTCTGGATCAGCGAGACACACATCAATCACGTGAGCGCCGTTTTTTACCTGTGCGCGAGCAATTTCTGACGCTTCTTCAAATTTTTGTTCCGCAACGAGTCGTTTGAACTTGCGTGAACCAATAACATTGGTCCGTTCTCCTACAAAAAGAGGACGCATTGATTCCTCATACATAAGGGGCTCAATTCCTGATACGGTATGCTGAGACGATTCATGCGCGATGTGACGCGGCTGAATCGTGCGTACTTCATCTGACAAAGCTTGAATATGTGCAGGTGTTGTTCCGCAGCAGCCGCCAACAATATTTAACCAGCCTTCCTTCGCAAAAGCGGCGATTTTTTTAGCAAGAGAAACAGGGGATTCGTGATATTGACCTTCTTCATCTGGAAGACCAGCATTTGGATAGCAGCTAACCGCTGACTTGGCGATGGAGGAGAGCGTGCGGATATGGTCTGTCATAAATTCAGGACCAGTCGCACAGTTAAGGCCGACACTAATTGGTTTCATATGTTCAAGAGAGATATAAAAGGCTTCAATATCCTGACCAGCAAGGGTGGTTCCCATTGGTTCAATTGTACCTGATACCATGAGTGGTAATTGAATGCCTGCCTGCTGAAAGGCTTCCTGAATGCCTTTGAATCCAGCTTTTACATTCAGCATGTCTTGGCTTGTTTCTAAAAGAAGCGCATCACATTTGCCATCAATCAGGGCGCGGGCCTGCTCCTCATAGTTGGCAACGAGCTCACCGAAGGTTGTGCCGCCTGTCACAGATAATGTTTTTGTTGTGGGTCCCATTGCGCCTACAACAAATCGAGGCTGCTCCGGCGTGGAGTAACGGTCAGCTTCGTCCTTTGCCAGCTGGGCTGCCCGTACATTGAGTTCATAGGCAAGGTGGCCAAGCCCGTATTCATCAAGGACGAGCTTTGTAGCCCCGAATGTATTTGTTTCAATGAGATCGGCACTTGCTTCAAGGTATTCCCTATGAATCGCGCGGATGATGTGAGGGGCTGTTACATTCAAATACTCGTTACAGCCCTCATACTCTTCTCCGCCAAAGTCTTCTGCTGTGAGATTGGCATTTTGAATCATGGTCCCCATTGCACCATCAAGGACGAGGATGCGTTTCTTTAGCTGTTCAGTGATAGTTGACATGGATGTTTGACTCCTTTTCTTTCTGATGAATGTAGGTGGTCAGTTCTGCTGTTAAATCTGATCGAAGGAAAGGGGTAATTAAATAAATGCCATTAAACAATTCACAGGCTGTATCTAATAAAGAGCGGGCAATCGCTAAGCCTTCTGCTCGCTGCTTTTCCTTATCCTCGCCAGCCTTGGCCATAATGTCACGAATGGAATCAGATAATTTGATGCCTGGAATTTCATGATGAATAAACTCTGCATTTCGGCTGCTTGTTAACGGCATAATGCCAATATAAATCGGTTTATCCAAATGACGGCTCTCCTCATGAATTTTCACAAGCTGTTCCTCAGAATAAACAGGCTGTGAAATAAAATAATCAGCGCCGTATTCGATTTTTTTCTCAAGACGTTTGACCGCTTTATCAATGTGACGAACATTCGGGTTAAACGCGCCAGCTACTGAAAAATTGGTCTTTTTACCAAGCGGCTTCCCTGAGAAAGAAAGACCTTCGTTAAACTGCTTGATCAGCCGGATCAAATCAAAGGAGGTTAAATCATAAACCGACGTTGCACCTGGGAAATCTCCAATCTTAGAAGGATCGCCTGTAATGGCTAAAATATCAGTTAAACCAAGGGTGTCGAGACCCATCAAATGGGATTGAAGCCCAATCAAATTACGATCACGGCACGTAATATGGACAAGTGAACGCATATCAAGCTGCTGTTTCAATAATGCGCCGCAAGCCACATTGCTAATGCGCGGGGTCGCAAGAGAATTATCAGCTAATGTCAAGGCATCAATGCCTGCATTCTTTAACTCATTTGCAGCGACGAGAAATTTTTCGAAGTTCAGCTTCTTCGGCGGATCAAGTTCTACAATAATCGTCCGTTTTTCCGCAGCCAGCTCATCAAGACCTGGTTCAGTCCGCTGATCTTGAATCGAAATGATTTCTTCTTTTAATACTTTCACTTCTTTTTCAGTGATCGGCGCTAAATCCTTGACCGCTTCAGCCATTGCGTGAATATGCTGAGGTGTTGTTCCGCAGCAGCCGCCGATAATACGTGCGCCTTGATTTCTAAACTCAAGTGCACTTTTTCGAAAATAATCGTTATCTGTATCATAGACGAGTCTGCCTTCTTCAAGAGAGGGAAGACTGCTGTTAGGATAGACTGACAAATGGGAATTTTCTAAAATCGGTACGCCTTCGAGTGCCTGAATCATATGATAAGGGCCTAGCCTGCAGTTGATGCCGACGACATCTGCGCCAAGAGAGGACAATTCAGATAAACCATCCTTGAGCGGGGTTCCATCCTGCAAAACACCTTGTTCATGCATGGAGACGTTCATGACAATCGGGAGAGTCGTTTCTTTGCGTGCAATTTGGAGAACGGCCTTCGCTTCTTCCATGTCATAGTACGTTTCTAGCAATAATCCGTCAGGCTGTTCATTTAATAGAATGTACAACTGCTCTCTAAAGCTTCGTTTAATTTCTTCAATAGAGTAGGCATTTTTGTTAAATGTTCGAATGCCGCCGATCGTTCCGAGTACATAAGCGGAGCCTGCGGCTGTTTTTGCGATTTGTACGGCCTTTGTATTGATGCGCTTCGTTTCTTCCTCTAAGCCGTAGCGGGATAGTTTAATATAATTCGCACCGTACGTATTTGTTTGGATGATGTCAGCACCAGCCTGCACATATGCCTCATGCACGCGCTTTACTTCCTCTTCTTTCGATAAATTTAATTCTTCAAAGCAGCGGTCAATGCCGTAAGAGTATAAAAGTGTTCCCATTGCACCGTCAGCAATCAGTACGCGGTTTTGTAAGTCTTGTAATAGGCCCATTGGTTTCCTCCTTATTTCTATGTAACAAAAAAAGCCTTCTGATAAGAAGAAGACTTTTTGGCTGTATCGTAATTCTTCTCCTTATCTTCCAAGCAGTTGCTTGCTGGATTTAGCACCTTGGTCATAGAAAATATATTTCTACTACACCGGTTGCTGAGGCTTCACAGGGCCAGTCCCTCTGCCTCTCTTGATAAGAAAGTGATATGAACATGTCAATGAATTGAACTTCCATCAACTGTATCGAAAAAATCGAAAATAATCAATGGAAAATTTGAAATTTATCGAAAATTTATAAATTGAACGTCAATCGGTAAATCTGCCTTGCGCATAAGTGAAATAACCTCTTGTAAATCATCTTTATTTTTCCCTGTTACACGCACTTGGTCATCTTGAAACTGTGACTTCACTTTGATGCCGGATTGCTTAATGAGTGCATTGATCTTTTTGGCGTTGTCTTGATCAATCCCGCTGATCAGCTTCGCGCGCTGGCGTACTGTTCCGCCAAGGGCATGCTCGGTTTTTCCGTAGTCGATGTTTTTGGTAGGAACATCTCGTTTGATCAGCTTTGTCACAAGCACATCTTTTAGCTGCTCCAGCTTAAAGTCATCATCAGAGATGAGAACAAGCTCTTCTTTTTCAAGAGAAATATCACTTTTACTTCCTTTAAAATCATAACGGTTTTTAATTTCTTTCAGCGCTGCTTGAACAGCGTTTTGCACCTCTGGCAGTTCAACCTTCGATACAATGTCAAATGAGCTTTCTTTTGCCATAACACATGACCTCCATGTATAGATATTGCGTCTATTTTATCATGCAAATAGGAGAAGAAGAAACTTTATCGAAGAGACGAGTCAAAGAGTTCAGCCGGCAGCGGTATAAATCGTGTCCAGTTTGTCCACTTTAGCTAACAGAACTAGAGATGTTCATGTGAGGAGAAGTATAGTAGAATAAAGTGAATCAAAAGATGAACGAACGCTCTTTTATGGGCAGATAGGAAGGAAGAGAACATGAGACCAGGTGAGCAACTGACCTTGCAAATAGAGAACGAGATGGAATACGGCTACTTTTTGACAGATGGTGAAGATTCGGTCCTCTTGCACCGCAGTGAGATGACAGAGGATATTGGTGACCGAGATGAAGTAGAGGTCTACTTATATGTAGATCATGAAGAAAGACTGGCTGCCACGATGAAAATACCTACAATCAATGCGCATACATATGGCTGGGTAGAAGTCGTAGACGTGGTAGAAGACATGGGCGCATTTGTCGATGTCGGGCTGTCAAAGGATGCACTTGTTGCAACAGAACACCTCCCGCCTTTTGAGGAAGCATGGCCAAAAAAAGGAGACAAACTCTACTGTATGCTGAAAGTCACAAGCTACGGCAGAATGTTCGCAAAGCCAGCGACTGAAGATGTGATCAGTGAATTGTTTACTGAGGCACCTGAAACCTTAATGAACAAAGAAATCACTGGTACCATTTATCGCTTAATTGCGACAGGCTCTTTTATGCTGACAGATACAGGCGTGCGTGGGTTTATCCACCGTACGGAACGAAAGGAAGAACCAAGATTAGGATCGACCGTGACAGGACGCGTCATTGCCGTGAAAGAGGATGGAACCGTGAACGTTTCTCTGCTTCCTAGAAAACAGGAAGCGTTATCTGTCGATGCAGAAGAAATCTTAACCTATATGAGAACGAGAAATGGTGCCATGCCTTATGGGGACAAAAGTGATCCAGAAGACATCCGCGAACGATTCCAAATGAGCAAGGCAGCCTTTAAACGAGCATTAGGTCATATGATGAAAAATGACTTAATCTACCAAAAAGAGGGCTGGACATACGAGAAAAAATGAGCAGCGTGAAAACAAACCCTGACTTCAAGGGTTTTCATATCTCACTGAAAAGAAGAAAAAGGGATAAAATCATCATGATTTTATCCCTTTTTTTATATTTGTTATAAATAATGGGTTTTTTCAGTGAAAAAAGTCATGAAAAAAAGCTGAAAAACCTTCACTTAATCATTGAAACAACGCCTCTCAAATCCGATAAGAAAGGAGTAAGGATGATAAAAGGAGTGTGTGTGTGGATGAAAGTGAAAATTTCATTGCTTCTGGTGGCAGCCCTGCTTATGGTGCTCGCCGCATGCAGCAATCAGCAAGGGAAACCACCGGCATCAAATGCGAAGCATATTGGCGTTATGCTCACAGATGATGGTCTTGGTGATCAATCATTTAATGATTCATCATTTAAAGGATTAGAAAAAGCACGTGATGACCTAGGGGTTGAATTTGATTATAGAGAAATTGCAGAAACCGATACATATGAAAAAGGACTGACCGAGCTCGTAAAAGATGGCAATGACCTCGTCATCGGAGTAGGCTTCAGTATGCAAGAAGATTTAGAAAAAGTCGCAAAGAAATATCCGAAGAAGCAGTTCCTTCTCATCGATGCCGTATCTGAGCTGAAAAATGTGACCTCCGTGACGTTTAAAGAAGAGCAAGGCAGCTATTTAGCGGGCGCACTTGCTGCCATGACAACGAAAAGTGATGTCATTGGATTTGTTGGCGGTGTCGATGCGGATTTGATCCATCGTTTTGAAAAAGGGTTTCAAAAAGGCGCCAAATCAGTGAATCCGAACATCAAGATCTTATCCACCTATGCTAATACGTTTAGTGATGCGGGCAAAGGCAGTAAAATAGCTAAAGGCATGATCAAAAAGAAAGCTGACGTTTTATATGCCGCAGCTGGCTATACAGGTGTCGGTGTATTAAAAGAAGCGCAAGCGCAGGGCAAATATGCCATTGGTGTAGATAGTGATCAGTACTACACCGCTGAAAAAGCGGTAATTTCGTCCATGGTAAAAAAAGTCGATGAAGTGGTCTATCAATTCAGCGAACAGCTCGTCAAGAACAATCAGATCAAAAGTGGGCATGTTGTCTACGACTTAAGCAATGACGGAATCGATATGGCAAGAATTCGGGTGCTGAAGAACGCTGAGACATTGACCAAAAAAGTAAATGAGCTGAAGCAGAAACTTCTGAAAGAAGAGGGGGACGCATCATGAGCTTACGCATCAAAATTTTACTCAACTCACTCGTCTCACTTCTTTTAGCAGTTGGCGTCATTGCCTTTATCATTGTCAGTATGACAAAGATCCAATCATCAAATGAAACAGAAGTTCAAACCTTATTAAACGTTCAAAAAACAAAAGCAAGCTTTGAAAGTGTTGAACAAGCCATGACCAATTACTCCATGACACTTTCTGATGAACAGCTAGAAGTAGTTCAAACCGATATTTCTACAGCAAAAAAACAGCTGCAAACGTTAAACAAACATGCAGGTAATATCAACAAAGATGCACTAACAAGGTTAAATACAAAATATGATACGTGGACCAAGGAAGCGAATGGTGCCATTGGTGAAAAAAATGCATCAGATGCAAGACGGGTCGCTGCAAGAATTGATGGTGTTTTAAACGACGTCCATACAATGAATAAAAGAGCAGAAGAAGCGTATAAACAAAATCTAGAGAATACATCTGATAACGTGCAATGGATCATCACCAGTGCACTCGTTGCAGCCCTCACACTAATTGTCATTGCTGTCTTTTTAAATATTGGGTTAACAAGATCCATCGTGACCCCTATCAAATCACTATCCTACCGAGCGAAGCAGATCGCAGAAGGCAACCTTGCTGTCGAACGGATGGACATTCAGCGCAAGGATGAAATCGGCGGCTTGAATGAATCCTTTAATCAAATGACAGATCAGCTGATTAGTCTGATTAAAGAAATCAGCAATGTCTCAAGTCAAGTAGAGACATTCTCGATCCAGTTAGATGATGAAAACAAAAAGCTGATGGAATCTGCAAATCAAGTATCTGTCTCGACAGACGAAATGGCAAATGGGTCACAAGCCATTTCAGAGGATCTCCAGCATGGCGTCAGTTTGATTGAAAAGATGGATCAGCATGGACGTAAAAATTCCGAACGTTCACAAACAGTCATCCAAAGTACTGAGGATGCCATAGAAGCAGTGGAAAGTGGAAAGCACACGTTAACAGAAACAAAAACTGCGATTGAAAAAAATACACATGCCACAAGGCAAATCGAGCAGTCAGCAGGAGAATTCACGCAATACGCCAGCGGCATCTCGGCCATGGCCAAAACTGTTTCTGACATTGCGGATCAGACAAACTTACTTTCGCTAAATGCGGCGATTGAAGCGGCAAGAGCAGGTGAAGCTGGAAAAGGCTTTGCTGTTGTTGCAGATGAAATTCGTAAGCTTGCCGATGAATCATCTAACGCTACAAGACAAATCTTTGATATGGTCAGTCATATTGAAAGAGGCATTCAATCCATTAGTCAAACTGTCAAAGAAGGAGTCAAGCTTTCACTTCAACAGCAGGATGCGATGGACAAAACCTCACACTCCTTTGAAGATATAGAAACAAAAGCGCAGCACATTAAACAAGAAATGGCTGTCTTAAATGACCAAATTGTTCAATCAACAGAGCTTGGCGGACAAGTGCTGAACTCGATTGAAAATATTAGTGCGGTTGTAGAAGAAACAGCAGCTGGCAGCGAAGAAATTTCTGCCTCTGCCAATGAACAGCTGCAATCATTCCATCAAATGAACAAACAGGTAGAAGAACTGATGAGTATGACGGCAAGGTTAAATGAAACCGTCCATCGGTTTAAACTTTCATAAGTCATAAGAAAAGCACCCTTCCCGTGATGTGTCAGGGAAGGGTGCTTTTTATGAGGGTTTGCCTGTAAAGAAGATGGCAAGCGTGCCTGGGCCTGAATGGGACCCAACAGCCGCGCCGACAATCTGAATATCAATTTCTTTTGGATGAAATTCGGCTTCAATCAATTGTCTCATGTCTTCTGCAAGTGCAGGATCATCACCATGACTAATGCCCACAGTTTGATTTGGCCAATCCGTTCCACGTTCTTTCATCAGTTCAATAATGCGTTTCAACAGCTTTTTACGTCCGCGGATTTTCTCAAGTGGTATGAGCTTTCCATCCTCGACGTGTAAAATGGGCTTAATGCTTAATAAACCGCCAACAAATGCGGACGCTTTACTGATTCTTCCGCCTCTTGCTAAATACGATAAATCGTCTACAGTAAAAATATGTTGTAAAGATTCGCAAAAATGCTTTACAGACGTTTCAATTTCTTGTATTGTATTTCCGTCAATGGCAAGTGATTGAGCGTGTTTGACAGCAAGCCCATAGCCGAGTGAAGCACATTTAGAATCAATGATTCGCAAATCAAAATCAGGGTATTCTTCCTTCACTTCGTTTGCCATCATCACAGCTGTTTGGTATGTACCGGAAAGCTCTGATGAAAAGGCAACATAGATTGCAGATGTATGGGTTTGTGCGACAGAAACAAAGGCTTCTTTGATTCGGTTTGGTGAAGCTTGTGACGTTTTTGGGCTGGCACCTTGTCTCATCGCATCAAATACTTGTTTTGGTTCAATGGTGATCAAATCTTCAAATTCCTGCTCGCCAAGTAACACACGCAGCGGAATGAGCGTCATGTTATGTTCATCATAATAAGAAAGAGGCAGATCAGCAGCACTGTCTGCTATGATATGAACAGTCATCAAAATCCCTTCTTTCTAAAAATATCAGCCATATTTTACATCTTTTTAGCCTAACTATATCACAGAAATCATCTTTTCGTGTTCAAATTCTAAATTTTAGGGAAAACCATAGAGAGAATGGTAAGTGGAGGAATGACAATATGTTCATTGGAGAAGCAAAAAAACTCATTGTCGTCGTCATTGGTGCACTGCTCAATGCGATTGGACTGAACTTATTCTTAATCCCAGCTGATGTATACGCGAGCGGGTTTACAGGGGTAGCCCAGCTGTTATCCAGCTTAATGGATCAATATGCGCCATTTTATATATCAACAGGGATCCTATTATTTATTTTAAATATTCCAGTCGGCATTTTAGGCTGGATGAAAGTTGGCCGTTCCTTTACGTTATACAGCATCATCAGTGTTGCACTGACGACCATTTTCCTCGGCATCTTACCAGAAACGAGTGTTTCACAGGATATATTACTAAATGCTGTGTTTGGCGGCGTCATATCTGCACTCGGGATTGGGATCACCCTCAAATACGGGGCATCAACAGGAGGGCTCGACATCCTTGCCATGATCTTAGCGAAGTGGAAGGATAAACCAGTCGGCACATATTTCTTCATTTTAAATGGAATCATCATCTTTACAGCAGGATTATTACAAGGTTGGGAGAAAGCATTATATACCCTTGTCACATTATATGTGACCACAAGGGTCATTGATGCCATCCATACAAGACATGAGAAGCTGACCGCGATGATTGTGACGAAGAAAGCTGATGAAATCAAAGAAGCCATTTATGGAAAAATGGTCAGGGGCATTACGACTGTACCTGCAAAAGGAGCTTTTACCAACGAGCAAAAAGAAATGATGGTGATCGTCATTACAAGGTATGAGCTGTATGAACTTGAACAAATTATTAAAGAAGTCGATCCAAAAGCCTTTACAAATATTGTGCAAACAACCAATATTCTTGGATTTTTCAGACGAGATTAAAAGGTGGGTAGCAAATGAAAAAAGGGTTGGTGCTTCTTCTCGTTTTATTGATTTTAGCCGCTTGTGGACAACAAAAAAAGGATGAACCAGACAAGGAGGTATCCGGTCAAATGGGAGAAAAAACGGTTGTACTCACAGTAGACCCCGTCCAGAAAGGTTCTTCGGTTCAATTTAACATGTCGCTGAAAAATGAATCAGATCGAGATATTGAATTTACTTTTAACACAAGCCAGAAATTCGAACTCAGTGTGTATGACGAAAACGGAAATGAACAATACCGCTATTCGAAAGACCGTATGTTCACACAGGCCATCCAATCTTTTGTACTGAAGAAAGGCGAAGCCTATGATTTTCAAGATACGTGGTCAAACGGTGTCAAGCCGGGAATGTATGAAGCGGTCGTCACATTTAAAGGAAAAGCAGAAGGGCTGAAGCAAGTCACGGAAAAGAAAACGTTCCAAGTGAAATAAGTGCTTCCTGCTTCATGAGAATCAGAAAAAGCTGTCCAATGGTGGACAGCTTTCAGCGTGTAGACAAACCCTCGCATTCGGTGTCAGACCTGCGTGCCGGTGCTCACGAATGTCAAATTCGCTCCGCGCCAGTACTCGTCCTTCCTAGACTGCAAAGGTTTTCTATCACGCTGAAAAGAAGACAAAGGGCTAAAATCAAGATCATTTTAGCCCTTTGTCAACAATCTGAAAGCTGTCCAATGGTGGACAGCTTTTTTTATGTTAGAGATCATCGAGCAAGTCTTGGAAGGTATGCAGCTGGTTTCTTTCTGCATCTGTCGAATTGGCAAATGCAGAAGATACGGCATTTTTGGCTCGTTTGACCGCCTGTTGACGCTCTAACCCAGATGAAAATGAAGAAGTAAGGGCTTCTTCAGTAAATGATTTGGCTTGATCAAAAAGTTCGTTTCTCACAATGAACCTCCAGAAGCATCAGTCTTCATATTTCCCCTGTCCGCCGCCGCTTCTTCAAGTGTCGAACGATAAGGAAAACGTGCGTCATGCAGACTGACTGAATCTTTACCTTGTTGTATAAAGCGTTTCGATTTGCTTCTTTTACCCATTCGGAATCCGCCCCTTTACACAAGCTGACAGGACAACCTGTCTAACGGTAGTATGCCCGCTTCCTTCGGTTATGTATGAATGGAAAAATTAAAGCGAGAAGTAATTCGTTAGAAACTTTGCAATCCCATCTTGTTCGTTCGTATCAGTGACTTCATTTGAAACACGTTTCACCGCATCGATTCCATTGCCCATTGCCACGCCGCATCCAGCAAATTCAAGCATTTCTAAATCATTGTCTTCATCTCCGAATGCCACAATCCGCTCCTGGGGAACGCCGTAATAATCACTGATCTTTTGCAGTCCAACGGCCTTATTCATGCCTGTTTTAATGATTTCAATCACGTGCCACGGAGCAGCCCATCGCCGATGATCAATCACTTCTGCATGAACATCTGATAAATAGCTTCGAATGGCTCCGACGTCCTCTTCTTTTGCATGGATTAACACGCTCGTCACATTTTCTCCAAGGTTGTCCCGAAGGTCTCCCACGGTGACTTTATTTGCATTCATATTAAATATATCAATGAGCTTCTCATCATGGTAATGGAAATACAAATCATCTAACACTTCAGCTAGCACATTGTGCACTTTGTACTCCTCACTAATGTCTACAAGCTGTTTAACGACTTGGAGATCAAGTGACGTATGAAATCTGCCCCATTTTTCATCAAGAGGATGATGGACAAACGCTCCATTAAAATTCACAATGGGTGAATCAAGCTGTAATTGCTGATAATAAGGAGAGCTGGAACGAAATGGCCGGCCGGTTGAAATACAGACATGATGCCCGCTGTCTTTCACTTTTTGAATGACGTCAAGCGTGTGTGTAGAGATGGTTTTATCATCTTTTAATAACGTGCCATCCAGGTCAAGTGCGATTAGATAAGGTTTAGTCTCCATAAAATCTCCTTTGATCTGTAAGTGATAGGAGGCAGTTCGTGCGGCGCCTCTACCTATAGTGTATCTTTATCACATCTTTGTTGTCTACATGTTAAAATAAACAAAGACGGGAATGATAAAGGAGGATTCATAGGCTGTGATCACCATTGATGAGCAAACTGAACACGATATTCCATTTTTACATATCGTAAAAGCTGAAAATAAAGACAAACCGCTTCCGCTTGTATTTTTCATACACGGATTTACAAGTGCACGTGAGCACAACTTACACTTCGCCTTTCATTTGGCGGAAAAAGGCATGAGAGTGATTTTGCCTGACTGTGCTTATCATGGTGTAAGATCAGAAAACCTCAGCTTAGAGGAACTGGCATCAAAGTTCTGGGAAATTGTCCTGAACGAAATACGTGAAATCGATATACTCAAAACATACTTTCAAGAAAAACAATTGATTGAAGCCGATCTGATAGGTGTTGCGGGTACTTCCATGGGCGGCATCACCACCTTTGGTGCACTGGCCAAGCATGATTGGATTAAAGCAGCAGTCAGCTTGATGGGCAGTCCGAAATATACGACATTTCTACAAGCACAAATCATGGACATGCGGCACAAAGGGTTGATGAAAGAGATTACAGACGAAGAGGTTCATCAGCAATTAGACGCCCTGCGCCCTTATGATTTAACGCTGCAAACGGATCGATTAAACAAAAGACCACTGTTATTCTGGCATGCAGAAAACGATCCAGTTGTTCCTTACCGGCATGCAAAGGCTCTTTATGACGAGTTAGCAGCAACCCAATATAAAGAAGACCCGCACCTGATTCGTTTTATCACAGACGGACAAGCTGGCCATAAGGTCTCAAGACAAGCAATGTTTGAAACGATTGACTGGTTTGTGACACATCTGAAAAGCACAAACGTTTAGTCAAAGGAAAAAGTACGTTATACTAATGGAAAAGGAGTGGATATCATGGATGAAGCATTGAAAGAAAATATTTTAGGCGCCCTAGAACAGGTGATTGACCCTGAGCTGAATGTCGACATCGTCAACCTTGGACTTGTCTATGATGTCGATCTTGATGAGAATGGAAAAGCGGATGTCACCATGACCTTAACATCAATGGGTTGTCCTCTTGCACCAATTATCGTGGATGAAGTCAAAAAAGCATTAAGTGATCTTCCAGAAGTAAAAGAAACAGAAGTTCACATCGTATGGAATCCGCCTTGGACACGAGACAAAATGTCAAGATACGCAAAAATCGCGCTCGGTATTCAATAAGCAAAAATGAAAATGCCTGGTATGAGTTGAACTCATGCCAGGTTTTTTTTATGAAAAAATAAGGTGGAGGAAGAGAACGTATTGATATAATGGGTGTAATATAACAGATCGGAGCCTCATAATGAAACGAAAATGGTTATGGATTGTTCTTTTAGTGGGATACGCTGCTGCATTTTTTGCATCAATCACCATTCGTGAGGAGCAAGCACACAAAAGCCAAGATCTTGAAGCCTTTACAGATGTCAGTCATCTTATGCCTGTCAAAATAAAAAAAGTCGTTCAAGGAAAAGAAATAGACACTTTAAAAGAAGTATTAAAAGAAGCGAAAGCAAAAAACCTGCCGATATCCATTGCAGGGAAACAGCATAGCATGGGTGGCCACACGTATTATGAAAATGGCATCGTGCTTGATATGACCAAATTCCGTCAGATTTTAGCATTTGATGAAAAAAAGAAAACCATCCGTGTCCAAAGCGGCGCTACATGGGATGATATACAAACATATGTGAACCCCTACGGTCTTGCCGTGAAGGTCATGCAATCACAGAATATCTTTACAATTGGCGGTTCTCTCAGTGCAAACGCACATGGACGTGACATTCGGTACGGATCACTCATTGACACGGTTCGTTCCTTTAGGCTGCTAAAGGCAGATGGGGAGATCGTTACAGTGAAGCCAGGCGATGATTTGTTTACAGCCGTGATTGGCGGATATGGTTTGTTCGGCGTGATTTTAGATGTTGAGCTTTCGCTAACGAGAGATGAATTATACAAAATGGAGACAACCTCTCTTGATTATCGTGAATACACCGATTATTTTCAAAAGCATGTCAAACACAATAAAGAAGTACGCATGCATCTCGCAAGAATCTCAACAGCGAAAACAAACTTTTTGAAGGAGATGTATGTAACGAACTATTCCCTCTCAACTCATCAAGAGCTCGAACCATACCGAGAGCTAAAGGAAGATCAGCTCGTCATGCCATTGAAATTTATGCTCGGCCTTTCAAGAAGATTTGATATGGGGAAAGATCTGCTCTGGAATTTGCAAAAAAAGTATTTCCAAAGTCAAAATGATCAGCTGATCACAAGAAACAATGTGATGCGTTCAGATTCTGCTTTTTTAGAATATGAAAATGAGTCAGACACAGATGTGCTTCAGGAATATTTCGTCCCAGTTGACCGCTTTCGTGCGTATATCGATGAAATGAGAGACTTTTTACAACAGGAAGAATTGAATTTAATGAACATCACGATACGCTACGTACAAAAAAATGAAAAAGCGGATCTCTCATATGCGAAAGAAGATATGTTTGCCCTTGTTCTTTTAGTGAATTGTGGTTTTGAGAAAGAAGAGAAGGCAGAAGCAGAGCGGATCATCCGGCAAATGACAGATATCACGCTGCGGCACCATGGAAGCTATTACTTACCGTACATGCCTTATCAAACGAAGGCACAAATGAAGCGGGCGTATCCTAAAACCGATGTATTCTTCCAAAAGAAAAAGCAAGCAGATCCAGATGGCAGGTTTATCAATTACTTTTATGAAAGGTACAATACACAATGAATGCAAAAGCAATGAAATGGTTCGTCTACTCACAAAGCCTGCTGTTTTTCGCCAGCAGTTTGATTTTCCCTTTTTACATTCTTTTTATTAAAAATGTTGGTTCAAGCTATTCACAGTTTGGTCTTGCCTATGGCCTCTTTGGTTTAAGCGGAGCGTTTATTCATTTACTCTTAGGGAAACTACCCGAAACTACTGACAGGCGTCTCTTTTTAATCATTCATTCGTTCGGTATGGCGTTTCTTTTACTGCTATTTCCGCATATAACAGAAGTGGAGCAAGTGTATATGATTCAGCTTGCACTTGGTGCGTTAGGCGGCTTTCAAAAACACGGGGAGAAACTGCTCGTCACGGAACTGACAACAGGTAATAAAAGAATGAAGGAGGTTGGCCACTATCATTTTTGGACAGCTCTTTTTTCATCCATCGCGATTATGCTTGGCGGTCTGTTTGCTGATTTCTTTACCGTTCATTTCATTTTTTATGCAAGCTCCATATTATATTTATGCAGTGCGCTCATGGTCATCTATATCAAAAACGAAAGATAAATCCGCATGTCTCATGAAGATATGCGGATTTTTTGTTGAAAAAAAATGAAAACAAATATTAAATATACAATTGAATTAATTTTTATACATGTTATAATGTTAAATAATTTCACAAAGATCAAGAGGGTGTATTGACGTTGAAAATAGGTATTATAGGTGCTACAGGGTACGGTGGTGCGGAATTGGTTCGTATCTTCAAGCATCATCCACATGTGGAGGAATGTATATTGTATTCATCAAGTGGTGATGGGCAATTATACAGTCAATCTTATCCGCATCTGACAACTATTACTGATCAAACATTAAAAGCCATTGATCCAGCTTCCATTGTGCGAGAAACAGATGCTGTGTTTTTAGCGACACCAGCAGGCGTATCAAGTGAACTTTCGCCGAAGCTCATGAATCAAGGAGTGCCCATTATTGATTTATCAGGTGATTTGCGCATTCAAGATGGCGCAACCTATGAAGCTTGGTATAAACGAAGGGCAGCTGATCAAGCATCTGTTCAACAAGCTGTGTACGGATTATCTGAATTAAATCGTGAAACAATTGAGCAGGCTGAAGTTATTGCAAACCCAGGGTGCTTTCCTACCGCAGTTCTTCTCGGTTTAGCACCGCTGATGAAACAGAATCTAATCGATGAATCTATGATCATAATAGATGCAAAAACAGGCGTGTCCGGTGCAGGACGATCTGCCTCACTTGGAACACATTTTTCAGAGCTAAACGACAATTTCAAAATTTATAAGGTAAATGAACATCAACATACACCTGAAATAGAGCAAATATTAAGAGAATGGAATCCGCAAACGGCGAACATCACATTTTCAACGCATCTTGTCCCGATGACAAGGGGGATTATGGCGACGATGTATACACAGCTGAAATCAGATATCACAAAAGAGGAATTGATGAAGCATATGAAAGGCTTTTATGAAGATTCCTATTTTGTCAGAGTGAGAGATCACGGCGTGTATCCGCAAACAAGGGAAGTCTACGGCAGTAATTTCTGTGACATTGGCTTTCATTTAGATGAACGTACAGGCAGACTCACGATTGTGTCTGTGATCGACAATCTCATGAAAGGCGCAGCCGGCCAAGCGGTTCAAAACTTCAACATCATCAAAGGCTTAGATGAAGAGGCGGGCCTCACAATGACACCTCTCTATCCATAAGAACAGGGGAGACAACAAACATGATCGAATTGAATGAAAAAGGCATTGTAAAAATAGACGGTGACGTATCATCACCAAAAGGCTTTGAAGCAAAGGGGATTCATATTGGATTACGCTATTCAAAAAAAGACCTTGGACTGATTGTCAGTGAGGTGCCGGCAGCGAGTGCAGCGGTATATACACAAAGTCACTTTCAAGCTGCACCTCTACAAGTCACTCACAAAAGCTTAAAAAAGACAGGGCAATTAAAAGGTGTCATTGTCAATAGTGCCATCGCCAATGCATGTACTGGTGAGCAAGGTTTGAAGGACGCATACGAAATGCAGGCAGCCTGCGCAGATATGTTAGGGGTAGAACCTGATTACATTGCTGTTTCTTCTACTGGTGTCATTGGAGAGTGTCTGGATATGGATAAAGTCAAAAAAGGCATCTCGCAGCTGAAAGAAGCAAAAGCAGGAAATGGTCATTTTGAAGAGGCAATCTTAACAACAGATACAGTCATTAAAAATACAACATACACCCTGACGATAAACGGCAAAGAGATTCTGATTGCAGGTGCAGCAAAGGGCTCTGGCATGATTCATCCGAACATGGCAACGATGCTTGGCTTCGTGACAACGGATGCAAATGTCGAACAGGAAGCCCTGCAAAACGCACTTCGTGACATTACCGATGTGACCTTTAATCAAATTACCGTCGATGGGGAAACATCGACAAACGATATGGTACTCGTAATGGCAAATGGCATGGCAGAAAATGAAGCACTCAATGAAAAGCATCCAGAATGGCCATTGTTCAAAGAAGGATTAAAGCTAGCTTGTGAGGATCTTGCCAAAGAGATTGCAAGAGACGGAGAAGGTGCAACGAAATTAATTGAAGCGCAAGTTGCTGGCGCCAAAAATAATTTAGAAGCCGGCATCATAGCGAAGAAAATCGTTGGTTCAAGTCTTGTGAAAACAGCCGTCTACGGCACCGACGCCAACTGGGGGCGAATCGTTGGAGCCATTGGTCATAGTGCAGCTTCCGTCACACCACAAGAGGTAGAAGTTTATTTAGGCGGACAATGTCTGTTTAAACATAATGAACCGCAGCCATTCTCAGAAGAGGAAGCAAAAGCGTATCTAGAGCAGGATGAGATCACGATTTTGATTCAAATGAATGAGGGAAATGGTAAAGCAGCAGCATGGGGCTGTGACCTTACCTATGATTATGTGAAAATTAACGCGAGCTATCGCACATAATGAAGGAGATAGACATGGATAAAACGATCGTATTTAAGTGTGGAGGCAGTGTCATTCGAGAACTTTCAGATACCTTTTATGAAAATGTCCGCTCACTTCAAGCTGCTGGATTTAAGCTGGCTATCGTCCATGGTGGAGGTCCTGAAATCACTAGCATGCTGCAAAAATTAGAAGTGAAAACAGAATTTGTTGACGGGCAGCGCAAAACAACGAAGCCTGTGTTAGAGGTAGCCGAAATGGTCCTCTCGGGAACGGTCAATAAATACTTTGTGTCAGAGCTCGCAAAGCATGATATCTCATCTGTCGGCGTGTCTGGGAAAGATGGGCAGATGCTTGTCGCGGATTTCCTCGATCAAGACGTGTACGGATACGTTGGTGAAATCAAAGAAGTCCATCCAGAGATGGCAGAAGCATTAATGGAAAAACAATTTATTCCTGTGATTGCACCGCTGTCTATGACAGAAGAATGCCAAACGTTAAACGTAAACGCTGATTTAGCAGCATCAGCTGTCGCAGGAGCCATGAAAGCTGATAAGCTCATGTTTGTCACAGATGTGGAAGGCATTTTAAAAAATGGTGAATTATTAGATGTCGTCACCGAACAAGAAGCCCTTTCACTCATTGATGAAGGCATTATTTCCGGGGGAATGATTCCAAAAGTGCAATCCGCTTTGAGTGCTTTATCAGGAGATGTGGATGAAGTCATGATCGTGAATGGCAAAGGCAGTATCTTTACAGGGGAAACCTTTAAAGGAACAAGAATTGTGAAACAAAAGGAGGCGGTCCTGTGAGTCATCTCTTTCAAACGTATGGACGGTGGAATGTTGAAATTAAAGAGGCAGCAGGTTCTTGGGCAGTCGATACAAATGGAAAAAAATACTTAGACTTTATACAAGGCATTGCGGTTACAAATCTAGGCCACAATCACCCAAAGGTCAATCAAGCCATCAAGAAGCAGCTTGATCACGTCTGGCATGTATCGAATCTATTTGAAAATGGACTGCAGGAAAAAGCAGCAGAAAAGCTTGCGGCAAACAGTTCAGGAGACCTCGTGTTTTTCTGCAATAGCGGAGCTGAGGCAAATGAAGGTGCGATCAAATTAGCGCGTAAAGCAACAGGGAAAACAAATATCGTGACATTTTTGCACTCTTTTCATGGGCGCACGTATGCTGGTATGGCTGCTACAGGTCAAGATAAAATTAAAACTGGCTTTGGCCCTATGCTGGAAGGCTTTCATTATGTACCGTTTAATGACCCAGACGCTATTGCCGCGTGTGAAGTCGATGATGTGGCAGCGGTGATGCTTGAGGTTGTGCAAGGAGAAGGTGGAGTAAATCCAGCGACAGCAGAATTTCTAGAAGCCGTTCAAGCGTTTTGCCAAAAGCATGAAGCACTGCTGATCGTAGACGAAATTCAAACGGGTATTGGACGTACAGGAACAGCGTTTGCATACGAACAAACGGGACTTGATCCTGATATTATCTCTTCTGCTAAAGGCTTAGGAAACGGCTTCCCAGTCAGTGCGGTCATAGGGAAAAAGGCTTTAGGAGATGCATTCTCACCAGGTTCACACGGAACAACCTTTGGTGGCAACATGCTTGCCATGGCCGCAGTGAATGCAACACTCGATGTCATTTTCAAAGAAGAGTTTCTTTCAGAAGTCAAAGAAAAAGGCGCTTATCTGTTAGAAAAGCTGCAAGATCTGAAACAACTGAATATTGTAAAAGAAGTACGCGGAAAAGGATTGATGGCAGGGATTGAATGTCATCAGCCAGTCGGTGATTATATCACAGCTCTTAGAGAACAAGGGTTGCTGGTACTTCCAGCTGGTCCAAATGTGATTCGGTTATTACCTCCGCTGAATGTAGAAAAAGCAGAAATAGATCATGCAATAGAAGCGATTACTCAGGTTTTAGCAAATGAAGCAGTGACGGTATAAATTTTTTTACACCAAAACGCATAAAAATGCATTTATATTACTAATTATTCAATTTGGGGTGACACAAGCATGAAAGGTTATTTAAATTTAGAAGATGGAGCCTCTTTTGAAGGAGATCTGACAGGAGAAGCTGGCATGACAGGTGAAGTGGTTTTCTTTACAGGGATGACAGGTTACCAAGAGGTGCTCACAGATCCTTCTTATAAGGGACAAATCATTGTTTTCACATATCCACTCATCGGAAATTACGGTATTAATCATGAAGACTTTGAGAGCAAAAAACCACAAGTGAAAGCTGTCGTTGTGTATGAAGCAGCTGATCATTTCTCTCATCATCTTGCAGCGGTTAGCTTAAAAGATTATTTACAGAAGTGGAACATTCCGCTTCTGACGCATACAGATACACGTGCAGTCGTGCAAAACATCCGGGCTAATGGGACGATGAACGCTGTGATCAGTGTAGACGAAAACGAAACACCGCCGGTCATGAAACAAGACAATGTGGTCGCACAGGTGACAGAGGACGAGATCTACACACAAGGCAGTGGCGAGGAACATGTAGCGCTCATTGATTTTGGCTTTAAAAAATCAATTGCAGATTCGCTTGAAGCGCGCGGCTGTAAAGTAACCGTCATTCCGTACAAACAGCTGGAAAAGGTGTTTGAGATCAAGCCAGATGCGATTCTGCTGTCAAATGGACCTGGTGATCCCAAAACAATGAAGCCATATTTAAAAACCATTCATGACATCATGATGACCTTCCCGACACTTGGAATCTGCTTAGGTCATCAATTAATCGCTCTCGCACTTGGCGGGGATACGTATAAGCTTCCATTTGGCCACCGCGGGGCGAATCACCCTGTACAAGATACAGAATCCAAACGTGTTTTCATGACAAGTCAGAATCACAGCTATGTGGTGAATGAAAAAAGCATGAATGACAAAGAAGTGGACGTGAAATTCCTTCATGTCAATGATGGATCTGTAGAAGGTTTCATTCATAAAGAGAAGCTAATTATGTCAGTTCAATTTCATCCAGAAGCACACCCAGGTCCTGCTGAAAGTGAATGGGTATTCGATGATTTTATTGAGAAAGTGAAACAAGCAAGGAGAGAAGTTGCACATGCCTAAAGATCAAAGCATACAAACCATTCTAGTCATCGGGTCTGGTCCAATCATCATTGGTCAGGCAGCAGAATTTGATTACTCAGGAACACAAGGATGTATGGCCTTAAAAGAAGAGGGCTACAAAGTCATTTTAGTGAATAACAACCCAGCAACCATTATGACAGACGAATCATTTGCTGATGAAATCTATTTTGAACCGCTTTCAGTTGATTCAGTGACAAGAATCATCGAAAAGGAAAAACCAGATGGTCTTTTAGCCAACCTTGGCGGACAGACCGCTTTAAACCTTGCTGTCGAGCTAGAAAAAGCCGGTGTGCTGAAGAAGCATGGGGTAACCCTGCTCGGAACGTCAGTTGAAACAATTGAAAACGGTGAAGATCGAGAGAAATTCCGTGCTCTCATGAAGCAGTTGAACGAACCTGTGCCAGATAGTGAAATTGTGGATAATGCGAAAGATGCCCTTCAATTTGCAAAAGAAGTAGGCTTCCCAGTCATCCTAAGACCAGCATACACACTTGGCGGAAAGGGCGGCGGAATTGCTTTAACAGAAGAAGCGTTTAAACCGCTCATTGAAGGAGCCCTTTTAGCGAGCCCGATTCATCAGTGTTTAGTTGAAAAAAGCATCGCTGGCTTTAAAGAAGTCGAATATGAGGTCATGAGAGACCGTCAAAATACGTGTATTACGGTTTGTAATATGGAAAATATCGATCCAGTTGGTGTGCATACAGGAGACTCGATTGTCGTTGCACCTTCCCAAACATTAACAGACCAGGATTATCAAATGCTTCGTTCAGCGAGCTTGAAAATCATTTCAGCACTGGATGTAGTCGGCGGATGCAACATCCAATTCGCCCTTGATCCACTCAGTAAAGAATACTTTGTCATTGAGGTGAATCCACGGGTCAGCCGTTCATCTGCTCTTGCCTCAAAAGCAACAGGCTATCCAATTGCTAAAATGGCGGCAAAGCTTGCGGTAGGCTACACACTAGACGAACTCAAAAACCCGCTCACAGGCACAACTTATGCTAGTTTCGAGCCGGCACTCGATTATGTCGTCGTGAAATTCCCACGCTGGCCGTTTGATAAATTTAAACAGGCAGATCGTCAATTAGGAACAAAAATGAAGGCGACTGGCGAAGTCATGGCGATTGACCGTAATTTAGAGTCAGCCATTCAAAAAGCCGTCGCCTCCCTTGAAATCAAAACAAAGGGCTTCCATCTGCCAGAATTGAAAGACCAATCGACTGAACAACTATTTGAACTGATCAAAACACCAGACGATCGACGTTTCTTCGCTGTCATGGAGCTTCTTTCAAGACAAGAAACGGTCGAAACGATTCATCAAGCGACGAAAATTGATCTATTCTTCTTACATGTGTTCAAGAATATGATCATTCTCGAACAGGAATTGAAGAACCATGAGGGAACGCTCTCAAAAGACACCTTGAAAAAGGTAAAGGAAAAGGGCTTCCTTGATGAAACGATTGCTCTTCTTACAGGCCACAGTGAAGAGGCCATTAGACAGCTTCGTCAAGAATATGACATTACGGCTTCATTTAAAATTGTCGACACATGTGCGGCAGAATTTGATGCAAAAACGAACTACTTCTATTCCACATACTTTGGCAAAAGTGATGGAGAGCATCAGGAGAAAACAAAGCAGCGTGCACTCATCATTGGCTCTGGTCCGATTCGAATTGGGCAGGGAGTCGAGTTTGACTATAGTGCAGTTCATGGCGTTCTTACCCTGCAAAAGCTTGGCTTTGAAACCATCATGATGAACAACAATCCAGAGACGGTCAGTACGGATTATGAGATCGCAGATCGTTTATATTTTGAACCCATTACATTAGAGCACATCTTAAACGTTGTCGAAGCAGAAAAAATTGATTTCGTCATCGTCCAATTTGGCGGACAGACTGCCATCAATGTAGCAGAAGGCTTAGAAAAAGCCGGTGTCACGTTGTTAGGTACATCCTTTGACACGCTAGATGCGCTCGAAGATCGTGATTTGTTCTATCAGCTTCTTGATGAACTGAATCTTCCTCATGCAGAAGGAAATACGGCTGACTCAAAAGAAGAAGCACTCGCACATGCCAGAATCATTGGTTACCCTGTGTTAATTCGCCCATCGTATGTCATTGGCGGAATGGGGATGATCGTTGTCCAGTCAGAAGCACATTTGACATCATTGCTTGATCAGCCAGATCATTTGCCGTACCCGATCTTAATTGATGAGTATGTCACTGGAAAAGAAGTTGAAGTGGATCTGATTTCTGACGGAAAAACGACCTTCATTCCAACGATCGTGGAGCATATAGAGAAAGCGGGCGTCCATTCAGGTGACAGCTTTGCCATTTTACCAAGTGTCTCCATTAGCGAAGACATCAAACAGCAGGTGCATACTGCGTCCGAACAAATAGCGAAGAAATTAGCGTTTAAGGGCATTATGAATATCCAATTTGTGATCAAAGGGGATCAGGCGCTTGTACTAGAGGTAAATCCGCGGGCAAGCCGGACGGTTCCAGTCGTCAGCAAAGTAATGGGCATTGACATGATTCCGCTTGCGACTCAATTATTAGCGGGTGCGACGCTTGAAGAACTGAACCCTGCAACGAAAAACAAAGGGGGAACAGCGGTCAAATTCCCAGTCTTCTCATCACATGCCATTCAAGATATTGACTTAAAGCTGACACCTGAAATGAAAGCGACAGGAGAAGGAATGTGTGTAGGCAAGAACGCCGAAAGCGCTTTGAAAAAAGTGTTTGCGTCAATCTGGCATCAGAAAGGCAGCCTCTTTATAAAAGGCAGTGAACAATTGGTAGATAAAGCGAAACATGCAGGCTTTGACGTCTGGACGGACAGCTTTGAAACTTGGCTGCAAAACGAAGATAAGTCGCTTCATATCCATTTAGGGGAAGATGAAGAGGCAAAAGAGCAGCGTGTAAAAGCACTCACACATGGCGTCCAAGTTCTAACCGAAGATGAAACAGCTCAAGCATTCCTGCAAGGGAAAAATGGAGATGTATCACCAGTATCGCTCAAAGAATTATATAAAAAGGAAGTGACGGCATGAGTCAAGTCGACGTGCAACCGGCATTATACGGAAAAGACTTTTTATCGTTAAAAGATTTCTCAATCAATGACATTGCTTATTTAATTGAAAAAGCGGAAGAAATGAAACAAAATCCCTATCAGGATTTATTCAAAGGGAAAACGTTAGCGATGATCTTTGAAAAATCGTCAACTAGAACCCGTGTATCGTTTGAAGCGGGAATGACGCAGCTAGGAGGACATGCGCTCTTCCTCAGCTCAAATGATTTGCAAATTGGCAGAGGAGAAACGATCAGTGATACGGCACAAGTGCTGTCTGGCTATGTAGATGGCATTATGATTCGGACCTTTGAACATGAGAAGGTCGAGGAGCTAGCACAATACGCGTCTATTCCTGTCATCAATGGACTGACTGACTACTCCCATCCATGTCAGGCACTTGCTGATTTATTGACAATCAAAGAAGTAAAAGGAACATTAAAAGGAATCAAAGTAGCCTATATTGGTGACGGAAATAACGTGGCTCACTCCTTGATGGTTGGCTGTGCGCAGCTAGGCTGTGACATTGCTGTTGCATCACCAGAAGGCTATGAACCGCTCCAAGAAGTAACAGACACGGCACGTGAGTTTGCAAAACAATCAGGCGCAGAAGTCATCGTTACGACAGACCCTGTCGCTGCTGTTCAAGATGCAGATGTCATTTATTCCGATGTGTTTACAAGCATGGGGCAGGAAGAAGAAACAGAGAAACGTCTTGCTGAATTTAAAGAATATCAAGTCAATGACGAACTAATGAGTTATGCAGCAAAGGATTATATTTTCCTTCATTGTCTCCCGGCACACCGCGGAGAAGAAGTGACAGCAGACATTATTGACGGGCCGCACTCAAAAGTTTTTCAGCAGGCAGAAAACCGTTTGCATGTACAAAAAGCGTTAATCAAAGAGCTCATGTATCAACAAACCAATTAAATGAAAAGTGTCCCTGACTCGTAGGAGCAGGGACTTTTTGCATAAAGGATTGGAGAGGCAAGTGACGGGACATAATAACATCATCGAGAAAGGAGGATGGGAATGGGTCAGAAGCATCAATTTAAATCAGGGAATAAAGCACCGAATAATGGTGTGTATATCGAGATCGGTGAAACCGGCAGTATGGTGAAAGATCCTTTAAAGATTAAGCTTCAAGCAGGCGACGTCTTTCCGGATAACTCGAACCATAATCGTGTTTGGACCTACCAAAGAAAGCCATAAGCAATTGACTAAGAGTCAGAAGGAATAAGTCTTTAGAGGCATGTGTCATGCCTCTTTTTTCTTTATAATAAAAATCAATTAAGTTCCAATTTTCAAAAAACAGTATAAAAAAAAGAAAATTTAAGGTAAAATATGTAATTGGAATATATTGTTGAAAGGATTTGTGTGATGGAAAAGACGAATCTCAGTGAAAGTGTTTGGAATAAACGCTTCACCTCATTATTCATATCAAGACTGATTAAAAACACAGGAGAAAGTTTTGCTTTTACATCCGTCCTTTGGCTATTGATTTTGAGAGGGGATGGAGCACTCGGTACAGGACTTCTCCTAGCAGTAACCGTTCTTCCTTCATCTTTGTTAGCCCCAATACTAGGACCTCTTATGAAAAAGCACCATTTGTCTAAATGGATGTTCGCTTCAGACGTCGTTCGAGCAACAATTGTACTCATTATTCCGCTTCTGCATTTTTCGCATCTATTGCCTTTATGGTTATTGATCTCATTAATGGTTATTCAATCGGCAACAGGTGCAGCATATAATCCAGCCTCTGTGGCCATTTTACCGCAGATTGTTCCGAAGCATCTGATTCAAAAAGCAAATGCCATCCTGCAATCTTCTTTTGAGATTGTCGCACTTGCAGCAGTCATGGTGGCTGGTCTCTTGGTCAAATTAATCGGACCTGCAGATACCCTGCTCATCACCACTGCCTTATTCATCATATCCGGCCTGTTTATTATCGGCGTCAAACTAAAGAAAACCGATGAAGAAAAAGCAGCAGGCATTAAACAAGCAAAGAATACATATTTGTATAACTTAAAAAGAGGTTTTCTCGTCGTTAAAAATCATCACATTTTATTTGCACTGACGCTGTATTGTATTTTAATGAATGTCGCCGCAGCACCGTGGCAGGCACTATCTGCTGTATACGTAGCAGAAGCACTGCAAAGCGATTCCATGGTGTATTCCATTTTAAGAGGTGTTGCCGCAGTCGGCGCGTTTATGATGGGCTTTGCTCTAGCGAAAGTGAAAATTAAGAGATTTGGTTTGTTCTTTATTGTCGCTGGTATGATTGAAGGAGCTGCGTTCTTTATCACAGGGATGAGTACATGGCTGCCGGTCGTTCTACTTGCATCCTTTATATTCGGTGCCGCCGTTAGTGCGATCAATGTACCGGAAATGGTCATTATTCAAACGTCTGTCGACCAAGACGATCAGCCGCAAGTATACGCCGTGATCAATGCTTCATCAAATGTTTTTCTCCCGCTTGCAGCTGTCGTATCAGGTGTTCTGGCAGAAAGGTTTGGAGCAGGACCTGTCATTGCTGGCGGTGGGGTCCTTGAAATTTTATCTGGTATCGCGATCTTCCTGTTTACAGGGCTTGCGAAAAGCCATTTGACAGCAGACAAACAGAAGTCCGAAACCGTCGAGGTGTAATCGATAAAAAAACCCCCTGTGGCTGCAGGGGGTTTTAGCGTACCGCTTTTCAATCAAAAAGAAAAAGAGCTAAAATCAACATCATTTTAGCTCTTCCTCAGCAATCAAGTCTTACGTATTAAGAGTGTTTTGTTGAACTTTCCGTTTCTTTCATTGGACTTACTTCAGCAAAGATGAATAAAATAACCGTAAACACCACTGCAAGAATAGAAGTCAAAGTAAAGTCATAAGCAGCGCCATTCATCGAGGCAACGATGTAACCAGCCATATGTGTCAGCAGAAAAGTCCAAATGAGGGTGATAATATAATGCATAATCCCACCGTCCTTTATGTAACAATCTATTGATTATCATACCATAGATACGAGTGAGGGGAAAAGACTGTTTTAGCCTTTATGTGACCATTTTAAGACCTTCTGCTATAAAAATAAAAAGAATTCTTCTCTCTTTAGGGGATTTCCTTATTCCTACAAGAGTTGTTGTTCATATCATAGAAAGCAGAATCACTGAAAGGAGGCTGGCCATATGGGTGTAAGCGAACGGTTTTTCCAGCTTGGTTCCCAGTGGAACGTCATTCACCTTCCTCAAAAACCAAATGGCTTTGGCATTCTTATCCTCGGTGACCGAAATCACTTTGTGCAGGAAAATACATCATTCTGGCTTCAGCACTATGGAAGAAACCAGCTTTTAACTGCCTTAAAGGATGAAGGATATACATTGTTTAATAGTCATCTTCATGGGAATCACTGGGGATGCGAAGATGCTGTTTTTAGTGCAAAGCAGCTCGTTCATCACACATTAAAACAAGAAATATTAAACCGGGAAATTCATGTGCTGGCAGAGGGGATGGGCGCACTCGTTGCCATGAGCCTTGCTGAAGAGATGCCAGAAGTGCTAAGGTCCATTGCGCTCGTGAATCCATGTCTGCATCTCTATGCACAACGAGAAAGAGAAAAGGAACACAAATTCTTTTATAAACAGCTGATCAAAGAATTAGCGAAAAGCTACGGCTGCTCTGAAAAGGAAGCGGAAACGTACCCGCTCCCTGCTTGCCCTGTTCATTCTGCTCATGTACCGATTCACATATGGCAAAGACTAAACGGCGCACCGTATGCATATGAACTACATGCAAAGCCTTTTATAGATCAGCATATGAAGAATCCAGAGCATTGTCAGATCGATCTCACCTTGCATATGTTTGATCATCCGAGAAGAATCTTTCAATCCATTCACAAGTTTTATAAATCGCATGAAAGAGAATTGTGATGAATAGGATGATAACAGCCCTTCATGGAAAGGGCTCTTCTTTTTATTCGATAAGCTAAAAAAGGGGACATGAACATGGAAACAGGACTGATCATAGGGGCAGATGAATTTTTTGGTCTAGCGCTGTGTGAATATATGATGAAAGAGGGCATTCAAGTGGATATCACATGTCCTCATGATCATACAGAAGAGCAAAAGATGTTATTAGAAGAGCGAATGATGTGGCTCGGCAGAAATGATCTCTTCCGTGTCATTGACCTTCAGGATGGAAAAGACACGTATGACCTCATCTTTATTCAATCAGAGGAATCAGATAAACGACACAAAGACATGAAAGCGAAGCATAGCATGTACCGGGTTCTATACGAAAAACCCGAAGACGAATCGTCCAATCAGAATGTGCCGGCTGTTATTCTCCCTCGCATGTTCGGACCATGGGCACTTAATAAAGAAAGAACTAAGCGTGATGAAGCATTTTTTGTAGAAGATGTGGCAAGGGATTTGTTCAAGTGGGCATCGGGCACTGAACAAAGACAGGAAACACATGAATTGAAGGTAGAAAGACAAACGGATGACAAACAAGCAGAAGAAATGATGGTAGAATGGAAAAGACAAAACTCAACATTTTTCGACAAAAAGCAAGAATGATCTTCCATCTTATCTTTTTTCAGTATAAAATAAACCTATATTTAACATACAGGTTCATGCCTGCATGTGGCAAAGGGAGTTGAACATGGCATGAAGTATCAGCGGCTTGTCATGATCTTTTCGTTCCTTCTCCTATTATCTGCCTGCTCACAGGCACCTTTAAAAGGACAGATTGAGAAGGTGGGTTTACTCGTCCCCGATACAATTAATGATCAAGTTTGGGGAACGAAAGGTTATAAAGGCTTATTAAATATTCAATCAACATTTGGTGTAGATGTTTATTATAAGGAAGGAATGGTCGACAAAGAGAAAATCGTTGATGCCATTGAAGAATTTCACAAAAAAGGAGTCAATTTGATTATTGGCCATGGCAATGAATACAGCGAAATTTTCAACTTAATTAGTGAAGATTATCCGAAAACACAATTTATCACGGTAAATGGAAACAAGCCTCAGGCGGATAATGTCGCGAATGTGACGTTTAAAGGTGAAGCGATGGGCTTTTTCGGAGGCATGACAGCAGCACATATGTCAAAATCAAAAAAGATTGGTATTCTTGCTACATATGATTGGCAAAGCGAAGTAGATGGCTTTATCAAAGGTGCAAAATATCAAGATGAACATGTACAAGTGCTTGCCGAGTTTGTCGAAAACTGGGATGATGCTGACAAAGCCGTGGAGCTCTATCAAAAATTGAAAAAGCAGGGCGTAGATGTTGTATATCCAGCAGGCGATGGTTATAATATCCCTGTCATTGAACAAATCAAAGCCGATAATTTATCAGCGATCGGATATGTCACTGATCAATCCAACCTCGGCAGTCATACCGTCTTAACAAGCACAGTCCAGCATGTGGATAAAGCGTACACTATTATTGCGAAGAAATTTAATGAAGGCAAGCTAAACGAACAAGGTGACTACTCCTTTGATTTTAAAGAAGGAGTGATCGAAATGGGGAAATTTAGTTCCACCATTGACCGTGCTTTTGTGAAAGATATTGAAAGTGATATTGCGACTTACAAAAAAACTGGCAAACTGCCAAATGAAAAGTGAGGATACGACGATGCAGCACGAAAAATCGATGGAGTTTTTACAAATTGCCATGAAGTATTTTCCGCAGGCAAAAGAAGAATTAGATAAAGCGGGTATTCAGCTTGAGCCCGAAGCTCTTCAGCCGCTTTTATCATTGTTTACATCTGTCATGCAAGAGGCATATGAGCTTGGGAAAGCAGATGCAGAATCAGAAAAAGCCACAGAATAGTGGCTTTTTTTATGATAATTTTTTCTTGAAGGCACTAATCATAGGGCCAACATCTTTAAACACAGGCTTCAGTTCATCGATGGAGTTCATAATGTTCCCAATTTGATTCATGACATGCATGTAATCAATTGAGTCTTCACTTGGAGATGTCTCCTCACGTTCCTCCTTTGCTTCTGTCTTGCTTTTCTCCTTTTCAAGCGGCTGGCCAAACATCATAGCCGAAAAAATATCTTTTTGCGCCATATCACATGCTCCTTTCTACTATCGGTATATCAATAATCTATGAAAAAAGTGAGAGGAAAGGTTAGACGTTTGTATTGCCAAGGAGAAAAAAATAAGGTAAAATTAGTACCAGATACTAATATAAGATCACAATATCACATGCTCGTATGAGTAAAAGGAGTCTTATTCAATGAATGCTGGAATTATTGGCCTTGGCCGCTATATACCTGAAAAAGTGTTAACAAATCTTGATTTAGAAAAAATGGTTGAAACTTCTGACGAATGGATTCGTACTAGAACAGGTATAGAAGAAAGAAGAATTGCTTCTGATGATGTCAATACATCACATATGGCGCTTGCTGCTGCAAAAAAAGCATTAGCTGACGCAAATGTAGCTGCAGAAGATATCGATATGATTCTTGTGGCGACAGTCACGCCAGATCAAGCATTTCCGACAGTCGCTTGTATGATTCAAGAGCAGCTCGGTGCACATAAAGCATGTGCAATGGATATTAGCGCTGCGTGTGCTGGCTTTATGTATGGGCTTGTTACTGGAAAACAATTTATCGAATCAGGTACGTTCAAGCACGTGCTCGTCATTGGCGTTGAAAAGCTTTCTCGCATTACCGACTGGGATGACCGCAATACTGCTGTTCTGTTTGGAGATGGAGCAGGTGCTGCTGTGTTAGGAGAGGTCAGCGAAGGGAAAGGAATTCTCTCATTTGAGCTTGGAGCCGATGGAAGAGGCGGGAAGCACTTGTACTTAGATGAAAAAGATCATACAATCATGAATGGACGAGAAGTATTTAAATTTGCTGTAAGACAAATGGGCGAGTCAAGCGTAAACGTCATCGAAAAAGCTGGACTATCAAAAGAAGACGTTGACTTCTTGATCCCGCATCAAGCAAATATTCGCATTATGGAAGCAGCCCGCGAACGCCTAGAGCTGCCAGTTGAAAAAATGTCGAAGACGGTCCATAAGTATGGAAACACATCAGCAGCATCTATTCCAATTTCACTATGTGAAGAAATCGAAGCCGGAAAAATTCATGACGGCGATGTGATTGTAATGGTTGGTTTTGGTGGCGGATTAACGTGGGGCGCAATCGCTATGCGATGGGGCCGATAAAAGAGTGAGGTGCACAAATTAATGGATAAAAAACGAGTAGTTGTTACAGGATTAGGTGCTTTGACACCTCTTGGCAACGATGTAGAGTCAACATGGAAAAATGCTGTAGCAGGTGTATCAGGAGTTGGACCAATCACACGTGTCGATTCAAGTGAATATACCGCAAAAGTAGCAGCAGAACTAAAAGATTTTAACATTGAAGATTACATGGAGAAAAAAGAAGCACGAAAAATGGCACGCTTCACGCAATATGCAGTCGTTGCTGCTCAAAAGGCGCTAGAAGATTCACGTCTTGAAATCACAGATGAAATCGCACCGCGTGTTGGTGTATGGGTTGGGTCTGGTATTGGCGGACTTGAAACATTTGAAGAGCAGTTTGAAGTGTATTCAAATAAAGGAGCAAGACGCGTAAGCCCATTCTTCGTTCCAATGATGATTCCAGATATGGCAACAGGCCAAATTTCAATTGCACTTGGCGCAAAAGGGGTTAACTCTTGTACAGTGACAGCATGTGCAACAGGGACAAACTCAATTGGTGATGCATTTAAAGTCATTCAGCGCGGAGATGCAGATGCGATGATCACAGGCGGAACAGAAGCGCCGTTAACAAAAATGTCATTTGCTGGTTTCTGTGCGAACAAAGCTCTTTCGACAAATCCTGATCCAGAGACAGCAAGCCGTCCATTTGACAAAAACCGTGACGGATTTGTTATGGGAGAGGGTGCAGGGATTGTCGTTCTTGAAGAACTCGAGCATGCGTTAAAACGCGGTGCGACAATTTATGCAGAAATTGTTGGATATGGTTCAACTGGAGATGCGTATCATATTACAGCGCCGGCTCCAAACGGAGAAGGCGGCGTCCGCGCAATGAAAGAAGCGATTCGAGATGCTGGTTTGTCTGTGGAAGAAATTGATTATATCAATGCCCACGGAACAAGCACACCTTACAATGATAAATTTGAAACAATGGCCATTAAAGAAGTGTTCGGAAAGCATGCGAATCAGCTTGCCATCAGTTCGACAAAATCAATGACAGGTCACTTACTTGGCGCAGCAGGCGGAGTAGAAGCTATTTTCTCTGTTCTTGCGATTAAAGCCAGCGTCATTCCTCCAACTATTAACCTTGAAACACCGGATGAAGAATGTGATCTAGATTATGTGGCAAATGAAGCACGTTCAAAAGAAGTACAAGTGGCTCTAAGTAACTCACTTGGCTTTGGCGGACATAATGCGACAATTATCTTTAAAAAATACGAAGCGTAATATTTCCTAAGAAGGCGGCGATCTATAAACAGATCGCCGCTTTTTTGCATATGTTGAAAATGGAGGTGTTTAGCGGTATGGGTCTAGTCAATACACAATATCTCATTCATCAATCATCATCATTTCAGGAGCTGGCATCGCGCTTTATTCCTTATTTTAAAGGGGCAGAGGAAAAAGAATGGTCCTCTATTCTCTCCCACCTGCAGCATCACGGAATGATTCGGTCTTTTAGATCATGCAAAGACATGATCGACAAGCTCAAAGAAAAAGGGTACTTCCAGCTCGTCATGAAAGAATACCAAACGCTGCAAAAGCAGTGGAAAGGTCCTGACATTCCTGTCTTTATTTTGCCAGTCAATGAGAGCAGCAAAGAAATTAGAGAACAATTTTATTATCAATCCGGCATGGCATTTGACGACAAGGTCTTTCTCTTTTTGTCGACAAATACTCCGAAAGAACGTATCGGTACATTGCTGACTCATGAATATCACCATGTATGCAGGTTGCATTTTCTCACGAAAGAAGAAAAAGATTTTACATTCCTTGATACAATCATGATGGAGGGGCTCGCTGAATATGCTGTGTATCATAGATACGGAGAAAGCTATACAGCCAAATGGACCACTCTCTATGACGAAACGCAGCTTCAGCACTTGTATAAGAAATGGGTATCCAGTCATCTTGATCAAAAAGTGCAGGACGACGAAAGACTGATACAGAACCTCCTTTATGGAAAAGGGAACTACCCCAAAATGCTTGGTTACGCCACCGGGTTTTATATCGTGAAAAAGTATTTCAGTGAGCACCGAATCAGCGAGGAGTCTATGATTGCAGAGCCGTCCGAAACTTTTTTAAAGGCGGTAGACTCATAAAGTGAATGATTCACATAAAAAGAGACATATTACAAATTTACTAAATTCTTCTTGATTTCGTCATAACAATGTAATAATATACAAATATAAATTTTGATAATTCTTTTTATTCAAAAAAGACAGAATTTTTTATTCACTTCTATTGTCTATGGAGAAAGGGGCGAATGAATGACCAAGCTGCTCGAAGTGCAAAACTTAAAAACATATTTTTTTCGAAAAAAAGAACCGATACCTGCTGTTGATGGCGTTGATTTCAGCATCAACAGAGGAGAAACTGTCGCGTTAGTCGGTGAGTCTGGATCTGGTAAAAGCATTACGTCCTTATCCATTATGGGGTTGATAAACGGCACTGGTGGAAAAATTATGGACGGTTCCATCAAGCTTGATGGAAAGGACCTAGTTACATATGGTGAAAAGGAATTATGCAGCATTCGTGGTAATGATGTATCTATGATCTTTCAGGAACCCATGACCTCACTTAATCCCGTCCTAACCATCGGGGAACAAATAACAGAAATCCTCATCTATCACAAAAAACTTTCAAAAAAAGAAGCGACGAAAAAAGCGATTGATCTGCTGAAGATTGTTGGTTTTTCCAGACCGGAACAAATCATCAAAGATTACCCGCACCGTTTATCAGGCGGCATGCGGCAAAGAGTGATGATTGCCATTGCGCTAAGCTGCGATCCGAAGCTTCTCATTGCAGATGAACCGACAACTGCCCTAGATGTAACGATTCAAGCCCAGGTGCTCACATTGATGAAAGATTTATGCACGACATTTGGTACATCTATTCTTCTCATTACTCATGATCTAGGTGTCGTGTCTGAAGTGGCAGATCGAGTCATTGTCATGTACTGCGGACAGGTTGTTGAAAATGGGACCGTCGAAGAATTATTTGATCAACCGCTTCATCCTTACACAGAAGGGCTGCTTGAATCGATTCCTGTCATTGACGGAGACATACAGCCGTTAAGGGCGATAAAAGGGAATGTCCCTGCGCCAGATCAGCTTCCAGCCGGCTGCCGCTTTGCTCCTAGATGCCTGAAAGTGAAGGAGCGCTGCCTAGGAGAGCTGCCTAAGCTGAGGACATTTGAGAATGGCAGAAGCGTCAGATGCTTCTTATATGAGGAGGCAGACCATACATGACCCTTGCTCAAAATCAACCACAGCCAACAGATCTAACAGAGAAAGAAACCATCCTTGAACTGAAACAGATCCGAAAACATTTTCCGATTAAAGCGGGCGTCTTTCAGAAGAAAGTCGGTGCAGTCAAAGCTGTTGACGGCATAGACTTGAAGATTTATAAAGGTGAAACGTTAGGCATTGTTGGGGAGTCAGGGTGCGGTAAATCTACACTAGGCCGGACAATGATTCGCTTATATCAGCCAACTGACGGTCAAATCTTTTTTAAAGGGCAAGATATCTCCCGCGTATCAGAATCAAAGCTAAGACAATCAACACGAAAAAACATCCAAATGGTTTTTCAAGATCCCTTTGCATCACTCAACCCTAGAAAAACACTTCGAAGCATCATCAAAGAACCCTACAAAACACATCACTTATATTCCTTAAAAGAAAGAAATGAAAAAGTAGAACAGCTTTTATCAAAGGTGGGCCTTCATCCAAGCTTTGCAAATCGCTACCCTCACGAATTTTCTGGCGGGCAGAGGCAGCGAATCGGCATCGCTCGTGCGCTTGCCATGAATCCCGAAATGATCATCGCAGATGAGCCGGTATCAGCACTTGATGTATCCATTCAGGCGCAGGTGATTAATCTGATGGAGGAGCTTCAGGAGGAATTTGACCTGACATATCTATTTATCTCTCACGATTTAAGTGTGGTCAGGCACATTAGTGATAGAGTCGGCGTGATGTATCTGGGCAAAATGATGGAGCTTGCCGATAAGCACAGCCTGTATGATGAACCGCTCCATCCATATACACAGGCACTGCTTTCTTCTGTTCCTGTTACCCGTAAAAAGGGTCAGATCAAAAGAGAACGTATCATGCTTCAAGGCGATCTGCCAAGTCCTGCGAATCCGCCAAAAGGCTGCGTATTTCACACAAGATGCCCGCATGCGAAGGAAATCTGTAAAGAAAAAATACCAGCATTTCAGGAATTAAAAACAAACCACTTCGTTGCCTGCCACCTCTACGACGCTTAATCAGCTTGGAAGATCTCATCTTTGAGAGGGGGGATGAAGCGGCATCTGTCGTCATTTCTAAAAAAGGATAGGGGGAATTGTATATGAAAGGTAGAAATAGAAAACCCATTTTGGTCAGTTTACTGCTGATCTTTACACTCATGCTTGCGGCTTGCTCTAGTGGAAATAAAACATCTGGAGACAGTGAAAAGAAATCAACTGGAAAACCTGTACAAGGCGGAGACCTTGTCATCGGTTCAATTGCAGAGCCTACGTTATTTAACTCGCTGTATTCAACAGACGTGGCAAGCTCTGATATTGAGGAAAGAATCTACAGCTTCTTACTTCAAACTGACGGAAAGCTGAACCCTCAGCTATCGCTGGCAGAGGATATTAAAGAATCTGATGACGGCAAGCAATTTGATGTGACCATTAAAAAAGGCGTAAAGTTTCATGATGGTGAAGAACTGACGGCTGATGATGTTGTGTTTACATACAGCATTCCGATCAATAAGGACTACAATGGAGAGCGCGGATCAGGCTTTGAAGTATTAGATTCTGTTAAAAAGACAGGGGATTACTCAATCGAATTCAAGCTCAATAAAAAAGATCCCTATTTCTATAATGTCACATTAGGAAGCTATGGCATTTTGCCTAAGCATATTTTAGGTGATGTGCCTGTAAAGGATCTCGGTGAAAATGAATTTAACCGAAAAAATCCAATTGGTTCAGGTCCATTTAAATTTGCCGAGTGGAAAGAAGGAGACTACGTTAAACTAGAAGCCTTTGACGATTATTGGGATGGACGTCCATACCTTGATACCGTCACGATTAAAACCATTCCTGATCAGAATGCAGCGATTGCCCAGCTGTCAGCAGGCGATATTGATTTCTTTGCTGTACCGGGAGCAGAGCTGCAAACAGCTGAAAAAGTCAGCAATATTAAAATTGAATCTGATCTAGGGCTCAATTATTCATACATTGGCTGGAACCAGAAAAATGATCTCTTTAAAAGTAAAAAGGTCCGCCAAGCGCTGACACATGCCATTGATCGTCAAACGATTGTCGATCAAGTGTTAGACGGAGACGGCAAAGTAGCCAACATTCCAGAAAGTCCGCTGTCATGGAACTATCCGAAGAATGATCGTGTTCCAGTATTTGAGTTTGATCAAGAAAAAGCGAAAAAGATACTGAAAGAAGAGGGCTGGGAGGATACAGATGGAGATGGCTATCTTGATAAGAACGGCAAAAAATTCTCCTTTGTCATAAAGACCAACCAAGGAAACAAAGTCCGTGAAGACATCGCTGTCGTTGTCCAGCAGCAGCTCAAAGAAATTGGTGTTGAAGCGAAGCCGCAAATTGTGGAATTCAGTGCACTCATTGAGCAGACGACACCGCCTAAGTGGGATTACGATGCGCTGCTGCTCGGCTGGAGCCTTGCCACATTCCCTGATCAATTCAGCATCTTCCACTCAAGCCAGTCAGAAAAAGGCTTGAATAACATCTGGTATAAAAATGAAGAGGTCGATAAGCTGTTAGTGGATGCTAAGAACTTAAGCGATCGAAAAGAATATTCAAAGGCATATGAAAAAATTTATGAACTGATCGCAGAAGATCAGCCATATACGTTCCTTTATTATGCCAACTCACATCGCGCGATGCCATCTAATCTCCAAGGCTACTCTTACCACCCGAAAGATGAGTATTACAAAATCGAGAAATGGTGGATTGAACAGTAGGCTGTTAGTGAAGAGGGGGGGAGGGTTCTCCCCTTTCAGCGTGAAGACAAACCCTTCTATTCGGCGTCAGTCCGGCGCGCTGGTGCTCACGATGATTTCATTCACCAAGCACCAGTTAGATTTTAAGGGTTCTCATATCACGCTGCAATGAAGACAGAGGGCTAAAATAAAGACTATTTTAGCCCTTTTTCATCACAGTATGGCGATCCGATGAAAAAGGAGTTGTGCATATGGTTACATATATCATTAGAAGGACACTGCTTTCCATTCCCATCTTATTTGGGATTACTATTTTGTCCTTCGCCATTATGAAAGCAGCACCAGGCGATCCAATGTCACTCATGATGGACCCGACCATTAGTGCCGCAGACCGGGAAGCCTTTATTGATAAGTACGGCTTGAACGATCCTGAATATGTGCAATATATGAAATGGCTTGGCAATATGCTTCAAGGTGACTTTGGCACTTCCATTGTTAAAAAGGGAACGCCCGTGGCTGATTTGATTTTTGCCCGGCTGCCAAATACCCTCATCCTCATGATCTTTTCTACATTAGTCGCACTGATCATCGCCATCCCATTTGGTGTTCTTTCAGCAAAACGTCCATATACAAAGCTTGACTATGGCATTACGGTTACATCTTTTATCGGACTGGCTATTCCGAACTTTTGGTTTGGACTCATTCTGATTATGGTTTTATCTGTGAATCTAGGATGGTTCCCGACAGGCGGTGTTTCTACCTTAAATGCCGATTTTAATGTGTTTGACCGGCTCCATCACATCATTTTACCAGCCTTTGTTTTAGCAACTGCTGATATGGCAGGGCTCACCCGGTACACAAGGTCGAGTATGCTTGATGTCATGAGGCAGGATTATATTCGCACCGCAAGAGCGAAAGGCTTTCGAGAAAACAAAGTCATTTTCAAGCACGGGTTAAGAAACGGTCTTATGCCTGTCATTACGATTTTCGGATTGATGGTTCCATCCTTTATTGGCGGCGCAGTCGTGGTGGAACAAATTTTCACTTGGCCAGGGCTTGGAAAGCTGTTCATTGATTCTGCCTTTTCGAGAGATTATCCGGTCATTATGGCGATGACTGTTATTTCCGCAGTGCTCGTGGTGGTTGGAAATTTAATAGCGGATATTCTATATGCGATCGTTGATCCGCGTATTGAATATTAGAAGGGAGCTGAAGCACAATTGGCACAGCCTAATATGGGAACACCTCCTGTTGATCTCAAATTAAAAGAGGGTCTTCCGCCAAAGCCAGAGACGATGCTGCGTTTATTTTGTGAGAAATTTTTCAAAAATAAACTGGCGGTTGCCGGCTCCGTGATCTTATTGGTCATTATCTTTTCAGCCATTTTCGCTCCAGTGATTGCCCCTTATGCACCAGAGCAGCAAGATTTATTGAAACGGCTCCAGCCGCCAAGTGCTGAGCATTTGATGGGAACTGACAAGTTTGGCCGAGATATTTTCTCAAGGGTGCTTTATGGAGCGAGGGTCTCTCTGCTAGTTGGCTTCGTCTCAGTGGTCGGGGCGATCACCATTGGCACCGTCGTTGGAGCGGTAGCAGGGTATTTCAAAGGATTTGTTGATTCTATCTTAATGAGATTTGTTGATGTGGTATTGTCGATTCCTGACATTTTTCTATTGATCACGCTTGTCACCATTTTCAAACCGGGCATTGATAAATTGATATTAATCTTTGCTTTGACCGGCTGGACCACAACCGCGAGACTGATACGCAGTGAATTCTTATCACTACGAACAAGAGAATTCGTACTTGCGGCAAGAACCATTGGAACGAAAAACCATGTCATCATCTTTTCGCATATTTTACCGAACTGTATCGGTCCTATTATCGTGTCAGCTACACTTAAAGTAGGTTCCGTCATTTTAGCCGAATCAACGCTGAGCTATCTAGGGTTTGGCATACAGCCGCCAACAGCAAGCTGGGGCAACATGCTGCAAGATGCACAAAACTTCTCGATTATGGTGCAAGCGTGGTGGTATCCGCTCTTCCCAGGTTTACTGATATTGCTGACCGTTTTATGCTTTAATTTCTTAGGAGATGGGCTGAGAGATGCGCTTGATCCTAAAAAGCTAAAGTAATGCCTCATTTTTTATGACAAGATGAAAGGGACTCTGCGACACGCACTTTGTTTTCTTTATAAAAATAAAAAAATGCACGCCATCATTCACTCCGCTTGAAGTTTAATAAAGTTGGAATAATTTCTCTATCCCTTGCCCATACTGTGGACAACAGTTTTTATAAAGTGAGGGATTGGTTATGTTATTTCTTCATGACGTATGGGTGAATTGGTTTGAAGGGGAAGAAAATGGCTACAATGTGTGTCATTTTCATGAGTGGCGTAAGGAGGACAGTGTGGAGCTGTTAGATCAAGTGCCTTTACTCAAGGTGCAGAGTCCTTTGTTTGATTACATAGAGAATGATCTTTCAGAACTGCCGAAGACGCTGCTAGAATCTGTCTTTGAGAAATCATATATTCGAAAAAATCATGAACGGCGTAAACTAGAATATTGCTTTGTGGTCACGGACGGTATCCGGATTATTGCTGTGGATACGATTGGGTATTCCATTCCTGTGAGGAAAAGCCGCTTAATCCCAAGGCAGGAGCAATTGGTGTATGAGATGGTGAAAGATGTGAAGGCTGAGGAATATGAATTTTCTCTGGATAGTCTTGAGTCGGCGAAGGAGTATCATATTTTGTCTTTGCCGCCGCAGCACATCAGCGGATTAACGAGAAAAGAAAGACAGTTGAAGCAGCTAATGTTTATGGCGCTCGATCAATTAAAAGGTCTTCAAAACAGAGCAGAAATTGCGTATTGGTATACGGAATGGAACCCGCGCATGTACAATCAAATCAAACGAATGTCATTCGAAGAGATTTGGAACATGCTTTACAATGAAACCATTGATGGATGGTCAGAGAATCATTTAGCATTTTGTGAAAAAATGATTAAGGGACAGCCGTTTTTTGAAAAGCTTTGGGAAATGGAAAACGAATCAAAAGTGAATTAGAAAAAGCTTGCAGCGTGATGTGCTGCAAGCTTTTTTTATTTGCGTTTTCTGCCAAGACCCATCGCATTCTCCATTTTTTTCAGCATTTTGTTTGCTGCGCGGTTTGCTTTTTCAGCACCTTCGTCAAGAATGCGGTCAAGCTCGTCTGACTCAATGAGTTCATAGTACCGATCTTGTATTGGTTTTAAAGCATCAACGACTACGTTCGCAAGATCTCCCTTAAATTCACCATACCCTTTGCCTTCATACTTTTGCTCAAGCTCTGCAATCGATACGTTGCCTAACACAGAATAAATCGTCAGCAAGTTGGCAATACCAGGCTTGTTCTCTTTGTCGTATTTGACGATGCCTTCTGAATCCGTCACAGCACTTTTGATTTTCTTTTCTAGCTGCTTTGGTTCATCTAATAAGGTAATGAAGGATTTTTGGTTCGGATCGGATTTGCTCATCTTTTTCGTTGGATCTGTTAAAGACATAATCCGAGCGCCTTCTTTTGGAATTTTCACTTCAGGTACAGTGAAGATGTCATTGTATTTTCGATTAAAACGTTCAGCAAGCGTTCTAGTCAATTCAAGATGCTGCTTTTGGTCTTCTCCGACAGGGACTAAATCAGTACCGTATAATAAGATATCGCCAGCCATTAATGGGGGATACGTTAATAGGCCTGAAACAACCGCTTCCTTACCAGCGGATTTGTCCTTAAATTGGGTCATTCTTTCTAATTCCCCAATATAAGCAACACATTGCAGCATCCATCCTGCCTGGGCGTGAGCAGGTACCTCTGATTGGATAAACAATGTTGCCTTCTCTGGATCAAGTCCAACTGCTAAATAAAGAGCTGCTAAGCTTCTAATATTTTGGCGAAGAGCTAGCCGGTCCTGACTCACCGTAATCGCATGTTGATCGACTACACAAAAATAGCCATGATAATCATGCTGCAAATCGACAAATTGCTTCATTGCTCCAATATAGTTCCCTAAAGTCACAGAACCGCTCGGCTGAATGCCAGAAAAAATTGTCTTCTTTGTCATACTAAAACCTCTTTTCTTCAATATAAAAAGGCCCACCCGTCACTTTTCAACAGAAAAGGGACGAATGAACCGTGGTACCACCCTTGTTATTTCACAAAGAAATCACTCAAGACGTTGATATCGGAGACTGCTCCGTCTAAGCCTACTAACTTTCAAAAGTGTTCGGTTAGCTGCTCCAAAGCCCATTCCATACATGCCATTATCTGCTCGCACCAGCCGCAGACTCTCTGTAAATGGTGAATATATGTACTCTTCTTTTTCATCGCAACAGTATGTCTATCTATTATAAAGGATGACCATAAAAAAGTCACGAAGCCCTCATGTGACCTTCTCATCATGCCGTTTGACATCTAAAATTTTAGATAAAAAACCAACTATCTGTCAGAATTTTTTAAAAAAGGATGATTAATTATATGTATAAAACATTATTCCTGCTGAATTTGTTAAATTATTTTAATCAATTTACGCTTTAATTTGTTGAAGTGATTGAGACTTTAGTTTATAAAAATCCCTCTTTATCCCCATTTACGTTTTTTTAAAATATATGAAATTGATATTGCAATAAATTATTCTATTCATTATAATTAATTTGTTCACACGTTTGTGCTAGGCTCTTTACATAGTGAAAATTCAGAAAAAACAAAAGAAATAGAAAGTAAGCTATTTAGGGACTTTTTTACGCTATTTCTTAAATCTGAATCTCATCTTCTATCGAGACCTTTGAACTAAAACATATTATAAGGGGGAATACAGTTGAAAAAGCGTTGGTCTGTTGTTACTTTAATGCTTATTTTCACACTTGTATTAAGCGCTTGTGGTTTCAGCGGAAACAAATCAGGCGACAGCACGAGCAGTTCTGGAGAGGCTAAAACAACATTAAATGTGAATATCTCCACTGAGCCTTTTTCTCTACATCCGGGATTGGCAAATGATTCAACTTCAGGAAGTGTCATCCGTCAGACTTTTGAGGGATTAACAAGAATTAACGCTGAAGGTAAGCCAGAAAATGCAATGGCTTCTGATATCAAAACAAGTGCTGATGGTAAAACATACACATTCACACTTCGTGATGCAAAATGGTCTAATGGTGACCCTGTCACAGCTAAAGATTTCGAATATGCTTGGAAATGGGCATTAGATCCTAAAAATGAATCTCAATATGCTTACCAGCTTTACTATATTAAAGGTGCTGAAGCAGCGAACAAAGGGAAAGCGAAAGTTGCTGATGTTGGCATTAAAGCTAAAGACGACAAAACGCTTGTAGTTGAGCTAGAGAACCCAACACCGTTCTTTACTGAACTAACTGCATTCTATACGTATATGCCAGTCAACAAAAAAGTGGCTGAAAAGAATAAAAACTGGTTCACAAATGCTGGTGAAAACTACGTATCTAACGGACCATTCGTTCTTTCTAAATGGAAACATGGCGGTTCTATCACGCTTGAAAAGAACAATGAATACTGGGATAAAGATACTGTGAAATTGAAAAAGATCAACATGTCTATGATCAAAGATACAAACACTGAGCTTAGCATGTTCAAAAAAGGCGAGCTTGACTGGGCTGGTTCACCAACTGGAAGCCTTCCAACTGAGTCTTTAAAAACATTGAAAAAAGAAGGCGGTCTTAAAATCCAAACGATCGCAGGTATCTATAACTACAAATTCAACACAGAAGTAAAACCTTTAAACAATGCAAACATCCGTAAGGCCCTTGCATACTCAATCAACCGTCAAGCGATCGTTGACAAAATTACGCAAGGTGAGCAAGTGCCAGCTATGGCAATCGTTCCTCCAACAATGGAAGGATTCACTGATAACAAAACTGGCTACTTCAAAGATCACGATGTAGCAACTGCGAAAGAATTTCTTGAAAAAGGTGTGAAAGAATTAGGTTATAAGTCAGTTTCTGATCTTCCAGCATTGAAACTTTCTTACAACACAGATGAAGGCCACCAAAAGATTGCACAAGCAATTCAAGAAATGTGGAAGAAAGACTTAGGCGTGAAAGTTGAACTTGATAACTCTGAGTGGAACGTATACATCGACAAGATCCACAGCGGAGATTACCAAATCGGACGTATGGGCTGGTTAGGTGACTTCAACGATCCAGTGAACTTCCTTGAGCTTTACAAAGATAAAGACGGTGGAAACAACGACACTGGATGGGAAAGCAAAGAGTACAAACAATTGTTGAATGATTCTGCGAAAGAAACAGATAAAACGAAACGTGAAGAAATGCTGAAAAAAGCAGAAGAAATCATCATCAACGATATGCCTATAGCACCAATTTACTTCTACACTCAGCTTTGGGTACAAGATCCAAAACTAAAAGGTGTGGTTGTATCTGGACTAGGTGATGTTCAATACAAATGGGCACATTTCGAAAAGTAAGAATTATAGTGTAAGAGATCTACGGCAAGGATCTTAAGGTATATGGAGGATGTCTCTCCATATACCTTTCTTGCTGATTAGAGAAAATGTTGTAAAATCATGGAGGTGCAATTCCGTTGCTTAAATATATCGGTAAGCGATTAATATATATTTTAATCACACTGTTTGTTATTGTAACTGCAACTTTCTTTCTCATGCAGGCAGCACCGGGTGGTCCATTCTCTGGTGAGAAGAAACTTCCTGCTGAAATTGAAGCAAACCTAAACGAGCACTACGGGTTGGACAAGCCCTTATTTGTTCAATATGTAAACTACTTAGGTTCAGTTGCAAAATTAGATTTTGGTCCCTCATTTAAATATAAAGGACAAACTGTAAATGACTTAATCAGTTCTGGATTCCCCGTTTCCTTTACCCTCGGAATTGAGGCAATTCTCCTCGCATTAGCATTTGGTGTATTGTTTGGGGTCCTTGCAGCGCTCTATCATAACAAGTGGCAGGACTATACGATTGCCATTTTAACGATCTTTGGAATTTCAGTTCCAAGTTTCATTTTAGCTGCGCTGCTACAATATGTATTTGCATCTGAGGCAAGCGTTTTAGCGATTTTCCCAGTTGCAGGATGGGAGTCTTGGGCCAGCACCGTACTACCTTCTATTGCACTTTCCTTCATGCCTATGGCATTTATCGCTAGACTTGCACGGTCAAGTATGCTTGAAGTTCTAAACAGTGATTACATTAGAACGGCTAGAGCGAAAGGATTAACGAAATCAGCTGTGACGATTAAACACGCAATTCGAAACGCATTGTTACCTGTCATTACATATATGGGACCAATGGCTGCTTCAGTGTTAACAGGTAGTTTTGTCGTGGAGAAGATTTTCGGTATTCCTGGATTAGGCTCTCACTTTGTCACAAGTATTACAAACCGTGATTACACCGTCATCATGGGTGTCACAGTCTTCTACAGTATTATTCTATTAATCAGTATTCTAGTCGTTGACGTCCTCTACGGTATTATCGATCCTAGAATTAAACTGACGAAGGCGAAGAAAGGGGTCTAACACATGGAAGAGATGAGAAAAGATTTATTTGTTCCTGCGACAGCTGACGCAGCAGAATCTGAAAAAATTTCTAAACCTAGTCTATCTTTATGGAAGGATGCTATGCTTCGCTTCCGTGCAAATAAACTTGCAATGGTTGGTCTTTCAATCATTTTTATTATTGTGATGCTGGCCATCTTTGTTCCGATTTTTTCTAAATATGATTACTCGACGACCGATTTACTGAATGCAGACCAGCCACCTTCAAAAGAGCACTGGTTCGGTACAGATGATTTAGGACGTGACATGTTTGTCCGTACATGGGTCGGGGCAAGAATTTCGATCTTCATCGGTCTTGCTGCAGCGGTCCTTGACGTGATCATCGGTATTATCTGGGGAAGTATTGCTGCGTTCAAAGGCGGCCGTACAGATGAAGTCATGATGCGTATCGCAGACGTTTTATGGGCAATTCCAACACTATTAATGGTTATCTTAATGATGGTTGTTCTGCCAAAAGGATTATTAACAATTATCCTCGCCATGACAGTCGTAGGCTGGATAAACATGGCACGTATCGTTCGGGGACAGGTTCTACAATTAAAGAGTCAAGAGTACGTTCTTGCTGCACAAACATTAGGTGCGAAAACATCTAGACTTTTATTTAAACACTTAATTCCAAACTCAATGGGACCAATTCTTGTCACAATGACACTCACCATTCCTTCAGCTATTTTCACGGAGGCATTCTTAAGCTATCTAGGACTTGGTGTACCGGCTCCATTAGCGAGCTGGGGAACAATGGCGTCTGACGGAATTCCGGCCATGACGTACTATCCTTGGAGATTATGGTTCCCAGCCGCATTTATCTGTATAACAATGTTTGGTTTTAACGTGGTTGGAGACGGACTAAGAGACGCTTTAGATCCGAAGTTGCGTAAATAAGGAGTGATTAGGATGGAACGTGAACGTATTCTAGAGGTGAAAGACCTTGCAATCTCATTTAAAACATATGGTGGAGAGGTTCAAGCCATTCGTGGTGTGAACTTCCACTTAAATAAAGGCGAGACACTTGCTATTGTAGGTGAATCTGGCTCTGGTAAAAGTGTGACATCACAGGCCATCATGAGATTAATACCGATGCCGCCGGGTTATTTCAAGCGCGGACAGATCCTGTTTGATGGGCAAGATATCGTCAAGAAAACAGAAAAACAAATGCAAACCATTCGAGGAAAAGACATCTCAATGATCTTCCAGGATCCGATGACTTCTTTGAATCCAACGATGAAAGTCGGGAAGCAAATTACAGAAGTACTGTTCAAGCACGAACAAATTTCAAAAGAAGCGGCTGAAAAAAGAGCCATTGAATTACTGGAGCTTGTTGGAATTGCAATGCCTGAAAAAAGAATCAAGCAATACCCGCACGAATTTAGTGGCGGGATGAGACAAAGGGTTGTCATCGCGATGGCGCTCGCAGCAGATCCAAAGCTATTGATTGCCGATGAGCCGACGACAGCACTAGATGTAACGATTCAGGCGCAAATTTTAGAATTAATGAAAGAAATTCAGCAAAAGGTGGAAACATCTATTATCTTTATTACGCATGATCTAGGTGTTGTCGCCAACGTCGCTGATCGTGTAGCCGTTATGTATGCAGGACAGATTGTGGAGACAGGGACTGTTGATGAAATTTTCTACAATCCAAAACATCCATATACGTGGGGACTTTTAGCATCAATGCCGAGCCTTGACACAGATGGCGGAGATGAAGGAAAGCTGACTGCAATCCCAGGAACACCGCCAGATCTGACAAACCCGCCGAAAGGAGATGCATTTGCACTCCGAAGCGATTATGCAATGAAAATTGACTTTGAACAAGAACCGCCAATGTTCAAAGTATCAGATACGCATTATGTGAAATCATGGCTACTTCATCCAAATGCACCTAAAGTTGAACCGCCTGCTTCTGTAAAGGCGAGAATGCGTGAACTAGAAGGTAGCTACGAAAAACCTGTATTAGTAAAAGAGGGTGAATAGCATGGCAGAAAAACTGTTAGAAATCAAAAATTTGAAGCAACATTTCCATACAGCAAGAGGGACTGTGAAAGCAGTTGACGGAGTTTCATTTGATATTTATAAAGGTGAAACACTTGGCCTTGTAGGGGAGTCTGGTTGTGGTAAATCCACTACGGGCCGCTCCATCATTAGACTTTATGATGCGACAGATGGTGAGGTTCTTTATAAAGGGGAAAGTGTACACGGGAAGAAATCAAGACAAAAAATGCTTGAGTTCAACCGTCAAATGCAGATGATCTTCCAAGATCCATATGCCTCACTCAACCCTAGAATGACAGTCCTTGATATCATTGCAGAAGGCATCGACATTCATGGCCTAGCAAAAACAAAGCAAACACGTAAAGAGCGTGTGTACCAATTACTTGAAACTGTTGGCTTGAACAAAGAGCATGCAAACAGATACCCGCATGAATTCTCAGGTGGTCAAAGGCAGCGTATCGGAATTGCCCGTGCATTAGCAGTTGAACCAGATTTCATCATCGCCGATGAACCAATCTCTGCATTAGATGTGTCGATCCAAGCACAGGTCGTCAACTTAATGAAAGAACTTCAAGAAGAAAAAGGCTTAACGTACTTATTCATTGCCCATGACCTGTCTATGGTAAAATACATCAGCGATCGTATTGGCGTGATGTATTTCGGAAAATTGGTTGAACTGGCACCAGCGAATGAATTATACGAAAATCCGCTTCATCCATATACAAAATCATTACTATCTGCGATTCCGCTCCCAGATCCAGATTATGAGCGTAACCGCAAACGAATCAAGTATGATCCATCTGTTCACAAAGGAACGAACACCGAGTTCCGTGAAGTGAAGCCAGGTCACTTTGTGAGCTGCACAGAGGAAGAATTCAAAGAGCTTCAAGCTAAACAATCATAAGAAGAAAGAAGCGCTGCTATGTCAGTGCTTCTTTTTTTATTTTACAAAAAAATAAGATGATGGTAATTTCTAGATAACAACAAGCAGGTTCTAGGAGGAAATCAGATGTCCATATGGAAGACGTTTCGCTACTCATTATTTCACTTTCTAATTGTATTCATGCTTTTTTCAACGTCTTTTTTGAGGAAACCAAATGGGGGACAGTGGATGCTCGTGTTTATGGTGCTCATTGGCATTGTGTCTTTTTCGGTGGAATATATGCTTAACCGAAAGACAAGCAATCAGAAGCAAGAAGCACGGCGCATGAAGTATCTTTATTTCATTATGTTTCAAATAGCGATGACACTTATCCTCTTTGTTTGTTTTCAACTACTCATGGACCGTTCGATATAAAACTTTTTTCTGTTGTTTGAAAAAAAGTGAAACTAGTGAAGACTTTGCTGCGTCTTACTACTAGTACAGGCGTTTAAATAATAGGAAATCGGGAATATCTAAGGAAGTGGTTCTTAACGATATCATAAGGAGCGGATCCATGAATTGGTATGAAAAGCTCAGTGAATACTTCCCGATAGAAGAAATGAAGTCAAAAGAGCATATGGAAGCTTTATTAAAGGAAAGAAGTGATGTTTATCATAAGGAGGAAGGACCTCATCATGTGATGATGTACGCCGAATTTGATTCTTTCATCTTTATTGATTATTTATTTGTTTCCAGAGATGCAAGAGGTGAAGGCCTCGGATCAAAGCTCATTTATAAGCTGAAGGAAAAAAAGAAACCGATCTTGCTTGAGGTCGAGCCTGTAGATGAAGATGATGCAGATACTGCAAAACGCCTAAAGTTTTACCAAAGAGAGCACTTCAAGCACGCAGAATCAATCGGTTATAAACGCAGGTCACTTGCAACAAATGAAGTGAACCGCATGGAAATCCTTTATTGGTCGCCTCTTACAGATAATGAGGAAGAAATGATGGAGGCTATGAAGAAGACCTATGAACGAATCCATACGTATAAAGATGAAGAATGGTATGGGCAGTCGTATGAGGATGTTGATGATGTATTGAAGGTCATTGAAAATAGAAAACAAAAAAATATTTTCGATCATCTCGACTAAATGAGAATGTTCAGACATCAAACGGCACCAAAAAATGAATGAAATTGTCTAGTTTTTGTCACAAAAATTGCAAGAAAATCTGTTCACACTTACTTTTTTATAGTATAATCACTATAAAGATTACTTATTTAGAACAATTTTAATTTAAGAATACAGATCAATATTCATTCTACAAATTGAGGAGTGAAGATTTATGGTAACATTATACACATCACCAAGCTGTACATCATGTAGAAAAGCAAGAGCGTGGTTAGAAGAGCACAATATCCCGTATCAAGAGAGAAACATCTTTTCTGAGCCTCTTTCAATCGATGAAATCAAAGAAATTCTTCGAATGACTGAAGACGGTACAGATGAAATTATCTCAACACGTTCAAAAGTATTCCAAAAGCTAAATGTGAATGTTGAGACAATGCCTCTTCAACAATTGTATAAACTGATCAATGAGCATCCAGGTCTTTTAAGACGTCCAATCATCTTGGATGAAAAAAGACTACAAGTTGGCTACAATGAAGATGAAATTAGACGTTTCCTTCCAAGAACGGTTCGTACATTCCAACTAAGAGAAGCTCAGCGACTTGCTAACTAATAGAAAATAGAAAATTGAAAAGCTGCCGATCATTTGGCAGCTTTTTTTATTTGTTTTCAGCTGTTTGTTCGTAAAATAAGCTGGCTAAAATGACCATTACGACCGTTAAAAACGGAAGCATAAATTCGAGAGTCGCATGCTGAGCCATAAATTCATTCAATTTCACATCACGAACAATCATTTCACCGCCAGTAAAAGCCAAAAGAGCACTTCCTCCGTATAAAAGAAACGGGAATTTGGTTAAAGCGGCATGAATCAATTTACTTCCCCAAATAATAATCGGTACTGAAATCATAAGGCCAAAAGCGGTCAGCAGCATGTTGCCTTTTGCCGCACCTGCAACTGCAATCACATTATCAAGTGACATAAAGAGATCTGCAATCACAATGGTCTGAACCGCACGCCAAAGGGAGCCGCTGCTTTTAATGCGAATCGATTCTTTCTTTTGTTCAATTAACAAATTGTATCCTATATAAAGGAGAAAAAGCCCGCCGATAAATTGCAAATAAGGGATGGTCAATAAATAAACTGCGGCACCTGTCATCGTAATTCTCATCAGCACTGCCAAAAGTGTACCGATCCATATGGCTTTATTGCGTTTGTCATTTGATAAGCTGCGGCTAGCCATCGCAATGATCAACGCGTTATCTCCGCCTAAAATCAGATCTATGCCAATAATCATCAGTAAGGATATGATCCACTCTGTTTCCATCCATTTCACCTCATGTCTAATAGAGCTCGTACAACCAATATATGAGGACAATTCAAATATATGTTTCTGTAAGTTTTCTCTGCAAAAAATGCGTTTTTATTTCTTTTATTCATGTTTTATCATAAAATAGACAGTACGAAGCAATACCTCAATTCTTTAAAAGGTTAACATGTAGACGGAACGGGTAAAGTGTAGTAAAGTACTATTAATTGGGAGCTTGTATGTCCCTTCAACATCTTATATAGAAGGGAAGGTTGGCAAAATGGAAATCGAAAGAATTAATGAACATACAGTGAAATTTTATATTTCCTACGGTGATATTGAAGACCGCGGATTTGACCGTGAAGAAATTTGGTATAATCGTGAACGCAGTGAAGAGCTGTTTTGGGAAGTAATGGACGAAGTGCACGAAGAAGAAGAATTTGCAGTTGAGGGACCTCTTTGGATTCAAGTGCAGGCACTTGACAAAGGTCTTGAAATTGTCGTGACGAAAGCCCAACTTTCTAAAGATGGACAAAAGCTCGAATTGCCGATTCCAGAAGATAAAAAAGATCAAACAGATGAAGAAAGTCTAGACGCACTGCTTGATGATTTTCAAAAAGAAGAGCAGGATCAAGAAGACCATAATGAGAAGGACAAAAAACTTCAACTTCAATTTGTGTTGAAAATGGATGACTTTGAAGATTTGATTGCACTTTCTCAATTAAATATGCAGGATTTTACCACAAGTTTATATTCGTTTGAAAACCGTTATTATCTATATGTTGACTTCCACGAGGATTTGTCAGATGAGCAAGTGGAGAATAAGCTCAGCATTTTGCTTGAATATGCTCATGAATCAGTGGTCAGCATTTACAGACTGAAAGAATACGGTCAGCTGATTATCGAAGGAAATGCCCTTGAAACGATTCAACAGCACTTCTCGTAACCAACAAAAGTCGATTTCTATAGAGGAATCGGCTTTTTTATCTGAATGAATAGGTAAATAAAGAGATCGGCAAGGAGAAAATGAAATGAGAAATTTAGTCAAAGTTCTATTTTTTCTTATCATTACGATAGGTGCTTATTTAGTCATTCAATTAATTGCTGGTGATTTAGCGGTAAGTGTATTAAGTTCTGTCAGTGTTCTATTCACTTTATCGATTATCTTCATCGGGTTTGTCATATTCTTGGAGAACCGGAATCCATCTCAAACAATAACGTGGCTTGTCCTGCTTGGCAGCTTTCCGTTATTCGGCTTTCTGTTCTATATTTTCTTTGGACGCAATATCAAAAAACGCAGGCTGTTTGAAAAGAAAGCCATTCTAGATGAACAGTTAATCCAGGAAGATGAGCATATTCATAGAGAAGCGATTGAGAAAATGACGCATATGGGTGATCATCAGCAGCTCTTATTTAAGCTGGCCCACAGACTCGGACATACCCCTATTACGTATCGCACGTCCTCTAAAGTCCTGACGAATGGAGAAGAAACATTCTCTCATATTTTTGAAGAAATCAAAAAGGCGACACATCACATTCATTTAGAATATTATATTCTCCGCCACGATGACCTTGGACAAGAATTAAAAGATATTCTCATTGATAAAGCGAAAAATGGCGTGATTGTCCGCTTTTTATATGACGATGTAGGAAGCTTAAAGCTCTCTCGTCAATATATTGCTGACCTCGAAAAGGCCGGCGTTCAGATCGTTCCATTTTTACCTGTGAGACTACCCCTGTTAAATAATAAAATCAATTTCCGAAATCACCGAAAAATTGTCGTGATTGATGGAGAAGTTGGATTTGTTGGCGGGCTGAACATTGGAGACGAATATTTGGGCAGAAGCAGACAATATGGTTTTTGGCGTGACACGCATTTGATGATTAAGGGTGAAGCTGTACGTGATCTGCAGCAGATTTTCATGCAGGATTGGTACTATATGACGAATGAAAGATGCGCAGGTGTAGACTACTTTAAAGATTTCAGTCACCTTGAGAGCACAACAGAAGGCGTACAAATGATTGCTGGCGGTCCTGATAAACAGTGGGAGGTCATTAAAAATCTCTTTTTCTCCATGATTATCTCTGCCAAAAAGTCTATTTGGATCGCTTCACCGTATTTTGTGCCGGATGATGATATTTTGTCTGCATTAAAAATTGCTGCATTAAGCGGAGTAGACGTACGGATTATTGCTCCGAAGAATCCAGATAAACGGATCGTCTTCCATGCGTCCCGTTCATACTTCCCAGAGCTTTTAGAAGCAGGAGCAAAGGTGTATGAGTATGATCAAGGCTTTATGCATAGTAAATTTATCATTGTGGACAGCGAGCTGGCTTCGATAGGAACGGCCAACATGGATATGAGAAGCTTTCATTTGAATTTTGAAGTGAATGCCTTCCTATATAAAACGAAAAGCACAGAGAAGCTCGTGAACGACTTCTTAGGTGATTTAGAGCAGTCGCATGAAATTGTCCCAGAAGAATTTGCAAAGAGACCGTTAAGGGTAAGACTGTTTGAATCCACAGCAAGATTATTATCACCATTACTATAAAGATTGTATTTCCCCCCTTTTTATCAGGGGGTTTTTTCATTTTCCTCAGGAAAACATCAGTAAAATCATGTTTTGATATGATAAAAGTTCAATTTGCCTATTCGCTTCTTAATAGACGAACAAGCTATAATACGGTCATCAAAGAGTAAGGGGCGAGCAGAATGAATACAGCGATCATGGATAATGGAAAGCTTATTCGAATTACACATCATTTATCTAAAAACCGGCTGGAGCATGTAAGGACGACGTGCAAATTTTATTGTCCTGATTGCAGGGAAGAGGTGCAATTAAAGCTTGGTGAACAACGTGTGTATCATTTTGCACATAAACAGCTGACAGCATGTCCACTAGCCTCAATCGAAACGGCTTATCATCAGGCGGGGAAAGAAGCCATCATGAATTGGCTTCAGCGGCTGGGACATAAACCGGTGCTTGAAAAGTATGTGTCAAAGGTTCATCAGCGTCCTGACGTGGCCGTCTCTATTGGAGGAACAAGTTATGCAATAGAATATCAATGCTCAAATATTTCACGGCAAGAGCTGCGCAAAAGAACAGCAGGGCTCCGTGAAGCGGGGCTCATCCCTATATGGGTAATAGGGGCAAATCGTTTAAATCGAATATCTGCCCAGCTCTTTTCCTTCTCCTCCATTCATTGGGGAATGTTAAGGGAATCACAGAAAGGGAGTCTGATTTTTTACTGTCCGCTCCAGAATAGATTCATCCATCTTGCTCAACTTCTCGTATTTCAACCAACGAAAATATGTGCCGCCATGACTGTCAGACCGCCAACAGCATACCGCGAACTTTCGGCGCTCCTATCTCCGCCCTCAAGCAAGCGTCCAGTCTACAAGCAATGGCTTAGATGCATACAGCAATTTAGGCAGCGGCCTCCCCGCATTTTATCAAATGAAAGCAAGCGGTTGAGAGACATTTTCTATGAGCATCATCAAATGGCTTTCCCTTTTCTGCCAACTGAATTATTTATCCCGCTGAAAGAAACGTATATTTTTACAAGTCCTGTTTATGTCTGGCAGGGGTGTCTGTATGATTGGATGATGAGGAAAAAAGGAAGCAGTCCAGTAACGGTTCAACTGCTGATGAAAGAAATCAAGCGGTGTGTCCAGATGAAAGAAGTAAAGCTCCGATACGGTGATGTTTCAATAGAAGAAATACAAGAGGTCATCACTGCATATGTTAAGGCGCTTGTCAGACAAGGGTTTTTACACATGACGAAAAAGGGTAATTATGAAGTAGCGTCGAATCAAATGCCGATACGAACAGTAGATGAAGCGTTCAAACGAGATGCTTTCTTATTTCGTTAGCATGTTTCATGCCCACTTTGATCATGATAAGAAAAAGGTGGTGCTGCGATTGAATAGAAAGAAACGCTTTTTTCTCATTTTTTTAGTCTGTTTGGTATTTTTTTCTGCATATGATTTGACAAATATAGTTCAAAACAAAGAAGATAAATACAACACCAATTTCTTTCACTTTCCGAAAGGTTGGTTCAACACAACTTATGCAAGGGGGATTCATATGACTTCACAAAGCAAAAATAACCATTTACCAGACAGAAGCGAAGTAAAAGAAGAAAACAAATGGCGTCTTGAAGATATTTTCGAAAGCGTTGATGCATGGAACAAGGAATTCGAAGCTGTCAAAAAAGAAATTCCTAAGCTAGCCCAATTTAAAGGCAAGCTGGCCCATTCTGCTGATGTACTGTATGAAGCCCTAACCTTTCAGGATCAGCTTTCTGAAAAGCTTGGTAAGCTTTATACATATGCGCACATGAAATACGATGAGGATACAACTAACTCATCATTTCAAGCGCTGAATGATAAAGCATCGAATTTATTTACACAGCTCTCTAGTACTTCTGCTTATATTGTTCCAGAGATTTTATCGATTCAAGAAGATAAATTGCAGCAGTTTATTCTGGAAAAAGAAGAATTAAAACTGTATTCCCATGCTCTCGAAGAAATTAATAAAGAGCGTCCACATATTTTAAGTGAGGAGCAAGAAGCTTTATTAGCTGAGGCCTCTGAACCACTCTCAACTTCATCTACTACTTTTAGTATGTTTAACAATGCTGATATTTCGTTCCCTTCTGTAAAGGATGAAAATGGGGAAGAAAAGAAGATTACCCACGGCAACTTTATCACATTTTTAAACAGTGATGACCGTGAAGTGAGAAAGAATGCCTTTAAAGCTGTGTATAAAACGTATGATCAGTATAAAAACACGCTTGCTTCGACACTGAGCGGTTCGATTAAAAAGGATAATTTTTATGCAAAAGTACGAAATTATAACTCAGCAAGAGAAGCGGCACTATCTCGGAACAGTATTCCAGAAGAAGTATATGACAATCTGATTGATACAGTTCATCAATATTTACCGTTATTACACCGTTATATTGAATTGCGTAAAAAGGTATTAAAGCTTGATGAAGTGCACAATTATGACTTGTATACACCACTTGTAAAAGATGCTGGTATGAAGCTAACCTACGATGAAGCAAAAGATTATATGCTAAAAGGGTTAGCGCCATTAGGAGAAGAATATGTGTCCGTGTTAAAAGAGGGACTGAGCAATCGCTGGGTAGACGTTTATGAGAATAAAGGGAAACGCAGCGGTGCGTATTCATCTGGAAGCTATGGTACAAATCCATATATCCTCATGAACTGGCAAAATAATATTGATAATTTATTTACACTGGCTCATGAATTTGGGCACTCTGTCCACAGCTACTATACAAGAAAGCATCAGCCATATCCGTATGGAAACTATAGTATCTTTGTAGCTGAAGTGGCTTCTACGACAAACGAAGCGTTACTTGGCGAATACCTGCTGAATCATCTAGATGATAAAAAGCAGCGTTTGTATGTGTTAAATCACTTGTTAGAAGGATTCAGAGGAACGGTATTCAGACAGACGATGTTTGCTGAGTTTGAGCATCTTATTCATGTGAAAGCGCAAGAAGGAGAGGCTTTAACGCCGGAATTTATGACGAACCTTTATTACGACCTGAATAAGAAGTATTTTGGAGACGGCATGGTTGTGGATAAAGAAATCGGATTAGAATGGACGAGAATTCCTCACTTCTATTACAACTATTATGTATATCAATATGCAACAGGCTATAGTGCTGCACAGGCATTAAGCAAGCAAATATTAGAAGAAGGAAAACCTGCGGTGGAGCGCTACACAGACTTCCTTAAAGCAGGAAGCTCTGATTATCCAATTAATGTGTTGAAAAAAGCAGGTGTTGATATGGCTTCCAAAGAACCAATCAAAGCAGCATGTCAATTGTTCGAAGAAAAGCTGAAAGAAATGGAAGAGCTCATCTCTAAAACGGGTGAGTGATGAAAAGACTTCTGTCAGACGTGTGAGTGCAAACTCATCTTTTGACAGGAGTTTTTTTCTCATAAAAAAAGACCTCTTCGCATGTAGAGGCCGTTCCTTATCATCAACCTTTAAATCCCTTAAAGGTCTTCCGGTGGTTCATTCGATAAAGTGTAAAAAGAATAGAAGCAAATAAGAGTGGGGATGTTAGATAAAGAGGAAGCATTTTCATTAAGCCTAATATATTTAAAAAGAAACATAAGCCAATGGAAACAAGTCCAATGGTTGTGCTGCGCATGCAGATCCCTCCATTTTTTCGTTATTTTCACTATATGAAAGTGACAACCCTCTTATGTTTTGTGACAAAAATATGAACATATAGTATATCTGTTGTCATAAGTCGACAAAATTTGATATACTACAGATGTGAAATTAATCACATACAAACATTACCCCTTTGTTTGACCGTGAAAAATTTCTCCCATCCCCTTTGTTGTCGTTAAGACATAGTGAAACCGCGCTTATCCCGGCGCGGTTTCTTCGTGCCTAAAAATAGAACGGGTGTTCCTTTTTAGGGTAAAGAAAAAACATGGGTCAGCACCCATGTTCATTCTCACAGCGGTAGAGATCAAGATCTGAATGATGATCATCTACTTTATAGCGCCAAAACATTTCTTGATGTACTTGTACACGTTCTACCTTTTTAGCGAAAGCCAGCTTTTTCATTTCTCGTTCAACTTCTTCAAGTGTCAGGTCATAAACGACAGCAATCTCTTTTGCAGATGCAAATTGAAAGTAAGCAATAAACCATTCAATTGGAGGCCGTTCTGAAGGTGTTGGTTTTTCACCAATCATTTCAAAAAGGATTTCCTCGTATACATCATAAGAGTACGCACCTGAAATTTTTAAACCTTCATCCCCGTTTACTGTATTAAAAAAGGCAAAGGTCGGAAGCTCAGATACGTCCATTTCAGCTGCAATTTTCATATCACATTGTAGTGCTTTAACAGCACTTTGAGAATGAATATCGCGCTGGAATTCCTCGATGTCCAGTCCAGCACTTTTTGCATTTTCTAGCAGCACATGTTCACTTGTCACATCTTGCTGATGGTAAAAAAGTGATTCTTGAATGAGACGCAGAAACTTCATTCCGCATTTTCTGCCTTGAAGCTCAGCCGCTTTTAATGCAAGCGAGGCGAGGTAGGGTGAAGTCACAATTTGTTCGGACAGCATTTGTTCTTTTTTGGTCTGAGTTTTGGTAGCAAATTTCCCCCATGCTTCGGTCAGTAAATGCTTTTTTCGTTTTCGATTCAATGCATTAATACTAGAACTTGTCACCGTTCGTAAAGTGAAAAAACGGCCGTACTTCATTTTCAATTTTTTAATGGATGGCTCTAATAACCAGCAGTCTGGACTTAGAGGGTCAATGAATACATAGATTTCAATCGGCTTTTGAGGATGTCCGTGACAGTGTGAGAAATATTGATCGTGCGTATTGCAGCTCAAGATCGTCCATCCTTTTCAGGTGTTTGATTGACCATATGACGAGCCGTTAGAGAAAGCCGCTCAAATAAAAAGTCACGAATATCGCCGGTTAATCCTACTTGATCCATCGCATCCTCCATGCATTCAAGCCATGCGTCAGCCCGCTCCTCAGTAATCGGAAAAGGGAGATGTCTCGCCCGCAGCATAGGGTGGCCATGCTCCTCTGTATAAAGCGGGGGTCCGCCTAAATATTGAGTTAAAAACTGTTTTTGTTTTCTTGCTGTTTCTTTTAAGTCATCCGGGAAAATAGGATGAAGCAAAGGATGACACTTTACATTTTCATAAAAAGTATCAACAAGTTGCGATAGAAGTTCCTCTCCAACCGCTTCGTAAGGTGCGTTAAACGATTGTACCATGTTGACTACTCCTTTTACTCGTAGTTAATAGGATGAAGCGCCCTATTGTGAATTCATTTATTTCAAAAGTGATATTCAGTTTGTTCTATTTTATTGTTTCTATTCTTGTATACTTATTTTAACAACCTCAACTCAATTCCACAAACAAACCGCTTTGGTCTATTGGAAATAAGGGGAGAGGCGGGTTCCGTGATCAATTGACCATATCATAACACATTCAGTCAAAAAAGGGTGAAAAGCGACATACAAAAAACCGAAGAGGTTATTCTCTTCGGTTTAAGCGAAATATTGTGCTGTGATTTTCTTTACATAATTTTGTGTTTCTTTGAATGGTGGTATGCCACCGTATTTATCAACATTTCCTGAGCCTGCATTATAAGCAGCTAAGGCAAGTGAGACATTTCCATTATATTTCTGAAGCATTTGTTTTATATACTTCGTGCCGCCTTCGATGTTTTGGGCCGCATCAAAGGCATTATTCACACCAAGTGACTTAGCAGTAGATGGCATAAGCTGCATGAGGCCAAGTGCTCCTGCATGACTGACCGCATTCGTACGATAGCCGGATTCTTGCTTGATGACCGCATGAATCAGCTTCTCTGGAACGCCATGCTTTTGAGCCATTTGTGACACGATTTGATTAATTTCTTTTGATGATGAACCGTTTGAAACAGCCTTTTGAAGCGGCGGCGTGTAGCTGTTGTTTAAGACATTCCCAATGCCGTTCGCTGTATTCAATTGAGCGTCATTCGCATATGAAGATGGAGATTGAAGCTGCTCACTGCCAGCGATAGCAGACAAGTATGGGTTTGTACGCGCGTATTGCGTGTTCGGAGCCGTTGATGGGTCCGTTCCCATAAACGCAGAAATAGAAAGCGGCAGGCGTGATAATTCTGATCCGCCTAAAAAATCTTGCAGCAGCGACTGAAATGAAGCTTGTGCATTCGATTCTTGGCCGGCCGGTATTTGTGTTTGTCCAGGGTCTGATTGTAACGTTTTAAGCGCTTGAAGCTGCATAAAGGATTGAAGTTGATTGACGTTCATCATGTTCCTCCTTCAAGGAATTCATCTATTCTGTGTTTTCATTTTCTCTTCATAAAAACGTACGACTTTGTTTTTCGTGTTTCGTACAGGGATTTGGAATTTTTGGAGCAATGCGGAGAATGCGGCTTGTCCGATTTCCAGGTCGCTCACTTCAAATTCAAGTTCATAGTCCTCTACTGTTAAATATCGGCTGTGATCCAAAACAATTAAGCCTTCTTTGATCTTTTTTTCAGCTCTTGATGTTTCAAGTGAACCAAAATACACAATTTGATCCTTTTGAATGTTCAGATGGTCTAACCTGTCAGCTACTTCACCTTCTGGCAGCTGAAAATCGTCAAGGCTTGAAGGAGGAGCGATCGTTTGGTGGGTTTCGAGCAAGCCTATTTCGTGTGGTTCCTTTAACGTGAGAACCCACTGACCGTCTTTTTCTCTCATTCTTAGTGCAGCGAATTGAGATTTTATATCAAATTGAGGTGTATCAAAGTAATAGTTGGTTTGTGTGTGAAAATCCGAATCCTTCAATTGAAAATGTTGTTTCAGCTGTTCAAATTCTTTTTTCATTAACAATTGCTTTAGCTCTATTTCAATTTCCTGTGCCATTTTGACATCAACCTTTCATTTAGAGGAAATATGATTATTGTACATGAAGTGTGTTCATCATGTAAAAGGCTGTTTTTATCTCTTATTTCTCTTTCCACATGTGCCAAAATAAATGGAGAATCATGTGAAAGGATCATTTATAAGAAGAAAATAGGATTTTCTCAAAAAGTTCGGTTTATCAATATTGAACTTGATATGATAAAATAAAGCTGTACTTTGTTGTAAAGGAGATCATGATGCAAAACCGAATTGAAATCACAGAAGCAACTTTAAAAGAAGACAGGCTAATTTTGACGACCACGTCAGAAGAGCAAATCCAAAAAGCAAAAGCATCAGGACAAATGCTTGTTGATTCTGATCACTTTGCGTTCGTTTACATACTTGAAAACGAGGAGTCCTTTTCGTATCTTATCTTAGGGGAACATACATGGGCTCCAATAAAAGAAGCAATGAATCTTGACATCCCTGTCTATTTGGCAGCGGGAGAACATTCGTTAGAACTCATTCAGCTTCATCAAGAATTACATTATTTAATCGACAATATTAAAGACAATGCCAATTACGGAGATATGGAAGAGAAAGTGAAGAGCACATTCCTCTGAAATAATTAGGTATATGGAATTGGGGGAAGTTTCATGGACAAAAAACAATGGGATCAATTCCTCGCACCGTATAAACAAGCAGTCGAAGAATTAAAAGTGAAACTAAAAGGCATTCGAAAGCTGTATGAATTCGAGGATGACCATTCACCAGTAGAATTTGTCACAGGCCGAGTGAAACCTGTTGCCAGCATATTAGAAAAGGCAAAGCGTAAAAACATCCCGATGCATGAAATCGAAACGATGCAGGATATTGCTGGGCTTCGCATTATGTGCCAGTTTGTAGAAGACATACAAGTCGTGAAAAAAATGCTCCAGTCACGAAAAGACTTTGTGGTTGTTGATAAACGCGACTATATTGCAGAACATAAAGAAAGCGGATACCGTTCATACCACCTTGTTGTGTTATATCCGCTGCAAACGATCAACGGAGAGAAGCAGCTCCTCGTCGAAATCCAAATTCGTACACTTGCGATGAACTTTTGGGCGACCATTGAGCATTCTCTGAATTATAAATATAGCGGGAATATCCCGGAGAAAGTCAAGCTGCGCCTTCAAAGAGCTTCTGAGGCAGCATCTCTGCTTGATGATGAGATGTCTGAAATTAGAGGGGAAATTCAAGAAGCACAAGTGGCATTTTCCCGGAAAAAGAAAAACGATAGCTGAGCCTGAGCTTGATCAAATATGATGCTGCCCTCTCATAGCAGCAAGGTGGAAAAGGAGAAGAATTCATGAAATTTGCAGTTTCTTCGAAAGGGAATTCTGTATCTGACACACTCAAAAATAAAATTCAGACCTACTTATTGGATTTCGGGATGGAACTCAACGAAGAGGAACCGGATCTTGTCATTACGGTTGGTGGAGACGGCACCCTTCTTTATGCGTTTCACCGTTATAGCGACCGTCTGAATGAAACAGCTTTTGTCGGTGTTCATACAGGTCATCTTGGTTTTTATGCTGACTGGGTGCCAAGTGAAATTGAAAAACTCGTCTTAGCTATTGCGAAAACGCCTTATCACATTGTGGAATATCCGATCTTAGAAGTCATTGTCAGATACAACGACGGCCGCAGAGAAGAGAAATATTTAGCGATGAATGAATGTACCATTAAAAGTATGGAAGGGACGCTTGTGGCAGATGTTGAAATTAGGGGTCAGCTGTTTGAAACATTCAGAGGTGACGGTCTTTGTCTGTCTACACCGTCTGGCAGTACAGCCTATAATAAAGCACTTGGAGGCGCCATTATTCATCCTTCCATTAGAGCCATTCAGCTGGCAGAAATGGCTTCAATCAACAACAGAGTGTTTCGAACGGTCGGTTCACCGCTTATTTTGCCAGACCACCATACTTGTGTCATTAAACCGATGAATGATGTTGATTTTCAAGTAACCATTGATCATTTGACGCTGCTTCATAAGGACGTCAAATCCATTCAATGCCGGGTAGCCGACGAGAATGTCCGTTTTGCCCGATTTAGACCATTTCCGTTTTGGAAAAGGGTGCAAGATTCCTTTATCGGAAAAGGAGAATAAGAAAGAGGTCGTTCTCGCTGGAATACTTTACGCTAAATAAAACCGTGACAGCCAAAGAAGAAGGGCTGCTTTTAAAGAATTATTTAATAGATCTTGGCATTTCAAAAAGAATGCTGGCGGATATTAAATTTGATGGCGGTGATCTCCTCATTAATGGAGAGCATGTGACTGTGAGATACAAGCTGCATAACGGAGACAGGCTCACCATTTTATTCCCAGAGGAAAAAGTGAGTGAAGGGCTGAAGCCTGCTCCGATTCCGCTTGATATTTTATTTGAGGATGAGCATGTCCTTGTGCTGAATAAAAAGCCATATATCCCGTCCATTCCTTCTCGGGAACACCCAGAGCACAGTATTGCGAATGGATTGCTGCACCATTATGCAGAGCAGTCTGTTCGGCTGACGGTTCATTTGGTGAACCGCCTTGATCGTGATACATCGGGCGTCATGCTCGTGGCCAAGCATCGCTTTGCCCACAGCCTTTTATCAAAAGCGCAAAAAAGTGGAGCGGTCAAACGAACATACAGAGCGTTTACACATGGCATGATCTCGGAAAAGTATGGAACCATTCGTGCAAAAATTGCCCGAAAAGGAGATAGTATCATCGAGCGAATGGTCGATGATACTGGACAGGAAGCAGTGACGCATTTTACAGTGCGAGCGGTGGACGCTGAGTTGAACATGTCAGATGTGGCTCTATCACTTGAAACTGGGAGAACACATCAAATTCGTGTTCATATGAAGTATCTTGGTCACCCGCTCATCGGAGATACGCTATATGGCGGAACGAGTGAGCGGATGGACCGTCAGGCACTGCATAGTGAGACTCTTGTCTTTCCTCATCCGATGACTGGGGAGGAATTGACATTCTCGGCTCCGCTTCCTGAAGACATGAAATCATTGCTGCTTTAAATAGAGAAACCCGGCTACCTGCAAGCGCAGGACCGGGTTTTTTTATGATGTGAAATGCTGAAACCTTGAATCGTCATAAGGCATAGAGGAAGGAACAGAGACCGTTTCAAGCTCAGGATATGTGAGGGCAGACAGCCGGTGGCCAAATACGCAGCCTGTATCAATATTGACGGTTCTGCCAACGAAGCGGGGTTCTTTCACTGGTGTATGTCCGTATACAATCCACGGTTTTCCGCGATATTCCTTTGCCCAATCCTTCCGCACAGGTCGTCCATCTGGCCATGTTTCTCCTGTGACCGCGCCAAATAATAGATAGGATCGCACCTGTTTGTTCGGTTTTCTTCCAATGTCCTTTTCCTTCATCGCTGCGTGAGCAATAATCAGTTCATCAGGAATGAGTACATCGTAAAGCGGAGCCTTCTCAAATAGCTGCTTAAATTCATGTGACAATTTGGTTTGTTCATGAAGGGGCAGCTTTTTTATTTCGTTCACTGTGGTTTCGATGCCATGAAGTAATTTCACGGGATTTCCTTTCAAATAGCGATAAAGCTTAAAGCAATGGTTGCCAGGTACGTAGCGGATCGCGCCGTGTGCGTAGGCATGAATGACAAATCGCATCACATCTACTGACTGAGGGCCTCGATCTGTTAAATCACCGACAAGGGCTAGCGTTCTCTTATCAGGATGGACGGGTAATCCATGTTTGAGTTCGTATCCTAGTTTGTGTATGAGGGTAAGCAGCTCTTCGTAGCAGCCGTGGATATCTCCAATGATATCAAATTTCATAAGATTTCCTCCTGATCTTTCTCATCCATTCATTGGGGTTAAAGAAGTTTGAATTTTAGAACATATAACGAATGGCTTTCTTTTCATTTAGGCAATTGTTAGAATCAATGCTTTAACGTAAAACTTAAAAGATTAAACATCAATGTTAGGAGGCTTTAGCCAATGGAGCATACATCTGTTTCATCACTCGTTGTCGTTATTATTGTCGCCTTTTTCACCCCACTTTTATTGCACCGATTTAAGCTGACCATTCCGGTCGTTGTTGCTGAAATCATCATGGGGCTCATCATTGGAAAAAGCGGTCTTCAACTGGTAGTTGAACATGATGCATGGTTAGACACGTTATCCATGCTCGGTTTTATTTTTCTGATGTTTTTAAGTGGACTTGAAATAGATTTTTCTTCTTTTGAGTCAAAGAAGAAAGCACGAGAACTGCCAAATGGTCTAAAAGAACCAAATACGTTTAAGGCAGCCACGATTATTTTTGTTGGCGTATTTAGTATTTCTTTTATCCTGTCCTATGCGTTTGTCCTTGCAGGGTTTATCCAAAATGCCTTTTTAATGACGCTCATTATATCGACCATCTCATTAGGGGTAGTGGTTCCCACCTTAAAAGAGGAAAAGTTAATGCAGACGAATATCGGTCAAATCATCTTGCTTGTCGCCGTCATTGCTGATTTGGTGACGATGATTTTACTTGCTGTGTTTTCCTCCATTTATGGCGATGGTACAGGGAATATGTGGCTTCTGCTCTTATTATTTGCTGCGGGCATTCTGCTTTATTTATTTGGCCGCGTATTTAAGACAAAGTCGATTTTTCAGTCCATGTCAAAAGGGACCGTGCAAATTGGGACAAGGGCGATCTTTACTCTCATTATAGTCTTAGTTGCCTTATCTGAATCACTCGGTGCTGAAAATATTCTTGGGGCGTTTTTAGCGGGCGTACTTGTGTCCCTTCTTTCGCCGAATAAAGAGCTTGTCCAGCAGCTGGATTCATTTGGCTACGGATTTTTGATCCCCATCTTCTTTGTGATGGTCGGAGTGGATTTAAATATATGGGCACTGTTCAAGGACCCAACCATTATGATCATGATCCCGCTGCTGTTTATTGCATTACTGGTTAGTAAGCTCATCCCGATTCTTTATTTGAAAAAATGGTATGACATGAAAAAAGTGATCGGTTCTGGCTTTTTATTAACATCGACGTTATCACTCGTCATTGCAGCTGCGACGATAGGGGAGCGGCTCGGAGTCATTGACCATAAAATGTCTGGAGCGCTGATTCTAGTCGCGGTACTCACGAGTATTTTAACGCCTGTTTGGTTTAAAGCGCTGTTTAAAAAAGAACAAGCTGCGAGCCATAAAAAACGTGTGACCTTTATTGGTGCAAATCAGCTGACCTTACCTGTCACACTTGATTTACATCAGGATGAATATGATATTCGGATTTTACATGTCTTTCAAGAAAATAAAGAAGCGCTGCTTGCTGACTCCATCTTTGAAGTCGAATCGATTGAAGAGTACGACGATGAGACGCTGCGAAAGGCAGGCGTTGGCCAGGAGGATGTCCTCGTCGTCGCAACAGGCAGTGAGACGAAAAATAAGGAAATTGCTTTATTTGCAAAGGAAGAAGGAGCGAAACAAGTCATTGCTAGTGTCAACAAAGCTGAGACAGAGCTGACATTGAAGGAAGCAGGCATTGATACGTTTTCTAATTTCCTATCATCTAAAACGGTGCTAAGAGCCTTGATTGAAGCACCGGATGCGATTCGATTATTAACAAATGAGGATACTTCTTTGTATCAAATTCAAATGAACAATCATCGTTATCACAATGTCATGCTGAGGGAATTTCCGTTTACCGGTGATTTGGTCTTTGTCCGTATTTTCAGAGGGGTAGACAGCTTAGTACCACATGGAGATACCACGCTTAGAAGCGGCGACCGTGTGCTTGTGTCAGGCTCTCGTGAGTATGTGGCAGGACTAAGAGCCCAATTAGAGTAAGAATGAACCCTTGACCAATGAACAATTCCTGATTAAGATAGAAGTACAACATCATATATTTGATCCACTAGGGGAGTCCTTTAAAAGGGCTGAGATAAAAGTGTCGACTTTTAGACCCTCATTACCTGAACAGGTTCATACCTGCGTAGGGAAGTGGTGCGGTTTTTGACTATGCTTTTTACAAATTCCAAGCCACTTTCCACGCGGAAAGTGGCTTTTTTATATGGAAAAACAGGAGGAGAGAAACATGACGTTTTCAACTGAATGTAAAGAAGCAGCAGCAACATGGTGGAATGGAAGCTTCACACACCCATTTGTCAAAGGGATTGGAGATGGCACGCTTTCACTCGATCGTTTCACGTATTATGTGATGCAGGATTCATATTATTTAACTCATTTTGCAAAGGTGCAAGCATATGGCGCAGCGATTAGTGAGGACTTACATACGACGGGCAGAATGGCGTATCATGCGCAGGGTACGTATGAAGCAGAGCTGTCGCTGCATAGAAAGTTCACAGAGCTTTTGCAGATTTCAGATGAAGCCATCGAGAACTTTAAGCCTTCTCCGACTGCTTATGCGTATACCTCTCATATGTACCGATCTGTGAAAAGCGGGCGATTTGAAGAGATTTTAGCCGCATTATTGCCGTGCTACTGGCTATATTATGAGGTGGGTGAAAAGCTGAAACAAACCACACCTGACCATCCGATTTATCAGGAATGGATTTTGACATATGGAGGGGATTGGTTTAAGGAGCTCGTCTTTGAACAGGTCAACCGCTTTGATGAACTAGCCGAAAAAGCGTCAGAACAAGTACGGGCCAATATGAAAGAAAATTTTGTGATTTCAAGCTATTACGAGTACCATTTCTGGGAAATGGCGTATCAAAAAGAAACATGGCAAACAGCATGCTTAGATGGGGTTGGTGCAAATGGAACTCCACGCAGTGACAAATGATTCGCTTCCTGTGGATGAACTGATCAAACAAATAAAAGCCATCGCACCTGAAGTGGATTTTATTCATATCCGGGAACGGTCTAAAACAGCAAGTGAGCTTGTTGATCTCGTGAAAAGACTCTTTTTAGAAGGTGTACCGAAAGAGAAGCTCATCATCAACGACAGAGTAGACGTTGCACTGCTCACCAATATTCACCGGGTACATCTCCCAGGCCATAGCTTTTCGCCAAAAGAGCTGCGGCAAAAATTCCCTCACCTTCATGCGGGTGTCTCTGTTCATTCGATAGAAGAAGCGAAAGCAGCGGAGAAAAATGGAGCAGAGTATGTCATGTTTGGGCACGTATATGACACCACTTGTAAACCAGGACTTCAGGCAAGAGGCGTACAGCTTGTGAAAGAACTGACATCTTCACTGTCTATTCCTGTGGTGGCGATCGGTGGATTGACACCTGACCGCATTCCAGAATTGAAACACGCGAATGTGAAAGGGATTGCTGTCATGTCTGGGATTTTTACTCATCATCAGCCGCGCATGATGGCACAAGCATTTTCTAAACAGGTAAAGGGGCATCCTTATGAAAAAGCATTATGACGTTGCAATCATTGGTGGTGGAATCATAGGAATGTCCATTGCCTATCACCTTGCAAAAGCAGGAAAGCAGGTCGTCTTACTTGAGGCGAATGAGGTAGGGAAGCAAACGACAAGTGCGGCTGCTGGGATGCTCGGTGCACATGCTGAAGGAGAGGGGCATGAGAATATTTTTTTCCAAGCAGGCAGAGCAAGCCAGGCATTGTACGAGAAGTTAAAAGTCGATCTACAGCATGAATCTGGCATTGATATTCGGACATCAGCGGGCGGTATCATGAAGGTAGCCTTTACAGAAGAAGAGAAACAAGCACTTTGCCGGATGCAGTATTTGTCTACATTTGATTGGCTGGACGCAAGCAGCGTAAAAAAATGCATGCCTCAAATGGCAGATAACATCTTAGGAGCAGGTTTGATTAAAGAGGATGTTCATGTCGAACCTTATGCGGTATGCCGGGCATTTTGGCAGGCGGCGGTAAGGTTCGGGGCAGATGTGAAAGAATGTACACCCGTGATCGAAGTGAAGCGGGAGAAAGAAGCGTTAGCGATTAGAACAACGAAGGGAACATTCACATGTGATGATCTGACTGTAGCGAGTGGTGTATGGTCTGGCCGTTTTTTTGAAGAGCTTGGATTAACTCATTCTCTTTATCCAGTAAAGGGGGAGTGTGTGTCTGTATGGAATAATGGTCCAGCACTCGCGCACACCATTTACCATGATCATTGTTATATCGTTCAACGAGATAGCGGCAAACTGGTCGTTGGTGCAACGATGAAGCCAAACGAATGGCAGGCTGTTCCAACGCTTGGCGGCATCGAAGCTGTGATTCAAAAGGCGTCTCAGCTTATGCCTTCGATCAAGGAGATGCCGATTGATCAGTGCTGGGCTGGTCTTCGCCCGGCGACAAGCGACCGGCATCCCTACATTGGAAGACACCCAGAAGATCAGCGTATTCTTTTTGCTGCAGGGCATTACAGAAATGGCATTTTACTTGCCCCGATTACTGGAGAGATCATTCGCGACCTGATATTAGGTGAACCGGTCAAAAAGGAATGGCTTCACGCGTTTCGTATTGGCCGAAAGGAGGCACTGTTTGTATGAAAATTCAATTGAATGGCAGAATCGTTGATTTCGATCAAGAGAATGGTACGATCTATGATCTGCTATCAGCCTATCAGCTTGAAAATAGAGTAGTGATCGTGGAAAAGAACCAAGAAATTATTGACAAAGAAGCGTTTCAACAAGTAAAAATTCAATCTAATGACACGATTGAAATCGTTCACTTTGTAGGAGGAGGATGACAACATGCTGAACATTGGCGGAAAAACATTCACATCAAGATTATTACTTGGTACAGGGAAGTATCCATCATTTGAAGTTCAAAAAGAAGCCGTGAACGTATCAGAAGCAGAAATTTTAACCTTTGCTGTGAGAAGAATGAACATTTTCGAAGCATCTCAGCCTAATTTTTTGGAGCAGCTTGATTTATCAAAATATACGCTGCTTCCGAATACAGCTGGTGCAAGTACTGCGGAAGAGGCAGTTCGTATTGCTCGTTTAGCGAAGGCTTCTGGACTGTGTGACATGATCAAGGTAGAAGTCATTGGCTGCTCAAGGTCTCTTCTGCCAGATCCAGTCGAAACGTTAAAAGCATCGGAAATGCTACTCGAAGAAGGGTTTATCGTGCTGCCCTATACATCTGATGATGTGGTGCTGGCGAGAAAATTAGAAGAGCTCGGTGTCCATGCTATCATGCCAGGGGCTTCTCCGATTGGTTCAGGTCAAGGCTTACTAAACCCTCTGAATCTCTCATTTATTATCGAGCAGGCGAAGGTACCGGTGATTATTGATGCTGGTGTAGGCTCTCCAAAGGATGCAGCTTATGCGATGGAGCTAGGGGCTGACGCTGTATTACTGAACACAGCTGTGTCTGGTGCAAAGGACCCTGTGAAAATGGCAAAAGCCATGAAGCTGGCGATTGAATCAGGAAGACTAGGCTTCGAGGCAGGACGGATTCCTTTGAAAAACTATGGGACAGCAAGCAGTCCGCAGGAAGGAATGCCGGCATTTTGAGCACACGTTATTCGCGCCAAGAGCTCTTTCAGCCAATCGGCACAGAGGGGCAAAAGCGGTTAAAAGACTCAAAGGCTGTCATTATTGGTGCAGGGGCACTTGGAACAGCCAGTGCTGAAATGCTCGTTCGTGCTGGCGTTGGATCTGTCACCATTTTGGATCGAGATTATATTGAATGGAGCAACCTTCAGCGACAGCAGCTTTACACGGAGCAAGATGTGCATGATCGGCTGCCAAAGGCTGTGGCGGCTGAAAAAAGACTCAAGCAGGTGAACAGTGACGTACATGTCAAAGGAATTGTCATCGATGTGACCGCTCAACATATTGATGAACTTGTCAGCGGGGCTTCGATTATCGTGGATGCAGCGGATAATTTTGAGGTGAGGATGATTGCAAATGATGCTGCTGTCAAACATCAAATTCCGTTCCTTTACGGAGCCTGTGTAGCCAGCTATGGTATTCAATTCACTGTGATTCCTGGTGAGACGCCGTGTTTACACTGTCTGCTTGAACATTTACCCGCACAAGGCATGACCTGTGATACAGCCGGTATCATTAGTCCAGTGGTGCAGCAGGTGGCGGCATATCAAGTGGCAGATGCCCTTAAATATTTAACAGGCCATCAAGTGACGCCAATTTTAAGATCCTTTGATTTATGGACCAATGAACGATCTGACATCCGATCAGCCAGTTCCTTAAAGAAGAAGCAATGTCCAAGCTGTGGGCTGAAGACATATCCTTTTCTCTCCTATGACAAGAGAGCGAAGGCAGATGTACTATGCGGCCGCAATACGGTACAAATCCGCAGTGCTGCTGAAATCCCGCCGCCATTACACGAAGTGGCTATTCGCTTAAAGAAAGCAGGAATGGATGTGCTTGAAAATCCGTATTTACTTTCTTGTCAAAAGGATGAATATAAGCTTGTTTTATTTAAAGATGGCAGAGCACTTGTACATGGTACAAATGATATGGCCAAAGCAAGAACCATTTATCATCAATGGATTGGCTAATGAGAGGTGTGATGAAATGACGATCAAAAAAGCATTCACAATCGCGGGTTCTGATCCGGGCGGTGGAGCAGGCATTCAAGCTGATTTGAAAACCTTTCAGGAGCTCGGTGTGTACGGAATGTCTGCGATCACAGCGATTACAGCACAAAACACACTTGGCGTTCACGGTATATACCCTCTTTCAATCGAGGCGTTAAAAAGTCAAATAGATGCAGTCGCAGAAGACTTGCTGCCAGATGCCGTCAAAACAGGAATGCTGTGGAGTGCCGAAATGATCAATACGGTTGCTGAAAAAACGGTTCAATATGAGATGAAGCTGATTGTCGATCCAGTCATGATCGCAAAGGGAGGGGCCTCTTTATTAAATGAAGATGCGGTCTCTGCGTTGAAAACATACTTGCTGCCTGTCAGCTATGCCGTAACGCCGAATCTTCCTGAGGCAGAAGTGCTGACAGGCATGCGCATTCAGACAAAAGAGGATCGCTATCTAGCAGCGGAACGTCTATATGAGCTTGGTACGAAACATGTCGTGATCAAAGGGGGACACGGCCCCTCTGGCGGTATGATAACAGACCTGTTGTATGATGGAAAAGGCTTTATAGAAGTCACAAACGAACATATTGATACCCCGCATACACATGGCACAGGCTGCACGTTTGCAGCGGCATTAACAGCTGAAATTGCGAAAGGGTACTCCATGAGAGAGGCCTTTGAAACAGCAGAAACCTTTGTCCATGAAGCCATCAAATTCCCTTTGAATATTGGAGCTGGACATGGACCTACCAACCATTTTGCTTATCAGCAAAACAGGCTCAAACGATAAGAGAATCGAACCGTCTTCACTTGCGAGGGCGGTTTTTTGATGAAAAAGAAACTTTCTTTCAGCGGAAATTGTCATTCTCTCATGATCTGTGATAATATTATGATCAGGTACTAATACTATGTCTTGAAAAAATAGGAGGCTTTATTACATATGAACTTTTCTTTAGAAGGCCGTAATATCGTGGTGATGGGTGTTGCCAATAAACGAAGCATCGCTTGGGGAATTGCCCGCTCACTTCACGAAGCTGGAGCTCGTTTGATTTTTACTTATGTTGGAGATCGTCTTGCTGAATCTGTAAAAGAACTTGCAAGCACACTTGAGCGTGATGATTCAATCATTCTTCCATGTGACGTGACAAGTGACGAAGAAATCGAAAAATGTTTCGCTACAATTAAAGAAAAAGTACAAGTCATTCATGGCGTTGCGCATGCGATTGCATTTGCAAACAAGGAAGAACTTGTCGGTGAATACTTAAACACGAACCGTGAAGGTTTCCTTTTGGCGCACAACATTAGTGCATACTCATTAACAGCTGTAGCAAAAGCAGCACGTCCATTGATGACAGAAGGTGGAAGCATTGTCACGCTTACATACTTAGGCGGAGAGCGTGTGGTATCTAACTACAACGTAATGGGTGTAGCGAAAGCAGCACTTGAAGCAAGTGTGAAATATTTAGCAGCTGATTTAGGCGCAGAAGGTATCCGTGTGAACAGTATTTCTGCTGGTCCAATTCGTACGCTGTCTGCAAAAGGCATCAGCGGCTTTAATACAATCCTGAAGGATATTGAAGAGCGTGCACCGCTTCGCCGTACAACGACTCCTGAAGAAGTTGGCGATACAGCTCTATTCTTATTCAGTGATCTATCACGCGGCATGACAGGTGAGAATCTGCATGTTGATTCTGGCTTCCATATCATTGCCCGCTAAACGAATCATTGAATTGCAGCATACCAAAGATGGGTATGCTGTTTTTTTATTTTTCTTCTGATTTGAGACATCCGCTCATATATATAAGGAATGAATCATTCGGGAGGGATTAGTATGTCAAATAAAGGTGATGAGAACCAGAAGCCGCTTATGTATATTGTTCAGCCGAGCTATGATGAATCAATGCCGGCCATGCAAAATATCGTGAGAAAGCGAAAGAAATCAGAAAAACCGCAAGAAAGTCATCAGAGTGCAAAAGACGTGATCGAAGAAAGTACGCACGAGGAACCCGTGGCTCAAGAAATAGAGAAGAAAAAAGAAGTCGGGCCGCCTGAACTTCAGCAAGAACAAGACATCACACAAGAAGCAGAACTTGCACAAGAACAAGACATCACACAAGAAGCAGAATTTACACAAGAACAAGACATCACGCAAGAAGCAGAGCTTACACAAGAACAAGACATCACACAAGAACCAGAGCTTACACAAGAACAAGACATCACACAAGAACCAGAACTTATACAAGAACGAAAACCCCAGCGAGAAGAGGAAAAGCCGCCAGAAGGTGTATTTCATGAAACAAAAGAAGAACCTAGAAGAAAACGAGTGAAAAAGCCTTTAAGTCAGATGAGTATTGACGAAAAAGTCGATTTTCTCACAAGCCTGCCTCATAATATGCCAAGAGCCCTTTGCCTGATTGAAGCTGATGGTAAAACATATAGAGGAATTATCATGGATCGAAAAGAAGATCTAGTGGTCATTCGAACAGCGGGCGGGGGAAATCCAGTTGAATTAGCAATAGATGAAATTTCCTCGATTCATCCGCTTGGCTTTTAACGAATAAAAAAAGTCCCATAGAGGGACTTTTTTTGTTAGCAGTTACGGTTGATGAGTCGTGGATTTAAGCACTCGATTGCGCAGAAGCAGTCAAGATCTACTTCAATGCAATACTTCGATTTTTCTAATCGGAACACATCACATAAGGAATCTTTATCTGTAAAATCTAAAATATGACGGTCTTTGTCAAATGCAATAAGCAAGCTGAGTGTTGCGCAGTGATCACAGATGTGTTCGACTCTGAAAAATGCAGTGCTGAAGCAAGGACCTGCATCTACTTCTCCGACGTTTCCGAATGCGACGAATGGTTTTGATTTGGATGTAAAGAGAACAAACGGGACAGTGTCACCTAATGAATGGGATGTAGAAAGGAGATTGCTGTAACAGCTGGTCGGGCAATCTTCTTCGACGGCACTTTGTAAGTCGTTAATATTTTCAACAGCCTCTGCTACACAGCTCCATGAATGTTTGCGGCTCATATTCAACCCTCCTATACTAGGAAATTTGTTTGAGTGTTTGAGCACTGTCATCATCTACAAGCTTTTTTGTTTTGCCAGTTGATACATCTACTTTCAATCAATGCGGAAGCGGCAGCTCTTATGCTGACTGCTCCGCATGATTGGCTGTCATTCGTAAGGAAGGGGATGCTTTGACTCATGACAAGTTAGGTCAACGGACGATTGGTTTAGCCGTGGTGATGATGCTTTTTATCTTTCGATGGCATGACTCTGTCGACAAGCTCTGGGTTTAAACATTGGATCGCGCAGAAGCAGTTTAGATCAACCTCAATACAAAAGTCCGTTTTTTCTAGACCAAAGAAGTCAGGGTCACAAGGGTGACACACGCTTAGCGTATGTCCGTGTACATCAACAGGTCTTAATACAGATAACGTAGCACAGCAGTCGTGTAATTTTTCAACCCGGAAGAAAATGGATTCGAAGCATTGGCAATCGTCAACAAATCCTCCAATGTTTCCGAAAGTAGAAAACAATCCGCCCTTTTTATCAAAAATTAAAAACGGAATTGTATCTTTTCCAGAAACTGTCGGGCTTAATAAATTACTGTAGCAGCTCGTAGGACATTTATCTTCTACAGCTTCCTGCTCTGCTAAAATCTTTTCAACCGCATCGCATACACAGTTTTCATCATGTCGGCCATGGTGTTTTCCGCAGCTCATGGATTTCAGCTCCTTTAACAAGGTATTTGACTTTAGTCCTTAACAACATATGTATGCGCCCTCTAGTTGGTGTGGGTAAATGACTATTTATATTTGTTGTATTTTTATAAAAGGAAAAGCAGAGCTTTTCGCTCTGCTTTTGGACATTAGAGGATACCAATTGCAACGATTGTCGCAACAAGTGTTTGAGTAAGTGTTTGAATCGCGATCGAGATATCCGCATCGATTGTCGATACTGTAACGTTTCTTGAATTTTCGATGACAAGTTTCTGGCGGTTTGTTTGTTTGTGAGTAGCGGCTTGTAAAAGATCTTGTGTGACGCGGTCAGCCAGATCACCGTCTGCGATTGAGATATTTGTAATGGTGATGATCGCTGTTTGAACAGCTACTTGGATAGATGCTGCAACCTGTGCATCAACAGAAGAGACGTTAATGTCACAAGAGTCTCTGACGATAATGACTTCCTCAGATGTCTGCTTTGTGAAGCTTACTTGATCAAATTCTTGTAAGACATCTTCATCATCATAATAGTGGCCATCACAAACTGCTTTTCTTTCATAGTTGTAATCGCCGTGGTGTCCGTGGTGTCCGTGGTGTGTACAGTTACGATCTAGAGCGACCCAAGAATATGGTTTAGAATCCATTTCTATTCCTCCTTCCGTTTACTTTATTAAATGCTGGAATGCGTGGTTTTGTCTCGGGCATTTACCCTAGCAGGCAACCCATTTTTATTTAATCGTTATTACGCTGCGCATCACGGCGCTGCTGAATACGATCTCGAAGTGAATTTCGTTTTGGACGTACTTTTGGTTCAGGCTGTACTTCTTCCGGATGTTTTGCTGCCTCAGCCTGCCTTTTTTTCTCCTGCTGCTGTTCTACGAAATCATTTGCTTTCTTTTGCAAGTCCTCCACTAATTTCAAAATCATTCTTCTTTGATCATCTGAGATATTTGCTTTCTGATCATCTGTGATATTGTTTTTGTTTAACACATCACTTACAAGAAGACTCGTTAATGGATCAACATCAGTATTGATTTGAAACTCCTTTTTTTCGTTCTCTTCAGCCACGATGATTTCACCTCTTTCATACGTCATGTTAGAAAAGAAAGGGTCAAAGAATGCCGGCTTCAACTAAGAGTACATTCAATGTTTGAGTGAGAATTTGGACGGAGTTCATAATGGATGCATCTGATAATGTAATCGTAATGTTATAGCAGTTGATGATTTGAATCACAGTTTTCTTTTGGACTGTCACTTGTTGTGTGGATAAAAGCTGATCTGTGATGTCTGCAGCCAATTCATCGTCTGGTACAAGAAGTTGAATTAAAAGAGTAATGATTGTCGTTACGGTCGCTTGAAGGGAGAGTGCAGCTGTTACATCTGTTTTATGAATTGTGACATTTTCGGAATCTTTGATCTCAATGAAATCATCATAATTGCTGATTAATTCGTTTAACAGTTGTGTGTATAATAAATCAGCACTTTCTTCAATAGACAATACTTTCACTCCTTTCTTATCTATACATTATTTAATGCAGCAGAGGCTCAAGGTGGAATCGGAAAGCGTGAAAAAGTACAACCCAATTTTATTTCCGCTCGATTCATCATGGCGGTCTTTCTTTTTGCATATATAAAGAAAGGACGCAAAAAAGAAGAAAAAAGGAGGTGGAGGCTCCTGAGTGGTGCTTTGTCATTTGTCGTGTTTGCCCTCGCATCCTTTAGACTGACGAGGCTGATTGTGTTTGATACCATTACTGCTCCTTTCCGCCGTTTATTTCATGAAGAACAGGAAGAGGTCAATGAACAAGGTGAAGTGGAGACATATATCATCATTAAAGGTAAAGGGCTGCGGTCTTGGATAGGAGAGCTGTTAAGCTGTTATTGGTGTACTGGCATGTGGTGCACTGCTGCTTTACTTCTGATATACATACTATTTCCTGTCATCAGCATGTGGCTTAATTTACTATTAGCAATTGCCGCGGCAGCAGGCATTATTGAAGCGATCGTCTCAAAGCTGGTGAAATAAACAGGCATACTGATCAGACACGCTTTCAAAAAATGCATATACTATCATGGAATAGGAAAGGAAGGGTTGCGATGAAACCAACTGAAACACCGTCACATATGCTTCAAGGTTATCCAGCGCAGTCAAATCAACAATCTGTTTATACGAAGAAAATCAAAAAAGCAGATTGCGGTTGTGGAAAGAAAAAGAAACCTCAATAGAAGAAAAAACAAAAGCCGGATTTATCCGGTTTTTTTGTTGCCCTTTTTTTGAGTGATGCATATGTAAGAGAGAAGGGGTGACCAGAATGGATGCATTCGAACAATTAATCGGCTCCTTGTTCACTAAACCTCATGATGGAAAAGAACAAGCGCACGAAAAGGGTGAAATGGATCTAGCGGATAAAGCGAATGATCTTGAGCAGCACTTAAAGGTATTTGGCGAGAAGATGGATGCTTTTGCGAAAGAAACAGAAGCATTCATGATGCGTCATGGAGAGGCAGATTACGTCTTTAAACAGCAGAAATAAAAATTCCGCACTTTTTTATGTGATCGTCCAAACCATTTGTAGTATTTTTCATATTTTGTAAGGGAGAAGAGGAGGTGCTTATATATGAGTTGTTACGGTTACGGTGGCGGTTCTTGCGGCGGCTACGGCGGAGGTTATGGCGGCGGATATGGATCAACATTTGTTCTTGTCGTCGTGTTGTTCATCCTTCTAATCATCGTTGGTGCTTCTTTCTTTAACTAAACAGTAAGAAGGTGAGGGAAGCAATGGGGGAGCCTTTTGCTTTCCTTTCTCTTTGGGCAAACAAGGCTTTAGGATAGGCACATATCTCGCCTATTTTCATATAGTAAGGTGATTACTCCACAAAGAGGAGGCAAATGAATGGATAATAAATTCTTTAAAAGCGTTGAAAATAAAACGGGTGTGAATATGAATGATGTTTTTAAGCTTGCAGGTTCTTTGCAAAATGCCAACTTTAAAGATGAAGCAACGGTTCGAGGCGTCATTAAAAAAGTAGCGCAGCTTGCGAATAAGCGTGTACCTAAAGAAATGGAAGACAAAATCGTTCAATCGATTACAAGTGGAAAAGAAAAGCTTGATTTCAATACAATCGCTAAAATGATGAACAACAAAAAATAAACAACAGGCTCTCCGCTTAAAGGGGGGCCTGTTGTTTTTCTGTGAATAATTCTCGGTTTTTCTTTAGTAGGGGATACAAAAAGCGCGAGCGATGAGCGGTTTTTCCTCGCCTAAATGATGGAACAGATAGATAAAGAGATTGTTCAGCTCTTGTCATGGCCACGTATAATAAACGGCGTTCTTCTTCTAGGGCTTCTTCATCACCGTTTCTTAGTTCATCGAGTGAGAAATCATGAGGCAGTGCTCCGTCGACCACGCAAGTGATGTACACCGTTTGGAATTCAAGTCCCTTTGCGCGGTGAATCGTCATGAGCTGAACACCTGGTTCGTCTGTTTTTTCCTTTTCGGCAGATTTCATATGTTCGGCATGTGCGAGAAAGGCTTCAATCGTTTCAAAGCGTTTGGCGGCGGTTTTTACATCTCGTACATCATCCGCCCCTTTTTCAAGCACATTCGTATCGTTCACTCGTTTTTTTAAGTAATCACCAAGTCCCATCTTTTGTTCAATAAACGTCACAGCGTCAGACGGCTTTAACGTTCGTAACGTGCGGAACAGAGGAACAATGGATTGCAGCTTTTTCTGTTGAAACGGCTGAATATCTGTTAGTTTTCCGAGTGCGTCTACCATTGAACAATCTTCCGTGATGGTCAGTGCCTTCATCGTGTTCAAGGTCTGCTGCTTTAAAAAGAAAACCGGAAGCAGCTGTTTCATAGCAGCCACATCATCGGCATCCTGACTTAAAGAGAGAAAGGCGAGAAGAACCCGAACAATTCGTCTGCTGTAGAAGGCTTTGACACCAGCCTCCGTCTCATACGGAATCGCGGATTGATGCAGACGCTCATAAATCGCGCGGCCTCCTGTATTGGTGCGAAAGAGTACGCAGATATCATTCGGCTTTGCGCCGTTTTTAATTTTCTCCTGAATATCTGCCACGATCATGGTCGCTTCCTCTTCCTCGTCATATGGATAAAAGAGCGTAGGCGGGATTGTCTCCGCACGGACGGCTTTTAACGTTTTTTCATAACGATGTTGATTTTTCTTAATAATGGCATCCGCACTTGCGACAATCGTATGATGCGACCGGTAATTCGCATGTAAATGGACGATTTGAGCCGAAGGATAGTCCCGTTTGAATTCAAGAATGAAAGCAGGATTGCTGCCCCTAAAGGCATAAATGGCTTGATCATCATCACCTACACAAAATAGCTGCTCATATTCTCCAGCTAAAAGCTGAATCAATTGATATTGAACTGGATTAATATCCTGAAATTCATCCACTAAAATATACTTGAACCGTTCTTGATATCGTTTCAGCAGTTCAGGCTGTTCTGTCAGCATGTGCAAGCAGGCGATTGCCATGTCATCAAAGTCAAATTGCTGATTGTCTCGTTTTTGCTGTTCATAAGATTGATAGATCGTCCACATGTGTTTTTCCTTTTCATCCTTCAAATCAGGAAGCTCGCCTGGTAAAAAAGCATTTTTCCAAAAGCCGATCGATTGCAGTACTTGATCGGTAGGGTAGTCTTTTTCATCAAGTCCTTCATTTATGATGGCTTTCCGAATGTACTGTTCCTTCTGCCAGTCAAACTTGATCAGGTGCTGGCCGTTCCATTTGCTTGCATCGTCATGAAGCAGCATTTTATAAAAAAGACTGTGGAAGGTGCCTGTCACCACTTGACTTGCTTGTGATGGGTGAAGCTGGTATTGCTTGCGCAGTCTTTCTTTCATTTCACTGCTGGCTTTTGTGGTGAAAGTCACGAGTAAGATATGGTGAGCAGGAATATGATGATGTGACATGAGATATGCCGCTCTAGCTGTCAAGACTCTTGTTTTTCCGCTGCCAGCGCCAGCCAGCACCAGCATTGGACCTTCTTTATGTGTGACAGCTTGAAGCTGCGGTGTGCTAAAGGTAATATGCGGAAAGAGCTCGATGGTATGTGCTTGTTCATTCTCTTCTAAATGTAACGCATCGCTAAATTGAATCGACCTTGGTTCCTGCCAGTCATATGATTCATTCGTTTGCGAGATGATCTGTTTACCTGTTGGAAAACGGAAGCCCCCAAGTTCTTTATAGGAAGCACTTTCCTCTTGCTCTGCATTTTTTTTCTGATCTTCTTGTTCTTCTGCTTGTTCACACATCTCTTGCTGCGTCATATGTTTATGAATAAAGGCAGGTTCTTCATGTATATTTAATCTGAAAAAGACTGGTTGTCCGCAATATGGGCAGGATAAGTGCCCTTTTTTTCCCTCGTCATGGAGGAATTGATAATGTTCTCTCGAATACGTATGTAATGAGATCGTTCGATCATGTCGTCGTGCGCATTTCAAAGCTAGTCCTCCAATAGTTAATCAATCTTAAAAAGAAACACATCTAATCATATCAAATGAGACGTGTTTCAAACAGTCATAATTAGGGAATAGTAGAGTAGAAGAGAAGCAAAGGAGGCGTTCTTGATGGGATATATAGCCCCGATTCAGCCGGATCTGTATTTTCAATATATCAATCGTCCTGCTCCTCAGGATAAAGAAGACTACGCGAAAGTAACAAAGGTTACTCGCACCTTTCATGACAAGGTATACAGAGAGCTGGAGAAAAAAGAGGACTTAGTGACAGAAGCAGAAACGAAAGTACAGCAAAAAAAGCGGGAACGTTTTGTACGAGATATGTTTATGGAAGAAGGCAAAGGCGTTCATATTAATGCGTATATATAAATGATTACGCTTTCTTCCCTTGACGAACGATGATAAAGAAAAGCCAGGGCATCATGGATGCTCTGGCTTTTTCTTTTGGTCAAACAGATAGTGTTTTTGTCATTTTGACATGTGTGATCCCTGCTTCTTCAAACGGTTCAGAAACGGCTTTGTAGCCTTTCTTTTCGTAGAAAGGAAGAGCTTGGACTTGTGCGTGCATAACCGCTTCCTTCGCTCCATTAGCAATGGCTTCTGTTTCCAGCGCTTCTAATAGTTTGTGGCCAAGGCCGAAAGCGCGCGCCTCTTTTAACACACAAATTCGTTCCAGCTTTGCCTTTGGCCCTTCAATGATCCGCAGTCTAGCGGCTGCTTGAGGCTTCATTTCATCATTATAAATGACAAAATGAATGGCCTCGTCCTCTAGTTCATCTATTTCAATCTCTAACGGGACTTCTTGTTCTTTGACGAACACTTCTTTTCGAACGTAGTATGCATCTTCTCGTTGTGTTTGTGCTGTTGCGATGACTGTTTTCAAATGTCTTTAACCCTCTTCTCCTAAAATAAATGTTTCATAGACGGTCCAAGATCCGTTCTCTAACTGATATAAAAGGTGGAAGCGATCCACGGTTTCTTCATGGTCAATTTTTCTCAGCTTTAATGTACCAAGTACGTCTGAATGCTCATCATCTGATAGTTTTTGAGCTACTGTCACATGCGGAACAAAAGCATATTCAGGTGTGCCAGCAAGTGGATCTGCGTACAACCTTTCATTGAGCGCCATGATTTCCTCGTTCGGTTCTACTTTCATATAAATGACGTTGTTTACAGGAGCGAATGAACTGAATTTTTTAATACGTAACGTAATAGGAGAAGCATTTTTTGCATACTCTCTTAACGTTGAGACGACCTCAGCCGCTTCTAGATCCGTTAATTCAAAAGGTGTTCTTAATGTTAAATGAGGCGGTATAAGTGCATAGTTCGGATCATAACGCTTCCGGTAAGAGTTCGCAATATCTTGCAATTTTTTTGATGGAAATATAACAACTCCGTATTTCATCATGTTCCCTCCTGAATAAGAAAGTATTTATTATTGTTTATTATAACAAAATTCAGTTGATTAACGAATATGGGAGCATTTTTTTTAACGAAGGCGCAATGAGCGGCTGCCAAAACGTCCATTTATGATCCCCTTCGAATGTCTCAAATAAATAATCCGCACCTGACTGTTCAAGAAGCGCCTTTAAATCTTCATTCGGCTGAATAAAATCAAGCACTTGGCCATCTGTCGTTTTCACAGCCGTTTCTTCCAGCCCAATTTGATGGATAATGGCATAAGGGGAAAGGGCTGTCGACTGTTTAACGGCTTCTAGGACTGAATCATCAACGTAAGGAGACTGCAAAATCAGCCCGCCAAATAAAGAAGGATAATCAATCGCTGTCATAAGGGAAATCGTAGCACCTAGCGAATCACCAATAAACGTGCGTCCTGAGCCAATTTGATAGGTTGGATAGTGCGTATCAATATAAGGGACAAGTTCATTTGCTAAAAAGCGTTTATACGCTTCAAACTTTGTGCCATCTGGATGATACGTATTCCGTCTTTCCGAGACATTTTCATAAGGGACACCAATGATAATCGAGCGTTCCATTTCTTTGTTTTGCATCAATTCTTCCGCCTGTCTGCCTATTTTGCCTAAGCGGAAATAATCATGACCATCTTGGGCAATGATGACATGATATGTATAAAGGGGGGAGTAATTGACTGGCAAATAGATCAAAAGGGTCATATCCGCCCCAAGTTCTTTTGAATGTAAGGTTTCTTCTTGAATAATGCCTGTTTTCTTCACCATAATCCATTCCTCCAGCTAACCAATTTCATCACAAAGTGAAACGTTTCCATTCATTGTAACATGAAAAACAGCGTTGTTCCTATATGCTAACATGCAATCCATTCAGTTGACATCGAATCTGTTATAAAATACAGAAAATTTTAATTAATTGGTCCGATTCCTCTTGAAAAATGAGATTTAATGCGTTACAGTATTAAGAATTAGAACAGACAGACAACACATTCTTATCGTGAGAGGTGGAGGGACTGGCCCTTTGAAACCTCAGCAACCGGTATGCATCACTTCATGTGATGTACCAAGGTGCTAAATCCAGCAAGCAGCTTTTTTGCTTGGAAGATAAGAGGAAGCGATTAAACCCCTTCTTCTTATGAAGAAGGGGTTTTCTGTTTTGAAATCAGATTTTACTTAGGATGGTGTCAAATGACAGAACATGTGGAAACGACATTAGCGCAAATTGGAAACCGCAGCGAAGAGGCGACTGGCACGGTCAGTCCCCCCGTTTATCTTTCAACAGCATACAGACATAGAGGCATAGGGGAATCAACCGGATTTGATTACATTCGAACGAAAAACCCAACAAGGCAGCTTGTAGAGGATGCGATTGCTTCACTCGAAGAAGGGACGGCCGGCTTTGCCTTCAGTTCGGGAATGGCTGCGATCCAAACGATCATGGCATTATTTGAAAGCGGAGATGAACTCATCGTCTCATCAGACCTATATGGCGGTACATACCGTTTGTTTGAAAACGAATGGAAAAAGTACGGCTTACGGTTTCTTTACGATGATTTTTCAGATGAAGACTGTTTACGTTCTAAAATCACGCCAAACACAAAAGCGGTCTTTATTGAAACGCCGACAAATCCACTTATGCAGGAAGCAGATATTCAAAAAATAGCAAAGATTGCAAAAGAATATGGCGCTTTGGTCATTGTCGATAACACCTTTTACACACCCGTTTTGCAAAAGCCGATTACACTTGGAGCGGACATTGTCATCCATAGCGCAACCAAATATTTAGGCGGACACAATGACGTCCTTGCCGGTCTTGTGGTGACAAAAGGAGAGCAGCTGTCTGAAGACATGTTCCAGCATCAAAACGCAATTGGAGCCGTTTTATCTCCGTTTGACTCATGGCTTTTAATGAGAGGAATGAAAACACTGGCTCTTAGAATGCGCCAGCACGAGGCAAATGCGAAGGAGCTGGCAGAGTTTTTAAAGAAACAGCCAGAAATTCAAGATGTCCTTTACCCAGGCAAGGGAGGAATGCTGTCATTCCGTGTAGCCAAGGAGGACTGGGTCAATCCATTTTTGAAGCAGCTGAAAACGATCTGTTTTGCTGAAAGTCTTGGCGGAATCGAAAGCTTTATTACGTATCCTGCAACGCAAACGCATATGGATATCCCAGAGGAGATTCGCATTGCAAATGGCGTTTGTAACAAACTGCTCCGTTTCTCCGTTGGCATTGAGCACGTAGATGACCTGAAAGCAGACCTGAAACAGGCACTATCACAAGTAAGAGAGGAGGTACACGCCAAATGACCACACACGATTGGACACTCGAAACCCAACTCGTTCATAATGCGTTTAAAACAGATCGTTCAACAGGTGCAGTCAGTGTGCCAATTCAGCATGCATCCACATTCCATCAAAGCAGCTTCGATGAATTTGGTCAATATGACTACTCAAGATCGGGGACTCCTACACGTCAAGCGTTAGAGGATACGATTGCGGCGCTAGAAGGAGGAACAAGAGGGCTTGCTTTTGCATCAGGCATGGCAGCCATTTCAACTGCTTTTCTACTATTATCAAAGGGAGATCATGTCCTTGTCACAAGAGATGTGTACGGTGGTACATTTCGAATGATCACCCAAGTTCTTTCGCGATTTGGCATCGAGCATACCTTTGTGGACATGACGGATTTGAATGAAGTCAAAAGAGGCATTCAATCGAATACAAAAGTCATTTACATGGAAACACCGTCAAACCCGACTCTAGGTATTACGGATATTGGGAGCGTCGTCCAGCTTGCCAAAGAACATGACTGTCTGACATTCTTAGATAATACATTTTTAACGCCTGCTCTTCAGCGTCCGCTGGATCTTGGCGTTGACGTAGTCCTGCACAGCGCAACGAAATTTTTGAGCGGTCACAGTGATGTACTGTCAGGCTTAGCTGTCGTGAAAGACGAGAAGCTGGGAGAAGAACTCTATTCGCTGCAAAACTCCTTCGGTGCGGTGCTTGGCGTGCAGGATTGCTGGCTTGTGTTAAGAGGGTTAAAAACCCTTCAGGTCAGATTAGAAAAAGCAAGCCAAACGGCCTTCGAACTGGCCTCATTTCTCAAAGAGCATCCTGCGGTGAAAAAAGTGTACTATCCAGGCTTAGATGACCATCCAGGGGCGGACATTCAGCGAAAGCAAGCAAGCGGAGCAGGAGCTGTTCTTTCATTTGAATTAGAAAACCAAGCAGCTGTCAAAGAATTGGTGGATGCTGTCACATTACCAGTATTCGCCGTCAGCCTTGGCGCCGTCGAATCCATTCTGTCATACCCAGCCAAAATGTCACATGCCGCTATGCCAAAAGAAGAAAGAGAAAAAAGAGGGATTACAGATGGCCTGCTTCGATTAAGTGTAGGGGTCGAAAACGGAGAAGACCTCAAACGCGACTTCAAACAAGCACTAGACCAACTAAAGCCTGTTCTTGTCAACCAATCATAAAGGAGAGAAAAAAGCCGGTCCGGCTGCCGGCTTTTTGACCTTTTTTGAATAAAACCATTGACGACGAATCATGATGGTTATATAATAGAGACTGTCAGTAACAGAAAGCCCAGAACTGATACATAACCCGATTCCGTAGCTCAGCTGGGAGAGCGCTACCTTGACAGGGTAGAGGTCGCTGGTTCGAGCCCAGTCGGAATCATCGTTGAAACCCTTGCCTAGCAAGGGTTTTTTGTTTTTTTGACAACGAATATTTGTTCTGTTTCTTTTGATTGGGGACGAATTGGGGACGAACTTTATCCGCCAGATTGTTTCTCAATATTTTTAGGATCAAAATGATTAAAGTGTTCTGCAGTGTTAAATTCTAATTTGTTTGTGACATGACCATAAATATCTGAGGTTGTTTTAGCACTGGCATGTCCGGCTCTTTTCTGAATAGCATTAATGCTCTCACCTGCCTCTATAAGGAGAGCGACCATTGTATGTCTTAAATCATGTAGTCGAATGTTTTTTAATTTGTGTTTGTTTTTGATTTTTGACCATTTGGAAGTAGGGGTTGTGTAATAGTAAGGCTCACCAAAACCATTATGAAATAAATATTGGTGATCATCACCTTCCCATAAGTCACCAACTAATAGTTTTTCTTTTTTCCACATGATATGGTACTGCTTTAATTCATCCATATACCAGTTAGGCATCTTTACAAAGCGTTTAGAACTTCTTGTTTTAGGTTCTTTAACATAGGGTTTGCCATCAACTGTCTTTGAAATTGAACGATTAATATGAAAGCCGCCGAGATCCCAATCAACATCCAAATGCCATTCAAGTGCAAGACCTTCACCGCGTCTTAGACCACCAATCATAGCAGCTAAAAAATAAAGTCTCCATTTAATATCAACTTCTTTATACAAAATTTTTATACATTCAGTAGCTTCGTCAGCTTCAAAATAGTTCATTTCTTGCTTTTCATGTTCTGGTTGAGGGAGTCCTTTCATAGGATCAACCTTAATGATCTTCCATTCTTCAGTTGCAGTTTTAAAAACAACTTGTAAAATTTTAAAAATGTCCTGTATAGTGGCCCCGCTTAAACCTCCTGGTTTCCCATCTTTTCGTGCGCCATCTTTTTTTAAACTGTCTAAAAAATCTACAATATGAAGGCTTTTTATTTGCTCCATTTTTTTATTGCCAAAGACAGGTAGAATGTGATTTTTTAAATGTCTCCAATATACATCTGAAGTAGTGAGAGAGTAAGGTTTTCCGCTCTTTTGATAAAGCTTCTTCTCTTTCCACTTAGCGATAAAAGATTCAAATGTTAATTTTTCAGGTTCTATGTATTCTTCAGAAGAAACTTCGATTTTAAATTGATAGAGCTGGTCTGAGAGATACTCTTGCAATCTTCTTTTCGTCTTTAATAGTTTAGTATCTTCTATGCGAATGGTTTTAGTTTTTTTCTTTCTTTTTCCGTTTATATCGTGACCAGCTTCAACAATTAATCTAAAAGAATTGTTTCCTCTTTTTTCAATGCTAGCCATATAAAACACCCCTTGTCTGAGAATAAGTTTTTTGATAATAGAGATTTAAACGGTGATTTGCAAATTCAGGAGTAACGTTAAAAATATTAGAAACTTTCAAGACAGCGAGTTCTGGTCTTTTGGGTAAATCCAAATCAATTAACATGAATGTGGGGATACAAAAATGATAAGCAAAATAATTCGCTTGTCTTTCTTGATAGATATTCCATAAAGTTTTAGTCAAATGAAAATTAGTGAATTTGCTAGATTGTCTAACTATATGGCAAAGTTCATGAGCGAAATCCTGCCATTGTTCCTCTTTAGATAGGTTTTTATTTAGAAAAATAGTGTACAGATTGTTAATTTCTACATAATGACTTGTGTCATTAACATAAAATATCCAAATGTCTAGATCATTAGCTATTTTGTGTTTATTTAATTGTGAAGGTTCAGTTATGCCAATATTACTAAGGAATGACTCAATCCAATCTTCTAAATGACTATTTATATATCTCAATGTTAATAAGCCCCTTTCTAAAAGATAATGCTCTTAGATGAGTTGGAAACATATGTTCTGTTTTGATGTAAAAATAAAAGCCCAATATGGGCAGTGTTTATTTAGTTTTAAAGAATAGTTTACCTGAAGTAGATATACTTTTATAAGCTATTAAAAAATCATCGTCTTTTTTTACTTGATTCACTATATAACCTTCAAGTGAACCACCGTTATATACTTCGCCTTCAAAATCTTTTGGCACAACAGTACCAATTTCCTCAGAATAAGGAGAACCATCACTACTAAAAAAGTCAAAGTTAAGAATTGGACTGAATAGTATAGGTTCATCATCTGTTTCAGAATTTGTCATCTTCACTTTGACCTTAACGAGTGCCCATTCAAACCCCTTTTTAGGTTGAGAAACAGTGCTATTCCTCTTATATAAAACATTAAATGCTTTATCTCCTCGAATAACCTCTTCTACATTCATCTTTAATTCAGCAGTATATTCATTATCCGATGCACTAATGTAATCGTCGAAATATATTGGCTTTTTTAAAGGTATAGGAGCAGTTCGTGTTCCATCAGCTTCTTTTTTAGTTTTCTTCTTAGCAGATGAACCCCCATTAGATTCCTGTTTATCGCTTTTTTCATTTGATTCATTTACTTTTGTATTCTGTGAATTACACGCTGTTAAAGACGTTGCTATTAAGAAAATAAGCACGCAAAAAAAAGTCTTTTTCAAAATATGCGCCCCTTTCATGAAATACATGTATGAAAGTAATTGAAGTCTTTTATTTAGTCACCATAGAAGTCTTTCTGCTTATCCCCTGGTTTACGACCTTCCTGAAGTCTTAGTGCTCTTTCAATTCTTTCAATTCTCTTTTCTATATCAGAATTTCCATCACTTGCAGCAGTAGACGCGTTGCCTGATCTCAGAAGTTGTTCTGCTTCAAACCTATAATCTTTCCCGGTTAGCAAATAATCTGTAGATACCCCAAAAACCTCAGCGATTTTCACAATTTCAATATCAGTTAAAGGACGAGTTCCTTTTTCTATTCTGTTCATTACACTGACATTCATATTGATTTTTTGAGCCAATTCTTTTTGGTTCCACTGTTTTTGTTCTCTCAATTTAATTATTCTTTCGCCTACAGCCAGCATCTTTAATCACCAACTTTCTATATTAGCAATATAAATCTTAACATTTTTCCAAAGTAGAAAAAAATAAATTGCTAAATTAGAAATAAAACAGTTGAAATTTCTTTTTTAGAAATGTATTATTAAATCAACAACAGGATTTCTAAAACAGAAATCGAGAGGAGGGAAATATGTTAGATTTAAAATTTGTCAAATCGAGACGTCATGTTAAACAAATTAATTTGCAACAAATGGCCAAGGCTCTAGGATTCAAAAATGCCTCAACATATATGAAATATGAGACAGGAGAATATGCCTTTAAAGCAAACCATCTCCCGATATTGGCTAAAGAATTAGACTGTGACATAAGGGATTTCTTTCGGAAGTGAATTTCTAAAATAGAAATATAATTAAGTGACTAGGAGAGATAAGATATGCCATCAAAATCAACTATGACTGTTCATGAAACGGCTGATTTTCTTGGGGTACATCACGACACTGTTTACACAATGGTTCGTGAAAAACAAATACCTTTCTTCCGAGTAAGAAAAAGAATTTTCTTTAAACGAGAAGTTCTTGAAGAATGGCAATTAGCACAAATGGAATCCAATTTTCAGCCAGTTGAATGATTAATAATTTACTACCTTAGAATACAGCGGATTTTTAGGTTTTTCTGTTCCAATTCGCAACATGTTCTATATAGGAACAATAAGGGGGTGAGGAAGTTGAGGTTGGGGGTAGTGCTCCGACAAGCAAGGAAAAGAGCTGGGATGTCCCAAGAGAAGTTGGCTGAATTGTTAAGTCGCTCAAGGAGCTGCATATCAAAATTTGAGAACGATCAAAAGATGCTTGATGTTCCTACATATGTACGGTGGATGGAGGCGACAAATGCAAAAGAAGCCATGATCGCAACCTTATGTGGTGTCGATCCACTTGCAGTCACGCAGCAAATTACAGCCATCATGGCTTTGTTTGGAGGATGAAGATGAGAAAAGCAATTTTCAAGAGTATTGATCATGAAGGGATAACAGCTGAAATGATCTGTATTGAACAACTACAAAAAAGATTAATGAAAGCATTAGAGAGTGCTGATACAGATACGGCATTAGCAGCTCACAAAGATATTGCTAAATCTTTAAACCAAATTCAGCGTTACGAAAGCCAAGCTAAGGTTCATTTATTAAAACAGGCTGCGAGGGTTACAAAAATCAAATATCCAAAATCACTAAAAAATAGATTGAGAGGATTGATCTAGGTGAAGTATTTGTTCACAGCAAGTCGTTTAATGAAGGCGAAAGATATCGTGAAACAATGTCAGATGCGTCATACAGAGGAAGGGCCCATTTTATTAGCCGCTCTGGAATTACAGATCAGAACGGAAATAGAAAACAGAAAAAAGCAGCAAGCTCCGACACTTACTGCTTAAATCATTTCAAACCATGAATAACAAAATGATCGATCTCATTATAGCGTTATTTAGAGATCACGACAAGGCTTATTCTTGTCGTCCGGCTTGCGGATGGGACAGTGTACACCTACCCCCTCAAATCATGCTCCATCCGCGGTCGGACGATGCGAATAAGCATCAAATAATGTGTTAAGGAGGAAAGAAGTTTTGAGAACTAAACCAGTTATTAAACCTTTCAGTGAGAGACAGTCTGATCAGTTCTATCTATCACAAGTGAATGGATCAATTGTGATGACTAACAAAGGTAAGCCAATGTTCCAATTTCCTGATAAACAAGCCTTTGAGAAATTTCAACAACTAAAGGCAGATGCGATCCGCTCAAAATTAGAGATTTCTTGATGTTTACACCAAACAGAAAAGGAGGGAAGAAGATGAATATTGAGCATCCGATTATCACAGAGATTAATAGATATGGCTATCCAAAAGATATGGTGAGGCAAGAAGAACACTTTGGAATTGATTTTTATGGGTCAGAAATTTTGCTAGAAGATGACTATGTTGAGGATAAAAATTCGGGTGAATTGATCTTGCGAGAAAATCTAGAACGATATCTTGCAGAGGAACTTGATTTTGAGTTTAAAACAGCAAAATAAAAGAGTTCACTCCCAACAAGTGAACTCTCATCTAAATAACCAGACACAGAATAAGGTGTCAACCACTATTATAAGCAGGTTGGCACCTAAATTCAATGGGGGTTTCTTATATGAATGGATTGTCAAATGTTGATTACTCAAACTATATGGCAGGTTCTCAGCAATCAGCAGGAACTTCAGTAACAACTGAAGCTATGGTTAGTCGGCAGGCTCAAGAAGTACAAGCAGCTATGGTCATAGCAAAGAAGTTTCCGCGAGATGTTTATGCTGCCTTTGAACGAATTAAGAAAGCATGTGAGCGTAGGCTATTAGCTGAGAATGCTGTCTATGAATATCCACGAGGTGGCACAAAGGTATCAGGTCCTTCTATTCGTCTGGCTGAAGCTCTGGCACAGAATTGGGGGAATATTGATTACGGAATCATGGAGCTTGAACAAAAAGCTGGGGAATCTTCTGTAATGGCTTATGCATGGGATCTTGAAACCAATACTCGGCAGACCAAAATATTTACGGTAAAGCATGAACGAAAAGCAAAAGGAGCTATTACAAAGCTCAACGATCCAAGAGATATTTATGAACTGGTTGCAAACCAAGGTGCACGTCGCGTTCGTGCGTGCATTCTCGGAGTGATACCAGGAGACATTGTTGATGCCGCAGTTGATATGTGTCAAAGAACACTGATTGATGGTCATAAAGAGCCTTTAGAAGACCGCTTAAGAAAAGCATTAACAACATTTAAAGCTGATTTTGGTGTTACGAAGGAAATGGTCGAGGAATATGTCGGTAGCAAATTGGATGCATTTACTGAGCAGGATTACCTCAAAATAGGACGCATCTACACTTCTCTTCGTGATGGTATGGCAAAGAAAGAGGATTATTTCAACGTCAAAACTTCAGGTGCTACAAATGCCACAAAATCCAAAATCGAAGAGGAGTTTCTAAAGCAGCAGGAACAAAAAGAAAGTGCTGAAAAGGCTGGTGAGCCAGCAGATGATAATTCCGACAATCAACAAGGAGAATTATTACTCTAACGAGATCGACCAAGCTTATATGTCAAATTCTCAATATAAGAGTTTCTTAGAGTGTGAGGCGGCTACAATGGCAAAACTCAACGGTGAATGGCAGCCGCCGTCCTCTGAGGCTCTACTCTTTGGTCAATATGTTCATGCCTGGCTTGAAGGAGAGCAGGCCTTTGATGAATTTAAGATGAACACACCTGCTCTATTTACACAAAAGGGCCAGCTTTATAAACAATATCAATTGGCTGATCTCATGATTGAAGCTATACAGAATGACGACTTGTGTATGTTTGTTCTTCAAGGAGATAAAGAAGTGATTATCACAGGCGAACTGTTCGGAGTGCCCTGGAAAGGAAAACTCGATGTGTACAACCCTGCAGGTGGCCGCTTTGCTGATCTTAAAACAACTCGTTCTCTCAGGGAAAGAATATGGGATCAAGAGCTTGGCTATTGTTCATTTGTAGAAGCCTACGGATATATTGCTCAAATGGCTCTCTATGCGGAATTAGAAAGACAGGAAGCAGGGCGTAGTGATTGGTTAGAGCCTTTGATTGTGGCCATATCAAAAGAAGATCCACCAGATAAAGCAGTTATCAATATTGATGAGTCAAGGATGGAAATTGAGTTAGAAGATATAGAAAAAAACATGGAGCGGATCGTTCAGGTTAAGCATGGCGGAGAAAGACCGAGAAGATGTGAAAAGTGTAAGTATTGTCGTTCTACAAATCGTCTAAACCGCATCATCCATTTTTCTGAACTGGTGAACAGCTAATGAGGGAGAAGCTAATCATTAAAGTTCCTATTCCGTTTGTGTACCTGTCGTTATCTAAATCGAGTCGTAATCAAGCTGCGTTATTTAGAGCGTATGTAAAGGGTTATATCCAAAGAAATGAGCCAGGTCTTGCTTTTATTAGGATCAGTGGAATGTACGCTCTATGTGAGGTTAAAAGGCCTTAATTAATGATGTTGGGGAGGAGGAAGTTATTTGTCTACTGGATGGGTAAAACTGCATCGGAAAATATTAGAACACGAATTATGGAATGACGTGACTACCTTTAGACTGTTCACTTTATTAGTTATGAGAGCAAGTCATCAAGATGGCTTCAAAATGAATGGAGTTGTATTAAATAAGGGCCAGTACATAAGATCGTACTCAAAACTATGTGAGGACCTCGCATATAAAGAAGGAAGAGGGCTAAAAAAGCTGTCTAAAAGTACAATTATGCGTTCAATTAAGAAACTTGTTACGAACAACATCATCACTGTTAGCGAAACGGAACTAGGAACACTATTCACCATTGTGAAATACGAGTCATATCAAGAGTTTTCGAGTGATCACGAAACAGAACCCAGAACGGAAGAAGAACCTATCGCAGAACGAAGACGGAACGAAAGCGGTACGAAGTCGGAACTATATCAAGAATTAAAGAATTTAAGAATTAAAGAAGAAGAAAAGAGAGCCTCAGTAGAAAATGATTTAACTCCTTTCCAGCAGATCGAAGAAAAGTACTTATCACGAAAAGGTGGGTTGATGTTAACACCAAAAGATTCAGCTGCCATTGAAAGGATTCTCAAGGAGCGAATCCCACTTGAAAACATATTGGTGTGGATCGACGAGGTATTTGATCAATATAAACCAAAGCATAGAGCAGACAGTATTAAATCATTTGCATACCTGGAATCAGCGATTCTTGATCGTTGGCATGCCAAACATAAGCCACCTAACAATGTTTCAGAATTTAAGCGTAAACAGCAAAAACATAGCAATTGGAGACCCGAAGGAGTGAAGAAAGATGCAGAGTATGGGGGATACCTTAAAGGCGTTGGAGAAAGCAAATCCAGCACTAGCGAAGAGACTGAGAGACTCCAAGAAATTGCAAGAAGAAAAGGTCTATCTGGCCAGGTACGAGACACTCACTGTGATTTCTGAACAACATTGCATGTATGGGAAATGTGATGGGTCGGGGTTGATATGGATTATTGATCATGAGGAAAACAAAGAATTTATGGAAGAGTGTCCATGCAAAGAAGTGAAAAAGCTCTCAAATAGGCTTATGAGCGCAAGACTCCCCGAAGAGTTTAAAGACGCTTCTCTAAACTCTTTTGATATCAATGTTTACGACAAACCCGAATCCAAAGAGCGAGCAGCCAATGCGAAAAGGGTTGCTAAAAACTATGTTTTGAAATTCGAAAAGATGCGGGATCTAGGGAAAGGCTTGTATTTCTTTAGTAAAGAGAAAGGGAGCGGAAAAACAAGGCTTGCTGCTAGTATTCTTTATGCGATAACCAAAACACATGACACGGTTTATGACAAAGAAACCAAAAAGTACAAACCACTTAAAATCATTTATTCGTCTACAGCTGATTTAATCGGAGAAATAAAAAGCACGTTTGATAGCGAATCGAAAGTGAGGAGTACCGACATTATGGATGCTGTCAAGACAGCTGATCTTGTTGTCCTAGATGATATTGGAGTAGAAAACGTAACTGGTTTTGTTGAAGAAACATTCACACGTATTCTTGATTATCGAGTACAACACAAGAAGCCTACGATCCTTACAAGTAATTTAAGTATAGACGAGCTTGACACAATCTATAAGAATGGCCGAATCAGTAGCAGGGTTGAAAAACTGGCCTTTCCAGTGATTATGCCAGATGAAAAGATTCGTAAAAAAATAGCACAACAAGAAAACGAGGAACTGCTTCTGGAACTATACGAGTAAAGGGGAAGGACAGATGTGTAATATATGCAATGGCAAGAAAATCATCATAGATGAAACGTCATTTATGGCTGGCTACTACCCTTGTCCTGAATGTAATCATACAGGGTGCAAACAGAGCCTAAAACCAATCATCGAGCAATTAAATCAAATGTTAGTCGAATCCAGAACTATGAAATGAGGAATAAATATGTCAAATATAATAGCAAACAGCGCTGTGAGTACCTTTTAAGCGAATTAACTCGTATTGGATATTTAGCTAGTTTGGACAAGAACCCCGAAAATTTATCACTCTATGAACTTGAAATGCTCGTCATCTCTCTCAAGAGTCAACGTGGCAGCAGGGTGTTAACATATAACGCCAGAATGGAGGCATCTGAATGAAGATAGCTTTCACCATCTACGGAGAGCCGGTTGCACAGGGGCGTCCAAGAGCTACTCATATGAATGGAATGACAAGGTTATACGACCCCAAGAAGTCACGAGACTTTAAGCAATACGTTAAGTTGGCTGCGAGCGATCACCGTCCTGATCAACTTCTTACTGGACCACTGGAGTTGAGGGTTAAAGTTTACAAATCCACCCTAAAAAGTTTCAGCAAGAAAAAGGCCGCAGAAGCTGAAAGAGGCGAGCTGAGACCAGCTAAGAAGCCGGATGTTGATAACTACATCAAAGGGATAAAAGATGGCTTGAATAAAGTCATTTGGCAGGATGATAGCCAGATAGTCGATCTACATGTAAGCAAATTCTATAGCAGTTCCCCGAGAATTGAAGTCGAAGTCTCAACTCTCATACCACCTCAGCAAACCGGAGTAGTCTAAAGTGAAACGCAAACGATCAAAACGGTGGTTCCTGCTTTATCGTATAGAGGATGGACAACGTGTTTACCTCTATGAACCACTTAAGAAATATGAATGCTCAGTCGAATCAGGAAAGGATGGAGGATTATCAGATGAAGAACAAATTCTTAGAAGGAGACTGGATCAAAGCATCAAGGAAAGGCAAAAGAGAAACACTTAACAAAGAAGGTTATGTACTTAAAGTATCTGAAGATGACATTTTAGTAAGGTTCCTTAGTGGTAATACCTTGGTTGTTCCAAAGTCTTGGGCTGAAAATTTGGATGAGGCGCTTACTGAAGATGATCTGAAGGCTTTGATTGACCTGTCTTTAGATTTAAGGGACGAACACCTCTTTAGAATGTGTGTACGTGATTTGCGAGCTCTTCAGGGCAAATAAAAAGAACCGATGCACAAGGCCCCAGTTCTATTGAATCTGCACAATTCATTATAACATGGGAGGCCTTGTGCATGAATAATCCTTACAAACATATAGACTCTAACATCTCAATTGATCAGCTTTTTGAAAAAGGAGAAGTTAAAGTTATTATCCTAGACGGCCATTCCAATAATGTAGTGTTGGTTGAAATGCCGAGGTACGGCAAAACTGAGCTCACAACACGTGACGGCCAATTCACCAATTTGAATTACAGCAGTTCACACAAAATAAAATAGCAGGAGCTTCCTCCTGCAGGGAGGCGTCAAAATGAAAGAAATCTGGTATTCAAAATCACCATTCGCTGAATTTTGTATCGTCAATACAGCGAGCGGATATGTTGCCTATTGGCGTTCTGATCTATTAACAGATGCAAAATGGAGCGAGTATGACACATATCAATCCTATCCAGCAGCACGTCGGAATCTTGGTAAAGTCGGCTGTGCTGGAAGTATGAAAAGGGTCGAGCGATTGCCATGGGAAAGTGTGGCATGAGCTTTGATGCAGATTGATCTATTTAGAGAAATCATAGTAGATAACTTTGCAGGAGGCGGCGGAGCAAGCACAGGCATTGAGCTTGCGACAGGCTTATCAGTAGATATAGCTATCAATCATGATCCTGCTGCCATTGCAATGCATGAGGCAAACCATCCTGACACAGAACATTATTGTGAATCTGTGTGGGATGTTGATCCGAAACAAGCAGTTAAAGGGCGAAAAGTTGGTCTAGCATGGTTTTCCCCTGACTGTACACACCATTCAAAGGCCAAAGGCGGCAAGCCTGTAAAACAGAGTATCAGAGGGCTTGCGTGGATTGCTGTTAGATGGGCGATAGCAGTAAAACCGCGCGTCATCATGCTTGAGAACGTTGAAGAATTCAAAGATTGGGGGCCTATCTCTAAAGAAGGTAAACCGATCAAAGAACAAAAGGGACAGACATTTCAATCATTCGTCAAAACGCTGGAATCACTTGGATATGAGGTGCAGTTCAGAGAGTTAACGGCTTGTGACTATGGAGCGCCAACCATAAGAAAAAGATTCTTCATGGTTGCAAGATGTGACGGAAAAGAAATCGTATGGCCAAAACCAACACATGGTGATCCCAAAAGTCTTCTTGTTCAAACGGGAAAGCTCAAGCCGTGGCGATCGTCTTACGAAATTATAGATTGGTCCATAGGGGTTCCTAGTATATTCAGCAGGAAACGACCATTAGTTGAAAATACAATGAAGCGAATCAAACGAGGCATTGAGAAATTCATTGTAAACAATCCAAGTCCTGTAATGGTGCCGGATAAGAGCAAAGCCGCTTTCTTGATTAGCTATTACACAGAGCGATCAGAAAAGGATGTAAGAGGTCTTTCGCTTGATCGTCCATTACACACAATCACAGCTGGCGGTAATAGATTCGGACTAGTGACCATTGCCTTTTTGACTAAGTATTACGGCCAAGGAGTAGGCCAGCGATTAGGCGAGCCATTGCATACCATTACAACCAAAGACCGATTTGCATTAACAACTGTTTGCACAAATGGTCAGAGAATCGCTGACATCGGATTGCGTATGTTGCAACCAAATGAACTATTTGCAGGACAGGGGTTCCCACCTGGATACATTTACGACATTGGGAAGAAAACGGATCAAATACGCAGGGTCGGGAATAGTGTTCCACCGCAATTCGCAGAGCAGCTGGTGCGGGCTAACCTTCCTGAGATGTGCGTACCAAGTCATCTTAATAAATATCATAAGAAAGCTAATTAATAGAGAGGAAGATCATTGTGAAACTGAGAAGCATTTTTTATTTAAACGTACAAGGCATAAGACTTTTGGGAGGATGGGATCACTATCCTAGTGAGGACGAAATGCGAAACGCATTAATTGATATGTATGGATCTTGTACTCACTTAGGAGAACGGCCAATTATTTTTGAAGTCATTAAGCAAAACACGTTTTATCAAGGTGATATACAAGATTTGCAGGGGGGTTACTGATGGCAAAGCGTGAGTCAAACGGGCCTGTCATCTTAACTCTGCTGGCTATCATTGCGATCATCGTGATCGTTGGGTTGATGCAATGAAACACATCACTAGAAATGACAAGGAGGACATACGAATGGAAAAACAATTAGTATTCGTAAAAGAAAATGAAGTGGTAACGGACAGCGTGACGATCGCTGAAATGTTTGATAAACAGCATAAAGACGTTTTGAGAGATATTCGTACTCAAATGGAATATGCAGGCGAGGAATTCGCCCAGCGCAATTTTGCGCCCGGCGATTACAGAGATAAGAATAATCAAACCAGACCAAAATACGACCTAACAGAAGAAGCCTTTACATTGATCGTATTCAGTTATAACACTAAAGAAGCTGTTCAAACAAAAATTAGATTCATTCAAGAGTTTAAACGAATGAAAGAATACATTCAGGCGCAGGAACGACCAAAAGCTATGAGTGAAAAAGAAAGCCTACTTGCGAGCATGAAATTAACCATTCAATTGAATGAAGATGTAGATGGAATGAAAGAAGAAATAAAGCAGCTTCGTGACGATATTGATAAAAAAATAACCCTTGATTATTCACAACAACAAGCCATGAAAAATGCTGTTAACAAACGAGTGCATAAGCTATGGAACGAGGACATGGTTGATAAATCAATCTATGAAAATACGAGAAGACTCTACTCGGCGTTATGGAAGAATTTAAAAGACGCTTACAGGGTGAATGCTTATTCAAACATCCTCCAAAAAGATTTTGAAGAGGCTATGAGTTTTATTGAGGGATGGAGACCTATCTTTAACGGAATCAAAACAGCCTAGCGGCTTAGAAGGAAAAGAGGAATGACAAATGAAAAAGCTACTAATCACACTATCTATCATTGTGGCTGCGGTGATTTGTACGCCGGCAGCTGCAGCTGTAACAAGCGGATATAAAACAATTGGAGGCCATACAGTCAGCGTATCAACGGATGCTAATACGTACACCCCACGTGCTAAAAGCATTGATGTCACAGCACATAAAACGGGTTCTGAAACAGTATACTACCGCTTCACGTTGCAAAAGAAGGTGAGCGGCAAATGGAAAGATCAGCGGTTCAGCTTGGTCGGTTCTTTCAAACGTTCTACACCTGTAAAGGAATTTTACACGGTCAATCATACATCTGGCACGCATCGGATCAAGATGACAATCTATAAATATAAAAATTGGACAGGCGTCAAAGGCAATATCTACACGCCAGCTTTTGAGGTGCGGAAATGACAATCAGAACATGGAACGACTTAATAAGAAAGCATTTCCCTGACGCTGATGATAAGCGATGTGAATTTATCTTGTGGGAAAAGACTGCTTTTCCTCTTGTACCTGTAGAAACTATTGAAAGGCAGCTGCAAGAATATGCCGAGGAGGTCACGAAATGATGAATGTACGAATTGTTGATGACAATTTTAAAGAAATATCTATTCAACCGATTGATATTAAAAAGGTTGATAACTTGATTCGTTTAGTTGCAAAGTATGGGATTGCTGATTTAGATGGGGATAAATATAAATACGAATCAGCTATCTATCTGCCGTTGGAGAATGCGTTTGAGATCAGAGTCTTTCCAATAGAAGAATAAATCATATGACATAGATCGGTGCAAAATTGCCCTGGTCTATGTCTTTCATTGTTTATAGGAGGTTGAGGAAATGGGAGCTGAACAATTGTGTTTACTGCCAGGGATCGATGAGAAACAAGTCCGGAATGCTTTGATCAAGGAGCTGAAGGTCTATAGGGCCCTGAAGGTGAAGGAGGAAAACAGAAAGGAACAGGAGGCAAATGGTGCAACAGGCCTTTTCCCTTCTCTCAGGAACCAGGAAATTTTAAATGAACTGAAGGTACGGCAGATAGAAAGGGCGTTAAAAAATAGTTTAGACGAAATTGAACAAGATATTATCAGGATGAAATATCTTACATCACGATTCGTAAAAGATATAGAAATATGCGAAGAATTGGGATTGAAAAAGGACCGGTACTATAGGTTGAAAAAGCAAGCCACATTTAACCTCTCAACAGCACTGGGTATAATTTAATACAAAAAACACCAAAGAAATCCTATTAGTTAAGAAATATTTAAGATTTAATAGTTACTATCTTTATTAGTGACAAAATAATAAAATGGAGGATTAATTGAAATGAGAAAAAAATTTATTAATTTAGTTGGCTTTGCTGCGGTAATGGCTGTCATTTTAACAGGTTGTTCGCAGTCAAAAAGTTCAGACGGTGTTAAAGCAAAAGCAGAAAAAGTCTCAGCTGAAAACGAAAAAAATAAAGGTAATGTGTATGTTGAAAGTGAATTTGCTCCATTAAAACGTGTCGTTATGTCTCAATCTGAAGTCTATTTTCCAGAAGGTAGCGGCTCAAACATGATGGAAGATATGAACGATATTCAAAACAAAATGGAAAAAGAACGTGATGAGTTTAAGAAAATACTCCAGAAATACGATGTAGACATCCAAATGCCACGCCTTTTAACGGAGGATGAAAAGAAATTAGGTTTAGCTGAAAATGGTATAACTGGTGGAGCTGGTGCTACGAATTTCTTTGTTAGAGATCCATTCTTTACAATTGGGGATCACATAATCGAAGGATCGTTTTTATCAACTTACCGCAGACTTGAAGTGCTTCCAGCAAGGGATATCCTTTTAAAAGAGGTAAAAGCGAACAAAAATCCCTATGTTGCTGTTCCACAACCCGATGTTTCAAAAGGCATAAATTCTAAGAATGGTCCATTTTTAGAGGGTGGAGATATTCTTGTGTACGGGAAAACAATTTTTGTTGGGAACTCTGGTCAAGCATCTAATAAAGCAGGAATCGATTGGCTCCGTAATTATTTAACACCAGATGGTTATAAAGTAGTTGAAGTAAAACTCGAAAAAAATACACTTCATCTTGATTGTGCTATTAGTTTTGTCCGAGACGGTCTGATGATTGTGAATGAAGATTCATTACCAAACGGGATTCCAGATGAATTAAAAGATTGGGATAAAATAAAAGTAAGTTACAAAGATGCGCAAGATTTGGCCATAAATGGTTTACCTATTGATGAAAAAGTATATGTAACGGATTCTGCATATAAAAATACAATTGGTAAAGAACTAGAAAAAAGAAATATCAAGGTGGAGTATGTCGATTTTAAAATCACAAGAAGCTTTGGTGGTGCTTTCCGATGTACTACTCAACCATTACTCCGTAAATAAACTAGAGACGAAACATCCTTAACAAGGATGTTTTTTATATAAATGAGAAAAAGCCGACAAAAAGGGGGATAAAAAGGGTACCTTTTTTCCTAAGTGGATCATCGTATGATAGAGACAAGCAAAACGAACGTGAATATTTTGTCCAGAAGGAAGAACCTGCGGACGCTGATCATTGAGCACTTTAAGTGCCTTGATTGGTGTCCGCTTTTTTTATTGGGAGACGCGTCTTTCCCTTATCAATGGCGTATCTGGATACGGAACAAAGGTGATGAGGAATGTGGCCATACGAGAGGGACATTCTGAGCCTGGATAGCAGCTGGTCTGCGGCGGCCGTATCGAGGACAGTTTTTCATTTTACTTGATGATTGACTGTACTTGGCATCCTCTCGGAGTGTAGTCATCATTTCCAAATCTATTTAAGCGAATAGCGTAAGGTGGTGCTTATTCGGCAAGGGGAGTATGAACATGAAGATCAGAGATTCTTTATCTGTAGAAACAACGAAGCAATTAAAGCGCATTGCTCCTGGTTCTAATAGTAAGAAGAGCGATGCTGATCCGATAACGACGCGCGATTGGGAAGAAATAATGGGCACGAGACGCGAAACGTACCAACGACAAGGCGGCCGTATCCGGAGAAAACGATAAATTTTGGGAACAGTCGTCTTTTGGGTGTATGGCTGCAGGTGCTTTGGTGAGGGATAGGAGCGCAAAAATATAAAAAGGGAGATGATGAGCATGGCATCAAAGTTTGGTGTATCTGCTAATCCGAAAAAAGCGAATCATACTTTAGGAAAGGACAAGGTTGTGGTTGTTGCGATTCAGAATCACAATGATTACATTTGTGGGCCAAACCTTATTCCTCAACGAAAAGTAGAAGGGAAATGGGTCACGATCAAGACTAATTCACCTAACCCGCTTAACCCAGCAGAGAAACAGTACGATGAATTCAGCATCAAGGAATCACTTGATAACAAAAAAGGTACGTATCGATTCAAGGTAGATGTAGAGCGATATGACAAACATGGCAACCATGTTGAAACTGTCGGTACATTCTACACATCGGAATTCTACATCAAGTAAGCAGCTGATGCCGCCCTAAAGGCGGCATCATTTGTTTTTATAGGAGGAAACAGCGATGAATATCAAAACAATTCCCGTACATAAAATTAACCCATCACCATATAACCCCCGCATCGATCTGCAGCCAGGAGATCCAGAATACGACTCTCTGAAAAACTCAATAAAAAAATTCGGATACATTGATCCCTTAGTATGGAATGAACGGACTGGCCATCTCGTAGGAGGTCATCAACGTTTCAAAGTATTGATGGAGGAAAATCCAAGTGATATTCCTGTATCAGTTGTATCGCTTAATGAACAAGATGAAAAAGCACTGAATATCGCATTGAATAAAATAGACGGTGAATGGGATGAGTATAAACTTACTGAACTGCTGAAGGATTTAGAGGGATCAGGATATGATCTAAGCTTAACGGGATTCAGTGACGCAGAATTAGAGGATGTTCTGAATGATTTGGAACACACAGGTCAAGGTGGAGCAGTATCTGAGAGTCATGAGATCGATCTTGATGAATATGGAGATGACCAATTTGAGCATACATGTCCTAAGTGCGGATTCTCTTTTAATGAGTAGGTGGCAGCATGAACATGAACTATAGATGGAAATTGAGTGATCTTAAAAACATCCCTTTCAACGGGTTGAAAGTGTTTAGCACTTTCTCATGCGGTGGTGGCTCTTCAATGGGCTACAAATTAGCAGGGTTTGAATTGCTGGGGAACTGTGAGATTGATCCCCAAATGATGAAAATCTATAAAAAGAATCACAAACCGAAATATCCTTATCTTATGGACATTCGAGAGTTTAACCAGATACCGCTCTCCGATCTTCCTGAAGAACTCATGAATCTTGATGTGTTCGATGGATCGCCGCCATGCAGCGTGTTTTCAACGGCCGGAAAAAGAGAAGAGGATTGGGGAAAAGAAAAGGCATTCAGAGAGGGACAAGCTGTCCAAAAACTAGATGATCTGTTCTTTCATTACCTGGATGCTGTAGAACGTTTGCAGCCCAAAACCTTTGTAGCCGAGAACGTAAGCGGCATGATCAAAGGAAAAGCAAAGGGGTATGTGAAACTTGTCATTGAGCGAGCAAAAGAAATCGGGTATGACGTTCAGCTGTTCTTGCTGAACGCGGCTACAATGGGAGTCCCGCAAAGAAGAGAGAGGGTCTTTTTTATTGGCCGTAGAAAGGACCTGAATCTGCCACCGTTGAAAATGGCTTTCAATGAACAACCGGTCACATATGGAGAGTTTAGAAGTGGACATGGATCAAGGCTAAATGAATCAAGTAAAACATATAAAAGATGGATTAAGCGGCGTCCGTCCGATGGCAACATTGGAGACATCACTAAACGAACAGAAGGTAAAGAGCGGAATTTCAATACAGTATTAGTTAAAAATAGTTTAGTTCCGCCAACACTAGCAAGCGGTTCTGTCTTTATTAGATATGATGAACCTTATTATATCTCTGAAAGGGAAATTATTCTGATGCAATCTTTCCCATTGGATTATGACTTTATGGACGCTTCAGTGCAGTATGTCTGCGGGATGAGCGTGCCTCCAGTGATGATGAAACGGATCGCAGAACAGATACATTTGCAATGGTTTAAATAAAAAAAGAGGGTGCTGACAACACCCTCCCTTCAAAGACAGAAAGAAACTCCCTGCCTAAGAGCGTGATCAAGACGCGGCCGCGTTTGTGGGAAAATATCACGCTCTCATCCACTATTGTAATGGAGGTCAGGGAGAATGACAATAGAAAATAAAAACACACGTTCCCTTTCTGGCGAAGAAAAAATGGAAATGATGATGACCATTCAAGCCGAACAGGCTGAAGGTATAGATAAATCAAAAGAGAACTATCGCAAAATTGCACAGGCTTGTATCTCTCAATGGGTGAGGGATTTTAAAGAAGGTAACATCAAATTGTCTTCAGTAGAAGATCTGAAGAAGCTCATAGAACTCGACATCGACCTTCAGAAGCATGACGATATTTGAAAACAACTCAAACTTAATTAAGCATTTCGGAGGTGGGTGATATGTAATGGCTAGACCACGTGATCCGAGAAGAGATGAAGCTTTCCGTCTTTGGAAAGAGAGCGGTGGAGCCCGCTTACTCAAAGACATTGCAGATGAGTTGGGTGTGACAAGCAGCACTGTCCGTAAATGGAAAGCAAATGATAAATGGGATGATAATTTCAAAGGGAGCGCTCCTAAATTGAAAGGGAGCGCTCCTAAACGCCCTGGGGCTCCCAAAGGGAGTAAAAACGCCAAAGGGAATAAAGGTGGTAAAGCGCCACCAGGTAACCAAAATGCAAAAGGGAATACTGGTGGTGCTCCAAAAGGGAATAGAAATTCTGTGCGGACAGGTGAATATGAATCTATCATGTTCGATTATATGGACGACACAGAAAAAGAGCTCTTTGAGCAGATTGAGACCGATCCGCTCTATCAAATTGAATTGACCATACGTGAGCTTAGTATTCGAGAGCGGCGTATGATGCATAGAATCATGAAGTATGAAAATGGTTTAACCGATAATCAGCGACGTGTTCTTAAGCAACTTAGAAAAACAAAAGATGTCGCACCTTCGACAAGTGAGAATGGTGTTGTCAAATACGTTCCAATTATCAATGAACGTCTTGTAGTCACTGAGGTGGAAGAAACTCAATTACCTGTGATTGATCGCATCCTAGAAATAGAGGAAGCATTGACGCGAGTAACAGACAAGCGTCTTAAAGCCATTAGGCAGAAACACGACATTATGAAAACTATGTCAGAGCATGAATTGAGACTCAGAGGTCTTGATCTTGCAAACCGAACGAGAGAAGCAGAGCTGGAACGGATCACCGCACGTCCTGTTGATGATTCTGTACAAATAACAATTAAGCGGAAGAATAAAGGTGATGACTGATGGTTCAAATGATGGAGAAGGAAGTCAATCCACATTTTGAGGACTTTCTTTTTGATTGGGATCAGAAGTTTCAGTTCTTGGTGGGCGGTTACGGCTCCTCCAAAAGCTATCATATTGCCCTGAAGCTCATCTTAAAGTTGCTAGATGAAAAGAGAACAGCCCTTGTGATTCGTGAAGTCTATGACACACATAGAGATTCCACTTTCTCTTTATTTGAAGAGATCGTGAATGATCTTGGACTCGATCATGTCATTCAGTGCCGGACATCACCGCTCATGCTTAAATTTCACAATGGCAGCCGGATCATTTTCAAAGGCTTGGACATGCCAGCCAAGCTGAAGTCGATCAACAACATCTCGATCATATGGATTGAAGAATGTTCAGAAGTGAAGTACGAGGGATTCAAGGAGCTGCTTGGTCGTTTGCGTCATCCAACATTGCAGCTGCACATGATCCTATCGACGAACCCTGTCGGCCAGGATAATTGGACGTACAGACATTTCTTTAAGGATGATCAGAACAACCGCTTTATCTTAGATGACGAGACTTTATACAAAGAACGCACCATCGCTATCAACGATACGTACTATCACCACTCGACGGCAGAAGATAACCTATTTCTACCTGTGAGCTATATCAAGCAGCTGGACGAACTAAAAGAATACGATCCCGACCTTTATCGAATTGCCCGAAAAGGTCATTTTGGCATAAACGGAATTCGTGTTCTGCCACAATTCGAGGTGCAGCCACATGAAGATGTGATGCTGGCCATCTCAAATATTAATCGCCCTTTGCTTAGAGCGGGCATGGACTTTGGTTTCGTTGATTCATATAACGCTGTGGTTAGGTTGGCTGTTGATCACGAGAAGAAGTATCTATATATCTATTGGGAGTATTACGATCGTGGCAAGACTGATGATGTCACGGTTGAGGATTTGAAAGAGTTCGTCGAAACAAAAGAGCTGATTAAGGCTGATAATGAGCAGAAGACAATCGCATATTTCCGCAAGATGGGATACAACATGGTGGCCGCTCATAAGTTCCAAGGCTCACGCTTGCAGTACACCAAGAAGATCAAGCGGTTTAAGAAAATCATTTGTTCCGACTCATGCAAAAACACGATCTATGAGCTTCAGCCGCTCACGTACAAGACAGACAAGCGCGGCAATATCATAGAGGACGAGTTTCAGATTGACCCTCATACTTTTTCAGCCATCTGGTATGCGCTAGATGATTATGAGGTAACGGACCTGAAAGAGAAACCAAAAGAGCGGACACGCCCGAACAGAGAAAGGAGGTCACGCTGATGAAAACGGTCAGAGCAACAGTGATGAAGGCCAATGTGTCTGAAACCACTAAGCAGATTTATGAGGATGGATTTAATTACGAGGCTGATGATGTGATCGAGCCGTCATACAATATCAAAGAGCTCAAACAAATGGCCGAGTATTCTACCATTCTTCAGCAATGCATCGATGCGTATAAAACAAACATTTTGGGATTCGGCTTGGGAGTTGAATACACTTTCGACTTTAACGCTGAGAATGCACCAAAGGAAAAGAAAAAGGCAGCTGAGAAAGAATGGACCCAACTTGAAGAGTTCACCAGATATATGAACTATGATGAGTCAGCCGAAGTGGTTCTTGGTTATGTAATAGAAGACCGAGAGAAAACAGGTAATGGATTTGTGGAAGTGCTTCGAGAAGGTACAGGGAAACCTGCAGGTATTGAGTACCTGGATGCACAATACTTACGAGTTTGTAAGCTGGGTGATCCCGTTGACGTCGAATTCCGATACACAGAAAATGGTCAAGTGAAGTCATTGCAACGGAAGAAGAGATTCAGGAAGTATGTGCAGCAGGTCAACACTAAAAAAGTATTCTTCAAGGAGTACGGCGATCCAAGAACAATGAATGCTGCTACGGGAGAATACAGCGAAGACACCCCTTCTAATCACATAGCAAGCGAAGTCATTCACTTCAAGATAGGCAGCGGTACATATGGTGTTCCTCGTTGGATTGTTAACATCGTAAATATGTATGGTGCGCGCAAGGCAGAAGAGTTGAACTATCTGTACTTTAAACAAGGTCGTCATGTGCCGGCCGCTATCACAGTGGAAAATGGGATGCTGTCTGAATCCTCGTATGAGCAGCTGCAGGAATACATGAACGGCATTGAGGGATCAGACAATGCACATAAGTTTCTTTTGTTGGAAGTTGAAGGGATTCCCAAGAAGGATGAGCTATCGAACGATGAAGAACCGGCTAATGTGAAGGTGGATATAAAATCACTGGCCGAGATTCTCCAGGAGGATGCACTCTTTTTGGAATACGATGAGAAAACGAGAAACAAGATACGTTCTTCTTTTCGTCTGCCGCCGATCTACACAGGCGAATCACAGGATTATAACAAGGCCACAGCTGACACCGCTCGAAAAACGACAGAAGAACAGGTATTCCAGCCGGAGAGAATGATCATCACTGGCAAGCTCAATACACTCTTTCTTCCTGATCTCGATCTCTGGCATGTGCGACTCATATTGAATGGTCCAGACTTTCGTGATCCGCTCGAAATTGCAAAGGTTCTTACACCGTTTATTCAAGCAGGAGCAGTTTCACCGAATGACCTGCGTGATCTGGCTGGCCGTATTCTAGGAAAAACATTAGAAGAATGGCCAGAGGAAGAATATCACCGACCAATTGAGGCAAAGTCAAAGGCATCAACTAGCTTGCTTGATACGGTTTTTCAGAAGTCAGCAGGTTCTCAGAATGAATTGGTATCGATCCTCAAAGACCTTAGGGATGAACTAGAGGAGATCCGCAAATGAGTAAGATTGATCAGCTGATAAAAAACATCAATACCTTTGTGCAAAAAGCGGAGGCAGATGAGGTCGAGGAACTAGAAGCAGTTGTAGCTGATTTCCCTGAATTGAAGGGTATACCCTCTTTGGTGGAAGAGTACGAGAAAACTATTGCTAAATTGTTCAGATTGCAACGCAGGACGTTTTTAAATGCTCTGAATGGTTTTATATCCAAGGATGATTCAGAGACGTTAGAATCAATTCTATCGTTCTTTCAAAATGACTTGTTTGCAGCTGATGAATTTGCGGAGCTGTTCGGAAAGGAAACGGCCATATTCTTGACTTTGACTGTCACGCAGCTGGCTGAGAAGATTATGCATTCCATCGATGCTGATATTCCATTCAAGGTGCTTTCTGAGAAAACTGAACAGTGGATTGAATCGTGGTCGCAGGAGTTGGCGCAGCTGATGAAGCTGAATACTCATACAGCCATAGAGCAAACGCTGAAAGAGGGTATAAAAGAAGGCCGCTCTATCCAAGAAATTGAACTGGAGCTGAAGGACCTTCCTGAATTCAGCCGGAAGCGCGCACGTGTAACAGCCATTACAGAGGTGTTGACCGCTTCTTCTGTTGCGCAACACGAATCCTATGTTCAATCTCCAGCTGTGACGGGGAAGAAGTGGAAGCATAGCGGTGGAAAAAAGAATCAGTCGAGGGATAGTCATGTGCAACTAGACGGGACGATCATTTCTCTCGATGAAGAATTTGAGATACCAGGCAGTGGAGAGCGGTGCATGTTTCCGAGAGATACCAAGCTTTCTCCAAAAGAGAGGGTTAACTGTCATTGTGCGATTGGTCCTGTGGTTGACCCTCTTATTCTGGGATTGTCAGCTGAGGAAAAAGAAGAGATTAGAAGAAAAGTCTTACAGAACATGGAATGAAATAGTATAATATCCTCATTACTTTGGGAATGAGGGGAATATATGAATTGGATGGAATTATTATCGAGCATCATAAACTCGATTGCATGGCCTGTGGCTATTATTATAATTATAGGATTTTTAAAAGAACCAATTTCTGAATTGATTAAAACAATTATATCGATTAAGTACAAAGATTTTGAAATCCATCGCGATATAAATAATTACGCTAAGAGTATTCAAGAACATACAGATAGTATTGTTACTTCAGAAAATTCTAGTGTACTTGATAATTTAATGAGTGAGTTATCTAATTATCATACTATAGAACAACTCAATGAAGAGCTAGATAAAAAGGTTCTTGATTTATATTTAGTGTCGCAAGACCCTAGAAAAGATATTTCTTTTAGTGACCCGGCTCATCACATTCAATCAACAATCTTTTTTGCTAGTTATTTAAACTCGCAAAAAATTATTACTGACGATATGTACAGGGTTATTCGTGATTTGAAGGAGATGTTTGACAAAATAGAATATATTGATAATAAAACAATGGAATATCCGAAAAAGAAATATCAAGAAAATGCTCCTAAGATAATTGCTGTTCTTGATAATAAAATAAAAGAAATTCAATCAGAGACCTCTAATTCATAGTGAGGTCTTTTTCTTTTGAAAGGAGGTGAATGAATTGCCACGCGAATTGATAAATGCAAAAATCACACACGTTTCATACGTGGACAAAGCTGCTAACCAAAAGCAGTTTTTTTTCGTTAAGTCAGAAAAAGAAAATGACTTTCAAAAAGAGATCAAGGTCATTGCAAAGGCTGATGATGCGAAGCGTCTTGTGTACGGTATTGTGTATGAACCAAACGTTGCGGATGCGCATGGAGACTATATGACACCAGAAGAAATTGAAAAAGCCGCTCATGGGTTCCTGAAGGATGCACGTGAGATTGATAAGCAACACGATTTCCAAGGCGGTGTCGGTGAAGTCGTTGAATCGTACATTGCTCCGTCTGACTTTGAAATGGGCGATGAGCTGATCAAGAAAGGATCGTGGGTCCTTGTGACAAAAGCATCTGATGAAATCTGGGAACAGATTCAAAAGGGCGAGATCACCGGATATTCAATGGCCGGAACAGCAGACATAGGAAAACAAGAGCGTGAGCCAGCTTCTGATGAAAAGGGGCTTTTTTCTTTGCTCAAAAACTTCTTTTTGAAAAATGAGAAGCCAGCGGAAGAAGTAAAAAAGGCAGGTCGGAAGTTTTCCGCTGCTAACTTAACTGAATTAAAAAATGCTAGAGCCGCTATCGACAATCTGTTGAGTCAAGCGGAAGAGAAGGAGGAAGAAGAAGTGAACAAAGAAGATCTGCAAAAGATGCTAGATGAAACAATTGCACCAGTCGTAAAACGTCTGGATGACCTTGAGAAAGGAGAAGGCGAGCAACAACCTGATCCACAAGAAAATCAACCGAATGAAGCTGTTGCAAAAGAAATGGCCGCAGCTGTAGAAAAGGCATTGGCTCCAGTTGTTGAAAGAGTCGAAGCGCTTGAAAAAGCACGTCCGCAAGGTAATGGAGTAGGAGATCAACAACAAGACGTACAAAAATCTGAAGCGTTATGGGACGGCTTGCTTTAAGCCGAGAAAAAGGAGGAACTAGAGTGAGAAATCAAGAGGTACTAAACAAAGCGGAAGTGACACTTGCTAGTTTGAAAACTGGCGGTCTCATGAATCCAACGCAAGCATCTACATTTATTCGTATGGTGCAAAACACACCAACCCTGTTGCAAGATGCACGTGTAATTCCAATGGACAGCGATTCGCAAAAGATTGAAAAAATCGGTTTTGGGCAGCGTATCTTGCGTGCTGGAGAAGAAGGCAAAGCGCTTGATGCAAAAGATCGTGTTGCGCCAACAACAAGCACTGTCCAGCTAGCTGCAAAAGAAGTCATCGCAGAAGTAAATATCACATATGACACACTTGAAAACAACATCGAGGGTGATAATTTACAGAATACCATCATGCAAATGTTGGCGGAACGAGCGGCAGTAGACATTGAAGAGTTGATCCTAAACGGTGATACAAAATCTGAGGATACTTACCTTGCTCAACTTGATGGTATCCGAAAGCAAGCCACATCTCATATCGTAGATGTTGCTGGTGAACCACTTACACGCCAAGTATTCAAACAAGGATACAAAGCTGTTCCGCCAAAATATTTGCGAGTCCCACAAGAGTTCCGTTTCTATTCTTCCCCAGGGCAAGAGGTCGAATGGAAAGACAAAGTAGCGGATCGTCAAACGAATTTAGGGGATGCAGCTGTACAAGGTGGACTTTCTTCTGCATTCGGTGTTCCAGTCAAAGGTGTTGCAAACATGCAACCGTATGATGCGGACGGCACAGATGTTTCTGACATCTTGTTGACTCATCCAAAAAACATCATCCTTGGCTTCTCACGCAATATTCGTATTGAGGTTGAAAAGGATATCCGCAGACGTAAATTTATTATTGTCCTCACAGCGAAGCTCGACAGCAAGTTTGAGGAAGAGGATGCTGTTGCTAAGATCATCAAGGTCAAGGAGTGATCAATATGTATACAGCTGAATTGATCAAGGGAAAGACATACTCTGTTATGGGTCATGTCTTTCTTTTAAATCAGGAAAAAGAGATTGAGAAAAAGGTCTTTCAATATCTCGATGGCAATGAGTTTTTCAATTGTACAGAAGTGAAAGCACCTGTTGATGATCCAAAAAGGGATGATCAACCAAAAGAAGATGATAAGTCTGTGAAAGAGGAAGAAGAACCGTCACAAGAAGCAAAAATCTACACTGAAACTGAATTGAAGGATATGAAGAAAGATGGACAAGAAGCCGTTATTGTTGATCTTGGCGGCGATCCGTCTGAGTTCAAGAATGAAAGTGAAAGAATTGCCTTCATCCTTGAACATCAACATCAACAGCAACAAGAAAAAACAGGAGAGTAAGGCTGATGCTGATCTCTCCTGAAGAAGTTAGGGCGTATACCGTATTCGAGAGCGTGAAAAACCGCTCAGATGAATTATTGGAAAGTGACATCATTGAGGCTGAAGCTGAGGTATTTAAGATTGTAGGTCATGATTTCACAAGTGAAAAATATCAGCCGCTTCCTGAAAAGGCAAAGATCGCATTGATTAAAATGGTACAGTTTTTTGCATTGATCAACGGCGATGAATCAATCATCAAAGGGTACAAGTCTGAAAAGATTGGCGATTACTCTTATACACTGGCAGATGGTAACGCCGTTTCAAAACCAGATGTGTATAACCTGTTGATAGATTTCATTGAGCCAGGAGAACCGCCAGAAGATCCAGGCAGCATCAAATTAAGGTTGAGGTCGCTATGAGCTATCAATCATTATTAACGGATCGATGCGATATTTTCCACCTTCAGAATAAACAGCTATCAAAAGATCGCTATGGAATACCTGTTCAAGATGCGCAGCCGGTCTTTTCATATCCTGATGAGCCTGATCAGGTTGATCAAGCATGTTATTTCACAGAGAGAAATCAAAACATCACACAGCAGGAACCAAACGCAACTATTCATCAATCATATCTCGTTCATTTTCCTATTACCGCTGATGTCCGAGTAAATGACAAGGTGGTATGGGAAGGCGTGACATTGAAACTCCAAAAGCCCAGACAGATCAAAAATCACCACATTGAGGTGGTAGCGATGAGGAGTGAAAGTCTATGAGGATAGATGGTCTTGATCAATTCATAGAGGACTTGAATGCTGCGGTGAATGGTGGCTTGCAAGCAGAATATGAAGAGTGGCTTGAAGGAATGGGTTATGAGTTCCTAGATATTGTTCAGGATGAGGTCATTCGTACAAAAACAGTGGATGCTCGTCGCTTGCTTAACTCTTTTCAGAAAGGCGATCGAGAAAACGTCTTTTCGATGAGCAGTGGCGGTCTAACGTTGGATGTTGGGACCAACTTGGAATATGCATCTTACACAAACGATGGACACTTTACCATTGATCCTAGTAAAAATCAGGATAGACGATGGGTTCCTGGCAGATGGGTTGGTGATCGTTTTGAATATGACCCAAATGCCGAAACAGGGATGCTCCTGAAATTTCAATGGGTTGAGGGCAGCGGGTATTGGGATAATGCAATATCCATCTTTGAACAGATGTTTGAACAATCACTAGATCGCAAGCTGCAGCAATGGATCGATGAGCAATTTGGGCGGTGATTAAATGAATCAAGAAGTCGGCTCCATCATGCATTATTGTTACAAGCGGTTTCCGGTGAAAGTATATGAAAAAGAGATTCCTGAACAGTTTCAGATCCCATCGATGTACTTTCCAGCATCATGGGTCAATACAAGGAACGATACTGTGTCAACTTTCCTCAAAACATATACGCTGCATGTTAAAGTGTTTCACAAGGACTCTGGACAGGCTCATGATGCAGCTGAATCGATTGTAGATGCCTTATCAGCGGATCGGAATATCATTCAGATGGTTGCTGAAGACGGTGAACCGCTCGATCAATATATACGAATCAAGAGGGCGGAAACTAGGATTGCTGATCAAGGTGTGGCAACGATTGTCCTCACATGGGATAGTGCTTATTGGTACAACCGAGACGAGCAGCCAAGCCTTGACGACATAAATTTTTCAGACGGGGTGATCAAACGTGAGCAAGACTAAAAATGAATCACAGGTGAAAGAAGAAAAAGCCGCACCTGTTCTTACTAAAGAAGCGGCATTTTCATTTGAAGCCTTGAAAGAGCACAGCAAGGAAGTATTTGGCGTAAAGCCTGAAATCCTTGAAGGTGCTCTTTTTTATATCAAAGATCAACCAATTACAAAAACAGAAGCAAAGAAGCAGATTGAGGCTTTTTTGTCTAAGGAGGTTTAAGCATGAACGGAGGCACATTTACACCAGGTACAGAAAAAAAGCGTCCTGGTATCTACTTCAATTTCAAAACCACAGCACAGCAGCGTATCACGTTAGGTGATCGCGGCACCGTTGCACTTCCAATCACAATGAGCTGGGGAGAGCCGAAGACGTTTATCTCTATCTCAGGCATCGAGGACTTAAATAAAAAAGTCGGATTAAACATCGATGACAAATCACTGCTTCTTTTCCGAGAAGCCAAGAAAAAAGCACAAACAGTCTTGCTTTATCGCTTGAATGAGGGTGAACCTGCAAAGGCTCAGATCAGCGAGAATTTCAACGTGCTTGCCAATTATGGCGGACAAAAGGGCAATGAGGTCACGATCCAAGTCACTGAAAACGTATTGGACAGCTCCAAGCGTGATGTGGTGACTTACGTAGGCACAGATATTGTGGATAAGCAGATTGTGACGGATGTCAAAGAGCTGAAGCAAAACAAATATGTTTCGTTCTCTGGTGAAGGAGAAGTGACAATCACAGCTGGCGTAACACTAAGCGGTGGGAAAAACGGCGTGCCAAGTGTCGCAGACTATACAGCTTTTTTAGAAGAAGCTGAAACAGAATACTTTGACGTAATTGCACTGCCTAATAACACTAGCGAGCAGTTAAAAGCGACATTTGTGGCGTTCGTCAAGCGTCTGCGTGATGACCAAGGCCGTAAGGTGCAAGGTGTTTTACCTAACTATGCAGCTAATCACGAAGGAATTATCAATGTCACAAGTGGCGTTCTGCTAGAAGACGGCACAGAGATTACGCCAGCCAAAGCAACAGCATGGGTTGCCGGTGCATCTGCAGGAGCAAATTTCAATCAGTCACTCACCTTTGTTGAATATGAAGGGGCTGTGGATACGTTAGAGCGCTTGGATAATGACCAAGTGGAATACCGCTTATCACAAGGCGAATTCTTGTTCACGTTTGATGCTCGTGATCGCACAGTGAGCGTTGAGAAGGACATCAACTCTCTGACAAGCTATACAACGGAGAAAAACAAGACATTCGGTAAAAACAAGATCATTCGTGTGCTCGATGCGATCAACAATGATTTAACGTTCGAATTAAAAAATCTGATTAAATTACGCAAAGCAAATGGCAATGACATTCCGGCATCTGATGACGGGTTGCAGCTGGTGAAAACACTCATCACGCAATATCTAACTCAGCTGCAAGACGGAGATGGAATCACTGGCTTTGACTCTGAAACAGATATTACGATCGCTTTAAATGAAGATCGTGACGGTTTCTTGATTGATCTAGCTGTTCAACCTGTTGATGCAGCTGAAAAATTCTATTTCAATGTAGAGGTGAAATAAGATGGCTTTTAAAGCGCAGAATACCATTTCAGGTAAGGAAGGACGCTTATTCCTCGATGGTGAGGAATTGGCATTTATCAAAACCTTCGAAGCAAACGTGGAGAAAAACAAATCAGAGGTCAATGTCATGGGTCGTCGTATGACCGGTCACAAGACAACCGGTGCGAATGGTACCGGCACAGCGACTTTCTATAAAGTCACATCGCGTTTCGTACAGTTGATGCTGAACTATGTAAAAAAAGGACAAGATCCGTACTTCACCATTCAAGCTGTACTAGATGACAAATCATCCGGCCGCGGCACAGAGCGTGTCACATTGTTTGATGTGAACTTTGATTCTGCAAAGATCGCGGGGCTTGATGTGGATTCAGAAGCACTTGAAGAAGAGGTTCCTTTCACGTTTGAGGATTTCGACCTTCCTGAGAAGCTGAAGGATACATTCTAAACGGAGATAAAAAAGTAAACATTTTTTTGTTTAAAAAATTATCGTTATGTTATAATGAATTCAAATTACAGGATTCTGTAATACGCTTATCCGTAATCCTTTAAACAAGATTACACAGTGTCTTAAATAAGAAAACGTGTTTACATGCAAAGCAATTTGCATAAAATAAAAAGAAGCCAGGATGCGCAAACATCCTGACTCTAATGTACAATTTTTGGCCCATCAAGAGGGCTGGCTTATTCCGAAGGCAGAAAAATCTTTTTGAAAATAGACTTTACCCTTTAACTTTTAGCGGAGCTCAAGGGAGGTCTATTTTTTCTTTTTAAAAAGTGCCAACAATGTCACGACTAAAGTCAGAATGCTTAGGGTATAAATCCCAAAAGCAATCATTAAACTAATCGCTTCAAACGTTGACATATGCCTCACCCCCTTTCTTACAGGGATGAGCCAGACCGCCCTTGAGTAAGCCGTTCAATTAAATTGTACGAGTTATATTATACATGAAAAGATTGGAAAGCACATTCAAAAAATGGATGTGCTTTTTTGTATTCAAAAAAACAAATCAAAGGGAGTTTTTAAACATGAGCGAAAAACAAACAAACAACACATATGATCTTTCATTCTTTATGCCAGGACAAACAACAGAAGCGGAAGAAGTCAAATCCATTATCTCAAAGCGTTTCATTGATAAAGAAGGTAAAGTGATTCCATTCGTATTCAAAGCGATCACAACAGAGCGCATCGATGAACTGGAGAAAGAAAACACGACTTTCAAAAATGTTAAAGGTCGTGGACGTGTGAAAGACTTGGATTCTCAACGTTTCTACGCACGTATTGCGGTTGAATCTACTATCTATCCTGATTTCAAATCAAAGGAATTGCGTGAAGCATACAGCACCCAAGATCCAGTCGAAGTGGCAAAGCGTGTTCTGTCTGTCGGTGGTGAATATGCGAACTGGTTAAACAAAGCCATTGAGGTTAACGGTTTTGAAGATGAAATTGAGGACCTTGAAACAGAAGCAAAAAACTAATAAAAGACGGGAACAAAGAGGCTGTGTATCTGTATTACTGCATGCATGAGCTTCATTACTCCCCGTCTGAACTCTTAGAGGTCTATGAAGCGCCAAGGCAATTCAAGGCCTTTTTGTTTGGGTTGATAGCCCACAAACTCGAAGTATTAGAAAAAGAATCAAAGAAAGGGGGATAAGACATGGCTCGTTTGACAGCTCGGTTTGAATTACAAGACCGAATCACGCGTAAATTACGTTTGATCAGAGGGGACCTAGAACGACTTGATAGATTGCGCCGCAGATCAGAGCGGCCAATCACTTTAAGAATCAGGGACAATGCCACAATCGCATTAAGACGTGTGCAGCGTTTCGTATTGCGTGACCTTGCTCGAACTTATCAGTTGACGATTGAAGTAAATGATCTGGCCACAAAAGCTCTACGAAAGTTCAATGGCTTTGTGCAGCGCAAGATGCCGCGTATTCATAGTGTGCTGATGCGCATTAAAGATCAGGCAACACCAGGTCTTGTTCGGCTACGTCGTTACATCGATCGAAAGTTTGGCAAAGTAGAACGGTTTGCCATAACGGTCTATGATCGGGCAACCGCAGGGATCAATCGTATTGCTTCATATGCAGCACGGCAGCTTGGCCGAGGATACAGCTATACCATTAGAGCTGTTGATATGGTCCGGCGTACAGTCAGCCGTATAGCGTCTTATACTCGAAATACCTTGGGTACAGAATACAGGGTGGCGATCAACGCGATAGACCGTTTCACCGCTCCGGTACGTGGAGCTGTCTCATTTGCGAATACCCATTTAGGACGGACTTACACAACCACAATTAAGGTCCTTGACCTAATCACAAAGCCATTGAGAGGGATCGTGTCAGCTGTCACCAGTACGCTTGGTTTGCTTGGAGTAGGAGCCGGTGCAACAGGCGGTATTGTTGTGCCGCTCAAAATGGTGGCGGATCGACAGAACATGACCACGGCTTTTGAAACACTGCTCGGTAGCAGAGGAAAAGCAGATGCACGACTGGATGAATTGACGGCCTTTGCTGGTCAAACGCCATTTACTCGTGATGAGATTTTCGAGTCAAGTCGTGTTCTCCAAGTATTTACGGGCAATGCCCTTTCTACGACTGAAGGAATGAAGCTAGTCGGGGACGTTGCTGCAGGTGTTCAACGACCGTTTTCCGAAGTTGCGCTATGGATGGGGCGTTTATATGACGGCATTAAATCGGGGCGTCCTATCGGTGACGCAACGGCAGCGCTGCAAGAAATGGGGGCTATCTCTGGTGATGCCAGAGGTAAACTCGAAAATCTTGCAAAGAGCGGAAAAGACATCTCTAAGACATGGCCGGAAGTAACGAAGGAATTTGGCAAATACAACGACATGATGATCAAAATGTCGGACAACTTGGCCAACTTATTCCTCGGTGTCAAATCATTCATCAACAACTCTATTTTGATGCCTTGGGGTAAAGGACTTGCAGCTGCGTTCCAACCTGCGTTAGAAGCGTTCAGGACATGGCGTGGGGAATATTCCTTTGTGTTGACCGACCTTTCCAATAAAGCTGAAAAGGCTGGTAAAGCCTTTGCAAAGAGCTTTTTAAATCCGACCAAAAGCGTATTCGGATTCATTGGTGATCAGTTTAAGATTTTGTTCCCTGGAGAAAAACTTTCCAAGAAGCAAATGAAAGAACTGAAGGTCAAATTTAAGGACAATCCCAAATTGCAGAAACACTTTGAACAGCTAGAAAAATACAGAAACATGGACTTTGAAACTCGGTGGAAGCTCGTCTTAGATAATACAAAAGACGTTTTTGGAGCGTGGTGGGAAAAGACTGGGAAACCAGGTCTTTTTAAGATGGCTGAAAATGTCGGGAAGACATACGGTGGCATCATAAACGGTGTGATCAACGGTCTACTTGGTATTGATGACAAATCATCCGAGGACAGTTTCACTGATGCAGGAGCCAAAGCAGGAAGGATATTCATCGAATCATTTTTAGAAGCTCTTGATCCAGCGCAATTGGGAATTCGTATCACCAAGAAGATCGGTGAGATCAACTTGAATGCTCTTACTGGAGAAGGATCAATTGCTGGTGCTTTGATTGCCAATGCGTTTGCGCTTGCATTCCTGGGGAAAGTGGCCACGTTGTTAAAGCCGCTCAAATCCATTCTTTCTGGAGCCTTTGCTGTCTATAAATGGGGCAAAGGTTTAAGAGGCGGGATGGGAGCAGGAACGAGCGGTGGTGTAATCGGTAGAGCTGGAGGAGCAGGGCGACCGCCGAGGAACCCACGAACTCCTGAATATCGTCAGCCTTGGATCAATAGAGGAGAGTCAGTACGACCAACAACGCCGAACCAAGGGCGTGGCGGTGGATTGTTAGGTAAAGTCGGTAAAGGTGCAAAGAGCATCGGAAAACGTATCCCTATTCTCGGTACAGCAATAGCAGGTACAGAACTGCTAGGCATGAATAATGACAATAAAGGCGAGAAGATCGGTGGATTTGCTGGCAATCTAGGTGGCGGAATCGGTGGAGCGGCAATCGGAACAATGATCGCCCCTGGTATCGGAACAGCTATCGGTGGAGTATTAGGGAGCATCTTTGGCGGCGATCTCGGTAATTGGATAGGAAAGATGTTCGATGACGGGACCATCAAGAAGAAATGGGATGGGCTTGTCAAAGGTGCAGAGAATGCAGTCCAATGGATTAAAGAAACATGGAGCACTGTTTCCGGTTGGTTCAATGATAATGTGTTAACTCCTATTACAACGTTCTTCGAAGATACATGGACATGGATCACAGAGAAATGGGGTCAGCTTTCCTCTTGGTTTATGAACAACGTGTGGCTCCCTATTTATAACTTTGCAGTTCCAATCATCAACTTTGTAGTTGGTGTTTTTGTCGTTGCATGGGAAGTGATTAGTTCCGTATGGGGAGCTGCATCAACATGGTTCATGGACAATGTATGGACTCCGTATGGACAAGTTGCGGTTGCTGCGATCACTCTTGTCTGGAACAAGATCACCGAATTATGGGAATGGATACAAATCACCTGGTCCGTTTTCTCGGCATGGTTCATGACTTACGTCTGGGAACCATTTGGATCAGTGGCAATTGAAGCCATTGTGTGGGTATGGAATAAACTAACTGAGTTTTGGAATTGGGTTCAAATCGTATGGGGCGCATTTGCGGTATGGTTTGATACTTTCGTTTGGCAGCCGTTTATAACATATGCTTTGCCAGCAATCATGTTTATCTGGAACCAATTTAACAGTACATGGAACCGGATTAAAACATCATGGGTGGTGCTCGCAACATGGTTTGATGAGTATGTATGGCAACCGTATAAAAAGTATGCAGAGCCAGCGATTAACTTTGTGTGGGAAAAATTTCAGGATGCATGGAGAATCATCAAAGGTATCTGGAAGACAGTAAGTAGCTGGTTTGAGAAGTATGTTTTTAACCCACTAAAAGATCACGCAGAAAAGTTAACCAGCACCTGGAAAGGTCTATTTGATATTGTTGGAAATGTATTCGGTAAAATTAACGAAGTTAGTGGGAAAGTTGCTAATGTCTTTATTAAAAAAGGTGAAGAAAAGACAAAGCTGAAAAAGAAAGAGAAAACAGCAAATAATGCCACCGGTGGTTATATCACAAAGCCAACACTTTCATGGATCGGCGAGGCGGGCAAGGAGTTTGTCATCCCGACCGAAAACAACAAAGGCCGAGGAAAGATGCTTCTTGCTCAAGCAGCTTCTCATCTTGGAATGTCTGTTATGCCAAGCGGTGCATCACCAACCTCTCCAGCAAGCTCATCGTCTCCAATGAGACCGGCTGCTGCTTCATCAGTTTCCACTTCTGCAAGTGGTTCGATATCAATTGGAGACGCGGCCAACGCATCAAAATACGGGGAACAGTTCACGTCTGAATTCGAGAAGGGACTAAATAATAAAGTCATCTCAATGGAGCAATGGAAACAAGCTAATATCAAGCAACCATTTACTCAAATTCAAGCATCAACACCGCTTTACGGAGCACAAACTGTCTCCGGCTTTGCTGCAGGTCAAAACATGACACCAACTGGCACAGGTCAATTCTTAGATCAAAATGTAAGACAACCTTTCTTGAATGCTCGACAAGAGTCACCTACATGGGGAGCTGGACTAATTGACGCATTTAACAGCGGCATGCGTTCCAAAGGAAGTGAAGTGACACAGGCGGCCAAGGACATGGCCAAGAAAGTAGAGCAGGCGTTTAGAGAGGAATTAGACATTCATTCTCCATCACGTGTCATGATGAGCCTTGGGAAATTCGCATCAATCGGTGTCGTTAAAGGTCTTGATTCGGTTGACGTGAAGAAATTCGCTGAGAATCAAGCGGGTTCCTTAATCGCTGCGTTTAGCGGAATGGGTGCATCTAACCTGAGTGTTCAACAATGGCTCATGGCTGCTCTAATGGCAACTGGCACATCAATGAGCTGGCTACCTGGTTTGATGACGATCGCACAGAATGAGTCACGTGGAAACCCGAAAGCGATCAACCTATGGGATTCTAATGCGAAGAGAGGAACGCCGTCTAAAGGATTGATGCAGACCATTGATCCGACCTTTAACTCTAATAAAGTCAACGGCATGAACGACATCTGGAACCCAATCCATAATGCTGCAGCTGCTATCAATTACATCAAAGGCAGATATGGGAATGTGTACAATACGCCTGGATTGAGAAGTATCAGAAACGGTGGACCATATAAGGGTTATGCAAACGGTGGTCTAATCACGCAAGAACAAATCGCTAGAGTCGGTGAAGGAAACAAGCGTGAATGGATTATTCCTGAAGAGCGTGGCATACGTGGTCGCTACTTGTTGGCTCAAGCTGCACAGGCTTTAGGAATGGACGTATACGATCCGGCCACTGCTGCATCATCTGAGCTTTCACAAGGTCAGGTGCAAACAGTAACAGCTGGCACAGCAAATGCACCGTCTGCTTCAGGTGGATCAAAACAGATCATCATTAATTTTAATGGTGAGCAGCATTATCATAATGGCCAAGACGCAGAAAACCTTGCAGAGAAGATCAAGCAGATGCTCATTGATGAGTTAGAAAATGAAATCAACACAGGAACGAAGGGAGTCGTGATTGATGGCTAAATCAAAATATCAATTGTGGATTTCGCAAGGGAAGGACAAATTACGATTCCCTGTTCTTCCTGAAAAACTTGAACTGAACAACAACGTACAAAATGAATCTATCAAAGTATCAAAATTTGGCGAGCTCACATTCTTGGATGTACCAGGGGCGCGTCAAATTTCATTTACAGCCTTTTTTCCGAAGAAGTATACACCGATCGCTGAATATAAAAACATTCCATCACCAGAGAATGCAATTGCCAAAATAGAGCGATTCATGAAGTCAAAAAAGCCTGTACGCTTTATCGTTACTGGAACCAAAATCAATATGCAATGCAGCATAGAAAGTTTCAATCACAATGAAGGTACGTATGACGTTGGTGATCGTGAATTCACGCTGCAGCTGAAAGAATACAAAACGGCATCACCTAGAAAAATCAAACGAAAAGCTAAAAAGAGCAGTAAAAAACGCAGCTCAAAAGGCGCACCAAAGGTGTACACCGTTAAAAAAGGTGATACATTGTGGGATATTTCTGGTCGCTTCTATGGTGACAGCACAAAATGGCGTCGCATTTGGAATGCGAATAAAGCCGCGATGATCAAACGAAGTAGACGCAATATTAGACAACCAGGGCATTGGATTTTCCCTGGTCAAAAATTAAAAATACCACAATAGGGGTGATCCGATTGATAGAACTCTTTGCAGTGCGGAGCGGGACCATGTATGAGCTTGTGACAGAGAGCGTCACGCTTCGTGGTCAAAGGTATCAAGCTCCCCGATCAATACAAGCAACTATCGTCACAAAACAAGGAAGTCAGAAATATTACAGCATCAAAGAGGGTGACACGGTTCTTTTCAAGTGGAAGGGAAAAGAGCTTTTCAGAGGAACAGTGTTTGCAAGAACGCCGAAGGACGAAAAGCTCACTTTTACTGCTTACGACATGCTTCAGTATTTGGTGAAGAACCAGGATGTATATGTCTTTGCAAATAAAAGGGCTGATCAAATTATGAAGAGACTTGGTCAAGATTTTCAGATCCCGATGACGTCGATCGCTAACACTGGCCATGTCATTAAATCACTTGTATTCAAAAACGATACAAGCCTTTATGACATCATCCTGCAGGCGTTGAAAGAAACAAAGAAGCAAACAGGGCGTAACTATCAAATCTATTCTGCTAAAGGAAAGATGGGGCTGAGAGCTTGGCCTGATCCGTCCGAAGTATGGGTCATTGAATCAGGCATGAATCTCATTGATTATCAGTACAGCACCTCGATTGAGGAAACGGCCACTCGTGTGAAGATGAGAGCTACACGAGTGGAAAAAATTAAAGTTTTAAAGAAGGAAAAAAAGAAATCGAAGTCTACAGATAAAGAAAAAGATAAGAAAACGACTAAAACCACGAAGCCGAAAACTGTCACTCAAAAGAAAGATATTGAGATGCTGGCTGTGGCGAATGATAGTGCTGCTAGAAGTAAATACGGCATCCTTCAGCACGTTGAAAGAGTGTCAGGGGAGATCAACCAAGCACAGCTGCAAAAGAGGGCTGATGTTCGGCTCTCACAGAAAAAGGGCGTAAAAAAAGAACTCAAAAGTATTCAAGCTCTAGGTATTCCTGGATTACAAAGCGGCATGCCAATACGCATCATCATTCCTGATATCGGTATCAAAAAAACGTACTGGATCGATCAAGATAGTCACGAATTCAAAGGGGTTAAACACACCATGACGATTGATGTCGTTGAAAAGAATACGATCCCAACGGGGAACCAGACATGAAACTAAGCGAGGCAATTAAGCGATTGGCTGTCGATGCGGTTGATGCACAATCACCAACTGAATTGATGCTCGGTGACGTTGTGTCCGTTTCCCCTCTTAATGTCAGGCTGAACGAAAATGACAAACTCATCATTCCGGAAGAACTTCTCATCTGGCCAGCACGCTTAGATGAGGGGGAAGATGATGAGCTAGAAGAAGGCGATAGTGTCATGGTCCTTGCGATGACAGGCGGCCAAACGTTTTACATCTTAGATAAAGTAGTAGGAGGTGGTTCATGATGGCTCTTTCACCTGAAGAAGAGATTGAGGATTTGGATGAGGACGAAGAGGATATTGTTGAACCTTCAACCACCTACCGTATCGACTTCGAGTCAGGACGTCTAACCAATGAAAAGATCAATGGTTTTGATGCCATTCGCCAATTCGTTTATATCACACTTAGGACAGAGCGGTATGCACATCCTATCTACAGCCATGATGTTGGTTGTGAGGTGCAGGAATCGGTATCTGATGAAGAAGCAACTGATGAATACAAGGAGATGGAGATCCCGCGGCTCATTGAAGAAGCACTTCTTGTTGATGAAAGAATTGAAAGTGTGCAAGATTTTGAGATCACTAAAGACGGAGCAGCCTTTAAGGTGATATTTGAAGTGGTGACAGATGAGGGAACCTTGGAGATCGAGGAGGTGATTGGCGAAGATGTTTGAAGAACAGTCATATGAAGCCATTATGGAGCGAATGTTGGAACGTATCCCCGATGATATTGATAAACGTGAAAACAGCGTGATATGGAATGCGTTGGCTCCTGCAGCTGCCGAACTTGCTCAATCTTATATATGGCTAGATCAGGTATTCGATCTTGTCTTTGCGGATACAGCGCAGGGAGAATTTTTAGATAGACGAGCTGCTGAAGTGGGGATCACTCGTAAAGCGGCCACAAGTGCTGTATGGTCCGTCGGTGTGACACCTAAAACTATCAGAATACCAATTGGCTCAAGGTTTTACATTGACAGTCTATATTTTCAATATCAATCTGACGGCACGCTGAAGTGTGAAACAACTGGTGCTGTAGGAAACGGGAATTTTGCAGAACTGCCGCTTCTATCACTGGATAACATACCAGGTTTAGAATCAGTCATTTTTGAGGAGCTGAAAATACCTGGTCAAGAAGAAGAAGACGATGAAGCTCTGTATGAACGGTATTTGATGAGGGCAAGGCGGGAGGCTGTCAGTGCCAACAAAGCTCATTATAAAAAGTGGGCTGAAGAAGTAGAAGGAGTTGGCAGAGCAAAGGTTTTTCCTCTTTGGAATGGTGAAGGGACAGTAAAAGTTGTCATCACTGACGGAAATTTTGATGTAGCGACGGATCTGCTTGTCAATAAGGTGCAGGAGTACATTGATCCGGTTCCGGGCGAAGGGGAAGGCCAAGCACCGATTGGAGCCACCGCAACCATCGAGAGTGCTAAGTGGAAAGATGTTGAGGTGTCCCTATCAGTGGAGCTTAAAATGGACTATTCACTTGAAGATGCTCAACAAGAAATAGAAGAGAAGATCAAGGACCTCTTGAAATCACTTGCCTTTGAAGAAAATGTGATCAGAATGTCAGCGATTAATGACATTTTATATCATGCGGATAGTGTCTCTGATTATGCGAATGTCTTGATAAACGGCGAAGCCAAAAACTTGCCTCTCCAAGACATTGAAATCCCGCGTCTAGGGCAGGTGAACGTCATTGAGCAAGCTTGATGAAATGAAAGCTTACCTTCCTGCTTATCTCACAGAGATCACTGAATTTGATGAATTAATGAAATCCGAAGCTCCAGAGATGGAAAGGCTAGATGATTCTATTTTTGATATGACTGATCAGCTTTTTCCGCTCACTGCGACGTGGGGGCTTAATCGATGGGAAAGGATGCTGAAGGTGCAGCGTGAATCAGGTGATTCTATTGAGCTGCGAAGGGCACGTATTTTGAATCTCATGTCAAATATTCCACCGATCACATACGCATCTTTAGAAAGGGCTGTGAATCGCTTTCTAAAGAATCCTAGTGCGGTGGTTCGTCTAACAACTGGCCGCTATCATTTTTCCCTTCTTGTTAATTTGGATGACCTGCAAAATACCAGGTATATTGTAGAAACGCTTGAAAACTTGAAGCCAGCTCATTTGGCTTACAAATTCACAAGCGTTCATCATACGGATGTAAAAGAAATTAAAGACTATCATAACAGGCTCACACTGCGCAGCAGAGTGGGCTTTTTTGATCACATTCCCATCTTACTCAATGGTGAATTTTTATTAAATGGTACGTTTTATCTTAGCGGATCTCGCAATTCAACAGATATTCCAGTGCGCTTCAGGCAATCTTTAAAGATGGCCATGAAGCTCAAAAAAGAAATGAAAGTTTCTGGCCGTACAAGATATGTCATGGTAGGAGCCAAACATGAAACGGATCAACAAGCAGCTCTCACACTTCGATCACGCTTCAATCATGTTAGGAAAGAAAAAAAGAAAATGACATTTCGCATGGCTGCTCATGTATCAAATGAGCAAAGCGGAAGTGTAATCATTAAGCAAAAATATTGGACGCTTGATGGATCAGTACCGCTAGACGGTTCAAAATATCTAGCTGCGACGTCCAAACAAATAGATTTATAAAGGAGGATCATAATGGCTGATCAATTAACCGTTACAACGCTTTATGCTCGCCAACAAATGGCGAAGGCTAGAGCGGAAGGGACGAAGCTCACGAAGGTGGTTAAGATGGCTTTTGGCAATGGAGGAACGAAGGACGGAAAGCCAATCTCCTTGGATGGAACAGAACAAGAATTAAAGAGTGAGCTTGTTCAAAAGGACATTGATTCCTATAAGTTCATGGAACCAGCGAAGATCCGGTACACATGCACGATCGCTGAAGGGGAGCTTGCTGGAGAAGTCATCAACGAATTGGCTCTTGTTGATGAAGATGGAAAGTTTACGGCCATCCGCACCATGACAGACAAGCAAAAAGATGGTGACATTGAATTCATCTTTGAGATTGATGATATTTACTAGGAAAGGAGTGCTCATCGATGGATATTAAATCTCCTAAAGTGTTTGAAACAAGTGACAAGGCTCATGCGGATCTGTTCAATGACATGGTTAAAGTGTTGCTTGAAAATGACTCTGGACTGTTAGATCAGATCATAGAACATATTGGCGATGCTCAGCCACATTCATCTGAAGCAGAGAAGAAGAAATGGAATGAATCGCAGTTATATAAAATCACAGCTGATGACGGCAAATACTTGATCTCTGTTCCAGCTGACAAAAATATTTATGATGCGATTAAGGACAAAGGGACCTGTACTTTCATTGCATCCCCAGGTGTAGAAGATTCACCAGCGCCCAGCAATGCCTATTTGAGAGGAATACAGACTGTTGGCCAAAACAATATCGGAACTGGTTTTGCGATAGATACGTCAGGTAATGCGTATTACTTCTACTATAATTCTAGCCATATATCAATCACTTGGACGCAGCTGCCGTCAGTTGCCGAAAGGAATAAATGGAATAATGGTCAGTTATATAGGCTCACACCAAACGATGGAAGAATTGCAAGGGTTCCAAATGGTACTGATATATTCACTTTACCGACCGGGTCGTATATGGGAGCTCAACTCCTTAATGCTCCAGTAGAAAATGATACGAGTTTTTATTATGTTGAAGTTTTAGAAACAGCATATGTTCAAAATGAAATTAATTACAAAAGAATCATTGTCACAAGGTCATTTGATAATATTACTTGGATTGGAACGTTCCACGCTCAAGGATTTAGAGGCTGGAAAAAAACGCTGACCGTAGAAGATGTTGCAAACAGCACCTTTGTTGATACTTATGATCAAGATAATTCATCTGTTTCAGCCGCTGAAAATGTTGCAACAAAGCTTGTTTTTGGCGCAACACGAGCGGATGATTTATCAGAGTATAACCGCTCTCGTGCTGAAATCACATTGAAAAACAGTGGTCTTTATTTGATCAGGCTTTATATCACTAGCACTAACATCACAGTCGGATCAGATAATATCTTGGCCTGTTATGTCAACGGATCAGAATACCAGAGGTTCGGAAACTGGAATCCAGCGACATCATCAAGTACGTGCGTGCTTTATTTATTACAAAAATTTAAAGCTGGAGATAAGGTAACTTTCTATATAACGCCAAGAGGGACCAACAAAACAGTATCAATAAACACAGCTTATGTAACGATGTCTCAATTGAGATAGGAGGGAAAAAATGAATAAGGCGCTAGCGATCAAATATTTATACCCAAATGCGGAACTAGGTGAGGATTATTCGGTTCGGGATGATGGAGAAGGACAATTTATAGACAAGTGGTTATTAGCCGAACCTATACCTTCAGATGAAGAGTTGGATGCTGCATGGCAAGAGTATTTGAAATTAGACAATGAACAGCCTATGACTCAGGTTGAAAAACAATTGCTTCTTATTGGAGAACAGTTAGCGAAAGAAAAAATCGCTCGCCAACAGACAGAAAGAGTAAATGCAACGTTAGGGCAGCAGCTTGCAGAAATGCGAATAGAAATCCTTAAATTAAAGGGAGGGTTTACAGATGAATCTTAATTTCTGGGTGTTAGCGTTATTTTATAAATGGGCCACTACTGAAATGGTTAAACAAGCAATGTCGTTTAAGGATTGTTCAATTGAAGAACTAGAAGAGGGCGTTCAAGAGGAATATGTTACACATGATCAATACAAAGAAATAACCGGTGAAGTATACAAAACGCCAGAAGCCGAGTAGAAAGGCTTTTTATTTTGCCTTCTTTAAGGAGGTGGACAAAGTGGAGGAGTAGGTGAGTATGGTGGAAATGGATTTGGCTCAATATTTGATGACACAGGGACCCTTTGCGGTTCTTTTTTGTTGGGTGCTGAGGTGGCTCTTTTTAATACACCAAAAGGAGACGATGAACGTGGTAAAAATCATTAAAGATTTAATTCCGAAAAGCAACAGGAACCGCCCAGGAAACAAAATGAAACCTCTATATATTACGGTCCACAATACAGCCAACACTGACAAAGGAGCAAACGCTTTGCGTCATGTCAATTATGTGAAAAAACCTAATACAGCTACAAGCTGGCACTTTACAGTGGATGATAAAGTCATTTATCAACATCTCCCGTTGAACGAAAACGGATGGCATGCAGGAGATGGACGAGGAACCGGAAACATGAAGTCAATTGGAATTGAGATTTGTGAAAACGCAGACGGCAATTTTGAAAAAGCGGTTGAAAATGCTCAATGGCTTATTCGGAAGCTGATGACAGAACAAGGCATTCCATTGGAAAACGTTGTGCCTCATAAGAGATGGAGCGGAAAAAATTGTCCTCGCAAGCTGCTTAATCGTTGGAATAGCTTCAAAGCGGGTATTGCAACCGCTCATACAGGGAAAAAGGCAACAGCGAAGCCGGTGAAAGCGACACCTGTCAAAAATACGTCATCAAAGCCAAAAGCGAGTAAACCTAAAAAATCATTTAACTTGCCATCTGGCATTATTAAAGTAACCAAGCCTGTGACAAAGGGCGCTGGAGTAAAAGCATTGCAGGAAGCTCTGGCTGCTGTGTATTACTACCCCGATAAAGGAGCAAAAAACAACGGGATTGATGGCTACTATGGACCCAAAACTGCGAATGCGGTCAAGCGGTTCCAGCTCATGCATGGTCTTGTTGCTGATGGCATTTATGGGCCTAAAACAAGAGTAAAACTTAAATCATTATTAAAATAAGGACGAGCTCATCCGTTTGGATGAGCCCTAAGTTAATTCTTTTAGTTTGAGCTTGAAAATATTATAAAGTCTTTTTCCGAGAAGATAATTTAATTCTTGTTTACGTCTATAGAAAGAATTCTCTAGAATGCCAGGATGAACAATGATTAGCAATTCAATCATACTAGTTAGGATATTTTTAATGTTATTAATAACAGTCTTTAAAACTTGTAGAGTGAAATCATCATTTTGAATCGTTTCACAAAAATATTTATGAATATTATTGTGAGCTTTTATATTGCTATGAACTACTAAACAACATTTTCCATACTCTCCAGATAGATAATCGAAAAGCTGCTTAGTTCTAACATCAGTAGCGAATTGCGTTGTATTTTGTCTAAACAATTCATTAACTCCGGTCTCATCTGAATTACCGAGCTTCAGCATACATCTATGAAAATTCTCTAAAAGCGATCTAAGAACAAAATTGTAATATCTTATAGAATTGCTACTAGATAATGAGTGCATTAAAGAAAGTAAATCATGAAAAAATGAACTTCTATAATGATTTGATGGTAAATGATCAATAACTGTTTTTGAAACAATTATTAATTTTGAGATTGATACCAATTCTGGTTGTTGGGGGAGGGCCTTTTTAGAACACACTAGGGCTAAAAAATTATTTATTTCAGCTTTTAAGTCAGGTATTGCTTGAGAATTTAGAGTTAATTCCATATCAAAGTCCTTCTAACCATTTCTTCATTTTTTCATTAGCAGTGTTTCTTTTTGAAGATTTAACTTTATCCGATTCCTGATCGGATTTAAAGTATTCCAGGATTTTTAATTTAATTTTATGTATTTCTTCATCATTTAATTTTACGAGTGTTCTTGATACTCTAGCTGCAATTAAAGTTCTTGATTTCATAACGTAAGGGAGAAACTGTAAATCGAACACTTTAATAAGAAAATTTTTAAGGTCTTCGTTTTTTTTGAAAATTTCTTTTGAATAAATTAGAGCTATGCTTATTCCTAAGACTTCTATAGAATCAACGGATTCATATAAAAGCCTGTTGAGGTATTTATCCATTTGTAATTGAGAGCTCATTCAGTCTCTCTCCCCTCTATTTTCGTAAGAAATTCAATACATATGTTTTTAATGTCATCTTCAGACTTCTTATAACGAGATGCAATATTACCTTGATATCCAACAGTTAGATCATTTACCAGATGGGTAAAGGAATCAAAAAGATCAATTTCTTTAACAATATCGGAAGACTCAAAGGTTTCTCTTAGTTTCTGAACTTTTTGTCTGTTCATATTATCAACCATAGTGTATACAATTCCGAGTGGATGAAGGTTTAAATCTTCATCGAATTTAAGTCGGTCGATAACCTGTTTTAATAATTTGATTCCTAGTATAGAGTACCGGTCTATTCTGTTAGGGACAATATAAAAATCTGAAGCTTTTAGAGCGGCATCTGTGTAAAATGAAATTGTCGGTGGGCAATCTATAAAAATATAGTCATACTCTTCTTTTAAAGCGAAATCTTTAATGAATTTTTTAATTCGCCTAGATTTTGATCCATCATTTTGATTATCGTCAAATATCAAGTCAATATTACCACAAATAAGGTGGATGTTTGGATATTCATTGCTGCTTATTATAATTTCAGATGGTTCAGGGAAAGCAAGTTTGTGACTTATTGTTTCTTGTGTTTGAAAAAGCTTTCTAATAGATTTATTATGTCTGTATTCATTCATGTATTCATCTTCGAGATTTAATAAATCTAATAAAGTTTGAGTGGTGTTAAATTGCGGATCAACATCGATAAATAAGATTTTTTTATCCATATAATTAGCTAAATACTCTCCCATACCTATGCAGAGGGTTGTTTTACCTACTCCACCTTTCATATTGATGAAGGAAATAACTTTACCCATTTTATTCATGATTGATACCCCTTTTTATGTATTTTTTTAATTACTTATATCACATATAGAATGTCGAATGCTTAAAAAAAATGTCGAATAATATTAAAAAATGTATTTTATCAGATGTGAATATATTGATTAGTAATATCTGCGGACTATAAAAACATCCTTAAATTTACCTTAAATATCCTATAAAGTGTTTATTTGAATTTAAAGTAAAACTATACTAAAGGAGCTTTAGATTACATAAATAGGAGGATTATTAGGTGAAAATTACTAAAAAGGTTTTAAGTTTGCTATTAATATTTTCATTGTTTGTAGGTGTTACAGGTTTTATTCCACAAGTGAAAGCTGTCGGTCAAGACGAAGATGAGGTTTATTTAGAAGATAGTAGTGTGATTCTTGAAGAAGATAATGATGCTGATGCTGAAGAAGAACTTGAAGAAATTCAAGGAGTGGAAGAAAACTCAGATGAAAGTGCTCTAAGCGAAGAAGAACTAAAAAGTATTAAAATAACTACTCAATCTTGGGATAGAGGTGGTTTTAACGGAGGTCGTATCGGAGGCGGCGGTGGAGGTGGTTCCATTGTACCAAAGCCAAAACCAACACCAAAACCAACAGCAAAACCTAAGCTTCCTGCAAAAGGTTTTAAATCTGGAGCAGCGGGTGAAAAATTCCTAAATGATTATGTAGGTGGAGTTGGGCATAAGGTATATAAAAATGTTCGAGTATATGATCACAAAAAAGGTAAATGGGTAAAAGAGAAAAGAATTGTGGACGCTTATGTTCCAAGTACAAGAGTGGCACATGAATCAAAAGTTGGTTACACAAGTCTATCAAATTTTGTAAGAAAACAGATTGACAAAGATGTAGCTTTAAGAAAGGCTGGTCAAGTGGATGGAGTGAAGTGGCACTTTTTTAAAAGTGCTAAAACTGGTAAAATAGGAGCAACTAAAAATTTAAGAGAATATTTAAAGAAAAAGAAAGTTCCTTATCAATACCACGACTAATGTTTTGGAGGCTATTAAATGGATTACCCTCTAATGGAACCACCATTTGAAGTAGGTTCACACGAATCACTTTCTAAAAAAAAGGCGCAAATTCTTTTTGATTGGTTTATTAATGAAATACCTCAAAGGATATCTGTTTTAGAAGAATTTACGAATGGTGAAGTAGATTTTAATTATACACCGGAATCTTTAATTGACGTGTATAGTTGGTACTTATCTCAAATTGAAATTTATGAGTTATCCGAAGAAGAAATAGGAATAAAACTTGAAAGGTTAAGTCACTATCCTGACTTTATTTATCAAGATGAAAAAGAACGGTTACTAGCAAATCCAGTTGAAATTGGAAAAGTGGATTATGCGATAGCAATGGATATTGGTATATATTATGGGGAAACCGTTAGGAAAAACTATCCGCAAGTGAAGTGGACATACTTTACTAAGCCTAAATCACATCCCTTTTTAAATAAGCCAGTATTATATTTTAATGATGCTGATGATGACATGATATCTTATGAAAGAGAACCAATCGATATGATGTTTGTTCTTAATCAAAGAATAAAAAGAGGAGAGATTACAGATCACAGTCTGTATGAACTTTATCAATACGATGTGAATGAAATTCTCGGCATCTTTGAGGATCCTGAAGATTAAGATAAAGGGGCAACTTCTGACTTGGAAGTTGCTCTTTTTAGTGTATCAGACATTTGGATACAGAAAGGTTGGTTAACTGATATTAAAACCGCCATTCTCTTTTCTCTTTATCCCATTTCAATTCTTCTTTTTCCAGAAGGTTTTTGACTGCTTGCCTAACAGTCGTCTCATCTTTACCAGTTTTTCTTTTCAGATCATCAATTGTTGGATTCTTACGGAAGCGACTCATATTATAAATAATTCGATAGATCTTTCTTTCGAGATCAGACATACAATCACCACCAAAAACAGTTTAACAGAATATATGTTTGTAAGGGAGTTTTGTTAAATGACACTAGGAGGAAAAAACTTTGAAATCTTTTTGGGAAATAGACGATGAAGGTTACTATACGTTAAAAAAGATCAACGCAGAAGAAGTAGCGAAGGCTGAAAAGAAACTAGGAGTCACTTTGCCAGATACATATAAAAAGCTCATATTAGAACAGAATGGTGGTTATACAGTTCATAATGCTTTTCCAACGACTCACTCTAATTCATGGGCTGAGGATCACATTCAATTTAATCACCTGCTGGGAATTGCTGAAGATGAAGGGATTATGGATAGTGCTTATTTGATAAAAGAGTGGGAGCTGCCAGAAGGGCTTGTTTTGATTAACGGGGATGGCCATACTTGGGCAGCGATGGATTATCGAAAAACGAAAGAGAATCCTGCAATTCATTATTTTGATGTTGAGATGGAAGAAGACTTTAAGTTAGCAGATTCCTTTGATGAATTCATTCAGGGGCTTTATACAGCTGAGTACACTGTTGATGAAGAAGCAGCAGAGGGTGAAAATGAACTTTCTGAAGTTCATTTAAGCAAAGAAGAACTTGAAGCCATATTTGAATTGGACGTCCTTGATGAAGGTAATCTGTATAAAATTCAGTATTACCCGATGGTTGATTTGAACGAAATTGAATGGTTTTTTAAAAAGATGCAATACCACATTGAAAAAACAAAAGATGAAGATATGCTTTATCAAGTAGGTGATACGATTCTCTGCATTTTCTTATTAAATCAAAATATGCCGATCAACGAAAAAATTAGTGAGATTCTGCATCAAATAGCTAAATTTTTAGAAAAGAATGATGACCCACTGCTAGTGAATCTAGGAGAAAATATTGCGATTGAAACAGAAATTCTATCTTAATAGAACGATCTTAAGGTGTCCTTTCTAGAAAAATTATTGGGGATTGCTAAAGAAGAAAAAGTGAACAAAGAGCTGATCAATTAAATTAAAGAGTGCTCTTTAAAGCAACTCTTTAATTTCTTCTTCTTTGTTGTCCATGAAGGGTGTAATATAATCAACATAGAAATATTCTCTGTGCTCTTTTCCGTAAATATCAATTAAGCTTACTCCGAATTTAACTCCTCTCTTTCCATTAAGAGGATTAAAGTACTTAACATCATTATTAAAAAGAAACTCACTATTCGAATCTCTTGTTATCAAAAGTGTTAATTTTAAAGGAACAATAGATCCTGCGGATAAATCAAACGCACTATGTTCTGCGGTTACTCCATTAATATTTATTTTAGTTATATCAAAAAGGCTAAAGTGATCAGATTCGTAGAAAATAAATACAGACTGGATAGCTGTAGGTGCTTTCCCTATATTGAAAACATTTATAGAAATAGTCGTTTCGATATGATCTGCATATGAGCGGTTCTCACATTGTTCTTTCCCCCACTTGTCAAGTTTGAAGTATACATGCAAATTAGGCTGGCTAACTCCTATTTTAATTTTTGCTTTATTTTGTATTGCTTCTTTGAACCAGGCTAGTAAAAACCCAAGTAAAACACCTAATATTGGAAGGAATACCTTTATATCTTCCATATGTAAAATCCCCCTTTATAAATATCCTTATATTTATCGGCATCCATAAGGAATCTTTAATCACAGAGGGGCAGAGTTTTCGATGGGAACAAATGTTTGATTAACGATTTGGATTTCGTTATAATAAGAATAAGATTGACCCCTTCATGAACCTGGCTGACACTCAGTCAGGTCTTTTTTATATCTACTTGTGAACTCGTTTTCTTTTTATATAGGGACAGTCAATGTTGCGTAATCTTGCAGGAGGTGATTTGAGATGGAAGTCAAAATTATTGAAGGGCCTAATGTTGACAAGCGTCTTAATGGTTGTTACCACTATTTGATTAAGTGGTGGAGAGAGGAGTTAAAACGTAGTAATCTACACGAGGGGATTTCTCAAGGTGTAACCAATAAAAGGGCAGAGGATGGGCAGCGCGATTAAAGTAAAACTGAACTACAAAGTTATGTGCAGATAAAGGCTTCTCATTAGATAAATTAAATTCAAAACAGACCTTTAGGGGTCTGTTTTTTATGGGGACGGATTGGGGACGAACCCTTTCAGTTTTCTTCAGAAATGCACATTTTTTATCAGAAAGGCTCATCATAGAACCTTATTAAATCAGTCTTTTTCAGGGAAGGTCTGTTTGCTTCGGATGAGGTCATTCACCTTGACTGGGTAGAGGTGACAGTTCGATCCAGCTTAATTAGAGACCATCGTAAAGAACCCTTCTTGTTAAAGATTAAAGAAGCAATAAGTAAAAAATATGAAACTATTTTATTTCCTCATCCATCACTTTCTTATATTTTTCAAATTCAGAATCCTTCATTTCTCCGTTCATTTGAAGCAGGAAGTTCCCTTTTGAATATGTGTGAGAGAAGAACATAGATCCAGCATTGCCCAACTCATCATAATAAGATTTGGCCTGGTTAAGGTCAGTTTCATTTCCAAATTTAAAAATCCTTCCACCAGCATTTTCACCTAAAGAAGGAATGAGAATCCTTTTTCCTTCTTCTCTTATATTTCCAAACTCTTTTTGTTCAAGATCAGTTGGTTTTTCTGCTTCAAGTCCAGCACTTTTGAACGCTTCAATCACGTTGTCTGTTGTGAGCTGTTTTTTAGTAGATGCTGCATTGCTACAAGCTGTTAACAATAATAAACATGTAAAAAATAATACAAAATATTTCTTCATAGTCGATCCTCCTGATTGATAGATGCATAAGGATCTTACACTAAGTAATTTCTGTTTACTATCCTTTCGACAAAAGTAGACAAATGTGAAAAAATAAAGGAAGGGTAAAATGATAACGTTCAGGAGAATACACATTTGATAAAATATTTAGTGGAGGGGAGAAAGATATGAAGTCACTTTTACTAATTGGACAATCAAATATGGCGGGGCGCGGCTTTAAACATGAAGTGCCTCCGATTTATAATGAAAGAATCATGATGCTGCGAAATGGTAGATGGCAAATGATGACTGAACCCATTCATTTTGATAGGCCGGTAGCTGGCGTAGGACTGGCGGCTTCCTTTGCGGAGGCTTGGTGCAAGGATCATGAAGGAGAGAAGATTGGTCTTATTCCATGTGCCGAAGGTGGCAGTTCCATTGATGAGTGGTCGCTAGACGGAGCATTATTTCGTCATGCAATAAATGAAGCTAAATTTGCAAAGGAAAATAGCGAATTGGTCGGGATATTATGGCATCAAGGAGAAAGTGACAGCCAAGATGGGAAATATAAAGCATACTATGAAAAAATACTAAGATTATTTCATGAACTAAGAACTGAATTATCTGTACCTAACATTCCGCTTTTAATAGGAGGTTTGGGCGATTACTTGGGAAAGGTGGCATTTGGCGCAGGGGGTGTGGAATATCAACGTATTAATGAGGAACTACAAAAATATGCACATCATAATGAAAATTGTTATTATGTTACTGCGAAAGGTCTTATATCTAACCCAGACGGAATTCACATCAATGCGATGTCCCAGAGAATATTTGGTATAAGGTACTATGAAGCATTTCGAAAAAAAGAACATATACATGAGCCAATACCAAATGAAAATGAGTTAGTCAATGAATGTCATAATAGAATGAATACCTCAGCGGAGAAAAAATACATAGCACTAGAAAAGTTCACGTTGGGCAAGATTACTTACGAAGAGTTGCTGGAGGCTTTATCGTAGGTTAAGCTTATGGTAGCCTTTGAATGAAACCGTTATAACTCATAGTTGTGATAGACAGAAACATAACATATCTCTTGAAAGGATGATTGTGGTGGTGAAAACAGATAAAGTCTCCTCCTGAATACATGAAATCACATTCAGGAGGAGATAAAAAATGTTTAAACAAATAGACGAAAATTACCCGCGAAAAGAGCACTTTCATCATTATATGACTCTAACCCGATGCTCATATAGCCTGGTGATCGATCTAGACATCACGACATTGTTTTCAATATTGAAAGAAAAAAAGTTAAAAGTATATCCTGTGCAAATTTATTTATTAGCAAGAGCTGTGCAAAAAATACCGGAGTTTCGAATGGATCAATTGAACGATGAACTTGGTTACTGGGAACTTCTCCATCCTAGTTATACGATTCTAAATAAAGAAACAAAGACATTTTCAAGTATTTGGACGCCTTATGACGAAAACTTTGCTCAGTTTTATAAAAGCTGTGTAGCGGACATTGAAACATTTAGCGAAAGCAGCAAACTATTTCCCAAACCTAATATGCCAGAAAACATGTTCAATATTTCAAGTCTGCCGTGGGTTGATTTTACTTCTTTTAACCTTAATGTATCTACAAATGAGACTTATTTACTGCCAATATTTACGATAGGCAAATTTAAAGTGGAAGAAGGAAAAGTCATTTTGCCCGTTGCGATTCAAGTACATCATGCTGTTTGTGATGGCTATCACGTCGGTCAATATGTGGAATATTTGAGGTGGCTTATAGAACATTGTGACGAGTGGTTAAATGATACAATGCAAATTACCTGAAGACAACAGGTACTCCCATGGAAATCTAGAAGATGAAGGCAGACTGAAATGAGTCTGCCTTTTTGTTTTGTGATGATCATGAAATGTGCCAAAGGTTTACGATGCTACATTTGTTCTTTTTGCGGTTTCTTTTCGGTGCTTTGTAAATTATTGTATGTGATAATAAATGTAATATAAGGGAGTCTAGTGGAAGGGGAATAAGGGATGGAGAAAGTTCTTTCTTCACATGTAGGTGTGAAAATAAATGAATGGTATAAAATGATTCGGCAATTCAGTGTACCCGATGCAGAGATTTTGAAAGCTGAGGTAGAACAAAAAATTGAACGGATGGAAGAGGATCAAGATCTGCTCATTTATTATCAATTAATGTGTTTTCGACATCAGCTTATGCTCGATTATATTAAACCTTCAGAAAAACGATCGCCTTCTGTTTCTGATTTGGTTGATAAAATCGAAAATTCAAATCATCAACTTTCTGGTATGCTGCAATACTATAATGCTTTTTTTAGAGGAATGTATGAGTTTAGTAAAAAAGAATACATACAGGCTATCCAATATTATAAGATCGCTGAAAGGCAGCTCGCATTGGTTGTTGATGATATTGAGCAAGCAGAGTTTCACTTCAAGGTGGCTGAAGCCTACTATATTATGAAACAAACTCATGTTTCTATGCATCATATTATAAAGGCCTTAGACATCTATAAGCAGCATGAACAATATAAAGTTCGCCAAATACAAAGCTTGATTGTTATTGCAGGAAATTATGATGATTTCAAGCGATATGACAAGTCATTAGAGCATCTAAATACAGCTTTTTCTATAGCAGAAGAGCTCGCCGATAATATGTTAATTGCTAAAATTCTATTGAACATAGCGAATACATATGATCGACAACAAAAGTACACTGAAGCAATCATACGCTACAGAGAAGTTTTAGACATTATTACACCACGAAGTATTGATATAAAACCAATCACCCTATTTAGTTTAAGTTGGTCGTTGTATAAGTCTAGTCAACATGATGAAGCCGCTCCACTCGTAGAAGATGGTCTTAAGTGCTCCTTAGAGAGAAATGATTCGTTGTGTTTGATGTTATTTAAAGCTTTAAAAGCGATTTATATAGATGGTAATGAGAAAGCAATTCAAGAAGTGCTAGATTATTTTGAGGAAAAGCAACTATATGTCTATGTCGAGGCATTTGCTCAAAGTATAGGATTATCTTCTGAAAAAAAGGGGGACTTTGAAAAAGCTGCCGAATATTATAGAAAGGCTCTTAAAGCTCAAAATGATATTCAAAAAGGAGAGTGTCTGTATGATTATTAAAAAATTACTAGTCATTGTATCCATTGTATTGTTAAGTGTTTCAACAGCAGAAACTTTGAAAATCATTGGAACAAAATCAATTCGGAATACAACAATGGAGGAACAACAAAAATCAAATCGAAACACGACTATGATTGATCGAAATACAACCTCTGAAAACGTATAGACAAGATTAAAACAGACTTTAATAGTCTGTTTTTTTATGAAGTAGAATGAGCAAATGAACAGTTGGTCAATGTTATACTTATCTCAATAGATATAGGGAGGCACCCACTTTGAAGCCATTTTGGGAGAAAGAAGAAGAGAGTCCTTTCACGTTAGAAAAGGTAGATGAGGAAAAAATTCGTGAAGCAGAAGGAAGACTTGGCGTCACTTTACCTGATACATATAAAAAGCTCATTTTAGATTGGAACGGTGGTTTTACAGTTCGTAATGCTTTTCCAACCGAACGGCCAAATTCTTGGGCAGAGGATCATGTTCAATTTGACCATCTAAGAGGAATCGCAAAAGGTGTTGGAATTATGAACAGTCCTCAGTTAAGTGATGAATTGGATCTGCCTGAGGGACTTATTTTCATCAGTGGGGAAGAAGATACATGGATCGCAATGGACTACCGAGAAACGAAGGAACGTCCTCCTATTCACTATTTTGATTTAGAGCTGGAAGTAGATTTTAAGCTGGCAGATACTTTCGATGATTTTATTGGGCAGTTATATACAGCTGAAGATGCGATGGTCGAAGTAGTAGAGATTGAGGAGGAAGCTTCGGATTTATATGTCAGTAAAGAAGAGCTTGAACACATATTTGAGAGGCAAGACCTTCGTCAGCAGAATCTCTTCAAAATGGCACATTATCCGATGGAAGAAACAGAAGAGATCGAATGGTTTTTCAATCGTATGAAACAATGCATCCAACAGATAAACGATCAACATGTTTTGTATGAAGCAGCGATAACGATTCATTCCATCCTTCTATTAAACCCACATATGCCAAGAAATGACCGTATCAATCAAGAGCTGCAAGAAATTGCTGAATTTCTAGAAAAGAGTGGAGAGCCTAATACCGCCTTTTTGGGAGAAGACATTCATCCAGTGAAAAAACGATAGTGAAAGAAGAAAAGCCCCTGTAAAGGGCTTTTTAAATGTAGTTTAAGACCTCTTTTTATTTAAAATTTTCATGATGAATAATGCTATATATGAAGCAATGAATGAGCCAAAAGTGTAAACAACTGCCCAGCCTAAGAAGGAGACATTAAAAAGTGTAAATGTCAGGATGAGTAAAATGATAAAGCTCACAACTGGCATGAAATAAACCTTTTGTACAATCAATGTGACGATAAAAGAGGCGATAATCATACTGACTGGAAGCAAGCCGAATGCGAATTCTAAATGAGTCATACCAATTCTCCTTTTAAATGACTTAGCTACATTTGAGTTTAATAAATTATTAGACAAAAGAATCAATAACCATATCATAACATGAATAAATACAATTATTTCATTTTATGTAATTGGGTGGGGTATTTGATGATTTTAAATCCCTCTTTTTGTGATCTTATTGAAAGTTATATTTAAATAAAGTATAGTTATTTTATATTACAAAGAGGAGGATGGTTAAAGATGATGCATGCAGGAAGATTACGCCAGCAAACTTTGAACAATCAGTAATTTCATATGTTCAAAGGCTCTGTTTTCATCAAACGGAGTAAACGGGGTATTCTGCACATTTTTAATGATCTTCAGCGGGAAAGTATGCAATTTCACTAGAAGACAGGCAGATAATCGTTCTGTCTTTTTTGTATGTTTATATCATACAAAGAAAGGCATAAGTCTAGCTTTGTTTACTCTGACCACATAAAATAGCCTGTTTGTGGTTTTTTGTGATGATATTCTTGATGCCTATTGATCATGACTAAATGAGCAATTGGAGGAATGAATATGAATAGACTAGATTTAAAGCAATTAGCCAATCATCACGGATTAGAGATTTTAGAGAATACCATCAAAATAAATGAATCAGGTGTTGATTTCCGTGTCGCACATGTCGAAGATTTACATGGTGATCAATGGATATTAAGAGTGCCTCGCAGACCTGAATCAATGAAACATACCTTACAAGAAAAAAAGACATTAGATCATATTAGTAAGCAGGTTCAATTTCAGGTCCCTCAGTGGTCTATCTTTACAGAAAGTCTGATTGCTTATAAACAATTAGAGGGGGTACCGGCGGCTAGTATTGATGTGGAGAAGCAATCGTATGTGTGGAGTTTTGACCAAACGAATGTACCGCAAGCCTATTACGAATCATTAGGAAGAGTTTTAGCGAATGTACATTCCTTAGATCAACAGCCTTTTAAAACGCTCGGTGTGGAGATGCTCAGTGCTCATGAATTAAGAGAATCAATGAAACAGCGAATGGAACGTGTCAAATCGCAATACACCATTAACAGCGGTTTATGGGAGCGCTGGCAAGCATGGCTAGCAAAAGATTCTTTATGGCCGCCTTTCGTGGGGGTGAAGCATGGAGATTTACATCCTGGCCACATTCTGATTGATGAAAATCAATGTGTTACGGGTGTGATTGATTGGTCTGAAGTGGGGGTTGGTGATGTATCTGCAGACTTTTTGTCGCATCAACTTCTCTTTGGGAAAGAAGGATTAACAAAACTTATCCATGCGTATGAAAAAGCAGGCGGGAGAACTTGGCCAGGAATGGATGAACATATAATAGAACTTCTGACTACAAGTGCGATCACTGTGGCCGAGTACGCACAGAGATCAGGTTTGAAAGATATGCATGAAACTGCAGCATACATGTTGGCAAACGAAAGCTAATCAATCAGGACGAATCCAAAAAAAAGCCCCTAAAAAGGGCTTTTTTTAATCTAATTCATGAAAAAACTGTTTGAGTTGATCAATGAAAACGGATTTTGATTTTCCTTTTTTATAAATGAACTCGATATTGATATTGAAATTGATGGATGGATCGATTGAAATTTGTTTTAATGTTCCTTGTTCTACCTCATTTCTAACGCAATGATGAGGTAGAAACGATAGTCCCATTCCTTAAAGCACTAAATTTTTTGCGGTTTCCATATGATCAACCTCAATGGAAATGTTCGGTGTGATGTTGTTCTTTTGAAATAATCGGTGGAGCATCAACCAATCAAATGACCCATAGTCAAAGAAAATAAAAGGCTGTTCTTCTAGTTCTTTCATATTGATGTTGTCATGGCTGGCGAGCGGGTGATGAGTTGGGACGAACAGCCCGATTGGATCGCTGAAAATAGGGATTGATTCAATTTGAGAATGTGTTTCAGTTCTGACAATCCCAAAGTCTACTTGGTTGTTAATCACTTTTTGGACAACATCCTTTGAATGTCCTGTTACGATTTTCACTTTCAGGTTTTCGTATTTTTCTTTTAGTGCGGGTAATATGTTAGGCAATAGATTATTGGAAATAGAGGATGCGCATCCAATCGTCAATTCATAAGGGATCATCGTTTGTTTGAGACTATGCTTTGCTTCTTGATAAGAATGGAGGATCTTTTTGGCATGCGGGTAAAACTGTTCACCTTTTTCCGTCAGAGATAGTTTATTTCTCTGTCTATCAAATAATTTCAGGTCTAATTCTTTTTCTAACGATTGAATACGTGCCGAAACAGAAGGCTGGGTTAAATACAGTGCTTCCGCAGCTTTATTGATACTGCCTAGCTGGCATACATAAATAAACACTTCTATATTCTCAATATTCATTTTATCCCCTTATATTACGTTCTTTAAATGTTTAGCTTTTCAAGCTCATACACTAATTTTACAGCTTCTTTCGCCAAAATGACAGTAGGGTCAATCACTTTCACATCTTTAGTTGACCTTAGTACTAAGGGGATTTCTGTACAGCCGGCAATGATGGCTTCTGCCCCTTGATTGATTAATATTTCTGCAGCTAATGCCAATTCACTTTCGCCTTTACTTAATTTTCCTGCTTTCACCGCATATATCCCATTCATCACGTTTTTCTGAAGATTTTCACTAGGAATCATGACGTCAATCTTGTGATGAGCACAAGCCTTTTGATAGAGCTGGGTTTTTAATGTTCCATCAGTACATAGTAAGCCCACAGATGTATATTGATGTTTGTTCAGGTAATTTGCGGTTTCTAATGGCATATTCATAATAGGGATATGGGTGGAATGTTGTACGTTTTCTAAAAAGAAGTGAGCGGTATTGCATGCAATGAGAATAAAGTCCGCTCCTGCACGTTCTAATCTCTTAGCTGATGCAATCATATCATCTGTAGGATCTTCGCCTCTCCCAAATATGGCATTGGTTCTATCAGGGATTTGCGGATAATTATCAGCAATCACATGGATATGATCCTGATCTTTTATCGCTGGAGTATGAGAAATGATTTTTTTCATCAGATCAATCGTTGCTAAAGGACCCATCCCGCCCATAATTCCGATCGTTGTAGACATATACGCCACCACATTTCTTTTTTTTCTATTATAAAAAAATAAAGCATGGTGAGCGTTATAGAAAAGTTCTATATGTATATAGAAGGTTTATCAAAAGCGTCTTTTAATAGCGCTTAGCGGCCCTCTCTGATTGAAATTGGCGAATAACAACCCGGTGTATCCTTGTAAATATGCTGTTTGCACTCATGTTTTAACCTCACTTTTTAGTTTGTTTTTGATTTGAAAAAGTCTATCAGCCATTCAGATAGCTGCTGCTGTGCTTTACTGACAAATCGATCTGCATAATAAGTTAATTCCAAGTGACGAACAGGCGCCGGATCAGCAATAGGAATCGAAACAATATTTGGCCACGTCGAATGGTATTGCAGCAACCCTCGCGGCTGAATGGTTGCACCGATGCCGGCTTCAACCAGCTGCAATAATGAAGATGCGGACCCAACTTCCATGACGGTGTCCAGTTCAACACCCTGTTCTTTACATACGTCATCTACTAAATCCCTTCCTAGATATCCCTTCGGATACATAACCAAGGCATGCTGCGTCAGCTCTTCCAATGTCACTTCACTCTTTTGGGCTAGATCACTTTCTGAATGAACAAATAATTCGTAGGGCTCACTTCCAAGTGGAATTTGAACGAGACGCTTATCCGCAGGCCCTCGCAGCCCGATGCCGAGGTCCACTTTATGCGACAGTACTTCTTCACGAACGAAGATCGTTGAATATGCTTTCAGATTGGTTTCGGGATAAAGTGTTTTAAATTCTACAAATAGCGGAACAAGCTGAAAGTCAAGATCGGAGGGGAGTACTGCAAGTCGTACGGTTCCTCGTTTTTCAGATAACAGTTCTTTCATCGCATTTTTTGCATCTCTTTCAGCTTGAAGCATTTTCATACCATATTGATAAAGCAGAGAACCCGCTTCAGTTGCAACGACTTTTTTACCGATTCGATCAAAGAGCGGCATCCCAACTTCAGCTTCAAGCAGCCGAATCTGTTGGCTTAATGTAGGTTGTGATATCCCTAATTGCTCAGCAGCTTTTGTAAAATGTAAATGATCGAATACAGCCATGAAATATGTAATATGACGAGTATCCATTTGTCATCCTTTCATAAATAATAGTTTTTTACTATCATCATAATACGAATTATTGTATTGATCAATGAATGCAGCAGATTTATACTCAAAGTAACTTCAACAAGATGAGAGAGGAAGAAGAGCATTGATGAAAAAAATATTTTATTTAACCGCTTTATTTTTAGCTGCACTAAACTTGCGCCCAATTATTACGTCCGTGGCTTCTATGATGAGCATGATCCAAACAGACCTTGGTGTCAGTGCACTGACAGCAAGTCTTCTAACTACTTTACCGGTCTTGTGCATGGGGGTCTTTGCACCTGTAGCAACTAAACTAAGCCGCCGTTTTGGTTTAGAGAGAACCCTCTTTTTCTCGATTCTTCTCATCACGATCGCTACTGGATTACGTGGGACGAGTCAAACGGTTGCCATCCTTCTCATCACTGCATTTGCAGGAGGAGTTGGAATTAGCTTTGCAGGACCATTGTTGTCTAGTTTTATCAAAAAGTATTTCCCGAAAAACCCGGGGATTGTGAGTGTCTATTCTATTTCGATGACGATTGGTGCAGCGCTTGCTTCTGGCTTCACCATTCCGATATATCTTCGCAGTGAGCATAACCTTCCGCTCGCCTTGTCTTGCTGGGCGGTTTTAGGGATCATCGCATTGATCTTATGGCTAGGGCTGGCTCGGAAAAAACAACAGGCTGATCATGCAGTTTTACCGCTAAGGCTACCGCTGCGAAACAAAAAAGCCATTCAATTCACCTTGTTCTTTGGCTTTATGTCCAGTATGTTCTATTCGTTAACAGCATGGATTTCACCCATCGCCCTTAGTTTTGGAAATAGTCCACAGTATGCCGCCATGCTGCTGACGATATTTACACTGATTCAGATTCCGGTGGCACTACTCGTTCCAGGAGTCGTCACTCGCTTAGGAAAACCGAAATTATTTCTTATTTTATGCAGCGTGTCAGAGCTGATCGGCCTTATTTTCCTTCTACTTCCAATGCCGATTTTGCCAGCCGTCATTTTTCTAGGGATTGGGGCAGGTGGATTATTTCCTTTAGCACTTATGCTGCCCATTATTGAGACGCTTACACCGGAGGAGGCTGGTACATGGTCCGCTATGTCGCAGATGGGCGGATACATCATGGGCGGGTTTGGTCCGTTTTTCATTGGCTTGGTTTTCGATCTAAGCGGACATTTTCAAGCTTCCATTGTCGCAATGCTCGTCATTGTCTCATTGATGATTGGTGTTCAGTTATCAATGAAATTAGGTAGAAAAGAGGAAGAAGTGTCGAGTTAAATCATGCTGCTTCACATTTCAATCAAAACGGGGAGGTTTTATTGCTTAAGAAGGGGAGCCTGGGTAGAGATACTGGGTGCTTGTTTATGATGGAACGTAAGGAATGTCTTCATTTTTCGCAGCCGCTTTTATAGCTTTTCTTTATTGAGTTTGCGCAATAATGGAATATTTCACAAAATAATAGAGTCACCTAAAGGAGGCAAGTATTGTCTCTCTTTTGTTGTTTTAGGAGTAAACACCAGTGATACATTCATTTAACCAGAAATGCTATTGCTTTTTTGCTCGATTAAGAGTTTGATTATAATAGAGACTGTAAAACAGAAGGCGATAGAATAATTCAGTATCATGAGCTCCAGTTATTTTTGCAAGATATGTTCCGAGAAAAATTTGCATAAAAAGAACTAGAGGTGAATAATATGACAAGCTATGAGTCGAAAGACATTTTAAAGCAAGCAATCATGAAGACGTACAATCAATACGATGAAGAATTCAATATGATTCCAGAAGAAATGAAAGATGATCGAATAGAGGATGTAAGCCGAACTCCTGCAGAAAATTTGGCCTATCAAGTTGGTTGGACAACCCTGCTGCTTCAATGGGAGCAACACGAAACTGAAGGAAAGGTTGTCCATACGCCAGCAGAAGGTTATAAATGGAATCAGCTTGGCACATTATATTCTCTTTTTAATGAGAAGTATGCCTGCCAATCACTAGTCGCATTAAGAGCTCAGCTCAAACAGAATGTTTTAACTATTTGTGATATGTTGGATCGTATGAGTGAAGAAGAAGTGTTTGAACCTCATCAACGAAAATGGGCGGATGATGCGACAGCAAAGGCTGTTTGGCCAGTTTATAAATTTATTCATGTGAATACCGTTGCTCCTTTTAAAAATTTCCGTACTCAAATTCGTAAATGGAAACGATTAAAACAAGTATGACGTGAAGGATATACGATGTACATATTTCGTTAGAACTAAACTTGATTGTATCATCTTATTTTAGAGAGAACAGGGGGTGCTGATTCGAGCCCAGTTATTCCTTCTTATCAAAATTACGATCACTCACATGGCTTCTTTACAGGAGCTTTTTTTCTTATTTTTGCGGTTTCTTTTCGGTGTCGGACGATTCACAAAATGATAATATATGTCATTATAGGGAAAATAGAGGGAGGGGTAAGGACGGATGGAGAAAGTGCTTTCTTCTCACGTCGGCTTGAAAATCAATGAATGGTATTATCATATTCAAAGATTTAACGTACCGGACGCCGAGGCATATAAAGAAGAAATCAAATCAATGCTTGATCATATGGAAGAGAATCAGGATTTATTATTGTATTTCTCACTTATGGAGTTCAGACATAAATTAATGCTTGATTACTTGAATCCTTTAGAAAATGGGAAAGAGCGGGCGAACTTTAGGGAACTCGCAATGAAGATCAAAAGGGATCAAGAGAAATTAACAGGTTTGCTCGAGTATTACTTCAATTTTTTCTACGGCATGTACGAATTTGAAAACTATGAATACCTCAATGCGATTACCTTCTATAAGCGGGCAGAAAAAAAGCTGTCTCTTGTCAGCGACGATATTGAACGTGCCGAGTTCAATTACAAGATGGCAGAAATCTATTACCACATGAAACAAACCCATATGTCGATGCACCATATCGCACAGGCAATAGAATGTTATCGAGAAAAAGATACATACACAGTAAGAGAAATCCAATGTTCTTTTGTCATTGGATTAAACTATATAGATATGGGCTGCCCCGAAAAAGCAATACCCCATTTTCAACACGCACTAGAAAAAGCCGCCGACAACTCAACAAAACGATTAAAAGGATCAGCACTGTATAATTTAGGGTTGAGTTATTTTCATAACAAAGAATTAGCACAAGCGATTATTCACTTTAATGACTCGATTAGAGCATTTAGAGAGCAGGGATACGAGCATTTAAATAGAATCTTAGATCCGCTCATTATGTTGTCAAAAGCCTACTTCAAAATGAAAGAACAGGATTTAGGTACATACGCTTTAAATAACGGAATAGAACTATCTGAAAAGCTGAAAGATCATGTTCTATTATTGATATTCAAGTTTTTAAGATCCCTATACATTGACAACAATTTTGAGCAGTTGGAAAAAATAATGGAATTGTTAGAAATAAAGTCAATGTATCCTGACCTGGAAGATTTAGCAAAAGATGCTGCAAAATATTATAATGAGATGGGAGATAAAGACAATGCGATGCATTTCTATGAAAAGATTCTTTATTTCCAAACTCAAGTGAAGCGGGGGGACTGTCAGTATGAAATTTAAAACGTTATCAGTAGTATTCGTGATGATTAGTGTCATAAGTGTTGTTAGTTATTTTACGTCAGAAGTGACAGCAAGTCATGATGAAGCTAGGAGAGGTCATACTGCAAGTATTGGTTATACTGCTTAAGTAAAAAGCCCTTTAAGGGCTTTTTACTATAAAACGGAATATATGCTATGAATAAAGAATATTTTTTCCATAGAAAACATACTGAGGAGGAAGTAAAATGACAATGTTAAAATCAACATTATTTCGAAGGATTTTCATTATATTTTTTGCTTTAACCTTTATGATTAGTCTGTTCAATATGGCTGTGTTTCCAGGGACGCCAGCGTCTTATTATGTTGGCCTGATTTGTAAGATGTTGTTTATCGGTTTGTTAAATGGTCTATTTTTCGGAACAATTATCTATTTGATTGTCACCCTTCTCTTTGCTAAATCTTCAAAGGAAAATCAATAAACAAGTGAGCGGCTAAAGACCGTTCTTTTTTATTTTTAAAAATTGGACATGCTATTTTAAGAGAAAATGAGATGACTTAATTTATGATCTAAATCGCAATTCCTGTAAATGTTTTTCCATCATATATTCAATTATTTTTAATAACTTACTGCATTATATTTTAAAGGGTGTTACCGTTGGATGTAAGGAATGATTGGCCAATCTTCCAATAAGAGTTGGAGGGAAATCATGAATTGCAAAATTGAAATAGTAAGCAATATGAAGATGGTGTATATGAGGAATATAGGACCGTATGGAAGCAAAATGAATATAGAAATGATGAAGCATTTTAAAAAATGGATCAATAAACATCAATTAAATGATGAATTAAAGAAACATGGCATATACGGGGTTCCTCAAGATGATCCTGCAAGGACTTTACCTGAAAAATGCAGATATGACCTCATGATCATGACAAATAGAGATTTCTCTAATGATCAAATGGTTCAGGCTGGTCATTTTGAAGGGGGAAAGTATGCTGTTTTTACAATGAGGCATACAACTGAAAAAGTGAATTTGTTTTGGAGTCAATTACCTGACTATATTCAGAACAATCAATTGAACATGCGTCAGGCACCTACTATAGAGCGATATAGAGAAGAGGAAGGCGAAGATAAGGTGTGTGAATTCTTACTGCCTATCTTTTAGACAATTTATCGAACGTCAATTAAAACAGACCTTTATGGTCTGTTTTTATGGTTAAATCATCTAGGACTCGTTGCTTCAAATGCTATACTAAGGCTAAACTATAAATGAAGGGTCATGATAGGAGGAGCATTGTGTGATATTCATCATAGGCATTGTCATTGCTTTTATGATTGCTATTTTAGGTTTTACTGTTTTCGTAGAAGTAGGAAATGGACTGGGAACGGCTCTCAGCATCATCGGAGGACTGGTCATTTTATTCATAGCCGGTAGATTACAAAGACGAAAAGAACAGAATGATCCCAACATATTATTAGATAAGATGATGATGTTTTTTCACGAAGATGGATTTCAGGCATCTACATATATCTTTTCAGAGCAGGTTGATAAGGGATTTGCGATTGATGATGAGCTAGAGAAATTGCGCTATATTGAACATCAACCTGGCGGCTCATCTAGAAAATATAGATTTGCAGTCACTGAGCTTTCCTTGAAAGATTTGAAACAAGTTGAGATGTTAGAAGATGGTGTGCCAATTGAATATTCAGCTGAGAGTGATGATAAAGAAGAGGTCTCGACGCTTGAATTAAGATTAACTATGAATGATCAAGAATCATCAACGATCACGATCAACTTCTTGCAATTTGATGGACCTGTTCGTAAAAGCAACGCTCATTACTTAGCTGAACGGGAAAATTTGCAGGAGGTTTATGATGATATTGAAGCAATGATGAAATCTGCTAATCACCGCTCATAGAGAAGAAATCACAGTTTGATGTGGTTTCTTTTTTTATGTGTACCCAAGAAAAGCTGGTCCGGTCATTGTAGTTGAATGTTTTTCTCAAAAATGAATAAAGATAGACTAGACGCGAAAGCGAACATGGAGATAGAAAGAACTCTCATGTGATGAGGAGGAAAAATAAATGAAAAAGCTATGCAGGGAAGTTTGGATCGAAGTCAACCTTGACGCGATTAAAAGAAATATCGGGGCCATTCAAGCGCATATTCCGAGGAAAAGTAAGATCATGGCTGTCGTGAAGGCGAATGCTTATGGACACGGTTCAGTGGAGGTAGCGCGGCAGGCACTGGAGAGCGGTGCGACGGAGCTCGCAGTTGCTAGCTTGGAAGAAGGCATTGTATTGAGGAGAGCAAAAATTGAAGCACCGATTCTGGTCCTTGGATTTACGCCGCTTGACTGTGTGAAAAGGGCTGCAGCCTGGAGAATTGACCTTTCAGGCCTTCGTGAAGACTGGATTGTTCAAGCAAATGAGATCTTAGCGGAAGAAGAAAGTCAGCGCCGGCTTGGGATTCATGTCAATGTCGACACAGGTATGGGGCGATTAGGTGTACGAACGAAGGAAGAGCTGTTAAGAGTGGTGGAAGCCCTTGAAAAGAGTGAAAACCTTAGATGGGATGGGATTTTTACGCATTTTTCCACTGCAGATGAGCCTGACCCTGATTTTACGCAGCTGCAGCACAGCATTTTTATTGATTTTCTTCGTTTTTTGAAAAAACAAGGAATTAAGCTGCCGACCGTACATATGAACAATACAGCGGCTGCCATCGCGTTTCCTGAATTTAGCGCCGATATGATTCGACTAGGCATCGGGCTATATGGGCTGTATCCTTCGCAATACATTGAAAGCTTAGACGCTGTTCAGCTAGAGCCCGCTCTCAGTTTAAAAGCAAGGATTGCGTTCGTGAAGGAAATGGTGACAGAGCCAAGGACCGTCAGCTATGGTGCAACGTATGTAGCAAAACCTGATGAAATCATTGCCACCATACCGATCGGTTACGCAGATGGGTACTCACGTGCTTTATCAAATCGGGGATTTATGCTTTTCCGCGGAAAACGAATGCCGATTGCTGGCCGAGTCACAATGGATATGACGATGATCAGTTTAGGAGAAATGAAAGCAAAGCAAGGCGAGGAAGTGGTCATTTACGGCCGTCAAAAGGACGGAGAAATTTCTGTCGATGAAATCGCCGAAATGCTCAATACGATCAACTACGAAGTCATCGCCACCTTAAGCCGCCGCGTCCCAAGGTTTTATCGTCGAGGCGGGAAGATTATTAAAATATCGACGCCGGTGATGTATGTGTGAGGGTAAATAACAGGTGCAATTTGAGGATATTTGTTCTGGTGTACAATGATAAAAATTAAATTTTATTACAAATATGTCGATAAAAGGAGGGATATTTAAGATATGGAGGAAAGAAACGATGAAAAAAGGTTTATTTTTAGTGCTTTTGACTATTTTTATGATGGTCACAATTCATCCGTTAAAAGCTCATGCAGCAGAGACAAATGGCTGGACGAAGCGAGCGGACTTACCAGAAGAGAGACTTCATCCTAGTTCTACAGTAGTAGATGGGAAAATTTTCGTTTTTGGGGGGAGTAGTGAAAAATCATATAGTAATAAAAATACCTATATGTATGATCCTCACAAAAATGAGTGGAGCTCAAAAGCTGACATGCCTAGAGAAAGAACAGATAGTACGGCAGTGGCGATAGGTAAAAAAGTATATGTCATTGGAGGAGCTTATCAAGATAGCACAAATACGATTGATACTTATGATGTAGAATTAGATACATGGGCAGAAACATCAATTAATATACCATACTATGCTGTGACAAAAGGTGATATAAGTGCGAGTGTTGTAAATGATAAGATTTATATTCTTGCAACGAATAAAAGCCCTTATCAAGAACATAATTTTTATAGTTATGATACAAAAACGGATACATGGCAACAATTAAAAATGTTTCCTCAGCAACTTACTGGTATGTCTATGTCAGAAGTCATTAACAACAAGATTTATGCCACAGGTGGAGAAAGAACAGTTAGTAATCTCCATAATGCCCAAGTATATGAATATAACATTGAAACAAATCAATGGGTACAAACGAAATCAAAGTTGAATTTTTATCAACTAGGGGCTGCATTTACGACATATCAGGGGAAATTGTTTATGGCTGGAGGTCAGTATGACGACAGATCCAGTCTATTATCACCATACACACAGTTTTATGATGCTAAAACGAATTCTGTGAAAAGAAGCTCGATCAATTTACCAGAAGCTAGAGTAGGTTCAAGTGCTGTAACGATTGAGGATACCATATATATCATAGGTGGACGAAATTTCAAGCAAGATTATCATTCAAAATCGATTAAAAGTGATTACAAATCAGTAATCTCTATCTCATTAAAAGACTTGCAAATTGCTGAAGGTGAAACAAAGCCAGACGATGGTTCAGCAGAAGAACCAAAAGATCGAGACGGGACAAAGCCAGGTGATAGCACAACCGAAGAACCAAAAGGTCAGGACGGGACAAAGCCAGGTGATAGCACAACCGAAGAACCAAAAGATCAGGACGGAACAAAGCCAGGTGATGGCACAACCGAAGAACCAAAAGATCAGGACGGAACAAAGCCTGGTGATGGCACAACAGAAGAACCAAAGGATCAGGACGGGACAAATCCTGGAGAAGAAACTGTTAAAGGTATTCTTTCCATCACCATGATCAATGGGTTACAAAAGGATTATCTGCTTTCAATGAAAGAAATCAATGATTTTCTAAATTGGTACAAAGAAAGAAGCTTTGGAATTGGTATGAACTTCTATGAAATCAATGATGAACACAATAAAGGTCCTTTCGCAAGTAAGAAGGATTATGTGGTCTACCAAAATATCCTAATGTTTGATATCAAGCAATACTGATATTTTTAAAATGGTAATGCTGCTGATTTTAAATCAGCAGCATTTTTTATAGAATTGTTAAAGTTAGGATCAACGTCATGAAAAAAAGCGATATTTTTTTAAAAATCTGCTAAACATCCTATAAACACGTCCGATAATAGAATTGTCAGGGTTGATAAGCCCTAGAATAACGGACTTTTTTCAGACAAGGACGTCTGTCAGGTCCCAAATACATGGAGGTAATAGGAAATGAGAATTAACCACAATATCGCAGCACTTAACACATTAAACCGTTTGTCTGCAAACAACGCTTCAAGCCAAAAGAACATGGAGAAGCTTTCTTCTGGTCTTAAAATCAACCGTGCAGGAGATGACGCAGCAGGTCTTGCGATTTCTGAAAAAATGCGTGGACAAATCCGCGGATTAGAAATGGCATCTAAAAACGCACAAGACGGTATCTCTCTTATCCAAACAGCTGAAGGTGCATTGACTGAAACTCACTCAATCCTTCAACGTGTTCGTGAACTAACTGTTCAAGCGGGTAACACTGGTACGCAAGATGCAACTACAGATCTTAAAGCAATCCAAGATGAGATCGACAACCTTTTAGATGAAGTAGATGGTATCTCTAATCGTACAGCATTCAACGGTAAAAAATTACTTGATGGTACGGCTACAGATGGATTTACTTTCCAAATCGGTGCTAACAAAACTCAACAATTAACTGTTAATATTGGTAACATGGGTACTGCTGCTACTGGTCTTGATATGTTGAAAGCAGATTATGTTGTAACAACTGCTACAGCTGCTAATACAGATGCTTTATTAGACAAAGTAGATGCTGCAATCAATAAAGTATCTTCTGAGCGTGGTAAACTTGGTGCAGTTCAAAACCGTCTAGAGCACACAATCAACAACCTTGGTGCTTCTGGTGAAAACTTAACAGCTGCTGAGTCTCGTATCCGTGACGTTGATATGGCGAAAGAAATGAGTGAGTTCACAAAGAACAACATTCTTTCTCAAGCTTCACAAGCAATGCTTGCACAAGCGAACCAACAGCCACAAAACGTACTTCAATTACTACGTTAATGAAGAGCCCCTTTTATGGGGCTTTTTTTTATGCTGTTTTTTTCTTCTCATTTTCTCCAGTCTTATGATTCTTAAATCCCTCTGATAAATCATGAAAAATGACCTTTAAATTTGGCATACTCTAGCGAAACTATCATAATGAATGAGACTTATTACTTATTTATTCCTTTTTTGTTAAACAAATTCCATCAGTGTTCGATAAATGGATTGTAAGGCTTACAAAAAAATTCTAATTTAGAACTTTTGGACAAGGATGTTCAATTGGTTCAAACACATGGAGGTAATAGGAAATGAGAATTAACCACAATATCGCAGCACTTAACACACTGAATCGTTTGTCTGCAAACAATGGAGCAGGGCAAAAGAACATGGAGAAGCTGTCTTCTGGTCTTCGCATCAACCGTGCAGGAGATGACGCAGCAGGTCTAGCAATCTCTGAAAAAATGCGTGGACAAATCCGCGGATTAGAAATGGCATCTAAAAACGCACAAGATGGTATCTCTCTTATTCAAACAGCTGAAGGTGCATTAACAGAAACACATGCGATTCTTCAACGTATGCGTGAACTAACTGTTCAAGCGGGTAACGTTGGTACTCAACAAACAGAAGATTTAACAGCGATTCAAGAAGAACTCACTGCTTTGGTGGATGAAATTGATGGGATTTCACAGCGTACAGCATTTAACGGAAAGAATCTGTTGGATGGTAGCGTAGAAGATGGATTCCAATTTCAAATTGGGGCAAACATTGAGCAAAATATCAACGTACAGATCGGCAAAATGGACGCTGAAACCTTGACTGTCAAAGATATTAAAGTGAATGAAGATGGTTTTGACTTTGACGTCGAAGTAGCAAAAATTGATGAAGCAATCGGCGCAGTATCTAAACAACGTTCAGCACTTGGTGCAGTACAAAACCGTCTAGAGCATACAATCAACAACCTTGGTGCTTCTGCTGAAAACTTAACAGCTGCTGAGTCTCGTATTCGTGACGTGGACATGGCGAAAGAAATGAGTGAGTTCACAAAGAACAACATTCTTTCTCAAGCGTCTCAAGCGATGCTAGCTCAAGCAAACCAACAGCCGCAAAACGTACTTCAATTATTACGTTAATGAAAAAGCCCCATGAAGGGGCTTTTTTTGTTTCAATCTAATGAAAGTAAGTGCTGCAAACGAAAGTCAGGAACCGCTTCATGGAAAAAAGCTCGATTGTCTTCATCATCCTCTTTATCCCACTGACTCCACCATTCAGCAGTTTCTCCAGAGGCGTCGGATTGAATCATGTCATGCAGCTGTTCTAAGTTGAGGATGTCTCTCGGTTCTGTTAAGAAAGAATGCATCCGGTGATACGTCTCAAGATGTTCAGGCTGTTTTGTTACTATGGCGTATTGTACGTAGCGATTTAAAAATCCTTGTACGAACGTCAAATGGGGGATGGCTGTTTCTCCTTTTAATTCGACACCTTCCCAAGCCATATCAGCAATCGCGCAAAGCCACCAGCCAAGTTCATTGGCGTGCTGCATTTTTTGTAATGTGTCCTTTTCAAAAGATAGCTGCTTCTTTTTTTGTGCTTGTTTGAGCATACGCTCAAGAGTTTGTGCTTCGAGCGCCGCCTTTGTCATTCCTTGCCCATGAATGGGATCTAACGTACACAAGGAATCGCCCATCACCAATAATCCACTTGGCCAATCGTGCATTTGTTCATAGTGATGTCTCACGCAAGAAGAGACTCTAAATCCTTTTGGTTTTGTATAGGGCGTTAAATGAGTGATGGCTTCTGCTATTGCGGGATGAGTCAGTGCAGCGGCTTCTGAATCAAATTGATCAGCGTCCGTTGTTGGATAATGTGAACCCCCGGCTGCAGAGAGAAGAACAGCCACTAAATCATGATCTACCCGTTCAAACAGGCCTGTTGGGATTTGCTGATCCGGCTGGCCAACGACGACCATTGATTGCTGGTGTGGCGCTTCTGGTGGTATTTGGTAGTATCTTGTGCTGTAACCGAGTGACACACTTAATTCATCTGTCTGTGGTAAGGTCAGTCCAGCATCCTTTAGCCATTTTGGCAATTTAGACATTCTTCCAGACGTATCAATCACTAAGTCTGCTTTCATTTCACGAATGCTTCCTGGCTTGTCATGCCGATCCTTCACGATCAGTCCGATGACTTGATTAGTTCCCTCTTTAAACTGAAGTGAGATGGCTTCATGTTTTTCTAAAAACTGCACACGTTCCTCATTTATCATTCTTTGTATTAGCATCCACTCTAGCATGGCGCGTCTTGTGACGGCTGTTTCTTCGGTATCGGTAAGCGTTAATTCACCATCTTTTGTGATAAATCGAGAGGTTTGATGCCATGTATTAAATCCGCCTATTGCCAGTAACTCTTTTGTATAACCAGGAAATAGACGTTCAACGATTTGCTTGCCTAGTGGCAGCATTCTATGTGGATGAAAAGCTTGAGGAGTGCCGAGACGATTCTTAGGAGCGTCTGGCAGTTCGTCCTTTTCGATAATGAAAACTTGATGATAGAACGTTGATAAAACTTTTGCAGCGAACATTCCCGTCATACCGCCGCCAATGACGATCGCCCGTTCATATGTCATGGATTGTGTCACAACATGCGCCTCCAGTAAATATATAAAATGGTTACATGACCATTTCATCATATGTTGATTCTTAAATTATAGCAAATTTACGTTTTATTGAATATAGAGAGGGAATCTCCTTCTTTTTACTCGTACATATGAGAAATAACTTTAAACATCATCATTATTTTTAAAAAATAACTATTATTTTAAGAAGGACGACCGATAAATAACATAAGGGGGTAGAGAAATTGGATATACTACAGAGTATTGTGACAGCAGCACCTTATATGATGCAGATTTTAAAAAATGAAGTGACGATGGGTATCATTGACCGAGAGAAATTTTTGCTGTATTTGCCATCGAAAGATGTTGATTTTCAAATTCGAGCTGGTGAACATATTAAACCAGATGATCTGAATATGAAAAAAGCGCTGAGAGGTGAGACATCAAGTATGTTTGTACCTGAATCAGTGTATGGAGTACCATTAAATGCAATGGGATTGCCAATTTTTGATGAAAATGGGCAAGTAATTGGTGCCCTCGCTTTAGGATTTCCGCTCAAAAATCAAATAGAGCTTGAAGCGTATATGGAATCATTAAATGACATTATTCAAAGTATTCAAGAAAAGGTGCACGTGGTGGCGGCACATTCAGAGGAGCTTTCTGCTACAAGTGAGGAGATGACCTTACAAACGCAGCAAACACTTGAAAGCTCGAAACAAACAGCCGATATTACAAAAATGATTAAAGGCATCTCGAAACAAACGAGTTTGCTAGGATTGAATGCGTCAATTGAAGCGGCCAGGGCAGGAAAAGAGGGAGCTGGTTTTAGTGTTGTAGCAAGTGAGGTTCAAAAGCTTTCAAGTGAAACTTCACGTGCAACAGAAAACATCGAAAGCTCATTACAAGGAATTTCCTCCAATATACATACATTACTTGAGAGTATGGGCCATATGAAAGGTTCTTCATCTGAACAGGCTTTACTTGTGACGGAGTTTAGCGAAATTGTGGAACGATTGACGATCGTAAGTAAAGAAATGAAAGAATTCATGCAGCATGTGATGTCAACGTAAAAAACGAATCCAAGAGGGATTCGTTTTTTTGATGCGCTATTTTCTCTTGTTCTGATCAAAGCGATAATCATACGTGTCGCCCTTCACCACATTTAAAAACTCATGTCCAATTTGAACAAGCTGTCCGTTTTTCCATTTGATGAGAGGGTCTTTGTCAGGGTATTTCCAGTAAATCGTCTTCTTACGGTGGGTCAGTTTGTTTTCAATTTCTGCTCTAACTGCGTTTTCCTTTAGCTTTCCTCCGCTATGCTGATAGGTGTTGATGATGTACATTCCGTCAGGTGATGACATCGAGCGGATGAATGTTCCGTGAGACACGCCTTGAAGAGAGAAGCATTTCCAATAAATAATGCCAGCGAAGCTAAGGAGTAAGATGATAAGGATGAGGGTGGTTTTCTTTTTTAACATGAAAAATTCCTCCAGATGTAGATCACAATATTTCTAATTTATGAGAGAGAATACAAAAAGATTCATATAGTCCAAAAGTTCTATTCGTTTCAATTATCGGTCATTTTTTCTCAAAATTCAACAGAAAGCCGTAAATGTAAGGAAAATTTAAGGAAGAATTCAAGTGGTGTATTTGATTCGAAACCTCTTTACAAAAGAATAAGGGATCAGTAGACTTATGCTCATATAGAGAAATGGGGCAGATGACATGAGACAAATCATCGATACGTATCAAAGTTATGAAGAGCTTTCCGCTCATGAAAGAATAGGAATTGATTATCGAATTCTTCACGAGCGGAAAGGTGACCAGCTTCTGGTTTTGTCGCCTCATGCCGGAGGAATTGAATCCGGCGTGAGTGAGCTCATTCATGAAATATCTAGTGATTATTCTATGTATTTATTTGAAGGCCTTAAAGTAAAAGGCAATCATGTTCTTCATATTACAAGTACACGTTTTGATGAGCCGGTTTGCCTTTCACAGGTGCATACCCATCATTATACGTTTGCACTCCATGGTTACGGAGAAACAGAGGTGCTTCAAACGTTAGTGGGAGGTACGGACAGAGAAAGAGCGGCAGAAACTGTGAAACGTTTAACGCTAAATGGCTTTCACGCATTGCTGCTATCTGAATCTGATCGTTTTTCTGGAACACATCCTGATAATATTAATAACCAATGTCTGACGGGAAAAAGTGTACAACTTGAAATTAGTCAGGCGCAAAGAAGAGCATTTTTTCAAGACTTTAGGCGTCGCTATCGGCGTGATACACAAACTGAACAATTTTATCGATACACAAATGTACTCAAACAAGTATTAGCCCTTTATGAATAAACTTTTATCGTTTTATGTCCGAGTATTTACGTTTGATAAACGGCTTCTTTTTCTGCGACCCTTTCTGCTTTCATTAAATAAGACGTAAACTCCTGTTGAAAGCGAATGCCTGCTTTTCGCTGTTCGAATAAGGCAAGCCGCTTTTCAGCAAAAGCTCTAGTGACGTGAAACGTTTGAGCAATATGCAAAACGGCTTGCTGCCGAAGGGTTGGAAGCTTCATTTGCAGCAGCATAAAGGTTGGAACACAAAAGTGATACATGAATTGTTTTGCCTGAAACTCCTGCAGTTCTCGAAAAAGTTTGTTCATTTTGAAATGATTGCCTGTATGCTTTAGCACATGACAAAGCTCGTGGGCAAAATCCTGCCATTGTTCTTCAGGTGATAGGGATCTGTTTAATATAATACTGTAAAGACCTTGATGTTGGATCATCATGCTGCCAGTCTCCTCGTAGTGGACCCATACATGAAATTCAGAAGCGATCCTTTGCATCTCTCTATAAGCAGGACCGCTTATTTGTAATTGAGCATATAACCGCTTAATATCTTCTTCTAAATGGGTTAAAAAACCAGTCATTTAAAAAACCTCCATACAAACGTATGTTCTATTTTTGGCGTAAAAGAAAAGTCCATATAGGACTAAATAGCTAATTGAGCTATTACTTACTTTTTATATCGGCTTATTTTTAACAATTTTAACATAAATTCAAGGAAAAATGGAAGTAATTCCTGTTTTTTCTGTATTTTTGCACTTTCCACTACTAAAAAGAGTGATTGAATTCAAATTTTACCATAGTCTTCTCATGAAAACAAACAAGTATTGTCTTACGAACGCCACCGATTGATGAGAAAGATCAATTCAATCTAGCAAAAGGGAGTGCAGAACATGGTACAAATTTATCAAGATTTTATTCCAGTTGGAAACGGAAACCGCCCAGGATATGCGATGACACCGGAGTATGTGACGGTGCATAACACAGCAAACACGTCAAAGGGAGCGGATGCGAAAAGTCATGCGGCCTATGTAAAACGCCCAACGACAGAGGTGAGCTGGCATTTTACAGTGGATGATCATGAAATCTTTCAGCATCTGCCGTTAAATGAAAATGGCTGGCATGCAGGGGATGGACATGGGAATGGTAACCGGAAGTCGATCGGAATTGAAATTTGTGAGAATGAAGATGGAAATTTTCAGCAAGCGGTCAAACATGCACAATGGCTTATTCAAAAGCTATTAAAAGAACATCACATTCCGCTAGCAAACGTGGTCACACATCAGTACTGGTCTGGAAAAGCATGTCCACGCCAGCTTCTTTCTACATGGGATGAATTTAAAAAAGGGATTGAAACGGCAGAAGATCCGGAGCCGGTCATCACGTATGTCGTGAAAAGCGGAGATACGTTAACGAGTATTGCGAAAGCTCATGGGGTCACAGTTCAAGATTTACAGAAGTGGAATGACATTAGTGATCCGAATAAGATTCAAATTGGACAGGTTCTCAAAATTTATCGTAACGATGCAAAGAGCACGTATGAGCTGCCAGATGGGGTTTTAAAGGTGACGTCTCCATTGACAAAGGGAGAGCACGTACGCCTCGTCCAACAGGCGCTTGCTGCTGTTTATTTTTATCCTGATAAAGCAGCTGCAAATAAAGGAATAGACGGAGTTTACGGAGAAAAAACGGCGAACGCGGTAGCGCGTTTTCAGCTGGTAAATGGTCTGACAAGTGATGGGGTATACGGACCTAAAACGAAGGAAAAACTTCTGAAGCTGTTAAGTAAGTGAGTGTTTCTGTTTGTATGATTGGATGACTGCTTCACTTTGCTCATTTAATCGACGCATATAAGGCGACGACTTATATTCAGCAAACTGAACATATCTCAATTGTTTGATTTTCTTTTTCATTTATTGGCACCTCAATCGTTGCAACGTATAGATTATTGTATGCAAGTCTATGTAAAAATGGAAGCAGGACGCGGATTTTGTTCCGCGTCCTTTAGTGTAATCAAGCCCTTTTATTTTTATACTCATCCAATAGCTGTTCATTCTTTTTAAAAATACGCTCTGTATGGGGACTTACCTTGTAATCCGCCATACTGATATGTTGCTTTTTCTTTAAAATCTTAAAAGGGTTTTTCTTGCGATTGTTGTTATCCCCTTGAAGTGCGTGGTCCATCTTCATCACCTTCCTCTTCGTCAGGCAAGATTAGGTCATAAATTGTTGTAAGTGACGTCATTAATAAATAGTCGAACTCAGTGACAATGTCATCAGAGGTAAGCTTAATGACGAAGTGATCATCTGCTACAGAAAACGGGATGAGCACCAATTTGCCGAAATCATCGTAATAGACTTCCTGCCTGTCAAGCTTCGCCTGAATAAGAGCTCGCTGGTCAAGTGTCCGCAGCAGGTCATCTTTTTGTTCCTGCGTATCGTATGGACAAAGAACCGCTTGAATATTCATCTTGTCGGCAAAAGAATAAATGAGCCGTTCAATTCCCTCTATATATGCCTCTACACTTCCATAATATACATGGATCGGTTCGTTTTTCAATAGGTATTGGTACGTTTTTAGTTTGTTGAGGTAAGAATGAAGTAGATCGTTATTTTGTTCTAGGAGTTGGTGGGTGTCGGTTTCCAGTTCGTGATTTCCGAGTTTTTTAATATAGGAGCTGAGAAAGATGAATGCATCGGTTAATGCAAAAAAAACAGCAATAATCAAGTAGTGCATCCAATCGGTGAAGATTGAAGAAGGGTCATTTGTCCAGTACACAACAGCACCAGCTACATAAATCCAATACCACGTTTTACGAATGGCAAACATCTTTTCTTTTACTTTTTGTTCAAAACGCCATACGGCAAATACATATACAGCAAGGGCACCTAGCAATAACCACACGGTCAATTGAAAAAATAATAGCATGTTCTTCTCTCCCATAGACAGATGGATACTTATTTATTTCTATGGATATGATTGGAAACCCTGCTTCATGAAAAAATGGCTTGTAGGAACAAGGTGTTGAAGTGTGCGGGCAAATAAAAAAAGACCTGTCAGACAGGTCTTTGATATTAGATAATCGCATTTAACACAAAGTATATAAGAGCCCCTAGAGTTCCTGAAATCGGTAATGTGATCACCCAAGTGACAAGCATGCGTTTTGCCGTACCCCAGTTTACTCCTTTTACTCTGTGTGCAGAACCTACACCTAGAATAGAAGATGAGATTACGTGAGTGGTACTAACAGGTAAGTGAATAAATGTCGCACCGAAGATAATCGCTGCACCCGTTAAATCGGCAGATACTCCGTTTACTGGACGAATTTTCATAATTTTACCGCCGACTGTTTTAATAATCTTCCAGCCGCCAATAGAAGTACCTAGTCCCATTGCAAGCGCACAAGAGAATTGTACCCAGAAAGGAATGTCGTCTGTTGTATGCAAATTACCTGCAATTAAAGCCATCGTAATAATTCCCATCGCTTTTTGCGCATCGTTTGTTCCGTGGGTATACGATTGCAGTGCAGCAGTTAAAATTTGAACACGTCGGAATTGTTTATTTGTTTTTGCGAGATTGTTGTTTCTGAATACAAATTTGATAATGGTATACACGATATATCCCAATACGAAAGCTAGGATAGGTGAAAGCAATAGTGCTTGAATGATTTTAATGAATCCCGAATAGTTTAAAGCGCCAAAACCAGCAGAGGCAATAACAGCTCCTGCAATTGATCCGATCAGTGCATGTGAAGAACTACTCGGAATCCCGTAATACCAAGTAAGCAAGTTCCAAGTAATGGCCGCAATTAAAGCAGCCAAAATGACAACAGAACCGTTTTGAAGTGTAAAAGGATCTGCGATGTCTTTTGTGATGGACTTTGCCACACCTGTAAATGTCATTGCTCCTAAGAAGTTCATGAACGCTGCCATAATAATAGCATGTCTAGGCTTTAACGCCTTTGTTGAAACCGAAGTGGCAATGGCATTTGCTGTATCGTGAAATCCGTTGATGAAATCAAAAGCAAGTGCACAAATGACAATAAATATGGTAAGGATGAGTAATGTGTCCATGTTTAACTAACCCCGTTACGCATTCTTCATAATGATTGTTTCTAGATTGTTGGCAACACTTTGACAGGAATCAGCGATTTCTTCAAGTGTTTCGTAAATTTCTTTGTATTGAATGACCTTGATTGGATCAGTCTCTTTTCCAAACAAGTTCTTTAGTGATTTACGATAAAGATTGTCACAATTATGCTCGATCTCTTTGATTTTGATTGCGTGTGGTTGAATATCTTTTAAGCGATTTTCAGCCAGTAAATCAATTGTAATTAAAATTTCCTTTGCACATTCTCTGATGTAGTGGCTGAATTTGTCGATATGTTCGTCAGAGCTTGTCATTGAATAAATTTCCATTGTCGCTGAAAAATGCTCAATTCCATCTAAAACATCGTCGAGGCTATTCGTCAATTGAAGAATGTCTTCACGTTCAATCGGTGTAATAAAGGCTTTGTTCAGCTCTTTAATCATAGTATGAACATGATTATCACCTTTTGTCTCATATTCCTTCAATGTGTCAGAAAATTCTTTCAGAGTGGTTTGATTTGTTACTTTATAGCTAACAAAATACTCAGCAGTTTCATCTAAATTTTTAGCAATTTCCGTTAACAAGACGGAAAACTTGTCTTTTTTCCTTTTTAACATGTAAAAACCCTCCATTGTATAAATGAGACAATGCACACATCAAATAATTATATATTCTTTTGTCGAAAAAAAACAGGTGTAGTCGAAAATTTCTTCACTTTTTCTATTTGATCTTATTCTGACCTAAAGATGTGTTCTCAACACACCTTTTTCAGAAAGGAGAAAAGAAATGAAAAAAGCGGTCCATTTTTGGCGCCGCTTAAAGCTTAAGAAGCTGAATAAACAAGTTTAAATCGCTCGCAAACAAGGAGCATGTCTTCTTTAAATTCTAATCCGTACGGTTTGAGTGCTTCTGTAAAAAATTCTTGATGGGCTCTGTACCAATAGTTATATGAAAGATCGCCTTCACCTTCTGCTTGTGCAAATGATTCTGGAACCTCATTCATTGGCATGACATCTACATGCGTGATCTCTATGATGGCTTTTGGTTCGTCATGGCTGTCCAAAATGACCGCATATTGTCCTGCCTTTGGAAGCAGCTCCTGTTCCTTTTCGTAAAAAAGGTGTCCAGAACAAGTCGCTGTTTTTTTCCCTCGCAGAACAAGGTCAAGCAAATGATCTGGGTCTGCTCCAAATGCCCAAGCGGAAACAGACGCGTCAATTGGTGCACTTTCTGATTTTTCTTCCCAATATGTTTCCCAAAATAAGGTGCTTTTCTGATTCATCATTCTTCCCCCTTTGTGATGTGTTTATTATACCGTGAAATCAAATACATGGAAGTATAGTGTCTTTATCCCTACTGAGTAAGTATGTCATATGTTTTGAAAATCCGATTTATATTTGATGAATATAGGATGATAGAATGAAAATTTTAGAAATTTTAGAATAATCTATTGTATTCTGGTCAAGAAGTCGGTATGGTCAAAGTAAGAATATGGAAGGGGTGTTGTGTATGAAACGCATTTCTTTAACTATTTTGTCCATATGTCTGCTGGTTTTCTCGTTTTTTCTGCCTGTCAGTCAGGTCACTGCAACCGAAACTCATGGGAATAAAGTAGCTGTTGGGAAAGATGGCATGGTGGCTACTGCCCATCCGCTCGCATCAGAAGTGGGGGCAGATGTTTTAAAGAAAGGTGGAAACGCTGTTGACGCTGCTGTTGCCATCCAGTACGCACTGAATGTGACAGAGCCAATGATGTCTGGAATTGGCGGCGGAGGATTTATGATGGTTTATGATGGGAAGACTAAAGAAACATCCATCATCAATAGTCGAGAAAGAGCACCACAAGGCGCAACACCAGACATGTTTTTAACAGATGAGGGGAAAGTCATCCCGTTCGATGAGCGATCCACACACGGTAATGCTGTTGGTGTTCCAGGGACTGTAAAAGGTCTTGAGGCGGCATTAGATAAGTGGGGGACCCGCTCGATGAAGGAATTGATTAAGCCTTCCATTCAGCTTGCAGAGGATGGATTTGAAATCGATTCTGTCCTGGCAAAAGCCATTGATGATCATCAAGGAAAATTGAAAAAAACGGCCGCAGCGCCAATCTTTCTTCCAGATGATCAGCCGCTCAAAGAAGGGGACCTCCTAGTTCAGCCAGGTCTTGCAAAAACATTTAAGCTCATTGCGAAAAAAGGAAGCAAAGCATTTTATGAAGGAAAAGTAGCAAAGGCACTTGCAAATACAGTCCAAGATTTTGGCGGAACGATGACAACTGATGACATTGATCGTTATGAGGTCAAGACTGACAAGCCTATCTGGGGAGACTATAAAGGATATCAGCTTGCAAGTATGCCTCCACCAAGCTCAGGCGGGGTGTTTATGCTGCAAATGCTCAAAATGCTTGATCACTTTAACCTATCTCAATATGACCCCAAATCATTCGAAAAATATCAGCTGCTTGCTGAAACGATGCATCTCTCCTATGCTGACCGTGCTGCATATGCCGGCGACCCCGAATTCGTAGATGTTCCACTAAAAGGACTATTAGACGATGATTACATTTCAGAAAGAGCCTCTCTTATTGAATTAGATCAAATGAATCGTAACCCGAAAGAAGGAGATCCATGGGCGTATGAGGATGAAAAAACCCCATCCCCTATTGTCCCGCAGCCAGAAGATAAAACCATTGGTGAGACCACACATTTTACTGTTGCCGATCAGTGGGGGAATGTTGTGTCATTCACAACAACCATTGAACAGTTATTTGGTACAGGGATTCTCGTCCCGGAATATGGATTTTTCTTAAACAATGAACTAACAGATTTTGATGCAAGACCTGGCGGAGCAAATGAAGTTCAGCCGAATAAACGTCCATTATCCAGTATGACACCGACCATCATATTTAAAGATAACGAGCCTGTCATGACAGTAGGTTCACCGGGAGGAACGACCATCATTGCTTCTGTTTCACAAACCATATTGAATTTGCTTGAATATGACATGGAGCTTCAGGATGCAGTTGAAGAACCAAGGATTTATACAAACAGCCCAACTTCTTATCGTTATGAAGTAGGTGTCCCTCTCGATGTGAGGACAAAGCTTAATGATATGGGGCATCGTTTTGGCAACTCGCCTATTGATATAGGAAATGTTCAAGCTCTACTCATTGATCGAAAAGCAGGAACCTTTACTGGAGTGGCTGACTCCTCGAGAAACGGGACTGCTGTTGGCGTCAATTTAAAGCTCTCTGCCCAATAAGAACATTTCCCGGGAAAAGAAGCGCCTCTTGAGGATGGCGTTTCTTTTTTGTCTAAATATAAGGAAAACAGTAGAAAACTGAGAATAGTTTGAATCATACATAGCTGATCAGACAACCGAAGGCTCTTGGCCATTTGAAGTACAGGACTGTGATGTATTTCAATGGCTAAGGGCCTTTTTTGCGTATGAATGACAAGGTTGTTGCTGACATCAAAGAGCAAGTACATGAGCTTTTAGAGAGAGGAAGTCACATTTAATAAGAAGTAGAGCATAGTTGAAGAAAGATGCAAAAAAGACTGCATCTTTTTTTATAAAATTTTTCCTAGGAACATTGACTTATAATTTAGAATATTATAATATCTTTACAAAGGTAACAACATTGAACATTTTTCGGTAATTATATTTGTAAGCGCTTTATAAAAGGTTCTATTCCAAAATGTTCTTTCTTTTTGTTACATGTGTTCATATTTATGCCAAATGAAAGGGGTGGTTGTTTGAACAACTTGTTTGAGTTAGATGAACAGCTGATCAAGCTGCAGTACGATGCATCTTCGAGAGAGGAGGTGACCACATATTTAGCGGAGCGATTAGAAGCGGGAGGATATATTAAATCGAGCTTTTTACCTGCCGTGCTTGAAAGAGAAAAAACATATCCTACGGGCCTTCCACTTGCGACCTTTGGGGTAGCAATTCCACATACAGATCCTGAGCATGTGAACAAACCTGCGATTAGTGTAGCCACTTTAAAGGAACCTGTTATCTTTCACAAGATGGGGAGCCCTGATGAAACTGTGCTAGCCAAAATTGTGTTCGTCCTAGCAATCTCTGAACCTAGTAAGCAGCTCGTGATGTTAGAGAAGCTCATGACACTTTTTAGAAAAGAAGAGGTGATGACGAGGCTGTCTCACATGACATCGTATGAAGAAGCGGTTGCCGTGCTTGAGCAAGAATTAAACCAATAGCCTTTCACAAAAATAATGTAAGCGCTTTATCTGAGAAATCCAGGAGGTGGATGTATGATCAAGCAAGTTGTCGATTTTATATTAGACCTTGGGCCAACTATTATGCTTCCGATTATTATGACGATTTTCGGTATGATTTTAAGGCAAGGCTTTAAGAAATCCTTCCGAGCCGGTATTACGATCGGAATTGGATTTGTCGGCGTCAACCTTGTCATTAATTTGCTTGTGAGCGGCCTTGGGCCAGCAGCAAAAGCCATGGTTAATTCCCTTGGGCTAAAGCTCGATATTTTGGATGTTGGATGGCCGATTGGAGCTGCTATATCCTTTGGTACACCCGTTGCCCCTTTGATGATTCCTCTTGTGCTTTTGTTAAATGTCATCTTATTGTCCGTTAACTTTACGAAAACGCTGAATGTGGATATTTGGAACTTTTGGCATTTGATTTTCGCAGCCTCCGTGACTTACTACGCTTATCATAATATGTTCTTGGCCCTTGCTGTTGGTTTAATCGTCTCTGCTATCACGCTTAAATTAGCCGATTGGACGGCACCGACAATCGAACACCATTTTGGATTAAAAGGCGTATCGATGGCTCATGCTGAAACGGTCAACTTCGCGCCGCTTATGTATGCGTCCAACCGTATCATTGACAAGATCCCTGGCTTAAACAAAATTCATGCTGATCCAGAAACATTGAAGAAACGTTTTGGCATTTTTGGCGAACCGCTTGTGATGGGTCTCATACTTGGTATCATTATTGGTCTTCTAGGCGGCTATGATGCGAAAGGCGTCATGACGCTTGGTATTCAAATGGCAGCAGTTCTTGTACTAATGCCAAGAATGGTTGCGTTATTAATGGAAGGTCTTATTCCAATCTCTGAGGGCGCTCGTTCTTATATTCAAAAGCGTTTCCCTGGGAAAAATGTCTATATTGGTTTAGATACAGCGATTGTGATTGGTCATCCGGCGAATATGGCGGTAGCCCTTCTCATGGTGCCGATTACGATTTTACTTGCTGTTGTTCTGCCTTACAATGGCATGCTCCCGTTTGCAGACTTATCGGTTCTTCCATTTACAGTTGTTTGGGCAGTAGCAGCCGCTCGTGGAAATATTATTCGCGGTCTTATTAACAGCATTTTTACATTGATGATTGTCTTCTTTATCGCAACGAATCTCGCACCGCTTGCGACAACAATGGGGAAAGCAGTCGGCTTTGATTTCCCAGAAGGGGCCAACATGATTTCAGGTATTGACCTTGGTTCCCACGTCATTCCTTGGATCATGGTGAGACTTCTTGATCCGAGCAACCCGTACTTTATTGCAGCCATCATCTGTGCTCTGGCTTATGCGCTTCTATGGTACTGGGTGCGAAATGATATTAAAAAGCAGTATGCGAAAGAAATGGGCTTAGATAATAAAGAACAATAAACGAGCTGGAGGGATTCTCATGGCAAAGAAAATATTGGTTTCATGCGGAACGGCAGTTGCCACATCGACGGTTGTTGCAAAGAAGGTCGAAGAGACGTTAAAGGAAAAAGGCTATGATGTCGTGGTGGAACAGTGTAAGGCATCTGAAGTCCCGCAAAAAGCGGAGGGCGCCGATTTAATCGTGACGACCACGCCAGTGAGTGACACAAAAGGAACGCCTGTGATTCAAACATTATCCTTTTTAACCGGATTTGGCATTGAAGATGATATTGAAAAAATCATAGATCATATTAAGTAAACACTCATTCCATTGAGGAGCTTTCGCGGCTCCTTCCATTTACCTGAAAGGAGGACGTCTCATGCAGCATCATGCTTATAGCCGAACGTCTGCAGTGTTGTCTATTTTTCTTCCAGCCGTGCTCATCTGTCTGTTTTTCCTCTGGTCTCTTTATACGTTAATGTCAGCAGGACCTGAGCCGTTAGCTGTGTTAGGCGTTTATACGCTGCCTATCCTCATGCTTTCTAGTATTACTGGACTGAACCAGCCGACAAACGTCATCATTAGTGAAGATAAGCTGAAAATCGGAGCTTTTGGCAGATGGCACACATATGCGGTCTCTGATATTAAAGGAAAGCTTTTTATCAAGCCGTATCCTCATATCGGGAAAGTCTATGTCAGGGTGGGCCCATCGCGCATATTCGGAGGACGTTACTGGATATCCAGTGAGATGAGTGAGTACAAGCAGCTTGTGCAAACGTTGCAGGATTTTGCGAAGGGTGATGAAAAGGAGGATGCAGCTACATGAAATCAGCTGTCTTTTATTCTTCAGAGAACATTCGGTATGAGGAGCGGAACCGGCCTGCGATTGGTGATGATGAAGTGCTATTAAGAATGCGTGCCTGCGGCTTATGCGGCACGGATATTTACAAGGCAACACATGAGACGGTACCCTCTGGAACGGTGCTAGGGCACGAAATCGCTGGTGATATTGTTGAAACCGGAAAGCATGTGACAAATATCCGAACGGGAGACAGGGTTTATGTTGCGCACCATGTACCTTGCTTTACCTGTGACTTTTGTCAAAAGGGATTTTATACAATGTGTCCGCAGTTTGCGGCCACTAATGTAGAGCCGGGCGGGTTTTCAGAGTATATCCGCGTACCTGCATTGCATGTCAAGCACACAATGGGTAAGCTCCCGAAGGACGTCTCATATGAGCAAGGGGCAATGGTGGAGCCAGTCGCCTGCTGTCTCCACGGGTTTGAACGAGCACCTGTTCATCCAGGAGATTCTGTGCTGATCCTTGGAGCAGGGCAAATTGGCTGTATCCAACTACAGCTCGCCAAACATTACTTGGCTGGAAAAGTGATGATAACGGATGTGAATGAGAACCGGCTGCTGCAAGCGAGAAATTTAGGTGCAGATGTTGCTTTTCATCCAGCCTCTGAGCCGGTGGAAGACCGGGTCATGAGAGAAACAAATGGAAAGGGAGCAGACCTCGTCATGATATCTGTTGGGAGCAGTGCGCTTTTAAAAGAAGCGTTTCAAGCGGTAGCGAGAGGTGGAACGATTTTAGTGTTTGCTCATTTTCCAAAGGGAGACGTCTCCATTCCGGCTGATCGGTTTTTCCATGATGAAGTGAAAGTCGTAGGAGCCTATTCCTCGCATCCTTATCACTATCGTGAAGCCCTTGAGCTTCTAAGGGCAAAAGTAGTCAACACAGAAAATATGGTGACGCACCGTTATCCGTTAAGTCAGCTGCTTCAGGCGATAGAATGTGCAAGGCACCCTGAAGGAGAAAGTGTCAAAATCATGATGTATCCAGATGAATGAGAACATGGGAGATTGGAAGAGAAAGAGAAGTTCTTTAGAAAAGGGCTTGCCTTTCTCTTTTTTCTGACAAAAAATGAAAACGCTTAAAAATGAAAGAGAATTGCTTGACTTCAATGATACTTAAACGTATGATAATTACAAATGTAACATATAAGAACAAATGTAAAGGGGAGAGAAGAAATGCAAAAACAAATCACTTTGCCTGAACAGATTAGTCATGAGAGATTAGCAGATTTATATAAACAAATGTGGTTAGTGAGATATTTTGATGAAAAGGTCGATCAATTCTTTGCCAAAGGACTTATCCATGGAACCACTCACTTATGTGTCGGACAGGAAGCGTCAGCTGTTGGATCGATTGCCGTATTAAAGAATGAAGATAAGATCGTCAGCACACACCGTGGACATGGTCACTGTATTGCAAAAGGTGCAGAGGTCAATAAAATGATGGCAGAACTATTCGGACGTGAGACTGGCTATTGCAAAGGAAAAGGCGGCTCGATGCATATTGCTGATTTAGAAAAAGGGAACCTTGGCGCAAATGGAATCGTTGGCGGCGGTATCCCGCTGGCAACAGGCGCGGCACTTACATCTAAAATGAAACAGGAAGGCTTTGTTGTTCTTTGTTTCTTCGGAGATGGTGCCACAAATGAAGGCAGCTTTCACGAAGCGCTAAATCTTGCATCCATTTGGGATCTGCCTGTTGTGTTCATTTGTGAAAACAACCAGTACGGCATGTCTGGCCCTGTAAAAGAAATGATCAACATTGAAGACATTTCAACAAGAGCAGAAAGCTACGGAATACCAGGAAAATCGATTGATGGAAATGACATGGTCGAGATTATGAACACAGTAGATGAAGCAGTCAGACGCGCAAGAGCTGGAGAAGGTCCATCACTTATTGAAATGAAAACGTATCGCTGGAAGGGTCACTCTAAGAGTGATGCGAAAAAATACCGTACACGTGAAGAAGAAACAGAGTGGAGACAAAAAGACGGAATCAAACGCTTTAAGTCTCTCTTGATTGAACTGAATGTTTTGACAGAAGAGCAGGCAGCGGTTTTACAGGAAGAAGCGAAACAGGAAATTGAAGCGTCTGTTGAATTCGCCAAAAACAGTAAAGAACCGTCAATCGATACACTATTAGAGGATGTATACGCCTAATTAGGAGGGGAATCACGTGACAAAAACAACAGTGAGAGAGATTTCATATTTAGAAGCCGTTCGAGAGGCTATGAGTCAGGAAATGAGAGAGAACCAAGATGTATTCATTTTAGGTGAGGATATCGGCGTATATGGCGGCGCTTTTGGGGTCACGCGCGGCATGATTGAAGAATTCGGTCCAGAGCGTGTACGTAATACACCGATCTCAGAGGCAGCCATCGCAGGAGGCGCAGTCGGAGCGGCTTTGACCGGTATGCGTCCGATTTTAGAACTTCAATTCTCTGACTTTATTACAATCGCGATGGATCAGCTTGTAAACCAAGCGGCCAAAACACGATACATGTTTGGCGGAAAAGGAAAAGTGCCGCTCGTTGTGAGAACACCAGCAGGATCAGGGACGGGTGCCGCAGCGCAGCATTCACAAAGCTTAGAAGCGTGGATGGCTCATATTCCGGGACTAAAGGTGGTTCAGCCTTCAACAGCTTATGATGCCAAAGGACTTTTAAAAGCAGCAATGGATGATGACAACCCTGTCATTTTCTACGAGCATAAGCTTTTATATAAAACAATCGGCGAAGTGCCTGAAGAGCCTTATTCGATTCCTTTAGGGAAAGCTGATGTGAAAAGAAGCGGGAAGGACGTCACGATTGTAGCAACAGCGATTATGGTACACAAAGCGTTAGAAGCGGCGAAGGAACTAGAAGCAGAGGGAATCGATGTTGAAATCATTGATCCAAGAACACTTGTCCCATTAGATGAAGAAACCATAATCGAATCTGTGAAGAAAACAGGTAAATGTATCGTGGTTCATGAGGCGGTCAAACGAGGCGGCTACGGCGGAGAGATTGCAAGTATGATAGCGGAAAGTGAAGCGTTTGACTACTTAGATGCGCCGATTAAACGACTTGGCGGTCTTGCAGTCCCAATACCATACAACCCGACACTGGAAAAAGCGGTCATTCCACAAGTACCAGATATTATTGAAGCAGCAAAAGAGCTTGTACGCTCTTAAATAAAGGGGAGAAGATCATGCCAAAAGAGATATTTATGCCGAAGCTAAGCAGTACGATGGAGATCGGAACCTTGCTTCAATGGTTTAAAGAAGAAGGAGATTCGGTTGAAATCGGTGAGCCTCTTTTTGAAATTATGACAGACAAGATCAACATCGAGGTGGAAGCCTATGATGACGGCATTTTTCTAAAGAAATACTACGAAGCTGATGATCAAATTCCAGTTAATGCTGTCATTGGATATATCGGAGAGGCAAATGAACAGGTACCAAGCGAGCCGCCAGCACAGGCAGATGAAGATTCCTCAGAAAGCGGCGAATCGTCTTCACCAGACACAGCTTCATCCAGTTCTACTGAAGCCCCAAAAACATCTGATGAAAAAGTACGTGCCACGCCCGCAGCGAGAAAAACGGCAAAGGATCATCATGTGGCGATTCAAGAGGTATCTGGCACAGGGCCAAAAGGCAGAGTCCAAAAGCGGGACGTCGAGGCAGTCGTTCATTCTAGCGAGAAAGACCAGCGCGTCTCACCGCTTGCAGAAAAAGTCGCTGCTCGTGAAGGAATCGATTTAGCAGCAGTTTCTGGATCTGGCGCTCATGGCAAAATCATGAAGAGTGATGTAAAAGCAGCAGCACAAACAGCAGAGGCTTCGCCTGTGAAAACACAAAAACTAGCTGGGATGAGAAAAGTGATTGCTGATCGCATGTCACAAAGTGCCTTTACAGCACCGCACGTCACATTAACAAGTGAAATTGATATGACGAAAGCAAAAGAAGTGCGTCAGCAGCTACTACCAGCGATTGAAAAAGAGACAGGCTACCGATTGTCGTTTACAGAAATCATCATTCATGCGGTCAGCCATGTACTCACGCGCCACCCGCATATCAATATGACATTTGAACAAAATGAGCTCCATTTCCATGAAGATGTACACATTGGTCTCGCTGTTGCGGTGAAAGACGGCTTGATGGTACCAGTCATTTCTCATGCGAATCAAAAAGGATTAAAACAACTGACAAAAGAAGCGAAAGAAATTGGCAAAAACGCACGTGATCAAAAACTGCTGCCAGACCAGCTGAAAGGGTCCACTTTTACGATTAGTAACTTAGGCATGTATGCCATTGATACTTTTACCCCGATTATTAATCAGCCAGAAGTGGCAATTTTAGGTGTAGGACGCATTCAAGATAAACCTGTTGTGGTAGATGGAGAGATTCAGGTGCGGCCAATGATGGGTGTCAGTTTATCGTTTGATCACCGAGTCGTAGATGGCGCACCAGCGGCTGCCTTTTTAACAGACCTTAAAAAAGTGCTTGAACAACCATTTGAATTGCTAATGTAGGAGATGAATCGGATGACGAAAACGTATGATCTGACAGTCATTGGCGGAGGACCTGGCGGGTATACTGCCGCCCTTCAAGCAGCTGAGCGCGGACGGAAGGTTGCTTTGATTGAAGAGGATTTTTTAGGCGGTACTTGTTTAAATCGAGGCTGTATCCCTTCAAAGACCCTGCTGAAACATGCAGAAGTGATTGAATCCATTGAAAAGGCGAAAAGCTGGGGAATCGAAACAGGTGACATGATCCTTTCCTTCGATAAAATGAGAAAGCGCAAAGATGACGTCATTGAAAAGCTCAGAGGCGGAATCGCCTTTTTATTAAAGCAAGGAAAGATTGATGTGTATAATGGCAGAGGCACAGCTGTGACAAAGCATCGGATTGAGATTGAAAAACAAGGTGGATCACAATCGATTGAAACGAAAGAACTGATCATTGCCACCGGATCTACACCGGCCATTCCGCCAATACCGGGGCTTAGAGACATTCAATTTGATACAAGTGATACGATCTTTGACATCTCAGATATCCCAGCTTCTGTCGTCATCATTGGCGGAGGTGTCATTGGGCTTGAGCTTGCATGTATTTTCCAGAGTCTTCAATCAAAAGTCACCATTATTGAAGCAGCACCGTCCATTATTCCGCAAGAGGATGAAGAAGCATCTAAGCTGCTAGAAAGAGAATTGAAGAAAAAGGGCATCCATATCGCGAAGAAAACCACTGTGACAGAGGTAACGGAAAGCGAAGGAGTCAAAGCGGTTCATGCAACAGATGATAAAGGGGAGACACACATCTTTACGGCGGAAAGACTGCTTGTCTGCGTTGGAAGAAGACCGAATGTATCAGCTGTTAGCCAGCTTGATCTTCAACTGGATGGTCCGTTTATCAAGGTGAATGATCAGATGCAGACAAGTGCTGAGGGTGTATATGCAGTTGGGGATGTCGCTGGCGGCTATCAGCTGGCTCATGCGGCGATGGCAGAGGCAGCCGTTGCAGTCAGCAATATTTGTGGTGAGCATGAAAAAATGAATGCTGATATTATGCCTAGATGTATTTATACATTACCAGAGGTAGCAAGTGTCGGTCTTACGGAGAAAGAGGCAAAAGCCAAAGGGCTTCACGTACAAACAGAACGATTTGATTTAGCGGCTAGCGGTAAAGCGCTAGCGGCAGGTGTTCAATCAGGCTTTATTAAATTGGTGTACGATACAGTATATGGTGAAGTAATCGGCGCGACGATGGTTGGTCCGCACGTCACAGAGATGATTTCAGAAGCTTCCTCCTTTATGTATTTAGAAGGAACAGCAGAAGAGATGGCGAAAATGATTCATCCGCATCCGACCATCTCAGAAGGTTTTTATGAAGCAGCTCTTGATATCGTGAGTAAGCTGAGAAAATAAATGCCAAACAAGGGATAGGGAGGAGATGCATGTGCACGTCCAGCTTCATCATAAAGCGGCACTTGTGACAGGTAGCACAGATGGATTTGGAGAAGCCATCTGCCTGGCTTTAGCCCGGGCAGGTGCACATGTTTTTTTACACACATTTTATGATGAATCAAAGGCTAGATCCATTTATGAAGACATTCAAAAAATGGGCGGTCAGGCGAGTATCATCATGAACCCGCTAGAAACACCGCGTGATGCCACGCGTATGCTGAGGCAAGTGATCGATACATGCGGGAAACTAGATATTTTGGTCAATCAAGCAGCGCAAGGAGCGGAAGCGGAGCTTGATGCCGCTCACCCTGATAAATGGGTGGACGAAGTGGAATCAGCTGTGAATACTGTCTTTCTTTCCAGTCAAGCCGCCGTATGGCACATGGTGGACCAGAAGCAAGGCTGTATTATTAATATATCGTCATCAGGCAGTATTACAGGTGATGGCGGGATCTCACATGCTACATCGAATTCTATGCTGAATGCCATGACAAAAGGGCTGGCGCGAGAATTTAAAGACAAAGGTATCCGTGTGCTCGCCCTATTGCCGCCTCCTCTCCATTTGGTTTCTGACACAGAGCAAATCAAGGAGACTGTGGCCCATATGACGGTCTTTTTAAGTACATCATATGGCGCATTTACAGATGGTGCAGCGATTATGCTTGATGGGGGTGAGAGTGCTGGATAATGATCAAAAACCAGTTCTCATCGTTGGCGGTGCCCAAGGGATTGGAAAGGAAATTGCCGAGCGTTTTTTAAAAGAAGGATACAGAGTGGCTGTGTCCGATATAGATGAACAAGGACTTTCACTTTTAAAAAAACAGCACTCTGAGCTGCTGACATTTCAAGCTGACGTTTCATCGTGGGAAAGTGTTCAGCAGATGATCTCAGCAGCTGAAAGGGAGCTAGGCGGCATTGCTCATCTTGTGTATTCAGCAGGGATGACAAAATCACTTCCTTTTTTAGAAGTCGATTTTTCACTTTGGAAAAAGACACTGGCTGTGAACTTGTATGGTCTTTATTATTGCATCAAAGCGTCAGCACCTTATATATGTGAGCGGCAAGAAGGAAGCATTGTCATGATTGGATCAGGATCTGCTATAACTGGCTCAGGCGGCGGAATTCAGTATTACGCCTCAAAAGCAGGTGCTTTTGGCCTGATGCGTTCGCTTGTAAAGGAATTAGGGGCACACCAGGTGCGTATCAATGTGATTGCACCCCGTGTGATTGAATCTCAAATGCTTGATACGCTCTATCCTACTGAGGAGGAGAAAAAGCAGCTGCAATCGCTTATACCTGTTGGGAGATTAGGAAGACCTGAGGATATCGCAGGACTCACTTTATTTCTCACAAGTGACGAGGGAAGCTATTTGCACGGACAAATTATCCTGCTAGACGGCGGGAGAACGTATCAGCCAAAATATACGGAGGGAAAAAGAGCGAAGAGGTAATCGCTCTTTTTGTCATTTTCGTAACAATTGTTCCAATTAGAAACGAATGTTTGGTATACTGGGAATCATAGTATATTAAAAGGATGATGTCACATGCTGAATTGGGAAGAAAGACGACAGCTCGTCAAAGTTGCTCATCTTTATTATACAGACGGGTGGACGCAGCAGGAAATCGCAAAAAAGCTCAATGTCTCAAGACCAGTCATTTCAAAGCTCTTACAAAAAGCAAAAGATGTGGGAATCGTTGAGGTGTACATTAAGGACGAAAGTATTCATACGGTGGAGCTGGAAAAGCAGCTAGAAACAACATTTCAATTAACAGATGCTGTCGTTGTCCCAAGTGTCGGGACAATGTCTGAGATGGTGAAACGGGCAGTCGGTCAAGCAGGCGCCTATTATCTATCTAAAAACATGAAAGATGCGGAGAAAATCGGCATTTCATGGGGAACCACACTGGCTGAGCTTGTAAAGGAATACCCGTTTGAGCGAAGAAACGATGTGAAGGTCATTCCATTAGAGGGCGGAATGGGCAGGCAGGCAGTCGACATTCATGCCAATCAGCTGGCATATGAGCTGGCAAAGAAAATGAATGGCACGTGTTCCTATTTATATGCCCCGGCGATTTTAGAAACAGAAGAATTAAAAGAGCGGCTTATGGCAATGCAGGATATAGAAGCTGTGCTTGAAGAAGGTAGAAATGTAGATATTGCCCTCATCGGTATTGGCAACCCGCATAAAGGTTCAACGTTAAAAACAGTTGGTTACTTAAAGGAAGAGGATTTATCTGGTTTAAGGCAATCAGGGGCTGTTGGTGATATTGGCTTTCGTTTCTTTGACGGTCAAGGCAAACCTGTCCAAGATGAACTGAACCAAAAGGTCATTGGTTTATCACTGGAGCAGTTAAAGAGTGTCAAAACGGTCATCGCTGTTGTAGAAGGAACCCATAAAGCTGAAAGTATTTTAGGGGCTTTAAATGGCGGCTTCATACAAGTGCTGGTGACAGACGAACTAACGGCGGCAGCCATTTTAAAGGAAGCTTCCGTCCAATAAACGGCTGATAGCAATCGAATTGTATAAAAAGAGCAACATCAAACGAGAAAGGAGCTGTGTATCTTGAAGAAAACCGAAATGGAAGCAAACCTACATTGTACTCGGTGCCAAGAAGAGACCCTCCACAGCATCGTTTATGTGAATGATCAGATGAAAAGCGTTGAGTGTACAGAGTGTCATCAGAAGATCAGTGTGCAAGTCGACATCATGAAGGAATTTTACAAAGAAGTATACGAAAAAATTGCGACAAAGCCGAAGCGGATGACGCAGGAATATAAGGCGAATTTGAATGGATTTATCTCAAGACTCCCAATCCGCGTGCTTAGTAAGCCATACCGGCTCATGAGATATTTAAACGAATCATACAAAGTGATCAAGCAATATAAAAAATAGCAGAGCGCTGTTTAGCGCTCTGCTTTTTTTTGTGCTTTTTTCATATAATAATAAATAGGCAGTCCAGCAATCCCGATCAGCATGGAGATTAGACAGCTTTTCCAGTCGGTGATCATGGTGCTGATTAAAACGAATAAAGAACCGATAATCGCAACGATCGGTGTGAGCGGGTAAAGTGGTACGCTATAAGCACGCTCCATTCCGCTATTTTGTTTTCTCAGCTTAAAGACTGCGAAAAAGGCCATGACATAAAAGATGTAGATCATGAAGATCGAAACCTCTGACAGCTTTTCTGGATTACTGACGATCATAAACACAATGGCGATCAAAATTTGCACAAATACAGCAATCCAAGGTGTTTTGAAGGTAGGGTGAATACGCGAAATCGCGTTTGCGAAAGGAATTTGCTTTCGTTCAGCCATCGCGAAAATCACACGTGGGAATGAAAGAACCTTTCCGTTCAAACAGCCAAAGATACTAATGATGATTCCGATACTAATGACCTTACCGCCGATTGGTCCAAAGAGCATTGTCGCAGCAGTACTTGTCGCATTTTCACCTAGCTGGACGATTTGATCTGCTGGTAACACGTGCAAAAGAGCGACATTAATAAAGAGATAACAAGCCGTGACGATTAAAATCCCGCCTGCCATTGCACGAGGAAGCAGCTTCTCTGGGTTTTTCATTTCACCGCCAAGTGCTGCAAGCAATATCCAGCCATCATAGGCAAACAACGTAGCCAAAATCGCTGCACCGAAGTTCATTTGAGCGATACTATCGTTGACAGCCATAAAGATATTTTCGTTTCCTTTCCATAAGCCAAACACAATAATAGCGGCAATCGGGACAAGCTTTCCGATGGTGGTCAGCCCTTGTACAAAACCGCCGTATTTCGTTCCCATAATATTGATCAAACATAAAAATAAAACAGTGATAATGCCAATTGTTGTCGACCATAAAGAAGAAAGAGAAAATAAATTGGCTAATAATGAACCAAAATAAAGACCGAGCGCTCCAATGATGGCAGGTCCGTAAATGATAATCTGCACCCAGCCGCATAAGTAGCCCCAAAACTCACCGTACACTTCTTCAAGATAAGCGTACAATCCGCCAGTCCGAGGGATTTGTGTACCAATTTCAGCAACAGTTAGTCCGCCTGCAAGGGTTAAAATTCCACCTAGCAGCCAAGCAAATAAGGCGATGTCTGAGCTTCCTGAATAGGAAAGGACGTTGCCTGGCTTCATAAAGACGCCGGACCCGATAATGGTCCCGATGACAAGAGATAGGGCAAAAAATAAGCCGATGTCCTGTTTTAACGCTGGTTGTTCTTTGTTCATTACACACGACCTCCTGCATCACTTTCGTACGTTACTGTGACATGTATTTTGTTCATTGTAATACGATTTTAGGAAAACAAGAATTAAAAAAATTTTCTGATTTTCGCATTTGTATTTAAAAGTGTTCGTTTATTGGAGATATCAGGATGAACGTTGCTTTAAAAACGAACGATAAAAGATTATTTTTGATTTAATGTTAATTTTATCGTCAGAAACCGAACTTCTAGCCAAATGGTTGACTTTTCTTGAAAAATGACCTATTTTATTCATAAGGGTATTATCTTGAATTCGAGATATTTTGAAATAGGAGTGAACGTAATGAAAATCAATGGGATTCACCACGTATCTGCATTAACAGCCAATGCTCAAAAAAATGTTGATTTCTACCGCCAGATTCTTGGCTTAAAACTTGTAAAGAAAACTGTCAATCAGGATGACCCATCTATGTATCATTTGTTTTATGGAGATGAGGTTGCTTCACCGGGTACGGAGCTCACCTTCTTTGAAATTCCAATGCTTGCCCGTCGTTTGAAAGGAACAAACGCCATCACAAGCACAGGCCTTCTCGTTTCTTCTGAAGAAGCACTTTCATTTTGGGAAAAGCGGTTTGATGAGACAGGTGTGCAGCAAGAAACGGCTTCCTTGAGAGGCGGAAGACTTGCCTTGCGTTTTCAAGATCCAGAAGGGCAGCAGCTATTTTTAACAGTAGAACCGAACGCACAAGAAGCGGGCTCACCGCCAGTGCATGACGATATTCCGGCAGAGTTTGCAATTAGAGGCTTGGGTCCAGTTGAATTAACCGTTGCAGAAGCGGACAAAACGATCCGTGTTTTAACAGACATCCTTGGCTTCACTGAAAGAGCGCGTGAACAATCAAATGATGGTGAGATCGTGACCATTTTTGAGTCAGGAAATGGCGGTGCTGGAACAGAAATTCATGTGATCGAAAAAGCTGAAGGACCTTCTGAGCGTTCCGGCAGAGGAAGTGTGCATCACGTAGCTTTTCGCGTGGAAGATGCAGAGGAGCTGGAAAAATGGTATGACAAAATATCAAAAGCAGGCTTCACGAACTCTGGTGTTGTGGAACGTTTCTACTTTAAAGCCCTTTACTTTAGAGAGCCGAATGGTATCTTATTTGAAATTTCAACAGACGGCCCTGGGTTTACAGTCGATGAAGGGGTAGATGAGCTTGGTGATCAATTAGCCCTTCCGCCATTTCTAGAGCACAAACGAGCAGAAATAGAACAAAGATTAACGCCAATTCAGTCATCATAAAAAAGCAGCTCATTCATGAGCTGCTTTTTGCTTTAGGAACTTACCTGCTTAGATTCAGATTGTATTAATGTAACCTTCTTTGTTTCTTCTTTTTCGTTTCGAATGAGTGTGATGCTCACGGTGTCTCCTACTTTTGTATTCGTGTATAGCTCATGACGTAATTCACTTCCGGTTTTGATTTGTTTCCCATCGATGGCGGTAATGACATCCTCTGACTTAAAGCCAGCTTTGGCGGCAGGTGAGCCTGCGGCAATTTCTTTGACGTACACACCTTTATCCCGCTGACTATTTTTGAGCCCGAGTGTTTCTTTCTGATACACGTCCGGGACTTGTTCGAGATCCAGCATGCTGATGCCGATATATGGACGTTCAATCTTTCCTTTTGCGAGAAGCTGATCGGCGATTGGTTTGACATCATTGATTGGAAGTGCGAATCCAATGCCTTCAACACCTGTTTCAGAGATTTTCATACTCGTGATCCCCACAACCTTTCCGTCTGTCGTAAGAAGCGGGCCGCCGCTATTACCTGGGTTAATGGCTGCATCTGTTTGAATGACATTAATGCTGCTTTCGCCAGCTGATGTATTCATAGAGACTGTTCGGTCGACACCGCTGACAATTCCTTGTGTCACCGTTCTTGATAGATCTTCACCAAGCGGGTTTCCGATCGCGATGACGGTTTCCCCAGCACGCAGCGAGGAGGAATCGCCTAATGCCGCGACCTTTGTCACATGACTGCTGCTAATTTCTACAACTGCTAGGTCAGTCAGGGGGTCAGCTCCGACCAGTTTTCCTTCAACAGTTTTGCCATCGTGCAAGGAAACCATTAGTTTATTTGCCCCTTCAATGACGTGGTTGTTTGTTAAGACATAGGCTTTACTTCCGGATTTTTTGAAAATCACCCCTGAGCCTGTACCTGTTTTTTCCTCTTGACTGTTTTTGTTTTGCTGTGATTCATCAAAAGGCGTATTGAAATCGCCAAAGCTCATGTCTGTTTGACTTTGCGCTTGGTAGTTTGTAATGCCGACAATGGCTGGTGATATATTTTCGACCATGCTTGAAATACTGCTCGATGAATGTGATGTTTGGACGGCGGTTGTTTTTGACGAATTGGCACTCGTATCATTTGTCGATACAGCTTCTGTTTTTGCTGCTGAATCGTTTGCTGTGTTGTCTGATGCGTGCTGGGCATATGGCGTAAGGACGTAGACACCTAATGCTAGCGTACCACCCACAATGCCGCTGACGAATGGCTTAAACCAGCCACTGGGCTTCTTCTTTTGTTTTTGTGGCTGTTCAATTGTTTGAAGTTCATGAGAAGGGTGTTTTTCATTTTTGTGATGTGTCATTCGAATCACTCTCTTTCTTCAATTTTTCATGTATGGTTCGAGGGATTTTACCTTATGTGGTGGATACTGACTATATCGTAAGAAAAAAGTGTGGGATAAAAATGAAAACATTGTGGGAAATTGTTAAAATAAGTAGTGAATCTAAGCAAAATAGAGGAGATTAAACTGTGGAGACAATTGGAATGATTGGATATGGAAGCATGGCTGATATGATGGTGCAAAAATGGCTGGAAAAAGAGGTACTCAATGCCCATCAAATCATGATCCATACAAGAAGTGAAACGGACCGCCTGCATCAGCTCAAAGACAAGCATCAAGAAATAAATATCTGCTCATTAGACGAACTTTCTGCCTCATGTGATGTACTTTTTGTCTGCGTGCCGCCGCTTGTTGTACTTGATGTGCTCGATCAACTGCCTTCAGCAGCCAAATCGGTACATATTGTGTCAGTAGCCGCGGCTGTGACGTTAGACAAGTTATCAAAGCATACGACTCAACCAGTTTCCAGATACATCCCAACGCTCACGTCAGCTGTTGGAACGGGCGTATCCCTCGTTGCGCATGGTGAAACCGCAGGTCAGGAAGAAAAGGCGCGTTTGCACCGTCTCCTTTCAGCTTTTAGCATCGTCCGTGAAGTAGAGGAAGACCGGTTTGATGCGGCGAGTAATTTGACGAGCTCTTCTCCTGGTTTTATCGCTGCTCTTTTTGAAGAAATGGCGAGAGCGGCTGTGAGAAATAGTGAGCTTTCCTTAGAGGAAGCGTATGAATTTTTAACGTATGCCCTCTTAGGCACAGGTCAAGTCCTTGTAGAACGCGGCCTCACCTTTGCTGAAACCGTCAATAGAGTGGCGACAAAAGGGGGCATTACAGGTGAAGGCGCTGAGGTCATTCAAAAGCAGGCACCTCAGATGTTTGATGATCTATTTACACAAACCATGAAGAAATATGAACAGCTGAAATCACAGATTAACGAAGCTGACAAACACCACTAAAGACATAGTTAGTGGTGTTTTATTTGTTAAAAAAATCCTTTGCCATACAGTCTTTTGACCTGTATTAACTGAGTCTAATTTCCTTATTTTCAGACATTGTATTGAAAAATCAATCAAGTAATCATATAATTTTTTAGAAAATTTAGAAAAATATACACAAATTTTAAGTTTAATTAAAGGGGGATGGGGATGAAACTCTATGTATCTGTTGATATGGAGGGGATTACTGGTCTAGCTGATCATACATTTGTCGATGCCCGTCAGCACAATTATGAACGGGGCAGAAAGATCATGACAGGTGAAGTGAATGCCTGTGTAGAGGCACTTCTTCAGCATGGCGCAACCGATATTTTGGTCAATGACAGTCATTCTAAAATGAATAATCTGTTGATCGAAGAGCTGCATGAAGAGGCTGCTCTTATATCTGGTGACGTCAAGCCTTATTCCATGGTGCAAGGATTAGATCAAACCTATGACGCTGCTGTTTTTTTAGGCTATCATGCGAGGGCATCTATGAAAGGCGTGATGTCTCACAGTATGATTTTTGGTGTCAGACATTTTTACATAAATGATCACCCAATTGGTGAAATGGGCTTTAATGCGTATGTTGCAGGCTACTATGGTGTGCCGGTGATTCTTGTTTGCGGAGATGATCAAGCAGCACTTGAAGCGGAAAAGCTGATGCCTGGTGTGAAAACAGTAGCAGTGAAAGAGACCATATCAAGGTCTGCTGTGAAATGTTTCACGCCTGCCAAAGTCAATCAACAAATCTCGCAGCAAGTGGAAGCCGCAATGAAACAGATTCATCACATCAAGCCGCTGACGCCTCCTGATCAGCCGCTGCTGAAGATTGAGTTTGCCAATTATGGACAAGCTGAATGGGCGAATTTAATGCCGGGTACTGCCATCATAGAAGGAACAACAACGGTGACGTATCAAGCAGAGAATATATTAGAAGCCTACCAAGCGATGCTTGTCATGACAGAGCTTGCCGCACGTACAACATTTTGTTAAGCGAGGGGGAGACGGCAGATGACCAGCTTTTTGCTCAAGCGTTTTATTGCGATGATTGCCACGATCTTAACGATTACGACTTTAACGTTTATTTTAATGAAGGTCATCCCAGGATCGCCCTTCAATGAAGAACGAAATACAAACGAAACCGTCCAGCGAAACCTCGAAAGCTACTATCACTTAGATGAACCACTGTATGTTCAATATGTCATCTATTTAAAATCCATCGTTACCTTTGATTTTGGTCCTTCCATTAAAAAGCCTTCAGAAAGTGTCAATGATCTATTGGCAAGAGGCTTCCCAGTCTCATTAGAACTTGGTCTTATCTCAATATTGATTGCTGTCATCTCCGGCATCCTGCTCGGGGTCATGGCTGCCCTCCGGCATAATGGCTTGATTGATTATATCGCCATGACCATTGCTGTTTTCGGTATATCCATTCCAAACTTTATCTTTGCTACCTTATTAATTCAGCAGCTTGCTGTGAATTTGAAACTCTTTCCTACAGCGATGTGGACAAGTCCGATGCACATGGTGCTGCCAACCATCGCTCTTGCTGTCGGTCCAATGGCCATTATTGCCCGGTTAACAAGATCGAGCATGATTGAAGTGCTGTCGCAGGACTATATTCGCACTGCCAAGGCAAAAGGACTTTCTCCCTTTAAAATTGTATTTAAACATGCGCTTCGAAATGCGCTTTTGCCCGTTGTGACCATTCTTGGGACACTTGTCGCAAGCATTTTAACAGGAAGTTTTGTCATTGAAAAAATATTTGCGATTCCTGGAATGGGAAAATACTTTGTCGAGAGTATTAACAACCGTGATTATCCTGTCATCATGGGGACCACTGTTTTTTACAGCATTATTTTAATCACACTTCTTTTCATTGTCGATGTGGCGTATCGCCTGCTTGATCCAAGGATTCAGCTGCATCAGAAAGGAGGAAAGGCATGAGTATACACCTACAGCAGGATCAACCGAATCCGCATCATGAATTGCCAGACGAATGGTTTTCTCCGAGAGAGCAAAAGAAAACGGAGGCCCATGCCATTAAAAGACCCTCTCTTTCGTATTGGGCAGACACGTGGAGACGGCTGAAGCAAAATAAGCTTGCGATGTTTAGTCTATCGGTACTGATTTTTCTTTTTATCATGGCGCTATTAGGCCCATTGCTTGCGCCTAATAGTGTGACAGAGCAACGTCTTTCGATGCAAAATCAGCCTCCATCAGCTGCTCACTGGTTCGGAACGGATGAGCTTGGACGAGATGTGTTTACGCGTACATGGTACGGGGCGCGTATTTCGTTATTCGTAGGCGTCATGGCAGCCCTTATTGATTTTGCCATCGGCGTGATTTATGGAGGGATTGCCGGTTATAAGGGCGGGAGATATGACCATGTCATGATGCGAATTGTCGAGGTGCTCTACGGTCTTCCTTATTTACTCGTTGTCATTTTATTAATGGTCCTGATGGGGCCAGGGCTTGTCACCATTATTGTAGCGCTCACTGTCACCGGATGGATTGGAATGGCAAGAATCGTAAGAGGTCAAGTTCTTCAGCTGAAAAGCCAGGAATATGTCCTTGCCTCAAAAACCTTTGGTGCAAAGAGCCTGCGTATCATTCGCCGCAACCTGCTGCCGAATACGATGGGGCCGATTATCGTTCAGATGACCTTGACTGTGCCGACCGCGATATTTGCTGAAGCGTTCTTAAGCTTTCTTGGTTTAGGCATTCAAGCACCGTTTGCAAGCTGGGGCGTGATGGCCAATGATGCGCTGCCGACAGTACTGTCAGATAACGGACATTGGTGGCGTTTATTTTTCCCTGCGTTTTTTATTTCACTCACGATGTTTTGCTTTAACAATTTAGGTGATGGCTTGCAAGATGCGCTTGATCCAAAGATGAAGAGGTGATGGCGCTTTGAAAAAAGTTCTACAAATCATCGATCTGCACGTCAGCTTTCGGACATATGGCGGCTCAGTTCGAGCGGTACGCGGAGTGAATGTGGATGTATATGAAAAAGAAACCCTTGCCATTGTGGGAGAATCAGGCTGCGGGAAAAGTGTGACTTCACAAAGCATTATGAGGCTGCTGCCAGCTTACAGCGCTCATGTCGATCAGGGAGAAATCTGGTTTGAAGACCGCAATTTGCTGTCATTATCTGAAAAAGAAATGCGCGCCATACGAGGTGTCGATATCTCGATGATCTTTCAAGATCCAATGACCGCACTGAACCCAACCTTGACAATAGGGGATCAGCTCATGGAGGCGGCAAAGGAGCATCAAAAGCTGACGAAAAAAGAAGTGAAAGAAGCCGCCATTCGGATGCTTGATTTGGTCGGCATTCCGCAGCCGAAGGAAAGGTTAAAGCAATACCCTCACCAGTTCAGCGGGGGAATGAGGCAGCGGCTCATGATTGCCATGGCACTGATTTGCGAGCCCAAAGTGCTGATTGCAGATGAACCGACGACCGCGCTGGATGTGACCATACAGGCACAAATATTAGAGCTGTTTAAAGAGATTCAGAGAAAAACAGGTGTCACCATTATTTTAATCACACATGATTTAGGGGTCGTAGCCCAAGTCGCAGACCGAGTGGCGGTCATGTACGGGGGGAAAATGGTGGAGGTCGGAACGAGGCGAGATATTTTTTACAGTCCGCAGCATCCTTATACAAAAGGACTTCTACAATCCGTTCCAAGACTTGATATGAAAGATGAACTCATTCCAATTGAAGGAAGCCCGCCTGATTTATTTGCTCCACCAAAGGGCTGTCCGTATACAGATCGCTGTCCGGCCGCCATGAAGGTGTGTGATCATATCATGCCGCATGAAACGCAGCGGTCACCTACCCATACAGTGCATTGCTGGCTCCAAGATGAGCGAGCGAATCAAACGGTTTTATCTTCAACACAAAGGGGGAGTTTTTGATGAGAAAAAAAGGGTGGATCATCAGTGTATGTTTGTTCACGATCATGCTGCTCGCAGGATGTACAGCCAATGAGCAAGCAGGGAAAGGATCATCAAGCAATAAAGGTGAAAAGAAAGTGTTAACCTTAAATAACGAAAATGAACCGACGTCGTTTGATCCGCCGATTGGTTTTAATAATGTATCGTGGCAAGGACTCAATAACTTAATGGAGGGATTAACAAGACTGAATGAAAAACACGAACCATCTCCTGCAATGGCGGAAAAATGGGAGATATCAGAGGATGGAAAAACGTACACGTTTCATTTAAGAGATGGCATCAAGTGGTCAAATGGTGATCCAGTGAAAGCGAGTGATTTTGAATATGCGTGGAAGCGGCTGCTTGATCCGAAAACAGGCTCTTCTGCATCGTTCTTAGCGTACATGATTGAAGGCGGAGAGGCATTTAACAGTGGAAAAGGCAAGAAAGAAGACGTGAAAGTCAGCGCTGTAAATGACAAAACGCTTAAGGTCACACTGGCTTATCCGCAGAAATCGTTCTTAAATATGACCGCAAACCCTGCCTTTTTCCCAGTCAATGAACAGGTAGCTAAGAAGGACCCAAATTGGGCAAAAGACGCCAAAACCTTTGTCGGAAATGGACCGTTCAAGCTGACAGAGTGGAAGCATGATGAGAGCTTCACAATGGAAAAAAGTGAGACGTATTGGGACAAAAAAACAGTCAAGCTGGATCAAGTGAAGTGGCTGATGATCAGTGATCGAAACACAGACTATCAAATGTATCAATCAGGAGATTTAGATACTGCCTTTGTTCCAGCAGAGCAAAGTGAAAATCTGCTGAAAAATAAAGATGTACAAATTGAAGACCAGGCTGGATTGTTCTTTTATCGTCTGAATGTGAACATAGAACCATTTCAAAATAAGAACATTCGCAAAGCTTTTCAAATGGCGATCAACCCGCAAGATATTGTGGATTATGTGACGAAAAATGAAGAGAAGCCAGCACGCGCTTTCGTCTCGCCAGGCATCCTAGATTCAAAGGGTGAGGATTTCAGAGAAGCTGGCGGTGATCTTGTGAAGAATGATAAGAGTGAAGCTGCGAAGCTATTAGAAAAAGGGCTGAAAGAAGAGAACTATTCGAAACTGCCAGCCGTCACATTAACATATAGTACAAAGCCTGAGAACAAGAAAAAAGCGGAAGCCATCCAGCAGCAGCTGAAAGAAGCGTTAGGTGTAGATGTGAAGCTTGCAAACATGGAAGCCAATGTATTTGCAGAAGATCAAAAGGCGCTGAAATTCCAATTCTCACAAAGTTCATTTTTAGCAGACTATGCAGATCCGATCAACTTCCTAGAGAGCTTCCAAACAGGGAATGCCATGAACCGGACAGGATGGTCTAATGATACCTATGATCAGCTGATCAAAAAAGCGAGCCAGGAAGCAGACGAACAAAAGAGAAACAGCTTCCTTCATGATGCAGAGGCACTTCTCATTGAAGAAGCACCGATCATTCCGATTCATTTTTATAACCAAGTCCATTTACAAAAAGAAGGCGTGAAGGGAATTGTCCGCCACCCCGTTGGGTATATCGATTTGAAATGGGCACAGGTAGATGGAGAGTGATATTAGGATCAAAAGACGCTTTTAGATAAAAGCGTCTGTTCCTTTATTCGTTCATGTTATGAAGCAGAAGCCCATAGATTGAAAGAAACAAAGAGAAAGAGGGGATATGGCATGAGCCAGCTGCCAGTGGCACTTCAAACAGGGGATACGGTGGGGATTATTGCACCAGCAAGCCCGCCTGATGAGCTGAAATTAGCAAAAGGGATTGCCTTTTTAGAAAGCCTCGGGCTAAAGGTGAAAAAAGGAAAGTATATCGACTGCCGGTATGGGTATTTAGCAGGCTATGATCATGAAAGAGTGGAGGATCTTCATCGCATGTTTCAAGATCCAGAAGTGAAGGCGGTTATTTGTGCTTGCGGAGGATATGGGACTGGAAGACTTGCGGAAGTCATTGACTATGACCTGATTCGCCGGAATCCAAAAATCTTTTGGGGCTATAGTGATATTACGTTTTTACATACGGCCATCCAGCAGCAGACTGGTCTTGTGACCTTTCATGGTCCAATGCTTTCCTCTGATGTGGGACTTGAGGAGGTTCATCCTTATACGAAAGATACCTTTTTACAGCTGTTTGCACCGAAAGCCTTTACGTATGCGCACCACTTGTCACCCCTTCATACTTTCTATCCGGGCACCGCTTCAGGTGAGATTGTAGGAGGAAATCTTGCCCTCATCGTGACAACACTTGGTACACCTTTTGAAATCGATACGAAGGGAAAGCTTTTGTTCATTGAAGATATTGACGAAGAGCCCTATAAAATTGATCGAATGATGCAGCACCTCACATCTGCTGGGAAATTGGATGATGCGGCTGGATTCATCATTGGAGATTTTCATCAATGTGAGCCAAAAAAGAAAGATCAGTCCCTTACATTGAATCAAGTATGGGGCACCTATATTGTCCCGCAAAAGAAACCTGCACTTGGGGGCTTCCGGATCGGTCATTCTTCGCCGAACTTTGCTATTCCAATGGGCACGCAGGCTACATTAGATGCGACAGGAAAAAAACTGCACATTTCTCCAGGCGTTGCAGCGAAAGAGGCGATCAAATGAAAATCGTCGATGTTCGTACATGCAGAATGAGTGTACCGCTAAAAAAGCCTTTCAAAACCGCTTTACGAACGGTGTATGACGCAGCATCTCTGATCGTTATCATCACATATGATCAAGGTGACGTCAGCTACGGAGAAGCAGTCCCGACAACGGTGATTACAGGTGAAACGCTGGAAAGCATCGACTATGCCATATGCGAAGTGATCAGACCGATTTTGCTTGGAGCTTCCTTGTCAGAATATGAACAAATTTTTTCTCATATGAACCGAGTGCTCGCTTGCAACACAAGCGCAAAGGCAGCGGTTGACATGGCCATTTATGATGGCTTAGCGAAGCAGGCAGGACTTCCGCTTTATCAATACCTTGGCGGATATCGCAGTCAGCTTGAAACCGATTATACGGTCAGTGTAAACCGTCCGCTTGAGATGGCGGAAGATGCGAAGCAATACGCAGCTGAAGGCTTTCAGACGTTAAAGATCAAGGTAGGAAAAGATGACATAGATACGGATATTCAGCGTATCAAGCGAATTCGAGAAAAGGTCGGGCCGGATATTCAGATCAGACTCGATGCGAACCAAGGATGGACGTGGAAGGAAGCGATCATAGCCATTCGGAAAATGGAGGCGCTGAATATCGAACTAGTAGAGCAGCCGGTTCCGAAAGAAGATATCGAAGGCCTGCGCCGTGTGACAGAAGCAACAGATACATTGATTATGGCAGACGAAAGCATTTTCAGTTTTCATGATGCGATCAAGGTGCTTGAAACGAGAAGCTGTGATCTGATCAATTTAAAATTAATGAAATCAGGCGGCATAAAAGAAGCCCTAAAAATCAATGCTCTAGCAGAAGCATATGGCGTAAAGTGCATGGTTGGCAGTATGATTGAGTCAAAACTTGGCATTACAGCAGCCGCTCATCTCGCCGCCAGCCAGCCGAATATCACCCGCTATGATTTTGATGCCCCGCTGATGCTAAAAGAGGACATGGTAGACGGAGGAATCGTGTACAAAGGAAAAGATATCTTTTTCCCGCCGCATCATGGGTTAGGCATTCAAGGGGTGAAAGGAGTCTCATGATGATATTTGAATCAAAGGTTGCAGTTGCGAACGTATGGACAGCGCCGCAGTCACCGAGAGAAATCGATCAAAAGGTACTTCAGGGCTCCTTCAAAATCAAAGAGTGGATTGACAAGCAAACATATGAAGAAAAACTGGCTTTATGTGAAGAAAATCTGATCCAATCGCAAGTACTGCTCGGCGAACGAGTCATTGGATTAGAAGAGACAGACGGCTGGATGAAAGTCGTCATTCCGCAGCAGGCCAGCCGGAAACATCCGCAAGGCTATCCTGGCTATATACCTACGAACCATCTAAAGCAAGTGACAGAAGGAAGTGCGCCAGCTATATCTCATATCGTTTGTCAGAAAAAAGCCATGCTCTATCGAAATGGGCAAGCGGACATGAAAATTAGTTTTTTAACAGAGCTCGCAGCTGTAGAAGAAACGAGTGATTGCTTTCGCGTTGTCACACCAGCAGGGACGAGAGAAATCAATAAAGTAGATGTGCAGTCAGTTTCATCCATTTCTTCTATGACCGGCAAAGATGTTGTAGAGAAGGGAAAACAATTTATTGGTCTTTCGTATTTATGGGGCGGCATGAGCAGCTTTGGCTATGACTGTTCAGGCTTTGCTTACAGCATGTATAAAGCGTGCGGATATCTTTTGCCGAGGGACGCAAGTGACCAAGCAGTGCAAGGAACACCGGTCGCATCAAGCCATTTAGAACAAGGCGACTTATTGTTTTTTGCCAATGACAACGGAAAGGGAGCTGTCCGCCATGTTGGGATCTACGCAGGTGACTGTATGATGCTTCATTCGCCTAAAACCGGCAGAGAAATTGAACTTCTTTCCCTTTCTGGCACTTCATATGAAAAAGAATGGGCAGGTGCAAGACGGTATTTGCCAAGCGAGAGGAGGAATGGTCATGGCAGTTGAACCACTTTTACAAGTAAACAATCTCAAAAAACATTTTCATCTATCGAAAGGAAGAACGCTTAAAGCGCTAGACGGTGTCTCCTTTCAGCTGAAACAAGGCGAAACGTTTGGCCTTGTTGGCGAGTCTGGCTGCGGAAAATCCACACTTGGAAAAGTGCTTATGCGTCTTTATGAACCGACAGATGGGGAAGCCTTATATGAAGGGAAAAGTCTTCATCACCTTTCTAAAAAAGAATCATTTGATTTTAATCGGCAAATTCAAATGGTGTTTCAAGATCCGTATTCCTCCTTAAATCCGCGGCTGTCTGTAAAAGATATTATGCTGGAGCCAATGGAGATTCACAACCTTTACGGGAGTCAAAAGAAAAGAGTTGCCCGGGTGAAAGAACTACTTGAAGCTGTTGGACTTAGCTATGACTTTGCGACTCGCTATCCTCATGAATTCAGCGGAGGGCAGAGGCAGAGAATCGGTATTGCAAGAGCCCTCGCCTTAGCGCCGAAATTTATTGTGGCAGATGAGCCAATTTCTGCACTAGATGTCTCCGTTCAAGCGCAGGTTGTGAATTTGCTGAAGAAACTGCAAAAGGAGGAAGGGCAGACATTTCTCTTTATTGCGCATGACTTGTCGATGGTCAAATATATCAGCGACCGAATCGGTGTCATGTATTTAGGTCATCTCGTCGAATTGACCAGCAGTGATATGTTATATCAAACACCGCTGCACCCATATACACAAGCCTTGCTGTCAGCGATCCCCATTCCAGATCCTGACGTGGAGGACAAGCGCAAAAGGTTCATTTTAAAAGGAGAAATTCCAAGTCCAGTGAACCCGCCAAGCGGCTGTGTATTTCGAACAAGGTGTCCTGCAGCGATGGATGTGTGTGCTGAAAAAAAGCCAACATTACAAGCAGTAGAAGAAGGACATGATGTCGCCTGTCATTTATACGATCGAACATAAAAATAGACAGAAAAAAAGCCAGCAAGTAGACAAGCTGTTCTACACGCTGGCTTTTTTAGTGGATGAACGCCGAATCGGCAATGTGCAGCATCTAAAAGAGCCGCCAGATTTAATGATTTCTGAAAAATCCACTTCAATGACAGTGTACCCGTGAGCGGTTAATGCAGCATTTGTTTGTTGATTGATGGGCAAACTGATCACTTTTTTCTGTCCAAGGGATAAAACGTTTGGTCCGAGTGTGAATTGCTCTTGTTCGCTTATTTCAATTAGATGATAATGCATTTGAAGCAGGTGAAGATCCTCTTTTTTGAACGCTTCAGGATAAATCAATATCTCATCATGAGAGAGAATATTCATCACACAATCGAGATGCAAAATGTGAGGAGGAAGATGAATGGGAATGATGTCATGATCAGGCAGTCCTTTTTTGAGCTCATGGATAGCGGCTGGGTTTGTTCTCTTGCTCGTTCCGACAAATACGCGTGTTTGATCCACAAGTACATCGCCGCCTTCAATCGTTCCATTTGTCAGTGTGACAGTTTTCCAGCCTTTTCCCTGTGCCCACTCTTTTAATAATTGTTCTTCTCCTTGCCGAACTGGAGCGGCCATGCTTGAAACAAAGAGTGTATGTCCAATCGTAAACCCAATATCCCGAGTAAAGACTTGCTCAGGAAAGCGGTCATTTGCAGGAAGCATAATGGGGCGTACTTGATGGTCTTTTAGTGTTTGGATCAATTGCTTATGCTGAGCAATGGCTTTCATTTGAGAAATATTTTCTCTTGCAAAATGTTTTTGGGTTTCGTTGATGATCTGTTTGATTTCCATATAGATGGGACTGCATAAAAGGACTTCTTGTAAATCGTCATATTCACTCATGCATTGCGGCATTTTGTGTATTTGTTCTGCTCTCATAGAATCCATCAAATGGCCTCCTTGTTTATTCATAGTTCTATTATTCCTCGTTCTAGTCATAGTTGAAACATTTCCGAAAGAAAATCTCTCACAAGAGACTAAAGCAAAAAGTTTAGACAAACCTAAAAGAATAGTGTTTAATAAAAGTCGTTCCGCATTCACGAAAACAGCATGAAGGAGCTATGATGATGAGTGAAGAAAATTTCAAATACTGCAAGGAATCGAAAGTTGTCAAAACCAGCAGGGTATTCCCTCTCGATACGAATAACCACCAAACCTTATTTGGCGGGAAATTAATGAGTTATATAGATGACATTGCATCCATCTCGGCAGCAAGACACAGCCGCAGTGAAACGGTCACGGCGTCGATGGATTCTGTTGACTTTTTAGAGCCGATTGGACAAAAAGAGTCAGTATGCTTGGAATCCTATGTGACGTGGGTCGGCACGTCTTCCATGGAAGTGTTCGTCAAAGTCATGAAAGAAAACTTGATGTCTGGAGAGCGCAGACTTGCAGCGACTTCATTTCTGACTTTTGTCTCGCTAGATGAAAACGGAAAGCCAAAACGAGTTCTACAAGTCGTACCGGAAACAGAGGAAGAAATCATGCTGCATCAAACAGCGAAGCAGCGGGCAGAAGAAAGAAAAAGCCGCCGAAAGCATAGCAAGGCACTGGCTGACGCACTTGGAACAGATAAACCATGGGCGTAAAAATCACCCTTTCAGCGGTGATTTTTTTCTAGGATAGTATCTTGCATGACAAGATAGTGTGTGGTAAGATGATGCTATCTTGTGATGCAAGGTACTGGAATCGGAGGAACAAAGATGACAACATCCACACAAATGTTAAAAGGAATTTTGGAAGGCTGCCTGCTGTCGATTATTTCTGAGGGTGAGATTTATGGATATGAAATGACAAAGAAGCTCGCGCATTACGGGTTTGATCAAATTAGTGAAGGAAGTATCTACCCGATTTTGCTGCGTATGCAAAAGGAACAGCTGGTGACTACTGTCACAAAAACATCAGCGAGCGGACCGAAAAGGAAATACTATACGCTCACACAAGCTGGAGAACAAGCGCTCACAGAGTTTATGACCCGCTGGAGTGAGCTTTCAAAAAATGTAAACTGCTTATTACAAAAAGGGAAGTGAGATTATGGTATCAAAAGAAACAAGACACATCCTACTAGAGCTGAAATTATATCTCATATCAAAGGGAAAAAATGTGGACGAAATTGATGAGCTGATGGATGAATTGACGACACACGCGGTAGAGGCTGAAAAAGATGGTAAAACAGGGGAGGCTGTGTTTGGCGGAGATCCGCGGAGCTATGCTGATGAACTCGCAAAAGAGCTGTCAGGACACCATAAAGACTGGGTTCCATTCATCAGTGCCTTCTTAATCGGGTCTCTCTTCTACATGATTTTATCAGATGCGATCAGTCAAAGCTTATCCTATTCTTGGTATGCATTGATTGGCTATCCGCTCGTTTTAGTGGCCAATGTCATCATGATCATTGTGATGTTTAGAGCGTCTGCCTTTCAGACAAGCCGCCGGGCATTTCTTTACTTTTGGATCTTAGGAATCTTTCAGCTGACCGCGATGGTCACAATCAAACTATTGGATCAAAAACTCGGCACACCATTACTTGTCCTGACCTCAGGTCAAAGATGGGGCGTCATCCTGCTCATGCTGCTATGTATCATTGTCTTTAATGCGATCTTAAAGGCGAATGTCGTTTCATTGATTCCGATCATCTTTTTCGGACCGCAGCTCATATTCGAATGGATTGGCTGGACATCACCAAGCGTGCTTCTCTTGCAAAGTCTACTATCGGTTGTGATCTTAATAGGGCTTATGCTCATTGTCTTACGCCGGGCGAACAAGAAAAGTGAAAACACGATGTAAAAAACAGAGCACATCTATAATCCTATAAGATGTGCTTTTCTTTTTCTAAAAAAATGTAGAAATGGTATCATGTTTTTCATTACAATGGGAAGAGGACAAAAATGAAAAGGGGTTCTGTGCTTGGATATTTTATGGGGATATGTACTTGTGTTTGTATTGGCTGCTTTGCCTTTTTTTGAAGTGGTAGGGGTCGTTCCGTTGGCCATTTTAAGTGGCATGCATCCTGTACCGACTGCGGTCATTGGATTCATCGGCAATTTTTTTACCGTTTTACTTCTCATTGTTTTCGTAGACCGCTTCAAAGCATGGCGGTTGAAGAGAAAAGAGGACAAAAGTGATGAAAAAGGAGAGAAAAAGCAGCTGCGGGCCAGAAGAATTTGGGAACGATATGGTCTCCCGGGATTAGCGCTCGTCGGACCTTTTATCATCGGCAGTCATCTAGCGGCATTTATGTGCATGAGCTTCGGGACGAAAAGAAAGCAAGTCGCAGTGTGGATGACAGTCAGTTTAATGATGTGGACAGCGCTGGCAGCTAGTTTAACCGGTGCGGGAATCCATTACTTTGCCCCAGATTCAAATGGATTGTTCGGAGATATTTTTAGTAAGTAAGTGAGGGGAGGATCATAAATGAAACTTCAAACACGGACAGTGCTTGAAACAGATCGGCTCAGGCTAAGAACGATGAATGAACATGATGCGCCATTTTTATATGATATGTTGTTCCAAGATGAAGAAGTGATGAAGTATTATCCTTCTTTGAAGGATGAGCAGCAGACGAAAGAGTGGATTGCATGGAATCAAAAGAATGACCGTATGTATCATACTTCCCTCTGGATCATTGAAGACAAAGAAACGAATGAACCACTTGGACAAAGCGGCATTGTTCTGCAAAACATTGAAGGACAAACCGAACTTGAAATCGGCTACATGCTAAAGAAAGAAGCGTGGGGAAATGGCTATGCTGCTGAAGCCGCAAAAGGCTGTCTCACCTATGGCTTTGATGAAATGAAAGTCAGACGAATGGTGAGCTTAATCCGCCCAGACAATGAAGCATCGGTAAAGGTCGCTTTAAAAATGGGCATGAAAAAAGAAAAAACCATTTCGAAATGGGACCAAATCATTGATGTCTACAGCATCACCCGCAACGAAGAAAACGGCTCGCTTACAAAATAAGCAGAGCCGTTTTTATTTTATATCCGCTGTTCTAGCTGAAGTAAATATTTCTTCCGTTCTATCCCGCCGCCGTAGCCGCCGAGCTCACCACTTGTTTGAATGACGCGGTGGCATGGAATGATGATCGCCAATTGATTGGCACCATTTGCATTCCCTACCGCCCGGACCAAATGCGGATCGCCCAGCATCACAGCAAGCTCGCGGTAAGAACTTGTTTCGCCTGATGGAATGCGTGTGAGCAGGTCCCACACCTTCATTTGAAAAGGGGTGCCATGTAAGGAAAGTGGTACCGAGAACTGCGTGAGTTTTTTCTCAAAATATAAGGTCAATTCCTTTGCTAATTGCTGATGGACGTTTGTTTCCCCGACTAAAATACGGGCTTGATGCTTTTTTCTCATGTTTTCAATTTCCTTTTCGAGTCCCCGCCTGTCCACAAATTCCAGTAAATACACATGCGTCGCATCTGTCACGCTGATCATCCGCCCGATCGGTGTAGAAATAAAATTAGCGTGGAGAATCTTGGTTTGCGTCTTTTTAGGGGGATTTCCCATAATTTTCGTAAATGCATCATTGAAGGCACTCGAAGATTCATAGCCCAAGGCGACCTGCTGATCAATCACTTTTTTTCCATTCAGAATTTCTTTAAAGGCAAGTCCCATTCGGCGTGATCTCGCATATTGAACAAAGGTCATGCCGTAGATTTCTTTGAATTTCCGCCGTGCCGTTGCAGAGTGAATCCCTAATTGATGAAAGTCTTCTTCTTTCCAGCGTTTTTCAGGATGTGTTTCAACTGCAGAAACGAGTGTTTTGACTTCTTCCGGAATGCTGTTAGGATATGTTAATGGTGTGCAGCGCTTGCACGGACGATATCCTGCAAGCAGTGCTTCTTCTGCTGTAAAGAAAAACTCACAGTTCTCATATTTTGGTTTTCTAGCGGTACATGTGGCATGGCAGAAGATACCAGTGGTCTTAATGCCGGCAAAGAATGTGCCGTCATATTGCGGGTTCTTGTCAACCAGTGCTTGATAAAATTCATGTTTCTGTTCGTCGGTTATCATCATACGATCCACCTCTTGGTTTCCTATAAAATGTGATTCAGCGTACTTTGGGCTGGTAAACAAAGCGTCATCTTGGATCGTTCATCACATCAATCTTATTTCATTATATCAGCGATGTGATCATTTCTCTGTCTATCATTTAGTATACGCCGGTCTCATATCATTTCTTTCGAAAAATGAACAAGTATATTTGAAGAGGGAGAGCAAACTGGTAGACCGGCATATCGGGGTGTGATAAGATTTTTAATACAGAATCTGCTCTAAGTCAGGTCTGTATATCATGAATTGGTTTTCTAGGGTTCCGTGCGCTGGTGCAGTCTGGTCCGAGAGAAAACACATAGGGTCTTAGAAGAGGCCATATGGACACGGAGGGATAAAAGCCCGGGAGATTTGATCAAACGATCGATTTCCAGGCTTTTTTTGTTGGTTGGAATCGTTCAGAAAGGAGAAGATCAGATGAAATGGGGAAATGTCTTTATTGCGGCCATCTTTGAGGTCGGCTGGGTGATGGGGCTGAAATATGCCCACTCGCTCATAGAATGGGGCGCAACCATCGTTTGTATTATCGTGAGCTTTTATTTACTCATGAAAGCAACAAGTGTACTGCCAGTTGGCACACTTTATGCCGTTTTTACCGGGCTTGGGACAGCAGGTACCGTCCTCATAGGCATGGTGCTTGGTGAGCCGGTTCAGCTTGTCAAACTGCTTTTGATTGTCATGCTTTTGTGCGGTGTATTAGGACTGAAGCTGACAACAGGTGAAAAGAAGGGAGAGGCTGAATCATGAGCTGGCTTTTACTCATTGGAGCAGGCATCTTAGAAATGCTTTGTGTGACCATGATGAATCAATTCCAAAAAGACCGGCATGTCAAATGGATTTTATTCATTGCAGCTGGCTTTTCGATGTCCTTTCTGATGCTGTCTCTTGCGATGAATACGATTCCGATGGGAACGGCGTACGCTATTTGGACTGGAATCGGAGCTGCTGGAGGCGCCATGGTCGGTATGCTGTTTTACGGAGAGTCGAAAGACGCAAAACGTATTTTCTTCATCGCCCTGATTTTATCTGCGGCAGTAGGATTGAAAATCATTGAATAAGAAAAGGCTGGCAGATAGATGCCAGCCTTTTGTTACATTGAATGATGATTGGAATCGTTTTCATTTTTGCGGTAAAGCTGGCTCGCAAGCAGAAAACACACACCAAATGTGAGAAAAGGAATGAGTCTTTCACCGGCTATAAAAAGGGAAATACCTGTGATCAGACAAACGATGCCGAGCCAAAAGCTCACTTTACCAAACAAGGTCATACTTTTCATCTCCATCACTCCTTTTATGATAAAAGGTCTATTCACATTATATCATGCCAGGTGCAGAATTGAATGAATATTCAATAAAAAACAGGACTCTACATTGCTTTTTCTCTTTCCAGTCCAGTATAATATTTCATTAGAATGAAAACGTAAATGAGGTCATGATACATGAGAACTTTGATAACAGAGAAACTTGAATTACACAGACAAAAGCATGAGCAAAAAGGAAGGTTGCTTGTCAGCTGTCCGGATCAGCCTGGAATTGTATCAGCTGTTTCTTCCTTTTTATTTGAGCACGGAGCGAATATCATTGAATCCAGCCAATACACAACAGATCATGAAAGCGGCCGGTTCTTTTTAAGAATTGAATTTGATTGGAAAGACATCTCGGCAAATATGGATCAGCTGAAGCATCAGTTTGAGCCAATTGCAGCATCATTTCAAATGACGTGGAGCATGTCGCGTGCAAGTGAGCTTAAAAAGCTGGCGATCTTTGTGTCAAAAGAGCTTCATTGTTTACATGAGCTGCTATGGGAATGGCAAAGTGGAAATGTCATGGCTGAAATTGCGGTCGTGATCAGCAATCATGAAACGGCAAAAGATACAGTAGAATCGCTTGGAATCCCGTTCCATTTTGTGAAGGCGAACAAAGACATTCGCAAAGAAGCGGAAAAACAGCAGCTCGCATTATTAGAAGAGTATGATATTGATGCCATTGTGCTTGCTAGATACATGCAAATTTTAACGCCTGAATTTATTGAACAGCACCCGAACAAAATCATTAATATTCATCATTCTTTTCTGCCAGCGTTTATTGGTGCAAATCCATATAAGCGGGCATATGAGCGGGGAGTCAAATTAATTGGCGCGACTTCTCATTATGTGACCAATGATTTAGACGAAGGACCGATCATTGAACAGGATATTGAGCGTGTAGATCACCGGGATGATGCAGAAGCATTAAAAAATATTGGCCGAACAATTGAGCGGAGTGTGCTAGCACGTGCCGTCAAATGGCATCTAGAAGATCGAATTATTGTGCATGAGAATAAAACGATTGTATTTAATTGACGGCTTGACTTTTCCTGAGCAATTGGTGATAATATAAAAAAATTAACGAGCGTTGAAAAGGAATAGTAAGCAGGAACTGATGCGTAAAGAGAGCAAATGACATGCTGAAACATTTGCCGCAGACAGCTGCTGAACCTGCCCTTTGAGCCTTAGAGGAAAAATCTAAGCGCGTGCCTGGCGTTACAGGAGTTGAGTGGAATAAGCTAGATGTATGCTTATTCAATGAAGGTGGTACCACGGAAAATCCCTTTTCGTCCTTTAAACAAGGAGAAAAAGGGATTTTTTTGTGCCTAAAGGTATAGCGGAGGGAATCAATAATGAAAAAGCAAAGGATCGTCATCAAAATTGGCAGCAGTTCATTAACAGAGCAAAAAGGAGCCATTGATGAACAAAAAATGCAGGATCATGTGAAAGCGATAGCAAAACTGAAAGAGGCTGGGCATGAAATCATTTTAATTTCATCAGGAGCCGTTGCAGCAGGGTTTGGCAGCTTAGGGTATCCATCAAGACCTGTGACCTTAAAGGGGAAACAGGCAGCAGCTGCCGTTGGTCAAGGCTTGTTAATGCAGAAATATACAGAGCTATTTTCACAGTTTCACATGACACCTGCACAAATGCTTTTAACCCGTAATGACTTTTCAGATCGAACAAGATATCGAAATGCTTACGCAACGATGATGGAGCTGCTAGAAAGAAAAATATTACCAATTATCAATGAAAACGATTCAGTTTCGATCGAGGAGCTTACCTTTGGGGATAATGACATGCTGTCAGCTCTTGTCAGTGGATTAATTCATGCAGACCAATTGATCATCTTAACAGACATAAATGGAATTTATAATGCAAATCCAAATGAGCATCCTGAGGCGAAGCGATTTGATGTACTAACACACATTTCAGAAGAATTGTTTTCATATGCGAAGAGCACAGGCTCAAAGGTGGGAACAGGCGGGATGAAATCAAAGCTGTCTGCTGCACAAACCGCACTTTCACTTGGCGTGAAAGTCTTCATTGGCACAGGTACTGGAGAAGACAAGCTGCTTCACATTCTTGCGGGTCAAGGAGACGGAACGTATATCGGAGAACAGGACTTATCAGCGATCAACAACCGCCGTCAATGGATTCAATTCCATTCACCCGTTTCTGGCAAAATCATGATAGATGCAGGAGCAGAAGCGGCGATTTTGCATCATGGCAGAAGTCTTCTTCCAGCTGGCGTCATTGATGTCGCTGGTGACTTTTCTAAAGGAGAGGTCGTTGAAGTCGTCGGTCCGAACGGACTAGTAGGTAAAGGACAAACCTTGTACGCATCCGATGAGCTTCTCGGTATTAAAGGACTGCGAAGTGATGAGCTTTCAAATGAGAAGCCTGAAGTCATACACAGAGATCACTGGGTACAGCATGTACAAAACTGAGGAGGAAATATGATGAATGAAGTTCTTGAAAAAGCAAAAAAAGCAAGTACAGCCAAAGATCAGCTGCTGCTAAAAACGACGGAGCAAAAAAATGCTGCTTTACATGCCATCGCAAATGCACTAAAAGCATCTTCCGCTTATTTATTGAAGGAGAATAAAAAGGATGTTCAGGCTGCCGAAGAAAAGCAGTTCACGCCTTCTGTTATTGACCGGATTACACTCACAGAAGAGAGAATTGACGCCATTGCAGACGCTACTCTTCAGCTGATTCACCTAAAAGACCCAATTGGTGAAACATTAGAAACCATTCAAAAAGAAAACGGTCTGTTCATCGAAAAGGTGCGTGTGCCTCTCGGAACGGTTGGAATGATTTATGAAGCAAGACCAAACGTGACAGTAGATGCTGCCACCCTTTGCCTCAAAACTGGGAATGCTGTTATTCTTCGCGGGAGCTCCTCTGCCATTCATAGTAATAAAGCGATTGTCAAGGTGATCCATGAAGCGCTTCAGACAACGGATATTCCAGTAGACAGTGTGCAATTGATTGAAGATACAGGCCGTGAAACGGCGAAAACGCTGTTCACTTTAAATGAATATCTGGATGTCCTTATTCCGCGCGGCGGGAAAAATTTAATTGATCTTGTCGTGAGAGAGTCTACCGTGCCAGTGCTTGAGACAGGTGCAGGGAACTGTCATATCTACATTGATGAAACAGCGAAAAACGAAATGGCTGAGCAGATTGTGCTGAATGCTAAAACCCAAAGGCCATCTGTTTGCAATGCGATTGAGAGCATTGTCATTCATGAAACATGGGCAAAAACATATGGCGCTTCGTTATTTGAAGCCCTGCATGCAAATGGGGTAGAGATACGGGGCGATGAAGCCGTATGTGCCCTTGCGCCTAGTGCTTCATTAGCGACAAAAGAGGACTATGAAACAGAGTTTTTAGCGCCGATTGTCAGTATTAAAATCGTAGAGAGCATAGAAGAAGCGATTCAGCATATTCAAACGTATAGCTCCAAGCACTCTGAAGCGATCATTACGGAAAATGATCAGCATGCTTCACTTTTCTTAACAGCTGTCGACGCTGCCGCTGTCTATCATAATGCTTCTACTCGGTTCACAGATGGCTTTGAATTTGGCTACGGAGCAGAAATAGGGATTAGCACACAAAAACTGCATGCAAGAGGGCCGATGGGTCTGCCGGCTTTAACCTCTGAAAAATTTGTCATTCGTGGTCAAGGACAAATAAGAGAATAACGAATTCAAAAGAGAGTCTTGTGACAGCAGGCTCTCTTTTTCCTTTCATTTCATTTTTGTATTTCTTCGGTCAAGTATGATAAAATATGGTAATGTTTTATATTTTGAGAAGATTGGAGAAGGCAACGTATGGCGAAAATCATTCCCTCTTCGGATATTGGAGTGAAAATCAACAAGTGGTATGAATTAATCCGCAGATTTGATTCAGAACAAGCAGAACAATTAAAGCAGGAAATTCGCACCTCTCTTGATTCAATGGAAGAAGATCAGAATTTGCTTCTCTATTTTTCTTTAATGGAATTCAGGCATGAGGTCATGCTCGATTACTTAAAGCCATTAAAGGAAGGAAAGCTTCGCGCCAACTTTTCCGAGCTTTCGAAAGAAATAGATGAGCATCAAACACATGTCACAGGCATGCTTGAATACTACTATCATTTTTTCAGAGGCATGTATGAATTTGGCCGTAGGCAGTATATTGCTGCCATCTCGTCTTATCAAAAGGCAGAGCACAAGCTTTCTTTTGTGTCAGATGATATTGAACGTGCGGAATTTCATTTTAAAATGTCAGAAATATATTATCACATGAAACAAACACATATCTCGATGCACCATGCCAAACTGGCGCTGGATGTCTATATTCAACATGAGCTATATGCGCTTCGCATGATCCAATGCGAATTTATTGTGGCCGGTAACTATGATGATATGAGAAGGCATGAAAAGGCATTACCACATCTCGAGAGAGCGCTTGCGAGATCAAGAGACTTTCAGAATGTGCGTTTTATTGCTTCCTCTTTGTTTAATATGGGCAACAGTTATTACCGAATGGGAGATCTTGACCGCGCACTCGAACTAATGAAAGAATCCATCTCGTTATTTGACCAAAATCAATCCGATCACCTTCGTCGATCTATAGACCCTCTTTATACCGCCGCTCAGATATTATACAAACAAGGTAAACACGAAGAAGCCTTACACTACAGAGAAGAATGTATGAAGCGAGCAGAAGCACTTCAGGATGATATTCATATTCAGAAGACGATATTTTTAGAAGCATTGTATTTAAAGCAAGATGCGGAGCATATTAAACGAATTTTTCATTTTTTAGAGTCTGCCTATGCATATCCAGATATAGAGGAGCTGGCATTAGACACCGCAAAGTATTATAATGAAATGGGAGATTATGAAAAATCTTCCATGTTCTACGGAGAAGCGGAACATGCTCGAATCTATATTCAGAGAGGGGATTGTTTATATGAATTTTAAAAAATGGGCAGTCGTCTGTACAAGCATCACCATCCTGGCGTTATGGCTGGCAGCAGCAAATGCCGACCCGGATAACAGAAACCATACGCTAGAACAACCAAATGCGCAGCATGACATCATCTAAAAGCTTTTGTCAACAATCTGAAAGCCCTTATTCAAGGGCTTTTTTTTACTGTCTAAAAATGAATCTGCGTGACATGCTCATAAAATAGAAGTGAGAAGGAAATCTTAGAAAAAGAGTGTTTATTCATTGACTCTTGAATTTAAATTGTGTACAATTCAATTGTAGAAAATATTATTAGAGAGAAAGAGGGTTATATTCATGTCAGATATTTTATTTACTGCAACGGTATCAGCTGTCGGAGGAAGAGAAGGAAAGGTTGTTTCAACCGATGGTGTGCTTGAGCATGATGTAGCAATGCCTGGAACACCAAGAGCGAAAAAACTTGAAAAAGCAACAAATCCAGAGCAATTATTCGCAGCAGGCTACTCTGCATGTTTTGATTCAGCCCTTCAAATGGTCGCGAGACAAGAGCGTATCCGTTTTGAAAGTGAAGTAACAGCACATGTGAGCTTAGTGAAAGATAGTTCAGATGGCGGCTTCAAACTAGGCGTTAAGCTAGAAGTAAAAGGAACTGGAATCGAGCAATCAGCATTAGATGAGCTTGTTCATAAAGCACATGGCGTATGCCCATATTCAAAAGCAACTCAAGGAAATATCGAAGTAGAACTAGTAGCTGTCGCACAATAATTGACATCATAAAAGGCTGAGGGAATGTTCCCTCAGCCTTTTGGTTGTGTTAATTTTTGCAAAAGCTCATGTAAAGAGGCACGCAGTGTTTTTAACTCTTCTTCCGATCTGCCTGTCCCAGACAGCATATGAAATGGAATCGCAGTAGCCTTCTCTTTTAGCTGTTCACCATATTCCGTTAAACGAATTTGCACAGAACGTTCATCCTCTTTCGAGCGCTCGCGGATGATGAGTCCGTTTTGCTCCATCCGTTTCAGCATAGGTGTGAGTGTACCGGAGTCTAAATATAAAAGCTCTCCCATCGTTTTCACATTTAATGTCCCATGCTCCCACAATAAAAGCAGTGCCAAATATTGCGGATACGTAATGTCTAACTCTTCTAATAACGGTTTATATTGCTTCGTCATCTCTCTTGAACTTGCATATAACAAGAAACAAAGCTGATTTTCCAGCTTCATATGCTCGAATTCATTTGTCATGTCAGTCACCAACTATTTTTTGTCATACTTATTATTGTATAAGATTTTCTTCCTTTTTAAAATAAATACAGCCCAAAAATGAAAAATTCTTTAATGTGCGATAAATGTTTGAGAAATGGATAGAACGTGAAAAGAATAAATAGATAAAGGAGGAGATGAAGATGAAACCATTATTCACAGCAAAAGTAAAGGCGCAGCATGGAAGAGCTGGACATGTTCGTTCAGAAGATGGTGTACTCGTTCATAACATTGTCATGCCTAATGCAAAGAAAGACGGAGAAACTGGTACGAATCCAGAGCAATTATTTGCAGCCGGCTATGCAGCTTGTTTCGGAGGGGCACTTGAACAAGTAGCGAAGAAGCAAGGGATAGACATTGAATCGGAAGTAGAAGGACATGTCAGTCTTTTAAAAGATGAAAGTGATGGCGGCTTTAAGCTTGGTGTCAAGCTGATTGTGTCTGCAAAAGGCCTTGACCATGACAAAGCGAGAGAGCTTGTCGAGGCTGCGCATGAATTCTGTCCATATTCAAAAGCAACAAGAGGGAACATCGAAGTAGAGCTTGAAGTGGCTGAATAAAAAAGGTTTTCTATCACGCTGAAAAAAAGAAACACCTGCTGGTAAGCAGGTGTCTTTTTTTAATATTCTTTCTTTTGTTCGTATGTTTCCCAAGCTTCAAACGGTGCAAGGGTTTTTTGAAGTGTCAGCTGGTAAAATGGAATATTTCTTGATTCGTAATCCTTGTTGATTTCTTCATAAATAAACGAGTCATCAAAACCAGAAGTCGCTGCATCCTGATGTCCAGCAGCAAAATACACGGCTTTTGGTCTAGACCAGTAAATAGCGCCAAGGCACATCGGGCAAGGCTCACAGCTTGTATATAAAATACAATCTTCTAATTGGTATGTATGTAGCGTCTGGCACGCCTTTCGAATAGCTGTGACTTCTGCATGTGCAGTTGGATCATTCGTTGTTGTCACATTGTTGCTTCCTTCTGCAATAATCTGTCCATCCTTGACAATGACTGCTCCAAAAGGGCCGCCAGTACCACTATTGACTCCTTCTACTGCAAGATCAATTGCGCGTTGTAAAAAATCTTCGTGATTCATTGTCTTCCTCCCTTTGTTCGACTGACTTCTCTAGTATAAACGAATCATGCTAGAAAAGGAAACATCCTAGTAGATGGTCAAACAGGACAATCTGCGCATAAAAACCCCCGCCATGTTCGGCAGGGGAGAGGGAATCAATTATGCATGCTGCGCCAGCTTTTTACGAGCGACTTCAGCAGCCGTCACCATGTTTTTCAAAGCAGCAATGGTTTCAGGCTCTTGTCTCGTTTTTAGACCACAGTCAGGATTCACCCAGAAGCGATCTGTCGGACATACGTTCAGCGCATCATCAATGATTTGACTCATTTCTTCGACAGATGGAACGCGCGGGCTATGAATGTCATATACACCAAGTCCAAGTCCTTTCAAATACGGATGCTTTTCTAAGTAATCGAGGAATCCGCCATGACTGCGTGAATGTTCAATCGTAATTACGTCGGCATCAAGGTCTTCGATCGTATCGACAATATCCTCGAAGTTACTGTAGCACATATGTGTATGAATTTGCGTTTCATTTTGAACAGATGATGTTGATAGTCGGAACGACTCTGCTGCCCAGTTTAAATATTCTGCCCAATCACTTTCTTTGAGTGGAAGACCTTCTCTTAGCGCAGGTTCATCCACTTGAATAACTTGAATCCCTGCTTCTTCTAACGCTTCTACCTCTTTACGTAATGCGAAAGCGATTTGGAAGGCAATGTCTTTCCGGGAAATATCTGTTCTTGGGAAAGACCAGTTTAAAATGGTGACAGGTCCTGTCAGCATTCCTTTGACCTTTTTCTCCGTTAAGCTTTGTGCGTAAACCGTCTCTTTCACGGTCATTGGCGCTGTAAACTCGACATCTCCATAAATGATTGGCGGCTTCACGCAGCGTGATCCGTAGGATTGTACCCAAGCAAATTTCGTAAAGGCAAATCCGGCTAGCTTCTCACCGAAGTATTCAACCATGTCTGTACGTTCGAATTCTCCATGTACGAGAACGTCCAGACCGATTTCCTCCTGAATATCAATCCATCTTTTTGTTTCTTTCTTAATAAATTCATCATATTCTGCATCTGTCCACTCATTTTTACGCCATTTTTGACGAGCACTGCGCACTTCAGCAGACTGCGGGAAGCTGCCAATGGTTGTTGTTGGCAAAAGCGGCAGTTCAAGAGATTCGTTTTGGATACGAAGGCGCTCTTCAAAGGCAGCTGGACGTTTAAAGTCTTTCGATGAAAGATTGTTGCGTTCTGCTGTGAAATCCGCATTGGTTCCTTTTGCAAATTCTTTTAAAGTAAGAAGTGCTTGCGTGGCTTCATTGATGGCGGCTTCAATCGCTGCGGCTCCTTTTGTTAAGCCTTCTTTTAATGTTGTTAATTCATCCAGCTTTTCAGTGGCATAAGACAGTCCGTTTAATAGTTTCTCTTCAAGCTGTTCGCTTGGGTGTTTTGCAACTGGTACATGCAGCAAACTGCTTGATGGCTGCAGCCATACTTCCTTCGGCTGAGCGTCAGCAATGACCTCAGAAATGAATGACAATCTTTCTCCAAGATCTGATCTCCAAATATTTCTTCCATCAATGACGCCTGCTGCTAAAATTTTATCTTTCGGGAAGCCATGCTTTTTCATTTGATCAAGATTGCGCCCTTGATCATGGACAAAATCAAGACCGATGGCTTCAACAGGATATGTGACAAGCTCTTCATAGGCATCTACTGAATCAAAGTATGTTTGAAGAAGAATGTTTAAGGCAGGTACGGCTTCTTTAATCGTTTGATAGATTTCTTTTACGGCTTTCACGTCTTCATATGAAGCGGTGACAAGTGCTGGCTCATCAATTTGAACCCATTTGACGCCAGCTTCTTCAAGTTCTTTTAAAACCTGAGTATAAAGCGGCACGAGACGCTGCTGAATCTCTTTTACTTCATTTGGTTCATAGCCTTTAGAAAGTGAGACAAATGTATAAAGACCAAGTACAACAGGTTTTGTTTCAACACCAAACGCCGTTTTCACCTTTTCGTAAGCTTCAAGCGGTTTGTTATGTGTGAGTTTGAATTCGGTGCTTTTTTCGTATTCTGGAACGATGTAGTGATAGTTTGTATTAAACCATTTTGTCATTTCACTTGAGACAGCATCTTTTGTTCCTCTTGCCATCGCAAAGTATGTATCTAGCGGGTCTTTTAAGCTGCGGAAGCGCTCTGGAATCCAATTGAACATGACAGCAGTATCGAGCACGTGATCGTAGAAGGTAAAATCTCCAGAAGGAACAACATCAATTTGTTGATCAATTTGCGTTTTAATGGCCGTTAAAAATTGTTCATCCAGTGTGCTTAAGAGGGTTTCGCGGTCTGTTTGACCCTTCCAATAAGACTCAAGTGCTTTTTTCCATTCTCTGTTTAAACCAATTCGCGGAAAACCTAGATTACTTGTTTTAACAATTGTCAATTCCAATTCCTCCTCTAAATATAAAAAGACATTTACACTCATGGCGAAGATTGATGAGGGCAAATGTCTGGTTTAAAAAGACAAAATGTGTGTGCGAAATAAGGCGTGAGCATAACTGACGCTTTTTCCGACATCTCCTATCAACCGTAGGGGGTTTGATGTGATAGAGCGGCTGGTATCCTGGCTGGTGAATCTGCAAGCTTTTCATCCTTCCCATCCTTATGACAGTGGATTCATGAGAAAAGCTCTCCTCACTCACAGTGGCGGGACCGCGCCGGATTTTCACCGGTCTTCCCAATTAAAATTCGACGTGTGATCGAATTACCGACTCTCAAACTATGAATTTATTGTGTTCGATTATATAACGTCCACTTCATTTCGTCAAAGTAAATTTTGAATAATTTTAATTAAAAAAATCCTGAGAAAATTCAATCTATTCTCAGGACCTTTATTCAAGCTATAGAGATAAAAGATCTGCTTCCAATGTTTTTTCTAAAAGGACATCAGGCGCAGTTAAATATAAAAATCCATTACCGACGAGGGCTTTCGACTGCTTCAGTGGAAGGGTTCTTCTGACAAGCTGAGCATAGACCTCAGGCTCTGTCAGCTTGCGCTGGAACGCTTCTTCCTCGGCATTTTTAATAATGGCTAGTGCACCGCTTACGTGAGGGGCGGCCATTGAGGTGCCTGTGAGTCTGCCGTATTTATGGTTAGGGAGAGTGGATAAAATGTCTTCTCCTGGAGCGACGAGGTCGATTTCTTTATTGGCATTGGAGAATTCAGAGGATTCTCTTGCAAGGGAGACAGAGCCGACGGCAATGACTTCATTGTATGCTGCTGGGTAGGAGAACTCTTCTGTACGCTCGTCCCCATCCCCTTCATTTCCTGCTGCGCACACAACAAGTACACCGCTTTTCACCGCGTTTTGAATGGCTTCCTGCAAGGCGGGCTCATTGCTTGGACCACCGAGAGACATGGAGATAATATCCACCTTCTGCTCAGCGGCATAGTTGATGCCATTAATGATCCATTCGTATTTCCCGCTGCCATTTTCACCGCCAAGAACTTTCACGATCAGCAGCTTGGCTTCAGGGGCAACCCCTAGAATTCCGCCATTTTGATCTGTTGCTGCAATCGTCCCTGCTACATGGGTGCCATGTCCGTTGTAGTCTTTCACATTTTCAGCATCTCCGTTGTCATCATCGGTAAAGTTCTTGCCTCCGATAATCTGATCTTTTAAGTCGGGATGCTCCGTGTCGCAACCTGTATCAAGGACAGCAATGGTTATGCCTTTTCCTTTGAAGCCACTTGACCAAAGTTCGGGTGCTTTAATCTCCTGAATACTTTCCGGCGTCTCTTTCGCTTCCATCACATTGGCTTTTACTTCATACGGAATTAAGCGAATTTCACCTTTCATAAGAAAGCCCTCCTTATTTTGTTTTCAAAGTAGATTCAGGCTGCGTAATGTTATTGTATAAAAGAAACTTTTGATCGGAAAGGGTCAATTGTAATAATTTTTCAAATAATCAATCTATTATCAAAAGTGCAGTTCTCCTCACTTCTTGACGAAAGAACTCAACTTTTGAGGAAAACTCTTGATATCATATGAAAAAGGAGGATATGCTGCATAGTGAGTTTGCACCTGTACAGATGAAAATGGGTTAAAAGGACTAAAAGAGGCAAACTAAAAAACAAGGAAATCAAGCAATAAATGCGATATAAAAAGTATGTATAATGTTTTTGTTCAAAAATAAATGTTTCTTTCATAAAAAATAGACATGAAGATTGTGACTGTTCCAAATGCGAAAGGCAACATATAATAATGAAAAGACAAGCTTGCCTTTCAGATAGGAGAGATAGAGATGAATAAAGGGAAGATACTCGTAGTCGAAGATGAAAAGAAAATTGCAAGGGTGCTGTCACTAGAGCTTGAATATGAAGGATATGAGGTGACAGTCAAAGAGACTGGAATGGATGGACTTCAGGCTCTTGAAGAAGAAAGCTTCGATTTGGTGCTGCTTGACGTCATGCTTCCAGAATTAAGCGGTCTTGAAGTGCTGAGAAGGGTTCGAAAGACAAATACAGCGACACCTATTATGTTGATTACAGCAAGAGGAAGTGTTCCTGATAAGGTAAGCGGGCTCGATCTTGGGGCGAATGATTATATTACAAAGCCCTTTGACATAGAAGAATTATTAGCACGAATTCGCGCGCAGCTAAGGTTGAATATTCATGCGCAAGAAGAGATGGAGACAGAGCTGAGCATAGCAGATTTGACTGTCAACGAGAAAACAAGAGACATACAAAGGGCAGGCCAAATGCTTGAACTCACACCGAGAGAATATGATCTGCTTGTCCACTTGCTGAAGCATCAGCAGCAAGTGCTCACAAGAGATCAACTTTTAACAGCCGTTTGGGGTTTTGATTATTTTGGTGATACGAACGTGGTGGATGTCTATATCCGTTATTTAAGAAAAAAAGTCGATTACCCATTCGAAAAACAGCTGATTCACACAGTGAGAGGTGTGGGTTATGTGATGAAAGGATAAAGAATGAGATTAAAAAATAAGATCCAGCTTTATACGTCGTTGTCTTTGTTTTTAATGGTGCTCTTATTTCATACAGCCATTTATTTTATTTTTTCGATAACCTTGACGCAAAAAGATATGTCCCGGCTGTCTGAGGTGGCTGAAAATATCGCCATTGCTTTAAAAAAATCAGAAGAAGAAGGTCTTCCATCTTCGGAGCTTCTGAAAGCGTACTTGCCCCAAAATGGCATGATCCGTGTCGTGACAGAAACGGGTGAATCAAAGCTGACTGTCACAAAGGAGTCAACGTTTAGTTCACTGCCTTTCACATATGAATCTGGGCAGACAGCAGAAATCAAAGAATACAACAAGCATATGACTGCGTTCGCTGCGATCCCGGTTATTTGGACAAATGGAGAGATTGTGTCGCTCCAAGTATATGAAGAAATCGAAAATACGGAAGAGAATTTGGCGTTATTAAGAATGATTTTAATCGCTGCTGGCGTTTTAATTATAGTGCTTTCCTATTTTGCTGGCCACATTTTAACAAAACAAATCGTACGCCCTATTAGTAGAATGACGAGCACCATGAAGGCAAGTATGAAGGAGAAGGCGTTTAAACGAATCAAACTAGCAGGCGATTCAAAGGATGAATTGTATCAAATGGGACAAACCTTTAATGAAATGTCAGAAATCCTCGAGAAGCATTATGAGAAAGAGCAGCAATTCTTGCATGATGCCTCTCATGAATTGAAGACACCGATTACCGTCATTATGAGCTTCAGTAATTTACTGAAGCGCTGGGGGCAAACACGTCCAGAGGTTGTTGAAGAATCCTCCCAAGCGATTCATGATGAAGCGAAAAAAATGAAAAGGCTGACAGATCAATTGCTGACACTGGCAAAAAATGGTCAGCCTCTATATGTGGATATGAAGCCAGTCGATCTTGGTCATTTGTGCAAGCAGATATGCCATACACTTGAAGTGGCCACCAATCGAACCATTCAAACTCATGTGCAAACAGATCAGCCGCTTATTGTGGAAGGAGACGAAGAGAAAATCAAACAGCTTTTGACCATCTTGATTGATAATGCGGTCAAATATAGTACAGAGCCAGTTGATGTGACATGCGGATGGGCGGGAGAGAAGCCGTTTATTTCAGTCGTTGACCATGGGATTGGCATAAAAGAAGAGGATTTGCCGAAAATCTTTGACCGCTTTTTCCGTGTGGATGAAGCAAGAAACAGTGAGACGGGCGGAACGGGTCTTGGTCTTTCAATTGCGAAGCAAATTGCAGAAGAGCATAGAGCTGAGCTGAAGGTAGACAGCCGAATCGGCGAAGGGACAACCATGACCATTCTTTTCCGGAAATAAAATAGGTCTTTTCTCATCAATTTCTCATTTCCTCCTTATAAAATAGGAAATAGGAAGGAGGCGCTGCATGTCTAGAAAAACGAAAATGGTGCTTGCGCTCGCAGGATGTCTCGTCGTTCTTGCTGCCTTTGCAATGCTCATGATTCAAACCATTGATCAAAAAATATTAAGTGAAGCAGAAATCAAAAAAATCATCGCAAAAGACTACAATGGAAACATTACAAATATTGATTTAATCAATCATAAACAGGACTATACATTGACGCTGGAAAATGCAAATGGCATCTATCAAATCATTGCATCTTCTGCAAGCGGTCAAATGAAAGAAATCAGACAGACCAAAAGCTATCAAAAGCCAAATGAAAAAAATGCTGAGCTCCAGGCAGAGGAAGCGGCTGTTAAAAAAGTAAGCGGTACTGTCATCCAAAAGAAAGAAAAGTCAGATCGTTTTATCTTTACGATCCAATCAAAAAAAGAATTATATCAAGTCGATGTCGACAAGCAAACGTTTAAGGTGCTTGAAGCAGAAAAGAAAAAACCAACCTCTAAAGAAAAGAAACTGACGAAAATCACGGTTGAAGAAGCCATCCGAATTGCGGTAAAAGAAGTCGGAGGGACAGTGGATGATGCAGATCTTGAAACATTTAGCGGTATGCTCGTCTTTGAGGTGGAGCTGGATTTGCCTGACGGGCGTGAGGCAGAGGTGCTTGTGAACGCATATACAGGAGACATTGAAGGTATTACGTACGAAAACTAATCCTTTTCTCATGATTTTCTCATGTTTCTTTCCTTTCTTTATCATCTTGTTTCTTTAAGATAAAGGAGAAATCAAATAGAGGAGGACATGAACATGATGAAAAAAGTACTAGTAGCTACAGCATTAACAGGAACTCTTGTCGCAGGTGGTTTCACACTTCAAGCGCAAAATACAAATCAAACAGCACACGCCGAGCAGGTGGTGCAAAAGAAATCATCGTTTGTCTCAAAGAAACAAGCTGAAAAAGCAGCCCTAAAAGTCGTGAAAGGGTATGTGGACGATGTGGATCTTGAGCGTAAAAAAGGAAAATGGGTGTATGAGGTCGAGATTAAAAAAGGCGGCTTTGAATATAAAGTATATGTCGATGCGAAAACAGGAAAAGCGCTGAACGATCCAGTCAAAGAAAAGAAACAGAATGTGAAAATCACTAAAAAGCAGGCTGAAAAAATTGCCCTTGCAAAAGTAAAAGGAACAGTCACAGATTCTGATTTAGATAAAGAAAATGGTGTGTACTTGTATGAAGTCGAAATCACCACACCAAACGGCGAGGAAGTTGATTTTGAGATTTCCGCTAAAACAGGCAAAATCCTGAAGCAAGAATGGGATGATTAAGCCATCACCAAACCTTACACTTTCATGTGTAAGGTTTTTTCATTGGGACAAACTACGGGAAAGGAGGCGAGAGAATATGAAGAAAAAAGAAGAAGAGCAGACAATGGACCATGCGGAATATGTTCCGCATCCTGATGGAGAAGGATATGCTTTGTTTTTGCATGATTCCTTTCATCTCCTCTCCCAAGAGGATATGAATCAGCCAGAAGAGGAATAAAAGACATGAAAGGGCGATGGTCAACTTTGTCTATCGCTCTTTTTTTCAAAAGTAAGCGAATACATGAGGAAACTTGGCATCTTGCTTATTGACATCACTGCGCTTTTTCTGTAATCTCAGTGTGTCAACAATATGAGACTTCGTTAGGTGAGGCTCCTGTATGGAGATACGCTGCTGCCCAAAAATGTCCAAAGACGCCAATGGGTCAACAGAAATCATCGACATAAGGTGATTTTTAATGCAGCTGGATTTTTCCTATGCCATACAGTGCTAAAGCTCTACGATTGAAGGAGCAAGTGTTTATTTTGTTATGCTTACAAAGCGCCTTCATTCGGTTGAAGGTGCTTTTTTATGGGAAAAGGAGGTGTGGGGATGGATCATCCCGATTCGAGACACATAGAGAATATGTCAAAAGATCAGATTGAGACATCAGATAGAGGAGATCCTGACCCCCGCACATTCTAAGGGATTCGGGTATCTCCTGACTTTGGGGAGGTAACAGCGATGATACAAAATATTACGTACGATGAACTCATTTTACGCATCATTATTTTACTAAGAGATGGAAAACGCAAAGAATTTAAAAACATCATGGAAGAACTTCAGCCATATGATATGGCCTACTTATTTAAAGAGCTTCCAGAAAAACACCGCGGCCGCTTCCTCAGCTTTTTACCAGTCGATGACGTGACAGAAATGATGGGTGAGCTGGAGCGGGAATACCAAGAAATCGTTCTTGAAAAAGTAGGGAAAGACAAAGCTACCTTCGTCACAAACAAAATGGATAACGATGATCTAGCCAACTTGTTTGATGAGATGGAGGATGAGCTAAAGGATCAGCTTTTATCTAACATGGAAGCAGAGGAATCAAAGGCCGTCCAGCTTCTTATGAATTACCCTGCTGAGACAGCGGGACGGATCATGACCAACCGGTACGTTTGGATTCCTCAGCATTATACGGTGCAGGATGCCGTTGTGAAGCTGAAAAGCTTTGCAGAAATTGCGGAATCAATCAACTATTTATATGTGATTAATGATCAAAAACAGCTTGTAGGCGTTCTCTCATACCGTGATCTCATTTTAGGTGAACCGGATGAAAAGGTGCAGGATCTCATGTTTACAAGAGTCATTGCCGTTGGAGCCTTTCAAGATCAGGAGGAAATCGCAAAGCTGATTGAACGGTATGATTTTCTTGCCATTCCTGTTGTGGAAGAGAACAATGTCCTAGTCGGAATCGTTACAGTCGATGATATCATTGATGTTGTCATTCAAGAGGCAGGCGAAGACTATGAGAAGTTTGCTGCCTCTGGTAAAGATATTACGTTCGACACGCCGGCATTTGTGGCGGCATACCGCCGTCTTCCATGGCTCATTCTGCTCTTGTTCATTGGGCTGATTTCAGGCAGTATTTTAAATTATTTTGAAGATACCCTTCAGCAAGTCGTTGCTTTAGCGTTCTTCATGCCGATGATTGCCGGGATGACAGGGAATACAGGGACACAGTCTCTTGCCGTCGTGATTAGAGGGCTTTCAAAAGAAGAATTAACGAAAAAAACCATTATGCGTCTTATTTTTAGAGAGCTGAGAACAAGTATTTACATTGGGATCGTCTGTTCCATTATTATTACAGTCGTCGCAATGGTGTGGCAGGGCAATATGATTTTAGGTTTTGTTGTCGGCTCCTCACTGCTTGCAACACTGATTATTGGGACAATGGCAGGTACGGTCGTGCCGATTATTTTACACAGATTAAACGTGGACCCAGCCATTGCATCTGGCCCGCTGATCACAACATTGAATGATATTCTATCCTTACTGATCTATTTTGGAATTGCAACAGCATTCCTTCATACACTGATGTAGCAAGAAGACTGTAAAACGTTACGTTTTACAGTCTTTTTTGAATAAAGATTGCATATAGCGCTTCCATCCTTTACATTTTAAGGAGAAGGTGGGAGAGAAAAATGAAGAAGTTTTTATTCATTTTAATGTGCATGGTATTGCTAGGTGCATGTTCAAGGGAAGACGAGGGGAAAGACAGAAGACTTGTGGCAGCAGAGCATATGATTGAAGCGATTACCGAAGGAGATAAACGAAAAATAGAAAACATCTATGTTGAAGGTGCTGTCCCAAGCCCAAATGACATTCTAAAGCTGAAAAAGGAATGGGGCATAGAGACGCTTTCTTATGAAGATTTTCAATTGGAAGAAGCCAGCATTCACGTCTTTCATGCGAATTACGAAGATGAAAAAACAGGGGAGAAAAAGGCACTTGCCATGCGGGTAATAGAAGATCCTGAAAAAGGCGGTGTACGGATTGACTTTGTAGGGGTCGTTGAAGGAACTGACGCTTCCTCTCAATGAAAAATTTTATTAGAAGACAAGGTATAATCTAAAATGATTTTATTTAAAAGGATAGAAGAGCTGAAAGAACTTCGCTCTATCTATCCTCTTTTTTACCACAAATGACCTGATCACATATGAGTTATGCCCATTAACTCCATAAATCGTGAGAGGGCACTGGTCATGTACGAATCGCGGCGCCTTATAAACACAGTGGGCACGATTCTATGTGGTTCCGGTAATGGATGACAGGTAAATCTGCCTTGCATCCGAGATTCAACCATAGATTTTGGTAATACGGTGACTCCAAGCCCGTTTTCAACGCATTTAAGCACGCCCTCTAAAGTGCCATATTCCATTACCTTCATAGGAGGGTAGCCATTGCTCTCTAACCATCGCTGCCAACGCCCCAAATAGATGCAATGCGCGAATGACGAAAGCAATGGTTCATGTAAGATTGATTCTACCTGGAATTCCTCCCGGGAGTAGCTTGTAATCAGAGCAAGTGATTCTTCCAATACAGGGTACTCAATAATGTCCGGATGAAGAATTGGCCCATCAACCAATGCACCGTCTACCTTGTAGTTAAGAATAGCACTAACCTGATCTACAGTAGGTGCCATATACATGCTCAATTCTACTTGTGGAAATGTCTTATGATATTCTGTAAAAATGATTGGCAATCTTGTAGAAGCGGTTGACTCTATAGATCCAATGTGTAAAGTTCCCCGCGGAGTAGAGGAAAGCTTTACTGCCTCTATTGCTTCTTCAAAATCGTAGAGTAATTTGTTTACATATGGCAACAGTTCACGTCCTGCAGGCGTTAAGGATATCTTCTTGTGATATCGATAGAGAAGAGGAACACCTAATTCTTGTTCAAGACGTTGGATTCGTGCAGTGACATTCGACTGCACATAATTTAATTTCTCGGCAGCTTTTGTAATGCTTTGTTCAATAGCTACTGCTTTAAATATTTCCAAAGATTTAATATCCAAAATAACGCTCCTTTTTGCATCGCAAATTGTGATGAACTATACACTATTTTTTGATTTTACGTGATCCAATAGAATAAGTAAACTTAATGATATAAGAGATTTATCATGAGGAGGAGAATTGAAAGGTAGAGAGTTTTAACTAGGAAAAGATAAAACAGACGTTTCCAATTAAATGAGGAGGGAATTAATTGATTTCAAAGATTAATATCCAAGAGAAATTTTTGCAAATAAATGATTATTGGAATCCTAGAATAAGTGGAGAGTTGAACGACTCATACATTAAAATGGTAAAAATTAAGGGTGAATTCATTTGGCATCACCATGATGACGAGGATGAAATGTTCTTTGTATGTAAAGGGAATCTAGTCATCCGTTTTAGGGATAGAGAAATAGCTCTTAATGAAGGGGAGTTTCTTGTGATTCCTAAAGGAATTGAACATCAGCCAATTGCTGAAGAAGAAGTTCATTTGCTCTTAATTGAGCCCAAAACGACGCTAAACACGGGGAATGTGGTCAATGAACGAACTGTTTCGATTCCTGAACGAATGGATGAACACTAGATCGTTGCACTTAACAGGTGCTTTAGTTGAAAAAGAGGCAGCAATCGCTGTCTCTTTTTACTACGTTATCATACATTCACTTGTCGTTAATTTTAAAGAGTAAGCGAATCTTTATTTGTTTATCGATTTTTGTACCGGAAGTGTGCGTTAATCTGGCCTTCCAGCATTTTTTTCTTATATTGTCCGCTTTTTAATGCCTGTTCTTTTTTCTTCATGTCTTTCAAAATCTCGGCTGTTTGCACACCGTCTTCTCGTTTGTTGGCGATGTCCATTAAACGTTCTACATCAGAAAAAGAATATTTACGCGTGCCTCTTGTTGAGCGCTGGGGGTAGATGAGTCTGCGTTCCTCATAATATCGGATTTGCCTGACGGATAGCCCTGTTAATTCACTGACAATCCCGATTGAAATGACTTTTTTATCTTTATAAGATACATCTTCCTGCGTCATATACTCACCCCTGCAAGTCTTTTCTTCATATTATACAGAATGAGAAGGAAAAAAACCTATCATTTGTCAGAAAATATAACACAAAAACGAAAAAACCATGGAAGGAAATATAACAACAAATGTGAAATGAGTGTTGTGCGTGCATATAATGATGATGAGTTGAAATAGGAGGAGGAGCAAATGATGGAGCAAACACAGATCATCTGTATGGCAAAAGAAATCATCGCATTAGATATGAAGAGGGATGAATTACTGGAGCGATTCATGCAGGCGGCAGGTCAGAATGCACATGCTCTTCTAAGAGCCATACAAAATGATTTGTATAAAAGATCTTCATAAGCAACTGGTCCAGATCACTTGATAGGAGGGGATAATCGGTGCGGCGTATCTTAACAGAAGCTTTAGCAAAGGAAAGACATTATTATACGAAGCAGCTCTGTTCATTAGGAGTTTACAGCCCTGATGCGGCCAAGAACATGACAATTAGTGACTTAAAAAAAGAGTATCACTTCTTTTTCAACAAAACAGAGCGTAATTTGTGAAAATCCCTTGAAATGTGCGTATGTCACATAAAGGGTTCTTTTTTTGCGTGCTTAATATTATAGCAATATTGAATTTTGTAGAAATTTGACGAATACAGTGTAAGGAAACGCAGTTCCTTTACAGATTATGTTAAACTATGTCGCATCTTGATGGTTTGCTAAAAAAGCTTTTTTTCGAGATGATTGTGAAAAATAAGAAGGATTTTAAAAGTTTATATCGAAATCTTATACATAACACGAATGGAGTCACTTATGTGGTTGAAAGGGTTTTCAAAAACGTACTTCTATTTTTTACGAAAGGCTCCAACTGCACCGCAAGAAAGCCTTGAAGTTAAAAAAATATTATAAGAGGTAGATATGTGATGAGACTATCGTTTAATGAAGAAGAAGTAGAACGTTCAATGACACTTTACAAGGTATTTGCAAGAGCATTTAAAAGCGTTTCAGAACACAGCATTAGAGACAGCAAAGAGCATGGATTTAATCCAACTGAATTTGCCGTTCTTGAATTGCTGTACACAAGAGGTGCTCAAAAACTTCAGCAAATCGGCTCAAGACTCCTGCTTGTCAGCGGGAATGTGACGTACGTAATTGACAAATTAGAACGAAATGGTTTCATTGAAAGAGAGCAGGACCCAAAGGATAAACGGTCGGTTTATGCCCATTTAACGGATAAAGGGCGCAGTTATCTTGATAAGATTTACCCGATTCATTCTCTTCGGATTGCGCGTGCGTTCTCTGGCCTCTCGCGTGAAGAACAAGAACAATTGATTAGTCTATTGAAAAAAGCAGGCATTCACAGTCAACATTTATTATTTAGATAGAACGAAAAGGTGCCATGATTGGCACCTTTTTTATGTGTCCAGCTGATGCGCCGGATAGGCAATGAATTTTTCGATATCGGTTGCTGGAAGGGGCTTTGCATAATAAAAACCTTGCAGGTCGTCACATCCTTGCGCAGATAAAAGCTGCGCCTGCGCAAAGGTTTCCACACCTTCTGCTATGACTTCGAGAGATAATTGATGTCCCATCGCGATAATGGCACCTGTAATCTGTTCAGACTTCGAATCATTTAAAATATCTTCAATGAAGGATTTGTCGATTTTCAGTCGATGAATGGGCAAATCCTTTAAATAGCTTAAGGAGCTATGACCTGTACCAAAGTCATCAATACTAATGCGAACGCCCAGATGTTTCAGCGACGTCAGCACCTGTTTTGATTGCTTGATATTGTCCATTGTCATACTTTCTGTGACTTCAAGCTCGAGCAGTGACGATGTCAGGTTGTATTTTTTCAGTGTCAGCTTAATCAAATCAATTAAGTCTTCAGAATTGAATTGTTTCGCAGATAAATTGACAGCTACAGGAATTTTCAGCCCGTTGTCATACCACGTTTTAGCCTGCCTGCATGCGGTATCAATGACCCATCTGCCAATATCAATGATCAGCCCTGATTCCTCTGCCAGCTCAATAAAAGCCTCAGGTGATTTTAAGGAACCATCTGGTGCCTTCATTCTTAGAAGAGCTTCTACGCCAGTCATCTTTCTTGTTTTCGCACTGACTTGCGGTTGGTAATGAAGCACAAACTGTTCTCTCTGAATGGCATCCCGCAACTCAAGCTCTCGATTTAACCTGTCTTCACTTGATCTTTCCATTGATTCGGTAAAGAACTCATACCGGCTTTGCTTATGTTTTTTGGATAAATACATCGCCATATCGGCTTTCCTCATCAATTCCATCCCATCTTTGCCATTTTGAGGTGAGATGGCGATCCCAATGCTGATAGATGTAATGAGCTGATGATTCTGGATGAAAAAAGGACGTTCAAATTGACGAATGATATTTTGAGAAAGCTGCTCAATTTTGTGTGTGTCATGTCCCATGTGAGGGAAGATCATTAAAAATTCATCCCCGCCTAGTCTTGCAATAAAGCCATTGTCCGGTAAACATTGTGTCAGTCTGTTTGCAGCTGCTTTAAGTAGTAAGTCTCCTATGTTATGACCAAGTGCATCATTAATAATTTTAAAACGATTCAAGTCAAGAAACAGAACAGTCGTCGATGTTCCTGTCTCTTCTTGAGCGGAGAGAACATCATTTAAATGGTTGATGGCGTGGCGCCGATTAGGAAGCTCAGTTAACGCATCATAATGTGCCATGACATGAATTTCTTTTTCTGCAATCCGCTGCTGCGTTAAATCTTTTAAGACAAGATAAATACTGTCAAGTGTATTGTTGACATGAACAGGTATGTAAGTGACATGATAATAATAAAAACGATCTGCTGCTTTCAGTTCTGCTTCACGTGTGATGGCTTTTTTTGACCGGGAAATAAATTCTTCCCACATCTCAGTCGGCATCACGTATTGACTGACATCATCACCAATCCAAGAATTGCACATTTTTAAGATTTGTTTACCTGAGTCGTTCGCAGAAAGCACCTTTCGATCGACAGATAACACGATAATGCCATCGATATTATGTTTAATGAGCGATTGAAACCGCTGTTCATTTTCCTTTAACTGATCTGACTGCTTCATGATTCGGTGATCTATATAGGCACCAAAGATCATCAGTGTTTGGACAATCAGTGTCATCAAGCCGATGAAAATCGACAGACTGAATGGCGACATTTCAAGAGAGCCGCCTGCAGCGGACTGTCCATCTGAATGAAAAAACATAGTAGAAGCAGCCATACCAGTATAATGCATGCCAGAAATAGCCCCACCCATCACGAGTGCACCAGCTATTTTTAACAGATGATCCTCCTTTTTTTTCTCGGATCGATGGAGCCGAAAAAAGAGATGCAGTGAAAAGAAAGATGCCAGCGCAGCAATGAAAAACGAAAGAAAAAAGAGGACTGGATCATAGCTGATTGAGACATTGGCCATTGATTCCATTCCAAGATAATGCATGCTGCAAATAGCAGAGCCCATGGTGATTGAACTAATGAGCAGCCGTCTTATGGAGAGCTGCTCTTGAATGCATATCGAGAATGCGATTAAAGAACCGACAAAAGACGCCAAAATCGATAAAATCAGTAAGGGAGTTTCATATGTGATGCCGGTTTGCATGTGAAATGCCATCATGCCAATAAAATGCATCGACCATATGCCCATCCCCATGATCATTGCACCAATGACCAGCCATACCTTTTTCTTTGCACCGCTTGACTGTATCACTCGGCTGGCTAACTGAAGAGCTGAGTAGGAGGCCACAGCGGCGACAGCGACTGACAGAAAGACAAGCCATCCGTTGTAGCTTCCTGTTAATTGGGTCATGTGAGAAAACCTCCAGTATCTTAAAACAGACATATACTTAATATATCGGATCGAATGGCTTCTGTGTTCACTTTTCCTTCACTTAAATACCACAATCAACGTTTTTTTCACGTGTCTTTTATAGTAAAATCAAATTTAATGTAAAAAAACGACGAAAAGTGAATCGTTTCTTCGGTTTTATTCGTTTAATATATGGTGTGATTCTAAAAGAGATAGAATCGTCAAACGATTATGTGTGAAAGGGATTGATAAACATCGAAGATTTTATTATTTCTTTAGCTGATGCTTTTAAGAACTTGTCGTACTTTGGCATCTTCCTCGCATTATGCATTGAATTTGTTCCTGCTGAAGTGGTTCTGCCTCTTGCGGGTTACTGGGTCTCAGAAGGGGACATGGCCTTCATCGGTGTTGTGGCTGCCGGCTCCATTGGCGGCGTGGCTGGCCCTTTGACCTTGTACTGGTTAGGACGTTATGGCGGCAGACCCTTTTTAAATAAATATGGGAAGTACTTTTTTGTCAAACCTGAGTCGCTTGATAAATCGGATGCTTTCTTTGAAAAGCATGGTGGTTTCGTCGCCTTTAGCGGCCGGTTTATTCCAGGGGTCAGAACGCTTATTTCCATCCCGTGCGGTATTGCCAAGATGAATGTCTGGGTCTTTTGCTTGTATACGTTTTTGGCGATTACGCCCATTACATTTGTGTATGTGTATCTTGGGTTTGTGCTCGGGGAGAACTGGAAAGAGGTTGGCGCTATGTTAGATCCATATCTTTTACCGATTGGGATCGGGGTTGTGTTGTTGTTCGTGATGTATATATGGCTGAAACGTAGAAAAAGAAAAACAGAAACACCAACGGCCTAATCACTGAAAGTCACCTGTTGACAATACAGTGTGTATTGATTATGATATAAGTAATCTAAATATTCTTAAATCCCACCAAAGGGGAGTAGCGTCCGGTTTTTACCGGAAACAAAGTCGTCATTACATGGACTTAAGTTCCATCGGCTTTGTTGGCATGATTCTACATATCACATGTCTAGCAAGACCTTTGCCATTACAGGCAAAGGTCTTTTTTGTATTCATAAGCCTTTGTCTGTTGTGGGACAATAGATAAAAACAAGGAGGAATGATGATGGATGCAGCAATTATTTTAGAGTACGGGTGGGTTCTTCTCGTACTGATTGGATTAGAAGGGATTTTAGCAGCTGATAACGCGCTGGTCATGGCTGTGATGGTTAAACACCTTCCTGAAAAGCAAAGAAAAAAGGCATTGTTTTACGGACTTGCGGGTGCGTTTGTCATGCGATTTGGTTCCCTGTTTCTTATTTCGTTTTTAGTGGATGTGTGGCAAGTTCAAGCCATTGGTGCAATTTATCTTCTTTATATTTCCATTCACCATATTTTAAAAACGCACGTATTTAAGAAAAAGGAATCAGACACAAACATGAAGCAAAGCGGCTTCTGGGCAACAGTCGTAAAAGTCGAGCTTGCCGACATCGCTTTTGCTGTAGATTCCATCTTAGCGGCCGTCGCATTAGCCGTGACATTGCCGAAAACGAGTCTTCCGCAAATCGGCGGACTCGATGGCGGTCAATTTATTGTCATTCTTTTAGGTGGTATCATCGGTCTTATCATCATGCGATTTGCAGCTACTGTCTTTGTGAAACTGCTCAAAACAAGACCGAGCCTAGAAACAGCAGCCTTTGTCATTGTCGGATGGGTTGGTGTGAAGCTCACGCTTTATACACTGTCACATCCAGCTATTGGCGTCGTATCGTCTCATTTTATTCATTCAACATTATGGAAAGTCATTTTCTGGACAGTGCTTCTCGCAATTGCAGCATTTGGCTGGTTTTTATCAAGCCCATCAAGAAAAGGCGGGCAACAAAACAAGGAAAAACAAGAGGGACGCCTAGAAGAGTAGGTTTTTTGAAAGAAATATCATTTCATTTTCATAACACGTATATTACAAATAAGGGGGAGATACCCCCTTATTTCTTTGCTTTTAGACGAAACATTGTAAAGTAGATGATGATATACATGTCATAATTGAGTAACAGGAAATGAATTCCTCATTTCTTCCTTTGCGCTTCCCTCATAAATTAGCTATCATAAATGAGTAATATAGGGAGAACTGAGGTGAAACCATTGCTTAGCCTTTTGTTTAAAAAAGGAAAGAAAAAGCAAACATTAGAGCAGTCGGCTATCAGTATTCAACAAGGTGATATCGAGCTGCAAAATGCATTAATAGAGCAATACAAACCATTTGTCGCTAAGACGGTTTCATCCGTTTGTAAACGATATATAGATGAAAAAGATGATGAATTCAGCATAGGCTTAATTGCCTTTAATGAAGCGATAGAAAAGTACTCTGCCGAAAAAGGAAACTCACTCCTTGCTTTCGCAGAATTAATTATTAAAAGAAAAGTGATCGACTATATTCGAAAAGAAGCGAGAAATGCGCCAACGGTTCAAATGGACCTGCAAGAAAGTGAAAATGGCGAGTACTCTCAAAGCATGATTGAAGCAGAGCTGTCTACAAATGAATATAGACGTTTAATTGAACAAGAACATAGAAGAGAAGAAATAGAACATTTTAAAGAACGATTAAAAGTATACGGTCTCACGTTTCAAGAGCTGCTTGAACATTCACCAAAGCATGCAGATGCCAGGCAAAATGCTATTAAAGTAGCTCACACACTCGTTGAACACGATGAGCTCAGAACCATTTTATTTCAGAAAAAACAATTGCCGGTCAAACAGCTTGAAAAGCTAGTGGAAGTCAGCCGCAAAACGATTGAGAGAAATAGAAAATACATCATTGCGATGGCGATCATTATGACGGGTGATTATGTGTATTTGAAAGATTACCTTAAAGGGGTGCTTAATTCATGAGAAGAGGCATTATAGTAGAGAAAAACAAAAAATATGTCACGCTGCTGACCCCTGATGGACAATTTCTGCGGACAAAATATGAACAGCAAGACTATGAAATCGGTCAAGAAGTGACATTTCCGAATGAATCACGTCTCGAAAGAAAAAGAGCCGGTTTTTTTGACCTGCTTCGTTTACGTCCGTTAAATGCAGGAATCCTATCAATCGCAGCGATTATTGTCGTGATTTTTACTATGATGCCATCTTTCTCAAGTCAAAAAGCATATGCATATATGACAATTGACATTAACCCAAGCTTTGAACTGAAGCTTGATCACGATTATCAAGTGATCGGTGTCACACCACTGAATAAAGATGCGAAACAAGTACTGGCCAGTATGAAGGATTTAGAAAAAAACGACATGACCAAAGTCGTGCAGGAAATCATAGATGACTGTGACAAAAAAGGTTACGTGAACCACTCTAAGAGCATTTATATTTCAACGGTTTATGAAAACAAGCAGGACCATACATATAAAACCAACGTCAAAAGTAAAATTAACACCATCTCTGGTGAATATCAAAAGCGCGATTACAAGCTAGAAACTGTAGAAAGTGACCTGGAAACAAGAGAAAAAGCTCAAAAGGCAGGCATTTCAACAGGCACATATATCAGAAATCAAGAAATGCAAGACAAAGATCAAGAAGACATTCAAAAGGATGAAGACGCAGCAGAGAGTGATGCTGTCAAAGAAGAAGAGCCTAACAAAGATGATGAAGATCAAACAGACAAAGACAAACAAGAAGACGTCAAGACAGACGATAGCGAAGAGATGAAGCCAGATCAAGAGGCTCCTGAAGCTGAAGACAAAGAGCAGAAGGATCAAGAGAGGGAAGAGCAAGGATCTGTTCAAAAGCCTCACCAAACAAAACCTGATGATGAAAGCAAAGACAATCAAATAAAGGAAGAAAAGGATCGCTCTTTCGATAAAGAACAAAAAAAAAATCACTCAACGGAACCTGATGACAAAAGAAATCCAAACGGCACATCACGTGATGGCGCTGAAAAGCACACAAAAAAAAACGACAGGGATCAGAAATGGCCGTCCGCTGAACGAAAAAGAGAACATATGAAGCAAGGAAAAGGTGTACCGTCCCCTTATCGTGAGAACCGGGGCGAGCACACATATGAACAATAAAAAAACGCCAGAATAGCTCCGGCGTATTTCACCATGTTTTTATTTAGATTGATTGCCCATTTGTGATTGAGCCTGTTGAACGAGTCTTTTTGTAATTTCACCGCCAACAGAACCGTTTGCACGTGCGACTGTATCTGAACCGAGAGTCACGCCAAATTCTTGAGCGATCTCGTATTTAAATTGATCTAATGCTTGTTCTACTCCAGGAACAAGAAGTTGATTTCGGTTTGCCATGTCCATATTCCTCCTTTCACCTCATGTTTGTTGCGCCTTCTTATTTTGAAGAAAACAGCGTACAATTATGCTGGCAATTGCTGCACAAAAAACCGAGGTGATGATTCACCTCGGTTCTTCTTTATCCTGATGCTGCAGTGTATGAAACATCATTTCTTGTGCCGTACTTTGCAAGTGTGAAGTAAAGACAGAAAAAACGGTTGAACTGATAATGCCTTTGATCAAATGCCATTGGTGCTGTGTCAATTCAGAAAATTCTTCACGGAGCTTATCTGTCTGTTCCTCTGTGATTTCCCGTAAGTTTGTTTCTTTTAACGGAAAATGAGTATGATGATAAATAAAATCAAGGACATGCGCATATGCTTCATAAAAGCGCAGTGGACTAATAATATCATCAGTTCGATCCGTAATTGTGTTAAATAAGGCAGATAAGATGGTACGGATGGCATCAAAGTCAAAAACTGATTTTAAATCTCTAACAATTAATAAAATAACGACCTGATCAATTGAGTACTTCTTTCCAAGCTCAGGGTGGCCAATCATATCTTTAATATCACGTTTGATCCAGTTTTGAATCGCTGTCGATTTAAGAGAAGTCAGTTCGCATAGGTTTCCTAATTCTACAATTTCATTTGTGGAGAGTCCATGCTCTGATTTGTGTTTCCGACGTTCAAGCCTCTCAAAAAAAGAAGGGATTTTTAGCTCGTCATGTTCGTGATGTTTGTCTTTTTTTACAGATAAATTTAATAGCTGAAGCGGAGTCAGATCTCCCTCTCCTTTTAGAGAATAGAGAAGACTTGTCATGTCAATTCTCGTTAATTTAAAAGCACCCATTATTCCACCTCGTTTGTACGTCAAAAACGTCATAATTGATCTAATTCAACATCATAATCTCTTTTTGATGAAAATGCAAAATAAACTAAAATCCAGAAAGCGGCGTCACAATTTGTTCACTTTTCAGCTGTAGCAAATGTCGTAAATATTGAAGTGACGGGGCTTAAGCCGTTATGATAAACATAAGTAATGATTCCTTTTTCCTTGCAATTTGAGACGTTTATTTTTATAATTTTATTAATAAGTTCAAATGAACTTAATATGACAGCGGAGGTTATGTATGGGTAAAAGAATATTTCTGTTTATATTAACGAACATTCTTGTTATCACTACGATTGGTATTGTACTATCGGTTATTAGTGCAGCAACTGGTGTTGGTTCTTATATAGGAGCAGATGGTGGAATTAATTTTGTGGCATTGCTAGTATTCAGTGCAGTTGTTGGTTTTGTTGGCTCGTTCATGTCACTTGCAATGTCTCGCTGGATGGCAAAAATGATGATGGGTGTGCGCGTGTTAAACCCTGAAAAGGATTCATTAACATATGATGAGCAGCAGCTTGTTGACCGCGTGCACAGATTATCAAGAGCAGCAGGCCTTTCTAAAATGCCTGAGGTTGGTATTTATCAATCATCTGAAGTAAATGCTTTTGCGACAGGTCCTTCTAAGAGAAGATCACTTGTTGCGGTTTCCACTGGATTGCTTCATGAAATGGATGATGCAGCAGTTGAAGGTGTAATCGCTCACGAAGTTGCTCACGTTGCGAACGGTGATATGGTGACAATGACGCTGCTTCAAGGGATCGTCAACACGTTCGTTGTCTTCCTTTCAAGAATTGCGGCATGGATCGCAAGCCGCTTTGTTCCGCGTGAAGAGCTTGTGCCGATTGTTCATTTTATCGCAGTGATTGTTTTCCAAATCATTTTCTCTATCTTAGGAAGCCTTGTCGTGTTTGCATATTCTAGACACCGTGAATTCCATGCAGACCGCGGCGGAGCTGACCTTGCCGGTAAAGATAAAATGATTCATGCGCTTCGCTCACTTGAGGCGTATACGTCAAGAATCAAAGATGATGATCAAACAGCAGTTGCTACGCTTAAAATCAGTGGTAAACGAAAAGCTTCTCTTTTCTCCACACACCCTGATTTAAACGAAAGAATCAGAAGACTAGAAGCAAAATAAGAGAGACGAAAAGACATTCTGTTACAGGATGTCTTTTCTTTTTTGATGAAAAAGTAAATAAAGCATAAAATACCTTTAAAATCATGTCTCTTTTCATTAAAATGATAAGTATTGAAAAATGAAAGTTAAAAGAAGGAATGACAATGAACCCAATTAAAAAGCTAATTGACCGGCTATCGGCTTTCCAGCTGATTGCCCTTTATTATTTTCTCGCTGTGACCGTCTCATTTATTCTTCTAAGTTTGCCAGTCGCTCATCAAGATGGGGTGAAGTGGACATTTATCGATGCATTATTTACGGCAGTGAGTGCGGTAAGTGTCACAGGACTCACCGTTGTTGATACCTCCCAAACATTTAGTGTGGCAGGTATGTGGATCCTTGCGTTTGTCCTGCAAATCGGAGGTATCGGCATTATGACGCTCGGTACCTTTGTGTGGATTGTCATGCGAAAAAGGATCGGGATTAAAGAAAGAAAGCTCATCATGGCAGATCAAAACCAGAGCAATTTATCAGGAATTGTGAAATTAATGAAGCAGGTCTTATATTTAATTTTGCTCATTGAGTTTGTAGGCGGTCTGATTTTAAGCATGTATTTTCTCAAATATTACGATGTGCAGGCAGCATTCTTACATGGCTTCTTCTCAAGTATTAGTGCGACCACCAATGGGGGCTTTGATATTACAGGGAACTCGCTCATCCCTTACAAAGATGATTATTTTGTCCAATTTATTACGATGCTGCTGATCATCTTTGGAGCGATTGGCTTTCCTGTCCTCGTAGAAGTAAAGGATTACTTATTTAATCAGGACCGAAAGCACGCATCGTTCTCATTGTTTACAAAAATAACAACGATTACGTTTGGCAGCTTAGTCATTGTTGGCGCTATTGGGATTTATGCCCTTGAAGCCCGGTTTACGTTTTTAGGGAAGAGCTGGCACGAAGTTTTGTTTTATTCATTGTTCCAATCGACCGCCACAAGAAGTGGTGGACTTTCCACATTAGATATTACTCAATTGACAGAACCGACGCTGTTATTTTTATGTCTGCTCATGTTTATCGGGGCATCTCCAAGCTCGGTTGGGGGCGGAATTCGGACAACCACCTTTGCCCTTAATTTACTCGCACTGTTTCATTTTGCTCGGGGAAATAAGTCCATTAAAATCTTCAAAAGAGAGCTGCATCAAGCGGATATAAACAAATCTCTAATGGTGACGATGATGGCCTTTATATTGGTGTTTGGCGCTACATTCTTATTAACCTTATCCGAGCAAAATACGCTTCTTCAAAATTTATTTGAAGTCTGTTCTGCATTTGGAACAACAGGGCTATCACTAGGGATTACCTCTGAGCTCTCTGTTTTCGGTAAGTGTATCATTATGATGGTCATGTTTATTGGACGGATCGGCATTCCAAGCTTCTTGTACTTAATTGGCCGAAGAGAAAGCGAAGCGAATTACCATTATCCGAAAGAGCGTGTCATCATCGGCTAAACAGCATTCCGAGCGAATGCTGTTTTTTTATTTCCATTATCTAACTGGCTAAATCACGCGAGATGTTCGCAATCTATAGGTAAGAGGTGAACGAGACGTGCTGGATGTAATATGGAAAGCAATTGTCATGCTGCTAGTTGGTACCTTGCTGCTGAGAATAGCAGGGCCTAAATCCATTAGTCAATTAACTGTTCAACAAACAGTGATCATGATTTCAATCGGATCGATTATTATCCAACCCTTTATTGAGCACAATTTACTTGAAACGATTTATGCCGCTGCTACATTTATCATTGCACTCGTCATCATGGAAAAATTGTCTATCCAATCTGATTTCTTTGAAAAATTGGTTTCAGGGAAATCTGTGGTCATTTTGCAGGATGGAGAAATGCTTGATCACAAGCTGAAGAAAACGAGGCTCACAAGGGATGAATTCAAAATGCGCTTAAAGCAGCAAGGCATCACAGACATCAGCTGTCTCAAAAAAGCCACCCTAGAAGCCAATGGACAAATTGGCTATGAGTTAAAGCCAGAAGAAAAGCCCGTGACGGTCAAACAAATGAAGGAACTCCTAGACCAATTAAGAGAAGAACTAAATATGTTAAAAAAGGACTGATTTCAGATGAAAAGAAAAGCAGCGAAAAATGAAGCACTGACAAATAATATGACACCGACAGAAAGCATGGCACATGATCAAGGACAAACCCAATTTGATGAACAATCAAGAGATCGTCAGGCAAACCGAAATTCTCACAAAGGGAAACAAGGGGGAGGATCTCGTGACTAAAAAGCATGTGAAGAGCAAGGACATGAAAGACCATAAGAGGCCAATGGACCCAGATATCTTAGAAGAGGAATTTGGCAGTGAGCTTGGAGATATCAACAGCAGCAAATGGATTGATACTCTTGTAAAACCTAAGAAAGATGCTGAATGTCACAATGGACACATGGATGAAAAATAGAAAAAACGATCCTCGCGGGATCGTTTTTTATTTGATATAACTGCCTTGCCTGCCGGTGATTGTACGCAAAAGATTGTTCATTTTGAGCTCAATCACTGGCTGTGCAACGTTTTTAACAAAGGTGCTAGACAGGGTAAAGGTTAACAGAATGGTCAGCAGCAATAACATCAGTACACTTGCTGCATTCAGGGCCCAGTCGTCAAACCAAGTCGTTCTAAGCAGCTTGATCACAAAGCCATGTAGTAAATACACATATAACGTTCTTGTGCCCCATTTTGTAAAGAAGAAACGGCGTGTTGGCACTAATGCAAAGAAGCTGAATGTAGCGCCAAATGCAAGCATGTACCATGCCATTCGTTTCATTGCCGCAATCAATCCCTCATCTCCAAGAGAAGCATATGACTGTGATCCAAATAAGAAGGAATAATCAAATTCATAGAAATAGCAAAATAAAAATACAGCCATTAATACAAGAAGTGCTGCCAGCTTTCCTTTGCTTGTACGGATGAATTCAAAATGCTGCTTTTTTAAATAGAAGCCAGCTAAAAACATCGGCAAAAACACAAACGTACGCGATAAGCTGAGCGTATTGCTGATGCTGTCCACGTAACCGACAAGTAACGCAATCGACAAACTGACGATCATCGCCCAGTGAAACGGAAGTTTAGAAAAAGGAATGAGCAGCAAATTCCAAAAAAATAAACTAATTAAAAACCATAAAGACCATTGCGGATCAATTGGATTTAAATTGGCCATGCTTTGATCCTGCAAGAGATAATAGTAAACTGAATAGATCACCTGAAAAATTAAATATGGGATGATCAGCTTAACGGCGACTTTTTTCATAAAACCTGGCTTTCTAAAGCCTTTTGCAAAGAAGCCGGAAACCAAGATAAAGGCGGGCATATGAAAAGTATAAATAAACTTGTATAAATAGAGCATCCAATCATTATCATGAATGAATGATCGTAACAAATGACCAAAAACAACTAGAAAAATCAGAAGAAATTTCGCATTATCAAAATAACTATCTCGTGAAGATACCATAACATCACCTTTCCTGCTTGATTTCAAACATAAATGTCTCTGTGCACTGTTCCCGTATTTGCCCCATTTTAAAATACATTTTGGCTCATTTCGCTATTTGATGTGAAATTGTAGAACGGTTGTAAAAGAAGCGTAAGAAAAGAGAATCGCAGTTCGATCCTGTCATCCAAATGAAATAAATGAGACAGTCTTCGTGTAAAAAGTTATTTTTTTTTATGAGTCGAATGAAGGAACAATGAAAATATTGTAGAAATATTGTAGAGGAATGAGGCTGGAAAAGGAGTGTAAGAGAATGACTGAAACGCTCGATGGCGCAGAAGATATCAGAAAATTAGAAAAAGAGAACGAATATTTGCGAACAGAGTTGATGCAGCAAAAGAGGCTGTTAAATAAGACGTTAGATGCCATTTTCATATTTGATCAGCACCTCAATATTATCCAAGCCAACGAAGCGACATGCAGGCTTGTACAGACATCGAAAGAAGACCTCCTCAATAAATCCGTTCTAGATTTCCTATACGGCATCCCGAAAGACAAAATTGAATGCTCCCTTGATTTATTTTTTCGAAAAGGAAAGTTAAGAAGAGAAATCTCCATTCAGCTTGAAAACGGGGAAACAAAATACATTGAATTTGTCGCAGAGCATGACGTCGTGAATCAGCAATATATCGTGGTCATGCGAGATATTTCCTCAAAGAAAATACTAGAACGAGAACGCTCCATGAATGAGCAGCTGTTCAAAGATTTGTTTGACCGAGCCATTGACGGGATGGTCATTTTTGATCAGGATGGCTGCATGATCGACGCCAATCACTCTTTTTGTCAGAGCTTTGAGCTGCAAAAGACCGATTTAACCGATCGTTATTTAAATGAATTTGTCGAAGATGAAAATCTTCCAGCCTTGCAGCACCTTTTAACGTCACTTAAAGAAACAGGGAAAGCCAAGGGAGAGCTTCCCGTTACCCTTCAATCTGGCCAGCAAAAATTATTCGAGCTCACCATTACATCAAATGTCATGAGCGGTTTTTATATGTCCATCATGCGGGATATTACAGAAAAAAGGTTAATGGAAGAAAAGCTGTTAAAAAGTGAGGAACGCTTTAGAGAAATTTTCGAAAATGCAATGGATGCGATCATCATATGGGCAGATGATGGAGAGATTGTGAGAGCCAATGAATCAGCCTGCCGAATTTTTGAATTGCCTATGCACTCACTGATTGGCAAGAAACTCACAGACTTTCTCGTGAAATCTGATCAGAGATATAGGCCGACTAGAAGACGTTATATTCGGAATCATGAAATAAGGGAAGAGCTGTTGTTCAGAATGGCAAATGGTCAGTTTAAAGAGCTCGAGTTTACATCAAAGCATGCGGTATTAGAAGGACAGCACTTAACCATTTTACGTAATGTGAGTGATCGAAAAAGAATGGAAGAGGAGCTGCGCGAAAGTGAGCTCAAATTCCGTAAAGTATTTAATGGATCAATGGACGGCATTGTTCTTTTTGATAACCAGTACCGCATTATCGAAGTCAATCCATCCGCAAGCGAGCTGCTCGGATTGAAAGACGATCATTTAACGGAAATGAACCTTTTCCATATCCTTGCGCCTTATCAAATTGAACATTTGGCACAGCCTGCTCAGGCGATGTCGTTAGATGAAATGGACAATGAAGTTCCGTTTGTGCTGAACCATCCAGATCAGCGTATATTGGAATTCTCTTTTAAACGCAACATTATTCATAATATGAATTTGGCGATCTTTAGAGATGTGACAGAGCGGAAGGAATTAGAAGAGCGGGTGAGAAAATCAGATACCCTTCATGTGGTGGGAGAGCTTGCCGCTGGAATTGCGCATGAAATTAGAAACCCGATGACAGCATTAAAAGGCTTCATTCAGCTGTTAAAAGGGAATATAGAAGGGGAGTATTCGCTCTATTTCAATGTCATCACATCTGAGCTGAAAAGAATTGAATCCATCATCACCGAATTTTTGATTTTAGCGAAACCGCAAGCCATCGTATATGAAGAAAAAAATGTGGTGCAAATTATGAAAGACACGATGGATCTTTTGCACGCACAGGCGAACCTCGGCAACGTTCAAATGCATCTCAATGTGTTGGATGAGATTCCGCTCATTTATTGTGAACAAAACCAATTAAAACAGGTCTTTATTAACATTTTAAAAAATGCAATTGAAGTCATGCCGAGAAAAGGAAATGTCTATGTGAGCATTCAGCGGAAGGGCGAAGAGCATATTGTCATTTCACTGCGGGATGAAGGCTGCGGAATGGCAGAGGACAAGCTCAAGCGTCTAGGGGAACCATTTTATACGACAAAAGAAAGAGGAACTGGACTTGGCTTAATGGTTAGTTATAAAATTATTGAAGAGCATCAAGGAACGATTGAGGTAGAAAGTGAGGAAGGGGTAGGAACCGTCTTCCATCTCACGCTTCCACTGAGGCAGAAGAAACAAGAAGGAGAGCACTAACGTGTATTATACCGTCTATCACGCACCAATTGGGGCATTATACATACTAGAAAAAGACGATGCCATCATCGAGGTGATGTTTGATGATGAGCCATTTTTAGTAAAAAAGCAGAAAGCCGATCTAAAAGAAGAAGAAACGCCTGTATTACAAGAAGCGAAAAAGCAGCTAGATGAATATTTCAAGGGAGAGCGCCAAGTATTCGATCTCCCGCTCAAGCAAAAGGGATCTCCGTTTCAAGAGCAGGTGTGGGAAGCACTTTCGACTATTCCATATGGTGAATCAAAAAGCTATGCAGACATTGCAGAAGCGATTGGCAACCCAAAAGCTGTAAGAGCGATTGGACAAGCGAACAGACGCAATGCATTACCTATTTTTATTCCCTGTCACAGAGTGATTGGAAAAGACCGCTCTCTGACGGGCTATGCAGGAACAAAAACAGACATGAAAGCGGTCCTGCTAGAATTAGAAGGTATCCCATTTGTTCAAAAATAAATCGATTGACCTGTTCCAAATGTTTGTCAAGCGACATATCCTTTTATTAAGCTAAAAAAGTTGGTTGAGGGAAAAAGGAGGGCGCTAGGGAATGTTTTGGGGCAAAAAAAATAAAATGTATGCCGTCACATCACTATGTGTCAAAATGAACGTTTTGACAGAAGAACAGAAAAAAGAAATCTTAGCAAAAACGAATGAAATAAAAAAGCGCGGTGCTCTTAAATAATAAGTACACGGCGCTTTTTTTATGATCAGAGTGAGATGTTTTCAGCGAACAGAGCATCAATCTCTTCTGTATAGTTCGATGTGATAATCCCTTTCTCTGTAATGATACCTGAAATGAGATGGTGAGGAGTGACATCAAAGGCGGGATTGAATACCTGAACATCAGGCGGTGCAATTTGGACGCCGTTTAATTCCTTTACTTCCAGCGGATCGCGCTCTTCAATTGGAATATCTGCCCCGTCTTGGGTTGATACATCAAAGGTGGAAAGCGGTGCAGCTATAAAAAACGGAATTTGAAAATGCTTAGCTAAAATGGCGAGACTTAACGTTCCAATCTTATTCGCCGTATCTCCATTACGGGCAATACGATCAGCTCCGACAATGACAGCAGAAATTTTCTTTTCTTTCATCGTATGGGCTGCCATGTTATCTGTGATGAGCGTCACATCTACGCCGCCTTGCATGAGTTCCCATGTTGTCAGCCTAGCCCCTTGAAGAACAGGGCGTGTTTCACAGGCATAAATGTGAAGATCGAGATTTTTCTTTTTGGCTAAATAAAATGGAGCAAGGGCTGTTCCGTACCGGCTTGTGGCGATGGAGCCTGCATTGCAAATGGTCATAATACGATCACCCGATTTAAAGAGCTGGAGTGCATTTTGACCGATTTGTCTGCATGTTTCTTCATCTTCAATTTGAATTTGAATGGCTTCATGGACAAGGTCTGTTTTGGCTGCATTGACCGAAGCTGCACGCTCAATGCGCTGCAATAATCGCTCTAAAGCCCAGGCTAAATTCACAGCGGTTGGACGAGCACTGTTTAAATATTCTTTTATCTGAATGACTTCTTGTTTAAAAACATCAATTTCTTCTGTCTCAATGTCTTGGGCACTGAGCGCCAGTCCAAAAGCTGCTGTAATGCCAATGGCAGGTGCTCCCCGCACTTTTAACGTGACAATGGCATCATACACGTCTTCTTTTGTATATAAATGCTCAAACTCAGTTTCGGCCGGTAATTTTTGCTGATTCAAAATGTTAATATGGTTTTCTTCCCATTCGACAGAACGGGGGACTTCAAATTCTTTAGACAAAACCCGTCACTCCTTTACAGATTGATGGAATAATGCGACGAGGTCAGACGCTGCTTCCACTGCATGATATTGTTTGATCATTGTTTTTCCGAGCGTTAGTGCTGCTTTTTTCTGCTGAATCCTTCTAGATGGTGATGGAATCGCATCGAGATCAGCGGCATGAGCAAGGCCGATTGTTCGGCGGACAAGCTCACAGCCCGCAAAGCCTGCCGCTTCTTTTAAAATACGGTCAAAGGTTGTTGCTAAAAAACTGTCAGATACACTAAATGCTTCAATGCTGTCTTCTTTCCAAGCTTTTGCGAACACTTCTTTGAATGTCGCCCATACATTGATGACATGGTCAAAAAGGTGCTGCTGATCGTGTTCATTCTCACGAGACAAAGCATTCAGGAACAGGTTAGCGATAAAGTGGCCAATATCGAATCCAAAGGGACCGTAAAAGGCGAATTCTGGATCAATGATTTTTGTTTCCGTCTCATTTGCAAAAATACTGCCTGTATGAAGATCTCCATGAACGAGTGTTTCAGCAGATGTCAGGAAAATACGCTTCAGTTCGGCTGCTTTGGCCTGCACTTCAAGATCTGCCCAAAGCGCTTCGGCAGCTTCTCTTAATTCTTCTTCGAAATCATTTGTGCCGCTATCAAAGAAAGGATCTGTGAAGACGAGTTTTTCAGTAATGTCACAAAGGTCCGGATTCGTAAATTGCTTCACAAATTGTTTTTTGATTTTAGGATTTGTGGCAAAGTCAGAAGTGTAAAAAAGTGTTTTTCCTAAAAATACTCCTACATGATCGGATAAATGCGGATATTGTTTTCCGGCAATTAGCCCTTTTCTGACGATTTCCAGGTGTGATAGATCCTCCATTGCCGTCACAGCAAGAGCTGTATCTGAATAATAGACTGCAGGTACAAGGTGCGGCGTATATTCTGACTGCTTGATCAGGGCAGCACTTTCAATTCTCGCACGGTCTAATGTAAGCGGCCAGCTCTCTCCGACCACCTTGGCATAGGGCAGGGCCTGTTTGATGATCAATCCTTTTTCTTGTTTGTGATCAAAAATATGAAAGACGTAATTTAAATTCCCGTCACCGATTTCCGTACATGTCAAATGACTGCTTTCTTGGATCAAGCCAAGTCTAATTGCGAGTGCAACTGCCGAGCTTTCTGTTAATTCTTCATATGATGCCGTAAGTGTAACCAATTGCTATCCCTCCAAATCATATAAAAAAGCCTCTTTCTCCTGAGAGAAAGAGGCTTGATGGCGTGTATGCTCAAAGCCTCTCTTATCTCTCAGCACATACGTCTGATGGAATTAGCACCGTGCCCTATAAGACAATTGTCTTGGCGCTTACTTGCTGCGCCCCACTTCACAGTGGTATTAACGGTCGGTTGCTGTTGGGGTCAAAAGGCCAAATCCCTCGCCCAACTCTCGATAAGAGAAATCAATATGTAATTATTTCGTGTCTGTTTGCATTTCTTAATTCAAGATATTATCAGAGCTGCGCTTCACATGTCAATCTTTTTTCAAAATTGCTTTACAATTCATAAAACAATCCATTACAGTGTTTGTATTGTTACGTAACTTGAATAGAAGGTGAAGAAATGGAATTCCAGCAATCAGATGTATTGAAACAATTACCGAAACAATTTTTTGCGTCTCTTGTCCAAAAGGTGCAGAAAAAGATGCAGGAAGGGGCAGATATCATTAATTTAGGGCAGGGAAATCCTGATCAGCCAACCCCTTCGCATATTGTAAAAGCCATGCAGGAAGCGGTATTAAAACCTGAAAATCATCAATACTCGTCATTCCGCGGAACAGCGAAATTAAAAAAGGCTGCCGCCGCCTTTTATGAAAGAGAATATGGTGTCACGCTTGATCCGATGAAGGAGATTGCGATTTTATTTGGCGGGAAAGCGGGACTTGTTGAGCTGCCGCAATGCCTGCTGAATCCTGGAGATACACTCCTTGTCCCAGACCCTGGTTACCCTGATTATTGGTCAGGTGCCGTGCTTGCTGGAGCTCAGATGGTGACGATGCCGCTTCTTGAACAAAATGATTTTTTACCTGACTATGATCGATTGCCTGAGAATGATAAGAAAAAAGCAAAGTTGATGTATTTAAATTATCCTAACAATCCGACAGGTGCCACGGCAAGTCGTGCATTTTTTGAAGAAACCGTTACGTTTGCGAAAGATCACAAACTCTGTGTTGTCCATGATTTTGCCTATGGCGGCATTGGGTTTGATGGGAAAAAGCCGATCAGCTTTTTGCAAACAGATGGAGCGAAAGAGACGGGTATTGAAATTTACACATTATCTAAAACGTATAATATGGCCGGCTGGAGAGTAGGTTTTGCAGCAGGAAATCCGTCTGTTATTGAAGCGATCGAGCTTTATCAGGATCATCTGTTTGTCTCACTGTTTAAAGCAACTCAAGATGCAGCAGCGGAAGCCCTATTAAGCGACCAAACGTGCGTACAGGTGCAAAATGATCGATATGAGAAAAGGCGAAATGTGTGGATTGCTGCCTGCAAGGACATTGGCTGGGAGGTCACAGCACCAAAAGGGTCATTTTTTGCTTGGCTAAAGGTGCCAGAAGGATATACATCTGAATCTTTTTCTGACGTATTATTAGAGAAAGCACATGTTGTTGTGGCTCCGGGGAATGGGTTTGGTACTCACGGTGAAGGGTATGTGAGAGTTGGGCTTTTAACAAGTGAGGAGCGGTTACAAGAAGCCGCTCGGCGTATCGCTGCCTTGAATCTGTTTGAAAATAAGCCATTGACAACATAAAAAAATGGTGCGATAATTCAGACAATATTTAAGAAAATTGAATATTCTTATCAAGAGTAGGCAGAGGGACTAGCCCAATGAAGCCCGGCAACCGACTTCCATGAAGCACGGTGCTAATTCTTGCAGCAAGCGCTGAGAGATAAGATTCGGATGAATGACACGAAACAACCTCTTTAAGGCGCTGACAAAGCACTTGAAGAGGTTTTTTATTGACCATATGCATGACGAAATTGAAAGGGGATTCCTAGTGAGTGAATTACTGGCAACATACGTATTAACACATCGAGAGGATGAACAAGTGAACCGAAAAGCGGAGCAGATCGCACTTGGTTTAACAGTGGGATCATGGACAGATTTGCCGCAGCTCAAAAAGGAGCAGCTTCAAAAACATAAAGGGCGGGTAGAAAAAGTATCAGAAAAGGTTGCTTCAGCCGAAAATGGCGTATATCAATCTGAGGTGACCATTGCTTATCCTGAGGCTAACTTTTCAGCTGATATACCGGCCGTTTTGACGACGATCTTTGGAAAGCTTTCACTTGATGGAAAAGTGAAGCTAGTCGACATACAATTCTCGGATAGATTTAAAAGAAGCCTGCCAGGACCGGTATTTGGAATTGATGGCATACGCAAAAAAGCAGGCGTGTTTGATCGTCCGTTGTTGATGAGTATTTTTAAAGGTGTCATTGGCCGTGATATGGCGGATTTAAAAGAGCAGCTCCGTTTACAAGCATTAGGCGGCGTTGACTTTATCAAAGACGATGAAATTTTATTTGAGAGCCCGCTAGCCCCTTTTGAAGAACGAATCAAAGAAGGAAAAAAGATATTAAAAGAAACATATGAAGAGACAGGGCACCGAACGTTATATGCCGTTAATTTAACAGGCAGAACCTTTGAACTGAAGGATCGAGCAAGAAAGGCAGCTGAACTTGGAGCGGATGCACTCTTATTCAATGTCTTTGCCTACGGACTAGATGTCATGCAAAGCTTAGCTGAGGATCCAGATATTCCATTGCCTATTATGGCCCATCCCGCAGTAAGCGGCGCTTTGACATCATCGCCTGAATATGGATTTTCGCATTCTCTTCTTTTAGGTAAATTAAATCGATATGCTGGCGCTGATTTGAGTCTTTTTCCCTCACCTTATGGGTCGGTCGCACTTCCGAAAAAAGATGCCTTTGGAATCTATGAAGCTTGTGTAAAAGAGGATTTGGTTCAAAAAACGTTCCCAGTCCCGTCAGCAGGCATTCATCCTGGAATGGTTCCAGTATTGATTAAAGATTTTGGACTCGATCATGTGATTAATGCTGGTGGAGGAATTCACGGACATCCGCGTGGAGCCATCGGTGGAGGGAAAGCATTTCGATCGATCATTGATGCGGTGATACATGGAGAGTCGATCCAAGAGAAGGCAGCTTCTTGCCAAGACTTAAAAGCAGCACTTGAACTATGGGGAAGGGTAGCAGAATAAATGAAAAAACCAATTGTATGTTGTGATTTTGATGGAACAATTACAAAAAATGATAATATCATTCGCATCATGAAACACTTTGCACCAAGTGAATGGACGAAGCTGAAGGATGATGTTCTCACAAAGGAGATCACCATTCAAGAAGGCGTCGGGCAGATGTTTCAATTACTGACGAGTGATCAAAAAGAAGCTATTCAGTCGTTTATTTTAGAAGATACAGAGATTCGAGAAGGATTCAAGCAATTTGTTGATTATGTGAAAAAGGCTGATATTCCTTTCTATGTGCTAAGCGGCGGGATGGACTTTTTTGTCTATCCCATACTCGAGGGCATTGTGGGCAGAGACAATATTTATTGCAATCATGCCTCATTTGGGGAAGATCATATTCAGATTGAATGGCCGCATGTCTGCGATTCGCAATGTCAAAATGGCTGCGGATGCTGCAAGCCGTCAATCATTCGAGAGCTGACCCATGAGAAGGACTTCATCATCATGATCGGAGATTCAGTCACCGATGTGGAGGCAGCAAAGCATGCGGATCTCACATTTGCGCGCGACTACTTGCTGAATGAATGTAAGGAGCTTGGGGTTGTATATAAAGAGTATGAAACATTTATTGATCTTAAAGCGCAATTTGAACAAATAAAGGAAGTGAAGGAATGGCAGACGCAAAGAGCAAGCGCTGGCAGGAGCTAGCAGACGTCAAACGTGAACTGGCACAAAGAGACTGGTTTTACGGAACAAGCGGCAATTTATCGATCAAGGTGTCGGATGATCCAATCACGTTTTTGGTGACGGCAAGCGGTAAAGATAAACGAAAAGAAACGGATGAAGATTTTGTTTTAGTGAACGCAGCAGGCAAGCCTGATGATCCGAACGAACAGCTTAGACCTTCAGCCGAAACACTGCTTCACACATACGTGTATGAGCGGACGAAAGCAGGTTGCTGCCTCCATGTCCATACAATCGATAATAATGTGATGTCTGAGCTGTATGGGGGTAAGGGCGAGGTTCGTTTGAAAGGAAACGAAATCATCAAGGCGCTTGGTTACTGGGAAGAGGATGCAGAAGTGTCGATACCGATTATTGAAAATCCAGCCCATATTCCGCATCTTGCAGCACAATTTGCAAAGCATCTCACTGAAGAGTCAGAATCAGGTGCGGTGCTCATTCGAAATCACGGCATCACTGTCTGGGGAAAAACAGCCTTTGAAGCAAAACGAGTATTAGAGGCGTATGAATTTTTATTTAGCTACCACTTAAAATTAACGCTTTATCAAAAGCAGCTTGTCAGATAAAAAGGAGGAAAAGCACATGGCGACGATTTTGATTCATAACGAAGAAAACACATTACTTGAAAACGAGCAAGAGGTAGCAGCATATTTAGAAAAGCAAGGGGTCATTTATGAACATTGGGATATTGCAAAGCTGCCAAACCGGTTATCAGAAAAGTATGATTTAACAGATGAGGAAAAGGAAGAGATTTTGACTGTTTTTCAAAAGGAAATCCAGCGTATATCTGAAAAACGAGGGTACAAAGCGCAGGATGTGATTTCATTATCTGACGCCACACCAAATCTAGATGAGCTGCTCCAAAATTTTAAGCGTGAGCATCATCATACAGATGACGAAGTACGTTTTATTGTAAGCGGGCATGGAATCTTTGCCATTCAGGGTAAGGATGGCGTCTTTTTTGATGTGAGACTGAATCCAGGCGATTTAATTTCTGTCCCGCCACATATTCGCCACTACTTTACACTTCAAGAGGATCGCAAAGTGGTCGCAGTTCGCATATTTGTCACAACTGAGGGCTGGGTGCCAATTTACGAGGAAGAAACGGTTTAATGACAGGAGCTGATCATTCCGCATGAGGCGGATGATCAGCTTTTTTTTAGGAAAATAGGCATAAAATGAGAAAGAAAATAGTTGATTTTGATCTTCTGCATAGGATAAAATTCTGTTTAATCCATGTGTCAGTCCTGTCCAAATTTGAAGTTTACCCCCAAATTAGATTGGGTAAGAGGTCTTTAGGCTGTAAAAAATTAAATAAAATAAGCATATTTAATTTAATTTACAAATAAAGTATAATTTTGGTGTCGGATCATTTTGAGCATAGACAGTCGAATTCATTGCGGGAGCTGAGATCATGAATATTTATGTAAGGAAAGAACAATTGCTGATGTCCATTGATGAGAAGAGAAAACAGATGGTAGAAGCTGCTCAAGCGGAAGGCTACACTGGTGAGACGACAATTAAATATAGTCAAGAACTAGACAACCTGATGAATGAGTATCAGTATCTCCTTTTTCATGAGAAACAATCTGCCCCCTCCTTTCATGATCTTGTATCTCAAATGAGTCTTCTATCTGTGAACCGCCCTTCTTATTGACATGAAAAACCGGTCTTGCCTAAGCAAAACCGGCTGAATGTTTCAACTATGCTGAGTGAGCAGAAGGAAGCATGATCATGACGGTTGTTCCTTTATTCACTTCGCTTTGAATATCAATTGTCCCGCCATACATCGAAATAATTCGTTTACACACGACAAGCCCAAGACCTGTACCTTTTTCCTTCGACGTAATAAAAGGAAGGAAGATATGCTTTAACATTTCTTCTGGTATGCCTTCACCCGTATCTTTCACTTTAATGATGACATGTTCTTTTTCAGCCTCAATCAAAATCTTCAAATGACCGCCATTTGGCATCGCTTCTAACGAGTTCTTCGCTACATTTAATACGACTTGTTTAATGTGATCCTTTGTGCAATATACCCCAACATCTTGAATCGTATTAATTTGCAAATCAACCTCAACATTATAAAGGTTCGCCTCAGAGAAAACGATCGGCATGATCTCACTTACAATTTCTTTTACAGAGTTATTCTGCCATTTTTCTGCCGTTGGTTTCCCTAATACAAGAAACTCACTGACGATTTGGTTGATTCGTTTAATTTCTTCTTCAATGACAGAAAAATAGAGCTGATCTTCTTCTGAATGATACTTCTTTTGCAAAAGCTGTATAAATCCGCTGATCCCTGTTAATGGGTTGCGAATTTCGTGTGCCGTACTTGCTGCGAGGGTTCCGATTAATTCAAGCTTTTGCGCTTCATTTTGGTGACGCTCCTGCTGGGTTTGACGCCTTAAAATGATATATTGAACAAGTGTGAATAAAATATTTAATAAAATAAAAGCACTGGATAAAGGGATCAGCATAACAGACAGCACTTCACCTGTAGACGCGCGCTGCGGAAAGACCTCCAGCTTCCAGCTGTTTTCATCTAAATATGTAGACACGGTGCTGCCATTTTCTGATGCTGGCTGCGGACCACTTGTAAACACCACATGTCCATTTTGATTCAGCATCTTAAAATGAAGATCAGGGTTCAATACATTCATAATATTTCTTAAATAATCAATTTGAATGGCGGCGACTAGCACATTGGTGACTTCTTCATTTTCATCTAGCACAGGCACGCAAATGGAGAGAATCCGCTGTTTTGTAATTCGGCTCACATAGTTATCTGTGATCACCGTCTGCTTGGTCACTTGAATGCGCTTAAAGTAATCTCTAAATGACAGGTTGATTTTTTCCTTTAACGGTGTGGTGCTTACTGATACATTTCCTTTTTTGTCTAGGAGATACAGACCTGAAAAACGAGGTTCTTGTTTATAGATTTTCTCTAGGATGTTTTGTACTTTTTTTGTCTCAAGAGGCTGGTCAAATCCCATGGCAAGTGAAGTTAATCTCGCTTCTGTTTCACTAATTAAATAATTCATTTGGTTTTTGTGAATATTTAACATAAGTGTAGCAGTTTGTTTGTTTTTTAAGTCGATTTTTTCCGTTTCTTTTTCGTAGATAAAATAACTAATGATTAGGGTTGGAATCATGACCAAAATAAGGTACAGCCTGATCTTCTTCCAAAACCCTTTCAGTATACTCATCATTCATCGCTCCAACGTATTACCTAATAGACTTATTATAGCATTGAACCTATCTTTATTACGATGACTTGTGTGATTTTTAAAAAATTAGGTGATTCGTTCTGGTCTCATTTTCATGCTAAAGATGGATCAAGATGTTGACATTTTACTTATTGTTTATTAATGTCACATTAGTGGGTTGCATTTCATAAAGGATGATAAAAAAATGGAAAATCATAATGTTGAGAAATCTTTGAAATTATTTATTGTATTATCACGTGCCTATCGCTCAATTAATCATCACATGAACAAACATATTGTGAAGCACGGGCTGAATCCGACTGAATTTGCAGTATTAGAATTACTGTATCATAAAGGGGATCAGCCTCTTCAGCAAATCGGTGATAAGATTTTACTTGCAAGCGGCAGCATCACGTATGTGGTCGATAAATTGGAGAAGAAAGAACTCCTCAGTCGTAGGGCCTGTGCAGAAGACCGCAGGGTGACATTTGCGCATATTACCAAGCAGGGACGAGCTTTGCTTGATGATATCTTCCCAGATCATGCGAAAGAAATTCATGAGATGATCAGTGTCCTTAGCGAAGAAGAGAAGGATGCCTGCATTGATATGCTCAAACATGTGGGACTGCGTGCAAAGCATTTATATGATCATACAGAATAAATAGAAAAGGAAGCCGAGGGCTTCCTTTTTTATTTCGCTTTTTTCTCAATCGGTAAAATGAGTACTTCTACGCGTCGGTTTTTACTTCTGCCTTCTGCTGTATCGTTTGAAGCAACCGGCTTGAATTCACCGAAACCTTTTGTACTAAAGTTCTCTTGGTCTAAATTGCTGTTCTCAAGAAGAATACTCAAAAAGTTTACAGCACGAATGGCACTTAAATACCAGTTGGATTCAAATTCTGAATTTCTGATCGGTACATTATCAGTATGTCCGCTAATGACGATGTCACGAGCGGGGTTTATGACAAGTAGTTTTGAGATTTCCTTTGCTAACGGGACATCTTGAGGGCGAATAACCGCCCGGCCAGAATCAAAGAAGATACTGTCTTCTATCGTAATGAGCAAACCTTCGTCCGTGAGCTTTGTTTCGAGCTTAGCTCCAAGTTTCTTATTGGCAATGAAGGAGTCCACTTGCTTTTTGACCTTTGTGAGAACGGCATGGTCTCGAGCTTTCGCTTTGGCTTCTTCATCTTCTTCGGCTGCTTTCTTGGTCTGGTTGCTATTTTCAGTTTCTTCAGTGCTTTGCATGCTGGTTTGATCCATGACACCAGTACCACCCGTAAAGACGACATTAAAAGACTTTGCCATCTGTTCGTATTTTGCCGCATCAATCGAACTAGATGCAAATAGCACAATGAAGAGAGCGAGTAGAAGCGTCAGAAGATCGGCATAAGGGATCAGCCAAGATTCATCTACATGGTCATCGTGATCATGTTTTTTACGTTTCCTAGCCATTTTGTTTTTCTCCTTCTTCAATGACAAGATTTGCACGTTCTTTCGCTGGTAAGTACATGAGAAGTTTTTGTTCAATCACTTTTGGAGATTGACCTTCAAGAACAGAAAGGATCCCTTCGATCATAATCAGACGAAGCTTTACTTCTTCCTTTGATTTACGCTTCAGCTTGTTGGCAAATGGATGCCATAACACATACCCGGTAAAAATCCCAAGCAGTGTGGCAACGAAGGCTGCACTGATTGCATGTCCTAGTGCTTCAATATCTCCCATGTTTGCAAGTGCGGCAATAAGTCCGACAACGGCGCCAAGTACACCAAGCGTCGGAGCGTATGTACCTGCTTGTGTAAAGATTAATGCGCCTGACTGATGTCTTTCAGACATGGCGTCAACCTCTTCTGTTAAGACGTCGCGAATAAATTCTGCACTCTGACCGTCAACCGCCATGCTTAAGCCGTTCTTAAGGAAATCGTCATCTACTTCCTCAATGCTAGCTTCTAATGCCAAAAGACCTTCACGACGCGCAATTTGTGCCCAGTTTGAAAAAAGAGGGATCATTTCTTGAATCGTTGGAAGCTGGTTGTCTTTGAAAATTTTGCCGAACAATTTTGGTGTTTTCTTAATTTCACTAGATGGGAATGCGATGACAACAGCTGCAATCGTCCCAACAACAATGATCAATATAGCCGCTGGGTTGATAAGAGCGGTTAGACTCACACCTTTCAAAACCATACCGACACTCAGTGCAATAAATGCTAAAATAATACCAATTAACGATGTTTTGTCCATTATCTCACCAAATCCTTTAACTATCTTTTTCTATAGTTAATATCGGTGTCTTCTAGAAGGGTTTTAGTCAGAATATAAAATTAAGGCAGTTTCTGTGAAGAAATTTTGACGAAAGCGCTTTCTATTACCTTAAAAAAGAAACTCCCTCTGATATAAAGGGAGTTTCTTTTTAATTTCTTTGAGCAGTTTCATTTAAAAGCAGCTCTTTTAATTTTTCTTCATACATAATTTTGACAAGATCATAGCTCCAATTCATCATGTGATCCACCTCTTTTTCTTTTATCGTAAAGGAAAAGAGGCGGAGGGGGCGTCGGCGTGCGGATGGAACTTAGACACCGCAACATGATGGAGCTGTAGATCCTTCTTAGGATGTACTTATCCTTTTTTTACTACAATTTCGTTATCTTCAACATCTACAGTAAATCCTGAAAGCTTTTCTTCTTCAAGCAATATTTCCGTCATTTGATCTTCAACATGCTCTTGAATGGTTCTTCGCAGTGGACGAGCACCAAATGCAGGGTGATATCCAAGTTCTGCAATTTTTTCTTTCGCTTCTTTTGTCACATGGACTGTTAAATGTTGCTCTTTTAATTGCTCTGACAGCTCATTGAGCAGAAGATCCACAATCTTCACTAAATCATCTCTATCTAATGAGTCAAACTGAATGATGCTGTCAAAACGGTTCAAGAATTCTGGCTTGAAATAGGCGCTGAGTGAATCAATGAGTGATTGTTCCTCAATCGCTTCTTCCTGATCAGACTGGAAGCCGACTTTGACCGTTTTATCTGTGCTGCCTGCGTTACTTGTCATGATGATGACTGTATCTTTAAAGCTGACGGTTCTGCCTTGGCTGTCTGTTAACCGGCCATCTTCCATGATTTGAAGGAACATATGCTGCACATCAGGATGTGCTTTTTCGATTTCATCCAGCAAAATGATGCTGTATGGTTTTCTGCGCACTTTTTCCGTCAGCTGACCCGCTTCATCATGTCCAACATAACCAGGAGGAGAACCAATGAGCTTGGATACTGAGTGTTTCTCCATGTACTCACTCATATCTAAACGGATGATCGCATCTCTTGAACCGAATAATTCTTCAGCTAGCGTTTTTGACAATTCGGTTTTCCCGACACCTGTTGGTCCAACGAATAGGAAGGAGCCTGTTGGTCTATGTTTCGATTTTAAGCCGGCTCTGCTTCTTTTCACAGCTTTCGCCACTTTTTCAACCGCATGTTCCTGACCAATCACCCGTGCTTTTAAGCGGACGTCCATTTCTTTCATTTTGGTTTGTTCGTCTGCTTGCAGTTTGCCGACAGGGATGCCTGTTTTTTGTTCCACAATGGCTTGAATGGCTTCTGCTGTGACGACATGTTCTTTGTCATTTGTTTTGTTTTGAAGTCTTGCTTCAATGGCTTCTTCTTCATCTCGAAGCTTCGCTGCTTTTTCGTATTGTTCTTCTTTTAAAGCAGCTTGTTTTTCAGCAGCAATTTCTCTCAGACGATTCGTTAGTTCATCTTCACTTGCTGCATCAATGGAGAGGTTCGCTTTTGAACCTGCTTCATCCATTAAATCAATGGCTTTATCCGGCAAATGACGGTCTTGAATATACCGGGAAGATAATTGAACACACGCTTGAATAGCTTCGTCTGAATAAGTGACGCCATGATAACTTTCGTACTTATCTTGAATGCCTTTTAAAATCTCGACCGCTTCATCTTGTGTTGGCTCATCCACAATGACGGGCTGGAAGCGTCGTTCAAGTGCGGCATCTTTTTCAATTTGACGATATTCTTTTAATGTCGTCGCACCTACTAGCTGGAGCTCGCCTCGTGCAAGGGCTGGTTTTAAGATGTTTCCAGCATCCATTGACCCTTCGGCAGATCCTGCGCCTACAAGAAGATGGATTTCATCTACAAATAGGATAATATTTTTACGGCTTTGCAATTCTTTGATTAACTGCTTCATTCTTTCCTCAAATTGACCACGTATCCCTGTATTCGCTACAAGGGAGGAGACATCTAATAAATAGATTTGTTTGTTCTTTAATTTATTTGGTACATCGCCACTTGCAATTTTCAGTGCGAGTCCTTCAGCGATCGCTGTTTTCCCAACACCTGGTTCACCAATCAGAACAGGGTTATTTTTATTTCTTCTATTTAAAATTTCAATGACTCTTGCGACTTCTTCATCACGGCCGATGACTGGATCAATTAAACCAGCATTTGCGCCATCTGTTAAATTCCGGCCAAGTTCATCGAGTAAGCCTTTTTGCTTTGGCTGCTCTACGCTTTGTGCATGTCCTGCTTGCTCAGAGAAGAATGAGCTTCCCCCGAACAATTGAGGTCCCATTTTCATTTTTGATTGCTCCATCAAAGAGGTGTAGCAGTCTTCACATAAAACCATTTGGCTCCGGGACGAATTCACTTGCATATTCAGGCGAATAGTTGCTTCATTTACTTGACAATGTTGACAACGCATTTGCCATAACCTCCTTAAAATAAAGTTTGACTTTATTTGACCAATGAATGTTAAAGGAAATGGTCTGTTGTTTGACCATCTTTGACTATAGTATACTCTGACCTATTTTGACTTTCAACTGTTTTGCTCAAAGGCAGTTGAAAATCCTTTTTTGCATTTAATCATGGTTTGTCCTTCTTTTCAAGGAACTCGTCTCATAGGATAAAAAAAGACAATCGAAAGTGATGGGTGCGGAGGGGTCACATGAAACGTTCAAATGAATCCGCTTTTCAGCTTGCCTTTTTATATGTAGGAACAGTGGTTGGAGCTGGGTTTGCGACAGGAAAAGAAATCGTAGAATTTTTTGTTCGTTTTGGCTGGATTGGACTATTCGGAATCTTGATTAGCGGCGCTATTTTTACTGGACTTGGTGCAAAAATGATGCTCATTTCTAAACGAATTGAAGCAGAGTCTTATCAAGATATGAACCGGTTTCTATTTGGCACAGCTGCAAGCAGGTATATTAATGTCGTCATGTTTTTTATTTTACTAGGCGTCACTTCAGTGATGATTTCTGGCGCAGGGGCTATTTTTGAAGAGCAGCTTGGCATATCAAAGGAATATGGAATCTTTTTGACGATCATTCTAAGCGTCATTGTGCTTTTGAAAGGTTCAAAAGGATTATTTGGTGTCAATGTTCTCGTCGTCCCAATGCTTATTTTCTTTTCATTGATCGTATTTCTTGATTCATTCGTTTTTAGCAGTAGTGAAAGTTATGTTCTTGCGCTTCAAATGGGTGAGGGAGAGTGGATTTTATCAGCTATCTCATATGGAGCTTTTAATTTAGCACTTTCTCAAGCAGTGTTAGTGCCCGTCGCAAATGAAATGACCTCTGAAGCGGTGATTAAAAAGGGAGCTGTGCTTGGGGGCGTCATGCTGACCCTTATTTTACTGGCATGCTTTTTATCTCTTTCTTCATTAAATATGCTGGAGGCGTTTGATATTCCAATGGCTCAGGTAGTGTATCAAGTAGCAAACTCCATTCACCTCATTTATTTATTTGTGATCTTCGGCGAAGTCTTTACATCCGTCATAGGCAATTTATATGGACTCGAGAGACAAGTGAGGGCGTATATTCGGATGAACAGTGTCTTGACAATATCCCTTATTCTCTTATGCTGCTATGTGATTAGTAAAATCGGTTACGGTACATTGATATCAACGGTTTATCCTATTTTTGGCTATGTGAGCATCTTTTTTATCCTCTTTCTTTGTCTAAAAAAAGTGCCTGCATCTCTTGATAAGTAAAGAAGGGATAGCCTGCATGAAAAATATGTGGTACACTATCCTCTGTGAAAATTGAACAAAAATCCGTGTAAAACGGGAGAGGTTCTAGCAAAACCCTCTATAAAAAACTAAGGACTTGCCGTATCCTTGGATGTGGCATTTTTTATTTTTTATGGCTGGGACACCTCATACACTTGTAAAGGTGTCTTTTCTTTTGAGAAAATAGGGGTTTTCAAGAGCCTTTCAGATGCAGCTTTGTACGATTGTATAGATCTGCAAAAGGAGGAGAACAGAAAATGAAAAATGAAAAAGCAGTCGTTGTCTTTAGCGGGGGACAAGACAGTACGACATGTTTATTATGGGCACTTCAACAATTCGAAGAGGTAGAAACCGTGACCTTTCATTATAATCAGCGTCATCAAGAAGAAATTGATGTCGCCAAAAGAATTGCTGACAAGTTAGGTGTGAAGAATCATCTATTAGATATGTCTCTTTTGAATCAGCTTGCACCAAATGCTTTAACAAGAGATGACATTGACATTGAGGAAAAAGAAGGAGAGCTGCCTTCCACATTTGTACCAGGACGAAACTTAGTGTTCTTATCCTTCGCTTCTATTCTTGCATATCAAATCGGAGCAAGACATATTATCACCGGTGTATGTGAAACAGACTTTAGCGGCTATCCAGATTGCCGTGACGAGTTTGTAAAGTCTTGTAATGTCACAGTGAATTTGGCGATGGAAAAACCATTTGTGATCCATACACCACTCATGTGGCTCAATAAAGCAGAAACATGGAAGCTTGCGGATGAGCTGAATGCGCTGGATTTTGTAAAAAATGAAACGCTCACTTGCTATAATGGCATCATTTCTGATGGCTGCGGGGAATGTCCTGCGTGTAAGCTTCGGAAAAATGGCTATGACACTTATATGGAAATGAAGGAGGCAAAATAAGTGCTTTCTCAAATCTATCCACAAACGAATCATCCATACTCATTTGAATTGAACAAAGATATGCATGTATCGGCTGCCCATTTCATCCCAAGAGAAGATGCAGGTGCTTGTAGCCGCGTACATGGTCATACGTACACCATCAATATAACCATTGCGGGAGACGAGCTAGATGAATCGGGTTTCCTTGTCAATTTCAGTACATTGAAGAAGCTCATTCATGGTCAGTATGATCACACACTGCTTAATGATCATGAAGAGTTCTCGTCAACCGATCCATACGCGATGCCTACTACAGAGGTTGTGGCAAAGACAGTCCATGACAAAGTGGCAGCGTATTTATCGACTTTAGCGAACAAACCGGTATGTGTTCAGGTCTTTGTGAGGGAGACTCCAACAAGCTACTGCATTTACCGGCCGAAACGAGTTGAAAACAATGGCTAAAGCGATTCCTGTATTAGAAATCTTTGGTCCGACCATTCAAGGAGAAGGGATGGTCATTGGACAAAAAACCATGTTTGTCAGAACAGCTGGCTGTGACTACTCTTGCAGCTGGTGTGATTCCGCCTTTACATGGGATGGCTCAGCGAAGCATGACATTCAGTGGCTTCACGCAGAAGACATTGTCAAAGAATTAAAAAGAATAGGCGGACAGGCTTTTTCTCATGTCACCATTTCAGGGGGGAACCCTGCGCTTTTAAAACAAATGGAATCACTTATTGATTTGCTGCACGAAGAAGGAATTGATACAGCGCTTGAAACACAAGGGACGATGTATCAGGACTGGTTTTTGAAAATCGATGATTTAACCATTTCTCCGAAGCCGCCAAGCTCAAATATGAAAACAGATTTTACGAAACTAACACGAATCATAGATGAGCTGAAAAGCGGAAATAGATTGCAGCATGCAAGCCTGAAGGTCGTGATCTTTGACGATCATGATCTAGCCTATGCAAAGGATGTTCATGCGAAATATCCAGAGCTTCCTTTTTATCTGCAGGTAGGAAATGATGACACGACGACAGGTGATGATGCGTACTTATTGACGCATTTATTAAAGAGATATGAAGCGCTTGTCGATCAAGTAGCGCAAGATCCAGACTTAAATCGCGTAAGAGTGCTGCCGCAGCTGCACACATTATTGTGGGGAAATAAACGAGGCGTATAGAAAGGAAGAGAAGACATGACGACAAGAAAACCAGAAGAATTAGAAGGTGTCACTTTACTAGGAAATCAAGGGACCAATTATTTGTTTGATTATGCACCACAAGTGCTTGAAACGTTTCCGAATAAACATACAAATAGAGATTATTTTGTGAAATTCAACTGCCCAGAATTTACGTCACTTTGTCCGCAAACAGGTCAGCCGGATTTTGCGACAGTTTATATCAGCTATATCCCAAATGAAATCATGGTCGAAAGTAAATCACTAAAATTATATTTGTTCAGCTTCCGTAACCATGGTGACTTTCATGAGGATTGTATGAACATTATTATGAACGATCTCATTGAATTGATGGACCCAAGATACATTGAAGTGTGGGGCAAATTTACACCAAGAGGCGGTATTTCAATTGACCCGTATACGAACTACGGAAAACCTGGTACCAAATATGAAGAAATGGCATCATATCGTATGATGAACCATGATATGTATCCAGAAACGATTGATAATCGCTAATCAATAGGAAAAGACATGCCTGATGACATGTCTTTTTTTACGGGGTTAAAATGAATCAATCAGGCTGAACTTATAAAAAAAGAGAAGAGTCATGTCGCTCTTCTCATACAAATGGGAATAGAACTTGCTAGGACGGCTGGGGGCTACCAGCTCGTAAACATATTATATATGACAGAACGTATGTTTGTAAAGATAAATCGTGTTTTTTGCTTATCCTATTTGCTTTGAGATAAAATAGGGGGCAATGAACGGAAAACGGAGGCGTTTGAGTTGGCAAACAAAGAAGAAAAGACAGAGAAGCTGCTGATGGAGCTAAGAGAAGAGCTTCAAATGCTCGAACATCAAAACAAAGAACGATATAAATGGAGTGCCTCCACATTGCTTGGAGTGATTGCACTTTTGATTGATAAAGGCGTTATCACCCCCGAGGAAGTTGACATGTACAAGACGAAAGCGGAAATGCAAACCTTTCATACGCAAAAAGACTGACACCGCTTCATATAGTGTCAGTCTTTTTCATATGTGATTGTCAAAGAGAGCTAAACTGTCAAACGAGAGCAGCTTTGCTTCGTATTTACGTATGTAACGATAGTCTGAATTGAGGATTGCAAATTAATGTACGGAGTCTTTGATGATTTTATAGTTTTTATGATTAACGACTGTTAGTGAATCCAGTTCTAAATCTCTATAGTTGTCCATAATGGTGACATCCACAATGACAGAGTTTTCATTCACTTTTTCAACTACACCTGTTAAACCATTTCTAAATTCGATCACATTTCCAATTTTTGCAATCTTCAACCGATCCCTCTCCTTTAAAAACAGATTTCATTCCCTATTAAAAAGTATTTTGCAATATTTTCATACCAATGTAAAGGATAAAGACGTTTTTGTTTCGTTTTCGTTGTATGCTTTCCTAACGGATGGTATATTTAATATTTGATGATGGCTGTAAAGGAGCGGTTTTTTTGACTGAAGAACAAATCCTCACAATCCTTGAATCGTTACGAAATGGGACGGAAAAGCAAGTGACCATCCAAAAAGATGATTTTTTAACGTTTCGTTCGGTCTTGGTGAATCAAGATGATTTTAAGCATTTTCGCGGGATTGCGAAACATGGTGGAGATGTTATTTTTGAATATCTTACAGAAGCAAGAAGCTAAAGCTTTTTCTCATGAATGAGAGAAAGCTTTTTTATTTTAGTTCTTTTGTCACACTTCAAACGAGCTTGATACATCTGAAAAGAAAATGTAATAACCCATAATCAGGTGCATAAGGATGATTATAGGCGGAAACAGGACCTTTTTAAGCGCTAACAATGCCAGTTTATAAGCGATCAAACTAATAAATTCCATTTAATGACGGAATTTGGACAGGCATGCAAATCTTTGTGCGTGAAAATAGAAGGAGCTCTTGTTAGAGTGGACAAGTATCTTACCGCCTATTTTGATTAAAGGAGGAATGAGGCGAATGATGAAAATTCATACAGCTCTTTTTGTCATCCTTATGCTGGTCGCAGCCATGAAGATGGACAACCTACAAGAGCAGCAAGGCACATTAAGTCACGAACTTTCACAAGCACCTGTTAAGCATGAGCTTTCATATATAGATCAAGATGATCACGATCAAGTCATCCCAGCATTTTCAGAGGAGAAGCGTCAGCCGAAAGTCAAAATGCTTAGTACGTCTACAGAAGAAAAGTCTTCAAAAACGAAGCAAAAGAAAAGAGTAAAATCAGAAACGACGAATGAGGAAAGCGCCAAACGCTATTCTAATGAAGAAATGGAGCTACTCTCACGATTGGTACACGCTGAAGCGAAAGGTGAATCTTACGCAGGTAAAAAAGCTGTGGCAAGCGTCGTCTTAAACAGGGTGGAGCATCGCTCGTTTCCTGACAGTGTCAAAGGTGTTATTTATCAGCGAAATGCTTTCCAGCCAGTATCGAATGGAAGTATTCATGATAAAGCAGATCAAGATTCTGTTAAAGCTGTGAAACAGGTAGTGAAAGAACATGACAGAACAACAAAGGCCATCTATTTTTATAATCCCAAAACGGCAACAGATAACTGGATTCGTTCCCGCAAAATTGTAGAACGTATCGGTCGTCACGTATTTGCCGTATAAAGAAAAGAAGCGATCAATCAGATCGCTCTTTTTTTTGTCTTCAATTATCAAAATATTTTCAGGACTTGTCTCATAGAATGTGAAAAGAATTTGCTTTTAGACAAAGGGGAGGCTACATGAATCGATTTGTAAAAGGGGTCATTCTGCTATCTGTCGCAGCTTTCATTGCGGAGTGTATAGAGTTTTTAGTCAATATGATTTTAGCGAGAGAGCTTGGAGAACATGGAATGGGTCTATATATGAGTATCCTTCCAATCATCATGCTTGTCCTTGTGATCGCCAGCTTAGAGCTGCCAGTCTCCATTTCTAAATTCATTGCAGAATCGCATGAGCGGCTCCACAAAAGTATGCTCCGCCATGCGTTTAAAATGACGCTTGTGGTGACATGTACAACAACGGGGATCGCAGCGATTGTACTGCCGTTCATTCCTGTATTTCAGTCATATCATCCGCTCATGAAAGGGCTGGTGCTGTCTCTTATTCCGATTATTGCGTTTACCTCTATCGCACGCGGCTATTTTATGGGAAAGCAGCAAATGGGCAGGATCGCTCTCGCCAATATGCTGAAGAAAACGATCCAGCTTATCTGCTTGTTTTTGTTTTTTCATTGGTATTCGTTTGATATTGAAACAGCGGTACTCATTGCCATCGGTGTCATTGTCGCGAGTGATCTCGTCGTCTTTATTTATTTATACTCCCAATACGTCATGGCGAAAAATGCTGTCAATGTCAGGTCTGTTGAATTAAGAGGGATTGACGTGAGAAAGCGCCTCTTAGCCGTCTCCATTCCGACAACGGGCATGCGGATTTTTCATGCGATCGCCAATGCGGTTGAACCGTTTTTAATCAAAGGAGCGCTTATTGCAGCAGGCATCTCTGGCACACTTGCTGTTGATCATTACGGCATGCTGGCTGGTGTCGCGATGTCGATTGGTTTTTTCCCAGCGTTTATCGCCCATTCCATCATGATTGTGATGATTCCCAATGTATCTGAAGCCTATGCATTAGGTCAGTATGATCTTGTGAAAAAACGTGTCAGGCAGGCAATACTCATTACGTTTGGGTACGGGGTGCCGGCAGTGATGGTGATGTATTATTTTGCTTATCCGCTCACACATCTCTTTTTTGATTCACCGCAAGCTGCTGTCTATTTACAGCTGCTTTGGCCGTACTTTTTATGCCATCTGTTTGTGATGCCATTTCAAGCGTGTTTAATCGGTATGGGGCTCATTAAAGATGTGTTCCTACATAATATATGGGTGCATGTCGTCTCGTTTTCTATGGTCTATTTTCTTGGTTCAATTGAAAGCTTAAATATGATGGGGGTTATATTAGGGATGAATACGGGGATGCTGCTGCTGACTGCACTGCATTATGCGACAATATGTAAGGAGCTCGGCGTTTCCATGTTTCTTAGAATGAAAAAAGCTTGAATGTCATTGTGATCGAGAGGGCAAGCTATAAGAAAACTGGGAAGGAAGATCCTGATGAATCGTAAATGTCTACCCGCCAGGCTTCTCATGATGACCCTGCTTCTATTACTCATAGGCAACGATGCTGAAGCAAAAGAATCCGTTATGGCGCCAAGGATAGAGGCTTCTACATTAACTGGTGATATGCAGATGATTCCGCCGAAAGGAAAAAAGACCATCCTGCATTTTTGGACAACATGGTGCCCGTCCTGTAAAATGGAGCTGCCCGTATTTGACCAAATCGTGAAAGAAAATCAGAGTGATGTTGATATCTTAACCGTGAATTTACTAGGGGCTGAACAAAGTAAACATGCGGTTGCCCAATTTGTGAAAGACAGAAAGTTTACATTCCCGGTCATTCTAGATGAGCACGGAGAAATGATGAAGAAATACCAAATCATCACCATTCCAACCACCTTTTTGATAAATGAAAAAGGGGAAATAGTGAAAAATCATGTAGGTCCACTGACGAAAAAACAAATCAAAGAGTGGACGGATTTTTAGAACGAAACCTTATTGTTAAGAACCAAGGCTCATTCCTTTGGTTCTTTTTTGTGTTCAATTGCTTTTCATCTGAATAAACTGTGCTCAGAAGAGACGGAATGGTCCACATCAATAATGTGGCGAATTCGGCGATGGATGCAGGAACGTATCCAGCGTTAATGGAGGCTTTTCCTCAAAACTCGGGATCTGCGACTGTGATGGTGAAG